>NZ_QXFL01000001.1 GCF_003584125.1 Aurantiacibacter zhengii
CAAACAAAAAGGGCCGGGATTGCTCCCGGCCCTTTTCGTTATTGTGTCCGTCGTGGACTTACATGCCCGAACCCGGACCGTAAGTGATTTCCACGCGGCGGTTCTGCAGCTCGCGCACACCGTCGGCGGTGGGAACGCGCAGGTCGTTCTCGCCGAAGGCTTCGCTGGAGATGCGGCCGCCGGGGATGCCGCGACCCGTCAGGTACTGACGGACCGAAGCGTTGCGACGCTCTGCCAGGCCCATGTTGTAGGTCGCGGTACCCGAGGTATCGGTGTGACCTGCCAGCATGATGGCTGCGGTGCCACAATCGCCGTAAGCGGTGATGGCGGAGTTGAGCACGGTGGCCGCTTCCGGAGTGATGGTCGACTCATCCCAATCGAAGAACACGATGTAGGGGCCCTGCTCACACACTGCAGCTGCCGGAGGAGGCGGCGGCGGGGGCGGCGGGGGCGGAGGAGGCGGCGGAGGAGGCGGCGGCGGGGGCGGAGGAGGCGGCGGAGCCGGCTCAGCGCCACCGAAGTTGAACAGGAACGTGCCGAGCAGGGTGTGCGTCTCGGCATTGCCCGAGAACGGACGATCAATGTTATCGTCGAACTCGAGGCCGGGCACGCGGTGATACTTGTACTTGATCGACGCATCGATGTTCCGGGTCACCGGAGCGCGAAGCTGTGCGACGGCCTGCCAGGCGAAGTGGGTATCATCGTCGTCGAGGAAGCCCGGGCTGGTGTCGAAGGCCGTAACGTCGTTGAAGCTGACGTTGGTGATGCCAACGCCGCCACCGGCGGAGAAGCCGATGCCATCGTTGCCGCCAAAGTCGAGCAGCGCGTTGAACATGCCGCTCCAGGTGGTCATTTCACCGTTGGCAGGATCAAAAAAGCCGCTTTCTTGAACGAAACCGTTGGGAGTCGTGAAGCCGGGAACGAAGGTGCCAGTGGTATCGATCGTCTTGATGTCGAAGTCCTTGTAGGAACCCTCGACTTCGAAACGCAACGGACCGGCATCGTAACCGATCACGCCTTCTGCTTCCCAACCCATCTCGGTTTCGAGGAGCACATCATCGCCAACGTCGGCGCCGCTCAGGACGGTCGTCTCGGCTTCGCCGATGCCCGAACCCAGGCCAATATAAAACTCGTCATCTCCGGCCATTGCCGGCGTGGCGATAAACGCCGTGGCCGTCAGTAGACCGACTGTGAACTTCTTCATCAGGTATTCCCCCAATATCAAGGAACGCGAATGGGACGCGCAACGCCGCAACCACGATTATCTCGCAACCGCGACAAAGCTGCCAGGCTTGTTACCGCAAACTCACGGAATTGCGAACCCTTTCATAGCAATTGTAGCTGTCTAGCGTTTTGTGGTGGTCTAAATGCAACGGTATCGAGGTCGAAAGGCGGGTTGGTGACGCCCGCGCGCTTGCAGGCCAGGCGGAACCGGGCACGGAAGAGGTCGGCCCAGACGCCCCGTGGCCGGAGGCGGGTGAAGAAATCCGGATCGTTGTCCCGGCCGCCCCGGATCGATTGCACGATGCCCATCACCTTGCCCGCGCGCTCGGGGAAGTGAACGTCGAGCCATTCCCGAAAGAGAGGTGCGACCTCGTGCGGCAGGCGCAGGGGAATCCATCCACAGTTTTGAACGCCGCCCGCCGCCGCCCGCGCGACGATCTCTTCCAGAAACGAATCGGTGATCGCGGGAATCACCGGCGCTATCGAACAGTGGGCGGGGATTCCTGCAGCGACGAGTTTTTCCAGCGCTGCAAGCCGCTTGGCCGGGGAAGCTGCGCGCGGTTCGAGATTACCGGAAAGGACGGGGTCTAGGCTCGTCACTGAAATCGAGACGGCAACGAGGTGGTGACTGGCCAGTTCCACCAGCAGGTCCAGATCGCGAAGCACCCGGTCGGACTTCGTGGTGATGGTGACGGGATGGCGGGTTTCGAGGCAGACCTCCAGCAATTGCCGGGTGATGCGATAGCGCCCCTCGATCGGTTGGTAGGGGTCCGTGTTCGTGCCCATCGCGATCGGCCTGGGCCGGTACTTGGGGCGGGCAAGCGTCTTGCGCAGCAGATCGGCCGCATTGGGCTTGGCGAACAGCTTCGTCTCGAAATCGAGGCCCGGCGAGAGATCGTGGTAGGCGTGGGTGGGGCGCGCAAAGCAGTAGATGCAGCCATGCTCGCATCCCCTGTAGGCGTTTACCGACCTGTCGAAGGCGATATCGGGCGACTGGTTGAACGACAGGATGGACTTCGGCTCTTCCTCCGTCACCGTGGTGCGCAGTTTCGGAACCGGTCCGTCGAGTTCGGTGACCGCGTCGCGCCAGTCGCCATCGGCGCTGCGCTGGGCAAGGCCGAAGCGCTGCGGCACTGCTGCCGATTGGGCCCCGCGGCCGTGATGGGGAACAGAGGTCTTGCCCATGGAACATATATAGAACATACTGCGCGCAAGGCAAGCAAGGAGGCGATGGTGGGGACACTGGACTACGTTGAAGTACCGGCAGCATCGGTCGAACGACAAAAGAACTTTTATTCAGATGCTTTTGGCTGGGAGTTCAAAAGTTATGGAGACGACTATGCTGCGCACGAACATGGCCCTTGCCAGTTCGCGCTGAATGGCACTGGTGAGCACCAGGGCAAGGCTGCGCTGCCAGTCGTGCGGGTGGAGGATATCGGCGCTGCCCATGCTGCGGTAAAGGCAGCGGGCGGCACCATCACCGTGGATATCTTCGCCTTCCCCGGCGGGCGGCGTTTTCATTTCGCCGATCCCGAAGGGCTGCAGATGGCTGTCTACCAGCCCGGCTGAACCTATTTTTCCCGCAGGCGCGGCATCAGTTCCACGAAGTTGCACGGCCGGTTGCGGCTATCCAGCTGTTCGGCAAGAATTCCGTCCCAGCCATCTTTCACCGCCCCGTTGGAGCCGGGAAGGGCGAAAATGTAGGTGCCACCGGCCAGGACGGCCATCGCACGCGACTGGATGGTCGACGTGCCGAGGATCTTGTAGCTGATCCAGCGGAACAGTTCGCCGAAACCGGGAATGTCCTTGTCCTTGATGCGATCAAGCGCTTCCGGCGTCACGTCGCGCCCTGTCAGGCCCGTGCCCCCTGTGGAAACGATGGCATCGATACCCGGGTCGGCGATCCACTGGGCAAGCCGGGTGACGATGGCGTCGGCATCGTCCTTCTCGATCGCGCGCGCGGCCAGCGTGTGACCTGCATTCTCGATCCGTCCGGCAAGAATGTCGCCGGAGGTATCCTCGTCCGGTGCGCGGGTGTCGGAGACGGTAAGAACAGCGATATTGATCGGGATGAAGGCGGCGCTCTCGTCGATCGCCATCAGTTTCCGCCCGCCGACATATAGACCCTTCCGTTGCTTGGCGCCGTGCCATCGGGGAACAGCGGCCAGCCGTTCTGGGCAAGCGCCATGCGGCTTGGCGAGGTGTCGGTCGCCTGCCGCTCGTACATCCAGTAGTGCCGCATCACGATGGAGACGTATTCGCGCGTTTCCCAGTAAGGGATGGCTTCCATGTAGAGGAGCGGATCGTCCTGGTCGTTGATCTCGCTCTCCCAACGGGTAATCGGGGTCATCCCCGCGTTGTATGCGGCCATGATTACCGGCATGCGCCCGCGCGTTACGGGGCTGTCGCGCAACATGATCAGGTTCTGCTGTCCGAAGGCGAGGTTCGTGGCGGGATCGAAGATGTCGATAGAGCCTGCATTCAGTCCCAGCGTCGGCGCGTGCTGGCGCACGGTGATCGGCGTGATCTGCATCAGGCCCTGCGCATTGGCGGGGCTGACGGCGTTGGCGCGAAAGGCGCTTTCCTGGAGGATATGCGCAAAGGCGAGCGCGGGGTCGACCTGCCAGCCGTTCGCCGGTGCAGCCTTGGGTGCCGGGTAGCGGGACGCCGGGTCCGGCTCTCCGCCCGTTGGCGCATTCAGCGACATGTAAAGCTGGGTTTGCGGAAAACCGAGATCGCGGGCGAGGCGTGAATAGGCCGCATAGTCGCGCGGGTTACCGATGCGGGCCTGGTGCAACAGCACCTGGCTACCGAGCACATCGCGGCCGATTTCCGCCAGCGCCACGGCGATGCGGGTGTTCGGGTTGCCGCCGATCGCGCGCCAGTCTTCCTGCGAGAAGTCCGCGTTTTCCACCCGGTCCGGCAATTGCCGCCCGAGTTGTTCTGCGGCGAGCATGCCATAAAGGGTCTCGTCCATGATGGCGGCATCGCTCAGCAGGTCTTCACTCAGGGCAGGCTGGCGACACCGCAATGCGGCGCGCGATGCCCAGAACAGCGAGGCAGCGCGCAATGGCGGCGAGATCGCCTGCTGTGCCGCACGCTGGAAGGCGCCGCTCGCGGTCTCGCAGTCGTTGAGACGCCATGCGGCAAGCCCCTCCGTCCATTCGCCCTCTGCCACCCAGGCACCGCGTCCTTCGGAAACGGTCTGCGCCATGGCCAGAGCCTGCGCGTCGCGGTTCTCGATGAAATAGCTCCAGGCGACGCGCTGGCGCCATTCGGCGCGGGCTTCGGCGCTGAGCGAGGAATCGACCCCGTCCAGCAGCATTCGCGCGCCGGTCGGATCGTCGTTGGTGATGCGTTCAAGGATCGCGGCCTCGATATCGGCGGGCATCGTTCCGTCGTTGACCGAGCGAGGCCGCGTGCGGCGTGGCACAGATCCCTGCGACACGAGATCGCGCGCATAGGGCAGGCCCGGATCACCTGAGAGGCCGCGCGTCTGGCCCAGCCTTACCAGCTGCGGAGCCTGCGGCAGGTCCGCGCCGGTCTGCAGCCACTGTGCGATCTGGTCGGCCTCGACCCGCGGCGAGTTGGCCGCGAGGTAGTATTCCGCGCGTGCAACATCGTGCAGGAGTCCGCTGGGGCGCTGCTGGAACAGCTCCTCCACACGGCTCCAGTTGCCGGCCTCTATCGCGCCGAACAGGCTGTCGTAATACTGGCGATCCTGTGCATCGAGCTGCTGCGGAGCGGGCCGATCGTAGAGGCGGGCGGTAAAATAGGTGCGCGAATCCTGCTGCTGGGCGAGCACGGGTGTCGCGGTGACAACGGATATCGCAATCGCGATAGCGGTGGTAAGCTTCATGCAGAGGCGGTCCATTGACAAAGCCGCTTCCACAACCGCGCACGCTGGCGGCCATGGTCGAGCAGACGATCGGGGGCGAAGGATACGAGGGTGGCGGTTTGGCCGATGGCCACGAATTCCTCTGGCGGAGCAGCGGGATCGTGGCCGAACAGCGTGGGCAACTTGCTGCCCAGCAGCAGGATGCGCTGCGGCCTTGCCAGCGCAACATGATGGCCGAGGGCGGTACCAAGACCGTCCGCGCCAAGCTGGGTCCAGTCGGGCAGTGTGGTGTGGCAGGGCAGCGCGCTGGCGAGGTAGGCGAGGTTCGGATCGAGACCTATTGCCCGAAGAACATTTGTCACCAGCCGCCCCTGCGCGCCGCCCAGCAGGCTGTCGCGGTCGTCCGGTTCCGGCATCGTGGTAAGCACCATCATCGGTGCGCCTTCCTTGCCGATGGGAGCCACGCGCGCGGTGTGACCGTTGGCAAAGGGATTGTCCGGTCCAACCCACCAGTCGCGAAACCCGGCAAGATCCTGCGGCAGGTCCGCGGCCTTCAGCTTCGGCTCGGGCGGCTCTTCCAGCGTCTCCGCCTTCTGTGCAGCGACGGGCCGCGTTTCCTGCGGCTCTTCCTCGTCGGCAAGGAGCGGCACGATCTCGTCCGAGAACTCGTAATCCACGCCTGCGTCGCGCCACCAGTCGATGGTAGCAGCGAACTGATCGCCAAGAGGGATTTCGCTTCGATTTTCCATGATTGGACCAAGGCTGGTCTTGACGGCCCGCTAGCCAGCGATCAAGCCAAATCCGATGTTTGTTAGGCAAAACGAGGCGAAATGATGGTTGAACGGGAATCAATGCCCGCGGACGTGGTAATCGTTGGCGGCGGCGTTGCTGGCCTGTCCGCGGCGATACGGTTGAAGCAGCTCAACGAAGAGCTCGAAGTGATCGTGCTGGAAAAGGGCTCCGAGATCGGTGCGCATATCCTTTCCGGTGCCGTGGTCGACCCCAAGGCGCTTGACGAGTTGCTGCCGGACTGGCGCGACATGGATTGTCCGATGGCGGAAACCCCCGTTACCGACAACTGGCACTGGCTGCTCAGCAAGGGCGGCAAGACGAACATGCCGCACGCGATGATGCCCCCGCTGATGAGCAACAAGGGTTGCTATACCGGATCGCTGGGCAACCTCACCCGCTGGCTGGGCGAGCAGGCAGAGGCGCTGGGCGTGATGGTTTTCCCGGGCTTCCCCGCTGCCGAGGTGATGTTCGGCGAAGATGGTGCTGTCACCGGCGTAATTACCCAGGACATGGGCGTTGCCGCCGATGGCAGCCACAAGCCCGATTTCCAGCCGGGCATGGAAATCCAGGCCAAGTACACGCTGTTTGCAGAAGGTGCCCGCGGCAACCTGACGAAGCAGATGAAGGCGAAGTTCGACCTGGAAGCGAACTGCCAGCCGCAGGTCTACGGCCTCGGCGTCAAGGAACTGTGGGACATCGACCCGGAAAAGCACGTGCCGGGCCGGGTCATCCACACGCAGGGCTGGCCGCTTTCGGAAAGCGACACCTGGGGCGGCGGCTTCCTGTATCACCAGGCCAATGGCCAGGTCGCGCTCGGATTCGTGACGGCGCTCGATTACGAGAACCCCTACGTCTCCCCGTTCCAGGAATTCCAGCGGTGGAAGCACCACCCCGCCATCCGTGAATACCTGGAAGGCGGCACCCGCGTCGCTTACGGCGCGCGCGCCATCAACGAGGGTGGCTGGCAGTCCGTGCCGAAGCTGGCATTCCCCGGTGGGGCGCTGATCGGCTGCGCGGCGGGCTTTGTGAACGTACCGCGCATCAAGGGCAGCCACACCGCCATGAAGAGCGGCATGCTGGCCGCCGAGAGCGTGGCCGCCGCCATCGGCGAGGGGCACGAACATACCGAGCTTGCCGATTACGACGCCAACCTGCGCGACAGCTGGATCGCCAAGGAATTGAAGAAGGTGCAGAACGCGCAGCCGCTGGTTGCCAAGTTCGGTGGCGACATCGGCACCGTGCTTGCCGGGGCGGACATGTGGCTGCGCACGCTGGGAGTGGGCCTCGGCTCCATGGGCCACCACCGCGATTACGAAGCGACGCACCGGGCCGACCTGCACAAGCCGATCGACTATCCCAAGCCCGACGGCAAGATCAGCTTCGACCGGCTCACCAGCGTCTCCTACAGCTTCACCAACCACGCCGAGGACCAGCCCAACCACCTGAAGGTGAAGGACATGGAACTGCAGCGCGAGAGTGAGCTGGAAGTCTATGGCGGGCCCTCCACGCGCTATTGCCCGGCGGGGGTCTACGAATGGGTGCAGGAAGACGGCGCGGAGCCGAAGTTCGTCATCAATTCGCAGAACTGTGTCCACTGCAAGACCTGCGACATCAAGGACCCAAACCAGAACATCAACTGGACCACGCCCGAAGGCGGCGGCGGGCCGAACTATCCCAACATGTGAGCCACAGGCTTGCGCCTTACCGAAACCGCCTATGCCAAGATCAACCTCGCGCTGCATGTCCGCAAGCGGCGCGAGGATGGCTATCACGAGTTGGAGACGCTGTTCGCCTTCGTCGACTGCGGCGATGTGCTGACAGCGCGCAGGGCGGATGAGGACAGGCTGACCACGGTGGGTCCGTTCGCGACTGCGCTCGATAACCCGTTCGACAACATCGTGATGCAGGCGCTTTCTGCCCTCCCGAGGCCGGACGGGCTGGACGTGACGCTGGAGAAGAACCTGCCCGTCGCCGCCGGGCTGGGAGGAGGGTCTGCCGATGCCGGCGCCCTGTTCCGCATGGTGCGCAACGCCTTTGGCCTGCCAGGCGACTGGCGCGAGCGGGCGGCAAGGCTGGGTGCGGACGTGCCGGCCTGTGTCGATAGCGACATGCACATCGGGCTGGGCACCGGCGCGCAGCGGATCGAGGTGGAGAACGACATGGCCGGCATGGCCGTGCTGCTGGTCAATCCCCTTGTTCCGGTTCCGACGGGGCCGGTTTTCAAGGCGTGGGACGGCATCGACCAAGGACCGCTGCCGGATGGTTCCGCGCGCACGATCGCCCGCGAAGGGCGTAACGACCTGCGCGCACCGGCCATCGAAATCTGCCCGCAAATCGCGACTGTTCTCGATGCCCTGCAAGCCACCGATCCGTGGATGCAAGAGATGTCCGGTTCCGGCGCAACCTGCTTTGCCCTGTATGAATCCGCAGAAATCCGCGATAGCGCGGCACAAAAGCTGGGGTTGGATCATTCCGACTGGTGGCAGATGAAAGGATTTTTGCGATGAGCGAGACGGTCTTCCGTCATATCGGCGAAGCCCGACCGGGCGGCATCGTCGCCGTGTGCGACCATGCCTCCAATCGCGTGCCGGAAGGCCTGGAGCTGGGCGTCTCTGCGGATGTGCTGGAAAAGCACGTCGCTTGGGATATCGGCGCGAGCGGCGTTTGCGACCGGCTGGCCCGGCGTCACGGCATCGCTGCTATGCTGAGCGATGTCAGCCGCCTGGTGATCGACATGCACCGCGAGGAAGAGCACGACAAGCTGATCCCTATCAATACCGACGGCATCCTGGTGCCGGGCAATATCGGCGCAGACCGCGAGGCGCGTCTCGATGCCTATCACCGGCCGTACCATGCCGAGATTGAGCGCTGGTTCGACGAGGTTCAGCCCGGCCTGATCCTGTCCATCCACAGCTTCACGCCCGAACTGGAAAGCGATCCCAACCAGGATCGCCCGTGGGAAATCGGGCTGCTCTACAACCAGGACGAGCGCGCCGCGAAGCACGCCATCCGTCTTTTTGGCGAACTGGGCGCGACAGTCGGCGACAACGAGCCCTATTCGGGGAAGCAGTTGAACGCGACGATGAACCGCCATGCAGAGGCGCGCGGACGCCCTTATTGCGCCATCGAGATCCGCAACGACCTGATCGCGACCGAGACCGGGCAGGCCCGCTGGGCAGCGATCATCGCCGATGTGGCAGGCCGGGTGAAACTGGCGCTCGATACTTTCGATTGAGAAGCGCTTGTCGCGCTCCAAGCTTTTCCTCTTTCGGATAGGGCGCCCCATCCATTAGAGAAGGCCGTGACCCGCAAGGCACGACCAACAGGCAGGACACACGATGCCCGCATACCGTTCACGAACCACGACCCATGGCCGCAACATGGCCGGTGCCCGCGGCCTGTGGCGCGCCACCGGCATGAAGGATAGCGACTTCGGCAAGCCCATCATCGCCGTCGTCAATTCATTCACCCAGTTCGTGCCCGGCCACGTCCACCTGAAGGACCTGGGCCAGCTTGTCGCGCGGGAGATCGAGGCAGCAGGCGGCGTTGCCAAGGAATTCAACACCATCGCCGTGGACGATGGCATCGCCATGGGTCACGACGGCATGCTCTATTCGCTGCCCAGCCGCGACCTGATTGCCGACAGCGTCGAATACATGGTCAACGCGCACTGCGCCGATGCCATGGTGTGCATTTCCAACTGCGACAAGATCACGCCCGGAATGCTGATGGCCGCCATGCGCCTGAACGTGCCCGTGGTGTTCGTCAGCGGCGGCCCGATGGAAGCGGGCAAGGTCGTGCTGAAGGGGAAGGAAGTGGCGCTCGACCTGGTCGACGCCATGGTTGCCGCGGCGGACGACAGCTACACCGACGAGGAAGTCCTCAGCATCGAACAGTCGGCGTGCCCGACCTGCGGTTCGTGCAGCGGCATGTTCACCGCCAACTCGATGAACTGCCTGACGGAGGCGCTGGGCCTTTCGCTGCCCGGCAACGGTTCGCAGCTTGCCACCCATTCCGACCGCAAGGGCCTGTTCGAGCGAGCAGGGCGGCTCGTCGTGGCGCTGGCCAAGCGGTATTACGAGGAGGACGATGACAGCGTGCTTCCCCGCTCCATCGCCACGTTCGAAGCGTTCGAGAATGCCATGAGCCTCGACATCGCCATGGGCGGCTCCACCAATACGGTGCTGCACCTGCTCGCCGCCGCGGCAGAGGCGGGCGTCGATTTCACCATGCAGGATATCGACCGGCTGAGCCGCAAGGTGCCCTGCCTGTCCAAGGTCGCTCCGGCCAAGAGCGACGTGCACATGGAAGACGTGCACCGCGCAGGGGGTATCATGTCAATCCTGGGCGAGCTTGACCGGGCCGGACTGCTGCATACCGCGCTGCCCACGGTCCACAGCCCGACGATGGGCGATGCGCTGGACGACTGGGATATCGTGCGCACCGGCAATTCCAAGACGCACGAATTCTACAAGGCCGGGCCGGGCGGCGTGCCGACGCAGACCGCATTCAGCCAGTCGCGCCGCTGGGCGGAGCTCGACATGGACCGCGAAGGCGGTGTGATCCGCAGCGCCGAACACGCCTTCTCGCAGGATGGCGGTCTCGCCGTTCTGTTCGGCAACATCGCCCGCGATGGCTGCATCGTGAAGACGGCGGGCGTTGACGAATCCATCCTGAAGTTCATCGGCCCGGCGAAGGTTTACGAAAGCCAGGATTCTGCCGTGGCTGCCATCCTGGCCGACGAGGTGAAAGAAGGTGACGTGGTGATTATCCGCTACGAAGGGCCGAAGGGCGGGCCGGGCATGCAGGAAATGCTCTACCCCACCAGCTACCTCAAGTCGAAGGGCCTCGGCGCGAAATGCGCGCTGCTGACCGACGGGCGCTTCTCCGGCGGCACCAGCGGCCTTTCGATTGGCCATGCCAGCCCCGAAGCGGGCGAGGGCGGTGCCATCGCGCTGGTGGAAACGGGCGACACGATCGCGATCGACATTCCCGCTCGCACCATCAATCTTGTCATCAGCGAGGATGAACTGGCCCACCGCCGCGCCGCGATGGAAGCCAAGGGCGATGCTGCATGGCAGCCGGTCGAAGAACGCGAACGCCGCGTAACGCCCGCCTTGCAGGCCTACGCCGCGATGACGACAAGCGCCTCCAAGGGCGCGATCCGCGATGTCAGCCAGGTGCTGCGGGGCGGCAAGGCGTGAGACACGCCCTCATCGCATCGGCATTTTTTCTGCTGGTTGCAGGATGTGACGACGCTCAGCAGGCAAGCGCGGAGCCAGCCCTTGGCACGACGATGATAGATTGCTCGCTGAACGGGGCTGGCGGCTTTGGGCGCGACTGCACGATGGAGCGGGTCGAACAGGATGTCGACAGCTTCATCATCGTGCGCCACCCCGATGGCGCGTTCCGCCGTTTCGAACTCGGTGTACCGGGTCGCGGCCTCATAACCGCAGACGGCGCGCAGCAGGCCGAGGTGACCAATCGCGGTGGTTACGTGGAAGTGCGGGTGGATTCGGACCGTTACCACCTGCCGGTTTCCGAATGACCCAGGCAGCCGATCAAATACTTACCGTCGCGCAGATGCAGGCCGCCGAGCAGGCGCTGATCGACAATGGCGAGACCGTAGAGAGCCTGATGGAGCGCGCCGGTGCGGGCGCGGCCGACTGGATATGGCGCCTCGCCGCCGGTCGCCCGGTTACGATCCTTTGCGGACCCGGCAACAACGGCGGCGATGGCTACGTGATCGCGCGCGTGTTGCAGGAACGCGGGCTGAGCATTTCGGTCGTCGCCCCGATGGAGCCCGGCAGCGAAGCGGCCAAAACCGCGCGTGACACATGGGGCGGCCAACCGGTCGACACGGCGCACGGGGAGGTTTTCGTGGACTGCCTCTTCGGCACGGGCCAGTCGCGCCCGCTGTCGAACGAATTGGTCGGCACCATGCGCACTCTTGCCGCCAGCCACAACCTGCGCGTCGCGGTCGATCTGCCCAGCGGCGTCGATAGCGACAGCGGAGCGCTGCTGAACGACAACCTGCCTGAATACACGCTCACCATCGCCCTCGGGGCATGGAAGCGCGCGCACTGGCTGATGCCAGCCATGGCCGTGATGGGGGAGCGCAGGCTGTTCGACATCGGCGTTGGACCTGTCGAAGACGCGATCCAGCTTGCCAGGCGCCCCGGGCTCTCCCCGCCGGACGCCGACGCGCACAAGTATTCGCGCGGCCTCGTAGGGATCGCGGGCGGCGACATGGCGGGTGCGGGCATTCTCGCGGCCAGGGCGGCGCAGCACGGGGGTGCAGGTTACGTCAAACTGTCCTCTCCCCATTCGCATCCCGATCTACCGGCGGACCTGGTTCACGACGACAGCGGCGATATCGCCTCGCTGGTGTCTGACGAGCGCATGGGCGCGCTGCTCATCGGGCCGGGGCTGGGCCAGACAGACACGGCGCGGCGCAAGCTGACCGAGGTGCTCAAGTCCGGCATCGCCCTGGTGCTGGACGCAGACGCGCTCACCCTGCTGCGCCCCGAGATGGAAATCGCCTTCCCCGGCACGGTGCTCGCCACTCCGCACGAGGGCGAACTCGATCGGTTGTGCAAGGCCTTCGGCATCGTGGCCGAGGGGAAATTGGCGAAGGCCGCCGCCCTGCACGAAAGCACCGGCATGACGGTTCTGGCAAAAGGTCCGGACAACGTGCTGGTGGGTAACGAAGGCACGCGTTTCTTTCCGCCGACATCCTCCTGGCTATCCGCAGCGGGGACAGGCGACGTGCTGGCCGGGCTGGCGGCAAGCCGCATGGCCGGGGGCCGCAGTGCCTTCCACGCGGCAGAAGAGGCGGTGCAGATCCATGCCGAGGCCGCGCGGATCGCAGGTCCGGCCTTCTCTGCGGTCGAACTTGTCAACGCAATTCCAGCCGCTTACGCGCAATTCCTGTGACCGATTCGAACACGATAATCCGCATCGCTGCCAAGGGTGACGGCGTGACAGCCGATGGCCGGCATGTTGCCATGGCCGCACCCGGCGATGTGCTGCTGCCGGACGGCTCGCTGGAGCATGGGCCGCACCACGCCGCCCCGCCTTGCCGGCATTTCGGCACCTGCGGCGCCTGCCAGTTGCAACATTGCGATGACGCCGCGCTGGCGGAATTCGTGCACAACCGCGTTGCCTTCGCCGCGCAGTCGCAGGAGCTCGATCCCGCGCATGTCGCCGCTCCGGCTATGTCTCCCCCGCACAGCCGCCGCCGGGCGAGCCTGCGCGCGATCAACGGCGGCGGGCGTCCGCTGATCGGCTTCACCCAGGCCGGATCGCACAAGGTGGTCGACATGCGCGAGTGTCATGTCCTCCATCCGCGCCTGTTCGAACTGGTCCGGCCGCTGCGCCATTATCTGGCGCAGTTGAAGGGGCGCTATGCCATCGCGATAGAAATGACCCTGGTCGATCAGGGGATCGATCTGAACCTCGGTGGCTTCGCGCCGGAAGGGCTGGAGCAGACCGAAACTCTGCTCGATTTCTGCCGCGACCAGGGTCTTGCCCGCCTGACGCTGGATCATGGCTTTGGTGCCGAAAGCTTCTGGGAGCCCGAACCGGTTACCGTTACCCTTGGCGGCTACCCCGTCGCTTTCCCGCCGGGAGCCTTCCTGCAGGCCACGCAGCACGGCGAGGACGCACTGGTTGGCGCGGCGCGGGAATGGCTGGCGGGATGCGGCCGCGTGGCAGACCTGTTCGCAGGGCTGGGCACTTTCGCGCTGGCGCTGGCGGATACCTCGCAGGTTATGGCGGCCGAAGCGGATGCCGCGGCCATCAACGCGCTGCGTCTTGTCGCCAACCGCAGCCGCCTGTCGGTGGAATGTGCGCATCGCGACCTGTTCCGCAATCCGGTGCGGGCGGAGGAGCTGGCAGGTTTCGACGGCGTCGTGCTCGATCCGCCCCGCGCGGGGGCGCGCACGCAGGTGGAGCAACTGGCGGCGAGCGGGGTATCCCGCATCGTCTATATCAGTTGCAATCCGTCAAGCTGGGCGCGCGATTGCGTGCAACTGAAGGAGGCGGGCTATCGCCTGCAAGAGCTGCGCCCCGTCGGGCAGTTCCGCTGGTCCACCCACGTGGAACTGGCCAGCCTGTTCGTGCGTCAGGCCTGAGCTGCCAGCATTGCCACGATCCGTTCTTCCAGCCAGGCGCTGTCGTCCGCGCGGCTGAAGCCGTGATCGGCATCGGGGCGCTTTTCGATGGCTTCATGCGCGATCGGATAATTGCTGCGAAACGCCTGTGCCGTGCGGTCCCGCCCGGCCAGCAGGATACAGGCTTTGCCGCGGTATTCGGCCAGCGAGGCGGCCATTGCCTCTCCCAACTGCGTCGTATTGGCCTTTTCCAGCGTTGCGCGCTTCAGGCTTCTGGCAACGCCGCCGATAGAGACCTTGCCGGTCAGAAGCCGGGCCAATTCACGTGGGTTGCGCAGCTTTTCCATGTAACGCGCGCGGATGGCATCGGGCGTGGTCTCCTGCGCATTGTCGTCATCGAAGGTCCACGGGTTGGCCAGCACCAGCGCGTCCGTGCCGAAACCATGGCCCAACATCAGCGCCGACGCCGCGTCGCAATTACCGAAAGCCACGACATGGCGCAGGTGCGGTGACTGCTGGCGGAAAGTGGTAAGGGCCCCCTCGATTTCGGGTGCCGATTCGCGAAAGCCAGCGTTCGTACCCGTGCTGTCCCCCACGCCCCTGCGGTCGAAGCGGAAGACGGGATAACCTTTTGCAGCAATTCGCGCCGCCAGCCGGGCGTGCCCGGCAAAGGCACCGCTGCGGGTTTCGTTGCCGCCACTGACGATCAGCAGACCGGTGGTACCGGCGGCCTCGTCCAGAGTGGCGACAAGGGTGTCACCCTCACACGGAAAGGTCAGATGCCGCCGGGTCATCGCAGGTGCCCCATTGCCAGTTCGGCAATCCGATCGGCCTGCACCGGGTCGTGGGCAGGTTCCGCGCGGAGCCATAGTCCCCCACCACCCACATCGCCTTGGGCAATTTCGACGGCGTCGCTCTCACCCGGCGAAGCCTGTTCGAGTTCCGCGACCATGTCCGGGCCTAAGTTGTAACCGGCAAGCCGCAACCCCTCCGACCGCCCGCGTTCGAGAAGATCCTCGCGGCTCTGCGCTTCCCCGGCCTCGCGCGCCGCGATGACCTGGGCCCGCAGCATGGCGCGCAGCAGGCTGGCCCCGGATGCGGGGGCGTAGTGAATATTGGGCAGGTGGCCGGGCGCAACCAGAGCGCCGCCCCTGATTGCCAGCACGTGCGTCGCCCCGAAATGGTTTGCCGCAGCACGCATCGCCGCGCGCCAGCCATCCAGCGTCTGCTGTTCCAGCGGCAGGAGGCTCTCGTTGGTGCCGGGCAGGTCTGGCAGGAAGCTGTCGACCCCGGCCGCATCCAGTCGCCGCATCGTTTCGACCGTGAAATGGCGCAGTTTGCTGCCTTCGTCGAACAGGGCGCGAACCACCAGCACGCGCGGCGCGCGCCCGGCATCGAAGCCGATCACATATTCGTCAGAGCCTGAAGGCGTGGGCCAGAGACCCGTCAGCACGCGGTTTCAGCCGTCAGCGCGCTTGGCCTGGAGGAACGCGAGCAAGCCGCCGAAAGTTTCCAGCATTTCGCCATCGACGTCTTCGTCATCGATGATGATATCGAGCCTGTCCTCCAGTTCGGTGAGCAGGCCGGCGACGGCCATCGAATCGAGTTCGGGCAGGTCGCCGAAGAGACCGGAATCGGAATCGAGGGCCGCGATGCGTTCTGCCGAGAGGCCAAGAACGTCAGCGAGAACCTGCCGCAGGACGAGATCGATGTCTTCGGCCTGCTCGGTCGGGGCGGGGAGATTGGTCGCCATAGTTCTTGCGCACTAGCCATCAGCGCCGCCCGAGACAAGCTTGCGCAACAAATGCTTGGCCACAAAGGGCCAGTTTCGGGGCGCTGCAGGGCGCAGACAGGTGACCTGCCAGCGGGTGCGCACCTGTTCCATCCAGTCTCGCTTGTAAGGATCGTCCCCCGTGCCGAAATCGACCCATTCAACGCCGTCTGTGTCGATCACGCGCTCGAACAGGGCAGCCGTCAGCGTCGTGCCGGGGGAGAGGGCGTCTGCATCGCTGCGATGGGCCAGCTTGTGGATGTAGGCGGTATCGCCGTCCACCGTCCAGAACTGGGCCGCGACCGGTTTTCCCTGGTGCCGGGCGAGGGCGAAGCGAAACCTTCCCGCGGCGCTTTCGGCCATGGCAAAGGCGCGCAGCAGGGCGGGATCTCCCTCAGCAGGCTTCCAGCTCTCGGCGTAAATGTCCTCGTAGGCTTGCCAGTTGGAAGGTTCGAATTCGGTGGAAAGCGAGACGTCCACCTTCTTCGCCTTGCGCTTCAGGGTCGTTCGCAGTCGCCCCGGGCGGTCTGCCAGGAAGGCGGCATAGCTGCGCCCTGCCACGGGCAACACGTGGTTGGTATCGCACGCTTCGGCGAGCACAACCCATCCCGCCTGCCGGAACGCGCGGGTCAGGCGGGCAAGTGTGCCGTCCTCGTCCGGCACCTTTCGCAACGTCAGCCGGTGCGTGCGCTGGCGAAGGTCGCGGGCGAGTGCCTCCAGCATGGCCTCGCTTGCCATGTCGCCGGCGCGCAGGTCGCTCCAGGTAAAGGCATACCAGTTGGTCAGCGCCTCCAGCCCGTTGGCCGACCTGTGGAGGGGAAGAATAATGCCGTTGCCATGCGCGGTCGCCGTGGCGAACAGCGGCGCGATGCCGCTCTCTTCCAGCAGCGCGAACCATTGCAGCCGGGCGAACGGGCCAGCATCGGACCAATCAAGGTCTTGCAGATCGTTAACCGTGTCGTGATAGCTGATCGCCGTCACTGAATCGTCCATCCTCCAGGAATGCAATGTCCAGCGCGCCCGATCCCACGCCCTATCCGCTCGATCACCTCGCCATGCGCGGGGCTGGTACGGATGCGGCGCTGGTCCTGCGCGGCGAAACGCTTAGCTGGAATGGCTTAAGAAGCCGTGTCGCGCACCTTGCGGGCTGGCTTGCGGGGCAGGTGCCGGAAAAGGGAGCGCGGGTGGCGACATGGGCCGCGAAGGGGGAACTCACTTGCCTGATGCCGCTGGCCGCAGCGCGTGCGGGGCTCGTCCACGTGCCCATCAACCCGCTGCTAAAGCGCGCCCAGGTTGGCCATATCCTTTCCGATAGCGGCGCCAGCCTGCTGATCGCGAACGCGGCCAGGCTCGCCTCGCTGGAGGAGGGCGATGTGCCTGCTGCCTGTTCGCAGATGGAGGAAAAGTCCGCTCTCGACGCGGCAGCGGGGGCGGAGCCGCTGGAGATGCTTTCCGAGGCCGATCCGGACGAGCTTTGCGCCATCCTCTACACCAGCGGATCCACTGGCAGGCCCAAGGGCGTGATGCTGAGCCATGCGAACATGTGGCTGGGCGCGGTCAGCGTGGCGCACTACCTCGGCATGGCGGCAGACGACGTGACGCTGGCCGTGCTGCCGCTAAGCTTCGACTATGGCCAGAACCAGCTGCTCTCCACTTGGTATGCCGGTGGCAGCGCGGTGCCGCTCGATTACCTCACTCCGCGTGACGTCATCAAGGCATGCGCCCGCCATGGCATCACGACGCTGGCCGCCGTGCCGCCGCTTTGGGTGCAACTGGTGGGGCAGGAATGGCCACAGGAGGCCGTGGAGGGGATGCGGCGTCTGACCAACAGCGGCGGCGCGCTCACCGTGGACCTGGTGCGCGACCTGAGACGGATTTTTCCCGATGCACGCCTGTTCCCCATGTACGGCCTGACCGAAGCCTTTCGCTCGACTTATCTCGATCCCGATCTGGTGGACGATCACCCGACCTCGATGGGCCGCGCCATTCCCTTTGCGGAAATACTGGTCGTCAACGGTCGCGGAGAGGTTCACGAAGAGGGCGAACTGGTTCACTGCGGTCCACTTGTGGCGCAAGGCTACTGGCAGGATCCAGAACGCACCGCGCAACGATTCAAGCCTGCACCAGCGGCCTCGGAATACGGCGGGATGGCGGTATGGTCTGGCGACAACGTGCGGCGGGCGGACGATGGTCTGCTCTATTTCGTCGGCCGTGACGATGCCATGATCAAGAGCGCGGGCAACCGTATCAGCCCGCAGGAGATAGAGGAGGTCGCTATCGCGACAGGACTGGCGGACGAGGCGGTGGCGCTTGGCGTTCCCGATGAGAAACTGGGGCACGCCATCCATCTGGTCGTGCGGGGTTCCGGCGACGAGGAAGCCCTGCGTGCCGCCTTGCGGAGCGAACTCCCCAATTTCATGCAGCCTGCCGTCGTTCGTTGGGTGGAGGCGATGCCGCTCAATCCCAACGGCAAGATCGACAGGGCCAGGCTGGCGAGGGACGCGGCATGAAGGCGCTCGGTCCGATCCCTCCTGAATTCTCCGCGATAGATGGCGAACTGGCCATTGGTGGACGACGCGCCAGCGCGCTGGTGAAGGAGGCCGGCGACACCCCCCTGTTCGTCTATTCGCGCGAGATCATCGAACACCAAATCGCGGGCCTGCGCAAGGTAATGCCCGAACGGTTGAACATTCATTACGCCATGAAAGCAAACCCTTATGGGCCATTGCTAGAATTCTTGGCAGATCTGGTCGATGGCCTCGACATCGCTTCGTCCGGCGAACTGGAGCAGGCGCGGGAGGCCGGATATTTACCCCGGGAAATCAGCTTTGCCGGACCGGGAAAGCGCGACCGCGAACTGTGGGCGGCCATCCGCGCCGGTGTGACCCTGAATATCGAATCGGAGAACGAGGCACAGCGCGCCTTGCAGATGGGGAAGGAGCTTGGCGTCATCCCGAGGATGGCGATCCGCGTGAACCCCACGTTCGAATTGCGCGGTTCGGGGATGAAAATGGGCGGGGGTGCCAAGCCATTTGGCGTCGACGCTGACCGCGTGCCCGATCTTGCCCGCAGGATCGTGGATGCCGGCGCAAACTGGCGCGGGTTTCATATCTATTCGGGCAGCCAGGCTCTTGATGCAGAGGCCCTGATAGAAGCGCAGGGCCATGTCCTTGATCTCGCGGCGCAGCTGGCGAGGGACGCGGGCGTGGAAGTGCCGCACCTCAACATGGGCGGCGGTTTCGGTATTCCCTATTTCGACAAGGATAGGCCGCTGGATATTACTGCCATCGGTGCCGCTCTGGCGCAGCGCTTTGCCGCGCTTCCGGAAGTGCTGGAAAAGACGAAGTTCGCCATCGAACTCGGGCGTTATCTGGTCGGGGAAGCGGGCGTCTATCTCACGCGCATCGTGGACCGGAAGGAAAGCCACGGCACTACCTACCTGATCACCGACGGGGGCCTGCACCACCAGCTTGCCGCGTCAGGCAACTTCGGCACCGTGGTGCGCCGCAATTACCCCGCCGCAATAGTCACGCGCTTCGATGACGAGCCGGAGGAGGTCGTCAACGTGGTCGGTTGTCTGTGTACGCCGCTGGACCGCCTGGCCGACGCGGCTCACTTGCCGCGTGCCGAGGTGGGAGACTTGGTCGCGATTTTCTGCGCCGGAGCCTATGGTGCCAGCGCCAGTCCGGCGACGTTCCTGGGGCAGGGTGCGGCACGCGAGATGCTTGTCTGAAGGACGAGCGCAAAATCGTCCCGGAATAGTACAGGCCTTCACAAAATCCGCTTCCAGCGGGGTTTTGGGTGTGAAGGCTAACGCAATGTTCACCCTTTTTCGCGACAACCCCTGACCGGATCCCGGGCTGTCTGCCTGCGTGGCTTCTAAGGCCGCGCCTGCCAGCCCACTCAAGTTCGCGAAGGACGCATCGATGCGCAAGACAAAGTCCGCAACTCTCCTGTTTGCTTCGGCAAGCCTCGCTATCGGCCTGTCCGGCTGCGCGGGTGCTGCCTCCGGGCCGGAGCTGGAGCCGGCTCGGTTTGTCGCCATGCAGGAAGGGCCGGGCGAGGAATATGTGATCGGTCCGCTCGACAAGTTGACCGTCCACGTCTGGCGCAACGACGAACTGGGCGCCGAGGTCCAGGTGCGGCCCGATGGCCGCATCACCACGCCGCTGGTGGCGGACATGCCTGCGGTGGGCAAGACGCCCACCATGCTGGCGGAGGACATCCGCCTCCAGCTTTCGCAATACATCGAAGAGCCACTGGTGACCGTGATCGTCAACGAATTTGCCGGCACCTTCAGCCAGCAGGTGCGGATCGTGGGCGCGACGGCGCAGCCGGCCTCGATCCCCTACCGCGCCAACATGACGCTGCTGGATGCGATGATCTCCGTCGGTGGCCTGTCCGAATATGCGGCCGGCAATCGCGCCACGCTGATCCGCTTCGATCGTCAGTCCGGCAGCCAGAAGGAATACGCGCTGCGCCTGTCCGACCTGCTGCGCCGCGGCGACAGCGATGCGAACGTGATGCTGCGCCCCGGCGACGTCATCATCATTCCAGAGAGCATGTTCTAAGGAAGGTATGTAAGCTTTGCACCAGCTTCTCGAAGAACTGCGCGGTGGCATCTGGGCGATCTGGAACCGTCGCTGGCTGGCCCTCGGGGTCGCCTGGGGCGTCTGCCTGCTGGGGTGGCTGGTCGTTGCGCTGATACCCAACAGGTACGAGAGCGAGACCCGCATCTTCGTACAATTGGACGACGTGCTGGCCGAACAGATCGGCATCGGCGCCGCCAGCCGGGCACGCGATATCGACCGTATTCGCCAGACCCTGGTGAGCTCGGTCAACCTCGAGACGGTAGTCCGCTCCACGCGCATCGGGGACGGCGTGACATCCCCCACTGAGATGGAAGCCGCGATCGAGCGGCTGACCAAGGACATCGAGGTGGTGAGCGAAGGCGA
The DNA here is from genome assembly GCF_003584125.1 of Aurantiacibacter zhengii. Lineage (GTDB taxonomy): Bacteria > Pseudomonadota > Alphaproteobacteria > Sphingomonadales > Sphingomonadaceae > Alteraurantiacibacter > Alteraurantiacibacter zhengii. The sequence continues at coordinate 20,695 of NZ_QXFL01000001.1, forward strand.
GAACATCTTCGAGATCACCGCTTCCAGCGCTCGCAGCGACCTCTCCGATTCCGATAACGCCGAACTGGCGCAGGTTATCGCGCAGCGGATGATCGACATTTTCCGCGAGGAGAACCTCGGCGGGGCGCGGGGCGACATGGAGGAATCTATCGAGTTTCTGAACCAGCAGCTGGCTGCTCGCGAAGCCGAACTCGCCGCTGCCGAGGAACGCCGCCTGGCCTTCGAGACAGCCCATCCCGAATTGATCGGCGGGGCGCAGGCCATTGCTACCCAGTTGAATGCCACGCGCGGCGAACTGCGCGCGGTCGAGGCCGACCTTGCCGCTTCGCAAAGCGCGTTGGCTGGGCTCGAGGGCCAGATATCGAGCACGCCGCGTTTCATCGTCACACCGGGTGCTGGCGGCCCGCAGGCATCGCTCGCCCAGGCCCAGGCGCAGCTTGCCGCCCTCGAAGCGCGCGGCTTGACGGACGAGCACCCCGACATGGTTGCCGCCCGCCGCACCGTCGCATCCTTGCGTGAGCAGGCGCAGGCCGCAGGGCCTTCCGGCGGCACACTGAACCCTGCCTACAGCACTCTCCAGTCGATGTACGTGGAGCGTCAGGCCAACGTGCAGTCGCTGCAATCGCGGGCAGCTGCCCTGCGTTCGGAAATCGCATCGATCACGGCCAATCAGGCACTGGAACCCGGCGCCGCTGCCGAAGCCCAGCGCATCAGCCGCGATTATGACGTGCTGCGCCAGCAGTATGACCAGCTTTTGCAGGATCGCGAGGAGTTGCGGCTGCGCGGCCAGGTGGAAAACGAGCGCAGCGCGGTGCAGTTCGAGGTTGTCGATCCACCAACGACACCGCGCAAGCCTGCGGCACCCAACCGTCCGCTGCTGCTGCTGGGCGTCCTGATCGTGGGCCTGGGCGCGGGTGGGGGCACGGCCTTCGCGGTGAGCAAGCTTGGCTCCACCTTCGCCACGGCAAACCAGCTGGAGCGAGCCTTCGGACTGCCGGTGATCGGGACGATCACGCACACCTTCACCGAGGCAGGCCGCGAATTACGCGCCAAGCGCCTCAAGTACTTCGCCGCCGGGGTAGGGGGCCTTGGCATGCTGTTCGTGGTGCTGATGGGCGTGGAATTCGTCCAGCGCGGCATGGTGGCATGAGGGAGAGCGGACGATGACCGATCAAAGCAACACGCCCGAGCCGCCGAAGTCTCTGCTCGAACGCGCCGAAAGCATGTTCGGACTGGCAGGGTACAAGCCTGCAAAGGTTCCGCGCGAGCTGAAGAAGCCGGTGAACCGCCGTCCCAAGCGGGCGACGCCCAAGGCGAAAGCGCCTGAGGCGATCTCTGCTGAACCGGCGCAGCCTGCTTCCGCGCCCGTCGCTGCGCCAGCGCCGGAGGCGGCACTATCGCCCGCTCCGGTCTACGAAGATGTAACGTTCAGCGACACCGTCCACCCGATCGATCGCGATTGCCTGCTCCGCTATGGGCTGATCAACCCCGAAGGTCAGGTGTCGGAGCTGCTGGAGGAGTTCCGCATCGTGAAGCGGCAGGTGCTGCAGTCGGTGCGCCAGGCGCAGGACAAGCGCACGGATGGGCTGGCGCAGCGCGTGCTTGTCTGTTCGCCGCACCCCGACGAGGGCAAGAGCTATTGCGCGGTGAACCTGGCGCTGGCGCTGGCAGCGGAAAAGGACTGCGAAGTGCTGCTGGTGGATGCCGATTTCGCCAAGCCCTCTGTCCTCAAGATGCTGGGCCTGCCCAAGGGGCCGGGCTTCATGGACGTTCTGGCACGTGACGACTTGATGGTAGAGGACTGCGTCCTCAACACCGATATCGCCGGCCTGTATGTCCTGCCTGCTGGCAACCATACCACTTTGGACAGCGAATACCTTGCCAGCCATCGCACGGCGGAAGTGCTTGATCGCCTGACCCGCGCCGCGCCCAGGCGCATCGTCATTTTCGACAGCCCGCCCGCCCTGGCCGCATCTCAGGCGGCCGAACTGGCCAACCATGTGGGGCAGGCCATCGTGGTGGCCCGCGCGGATCGCACGGGCCAGAACGCGCTGGAAGATGCCCTGACCCTGCTTTCGTCCTGTCCTGATCTCAAGCTGCTGCTGAACGCAGCCCATTTCAGCCCCAGCGGGCGCCGCTTTGGCGCCTATTACGGGGAGGAGGTTTGATGGCCGTGCTCGCCAAGTTTACCACCACCGCCAGCCTGGCGCTCGCGCTCGCGCTCTTGCCCGGTTCGGCGCTGGCCCAGCAGCAGGAACCGGCCGCTGCATCCGCCGCGCAGGACGGCGCCGATGCCGGGCGCGACGAACGTACCCGGCGCGCCGACATTGCGCCCTATATCGAGGCATCGCAGGTCGTTACTGCGCAGTTGCAGCCGGGCGACGACGTGCTCACCTACACGCAGCTTGCCGCGGGCGTGGATGCGACAATCGCCGGTCGCAACAGCGCCGCCTCGGCCTCCCTGCGGTACGAGCGGGATATCGGCTACGGCGATGCAGTGGATAGCGATACGGTTTCGGGCATCGCCCGCGCGTCGGTCGGCCTGGTGCGCCAGGGGATCACGCTGGAAGCGGGTGGTCTCGCTTCTCGCACCAGCGTCGATGCAAGCGGTTTCAGTTCTATCGGCCAGATCGGGGGGAACGAGGATTCCACCAGCCAGATCTATTCGGTCTATGCCGGCCCCTCCGTGCAGACGCGGTCCGGCCCGGTCGAGATCAGCGGGCAGTACCGCCTCGGCTATACCCGGGTGGAATCGCCCGATGCTGTGGTCGTCGCCCCGGGCGAGGACGCGGTTGATATCTTCGATGACAGCGTAACCCACAACGCCGCGCTCCGCGTCGGGTTGGCACCCGGCACCGTAGCTCCGGTCGGTGTCGGAGTAGGAGCCGGGTGGAACCGGCAGGATATCTCCAACCTCGATCAGCGCATTGATGACAAGTATGTTCGCGGCGACGTGACCCTGCCAGTCTCGCCCAACGTGGCCCTCGTGGCCGGTGTGGGATTCGAGGATGTTGAAGTCTCCAGCCGCAACGCATTGCTGGACGAGAACGACAATCCCGTAATCGGCCCGGACGGTCGCCTCGTCACCGACGACAGCCAGCCACGCCAGATCGCTTACCAGACCGATGGCCTGATCTGGGACGTGGGCGTCATGTGGCGACCCAGCCGCCGCACATCGCTGTCAGCCACGGTGGGCCGCCGCTACGGCTCCACCACCTATTACGGCTCGCTGTCCTATTCGCCCAATGCGAACTCGGGGCTCAGCGTTGCGGTGTACGACAATATCACCGGCTTCGGCGGACAGCTGACCGATGCAATCGACCTGCTTGGCACCGATTTCCAAGCGGTGCGTAACCCGATCTCTGGCGATCTGGGTGGCTGCGTGATCGGCGTGACCGGCAACAACTGTACCCTGGCACAGCTCAATTCGCTGCGGTCCTCGGTCTTCCGCAATCGCGGCGTTTCGGCCAGCTATTCCGCCGTCGCCGGGCGCACCAGCTTCGGCCTGGGTGCGGGTTACGATCGGCGCAGTTTCATCGGCGGCGAGAATACCGTGCTGGCCAGCATCGATGGCGTAGTGGACGAAAGCTACTACGTCGCGGCCAATATCGCGCACCAGCTGGACCGCAATTCCGGCCTGTCCGCCGGGGCCTATGCCAGCTGGTTCGATGCAGGCGCAGGCGATCTGGGTGACGGCATCGGCTACTCCGCTTCTCTCGCCTACAACCGCGACATCTGGCGTGGACTGACCGGCGTTGCCGCCGTCGGCATCGATGGCATCAGCCGCGACGACGATCTTACCGACTATTCTTCCGCTTCGGCCCTCCTGGGCCTTCGCTACACGTTTGACTGAAGGGTCATCAAGGAGACCAGACCCATGTTCGATAACTTTTATGGCCTCACCGGCAAGCCTTTCCAGCTGACGCCCGATCCGGAATTCTACTTCCGTTCGATCACGCATCGCAAAGCCTTGTCCTACCTTGGCTATGGCCTGGCGCAGGGCGAAGGTTTCATCGTGATCACCGGCGAGGTTGGATCCGGCAAGTCGACGCTTGTCGCGCACATGATGGAGAGCCTGGACGAAAGCCAGGTCACCGTGGCGCAGATCGTGACGAGCAAGCTGGACGGCGAAGAGATCGTCCACGTCGTCGCTCGCAGCTTCGGCCTCGATATCGAGGGGCACGACAAGGCGACCGCGCTGACCGAGATCGAAAGTTTCCTGCACGAGGAAGCCCGCGAGGGTCGCCGCTGCCTGCTGGTAATGGACGAATCGCAGAACCTTTCCGTCTCTGCCCTCGAAGAACTGCGCATGCTATCGAACTTCCAGCTGGGCAACCACCCACTGTTGCAGACGCTGCTGCTGGGTCAGCCCGAGTTCCGCGCCACGATCCAGAGCGATCCGGGACTGGAGCAGCTACGTCAGCGTGTGATCGCCGCGCACCACCTGGAGCCGATGCAGAAGGGCGAGATCGAGCCTTACATCATCCACCGCCTGAAGAAGGTTGGCTGGGACGGCAATCCCGCTTTCGACCAGCGCGTGTTCACCGAACTGTACGAAGCGAGCGGCGGCATTCCGCGCCGGGTCAACCAGGTCGCCAACCGCCTGCTGCTGCTGGGCGCCGTCGAGGAGCGCAGCCGCATCGACGCGGCCATGCTGCAGAACGTGCTGGCCGAAATGGAGGCCGAGCGCGCATTCCCGGAAGCCGCACCTGCACCCATGCCCAAGGCGGAGGTGAGCTACGAACCGGTAAAGGCTATGCCCACCACGCCGCGCGTCGATAAGGAAATGCTCGAGGAATACCTCGCCGAACGCGATGCCCAGATTGCCGAATTGCAGCAGGCCATTGTCGAAATGGCAGAGCAGCGTGAGACCGATATCGAAGAGAAGGTGAATCCGGAAATCGAGACCCTGCGCGCCCAGCTCGCCCGGGTGGAGGCCAAGTGTTTCGAGCAGGAACGCACGATCCGCCAGACCCTGACGATGCTGATCGACTGGATCGAAAGCGAAATGGATTCCAGCAAGGCCGCTTGAACCACCCCGCGCGCGGCAAATGCGCCAGGAGCTTGACCCACGTGAACGCGCTTAACTTCGCCAACAGGCCATCCAGGGCGAACCCCATTGTCAACGGCCTGTCGGTCGATGTCGAGGACTGGTTCCAGGTGGGCGCGTTCGAGGATGTGATCGAGCGCGACCAATGGGCCGGGCTGGATGACCGGGTGGACCGCAATGTTCGCCAGATCCTCGATCTGTTCGATGAAGCGGGAGCACGGGGCACCTTCTTCACGCTTGGCTGGGTGGCACAACGTCACGGCGGTCTGCTGCGCGAAATTGCCAATCGGGGGCATGAGATTGCCAGCCATGGCTGGGATCATCAGCGTGTGTTTCGCATGAACGCGGCGAGTTTCGCGACCGACATCGCCCACACGCGGACTGTTCTGGAAGACGCCAGTGGCACCCACGTAGTGGGCTACCGTGCGCCCAGCTTCTCCATCGATGCCCGCACGCCCTGGGCGCACGAGGTCCTGGCCGAGGCGGGCTACCTCTATTCGTCCAGCGTCGCCCCTGTGGCGCACGATCATTATGGCTGGCGGGAAGCCCCGCGTTTCGCTTTCAAGCCCGTTGCAGGCAGCAACTTCGTGGAATTGCCGGTCACGACGGCGGTGTTTCGGGGCAAGCGCCTGGCGGCGGGCGGTGGCGGGTTCTTCCGGGTGCTGCCTTATGCCTTCAGCCGCTGGGCCATCCGCCAGGTCAACCGCACCGATGAACGCCCGGCCGTATTCTATTTTCACCCTTGGGAAATCGATCCCGGCCAGCCCCGCGTGGCCGGTGCACCGCTGCGATCGCGCCTCAGGCATTATACCAACCTGGACAAGATGGCGGGTAAGCTTGAGCAGCTGGTGCGCGAATTCCACTGGGGGCGTATGGATGGCGTGGCCAAGCGGGAAAACCTCCGGCTTCGGCTTGAGCGTGCGATAGGCGGATGAATGCGCCATTCGCCCTGACGCGGGAGACCGTTCGCGCGGTCGATCTGCGACAGCCCGACGAGGTTGCCCTTGTCGAGGGGTTCGTGGCCGAACAGGGCGGGTCGGTCTTCCACCGTCCCGCGTGGCTGCAGGCCGTAGAGCATGGCACCGGCCAGCAGGCTTGCGGACTAGTGGCGGAGAAGGCTGGCCGCCTGACCGGATGGCTGCCGCTGACGCAAGTTCACTCACCCATCTTCGGCAGGTTGCTCGCCTCGTCGGGCTTCGCCGTGGAAGGCGGGGTCCTCTGCGAAAGCGAGGAAACGGCACGGGACTTGTGCGATGCAGTGCAGGAATATGCCCTGCGCCTTTCCTGCACCGATGTGGAACTGCGCGGATCTGCATCCGGCCAGGGTTGGGCAATCAGCCAGGACAGTCATTGCGGTTTCGTTGCCCCCCTGGCCGATGATGCCGACAAGCAGCTTACCGCCATTCCGCGAAAACAGCGCGCCGAGGTGCGCAAAGGTCTGAAGAACGATCTGAAGGTTACCACTGGCACGGCACCGCTGAATCGGGCGGCGCATTACCGCGTCTATGCAGAAAGCGTGCGCAATCTGGGGACGCCGGTATTTCCACGGGCGCTGTTCGATGCGGTGCTCGACAGACTGGACGCAGATATCCTTACGGTGTGGGACAAGGGCCAGGCGGTAGCCAGCGTGCTGTCGCTCTACCATCAGGGGGCCGTCATGCCCTACTGGGGCGGGGGCACCTGGGATGCACGCCGCCTGCGCGCGAACGACCGGATGTATTACGAACTGATGCTGCACGCCCGCCGTCGCGGATGCGACCGGTTCGACTTCGGACGTAGCAAGACCGGTAGCGGTGCCTATCATTTCAAGAAGAACTGGGGTTTCGAACCGCAGCCGCTGTCCTACGCGCGATGGACCGCGCCGGGACATGCGGCGCGCGACGCGGACCCGACCAGCAAGCGCCACCAGTCGCGCATCGCCATGTGGAAGAAGCTGCCCCTGCCGGTCGCCAACTTCGTCGGACCATTCATTGCGCGTGGCCTTGGCTAGGGGGCTGGAGTGCGTGGCGAAATCCTCTTTCTTGCCCATCGCGTGCCGTTTCCGCCCGACCGCGGGGACAAGATACGTTCGCATCACGTCCTGAAAGCCCTGGCGGAAATCGCACCGGTTCATGTGGGCTGCCTTGCTGAAAACTCGACTGATATCACGAACGAGCATAGACTCGCCGAAGTGGCTGCCAGTTGGTGCATGTCCCGCCGATCAAAGCCGCTGCCGGTGGCTGGCGTAGAGGCCTTGCTGCGCGGCCAGCCCGTGAGCCTGACGGCCTTTCGGTCCGAGGCGCTCTCGCAATGGGTAAACCAGTTGCTGGCAGAGCGCGACATTGGCGCGATCTACGTGTTCTCTGGGCAGATGGGGCAATATGTCCCGCGCGACTGGCAGGGGCGGCTGCTGGTCGACCTGGTCGACGTCGATTCCGCCAAGTTCGAGGCGTTTGCCGAGGCCGGACGCGGGCCACGTAGCTGGATCGATGCACGAGAGGGCAAGCTGCTGCGCGGTGTGGAGGCCGAACTCGCCAAACGCGCAGATGCCACCTTGCTGGTAAGCGAGGCCGAGGCCGACCTTTTGCGCAAGCGTGTGCCGACGCCGGATCGTATCCGCGCGCTTCGCAACGGGATAGATTGCGCCGCATTCGATCCCAAGGCGGTCGAGCCGGAGCAGGCACTGGCCAGCGGAGGCCCGCACTACGTGTTTACCGGCCAGATGGACTACGCCCCCAATATCGATGCCGTCCGCCGCATGACGAATGCGATTATGCCCGGCGTGCTGAGCAAGCTGCCATCGGCGCAGTTCCATATCGTGGGACGTGCCCCCACCCGCGAAGTGATGGCACTGGACGGGGTCAACAACACGCGCGTTGTGGGCGAAGTTCCTGATACCCGGCCTTGGCTGGCCGGTGCAGATATCGTGGTGGCTCCGCTCACGATTGCCCGCGGGGTGCAGAACAAGGTGCTGGAGGCGATGGCCATGGCGCGGCCCGTCATCGTATCTCCCGATGCGGCTACGGGTATCGAGGCCAAAAGCGGTCGGCATTTCATCGTCGCCTCGAACGATGCGGCGTTCGTGGAAGAGCTGCTTCGCCTGTCGAACGATTCCGGAACCGCCCGTGCGCTGGGGCACAGCGCCCGGCAGTTCGTCCTCGATACGATGAGTTGGCCCGCGATGCTTTCCGATTTGCCGCGCTTGCTGGGACTTGAACAGGTGGCCCCGCGCGATGCCGCTTGAGGCGATCTCTCCGCGCCGAGCATTGCTGGCCGAGCGGATCGCGCCAGCCTGGCGCGCGCCGTTAATGCAGCTGGCGCTTGCATGGCTCGCTGTATTCGCGCTCTTCGCTGCGGACTGGGCCGCGATGATGCTACAATGGTGGAACAGTTCCACCTACAATCACATCCTGTTGGTGCCGCTGATCCTAGGCTGGCTGGTCGTGCAACGCGCGCCCGAACTGGCAAAACTGACACCGCGGGCCTGGTGGCCGGGAGTGGTGCTTGTCGCAGGAGTGCTGTTCGGCTGGTTGCTGGGCGACATCTCCGGAACGGCGACGATCTCCCACTTCGGCCTTGTCCTGGCGCTGCAGAGCGCTGTCATCACGATACTTGGCCCGCGCATCGCATGGGCCTTGCTGTTTCCGCTGTGCTTCGCCCTGTTCCTTGTCCCGATAGGGGAGGAACTGGTGCCCGCGCTGCAAATGATCACCGCGCACATCACCATCGCGCTGACCCATGCCAGCGGTATCCCCGCGATCATCGAGGGTGTTTTCATCGACACGCCGGCCGGTCTCTTCGAAGTTGCCGAGGCCTGTTCGGGCGTGAAGTTCCTGATAGCCATGGTGGCGCTCGGCACGCTCGTCTCGCACGTGTGCTTCCGCTCCCCGTGGCGGCGCGCGGGATTCATGGCGGTGGCGATCATCCTTCCCATCCTTGCCAACGGCGTGCGGGCGTGGGGCACGATCTACATCGCCCAGTCGCAAGGCATCGGCTTTGCCGCCGGGTTCGATCATATTTTCTATGGCTGGATATTTTTCGCGCTGGTCATGGCTGCGCTGCTGGCAATCGGCTGGAAGTTCTTCGATCGCCATGTGGACGATCCGTTCATTGATGCAAAGAAGATCGCAGAGGCAGCCTGGCCCGCCCGGCTCGAGCGGTTCGGCGGAAACGGCTGGACCTTGCTCGCAGCCTGCGCCGCCACGGCGCTGGTCATGCTGGCGTGGTCGGCCAATGCTCGCGGACTGGATGCGCAGGTTGCGCAGGACGTTGCCCTTCCTCAGGTGAGCGGCTGGACCCGCACCGCGCTCGACCAGACCTATCGCTGGCAGCCACGCACGGGCGGGGCAGACCGGCGCATGGTCGCAAGCTACCGGGATGGGCAAGGCAGGGTAGTCGACGTCGTTTTCGCCATTTACGGCGCTCAGGAGGACGGGCGCGAGGCCGGTGCCTACGGCGAGGGCGCGTTGCCGCTCGATACGGAATGGCGCTGGCTGCAGTCGCAGGATGCCCCTTCGGGCGGAGCAGGAGACCGCCTGCAGGCGCTGGGAACGCAGCAGCGGGTCGCCTACACCTGGTATCGCCATGGCGAGTGGACCGGCAGCAGCCGCCTGCAACTCAAGCTTTCGAACATGCGCGACCGCCTAATTGGCACCCCGCAGCCCACCATCATGCTCATTCTCTCCGCAGAGGAGACGGCTTCGCAGGACGCCGGGGCTGTACTTCACGATTTCCTGCAATCCACCGCTCCCCTGCCGGAGTGGATGGACGATATAGCGCGGCTGGACTAGTTCGCGCTCATGTGCGGCATCGCGGGCCTTTTTCATTGTGGAACCATCAAGCCGGTCGACCCGTCGCGGGTGGAGCGCATGACCGATGTCCTCGCCCATCGCGGACCGGATGGGGCGGGGGTGTGGACGGCGCCCGGTGTGGGGCTGGGCCATCGGCGCCTGTCCATCATCGACGTGGCAGGATCTCCGCAGCCGATGCACTCGGCCAGCGAGAGGCTGGTCATCACATTCAACGGTGAAATCTACAACTTCCGGGACCTGCGCAAGGAACTGGAGGCACGCGGAGTGAAGTTCAGGACCGAGGGCGACACCGAAGTCATCCTCGCCGCCTACGAACAATGGGGAGCGGAATGCGTCTCCCGCCTGAACGGCATGTTCGCATTCGCCATCTACGATCAAAAGCGACGCGAACTGTTCCTGGCGCGCGACAGGTTCGGCGTGAAGCCTCTGTTCTACGTACAGCTTTCCGATGGCTCGATAGCTTTCGCATCGGAACTCAAGGGTTTGCTGGCGCATCCTCTCATGCGTCGTGAAGCCGATCCCCGCGCTGTTGAGGACTACATGGCGTGGGGCTACGTGCCCGATCACCGCTCCATCCTGAAAGGCGTGCAAAAGCTTCCGGCCGGTCACACGCTGCTGTTGAAACACGACAGCCCCCTGCCGCAGCCGCAGCAGTACTGGGACATCAGCTTTGCCGATCGTCACAAGGGCAAGGCGAAAGATCTGGAGGCGGAGCTGCTGCACCATCTGCAGCAGGCGGTGACAAGTCGCATGGTGTCCGACGTTCCGCTGGGTGCTTTCCTGTCGGGCGGGGTCGACAGTTCCAGCGTGGTCGCCTTTATGGCCGAGGCGAGCCGGCAGCCGGTGAAAACCTGCTCCATCGGGTTCGACGTCACCAGCGCTGACGAGACGGGTTACGCGCAGCAGGTCGCCCGCATTTTCGGCACAGATCACAACGCCCGCACGGTCAGCGCCGACCAGTTCGACGCCATCGATACGATTGCCGGAATGTTCGACGAACCTTTCGCCGACGCCTCTGCCCTGCCGACGTGGCGCGTGTGCCAGCTTGCGCGTGAGACCGTTACCGTCGCGCTATCGGGCGATGGCGCAGACGAAGCCTTTGCGGGCTACCGGCGGCAGGTGTTCCACGCGCATGAGGAGCGCCTTCGCGCGCTGATACCGGATCCGGTGCGGCGCAATGTGCTCGGTTCACTGGGGCGGATATATCCCAAGGCCGATTGGGCACCCCGACCGCTGCGGGCGAAAACGACGCTTCTCTCCCTCGCCGGTTCGGGGGAGGAGGGGTACGCCCGTGCGCTCTCCTTTCTACCGCCCGAGGGGCGTTTCGCAAACTACTCGTCCGATCTGGCGGCCGATCTCGGCAGCTACCGCGCCGAGCAGCCGCTTTACGACCTCATGGCAAAGGCACCCATGCGCAGCGGGTTGGACCAGGCGCAGTATGCGGACCTGAAGTTCTGGCTGCCGGGCGATATCCTCACCAAGGTCGACAGGACGAGCATGGCAACCAGTCTGGAGGCGCGGGAACCGCTGCTCGACCATCGCTTGGTCGAATTTGCCGCGGGCCTGCCGGAAGGGCTCCGTGTGAAGGGGCGACAGGGCAAGTGGCTCCTGAAAAAGGCAATGACGCGCTATCTTCCGGACGACATCCTGTATCGGCCCAAGCAGGGCTTCGTCACTCCGATAGCGGACTGGCTGCGCGGGCCGCTGGCGGGCAAGGCGCGCGGCATTGCCAAGAGCGCGATGCTGGCGCGAACGGGCTGGTTCGACAATGCGCGTATCGCCGCGATCGCAGAGGATCACATCGCCGCCCGTGCCGACCATTCGCGGCTGCTGTGGCAACTCATCATGCTGGACCGGTCGCTGGCCCGGTTGGGGATCGCCTAGTCCTGCACACCGTGGCCCTGAGCCATGTATTCCTCGCTCTGCATTTCCTTCAGACGGCTGACGGTCCGCTGGAATTCGAATGCGCCATCACCTGAGGGATAGATATCTTCCGGCTCTGTCGCGGCGGTGGCAAACAGCTTCACACGGTTTTCGTAGAGCGCATCGATCAAGGTCACGAACCTGCTCGCCTCGTTGCGCATGTCCTTGTCCATCTGCGGAATGCCGACGATGATGACCGTGTGATAAGCCTGCGCGATGGCGAGATAGTCCGGTGCGCCCCGTGCCTCTGCGCACAGGCGCTTGAAGCTAAAGACAGCAACGCCTTTAAGGCTTTTCGGCACGTGCAGGGACCGGCCGCCGCCAACGGCGAGCTCTTCCGACGGCACGTTTTCGGCATCTTCGGGCGGATAGTCCGTCAGGCGAAAGAACGCCTCACGCACCTTTGCGGTGGCTTCGTCGCCCAGCGGACAGTGCCAGGTCGAAAGGCCGCCGATACGCTCCATCCGGTAATCGGTGGGGCCGTCGAGCTCCACCACGTCCATCTCGGCCTGGACCAGGTCGATGAAGGGCAGGAAATGCTCCCGGTTGAGGCCGTCCTTGTACAGTTCGGACGGATGGCGGTTGCTGGTGGTGACGACCGTGACATTGTGCTGGCAAATCAGCTGGGTGAACAACCGGCTCATTATCATGGCATCGGCGGAGTTGTTCACCACCATCTCGTCGAAAGCGAGAACCTTGAGGTTCTTCGACAGCTTTTCTGCCACGGGCGGGATCGGGTCACCGCTCTCGCTCTTGCGCGCTTCCCGCAAGGCTGCATGGACTTCCTGCATGAAGGCGTGGAAGTGGACGCGCCGCTTTTCGCCGATATTGAGAGAGCTGTGAAACAGGTCCATCAGCATGGACTTACCCCGGCCCACACCGCCCACCATATAGACGCCCTGCGGACGCACCTTCTTGCGGCTGAACAGCTGGCCGAGAAGCCCACCCGACTGTTCCGACTCCAATTCCTTCTGTAAAGTGGCAAGCCGCTCCGCCGCACGGCGCTGGTCCGGATCGGGGCGAAGTTCGCCTGCGGCAATCAACCGTTCGTAGCGCGACAGCACGTTCATTTGCGCGGGATCTTTCGCAGTATTCCTGAAAACGAGCCTATGAGATCGTCTTCCTGCACTACCTGGCCCCTTACGAACACCATCCGCCCGGTTTCCCGCACGACTTCCACTACGGCATCGAGCGGACGGGTAGGATCGCCGGGAGCAAGGAACTGGTTGCTGAGGTCTACCGTGACCCCGCTTTCGAGCCTTTCACCCAGAAGAATGCTGCTGCCTGCGAACATCGCGACATCGATCAGGCCGAGAATCGCACCGCCGTGGATGACGCCGTGCGGGTTGGTCAGCATCTCGCGCGGGAAAACGCGGATGCGCGCGTGTTCGCGATCGTCGAGCCTGGCCAGCATCAGGCCCAATACGGCCTCGTTGTACCGGGTGCCCTCCGCTGCGCCCCATTCGCACCAGCCGGGATGGTCGGGATGCTCTTCGCGCAGGGCCGGCGACTTGCCTTCTGTCACAGGTCTCAGACGTGCCGCTCCACCTGCATCTTCTTGATCTCGGCAATAGCCTTGGCCGGGGAAAGCCCCTTGGGGCACACGTTGGCGCAGTTCATGATGGTGTGACAGCGATAGAGGCGGAAGGGATCTTCCAACTCGTCAAGCCGCTCTCCGGTCATTTCATCGCGGCTGTCTGCCAGCCAGCGATAGGCCTGCAGCAGGATGGCCGGGCCAAGGAACTTGTCGCTGTTCCACCAGTACGACGGGCAAGCGGTTGAGCAGCAGGCGCACAGGATACACTCGTACAGGCCATCCAGCTTGTCGCGCTGTTCGGGCGATTGCAGCCGCTCCTTGCCCGAAGGCGTGGTGGAAACGGTTTGCAGCCACGGGCGGATGCTTGCGTACTGGGCATAGAAGTGCGTGAAATCTGGCACGAGGTCCTTCACCACTTCCATGTGCGGCAGCGGGGTGATGCGAATGTCGCCCTTCACATCCTCGATCGCAGTGGTGCAGGCGAGGCCGTTCTTGCCGTTCATGTTCATGGCGCAGGAACCGCAGATACCCTCCCGGCAGGAGCGGCGGAAGGTGAGCGTGGGATCGATCTCGTTCTTGATCTTGAACAGTGCGTCCAGGACCATCGGGCCGCATTCGTCCAGGTCGATCTCGAACGTGTCGTAGCTGGGGTTCTTCCCGCTGTCCGGATCGTAGCGATAGATCTTGAACTTGCGGATTTTACCGCCGCCCTCCGCCTTGTGGACTTCGCCGTCGTTGCGGATCTTGCTGTTGGCGGGAAGAGTGAACGTAGCCATGATCTGATTGTCCCTAACGCGTCTGCGTGCCTATCTACTCATTCATCGGCCAAGGGCAAGTGAAGGCTTGGGAAATCCCCGCATTCGAGCGCTTGCCGCTGGTAATGTGGAACACCTGGAACAGTGTCCTGAAGCGAAAACCTTCTTCTCGCCATACAGGGGCGGGCGGACGGCGGGAATACGGGCGAGAGCGGGTGTTTTGGAGGGCATGGACAACGCCTATGTCGCCAGTGGAAATGTAGGAAAGGATAGCGATGGGCTGGAAGCGCGCAGCAGTGTTCGGCAGCAGCGGCGGCATCGGTGCGGCCTTGGTGGAAGCGCTGGCCGCCAGCGGCGCGCATGTGCTGGCAGGATCGCGCAGCGGGAGGGGACCGGATCGCGCAAACGTGAGCAACTTCCGCTTCGACCTGAAGGACGAGGCAAGCATTGCCGAGGCCGCCATATCATGGCGCGGCTATCCGCCAGACCTGGTGATCGTTGCAACCGGAGTGCTGACACTGGAAGACGGCACGGGGCCGGAGCGCAGCTTCAAGCATCTCGACGCTGACGCCATGGCGCGCATGTTTGGCCTCAACACCATCGGCCCGGCGCTGGTGGCAAAGCACGTGCTGCCCTTGTTTGCGCGAGACGAGCCGGCGACGTTCGCAGCCATTTCTGCCCGTGTCGGTTCCATCGGGGACAACCGGATCGGCGGTTGGCACAGCTACCGCGCCAGCAAGGCCGCGCTGAACATGCTGATCCGCAACTTCGCCATTGAGCTTGCTCGCACGCACAGGCAGGCAATCGCCGTGGGATTGCATCCGGGGACGGTGGACACCGCGCTGTCGGAACCGTTCCAGAACAACCTGCCCGAAGGCCAGTTGACCGCGCCCGGACAAAGCGCGGCCAATCTGCTGGATGTGCTGGCCAACCTGGGCCCGAAGGACAGTGGCGGTGTCTTCGATTACAAGGGAGAGCCGGTCGAGCCCTAGCTCATCAGGCCGTGCCGCCGCCAGCATTCCGCCAGCAGCGTTTCAAGCAGGTCCGCATGGCTGAAGCCCGCCTGGGCGGCAGCCTTCGCCATGACCTTTTCGCTCCACAGGTTGCAGTTCAGGTTGATCTCGATGAAATTGATATCGCCGGTCTTCAGGTCCACGCGGAATTCGATCCGGCCATAATCGAACGGGGTCAGCTCTTTCGCGACCTTCTTCGCCATTTCTTCGATCTTGGGAGCAAGTTCGGGATGGTCGAAACGCTTCAGCGCAGCCTTTTCGGTGTTGGGCACCAGGTCGCGCTTTTCGTAATAGGTCCACAGCTTCTGCGTATTCTCCCGCTCGTACCACAGCATGGGCAGGGCGGTCGGTTCGTTGTGAAGCGTGATGAAGGCGCACTGCACGTCGTAGCCGTCGAGGTAGGGCTCCACGATGGCATCGTGTCCCTGTCCGTGGATGTCGGCCAGAGCATTGGTCACGCCGTTCCAGTCAAAGGCATCGGAAATGCCCCAGCTGGCGGACGATGCGTTGGGCTTGATGACCCATCGGCCATCGGGGGAGGGCGGCAGGTTTTTCTCCAGCACGGGCGCGCCGCGGCGATAGCAGAACCACGGCGCGGTGGGCACGCCGGCATGTTCGCACACCAGCTTGGACACCGACTTGTCATCGCCCAGTCCCCGCAGGAAGGGCATGGCGCCAAGGTAGGGAATGCGATGCATGTTGCACAGGATGGGAATCAGCATCTCGCTGTTCACGAAACCGCCGCGGTTGAGCAGCGGGAACACGAAATCCACCTCCGGCGGAGTGAACAGCACATCGTAGCTGTTGGCAAATTCCAGGTTCAGGCCGAGGTTTTCCAGCGTCGTGCGCACCTCGTGGTGGTAGATGGCGTGATTGCCATCTTCCGGGTGCATGCCGCCGCCCCACAACGCATGCTTGGCCATGAACAGCATCTTCACGCGTTCCTTGGCATCTTCGGTGATACGAATGGGGGCAATTTCGCTCGTCATGGACTCGGCCTTTTCTGGCGTTGGCAAGGCCGCGGCGGATAATCCCAAATCGCACCGCGTGCAATCGCAGTGCGAATGGGCTTTGCAAATTACCGGGTCCGTGAAACACTCCGTTCTCTCGCGGCGAACCAGGGGATGCAGCCATGGGGATCGGAAAGTGGTATGACGAGACCGTGCTGCCCCGCGTAATATCGCTCGGCTGCGGCGCGCCCGAAATCGCCGAATTGCGACGCGAGGTCGTGCCCCTTGCCAAGGGCGCCGTGTTCGAACTGGGTTGCGGCGGTGGTTTCAACCAGCCGCACTACGACGCCAGCGCAGTGACCAGTTTTTCCGGCATCGATCCCAACGCCAGCCTTCTGAATGGCGCCCGGAAACGCGCAGCCGAAAAGGGGTGGGATGCCCACATCGTTGCAGCCGAGGGAGAGGACATTCCCTTTGGCGACGGCGCGTTCGATACCGTCGTGTGTACTTTCACGCTTTGCTCGGTAAGCGATCCCGGCCGTGTTCTTTCGGAAATGCGCCGTATCCTGAAACCGGGCGGCAGGCTGCTGTTCCTGGAACACGGGAAGGCTCCCGATGCCGGCCCGGCCAGGTGGCAGCGCCGGATAGAGCCGGTGTGGAGGCGGCTGGCGGGCAATTGCCACCTTACCCGCGAGATCGGCGGTTCCATCCGCGCCGCCGGGTTCGAGATCGACCCGATCGGACAGGCTTATTTCGCAAAGGCTCCCCGGTGGGCGGGCTGGATGGAGTGGGGGATCGCCAGACGGGCCGGAGCCTGAGGGCGAGCCCTAGTTCCAGTCCTCGATTTGCGGTTTGGGAATGTCCATTCCCAGGCGCTGGCCAAGCACCCATTCGCAGATGGCATAGGTGCGTTCATTGTCGACATCGATGGCCAGCGCACCGTCTTCGAACACGACCGGCCGCAGCTTCGCGCCGAAGCGCTTACCGACACGGTCCAGCCCGCGGGCGAAAGTGACGAGTCCGAGGCGCATCAGCACGATATTGAAAATGCCCGCAGCGCGGACCATGCGGCCCGGATTGGACTGGAATTGCCCACCTTCGCGGAATATTTCGGCCGCTTTCAGGCCTTTGTCGTTGGCAAGGCCATAAATGTTGCAGTTGGCGTAGCCCGCATCCTTGAATTCGTAGAAACCGCGCTGGCCGCGCTCGTGCACAGCGCGCACGCGCTCTTTGGTGGTTACCCCGATCACCGCATCGGCATCCCGCATCGCGCTGCGCACCTGTTCGAAACCGTCATGGGTGAGCAGGACGTTATCTGCCGTCGTAATCACGAACGGTCCGTCTTCGCCCTTAGAGGCGGCCAGTACGCTCTCGACGATATTTGCGTCGCTATCGACCAGCGTGATCGGGGTGCCGCGATCACGGAAGGTTTCCAGCACCGGGTCAACTTCGGCCTGGCCCTCGGGCTCCAGCACCACCCTGATCTCGCGGATGTCAGGCAGCGTGGTGAGCGCTTCCATGACATGCGCGATCAGGGGGCTGCCGCAGATCGGCGCCAGGCACTTGTGGCTGACCCCCGCGCGCTTGGCTAGGGGGTTCACCACGCCAGTGCGCTGGGCCGCCAACACGATGACGGTGACGGGCAGGCTATCCATCGCTGGCCTCCGTTTACTGACCGCTATCAGTTACCGAACGTACGTTGCCACCATCCACGACGCGGGGAACCGTCTTCGTTGGTTCCGCCATCGTCATTTTCCGACTGGTCCGACGCTTCGGCCTGGTCTGCGCCGCTCTGCTGCGCCTCGGCCTGCGGTTCGGCAGTCTCGGTTGCCTTGGCGGTTTCGGTAGCCTTGGCAGGTTCGCCTTCGGATGCAGCCGGTTCGGCCTTTTTGCGACGGGTGCGCTTGGGCTTCGGCTTTTCCTCCGCTTCAGCCTCGGTGGTATCAGCCTTGGCGTCTTCGGCCTTGGGGCCTTCGACAGGTGCATCGGCCTTCTTGCGGCGGGTGCGTTTGGGCTTCGGCTTTTCCTCGGCCTCGGTCTCGGCGTCTGCCTTTGCAGCGGGAGCTTCCGTCACGGCTTCGGCGGGGGCTTCCTCGTCAGCCTTTTTCCGGCGCGTGCGGCGCTTGGGCTTGGGATTTTCTTCGGCAGCGGGCTCTTCGGTTACCTCGGCCTTGGCGGTTTCGCCAGCATCGCTCTCCGCCGCCTGGGCAGGAGCTTCATCGGACGACGTATCATTGTCGTTCGAGCTGCCATCCTCGTCACGACGCTTGCGGTTGCGACCCCGGCCACCGCGCCGACCGCGGCGTCGGCGCTGCTTGTTGTCACCATCGTCGTCCGAACCTTCACCGGATGAGGAATCGCTGCCATCGCTGTCGTCGGAATCGTCGTCGTCATCGCTGGGCGAATCGCCGGAGTCGCGATCCTGCTGGCGATCCTGGTTGTTGCGTCCGCGACCGCCACGGCGGCGGCGGCGACGCTTCTTCTGCTGGCCGCCATCGTCGTCACTGTCGTTTTCGCGGTCGTCGTCTGCCTCGTCCTCGTCGGCTACGTCGTCATCGTCCTCGTCGTCCACGATGGGCTCGAACTTGGGAGCCTGCGACGGGCGCGGACCGGACGAGGATACACGCATCTTCGCGCCTTCATCCTCGCCTTCCGGCTTCACCTCGACGGTGACGCCGTACCGCTGCTCGATTTCCGCAAGGTCGGCGCGCTTGGTGTTGAGCAGGTATACGGCGGCTTCGGTGGAGGCGAACAGCGTGATGACCGTTCCCTTGCCCTTGGCAGCCTCGTCCTCGATCAGGCGCAGCGCGGAGAGACCAGCGGAACTGGCCGTGCGGACCAGGCCGGTGCCGTCGCAGTGCGGGCACTGGCGGGTTGTCGCCTCCAGCACGCCGGTGCGCAGGCGCTGGCGGCTCATTTCCATCAGACCGAAGCCCGAAATACGGCCCACCTGGATGCGCGCGCGGTCGTTCTTCAGCGCATCCTTCATGCACCGCTCGACCTTGCGCACGTTGCCGGTGCGCTCCATGTCGATGAAGTCGATCACCACCAGGCCGGCCATGTCGCGCAGGCGCAACTGGCGGGCGATTTCTTTCGCCGCTTCCAAGTTGGTGTGGAGCGCGGTCTGCTCGATACCGTGCTCCTTGGTGGACCTGCCCGAGTTGATGTCGATCGACACCAGTGCCTCGGTCGGGTTGATGATCAGGTAGCCCCCCGATTTCAGCTGCACCATCGGGTCGTACATCGCCGAAAGCTGGTCTTCCGCGCCGTATCGCTGAAACAGCGGAACTGGGTCGTTGTAGGCTTTAACCCGCCGCGCGTGGCTGGGCATGAGCAGCTTCATGAACGACTTGGCGGCCTTGTAGCCGGCCTCGCCTTCCACGACGACTTCCTCGATCTCGCGGTTGTAGATGTCGCGGATGGCGCGCTTGATCAGGTCGGAATCGGAGTGGATCTGTGCAGGGGCGCTGCTCGACATGGTGCGTTCGCGGATTTCGTCCCACAGCCTTGCGAGGTAGTCGAAGTCGCGCTTGATCTCGGTCTTGGTGCGCGAAAGCCCGGCGGTGCGCACGATCAGGCCCATCGACCGGGGCAGCTTGAGGTCGCTGACAATGCTCTTCAGACGCTTGCGATCGGAACCGCTGGAAATCTTGCGCGAAATGCCGCCGCCGTGGCTGCTGTTCGGCATCAGCACGCAATAGCGGCCCGCAAGGCTGAGGTAAGTAGTAAGGGCAGCGCCCTTGTTACCGCGTTCTTCCTTGGCGACCTGCACCAGCAGCACCTGGCGGCGCTGGATTACGTCCTGGATCTTGTAACGGCGACGCAGCGCCTGGCGCTTGGCCCGTGCCTCGTCGATTTCCTTTGCGCGGCTGCCACCCTGGCGGCGACCCTGCGGGCGACGACCCTTGCCACGACCGCGACCGCGTCCGCGGGGCTTGCCGTTATTCTCGTCCTCGTCGTCGGAATCGTCATCGTCGTCCGACGCTTCATCTTCGCCGTTCTCGACATGACCGTCCTCGATCGTGGAGACGTCGTCCTTCTCGCTGGTGTCGATTTCCTCGACTCCGGGCTCGTCCTCGTCATCGTCCTCGCCATCGACGTCCTCGTCGAGCGGGGCTCCGTCCTCGTCCTCGTCCTCTTCGGCGCGAAGTTTGGCCTCTTCCTCGGCAGCAGCCTGCTCTTCTTGAAGCAGCGCTTCGCGGTCTGCAGCGGGGATCTGGTAATAGTCCGGGTGGATTTCGCTGAAGGCGAGGAACCCGTGCCGATTGCCGCCAAAGTCGACGAACGCCGCCTGCAGCGACGGTTCGACACGCGTTACTTTTGCCAGGTAGATATTGCCCTTGATCTGCTTGTGTTCAGCAGATTCAAAGTCGAATTCCTCAATCCGGTTTCCCTTGAGCACTGCCACCCGTGTTTCTTCCGGGTGGCGCGCATCGATAAGCATGCGGGTTGCCATTTAGTATTCTCCGGGCGATCGCTGCCGCCCCGGTCACACGGCATGGTGCCGGGCCGGGGGGTGAGGATTGCCGATATGTGTGGGGCCCGCGATAGTCGCGGGTGTTGGAAATCGGCACGCTTCCCGTCCGGCAAGGTGCCGGTTCCAGGGTTAGCGTGCGAAACGTGTCTGTCGCGGTGTGAAGGCGCAGGGTTTGCGTCTGCGCTTGAAGCCTTGCAGCCATCACGCGTTCGTAAGAACGCAATGTGGCTTGCTGGCTTTTACTTTGCATCGCGGCATCAACCTGTAAGTATTCCCGGTGGCCAGGGCCTGTCCGGAGGTGCCGGTTTGCAATATTGCTCCGGCAAGGCGTTAGCTAGCATCGGGGAAAAGATACGGCAACCTTGTTGCGCATTTGCGCAAATTTCCCTTGGTATCGCCTTAACCATTCCTGCGCCCTGCCAAGGCGCGTTTCATAGGACGTTTTGCCGCCCGCATGGCGTATCGTTTGCAGATCGGCCTGCTGTTCGCCTTCCCGGTGCTGTTGCTGGGCATGCTTTACGCACTGGGCGCGGCCATACCGGTGCCGGTGCTGGGGCGCGACTACGTGGTGCGCGTGCCTTTGCCCGACGGCAGCACGCCCATCGACCTTCCCGAGATACTGGGCCCGTCCGACCCTGCCCGCCCGCTGGTGGTGATCGATGCCGGACACGGCGGACCGGACCCCGGCACCGTCAACGAGGCATACCGCGAGAAAACCATCGTGCTGGGTCTGGCAAGGGCCCTTCGCGACAGGCTGCTGGCAGAGGGCGGCATACGCGTTGCGATGACGCGGGACGACGACAGTTTCATCGTGTTGCAGGAACGTGCGGAGATCGCCCGCGCGCTGGGGGCAGACCTGTTCCTGTCGATCCACGCCGATTCCGCCGGTGAGCGGGAAGGGGTGTCGGGTGCCAGTATCTATACCCTGTCCGACACGGCATCATCGGAAGCGGCCGCTCGCTTTGCCGAGCGGGAGAACGATGCCGACATCATCAACGGCGTCGATCTTTCCGGGCAGGCCGAGGAAGTGAACGCCATCCTTGTAGAACTCTCGCAGCGGCGCACCTCGGAGCAGTCGGCCCTGTTCGCCGAACTGATTGAGCGCGAGGGGGCCGACAGGTTGGTCTTCCATCCGCAGCCGCGCCGCGCCGCGGCGCTGGCCGTGCTGCGTGCGCCGGATGTTCCTGCCGTGCTGTTCGAATCGGGGTTCGTCACCAACCTGGAAGACGCCGAGAGGCTGGCTTCGGTCGAGGGACGGGAACGCTTTGCAGAAGTGATGGCGCGGGCGATCCGCATATATTTCGCACGGCAATCCACGATAAACTGATGCGCATTCATTGTGGCGCCATCAAGCAATGGCATGTAAGGCGCTGGCCTGCCTTATGACCAATTCTGCCTCTTCTGCCATCGGCGACACGCTGCAGCGTTTTCGCGAATTTACCCGGCGCATCGGCGCCCCCCTGCGGTCCGCCTGGCGAGAACGGCGCCTTGTGCGCATTGCGGGTTACCTGCTGCTGGCCGGCATGCTGGCCTGGCTGCTAGGGTGGGCCTGGCTTGCCCGCGACCTTCCCGATGCAGAGACGCTGCTGGATTACGAGCCGAACCTGCCCAGCGTCGTTCGCGGTATCGATGGCGAGATCGTGCACCGTTACGAGCGTGAACGGCGCGTGGAGCTGCAGTTCCGCGATCTGCCCGAGCAGCTGATGAACGCCTACATCTCTGCCGAGGACGAAACCTTCTGGACCCACGGCGGCATTGACGCGGGCGGTTTCGTCGGGGCGGTGATCGATTACGTGTCGAAGATCGGTTCCGGCGAGCGCGCCGTAGGCGGCTCCACGATCACGCAGCAGGTGGCCAAGAACATCCTCGTCGGCAACGAATATTCGGTGACGCGCAAGCTGAAGGAGATGATCCTGGCGACGCGAATCGAAGGCGTGCTTTCCAAGCAGCAGATCATCACGCTTTATCTCAACGAGATTCCGCTGGGTCGCCGCAGTTTTGGTGTGCAGGCAGCCGCGCGTGCCTATTTCGACAAGGACGTGGAAGACCTGGAACTGCACGAGATGGCCTATCTCGCCATTCTGCCGCGTGCCCCCGAGGTCTATAGCCGCCAGGCAAACTACGGCACGGCGACGGAACGCCGCAACTGGGTCCTCACCCAGATGGAGGACAACGGTTATATCACCCCTCAGGAAATGCAGACCGCGCAGGCGCAGCCGCTCGGCATTATCCAGGGGCAACGGACAGAGCGTTCCGCCGATGCTGGCTACTTCCTGGAAGAAGTGCGCCGCGAGCTGATCGAACGCTTTGGCGAGGAAGCGGAGGATGGCCGCAACAGCGTTTATGCAGGCGGCCTCTGGGTTCGCACCTCGCTGGATACCGAGCTGCAGGATGCCGCGCGCAATTCCCTGCGCGACGCGATGCTGCGTTACCACGGCAATCGCGGCTGGGCAGGTCCGGTTGCCACGCTCAACCCCGATAACGGCGATCTGACCGCACAACTACGCAGCTCTTACCTCACTATCAATTACGAGGACTGGCGGGTTGGCGTGATTACGGCACTCGGCAGCGGCTCGGCCACCATCGGTTTCGCCGATGGCGAAGAATTCCCACTGTCCAACCCGGCAGGCGAGATGAGCGTGGGCGACGTCGTGGTCGCCTCGCCGCGTGGCAATGGCTGGCGCTTGGAAACGGTGCCGGAAGTTTCCGGCGGGTTCGTGGCCATGGCGCCCGACAGCGGCCGCGTGCTGGCGATGCAGGGCGGCTTCGATTCGCGGCTCGGCAGTTTCAACCGGGCTACCCAGGCCAATCGCCAGCCCGGCTCCACGATCAAGCCCTTCGTCTACGCTACCGGCCTCGACAACGGCATGACGCCGGCCTCGATGATCCCGGACAGCCAGTATTGCTATTACCAGGGCGCGAACCTGGGTGAGAAATGCTTCACCAACTTCGGCGGTGGCCGCGGTGGGGGCGAGTATCCGATGCGCTACGGGCTGGAGCAGTCCAAGAACCTCATGACCGTCCATATCGCGATGGATTCCGGCATGGAGAACGTGATCGACACGTTCGAGAACCTGGGTATCGCCGACGAAGGTGCCTACGAGCCTTATCCCGCCTTCGCCCTGGGCGCCGGAGACACCACAGTAGAGCGCATGGCCGCCGCCTACGCCGCGCTGGTGAACCATGGGCGGCTGAACGACCCCACGGTAATCGACTATGTGCAGGACCGTGACGGGAAAGTGATCTACCGCGCCGACAACCGCGAATGCACCGGCTGCAACATGGCTGAGTGGGACGGCGGAGCGATGCCGCGTTTCGGGCGTACCGGCAGGCAGGTAATGGATGCGCGCACCGCGTTCCAGATCGTCAACATGCTGACCGGCGTCGTCCAGCGCGGCACGGCCACGCGCCTGCGCGATCTCGACTTTCCGCTGTTCGGCAAGACGGGCACGAGTTCGGGTCCGACCAACGCCTGGTTCGTCGGTGGCTCGCCCGACATCATCGGCGCGACCTATCTGGGTTTCGACCAGCCGCGCAACATGGGCGGATGGATCCAGGGTGGGAACACCGCCGCGCCGATCTTCAAACAGTTCGTGCAGGAAACGCGCGACCACTGGAGCGGCAGGCCGTTCGTCGCGCCAAGCGGTGTGCGGATGGTGCGCGTCGACCGACGCACGGGCCGCCGGGTGTTCGACGCCTGGCCCACCGACGAGCCGACTTCCGCGGTGATCTGGGAGGCGTTCAAGCCCGATACCGAGCCGCGCCGGAACCAGCGCCAGAACGAAATCGACGCCATGCGCGAGACGATCCTGGCGCAGTTGCGCCGTGCGCAGCAGGGGCCGCGCGCCAGTCGCCGTACCAGCGAGCCGGAAGACTTCGCCGAGGAGCAGGGCGGCATCTACTGATCCGCCAGCCCGAAGGCTTTCCCCGCGTCTCACCTTGCGCTAGTCGCGCGTCTCACATTTGCAAAGGACATTGCCATGCGTGCCGAAGGGCAGGCCCATATCGACCGGATCGAAGCCGCGCTGGCGCTGGTGCGCAAGTCGCTGGACTGGGAACACGCGCTGCGCCGACTGGATGAGCTGGAGGCGCGCGTGCAGGACCCGGACCTGTGGAACGATCCCAAGCAGGCCCAGGCGATCAGCCGCGAACACAAGCAGCTGAAGGATGCCGTGGGCACGGTGAACGAGATCAGCCAGGAAATGGCCGATGCCTCGGAGTTCGTCGAGATGGGCGAGGCCGAAGGTGATGACGATGTCGTGGCCGAAGGCCTCGCCAGTCTCGCAGCCCTTGCCAAGCGGGCGGACCGCGACAAGGTGAACGCGCTGCTTTCGGGGGAGGCGGACAACTACGACACCTACCTGCAGGTCAACGCGGGCGCAGGCGGCACCGAGAGCCAGGATTGGGCCGAAATGCTGATGCGGATGTATGCGCGCTGGGCCGAACGTCGCGGCTTCAAGGTCGAGACGGTCGAATATGCCGCTGGCGAACAGGCCGGCATCAAGAGCGCCACGCTGCTGATAAAGGGCGAGAACGCCTACGGCTATGCCAAGACAGAGAGCGGTGTTCACCGCCTTGTCCGCATCAGCCCCTACGACAGTTCCGCACGCCGCCACACCAGCTTTTCCAGTGTCTGGGTCTACCCGGTGATCGACGACGATATCGATATCGAGATCAACGAAGGCGACCTGAAGATCGACACCTACCGCGCGAGCGGAGCGGGCGGGCAGCACGTCAACACGACCGACTCCGCCGTACGTATCACGCACAAGCCCACCGGCGTCGTGGTCGCCAGCCAGAACGACCGCAGCCAGCACAAGAACCGCGCAACTGCCATGAACATGCTCAAGGCGCGCCTCTACGAGCGCGAACTGGCCGCGCGCGAAGCGGTGGCGGCAGGCGAATATGCGGAGAAGACCGAGATTGGCTGGGGCCACCAGATCCGCAGCTACGTCCTCCAGCCATACCAGATGGTGAAGGACCTGCGCACCGGGACGACGTCGACCGCTCCCGGTGACGTGCTTGATGGCGAGATCGATGATTTCATCGCGGCCGCCCTGGCGCAGCGCGTGACCGGCGAGACCGTGGATGTGGAGGACGTGGAGTAAATCCGCGCCCCCCGCAGGTGGAGAACGAGAGCACCAGCGCCGCCGTCCTCGACCAGTCGGCCATCTGGTATTCCGCCTGTAACGAGGACACCGCAAGCGAGATCGCTGCCTTGCAGCCGAAGGGCAAGCGCCTCCTGTGCATCACCGCCAGCGGGTCGCGGGCTTTCGACCTGCTGCTGGCGGATCCGGCGCACATCGTCTCGATAGACCAGAACCCGGCGCAGACCGCGCTCGCCGAACTGTTTGCCGCCGCCTATCGCACTTTCGACTATGCAAGTTTCAGCGGTCTCGTGGGCTTGCGGGAAGAACCGGCGCGGCTTGACCTGATCGACAAACTGCTGCCGCAGCTTTCGCCTCCATCGCGGGAATTCTGGCGACGAAACCGGGGTATCGCTGCAGAGGGGCTTCTCTACTGCGGACGCTGGGAGGGGTTTCTGCGCCAGATCCGCCGGTGGGCTGGCAAACGGCGGCGCAAGCTTGCCGATCGCCTGCTCGCCGCACCGGACCGCGAAACCCAGTGGGCCCTGTGGCGGCAGGAGTGGGACGACTGGCGCTGGCGGCTGTTCGTGCGCGCCATGACTGCGCGTTCGCTGTGGCGCTGGGTGATGCGCGAGCCGGGCATCGCCTTCATCGACCGTGAATTCGACATGACGGCATATACGCATGACTGCTTCAACCATGCCGCCCGCGACCTGCACCTTCGCGATCTTCCCTTCGCTTGGCTGATGCTGAGCGGAGGATACGATACCGAAGTGCTGCCACCCTATCTCACCGAAGCCGGTCACGCGGCGATAGCGCAGCGGGTCGACCGCCTCGAATTGCGCACTCTCAGCTTGCAGCAGGCGATTGCCGAGGCGGAGCCAGGCAGCTTCGACGGCGCATCGCTGTCGGACTATTCCTCATATTGCGACGACACCGTGCAACGCCGCGTGTGGGCCGATCTGGCGCGTGGGATCCGTCCGGGCGGCTTGGTGTGCGAGCGCAAGTTCTACAACAAGTCCGGCACGGACATTCCGCTGGAATCGGGTTTCACCCGCAACCGCAAACTGGAAGACGCGCTACGCCTGTCCGACGGCGCGCTGTTCTACAGCTTCGTCGTTGCCCGGCGGGAGGGGATAGCCTCGCGAGACGCTTGCGAGATCAGAGATTTGCGGCATAGCTAGCGTATCGAAGACAGCGGGGGAGGGCAGTATGCGGCTTGCAATGGGGCTCTTGCTGGCGGCGCTCGCCCTGCCGGCCACCGTTCAGGCGCAAGGCACGTGGGACCACCCGCGTGTGGAAGACCTTGCCTGGCCCGATCTGCAGCGTTTCGAGGACGAACGTGCCTACCGCGAATGGGTGCGCGACGTGCGCCGTATGCGACGGCGCCTAGCCGACGACCAGCGCGCAGCCCTGCCGCCGGAGATCGTGGTTGCGCAGGCCCAGGTCGAGGTGGAAGCGGAACCGTGCAATCCGTTGTTTGCCGAATGCGAAGATGAGGGCGGGGTCGTCGTGGTAACCGGCTCGCGGGTTGCATCATCACCACAGTCATCCCCGATGGCCGTCACTTCCATCACCAACAACCAGACCGCGACTGTCGATGAAGGCGACATCGTAAAACTGATCGGAGATTACCTGCTGGTATTGCAGGACGGCCGTATCTTCGCGGCCAACTATCACACGATGCAGCTTACCGACCGCATCGACGTGTACCGCCGCGGCGAGGATGGCGATCCCATTGGCGCGGACTGGTATGACGAGATGCTGGTGCAGGGCGATAACATCCTGGTGACCGCCTATTCCTATTACGACGAGGCTAGCGAGCTGTCCGTGTTCCGGCTCGACCGGGCGACCGGAAAGATCGAGCGGCGCGGGGTGTTTCTCATTTCGTCCGAAGATTATTACGACGTCGACAATTACGCGACGCGCGTGGCGGGCGACAAACTGGTAATCTACACGCCGTTCGAACCGGAAGACCTCGTCAATCGCCGGAACCGCCCGGTTGTGCGGCGCTGGGTTCCGGAAGAGGAGTTCGAAGATACCGCGCGCGGTTCGCCGATCCTGGAGGCGAGGGACATCTACCGGCCGGTATTCGGCTCTTACGAACCGATGGTGCACACGATCTCGATCTGCGATCTGGGAAAGCTGGATGAGGAAAACCTCGATTGCGTATCGACCGGGTTCATCGCAGGCGCGGTCGCCGAGATGTTCGTTTCTCCCGACAACATCTTCCTTGCGACCTCTGCTGCCACGTACGACGATCTCGATCCATACGACGTGTGCCGGGCACGGCGGGCGGGCGTGCCGAGTGTCGACGGTTCTCCACCCGGCGCCGTCTTTCGCATCTCCCTGAGACGCAGTGCCGATGTCGATCTTTTGCCAGTACGAGGAATGGTGTTCGACCAGTTCTCAATGGACCAGCAGGGCTCTCGCTTTCGCATGCTGGAAAGCTGGCCGGACTTCGAATGTGGTGAGGGCTCTCGCGATTACGATGCTTTTCACGCCAACCCGGAGCTGATCGACAGTTCGATTGCGACGTTCTCAGAGCGCTACCGCTCCGCCCCAGATCGCCGCTTCGTCAGCCTTCCGTCACCCGGAGAGGGGGAATTCGAAAACCGGTTTGTCGGCGACTGGCTGCTTTACGGTGTCAGGAGCAATTATGGCCGCCCGCCCTATGATGCCAAGGAGCTTGCCGCTGCTTCGCAGGGAGGCGTGTTCGCCGTTCCGCTGGGCGAACCTTCCGCCACCACGCGCATCCCGCTTGGCCACGAGATTACGCGGATAGAGGCGCTTGCGGGCGATGCCGTGCTGACGGGTTACCGCGATCAGGAAGGCCTCTACCTCAGCTACCTCGATCTGGAAGAGGCAGCGCGGGTCAAGGGACAGGCATTCCTGGAAGGCCGCTACGAAAGCGAGAGCCGCAGCCATGCCTTCAATTCCACGATCTACCCCGAAATGGACGGTCTGATGGGCATCCCCACGGTGCGGCGGGAAGAGGATTCCGGCAAGCTGCCCTGGCGATCGGACGATTCGGGTATCTCTTTCCTGCGTTTTACTGCCGAAGGCGACCTTGCGGATCTCTCCGATATCAAGCCCGCATCGGGATCGGACACCGTGGCGCAGGGTTACGAGTGCGAGGTTTCCTGCATCGACTGGTACGGCAATGCCCGTCCGATCTTCCTTGGCCGCGGCGTCTATGCGCTGATGGGCACCGAACTGGTGGAAGGCCGCGCGCTGGATGACCGGATCGAGGTGCTGCGGAGGCTGGACCTCACTGGCAGGGTGTCACCCTGACCGTAACTCCTTCGACATGGCGCTTTGCCAACCTTGCTCTGTGCGGCTAGAGCGCCTGTATGACACGACGGGTTGCCATCAATGTCCTGGCCGCGCTGGGAGCTTGCCTTTCGCTTGCCGCCTGCGACGTGGCGGAGGAGGATCGCCCGGTCACCGCGCGCGATTTCCCGCGCCCTTACCGGCCTGTTTCCGAAGCGGGTTCGAACGCGTTCTCCAACGAGCAGATCCGCGACGATCGCCAGGAAGCGCAGACGGTGATGGACCAGGCGAAAATCACGCAGGGCATGACCGTCGCCGACATCGGGGCGGG
Source organism: Aurantiacibacter zhengii (assembly GCF_003584125.1). Taxonomy (GTDB): domain Bacteria; phylum Pseudomonadota; class Alphaproteobacteria; order Sphingomonadales; family Sphingomonadaceae; genus Alteraurantiacibacter; species Alteraurantiacibacter zhengii. Next base: position 49,881 of record NZ_QXFL01000001.1, read on the forward strand.
GGAGGGTTATTACACCGTCCGGCTTGCCGCCCGGGTAGGCGAAAGTGGCCGCGTGCTGGCGCAGGACATCGATGAGGACGCGCTGCGCCGCCTTGGCAGCCGGGTGGAGCGCGAGCGGCTGGACAATGTCTCCATCGCGCTTGGAGATTCGGACGATCCCAAGCTGCCGCCCGACAGTTTCGATCGCATCTTCATGGTCCACATGTATCACGAGATTACAGAGCCTTACGCCTTGCTGTGGCGCATGCGCCCGGCGCTGCGCGAAGGTGGACAGGTTATCGTCGTGGATGTCGACCGTCCGGCAGACCAGCACGGGATCAACCCGCAACTTCTGTTTTGCGAATTCGAGCGCGTCGGCTATCGGCTCGTCGAGTTCGTGCGCAAGCCCCAGATAGCGGGCTACTACGCGCAGTTCGAAGTGGAGGGCGACCGGCCCGATCCACGCGACATAGAGCCCTGCTTGCAGCCGGGCGAGACCAACACCGAGTTCTCCCTTAGGGACGAGGACACTTCTGGGGAAAATGATGAGTTTCAAGGGTCTTAAGCCGATTTCCTATGGCGGCCGCGAAGTCTGGCCGCTGATCGAGGGCGGCAAGGGCGTTTCCGCCACCAACCACGCCAGTTCCGGCGCCTGGGCTGCGGCCGGCGGCATCGGCACGGTCAGCGCGGTGAATGCCGACAGCTACGATAGTGACGGCAACCCCATTCCGCAGGTCTATCCTCAGGCAACCCGAACCGAAAGGTTCGAGCAGCTGGTCCAGTATGCCATCGACGGCGCTACCGAACAGGTGAAGCGCGCGCATGAAATCGCAGGCGGTAATGGCGCGATCAACATCAACGTCTTGTGGGAAATGGGCGGCGCGCAGCGCGTGCTGGAAGGCGTGCTGGAAAACTGCAAGGGCATGGTCACCGGCGTCACCTGCGGTGCCGGGATGCCCTACAAGCTGGCCGAGATCGCCCAGCATTACAACGTTTACTACCTGCCGATCATCAGCTCCGCGCGCGCATTCCGCGCACTGTGGAAGCGCAGCTATTCCAAGGTGCCGGACCTCATGGCGGCGGTGGTCTACGAAGACCCGTGGCTGGCGGGCGGCCACAATGGTCTCTCCAATGCAGAGGATCCTCGCGAGCCGCAGGATCCCTATCCGCGCGTGAAGGCTCTGCGCGAGACGATGCGCGCTGAGGGCGTGTCGGAGGAAACGGCTATCGTGATGGCAGGCGGCGTCTGGTACCTGCGCGAGTGGGAAGACTGGATCGACAACCCGGAGCTGGGCAAGATCGCCTTCCAGTTCGGCACGCGTCCGCTGCTGACCAAGGAGAGCCCGATCCCCAACGTGTGGAAGGAAATGCTGCGCACGGTAGAACCGGGCGACGTGCTGTTGCACAAGTTCTCGCCTACTGGCTTTTACTCCAGCGCGGTGAAGACACCGTTCCTGTATGACCTGATGCACCGTTCCGAGCGGCAGGTGCCCATCTTCAAGCGGGATCAGGAAGAGGGCACGATCCCGCTGATGGATCACGGCAAGGCCAAGTATTTCTTCGTCCACCCAGGAGACCAGCGCAAGGCGCAGGCGTGGATGCACGAAGGATTCACCGAAGCTCTCAAGACGCCCGACGATACCGTGGTGTTCGTGACGCCTGAAAGCGCCGACCAGATCCGTACCGACCAGGCGAATTGCATGGGCTGCCTGTCGCACTGCCAGTTCTCCAGCTGGAAGGACCACGACACGCACACCACCGGCCGCCTGGCCGATCCGCGCAGCTTCTGCATTCAGAAGACCTTGCAGGACATCGCCCACGGCGGTGATCCGGACGAGAATCTCGCCTTCGCCGGCCATGCGGCCTACCGTTTCAAGACCGACCCGTTCTATTCGAACAACTACACCCCCACGGTGAAGGAACTGGTCGAGCGGATCCTGACCGGGGACTGATCCTGAGCGAGCAGCACGAACAGCCGCCACCCCTGCGCAATACCTTGCGCGAGGGGCTGGCTATTCCTCGCGTCCTCCTCAATCCCTTTCGCCTGCCCAAGGGCGGTGCCGGCTTCGGGCGGGGAAGGGCGGCCATCGTCATTCCCGGACTTGCGACCGGCGACGTTTCCACCACGCTGCTGCGGCGAACGCTGAAGGCGCGGGGGTTCGAGCCGGAGGGCTGGCGGCGCGGCCTCAATACCGGGGCAGATGCGGGCAAGCTGAAGGAGCTGGAAGCGCGCCTTTCCGAACTGCATCGGCAGACCGGCAAGAAGGTGGTACTGATTGGCTGGAGTCTGGGCGGCCTGTACGCCCGCGTATTGGCGCATCGCTGTCCGGAGCATGTTGACATGGTAGTCACGGTGGCCAGCCCGTTTTCCGGCGACCGTCACGCCAACGTGGCATGGAAGCTGTACGAGGCGATCAACGATCACACGGTCGACAATCCTCCCTTCGCCGAACAGGTAGCCGCAAAGCCGCCCGTGCCCACCCTGGCGGTCTGGTCTGCCAAGGATGGCATCGTCTCGCCCGATTGCAGCCGTGGGCGCGAGGGCGAGGCGGACGAAACCCTGCGGATCGACGCGCAGCATTTCGCGCTGGGCACCTCTGCTTCGGCAATCGAGAAGATCCTCGCCAAGATGGCGGATATGGAAGCCTAGCCGGGGAAGTTGGTGCGCTGCTGGTCCGCAGCATTGCCGGGCACGCGGAAGTGGTCCTGGGCGTAGACCATCAGCGCGATCAGGGCGACCTGCCGGCGCGCCTTGCTCATGTCGAAAGCCCCGTCCTGCGCTGCGGCGCCTTCTGCCAGTTCGCGATAGACGTCGGCCAGTCGGGTGCCCGGTTCAAGCTCGGCCCGTGCGGCGTCGTGCAGCCGGTGACCTTCGGCAACTTCGACAAGGGCATCGTCCAGCGCCAGGTCGCCTGCCTCGAACCGGCGCAGCAGGCTGCAGCGAAAGGCGGAGCAAACGTGCGGCGGACCGTCGGCATAGATGCCGCAGGTGCGGTTGTGCAGGAATTCGCAGGGTTGGGGCATCCTGGCACCATGGCCCCGATGTCGGGCCAGCGCCTGCTCCGCCGTGGTCAATGGCACAAAGCCGAAAAGCGCGCCGTTGCAGCACAAACCGCACTGCGTGCACAGGTCGGAACCTGTCGGCGGCGCCGTTAGCGCCACAATTGCAAGGCCTCTATCCCGTCGCGCAGGCCATTGTCGCCTTCCGGGCGAGAGACCACGCGCTCCACCAGTTTCCAGCTGCGCCGCGACATGGTGCGCCGCCAGATATCGGACGCCCAGACCGTGCCTTTCCACTCGTGATCGCCCAACGAGGCTTCGAGCTCGATCTGGCAGGCAAACACGCCGATGGACCCGTGGCGGCGGACGTAGATATCGCCAAAGCGGTAGGAATGGCACCGCAGCCGGGTGGTCGCCGCGTCCAGCCAGCTTACCCGGTCGAGCATGGTCGCCTTGTTGCCGCCCAGCAGGAACACGAAGTCGCGCGCGGCGACTTCCTTCATCAGCTTGCGGTCGCCGCGCATCCACGCGCGCATCCACTGGTGTTCAAGCGTTTCGAGGCGTGCGGCAAAGGTATCCATAGCACCATGCACCTAGCCTATGGGCAGCGGCGCGCAAGCCATGTGAGGCTCAGTCGAACTGCCAGCTGCGCTCGCCGTGGCTGGTCTGGTCGAGGCCCTGGACCTCTTCTTCCTCTGTCACGCGCATCGGGATGAACAGCGACACGGCAATCGCGATCACCGCTGCCACGACGGCGGAGTAGACCGCCGTCACCGCTATTCCCAGCGCCTGCACGCCAACCATGCCCACCATGCCGGTGCCTTCGGCATAGCCGATGCCGCCAAGATCTGCGGAAAGAAAGACACCCAGCAGCAGGGTTCCCAGCATGCCGCCGACACCGTGAACCGCGAAGACATCCAGCGAATCGTCGATTCCCAGCTTGTTCTTCACAAGCTGGATGGCGTAGTAGCAGACGAGCGATGCCAGAATGCCGAACAGGATCGCCACCCCGGGCGAGATGAAACCTGCCGCCGGGGTTACCGTTGCAAGACCGGCGATGGCTCCCGTGGCAAAGCCCACGGTGGTCGCTTTTCCGAAAGCGATCTTTTCCATAAGCAGCCATACCAGCGCTGCCGTCGCTGCGGCGACGTGGGTGTTGATAATCGCCATGGCGGCATCGTCGGTCGCGGTCAGCGCGCTGCCACCGTTGAAGCCGAACCAGCCGACCCACAGCAGCATTGCTCCCAGCATGGTCATGCCCGGCGCGTGCGGCAGCAAGGTAGAACCGGGGAATCCCTGGCGCTTGCCCAGCAGCAAGGCCACGACGAGCGCAGAGGCACCCGCTGTGGTATGCACGACGAGACCGCCTGCAAAATCCGTTACGCCAAGCTGGCCCAGCCAGCCGCCGCCCCAGATCCAGTGCGCCACGGGCGCATAGACGAGAAGCCCCCAGATAGCGGTGAAGGCAACGACCCAGCCGAACCGGGCGCGGTCCACCCATGCGCCCACCATCAGCGCGGGTGTGATCGCAGCAAAGGTCATCTGGAAAAGAGCAAATGTGCTTTCCGGCAGGGTAAGCCCTTCGCGAAGAATACCAAGATCGATCAGCATCCACTTGCTGCCATCGCCGATCCAGCCGCCCGTGCTGTTTCCGAACGCCAGCGTGTAGCCGACCATGATCCACAACACCGAGGCAATTCCCGCGACCGCGCCAACCTGCAGCAGCACGGAAAGGAAGTTCCTAGCGCGAACCAGGCCGCCGTAGAACAGGCCCAGGCCGGGCAGGGTCATCAGCAGGACGAGGGCTGACGCCGTCAGGATCCACGCGGTATCGCCGCTATCGTTCTGGGCGACGTTGGTCAGTTCCTGCGCATGCGCCACGTGCGGCAAGGCGAAAAGGGCCGCGGCGGCACCAAGTTTACGAAGCATAGATGTATCCCTCAAACCCGTTCTTGTGACGGGATTGCGTCCGGCGGGCCTGTTAGGACAGAATATTCCAATTGGGCAAGAGGGCTGTTGCGAGTTGCCGGTGACGGGGGTGGACGGCTAGTCCAGACAGATGTCACCCATTATCCGACTCGCAACTGCCGCAATAGCCATCGCATATTTCGCCGCGCCCGCCACTGCGCAGGAGGCGGAGCTGCCATACTGGGCCAGCATCGACACGCCCGAGGCCAATATGCGCGTGGGGGCGGGAGAGCAGTTTCCCATCCAGTGGGTCTACAAGCGCGAAGGCCTGCCGGTGAAAGTGATCCGCCTGATGCAGGGCTGGCGTTATGTCGAGGAGCCGGATGGCACCACGGGCTGGATTTCCGCGAGCCTGCTCAGCCGCCAGCGCACGGCCATCGTTGTTGGCGACGGTGTAGCTGCCATGCGCGAAGCGCCGGGCCGTGATGCTCCGCTTCGCTGGAACGTCGAGCCGGGCGTGGTTGGCGAACTGGGCGATTGCGATTCGGGCTGGTGCGAGCTGAACGTGGAGCGCCACGTAGGGTGGATCGAGGAAACCCGTCTATGGGGAGCGGGCGAGCCTTAAAATCTTCTCGCAATGAAAAAGGCGGCCTTTCGGACCGCCTTTTTCGCTTCAGGCTGGCTTGGATTAACCCTCGAAGGTGTAGCTCAGGGTCTGGCCGTCGGTGCCGGTGATGTTCATCATGCCATCTTCACCCGCCGGTTCGATGTTCCAGCAATCCTGGGTGTCGCCACCTTCGGCGGTCAGGCAGGTGCCCCGAACATTGTCTTCCCACGATCCCGCCTCGACCTGTTCACCGTCCTGCATCACGGCGTAGGTGCCATCGTCGTTTAGCATGACGGAAACTTCCGCGCCATCGGGCGTGGTAGAAGAATAGGTGCCCGGTGACGTTTCGGGAATTACATCTGCTGCCGCCTGGTCCAGACTCGCATCCTCCACCGGCTCATCGGCATCGCCGCCACACGCGGCAAGGGCGGCCAGAGCGGCGACTGCAATCAGCTTCTTCATATTCACATTCCTGTATCTGGATCGAATTCGTCAATCATCGGAACGGACAAATCTTCGAACGGGTCCGGACGAGGGCGGCAAGTTCACCTTGCCGCTGGTGACTGGCGAAGGGCGGACCGATCGGGTCCGCCCTCTAAATTAATGCGTCAGGCCAGTTCGACGGCCACCGCAGTCGCTTCGCCGCCGCCGATGCAGAGGCTGGCGATGCCGCGCTTCTTGCCCTGCTGCTTCAGCGCGTTGAGCAGGGTGACGATGATGCGCGTGCCGCTGGCGCCGATCGGGTGGCCCAGAGCCGTGCCGCCGCCGTTCACGTTGATCTTGTCGTGCGAAATGCCGATGTCGCGCATGGCGAACATCGCGACGCATGCGAAAGCCTCGTTCACTTCCCACAGGTCAACGTCGTCGACGCTCCAGCCGGTCTGCTCCAGCAGCTTCTCGATCGCGCCGACAGGGGCGATGGTGAACTCCGCCGGGGCCTGGGCGTGAGCGGTGAGACCGTGGATCGTCGCCACCGGGGTCAGGCCCTTGGCCTCCGCCACGCTCTTGCGCGACAGCACCACCGCAGCTGCGCCGTCGGAAATGGAGGATGAAGTCGCAGCGGTGATCGTGCCATCCTTGGCGAAGGCAGGACGCAGGGTGGGGATCTTGCCGGGATTGCCGCGACCGGGGGCTTCGTCGGTATCGACCACGACGTCTCCCTTGCGGGTCTTGACCGTAACCGGAACGACCTCGTCGGCGAAGGCTCCGCTTTCGATGGCCTTGTTGGCGCGGTCGAGCGAAGCGATGGAATACTCGTCCATTTCCTCGCGCGTCAGCTGGTACTTGTCAGCCATGTCCTGCGCAAAGGTGCCCATGGCGCGGCCTTCTTCGTAGGCATCTTCCAACCCGTCGAGGAACATGTGGTCATAGGCGGTATCGTGACCGGCACGCGCGCCGGAGCGGTGCTTTTTCAGCAGGTAGGGGGCGTTCGTCATGCTCTCCATGCCGCCGGCCACAATATAGTCGACGCTGCCCGTCGCGAGCGCTTCTGCACCCATGATGACGGTCTGCATGCCGCTGCCGCAAACCTTGTTCACGGTGGTTGCCTGTGCCGACAGCGGCAGACCCGATTTCACCGCGACCTGGCGGGCTGGCGCCTGGCCGAGACCGGCGGGAAGCACGCAGCCCATGTACACGCGGTCGATATCCTCGCCCGCCACACCGGAACGCTCCAGCGCAGCTTTCACCGCTGTCGCCCCGAGATCGGTCGCGGAAACGTCCGCCAGCGCACCCTGCATCGAGCCCATCGGCGTTCGTGCATAGGAAAGGATGACGATCGGATCGGATTCGTTGAAGGTTGCCATGGGGTGCTTGCCTCTCGTGAGCATGATTGGATTGGTCGTTTCGCGCGCTGTGTATAAAGAGAATGCGGCATGCGCAAGATTGTGCGCTGCACCATGCTCTAGGGGATCGATGCACGGGACCCGTGCGCTTCGGCTCCGGGCTTGAGGCAGGTACCGGGTGATGCGATTTGGCGGGGAATCCCGCGAATTAGCCGCTTATAGGCTGTTCGACTGCCTTGCATCGCAGCATCGCATTGCCTAGACGCGCCCACGAACCCCGCAGCAACCTGACGAGTCTGTCTTGGTCGACCTCGAACAATATTTTCCGATCCTGCTTTTCCTCGTCATCGCGGCGGGGCTGTCGGCAGCTTTTGTTTTCCTGCCAATGGGTGTATCCAGGCTCACCGGATCGCACAAACCGCAGGCCAACAAGCTCATAGAGTATGAATGCGGTTTCCCCGCATTCGAGGATCCGCGCAGCCAGTTCGACGTGCGTTTCTACCTGGTAGCGATCCTGTTCATCGTTTTCGATCTTGAGGCGGCGTTCCTGTTTCCGTGGGCCGTCAGTCTCGATCTCACCGGCTGGCCGGGCTGGATCACCATGATGATCTTCCTCGGAGAACTCGCCATCGGCCTGGCCTATGCATGGAAGAAGGGAGCTCTGGAATGGGAGTGACCGACGACAAGACGAAAGAGATGCCGGGCGAGCCCGCTCTCTATCCGCCGTACCAGGACGGGATCGCCGATTCCGCCAACCCTGCCTTGCACGATCTGCCGACCGCGAAGGGCGGCGACGTGAAGCAGCCGGACGCGGAATATTTCAACGCGCTGCAGACAGAAGTGAACGACAAGGGCTTCCTCGTCACCAGCACGGAAGACCTGTTCCAGTGGGCCCGCACCGGCTCGCTGTGGTGGATGACCTTTGGTCTCGCCTGCTGCGCGGTGGAGATGATCCACGTCAACATGCCGCGCTATGACATGGAGCGTTTCGGCGTCGCCCCGCGCGCCAGCCCGCGCCAGTCTGACGTGATGATCGTGGCCGGAACCCTCTGCAACAAGATGGCCCCCGCGCTGCGCCGCGTTTACGACCAGATGTCGGAACCGAAGTACGTGATCTCGATGGGCAGCTGCGCCAATGGCGGCGGCTACTATCATTACAGTTATTCGGTAGTGCGCGGCTGCGACCGCATCGTGCCGGTGGACATCTATATCCCCGGGTGCCCTCCGACGGCAGAGGCATTGCTTTACGGCGTCATGCAGTTGCAGCGGAAAATCCGCCGCAGCGGCACGATCGAGCGTTGAGGGAGCGGATCTGATGGCAAAAGTCCTGCATCCCGCCCCACGCTACGCCACGAACGAAGGCGTGCGCGATGCCCTGTGCGCCGCGCTCGGCAGCATGGTTGTCGACTGCATCGAGGAATTCGGCGAGATCGTCATCACGGTAAAGCGCGAGAGCATCGAGGATGCCCTGCGCCTGCTGCGTGACGAACACGCTTACCAGCAGCTGATGGAAATCGCCGGTGCCGACTATCCGAGCCGCCCGGAGCGGTTCGAAGTTGTCTACATGCTGCTGAGCCTGACGAAGAACCACCGCGTGATGCTGAAAGTGTCGACCGACGAGGCGACGCCCGTCCCCACCGTCACCACGTTGTGGCCTGTGGCCGGTTGGCTGGAGCGCGAAGTGTTCGACATGTACGGCGTGATGTTCGACGGCAACACCGACCTTCGCCGCATCCTGACCGACTACGGCTTCGAAGGACATCCTTTCCGCAAGGATTTCCCGCTGACTGGCTACACCGAACTGCGTTATTCCGAGGAGGAAAAGCGCGTCGTGTACGAACCCGTCGAACTGGCGCAGGATTTCCGTAGCTTCGACTTCACCTCCCCCTGGGAAGGCGCGGACTACGTGCTGCCGGGCGACGAGAAGGCGGACGCTCCGCCAGTCGATGATCCGAAGGTCACCGAAAAGCCAAGCGATACCGGCGCTGGCAAGAAGGCTGACGAAAAGGCCGAGGAAAAGGTGAGCGCGGGTGCGCCTGCCGAAGAGGATACCGGCATCCAGCAGGATGCCCCGGAAACCACCGAGGAACGGCCGGATCGCGAAGCCAGCAAGGGTGACGTGCACGACACCAAAGGCGCGACAAAGCCGGAGGACAAGGAATGATCCGCAAGCTAGTTCTTATCTCCGCCGCGTCACTGGCGCTGGTCGCTTGTGGCGATGCGCAGCAAGTGGTGGACGACAACGATGCCATCGAAACGGTGAGCGAAACGCCAGACGTTGCCGTGATTCCGACGCTCGAACCGGTTAGCGCCAGCGAAGTCGACATCGATTTCGAGCCGAGCCTTGGTATCTGCACCTTCGAGGCAGACGGCGAGACGCTGCTGGTTGCAGGCGCGACAGGCGAAGAGGGCACAAGCGGGCTTGGCGTGGTGCGAATGAATGGCCAGGACCTGCGGTTGCAGGCCGGCGAACTGGGCGGCCCCGATGCCCTGTCGGTCGGCCCCATGCTGCATGGTGACGACTACACTGTCGAGATCGACCGTGCGGAAACCGGAACCGAAGCGCAGATGGAAAGCCTGAGCTACGAAGCTACGCTCACCTTGCGCAAGGAAGGCATGAGCGAAGTCGTCTACGGCCCGGGCCGTTGGGAGTGTTCGGTATGAGCGGCCTGACATACGAGCAATCGCCGACGACTGACGGCGAGGAAATCTCCAACTACACCATCAACTTCGGCCCTCAGCACCCTGCCGCGCACGGCGTGCTGCGCATGGTGATGGAACTGGACGGCGAGATCATCGAACGTATCGATCCGCACGTCGGCCTGCTCCACCGCGGCACCGAGAAGCTGATCGAGTACAAGACCTACCTGCAGGCGCTGCCGTATTTCGACCGGCTCGATTACTGTTCGCCGCTGGCTCAGGAATACTCGTATGTCCTCGCCATTGAGAAGTTGCTGAATGTCGAGGTGCCCGAACGCGCCCAGTACCTGCGCGTTCTGTTCGCGGAGCTGACCCGCATCTGCAACCACATGCTCAACATCGGCGCGCACGTGATGGACGTGGGCGCGATGACGCCGAACCTGTGGGTGTTCGAACTGCGCGAGGATTGCCTCAACTTCTTCGAACGTGCTTCGGGCGCGCGCATGCACAGCGCGTACTTCCGTCCCGGCGGCGTGCACCAGGACGTGCCGCTTAAGCTGCTGACTGATATCGGCGACTGGGTCGACACCCGCCTGCCCGAACTGTTCGGCGACGCAATGAGCCTGGTTCAGGACAACCGCATCTTCAAGCAGCGCAACGTCGATATCGCCGTGGTGAGCAAGGAAGATGCGATCCGCTGGGGCTTCTCCGGCCCGATGATCCGCGCTGCCGGCATCCCGTGGGACCTGCGCAAGTCGCAGCCGTACGATGTGTATGACCGGATGGACTTCGAGATCCCTGTCGGCACCAACTCCGATTGTTACGACCGTTTCATGGTCCGTTGCGAGGAAGTCTACCAGTCGGCCCGTATCATCAAGCAGTGCCTGGCGGAAATGCCCGAAGGGCCGATCGCGACAGAAGACCGCAAGGTGGCCCCGCCAAAGCGCGCCGAGATGAAGCAGTCGATGGAAGCGCTGATCCACCACTTCAAGCTTTATACCGAGGGCTTTCACGTCCCGGCGGGCGAGGTCTACGTGGCGACCGAAAGCCCCAAGGGCGAATTCGGCGTCTACCTGGTCAGCGACGGCACCAATAAACCCTATCGTTGCAAGATCCGCCCGACGGCGTTCAGTCACCTGCAGGCGATGGATTTCATGTCGCGGGGCCACATGCTGCCCGACGCAACCGCCATCCTCGGCGCGATCGACGTGGTGTTCGGGGAGTGCGACCGGTGACAATGGAAAACGTCCGCGCTCACTGGAAGCCTCTCGCTGTTGGATTGGTAATCTTCAGCGTGATTGCAGCGTCAGGGCCTTTGGTGTTCTACGGCCTGCCTTGGCTGTTTTATGCGTTGAGGGATGCGAACCCCCTTTTAGCATTGCTGGTTATCCCCCTGCTGTTTGTCGCATATCCGATCTACTCATACGCCGCGATCTGGCGCGCCGATCAACGAGGTATGACGAATTTGCCGAGTGGGGCGTCAGGTCGGGGAGATGCCTTATGATCCTGCGCGAACTCTTCATTTTTGTCGCAGCTTTCGCGGCGTTCGCTTCGGCGGTCGCTGCCTACCTTGCGGCGTTTCACGGCGAAGCATCGCTGAAGGAAGTGCTTTCCACCGCCTTTGCCGCGGTGATCGGTCTCTATGCGGGCCGTTATCTGGAACGGAGGCTGGCGCATGGCCGCTCGTAAGATTGAAACCGACACTCCCGAACTGCGCGCGCGGTGGGGTGGCTGGACTTTCACGGATGCGAACCGTGAAAAGGCCGACTGGCACATCAGGAAATATCCCGAAGGCCGCCAGAAAAGCGCCGTGATGCCATTGCTCGACCTAGCTCAGCGCCAGGTGGGCGAGGAAACGCAGACGCAAGGGTGGCTGCCGCTGCCGGTGATGGAGTACATCGCCGACTACCTCGACATGCCGGTGATCCGCGTGCTGGAAGTCGCCACCTTCTACACGATGTATAACCTTGAACCTGTGGGCAAATTCCACGTACAGGTATGTGGCACCACGCCGTGCATGCTGCGCGGGTCTGATGACCTGATCGAGGCGTGCAAGGCTCGCGGCATGAAGAAGGGCCATGTTTCCGACGATGGCCTGTGGTCGTTCACCGAAGTCGAGTGCATGGGTAACTGCGCCACGGCGCCGATGGTGCAGATCAACGACGACAATTACGAAGACCTGACTGCAGAACGGCTCGACACGATCCTCGATGCGCTGGCTGCGGGCGAGCAGCCCAAGACCGGCACGCAGGAGCCGGGACGCCACACCAGCGAGCCTGCCGGTGGACCGACGACGCTGAAGGAAATGGTCGACGCCAACCACGATTACCGGAGCGAATGGTGATCGACCAGATCGTCCCCATCCTGATCGCCGTCGTGCTGATCGCCTTTGCCTGGAAGGTGCTGAAAGGCATCATCAAGACCATTGCGCTGGTGGTGATCCTGGCGACCGTAGCGGCGTGGGTCTTCTTTGGCGGAGGGTTGGGCGCATGATCGACAACCCCGTCATTCGACAGATTGCCCGCGTGGGCCTTGCCGCAGGAAGCCTCGGCTTCATCGTGGGCGGCGTACTGATCTGGCTCGGCATCGACAGGCTGGGCGACGGTTTGATGATTTTTGGCGGAGTGTCCTTGCTGATCTTCGCCTTGTTGCTGGCGAAAACGCCGACAGGAGACAAAGATGCTGGCTGACAAGGATCGCATCTTCACGAACGTCTACGGGTTCCAGGACTGGGGCCTGAAAGCCGCGCAAAAGCGTGGTGACTGGGACAATACGAAGGACCTGATTGCCAAGGGGCACGACTCGATCATCGACGAGATCAAGGCCTCGGGTCTGCGCGGTCGCGGTGGTGCAGGCTTCCCCACCGGGATGAAGTGGTCCTTCATGCCCAAGGAAAGCAAGGACGGTCGCCCGTCCTTCCTCGTCATCAATGCCGACGAATCCGAGCCGGGTTCGTGCAAGGATCGCGAGATCATCCGCCACGATCCGCACAAGCTGATTGAAGGCGCGCTGGTCGCCGGGTTCGCCATGCGGGCGAGGGCGGCCTACATCTACATTCGCGGCGAATACATCCGTGAGGCGGAAACGCTTCAGGCCGCCATCGATGAGGCTTACGACGCCGGTCTGATCGGCAAGAACGCCAGTGGCAGCGGCTACGATTTCGACGTGTTCATGCACCGCGGCGCGGGCGCCTACATCTGCGGCGAAGAAACCGCGATGATCGAGAGCCTCGAAGGCAAGAAGGGCCAACCCCGCCTGAAGCCACCGTTCCCGGCAGGCGCGGGTCTTTATGGTTGCCCCACCACCGTGAACAACGTCGAGAGCATCGCCGTGGTGCCGACCATCCTGCGTCGCGGCGGCGCGTGGTTCGCCAGCTTCGGGCGCGAGAACAACAAGGGCACCAAGCTCTTCCAGATCAGCGGCCACGTGAACAATCCGTGTGTCGTCGAAGAAGCGATGAGCATCACCTTCGAGGAGCTGATCGAGAAGCACTGCGGCGGTATTCGCGGCGGGTGGGACAACCTGCTTGCGGTGATACCGGGCGGTTCGTCGGTGCCTTTGGTGCCCGGCGAGCAGATCCGCAACGCGCACATGGACTTCGACGGACTGAAGGAACTGGGTTCCGGCCTCGGCACAGCGGGCGTGATCGTGATGGACAAGTCCACCGACATCGTGCGCGCCATCAGCCGCATCAGCTATTTCTACAAGCACGAAAGCTGCGGCCAGTGCACGCCATGCCGCGAAGGCACGGGCTGGATGTGGCGCGTGATGGAGCGGCTGCGCGTGGGCGAAAGCTCTCCGCGGGAAATCGACATGCTTTACGAAGTCACCAAGCAGGTCGAGGGTCATACCATCTGTGCGCTGGGCGACGCGGCCGCATGGCCGATCCAGGGCCTGCTGCGCCACTTCCGCCCCGAACTCGAACGCCGCATTGCCGAACGTGAGAACAGCGTGCCGGAGGCGGCCGAGTGATCCGCACTCTTACCCTTACGATTGCGACCATGGCGGGCGTTTTCGCGCTTCCCGCCCATGCGCAGGACTCTGCGGAAAACAACAACGGGATGCAGGTCGGCACCCGTTTCGAACGTGCGCCTGAAAACGCCACCGCTGCAGAAGCGCGATGGATGCAGAAGCGCGTGGCCAATTGCGTATTCAACCGGAACAGGGACGCGGTCCGCGAGATTCTGGCGAACAGCAATTTCTATTCGATCCATTTCGAGCAATTCGGCCAGGATCCCGAAACCCTCTTCGATGACCTCGAGGTAAATTACTGCATTGGCAGGCTGATGCGCGGTGCCGACAATCGCACTTACCACACCTACATGCAGATCCAGTATTCGACCCTGCGTAACCTGCTTGCCGAAGAGGCTTACCTGCAGGATTTCGACGGTCCGCCGCAAGTGGGCGCTTCGCCGCAGGACGTGGCCGCCAGGTTCGACGGCATGCGCGTTCACCCGCAGGTGAGCACGATGGCCGGGCTTGCCGATTGCCTGACCTATAACGCTCCGGAAGAAGCTCATGCCATGCTGAAGGCCCGCCCCGGTAGCGGCACCGAGGCAGAGACGGTCGATGCACTTGGCCCGGTGCTTGCCGCCTGCGCCAATTCCGACGATGAAACACTCACCATCCAGACGTCGCTCATTCGCCAGATCGTGGCGGATGGCCTCTGGTCGCGCAGCCATTACAGCGCTGCGCAAGTGGAAGAAAGCTGATGCCCAAAGTCAAAGTAGACGGACAGGAAATCGAGGTTCCGGACGGCGCGACCGTCCTCCAAGCCTGTGAGCTCGCTGGCAAGGAAATCCCGCGTTTCTGCTATCATGAGCGCCTGAGCATTGCGGGCAACTGCCGCATGTGCCTCGTCGAGGTGAAGCCGGGGCCGCCCAAGCCGCAAGCTTCGTGCGCGCTGCCCGCGACCGAGGGGCAGGAAATCCGCACGGACAGCGAGATGGTGAAAACCGCGCGCGAAGGCGTGATGGAATTCCTGCTGATCAACCACCCGCTGGATTGCCCGATCTGCGACCAGGGCGGCGAATGCGACCTGCAGGACCAGGCCATGGCCTATGGCCGCGGTGCCACGCGCTATCACGAGAACAAGCGCGCGGTTACCGAGAAGTACATGGGCCCGCTGATCAAGACGATCATGACCCGCTGCATCCACTGCACCCGCTGTGTGCGCTTCTCCGAAGAGATCGCCGGGGTGGACGAAATCGGCGCGCTCTATCGCGGCGAGGACATGCAGATCACGACCTATCTGGAGCACGCAGCCAAGCACGAGCTTTCCGCCAACGTGATCGACCTGTGCCCGGTCGGTGCGCTCACGAGTGGTCCGTATGCCTATGAAAGCCGTCCGTGGGAACTGAAGAAGACGCTGGGCATCGACGTGTCCGATGCGGTCGGCTCCAACATCCGTATCGACAGCCGCGGTCGCGAAGTCTTGCGCGTTCTTCCGCGCATCAACGATGACGTGAACGAAGAGTGGATCTCCGACAAGGCGCGCTATCAGGTCGACGGCCTGGTTCGCCGCCGTCTCGACAAGGTGTGGATCCGCAGGAAAGGCAAGCTGGAGCAGGCGAACTGGGACGAGGCTTTCAAGACAATCGCCAAGACCAAGCCGGGCAAGAGCATTGCCGCCGTTGCCGGTGACCTGGTCGATTGCGAAACGATGTTCGCGGCCAAGGCGCTGCTGAAGGCCAGTGGCTCGGCACTGATGGAAAGCCGGCAGACGGGGATGGACTACGACGTGTCCAATCTCGCCGCGGTGAATTTCAACAGCACCTTTGCCGGTATCGAGGAAGCGCAGGCGATCCTGATCGTCGGCAGCCAGATCCGCTGGGAAGCGCCGCTGGTGAACGTGCGCCTGCGCAAGGCGGTGAAGCGCGGGGCGAAGGTGTTCGTTGTCGGTCCCGAGTGGGAAACCACCTATCCTTCCGAGTTCCTTGGCGACGATGCAGGCGTGCTGGGCAACTTGCCGCAGCATGTGCGCGATACTTTCGACGGTGCCGAAAACAGCGCGGTAATTCTTGGCGCTGGCGGTTTCGCTGCCGGTGCCCATGGTGCAGCCATGGCCGCTGCCAGTTCGCTGGGTGCGACGTTCAACGCGCTCCACACCGCCGCGGCCCGCATGGGTGCGCTGATGCTGGGCTTTGCCAGCAAGGGCGGTCTTGCCGATCTCGCGGACGCCAAGCCCAAGGTGGTGCTGGCGCTGGGCGCTGATGAAGTGGACTGGAGCCGGTTCGATGGCGCCTTGAAGGTCTTCATCGGGCACCACGGTGACAAGGGCGCGCACGCGGCCGACATTATCCTGCCTGCCGCTGCCTACACGGAGAAGGCCGGTACCTACGTCAACACGGAAGGCCGGGTGCAGATGTCCGACAAGGCCGTGTTCGCTCCTGGCGATGCGCGCGAAGACTGGACGATCCTGCGCGCGCTGGCCGATGCGCTGGGTGTGACAGTCGGTTTCGACAACTTCGAGGAACTGCGCGCCGCGATGGTCGCCGAAGTACCCGCGCTGGGCGAGGAAGGGCTGGCCGATTATGGCATGATGCCTGCATCGTTCGATGGCTCCAGCGCGAGCGGTACGATCGGCTACCCGATCAAGGACTTCTACCTCACCAATGCAATCGCCCGCGCCAGCGTGGTTATGCAGCGCTGTTCGGATGAACTGCTCCACGGTGACGAGATCATGGAGGCCGCGGAATGACCGACTTCTTCATCTCGCTCGGTATGGATGCCACCTGGGCTTTTTTCGTCGCCTCGCTTTGCGGCGTACTGCTGATCGCCTTCCCGCTGATGCTGGCCGTGGCGCTGATTATCTATACCGACCGCAAGATCTGGGCCGCGATCAACCTGCGGCGCGGGCCGAACGTGGTCGGTCCCTTCGGCATCCTGCAAAGCTTTGCGGACGGCCTGAAGGTGTTCCTGCAGGAAACCATCATCCCCTCGGCGGCGAACAAGGGAATTTTCATCCTTGCGCCAATCATCACCTTCACCGTGGCGTTGCTCGCCTGGGCGGTGATTCCGTTCGACGCGGGCGTGGTGCTGTCGGACATCAACGTCGGCCTGCTCTACATCCTCGCGATCTCGTCGCTGTCGGTTTACGGCGTGACGATGGCGGGCTGGGCGTCGAACTCGAAATATCCGTTCTTCTCCGCCATGCGCGCCGCTGCACAGATGATCTCGTACGAAGTTTCGATCGGCTTCATCCTCGTCTGCGTTGTGCTCTATGCGGGCACCTTCAACCTCTCGGCCATCGTCGAGGCGCAGCGCGGCCACGGCCTGGGTTTCGTGAACGGCTATTACTTCAACCTGCTGCTGTTCCCGATGTGGGTGGTGTTCTTCATCTCCAGCCTCGCGGAAACGCAGCGCGTGCCGTTCGACCTGACCGAGGCGGAGAGCGAGCTCGTCGCCGGATACCAGACCGAATATTCCAGCATGGCCTTCGCGCTGTTCTGGCTGGGCGAATATGCCAACATCTTGCTGATGTGCAGCCTCAACACGCTGCTGTTCTTCGGTGGCTGGCTGCCGCCGGTGGACTGGGCTCCGCTCTACTGGGTCCCGGGCATCATCTGGTTCCTGCTGAAGACGTTCTTCTTCTTCTTCATGTTCAGCTGGGTGATGGCGACCGTGCCGCGCTACCGCTACGACCAGCTGATGCGGCTTGGCTGGAAAGTTTTCCTGCCGATGAGCCTGATTTTCGTCGTCCTCATCTCCGGATGGCTGATGCTGACGAGGTATGACGAGCCCGAATACGACTGCGTGCCCGCATCGACTGCAGGCACCGTCACAACCGATGGGACCGTCCTGTGCGGTCCTGAAGGAAATCTCCCATGACCGTCGCCCACCTCATAAAGTCGTTCACCCTGTGGGAGTTCGTGAAAGCGCACGCTCTCACGCTGAAGTACTTCTTCAAGCCCAAGGTGACGATCAACTACCCGTTCGAGAAGAACCCGCTTTCGCCGCGCTTCCGCGGAGAGCATGCGCTGCGCCGCTATCCCAACGGGGAAGAACGCTGCATCGCCTGCAAGCTGTGCGAGGCTGTGTGCCCGGCGCAGGCGATCACCATCGAGAGCGAGCCGCGTTCGGACGGCAGCCGCCGCACGACGCGCTACGACATCGACATGACCAAGTGCATCTACTGCGGTTTCTGCCAGGAAGCCTGTCCGGTGGATGCGGTGGTGGAAGGGCCGAACTTCGAATACGCGACCGAAACGCGCGAGGAACTGCTTTATGACAAGGCAAAACTGCTGGCGAACGGGGACAAGTGGGAGCGCGCGATTGCCGCGAACCTTGAAGCCGACGCGCCCTACCGCTAACCGCGCCGCAAGACTCGCCACGAGCTAAACCCAGGGGCTGACTTTGACCGTCTTCGCTTTCTATCTGTTTGCCGCGCTGATGATCGCCTCCGGGGCGCTCACCATCTTTGCGCGCAACCCGGTGCACTCCGTGCTCTGGCTGATCCTGGCCTTCTTCAACGCGGCGGGCCTGATGGTCATCGTGGGGGCAGAATTCCTCGCGATGCTGCTGGTCGTCGTCTACGTGGGCGCGGTCGCGGTGCTGTTCCTGTTCGTCGTGATGATGCTGAACATCGATTTTGCCGAAATGCGCGCGGGCTTCATGAAAAACGCGCCGCTGGGCGTCGCCATTGCGGTGATCCTCTTGGCGGAACTGGTGCTGGGCGTGGGTGCCTATCGCGCCGGTGCGCTGGACCTGGGCACGCCAGATGGCAGCGCCGCGCCGCTGGTGGGTGAAAGCAATATCGAAAGCCTGGGCGCGCTCCTTTACGGCAATTACCTGTTCCTGTTCGAGAGCGCGGGCATCATCCTGCTGGTCGCCATGATCGGCGCCATTGTGCTGACGCACCGCGCGCCGACGAATCCGCGCGGTCACCAGAACATCGCCAAGCAGAACGCGCGCAATCCGAAGGAAGCGACGAACAATGTCAGCCCCGAAGTGGGCAAGGGGGTAGAGCTGTGATCGGCATCGAACATTATGTCGTGGTGAGCTCGATCCTGTTCGTGCTCGGCGTGCTCGGTATCTTCCTCAACCGGAAGAACATCATCATCATCCTGATGGCGATCGAACTGATCCTGCTGTCGGTGAACCTGAACCTGGTGGCCTTCAGCGCTTACCTGGGTGACCTGACGGGGCAGGTTTTCGCCATGTTCGTTCTCACCGTGGCGGCGGCGGAAGCTGCCATCGGGCTGGCCATTCTCGTAGTTTACTTCCGTTCGCGCGGCACCATCGCGGTGGACGACGTCAACCGGATGAAGGGATAGACCTTGAACTATATCCTGATCATCGTCTTCGCGCCGCTGCTGGCCGCGATTATCGCAGGGCTGGGCGGCAAGTGGCTGGGCCACACCGCTGCCAAGCTCGTGACCACCGCTGGCCTGTTCCTGGCGTGCGGCCTGAGCTGGCCGATCTTCCTGTCGTTCATCGCCGGCACTGCCGAGGCGGGCGTTATCCCGGTAATGACCTGGGTGCAGTCGGGCGCAATGACCTTCGACTGGGCGCTGCGCGTGGATACGCTGACGGCGGTCATGCTGGTAGTGATCACCAGCGTCTCCGCGCTCGTCCACCTCTACAGCTGGGGCTACATGGACGAAGATCCGGACCAGAGCCGGTTCTTCGCCTACCTTTCGCTGTTCACCTTCGCCATGCTGATGCTGGTGACCGCGAACAACCTGGTCCAGATGTTCTTTGGCTGGGAAGGCGTGGGCCTCGCCAGCTACCTGCTGATCGGGTTCTGGTACAAGAAACCCAGCGCCAGCGCCGCTGCTATCAAGGCCTTCGTCGTAAACCGTGTGGGCGACCTTGGTTTCATGCTCGGCATCTTCGGCACTTTCCTCGTGTTCCAGACCACGAGCATCCCCGAAATCCTCGAAGCCGCACCTGCCATGCAGGGCAGCACCATCACCTTCATGGGCGCGCGCTGGGATACGATGACGATCCTGTGTTTGCTGCTGTTCGTGGGCGCGATGGGCAAGTCTGCGCAGCTCGGCCTGCACACCTGGCTGCCGGATGCGATGGAAGGGCCGACGCCGGTTTCCGCGCTGATCCACGCCGCCACCATGGTGACGGCGGGCGTGTTCATGGTCTGCCGCCTTTCACCGATGTTCGAAGCTGCGCCCGCCGCGCTTGCCGTGGTCACGATTGTCGGCGCAGCCACCTGCCTGTTCGCTGCCACCATCGGCACGACGCAGTGGGACATCAAGCGCGTGATCGCCTATTCCACCTGTTCGCAGCTGGGGTACATGTTCTTTGCCGCTGGTGTCGGCGCCTATGGCGCGGCCATGTTCCACCTGTTCACGCACGCCTTTTTCAAGGCGCTGCTGTTCCTTGGTGCCGGCTCGGTGATCCACGCTATGCACCACGAGCAGGACATGCGCTACTACGGCGGCCTGCGGAAGAGCATACCTTTCACCTTCTGGGCGATGATGTTCGGCACGCTCGCGATTACCGGGCTTGGTATCTACGACCTGCATGTCGGCTTTGCCGGGTTCTGGTCGAAGGATGCGATCCTCGAAGTGTCCTATGCCGCAGGCGGACATGGCACAGGCGCCTTCTGGGTGGGTGCCTTTGCCGCGCTGCTCACCAGCTTCTACAGCTGGCGCCTGATGTTCCTCACGTTCTGGGGCAAGCCGCGCTGGATCGAGAGCGAGCATATCCAGCATGCCGTCCACCACGGACATGACGAGCCGCACGAACACAACCCCGCCGCGCAGGAAGACTCCGGCCACGATGTGACGCATGCCGTTCCCGATCCGGCCCACGGTGACGGAACCGGCGGCTATCATCCGCATGAAAGTCCGTGGACGATGCTCGTGCCGTTGGCCGTGCTGTCGCTGGGCGCGATTTTCGCTGGCCAGTTCTTTGCCGGCTCGTTCCTGGAAAGCGCCGATTTCTGGAACGGTTCGATCGCCTACAACACCGAACTGATGCACGCGATGCACGAGGTTCCGAAGTGGGTGAAGTACACTGCGCTTGTCGTGATGCTGATCGGCCTGTTCCTTGCCTGGCTCGCTTATATCCGTCGTACGGACCTGCCGCGCCAGACGACCGAGCAGCTTGGCCCGATCTACAACTTCGTCTTCAACAAGTGGTACTTCGACGAGCTTTACAATCTCATTTTCGTGAAGCCCGCCTTCTGGCTCGGCCGCTTCTTCTGGAAGAAGGGCGACGAGGGCACGATTGACCGCTTCGGCCCCAACGGCATTGCCTGGGTGGTCGAGCGTGGCAGTGGCATCGCGAAGAGCGTCCAGTCCGGTTATCTTACGAGTTACGCCCTGATCATGCTGCTAGGCCTTGTCGCCGCTATCACCTGGGTGCTGTTCTGATGGGCGGCTTCCCTATCCTCTCCGTCATGCTGGCGGTGCCGCTGGTCGGCGCCATTGCCTGCCTGTTCCTGGATGCCAAGCCCGCGCGCATGGTCGCACTGGCGGCGACGCTCATCAACCTCGCACTGGGCGTTGTTCTGTGGGCGAATTACGATATCGGCGGCGCGCAGTGGCAGTTCACCGAATACAGCGAGCTGTTCGATGGCTTCGCCTACGCACTGGGCATCGATGGCATTGCCCTGATGCTCATCATGCTCAGCGTGTTCCTGATGCCGATCTGTATCGGGGCGAGCTGGGAAGCCATCACCAAGCGGGTGGGCGAATACATGGCCGCCTTCCTGCTGATGGAAGTTCTGATGATCGGCGTGTTCGCCGCGCAGGATATCTTCCTGTTCTACATTTTCTTCGAAGCCGGCCTGATCCCGATGTACCTGATCATCGGCGTGTGGGGCGGGCAGAACCGCATCTACGCGGCCTACAAGTTCTTCCTCTACACGCTGCTCGGCTCGGTGCTGATGCTGATCGCGATGCTGTGGATGGTGAACGCTGCGGGCACCACGTACATTCCGTACCTGATGGAATACGACTTCCCGGTGGAGGCGCAGACCTGGCTATGGCTCGCATTCTTCGCCAGCTTCGCGGTGAAGATGCCGATGTGGCCCGTTCACACCTGGTTGCCCGACGCCCACGTTCAGGCTCCCACGGCAGGCTCCGTGATCCTTGCAGGCGTGCTGCTGAAACTGGGCGGATACGGCTTCATCCGTTTCAGCCTGCCGATGTTCCCGGATGCCAGTGCCGATTTCGGTTGGCTGGTCTGGGGCCTGTCGATGGTTGCCGTGGTAGTCACCAGCCTGATCGCGCTGGTGCAGGCCGACATGAAGAAGCTGATTGCTTATTCCTCTGTCGCGCACATGGCCATCGTGACCGTGGGCCTGTTCGCGTTCAACGTGCAAGGCCTTGAGGGCGCCATGATGGTGATGCTGGGCCACGGCCTGGTTTCGGGCGCTCTGTTCCTGTGCGTCGGCATTATCTACGATCGCCTGCATACGCGCGAAATCTCGCGGTACGGCGGGCTCGCGATCAACATGCCCGCCTATGCGGTTCTGTTCATGCTGTTCACGATGGCGGCTGTGGGCTTGCCCGGAACCAGCAACTTCGTGGGCGAGTTCCTCGCGCTGGCCGGTATCTACCAGGCCAACAGCTGGGTTGCCTTCGTATGCACCACCGGCATCATCCTCGGCGCTGCATACATGCTCTACCTCTACCGTCGTATCATCTTCGGTGAGCAGAAGAACGCCGACGCTGCGGCCATGCCCGACCTGACGATTCGCGAGTACCTGCTGCTTGGCCCGATCGCCGCGGCGGTTCTGTGGATGGGTATCTACCCGGAAAGTTTCCTTGCTCCCATGCGTGCCGATATCGAAGTGCTCGACGCCCGCCTTGCCGCTGCCGCGCCCGAAGGCGATGCGCAGCTTTCCATCGGAGAGGGTGCTCCTACCGAAGAAGAGCACGCCGAAGGGGGGGCACACTAATGGAATATTCGACCTCCCTCGCGCTGCTTGCGCCCGAGATCCTCGTATCCGTATCGGGTCTCGTCCTCTTGCTGGTTGCCGCGTGGAGCGGTGACAAGAGTGCCCGCTTCATCTCCATCGCCGCGGCCGTGGTTCTTGGCGGAGCATTCGCGCTTGTTGCGCCCTCGGTCTGCACCGGTGCCGCAGGGCCTGACACGGTGGCGTTCGGCGGACAATTCCGCGCCGACGCCTTCGCCGGTCTGGCCAAGCTGATGATCTTCGCCGCGTCGGGCGCTGCCCTGGTCGTCGCGCCGCGTTTCTTTGGCCGGGCTGGTGCGATGCGGGCCGAGTTCCCGATCCTGGTGCTGTTCGCAGCGCTGGGCATGAGCATCATGGTCTCCGCCGCGGATCTCATCACGCTCTATATCGGTCTGGAGCTCAACTCGCTCTCCGCCTACGTGCTCGCCGCCATCCTGCGCGATGATGAACGCAGCGCCGAAGCCGGCCTCAAGTACTTCGTGCTGGGCGGCCTTGCATCTGGCATCCTGTTGTTCGGCATGAGCCTGACCTACGGCTTTGCCGGAACGACCAACTTTGGCGGGATTGCCATCGCCGTGGCGGATGGTCTTTCAACCGGTCAGCTGTTTGGCCTTACCTTCGTTCTGGCTGGCCTTGCCTTCAAGATCAGCGCCGCGCCGTTCCACATGTGGACGCCCGACGTGTACGAAGGCGCGCCCACGCCGGTAACGATGTTCTTCGCCAGCGCGCCCAAGGTCGCCGCGATTGCCCTTCTGGCCCGCGTTTCACTGGAGGCCTTCGGCAGCCAGTCGCTGGCCTGGCAGCAGATCGTGATCTTTGCCGCGCTGCTGTCGATCGTGATCGGCGCCCTGGGCGCAATCGGCCAGCAGAATGTGAAGCGGCTGCTTGCCTATTCCTCTATCAACAACGTCGGTTTCATTCTGATTGGTCTCGCCACCGGTACGCTGGCGGGTGCGAGCGCGATGATGGTCTATCTCGCGATTTATGTGGTCATGACCATCGGTAGCTTCGTCGCCGTTCTGCTGATGCGCGATGGCAACGGAGACCAGGTTGAGAGCATTTCCGATCTCGCCGGTCTTTCCACCACTCGCCCGGCGCTGGCCTGGTGCCTGATGGCGCTGATGTTCAGCCTTGCGGGTATTCCGCCGCTGTTCGGCTTCTGGGGCAAGTTCGTGGTGTTCCAGGCGGCGGTGGAGGCAGACCTCATCGCACTGGCCGCGATCGGTATCGCTGCCTCGGTTATCGGCGCGTTCTACTACATCAAGATCGTGAAGGTCATGTTCTTCGATGAGGCGGTGAACACGGTTACCGGCAAGAGCGATACGCCGCACTGGGTCCTGCTGGCCATTTGTGCGCTGTTGATCTCGCCGCTCGGCTATCTGCTGATCGGGCCGCTTGGCAACCTGGCGGACATGGCTGCGGCCTCGCTCGCCGTCGCGTTCTGATGTGTCGTCGCGGATAGACTACGTCGCTGAAACCGGCAGCACCAATGCCGACCTTCTGGCGCGCCTCGCAGCGAATGAGCTGGTTCCCGAAGGGTTCTGGCTCGTCACGGACAGGCAGGGCGCGGGGCGAGGACGGCAAGGGCGCAACTGGATAGACGCGCCGGGCAACTTCATGGGCTCCACGGTTGTGCGTCTGCAGGACCGCGATCCGCGGCCCGCAACGCTCAGTTTCGTGGCTGCGCTTGCGGTCTATGAAACGGTGCTTCCCTTTCTGGCGAATCCGGCGAGCCTGATGCTGAAGTGGCCCAACGACGTGCTGCTTGAGGGTGCGAAGTTCTGCGGTCTTCTGCTGGAAGCTGAGCGCGGCCATGTCGTAATCGGTATCGGCGTGAATCTGGCCGCTGCCCCGACAGTCACGGATCGCAAGGTGCGCTCGCTCTCGGATAGCGGTCCCGCCCCCGCGCGGGATGCTTTTGCAGAGGCGCTGGCCGCGCAATTCGCCGTGGAGTTGCAGCGCTGGCGGGAGTATGGGGCTGAGCCTATCACGAACCGCTGGAAAGCCGCCGCCCACCGCCCCGGAACCCCGCTTCAAGTCCACGATGCCGGGGGCACGCAGCTTTCGGGCAAGTACGATGGCCTGACCGAAGATGGCGCGCTACGCTTGCGCCTGCCCGATGGCACCACACATATCGTGCACGCAGGCGATGTAATGCTGGAGGAAAGCTGATGCTGCTCGCAGTCGATGTCGGCAACACCAATGTCGTTTTCGCCCTGTTCGATGGGCAGGACATCCGTGCGCGCTGGCGCATTGCCACCGACGGGCGCCGGACGGGCGATGAATACGCCACCTGGCTGCTCCAACTGCTTTCCATCGAGGGGCTAGACCGCAGCGATGTGACGAGCATCATCTTTGGCTCGGTCGTGCCGAGGGCTGATCACAATCTCACTGTCCTGGCGCAGAAATACTTCGGCATCGAACCGCTTATCGCGGGCCAGGGTAAGGCCGCGTGGAATTTCGAGATCGATGTGGAGCAGCCTCAAACACTCGGGGCGGACCGCGCGCTGAACTGCATTGCTGCTCATGAGCTTGTTGGCGGCGACATGATCGTGGTCGATTTCGGCACGGCAACCAAGTTCGAGGCGGTGGATTACAACGGCGCCTACAAGGGCGGCATCATCGCGCCGGGAATCAACCTTTCTCTGGATGCGCTAGTGGGCAAGACCGCCAAGCTGCCGCGCATCGCCATAGAGGCGCCCAAGACCAGCAGCGTCATCGGTCGCAATACCGAAGATCAGATGCTCATCGGGGTCTTTTGGGGGTATGTGGCCATGATAGAGGGGCTGATAGGGCGGATGAAGGCGCAGATCGGCCGCCCCGTAAAGGTTGTCGCCACGGGCGGCCTCGCCATCCTGTTCGACCAGAAGACTGACATATTCGACGTGATTGACGCCGACCTTACCATACGCGGCCTGCAAATCCTGGCCCAGCGCGCTGGAGCGACATGAAGAAAGATTTTACCCCGCAAGACGAACTGCTTTTTCTGGCCCTCGGGGGATCGGGCGAGATCGGCATGAACGTTAACCTCTACGGCTGCCAGGGCAAGTGGCTGATGGTGGACCTGGGGATGAGCTTCGGCTCCAACGAATATCCCGGCACAGAGCTGATGTTCGCCGACCCTGAGTTCATCGAAGAGCGCGCGAAGGACCTGCTCGGCATCGTCCTGACCCACGCGCACGAGGACCACATTGGCGCGATACCCTATTTCGCCGCCGATCTGGGCGTGCCGCTTTATGCAACGCCGTTCACCGCAGACCTGATCGTGCGTAAGCTGGATGAGGCCGGCCTGACCCGGCAGGTAGAGTTGAACGTGATCGAGGAAGATCATGGCGAGTTCGATCTTGGACCGTTCTCGATTACCTACATCCCGCTGGCTCACTCGATTGCCGAGGGCAATGCGCTGCTTATCGAGACGCCCTACGGTCGCATTTTCCACACCGGGGACTGGAAGCTGGATGACGATCCGCAGATCGGCACCCCTGCGACGGAAGAAGAGCTTACCGCCATCGGCGACGGCGGCGTGCTGGCGCTGGTGTGCGATTCTACCAACGTCTTCAATCCCGTACCTTCGGGCAGCGAAGGCGCGGTCTACACCGGGCTGCTGGAAGAGGTGCAGAAGCACCGCGGAAAACGCGTACTTGTCACCACATTCGCGTCCAATGTCGCCCGCCTCAAGACCCTTGGCGCGGTGGCCCAGCGAACCGGGCGCCAGCTTTGCGTGGCCGGCCGTTCGCTCGACCGCATGATCGAGGTCGGCAAGGCAAATGGATATCTCGACGATTTTCCAGACGTCGTGAACTTCGATACCGCCATGGGGGTGCCCCGCGGCGAAATCATGGTCATTGCCACGGGCGGGCAGGGCGAGCCTCGCGCTGCCTTGTCCAGGATCGCCGATGACAGCCATCCCATCAGCCTAGACGAAGGCGACGTGATCCTCTTCTCGAGCCGGGTAATACCCGGCAACGACATCGCCATCGGCCGCGTTCAGAACCAGCTTGCCGAGCGTGGCATCGTAATGGTGACCGACCGCCAGAGCGAGATCCATGTCTCCGGCCACCCCGGTCGCCCGGAACTGGAGGCGCTTTATGGTTGGCTGCGCCCCGAAATCCTTGTGCCGGTGCATGGCGAGATTCGTCATATGCAGGAACAGGCGCGGCTTGGTCGTGAATCCGGTATTGCCCACAGCATCTACCAGAAGAACGGCGATATCGTGCGCCTCGCGCCCGGCGCACCGGGCAAGATAGCTCAGGTCCGCACCGGACGCCTTGTGCTGGACGGTGACATCATCGTGCCTTCCGACGGGGATGCGGTCACGATGCGCCGCCGTCTTTCACGCGATGGCATGCTGATCGTCGTGCTGGACCAAGCGGGCGGCGTACACGTGGAAGGGATCGGTCTGCCGCTGGACGAGGATTACGACGAGTTCGTCGAGGAGGCGGAGGCCGACGTCACCGCGGCCATCGGCAAGCTTAAAGGGCGTCGCCGCGAAGATCGTGAGGAAGTGCTGGAGGCTGCCCGCCTTGCTGCCCGGCGCGCCGCCCAGCGCTGGTCGGGCAAGAAACCGCAGACGCGCGTGATCATCGCGGGCGAATAGCAATGAAGATCACGTCCATCATCGCGATCTATGCGCTGTTCTGGGTGATGAGCGCATTCCTGCTGCTGCCGTTCGGTGTAAAGACGCATGACGAAGCGGGCCTGGAAAAGATCCCCGGGCAGGCCGACAGCGCACCGGCCAACTTCCGCCCGGGGCGCCTGGCTCTGCGCGCGTCCGTGCTCGCCGCAGTACTCGCCGCGCTTTACATCGCCAACTATACCCAGGGGTGGGTGACCGTGGAGGATATCGATATCCTCGGTCAGTTGAACCCACCGCCGCAATAGCCCGGGGCGCTAGTCCCGCAGCCGGTCGATCGCCTGCGCCAGCGCGACGTAGAGCTTGCCCATATCGCTGGATAGCAGCGTCACCGCCAGGGCATTGCCATCGCGGGTGGAAAGGATGCCACGCAGCATCGCCTCGAAATCGTGGATGTATCGGTTGACGGTTTCGCGGAATTCCGCGTCTTCGGCATAGACGCCGTTGATCTGCCGGGCTTCGTGCTTGTCCAGCAACTTGACCGCCCGGCGCGTGAATATTCCGCGGTCCCCGCGCAGGTAATGGGCCCACTGCGTATCGCCCACATCGTTGTCGAACGCCTTGGCAATGTCGATGGAACTGGAATTCAGGGCCTCAGTAATCAGGGCCATGCGACGTGTGAAATCGCTGTTTGTCTGCTCTTCCGCGCGATCTCGCGCATACTGTACGCGGGCTTCCAGGTTACCAGCCAGTTCGTTGACCTTTGCCAATTGTTCGCGAAGTTCCTGTGCGGTCTTGCGACCGGCATCGTCGGCCCGGGTGGTTGCCTTTTCCAGTTCGGCAATGGTTTCCTCGGCATGGCGGCGCATGGCATCGGCCAGTTGCTCGCGGCTTGCCTCGGCGATCTTTTCCGCGAGGTCGGCTACCGCGTTGGTCTGCTCTCCGCGCAGGTTTTCGAGGACCTCGGCCGAAGCGGCGCTCAACATGTCGATGGCTTCGCGCAGTTCCTTGGACGTACGCTCCGCCAGCTTGTCTGCTTCGCTTCCGACCTTGGCCAACTGGCGCTCCATTTCGCCAAGCTGTTCGACCGAAGCCGTGCCTGTCTGACGTGCCTGGTCGAGTTGCTCGGCAAGGCGACCACCACGGTTTTCGGCCTCTTCGATCAGGCCATGCAATTCTCTCGCCGAGCTGTCGAAGGAAGAAAGGCGACTTTCGGCGTTGGCGACGGCATCTGAAAGCGGACCCTGCGAATGGTGCGTTGTGGAGCGGACGATTTCGAGCAGGCGTACGCTGTCGTCGGTAAGCCGGGTGATGAACGCATTGCTTTCCTCCAGCACTGCGCGGCTTTGCGACAGGCGATCGGACAGTATGTCCGCGGCCTCTGCCACGCGTCCATGCGTATCGTCAGCCGTGGATCCCAGCCGGACCATGTCTGTATCGAGCGAGGAGAGCCTTCCGGCGAGTGCCTCGCCACGCTCTGCCAGCCCGGCGACATGGGCAAGGTGTTCTTCCTGGCGTTCCTGCACACGCTGGTCGAATTCGGCAATGCGCGCCTCCAGCGCGGCCAGCGTCTCCTGCTGGGCTGCAGCATTTGCTTCACGCCGCTGCTCGAAATCCTGCTGGAACGCGTTCATAGCGTCGGCAAGCCCCTGGTCCACCTTGCCAGCTTCGTCGTTCAGGGCGACGAGGCGCATGCGGGCATTCGTCATCGCCGTTTCGTCCAGCTTGATGATACCTTCCAGCACCTGCTTCATCCGGTCTTCCAGAGCCGTAATAGAATCAGACCAGCGCTTGATCGCCGTCGATTGGCCGCCTTCCAGCCCTTCGACGAGCTTCTCACCTTCGACCCGCAATGACGCCAGCCGGTCCCGCATGGAGGCAGTCGCTGCCGCTTCGCGCTCTTGCAAGGCTTCGGCATCGTCTTGAAGCTGCCGGGCGAGTGCTTCGGAACGCGCGGCAATCGCATCGAAAACACGCTCTTCCGAACCGTCGAGTTGTTTCCGGAATTCGTCGGTGCTCGCGCGGAGGCGGTCGAACCGCTGCGCCGTGAGGTCACCAAGGGCGGCAATCTGTTCCTCGAAAGCGGTGAGGGTGGCTTCCACCTTCTCGCCAATTTTCGCGACATGCGCTTCGCCGGTGTGGTGCAGGTCGTTCAACCGCTCGAAGGAGGCGAGCAGGCCATCGACCTGTTGTTGAGCCGAATTGCCGGCATTGCCGACCTGGTTGTTCATGTCCCGCGCGGCATTGGTGAGGACGGGCAACTGGTCGCGCAGCCTTTCCATGTTGGCGACCGCGGAATCGCTGACGTGACCGATGTTGTCGATCTGCGTGGAATTGTCGCGGATCAGGCCCTGCAGGTGATCGGCATTGGTAGACAGTCGCTCCGCTGCGACACGGCCCAGGCTCTCCAGGTCTCGCGACTGGGACTCGATGAAATCTCGTGCGAGGGCCAGCTCGCGGTTCACCACGAGCAGGCGGCTTTCAAGACGAGCGGATTCCTCGGAAAGGGCGCGCGCAGCATCGGTGAAGCGGTTCGCTTCCCGCCGACTGTTGCGCATTGCGATGATGTAAAGCGCGCTCAGCAATACGAGCGGCACCGACCATTGCACGATCCAGTCGATCCACTGGGCCGGGGTGGCGCCAGAGATCATTTCCCGCTGGTGGACCCAGCCGAAGAACGCCGTCCAGCCGAGCGCCGCCATTATGACGACGGCGGGGACGATCCACGTCGCCTTCGCCCGTGTCGGTTCTTCTTCCCAATACTGCTCCTCGTAAACCTCCTGATCGGAGGTGTCATAGGTATCGGCAACGTGGGTGTCGTCGGGCACATCGCGAGCAGAATCGTCCTGCTCCGAAACAAGATTGTGTCTGCGGGTCATGCCTCGTCCTTAACACACAGTAAAAGCCTTGGGACCACCGCAAATGGTTAAAACCCACCGGGCAGCGCAGCCAGCGTGCGTTTTATCGGGGAGGGGGTCGCGCCATCTTGGCATCGTGCGATGCGCGGCCTAGCTAGGCGCCATGCCAGACAGCAAAGTCCACCTATGCGCGCAGCGCTGATTGCCATTCCGCATCCAGGCGAAGGCATAATGCCGGCTATTGCAGGTAAGTCTGTCGCGCATCGGCAGCTGCTGTTCGCGCGCGAGGTTGGGTGCGAAAGCGTCATCGCGTTCGGCAGCGGGGCTTCGCCCGACGGGATCGACCTGCGCCACGCGGCAGAGCGCGTAGGCGTGAAATTCAGTGTGATTTCCACCGCCCATGCCTTACCCGGCATCATCCGCGAAGATGACAGCCTGTTGGTACTGACCCCCGGTCTCCTGCCCGAATCGCGCGTCGCTCTGGACCTCCTGCGCGCCGAGGGCGATCGGATACTCGTCGTGTCTGCCGGACCGGGTGCCAGGGCAGGTTTCGAAAGGATCGATCTCGATCGCGCATGGGCTGGGGCCATGACAATTCCGGGACACCTGCTAGGCGGCCTTGCAGGTCTGCCCGAAGACGTAGCGCCGCACGGTGCGCTGCTGCGAATCGCGCTTCAGCAGCGCCTGCCGGAAGCTCGCCTGGCCGATTCGTCACTGGACGACGGTCGATGGATACAGGTTTCCTCCCGCGAGGTTGCCGAAAGCCGAACGGCAGAGTGGCTGCACAACCAGCTGGGCGGGGAGGTGGCAGGGGCGCCGTCTCGCTGGCTCGCGCGCAAATTCATTACCGGCGCGGGCAGCAAACTCGCACAAATGCGCCACGCGCGGGCTGCGGCACTCACACTGGCGCTCTGCCTGATGGGGGCGAGCATGGCAGCAGGGATCTACGAGCGTCCTGCTTTCGGCTTCGCGCTCGCAGCCCTGAGCGTCCCGGTGCTGGAACTGTTCCTCGCGATTTCGAGGCTGGGCGTGGCACCCTTCGGAGAGTTGCGACGGTGGCCGTGGATATGTTTCGCCGTCGATGCCACCCTGTTCGTGCTCGGCGTGCTGGCGATCGACAGCTTGCCTTACCGGGCGATTTTTCCGCCTGCGGTGCTCGCCTTCGGGCTTCTCCTGCTCGACAAGCGCGTCCTGCCTCGATGGCTGTTACCCCTGAAAGACCGGATGGTGATCGGCGGATTCTTGGCAATCCTGGCCGCAATCGCGAAGCCGGAACTCGGCATCATGCTGGCGGGACTGCTGGTGCTGGCCGCCAATACCATTTCGCCACGCAGATAACGCGGGTTTAACCAAGCTGCGCTATGCCGAAACCCATGAACGATACAGCAACAGCCGGGCCGTCCGCCGAGTCCGTCGAGGACATGCTGCGCGGTGAACTGGCGCAGGGTGATGTCATCCTGTCCACCGCCCGGCCGATCCTGCGCCATCTGCTGGCGAATGACGACCACGCGCTGTTCAGCGACGAGGTGATCGCCAAGATTCGCGGGATGATGGTCCATCTTTCCCGGCAGATGCTGTTCGAGCTGGCGGCGGAGCTGGCCTTCCCCGACAGGGACGAGTTCGTCGATGGCAGGCAGGACGAACTTGCCACGCTGTTGCTGGAGGATACCGCCTTCCTCGGCCACGCCCATGCCCTGACGATCGAGGCCCAGCTGGCCGAACGGCTGCACGGACGCAGCGGCATCGACCCTGTTCTCTCTCCGCTAATGCAGGAATTGGCAGCTTCTTCGGACCAGGCGCTGGCCGCTGCTGCCATGCACGTCCTCGCCGCACAGGCGCGTTTCATGCAAAAGCAGCGCCGCATGGAATTGCCGCTGGCGGAATTGCCGGCAGAATTATTCCACACAGCCACCAAGCTGCTCAAGACATCGCAGGACGACCACGCCGATGCAGCCAAGGCGGTGTGCAACCGGCTGCGCAAGAATTTCGACGAAAGCGAGCGCCGGATCGGGCAGATGACGCGCCTGGTCATGGCAATGAACCAGACTGCCCGGCGCGCGCTCAGCGTCGATCACGCAGGGCTGTCGCTGTTCTCTACCGCCTTGTCGATGGCGTGCGAGCAGGAGCGCGACATCGTCGTTCTCTCGCTGGGCGAGAACCAGTGTGCGCGGCTCGCCATATCGCTACGGGCTGCGGGATTGAACCAGAGTGCGGTGGAGGAGCAGTTCCTCTACCTTCATCCCGAAATCACGCTGCCCAACGGTTTCGATGCCCTGCGCGCCGACCGGGCAGCAGAGTTGCTGGGCGCGGCAGCGCCGGGAACGGCGCACTGAGGCCGTGGCCTCTCCTTCGCCCATAATCGCGCGCGGACGTACGGACGCGCAGGATCGCCTTGTCGAGGCGGAGGAGCCGCTCGCGGGATTTCACCTGCGTGCAGGAGGCGAATTCCCCGGTGCGCTGGTCACGCCTGCGCTGATCGAACTGGTGCGCAAGGCGCGCGTTTACGGCCTGCGACTGGCCCGTGTCATCCGCGCACAGGACGAAAGCGAGCAGGTGACAGCCTGGGTCGAGGTAAAGCCGGAAGGTGAGGGCGCATCTATCGTCATCGCGGACTGGCAGGCAGAGCCGTTGCGCCCCCTCTCGCAAGCCGCAGGCACAAGCGATAAGCTTGCTCTTGTCCGGCATGTCGCAGGCCTCAGCGCAAGGCTGGGACCGTCGCAGGAACTGCTCAGCGTCGATAGCGATGCGCATGACCTCTCAGACCTGGCTGCGCAGATGCGCGAGGGTATCGGTGAGACCTGGACCAGGTTCGTCTCACCGAGCGGTGGAACGCATCACAAGCCGTTGCACTGGCGCTTGCTGGACGGCGCATCGGTCGACATTCCCGGTTCCGAACGGCGGTGGAATGTCCACCTGGTACCCCTTGGCAAGCCGCAGCCGGGTAGTGCGGGGTTCGAACTCTATCTCGCGCCCCAACGGGCCGAGCCGGAGAAGCCGAAAAGGCCGGAGCGCGATCCGGAACGCACCAGCGGCATAGGACGGGATATTGCCCCGGTCCTGCGCCAGCCGGTCAGCCGGATCATCGCCAATGCCGAAACGATCCGTACGCAGCTGGCCGGGCCGCTGGCCGAGGAATACAGCAACTACGCGGCGGATATCGCCTCGGCAGGGGAGCACCTGCTCGCACTGATCGACGATCTCACCACGCTGGAACTGGTCGAGGACGAACAGTTCGAGACCGCGCCGGACACAATCGATCTGGCCGACGTGGCTCAGCGTGCGGTGGGAATTCTGGGGGTGCGCGCCGCGGAACGTGGCATCACGCTCGACGCGCCAAAGTCAGCCGACAGCGTGCCCGCGATCGGCGAATTTCGCCGTGTTCTCCAAGTGCTGCTCAACCTTGTGGGGAATGCCATTCGCCATTCGCCCGAGGGCGGCGAAATCTGGATCCGGACCGAACAGCAAGGTGAACGGGCGCGCATCACCGTGGCCGATCAGGGTGAAGGGCTGGACGAAAACGAACAGGCCAAGGTCTTTGCAAAGTTCGAGCGGCTCGGTCGCAGCGGCGATGGCGGTTCGGGCCTCGGCCTTTATATCTCTCGCCGTCTGGCCCAGGCCATGGGCGGTTCGCTGACGGTGGAATCGGCGAAGGGGCAGGGCGCGCGGTTCATCCTGGAGCTTCCCAGCTTCGAGGAGCGCCGCAAGGAGCCGCGCTGACAGCCGGCGCATACGAAAATGCCCGGCCTTTCGACCGGGCATCCCGTGAATACACTGTGATGGCGATCAGCGCTCGCCGATCGGAACGTAATCGCGCTGCGTCGGCCCGGTGTAGAGCTGGCGCGGGCGACCGATGACCTGGCCGGGATCGGAGATCATCTCGTTCCACTGCGCAACCCAGCCCACGGTGCGGGCAAGAGCGAACAGGGCGGTGAACATGGTCGTCGGGAAGCCGATGGCCGACAGGATCACACCGGAGTAGAAATCCACGTTGGGGAACAGCTTCTTCTCGATGAAGTAATCGTCGTTCAGCGCCATTTCTTCCAGCTGCAGGGCAGTTTCGAAGACGGGATCGGTAACCTTCAGCGCGTCGAACACTTCGCGCACGGTCTTCTGCATCACCGTGGCGCGCGGATCGTAGTTCTTGTACACGCGGTGGCCAAAACCCATCAGGCGGAACGGATCGTTCTTGTCCTTCGCCCGCTCAAGGTAGTGCGGAATGCGATCGGGCGTGCCGATCTCGCGCAGCATATTCAGCGCAGCTTCGTTCGCGCCGCCGTGTGCCGGGCCCCAGAGGCAGGCGATGCCGGCAGACATGCAGGCGAACGGGTTGGCGCCCGACGAACCGGCGAGCCGCACGGTGGAGGTCGAGGCGTTCTGTTCGTGGTCTGCGTGCAGGATGAAGATGCGATCCATGGCCTTTTCGACCGCCGGGATCACTTCGTATTCTTCAGCCGGAACGCCAAAGGTCATGCGCAGGAAATTGCCCGTGTAGCTGAGCGAGTTCTGCGGCTGCATGAAGGGCTGCCCTACCGCATACTTGTAGGCCCAGGCCGCAATCGTCGGCATCTTCGCAATCAACCGGTGGCTGGAAATCTTGCGATGTTCCGGATCGGAGATGTCGGTGCTGTCGTGATAGAACGCCGACAGCGCGCCCACCACGCCGCACATGATCGCCATGGGGTGCGCATCGCGGCGGAAACCCTGGTAGAACTGCCGCATCTGGTCGTGCAGCATGGTGTGATAGGTGATCGTGTTGGTGAAGTCGGCGTATTCATCCTGGCTGGGCAGTTCGCCGTTCAGCAGCAGGTAGGCCACTTCCATGAAGCTGGACTGTTCGGCCAGCTGGCCGATCGGATAGCCACGGTGCAGCAGGACGCCCTCATCACCGTCGATGAAAGTCAGCGCGCTCTCGCACGATGCCGTGGACTTGTAGCCGGGATCGAATGTGAACCGTCCGGTCTTGGCGTAGAGCTTGCGGATATCGATGACATCCGGGCCGCAGCTGCCTTCCAGGGTAGGGAAATCGAAGCTTTCGCCTGCTACCGTCAAATCCGCCTGCTTGTCAGCCAAAGCTGTTCTCCTTCATATGTTTGCTATCGACAGGTGAGAGATAATCTCAGCCGTCGGTTTGATCGTCGATCCGCGCAAGGCTCTCTTCTTTACCGAGGAGAACGAGCACGTCGAAAATTCCGGGCGAGGTTGTTTGCCCCGTAAGCGCAGCGCGGAGCGGCTGCGCCAGTTTGCCGAGCCCCAGTTCGAGCTCTTCCGCGTAGGCCTTCAAATTGGCCTCCAGCGCGTCGATTGTCCAGTCCGTTTCGCCGCGCAACCGATCCGCGATGGCACGAAGGCGGGCGCGAGCTTCATCATCCAGCAACCCTGCGGCTTTCTCGGTCAATTCCAGCGGACGCTGCTTGAACAGGAAAGACGCACCGTCTGCCAGTTCGTTGAGGTCACGGGCGCGGGTCTTCAGCTCGGGCATGGCCCGGGTCAGCAGTTCCACATCGGCATCGGGGTCGATCAGCGGCGCGACCAGCCTGGCAAGCCGCGCATCGTCTGCCTGGCGAATGTAATTGCCGTTCATGCTCAGCAGCTTCTTCATGTCGAAGCGGCTCGGGCCCTTGCCCACGGCATCGATATCGAACAGCGAGATGGCTTCCTGGCGCGTGAATTCTTCCTGGTCGCCGTGGCCCCAGCCAAGGCGAAGGAGGTAATTGAACAGCGTTTCGGGCAGGATACCCATGTCGCGATAGTCGCGCACGCCCAGGGCGCCGTGGCGCTTTGAAAGCTTGGCCCCGTCATTGCCGTGAATCAGCGGAACATGGGCATATGTCGGCTCTTCCCAGCCATCCTCGATACCCTGCATCGCGCGAATAACCTGTATCTGCCGGAAGGCATTGTTCAGGTGGTCGTCGCCGCGGATGATATGGGTGCAGCCCATGTCCATGTCGTCCACCACCACGGCCAGCATGTAGGTGGGCGTGCCGTCGGCGCGCAGCAGGATGAAGTCGTCGATCTCGCGGTTGTCGACCTTAACGCGGCCCTGCACGGCATCCTCGATCACCGTCTCGCCGCCTTCGGGGGTCTTGATCCGGATGGTAAAGGGCGCGCCTGCGGGCGCTTCGGAGGGGTCGCGGTCGCGCCAGCGCCCGTCATAACGCAGCGGCTGCTTCGCGGCCTTCTGCTGTTCGCGCATCTCCGCGAGTTCCTCGGGCGAGGCGAAACACTTGTAAGCGTGCCCGGCCTCCAGCAATTTCAAAGCCACTTCGGCGTGCCTTTCGGCGCGCTCGCTCTGGTAGACGACATCACCGTCGAATTCGAGGCCCAGCCAGTCCAGTCCTTCGATGATGACATCGATTGCTTCCTGGGTGGAGCGCTTCTTGTCGGTATCCTCGATCCGCAGCAGGGCGGTGCCGCCATGGTGGCGGGCATAGAGCCAGGAGAACAGGCCGGTCCGGG
Source organism: Aurantiacibacter zhengii (assembly GCF_003584125.1). GTDB lineage: Bacteria > Pseudomonadota > Alphaproteobacteria > Sphingomonadales > Sphingomonadaceae > Alteraurantiacibacter > Alteraurantiacibacter zhengii. The sequence goes on from NZ_QXFL01000001.1 coordinate 86,572, forward strand.
CATTGCCGATATGCAGGAAGCCGGTTGGACTGGGTGCGAAGCGCGTCACTACCGGACGCTGCTGCGAACCATTGCCAATCGAACTTGCCATAACCGCTTGTTTCCTGTCCTATATTTTCATGGCCACCGATTATCAGCCCCTGGTACCGCTGGGCGAGGACGCTGGCGATGGTGCGACGCAGCACACGCCTTGGCGAAAGCTGCGGGATTTGTCCAGAGTAGCTGATCGCGCAGAACAATTCCTGGCAAGTTCGGGCTTTGACAGGGGGCCGTGGTTGGCCGTGGCCCTGGCTGCCGGGATAGGTGCATGGTTCGCATTGCCGGGGCCGGCGACATGGGTGCTCACGATCGCGGGCGGACTGGTCCTCGCCCTTGGCGCAGTTGCCGCATGGAAGGCGCGAGATGACCGTGTCCACCTGGTGCATGCGCTGGTCGCCTGCGGCCTCCTGCTGGCATTCGGCACCGGTCTGGCGTGGGCGCGCTCCGACCTTGTGGGGGCCGAGGCCCTGGAAAGGCCCATTTACGACACGTTTCGCGGCCGCGTGCTGGAGCGGATCGAGCAACCCGCTCAGGACCGCATAAGGGTTGTCATGGCCACGCGGCATCCGGAGAGCGCCGAGCCGATCAAGATACGCGTGAACGTGCCGCTGGATGTTGCCACCCCCGCTATCGCAGAGGGCGCCATGATCGAGGTGCAGGCCCGCCTGATGCCGCCCGCGCCGCCCATGCTGCCCGGGGGATATGACTTTGCGCGAACCGCCTGGTTCGAAGGATTGGCGGCCACGGGCAGCGTGCAGGGCGACATTCGCGTGCTGGAGCCAGGGGCGCCGGATGGCGATTTCATCGCAGGGTTGCAAAGGCGCCTATCGGGCCATGTTCGCGAAAACCTGGATGGCTCCGCCGGAAGCATCGCTGCCGCCTTCGCCAGCGGGGACCGGGGTGCGATCAGCGAAGCTGACGAGGACGCGATGCGGGATGCGGGTCTCACGCACCTGCTCTCCATCAGCGGATTGCATGTCAGCGCCGTTATTGCAGGCACCTATTTGCTGGCAATCAGGCTGCTGGCGCTCTGGCCCGCGCTGGTGTTGCGGGTACGCCTGCCGGTGGCTGCGGCGGGCATCGCTGCGCTGGCGGGTATCGGCTATACCCTGCTGACGGGAGCACAGGTGCCCACCGTGCGCAGCTGCATTGCCGCGCTGCTGGTGCTGGGAGCCCTTGCGATGGGGCGAGAGCCCCTTTCGCTGCGCATGGTTGCCGTCGCTGCCGTAGCTGTCCTGTTGCTATGGCCCGAAAGCCTGGTTGGCCCCAGCTTCCAGATGAGCTTTGCGGCCGTGATTGCCATTGTCGCGCTGCATAACGCCGAGCCGGTGAAGCGCTTCCTGGCCCCGCGGGAAGAGGGGCGCGCCGGATTGCTGGGTCGCCAGACACTGATGTTGATGGCAACCGGCATGGTGATCGAGATCGCGCTGATGCCGATCGTGCTTTTTCATTTTCACCGGGCGGGCGTCTACGGCGCTTTTGCCAATGTCATCGCCATACCGCTGGTGACTTTCATTTCAATGCCGCTGATTGCCCTTGCACTGGCACTGGACCTCGTGGGCCTCGGCGCGCCAGCCTGGTGGCTGGCCGGTCTTTCGCTGGACCTGCTGGTGGGTATAGCCCATTTCACCGCCAGCCAGCCCGGCGCGGTCAAGCTGATACCCCAGATCACCGGCCTGACGTTCGCGCTTTACGTGTTCGGTGGCCTGTGGCTCGCCCTGTGGCGGGGAAGGGCACGTCTGTGGGGATTTGCGCCCGCCGTTCTTGCCACGGCCATGCTGTTGACGACGCCCATACCCGACGTGCTGATTTCCAGCGATGGCCGCCATGTCGGGATCACCGGAGAGGACGACCGGCTGCTGATCCTCCGCGACACGCGCAGCGATTACACGCGGGACAACCTGCTGGAACTCGCAGGCGTAGAAGGAGAGCCGATTGCCATGGCGGATTGGCCCGGTGCAGATTGCAGCGCCGACTTCTGTGTGGTCACGCTGGATCGGGGCGGGCGCGAATGGCACGTGCTGATGAGCCGCAGCCGGAACATCGTCGGCGAGCGCGCCCTGGCAGCCGCCTGCGAGCGGGCGGATATCGTGGTTTCCGAGCGCTGGCTGCCGCATAGCTGCGAGCCCAAATGGCTCAAGGCCGACGCGCGCATGTTGTCCCAGTCGGGCGGGCTGGCAGTGGTGCTCGGCCAAGAGCCAGAAATTCGCTCGGTCGCAGACACGCAGGGCGAGCATGGCTGGTGGCGCGGGCGAGAGGATATTCGCTGAACACCAAGGTGTTGCAGAGCCGTCTGACGCAAAAGAGGCGGCACCCTGCCTCGGGTACCGCCTCCTGCAATTTCGCTTGGTAGTACCAGCCCTAGTGGTAGCGGCGCAGGAGCCCTGCAAGCTTTCCCTGCACCTTTACCTGCCGGTCTTCGTAGACCTGCGGATCGTAGGAAGCATTGGCCGGGTCCAGGCGGATCTTGCCGCCATCGTGGAACAGGTACTTCAGGGTCGCTTCCTCGTCATTGACGAGAGCCACCACGATATCGCCGTCGCGTGCGGTGTCTGCCTTTTTCACGAGGGCGTAGTCGCCATCGAAGATGCCGGCCTCGATCATGGAATCGCCCGAAACTTCCAGCGCGTAGTGTTCGCCAGCGCCTAGCAGGGCAGCGGGCACGGGAAGCGTCTGGCTGTCTTCCAAAGCCTCTATCGGCACACCTGCAGCAATCCTGCCGTGCAGCGGAATTTCGATCACGTCGTTGGCCGGTTCGGGCTGCCGAGCGGGCGGAGTGGCGACCTTCGCCACGACGTCGGACGCCTTGCTTCCCAGGTTTTCCGGCATCTTGACCACTTCGAGCGCGCGGGCACGGTTCGGCAGGCGGCGAATGAAGCCACGCTCCTCCAAAGCAGAAATCAGGCGGTGAACACCTGACTTGCTCTTCAGGTCGAGCGCTTCCTTCATCTCCTCGAAGCTGGGCGAAATACCGCTTTCTTCAAGTCGACGGTGAATGAACAGCAGCAATTCGTGTTGCTTGGCAGTCAACATGGGCAAGCCCCTCATCAATGTTCCACTTTGGAACGAATAAGGAACAATTAAGAAACAGATTCGCGCAAGTCAAGCGATACCACCATTCTGGATGCGATAGGTCGGCACCACGTCGCCCACTTTCGACGAAGGGGCGTCGATGTCTCTGCCAATCAGCACGTCGGCACCGGCCAGGGCGCGCAAGGCGCTGCTATCCCTTTCCTCGATCAACTCGACCGCGCCTCCGACAATCCGTCCTCGCAAGAACTCGGCGCGAGGGCCCCCAGCAGGCAAAGGCGTGTTGCAGGCCATCGGCATGGGTAACGGCAGGAAATGGCGGGCCCCGGCCATCTTGCGCAGCAGGGGAAGGAGGAAGAAATAGGCGGTCACGAAACTGGACACGGGATTGCCCGGCAACCCCAGCACGATCTGCTTTCCGCGTGTTGCGACCAGCAGCGGCTTCCCCGGCTTGATGGCCACGCGCCAGAATTCGATCGTGGCGCCCCATTTCTCCAGCGCGGGTCTCACGAGATCGTGGTCTCCCACCGAAGCGCCCCCGCTGGTCACGATGACATCAGCGTCGGAGGCCGCCTGAAGGCTTTCGAGTAGGGCCTCGATTCGATCGCGTACCGGCCCGATGCGGTGTATTTGCGACACGAGCGAAGCTGCCATTGCCGCAATCGCCGCCCCGTTGCTGGCGGGTATCTGGTGGGCGTCGCAATTCGCAGGATCGGTGCTCAGTTCGTCCCCGCTGTCGATTACGGCGAGAGAAGGTCGTCCATGCACCGGGAGGGTCGCATTGCCGCCTGCCAAGGCTAGCGCCAATTGGGCCGGACCTACGCAGGTTCGCGCTTGCAACAGCAGGTCGCCTTCCGAAAAATCGAAACCCTTGCGGCGGATATGCTCTGCGCCGGGTTCGCCTTCGCCGTTGCAGGAAACGGTATTGCCGTGGCGCGCCGCGTTTTCCTGCAACAACACCGCGCCTGCGCCTTGCGGCATGATGGCACCGGTCGAGATGCGGACCGCCTCTCCTGCTTTCAGCGCCTTGCCGAAGGGATGCCCTGCGGCACTTTCGCCCACCACAGTCCACGGCCCGGCAAGGTCGTCTGCGCGCACGGCATAGCCATCCATGGCGGAAAGATCCGAACCGGGCTGGGTGCGGCGAGCTATCAGGTCTTCTGCGAGGTAGTAGCCCGCGGCGTTCCCGGTCTCCACGCTTACCGCGGGCAGGGGCGAGGCAAACGCGCATAGCCGGGTTTGCGCTTCCTCCAGCGGAATCGGCGGCCCGGCACTCACTCCGCGCGCCAGTCGCCGCTCTTGCCGCCCGACTTTTCCAGCAAGCGGACGTTTTCGATCACCATGCCCTTCTCCAGCGCCTTGGCCATGTCGTACAGGGTAAGGAGCGCGACGGTCGCCGCAATGAGGGCTTCCATTTCTACGCCGGTCCTGCCGGTGAGCGCGGCGCGCGCAGTGACGGTCACGCCGTCCTCTTCATAATCGAAGTCGATGCTGACGGTATCCAGGGCCAGCGGGTGGCATAGAGGAATGAGGTCACCGGTCTTCTTGGCAGCCATGATCCCGGCAATTCGCGCTGCCGCAAGGACGTCACCCTTGGGGCCGCTGCCATTGCGAACCGCTTCCCGGGTGGGTGGCGACATACGGATCTTGCCCGCAGCGGTGGCGCTACGCATGGTTTCCGGCTTGTTGCCGACATCTACCATGCGCGCCGCGCCGGTATCGTCGAGATGGGTCAGTCCGCTCATGGCGCCGACCTATCGCAGATCGCCCGATGGGAGCAATGCCCTTGGCCCGCAGTTCTGGTGAACCTTATCGCCGTTTAGGTGAACCTATCCGTTCAGCAGGGTGCGCGTGGCGGCTTCGACATCGGCCTGCCGCATCAGACTTTCCCCGACCAAAAAGCACCGGACGCCGGATTGCTCCAGCCGGAGGCAATCGGCATGCGTGTTGATGCCGCTTTCGCCCACAAGCAGCGATCCCTCAGGCGCCAGAGCGGCAAGCCGTTCGGTCGTGGCGAGATCGGTAGTGAAGGTCTTGAGGTCCCGGTTGTTGACGCCGATCAGCCGGGAGGTGAGCCGGGTTGCGGCGCGCTCCATCTCGGTTTCGTCGTGCACTTCCACCAGCACGTCCATCCCGTGATCCAGCGCTGCCGCCTCGATCTCGGTCATCAGGGCATCGTCCAGCGCGGCAACGATGATGAGAATGGCATCGGCACCCAGCGCACGGCTTTCCGCCACCTGCCACGGGTCGACCATGAAATCCTTGCGCAAGACCGGCAGCGCGCAGGAGGCGCGGGCTTCCAGCAGATAATCCTCGTGTCCCTGAAAATAGGGCGCGTCAGTGAGCACCGACAGGCACGCAGCGCCGCCCGCCGCGTAGTCCATTGCATGTTGGTGCGGGCGGAAATCCTCGCGGATCAGCCCCTTGGATGGAGAGGCCTTCTTGATCTCTGCCACCAGCCCGAACCCGTCTGCCGCTTTCGCCTCCAAGGCATCGCGGAACCCGCGCGGCGCGCTTGCTTGCGCAGCGAGGCGTTCGAGATCCGAAAGCGTGTTCAGGCCCTTGCGGACACGCACTTCCTCGCGCTTCGTGGCGCAGATTTCGTCGAGCTTGTTCATTTCGCGGCCGCAATCCAGCAGTCCAGCAGGGCCTTGGCCAGCCCCTTGTCGAGCGCTTCGGCAGCTTCCTCGACCCCGTCTTCCCAGCTTTCCACTTCGCCTGCGACGATCAGCGACGCTGCGGAGTTGAACAGCACGGCATCCCGGTAGGGGCCGGGTGCGCCCATCAGCAGGGCTTCCAGCGCTCTTGCATTGTGAACCGCATCGCCGCCGCGGATTGCCTCTACCGGCGCGTGCGGCAATCCGCCGTCCTCGGCGCGAACGCGCCTCATCAGCACTTCGCGGCCCTGCACGTCGGCAAGTTCGTTGCCTTCGTCCAGACTCAGCTCGTCCAGCCCTTCGTCACCCGAAACGATGAAGGTCCGCTCGGTGCCAAGGCGGGCCATGGCATTGGCATAGATGGGAACATAGGCGGGGCGGGCGATACCGATCAGTTGCCGCCTGACGCGGGCCGGGTTCGAAAGCGGGCCCATCAGGTTGAAGATCGTGCGCTTGCCCAGCTTCTGCCGGATAGGCTGGATGCGGGCCATGGCCGGATGATGGTTCTTGGCGAACAGGAAACAGATCCCGATCTCGCGCAGGGTATGTTCCGCCGTGCGTCCGGCCGCGTCCATGTCGAGGCCCAGCGCCTCTAGCGTATCGGCAGCACCGGCCTTGCTGCTGGCAGCCCGGTTGCCGTGCTTTGCCACCGGCACGCCGCAGGCGGCGACCACCAAAGACACGGCGGTGGAGACGTTGAGCGTGTGATGACCGTCACCGCCGGTGCCGCACACGTCGATGGCGTTGGCGGGGGCCTCGATGGGGATCAGCCGCTCGCGCATGGCGCGCGCCGCCCCGGTGATCTCCTCGGCATGTTCGCCGCGGTCGGACATGACCGAGAGGAAGTCGGCGATTTCCTCTTCCGAAGGCTTGCCATCCAGCATGTCGGCAAAGGCGCGCTCGGCCTCGTCCTCTGTCAGCGGATGATCGACGGGCGGCAGCACGTTCATGCCGCCAGCCTTTCCGGCAGTTTCGCATCGATCCCGCAGATCCGGCAGAAATTGGCGAGCAATTTATGGCCGTGCTGGGTGGCGATGCTTTCGGGATGGAACTGGACGCCGTGGATCGGAAGCTCTGCGTGGCGAAAGCCCATCACGGCCGTCCCGTCCAGCCCCGGCGTTTCGCTGGTGGCGTTGACGCGCAGGGAGGCAGGAATATCCTCGACGATCAGCGAGTGATAGCGGGTGGCGATAAAGGGCGAGGGCAGGCTCGCGAACACTCCGCTGGAATCGTGATCGACCGGCGAAGTCTTGCCGTGCATCAGTCCGCCCCGCGCCACGGTGCCGCCGAAATGCTGGCCGATGGACTGGTGTCCCAGGCATACCCCCAGCAGCGGGCGCTGCGCGTCGGCACATGCGGCAACCACGTCGAGGCTGATGCCAGCCTCGTTGGGCGTGCACGGGCCGGGTGAGAGCAAAATGCCCTTCGCGCCCGTTGCCAGCGCCTCGCTGGCGGTCAGCGCGTCGTTGCGCACCACGTCCACCTTCGCGCCCAGTTCCATCAGGTAATGGACAAGGTTGAATGTGAAGCTGTCGTAATTGTCGACGACAAGAATGTCGGGGTGCTGGCTCATGCGGCTGCCTTTTGCCTGTCAGCGGCGCGTGATCAAGCGGATTTGCCCGCAAACTCGTCGGTCGCGCGCACCAGACCGTCGATGATGCCAGGTTCGGAGGCGCTGTGCCCGGCATCGTGGACGATCCTCAGCTCGCCCTCCGGCCATACCTTGCTGAGCGCGTGGGCGGACGTTGGCGGCGTGCAGATATCGTGACGGCCCTGCACGATGATGCCGGGAATACCCTTCAGCTTGTCGGCATTGGCGAGAAGCTGCCCGTCCTCCAGGTAGAAGTCGTCGAGGAAGAAGCGCGCCGCGATCCGCGCCATCGGCAGAGCGGTGGCGGCATCGGAATAGTGTTCGAGCAATGCAGGCTTGGGCAGCAAAGTCGCGACGTTGCCCTCCCACAAGGCCCAGGCGCGGGCGGCCTCGAGGCGAACCGCCTCGTCGTCGCTGACAAGCCGCTGGTGGAATGCGCTGACAATATCGCCGCGTTCGCTTTCGGGGATGATGCTGATGAAATCTTCCCACGCCTCGGCCATGATCTCGCTAGCACCGTACTGGTAGAGCCAGTCCTTCTCCTTCTGGCGCGCGAGGAATACGCCGCGCAGCACCAGTTCGCTTACCCGCTCGGCATGTTTCTGGGCGTAGGCAAGGGCGAGGGTGGCTCCCCAACTGCCGCCGAACACCTGCCATTTGTCGAACCCGCACATTTCGCGCAGCCTCTCCATGTCGGCAACGATCCGCCAGGTGTCGTTATGCTCTATCTCTGCAAAGGGCAGCGACTTGCCGCATCCGCGCTGGTCGAACAGCAGGACATCGTAGAGTTCGGGGTTCCACTGGCCGCGATGGTCGGGGCCGATGCCCCCGCCGGGGCCGCCGTGGAGCATCACCGCCGGTTTCGCACCCTTCGTTCCCACCCGTTCCCAGTAGAGCGAGTGGCCTTCGCCGACATCCAGCATGCCGGAATCGAAAGGTTCGGTGATCGGATAAAGGTCGCGGTATTGCGTCATTGTTCGGTGTTCCTCTCGCGCACGATGATCATGGGGCCGATGGACGGCCCGCCATCCATGCGCCCCTTTGCCGGGTCCCACATCTGGGAAACGCTGCCATCCAGGAAAAGGGCATTGTTCACGCGCAAAACGTCGCGGTAGAGGCGGGCCAGCTTGCCGAAACTGACCGGTGCCTCGCTGATGATGAAATGCGCGCGTCCCGCCGCATCCACGCCCACGGCGTTGCGCGTCTTGTGACTGGTGCCATCGGGATCGAAGGCTGGATGCAGTTCGCCGTTGATGACCAGCATCGGGCCGGACTGGGTGGCGAAATGCGGGCGGCCTTCGATCTCCCGGGCGAAACGGTCGGTGTCCCAGACCCGCCACGGCCCTTCCGCCGCCTCGCCGAAAAAGACCCCATTCGGCAGCAGGTGGAAATTGCCGGGTCCTTCGTTCTGGTTCAGCACCGTCAGGCGCAGCCCGTCTTCCACGTAATAGCCGATAGGCCGACCCTCGGCATCGAACATGCCGCCATTCATGACCATGGCGATTTGGGAGGTTTCGCCGCCGAGTTCGTCGGCCAGCTTTTCGAAAGATCGATAGGGTTGGTCTGAATCCTCTGGCGAAAGGTCCAACGCTATCGCGTGTCTTGCGGGTTCGGCCGTGCAATGGGTGAAAGGCGAATCCTCGAACACCAGCGGTTCGCAGATCGAGGCGCGCGGCTGTTCTTCGCTGCCTTCCGTGCGGATCGAGCAGGCGGCGAGGGCAAGCAGCGTGAAGCTGGCAAAGGCGCGCTTCACGCCGCCGTTCACTGGCCGAAGCCCGGTTCGCTGGCGACTGCCACGGCCTCCCGCGCAGCGGCGATGAGGGCACCTGCCTTGTGACGGCATTCGGCGGCTTCGTACGCTGGATCGCTGTCGGCCACGATGCCCGCGCCCGCCTGCACGTGCATGGTACCATCCTTGACCACGGCAGTGCGCAGGACGATGCAGCTGTCTACAGACCCGTCCGGCGCGAAATAGCCCACGCCCCCGGCATAGGCACCGCGCGTTTCCGGCTCCAGCTCGGCGATGATTTCGCAGGCACGGATTTTGGGCGCGCCGCTGACTGTGCCTGCCGGGAAGCCCGCGAACAGTGCGTCGAGCGCATCCTTCCCGTCGGCAAGGCGCCCCACCACGTTGCTGACGATGTGCATCACGTGGCTGTACCGCTCGATGGTGAAGCTGTCTGTCACGCTCACGCTGTCCGCCCCCGCCACGCGGCCCACGTCATTGCGGCCAAGGTCGAGCAGCATCAGGTGTTCGGCGCATTCCTTCGGATCGGCTAGCAGGCTTTCCGCATTGGCCTTGTCCTCGCTCTCCGTCGCGCCGCGCGGGCGGGTGCCGGCGATAGGGCGTATGGTGATCTCTCCATCGCGCACACGCACCAGGATTTCGGGACTGGAGCCGACGACCGCGAAGCCGGGCAGGTCGAGGAAGTAGAGAAACGGCGAGGGGTTCACCCGGCGCAATGCGCGGTAGAGCGCGATGGGCGGCAGCGGGAAGGGGCAGGTAAAGCGCTGGGCCAGCACAACCTGGAAAACGTCGCCCGCGGTGATGTAATCCTTCGCCCGCAGCACCATGCTCTCGTAATCTTCCGGATCGGTTACCGCTTCCAGAGCCAGATCAGGCATCTCGGCAAGGCGATCTGCGCGCGGAATTTTCTCGCCCAGCTTGCGCAGGGCTTCATCGATGCGTTCACCGGCGCGCTCTATCATCGCATCGGTTTCACCTCCGCTCGCCCACAGCGGCGTGATGACATAGAGCGCGTCTGTCAGTCGGTCGAACACCAGGACAAGGGCCGGGCGCGCAAACAGCATGTCGGGCAGGGCCAGGTCGCTTTGCGGCGCGCGCGGCAGGGTCTCGACAAGGCCGATGGTCTCGTAACCGAAATAGCCCACCAGGCAGGAAAGAGCGGGCGGCAGGCCGTCGGGCACGGCAATGCGGCAGGTGTTCGCCAGCGCGCGCAACTGCGTCATGGCGTCGCCGGGAAGGGGCGCGAAGGCCGCGCGGTCGTGCCGCCAGTCGCGGTTGATTTCCGCCGTCGCCCCCGTCGCCCGGAACATCAGGTCGGGGTCGAGCCCCAGCAGGCTGTAGCGACCGCGGATTTCACCACCTTCGACCGACTCCAGCAGGAAATCGCCGCGGCCCGGCTCGATCAGCTTCAGCGCTGCACCGATCGGCGTTTCCGTATCGGCCACCACCCGGCGCCAGACGAGCGTGTTACGCCCTTCCGCCAGAGCCTCTCGCGCGGCTTGTGCATTGTGCGGCGCTGCGACCAATGGCCGTGGCCTACTGGCCCGCGCCGGTCAGCGAGGCGCGAACCGCGTCGACGGCGGCAGCATTGGTCTCGACATCGAACGAACGCTCAGCCGCGGCCAGGAACTGCGCGAGATATTCTTCCGAAGCAGCCTGACCCAGCTGGCGTTGCGTTCCGGTGAGGACCGGATCGTTCTCGGCCAGCTCGGCAGAAGAAATTTCGTCCAGCTTCATGACGTACCAGACGTTCGCCTGATCCAGGCGCACCCGCTTCACGCTGTCTTCTGCCATGGAGAAAAACAGCAGGCTGGCGCGCGAAAGCTGCCCGCTCTCGGCCAGTTGGCGACGGTTAAGTTCCAGCGGCTCGGGCGCGGGCAGATCGACGTCTTCGGCGGCAACCGCTTCGGCAAGCGAGGAGCCTTCGCGCACGCGTTCGACGATGCGCGCGGCGGCAGCGGCGGCGGCGGCCATCCCGCGATCGCGGCGCCATGCCAGCGTTACCTGTTCGCGGATTTCAGCCAGCGGCGCTGCGGCACTGGGTGTTACATCGGAGACTTCGAACAGCATGAACTGCTGGCCGGGTACGATTTCGGCCAGTTCGGGGTCGCCTTCCGCCATCTCGAACGCAAACCCGACCACCTGCTGCAGTTCCTGCGCAGCGCGCTCGGGCGTTCCGTAGATAGCGCCGTCCGCGGTCAGCGGCCGCGTGGTCTGGATTTCGAGGCCAAGCTCGTCGGCGGCTTCCGACAGGCTGCGTCCGTCCGCTAGTTCATCTTCGAGGCGCTCGGTCAGTTCGTTGAGCGCGAGGGTACGCTGTTCGGCGAGCAGTTCCTCGCGGATCGAATCGCTCGCCTGTGCAAGCGTCCGGCCGCTGATCTGCGTTACGTCATCCACGCGCAGCACGTACCAGCCCAGTTCGCCGCGCGCCGGGCCGACCACGGCCCCTTCGGCACCCGAGAACCCGGCCTGCGCAACGGCAGCGGATGCCTCGGAGGTGAGTGCGTCACGCTCCAGGTCGGTAAGGGCGATGGTGCTGAGCCCCTTCGAGCGGGCCGAAGCCTCAAGCGATACGCCGCCCTCGACTTCGTCGATTACCGCCTGAGCGGCGGCCTGCGTCGGCACGACAAGCTGGGTGAAGCTGCGTTGCTCGCTGGCAGCGTAGACGCTGCTGTCGCGCTCGTAACGGCGCGCAATCTGCTGCTGCGTGATAGGAGGAAGGTTACCAACCGCATCGATATCGAAAGTCACATAACGCAGCACGCGGCGTTCGGGCCGGATGTAACTGGCCCGGTTGGCCTCGTAATATTCCTGAAGCTGCTGCTGCGACGGTGCGCCCTGCGGTGCGAACGCGCCGGCGGGGATGGCTGCGGCGCTGCCCCGGCGGGTGTCGTTGATAAGCTGCGCATAGCGGCGGTTGAAACTTTCGGGCAGCTGCGCCCCGTAACCCAGCGGCATGACCAGCTGGCGGGCATAAAGGCCCGTGGCGAAGTCCTCGCGCACCACGTTCTCGTTGAGGTTGCGCTGGCGCAGTACGGCGCGGAAGGTTTCGGCGCTGAAATTGCCGTCCAGTCCCTGAAAAGCGGGGATAGAGGTGATTTCGCTGTCCACCAGCCTGTCGCTGGCGCGCAGACCGAGGGAGCGGCCGAATTCGGCAACCGAATAGCGGCTGATCAGCTGGTCCAGCACCTGGTCCAGCCCACCCTGCTCGACGAAGGCTTCCATCGTCAATGTCGGGTTTTCGGCACGTTCCTGCTGCAGCGCGTTGTTCGCCGCGGTCTGCAGGTCCGAGGTGGCGATGCGGCGATCGCCGACGACTGCCACGCGGTCTCCACCGGTCACGCTGCCGAACATACCGGTATTGGCCACGTCCGAACTGGCGAAGGCGAGAGCGATGAGCCCCAGAAACGCGAGGGTAACGCCAATGCCGATCTTGGACTGGAAGAACTTGCGGAAGAAGGTGATCATCGATGTTTCGTTTTCTGTTGCTGGCAGCGGCGCGGGAAAGCGCGCCTCTTTTCGCGGGCCGCCTTATCCGCCCTGATACTCTGCCGCAACAGCAAGACTCACCTTTCCGACAAAGTGGAAAACCTGCTTTGACAAGCCGGTGGCGGCCGACTAGCGGACAGGGACATATTTGCGGGTTGAAGGCGCGCCGCGCCACTCGACTGCTTTCAACGTCACGGAAATGTTACAGAAAATGACCACACGACCCTACATCGTTGGCAACTGGAAGATGCACGGTACGCGGGCCATGCTGGCCGAGGCGCGCGCCATCGATCGCGCTGCGGAGCGGCTGCTGAAGGTCGAAGTCGCCATCGCGCCGCCGTTCACGCTGATTCACGCCACGCGCAAGGAAGCCAACCTAATCGGAATCGGTGCGCAGGATGTGCACGCCGCTGATGGTGGTGCCCACACCGGCGATGTCTCTGCCGCGATGGTAAAGGATGCCGGTGCTGGTTTCACCATTGTCGGGCATTCCGAACGCCGTGCGGACCACAAGGAAACCAACGCGCTGGTGAAGGAAAAGGCGGAAGCCGCCATTGCCGCCGGGATGAACGTGATCGTCTGCGTTGGGGAAACCGAGGAAGAGCGCGACGCGGGCAAGGCCGAAGCGGTCGTTGCAAAGCAGCTTACTGGCTCCATGCCGCAGGGTGAGGGCGTCGCCGAAAAGGTGACCGTCGCCTACGAACCGGTATGGGCCATCGGCACTGGGCGCACGCCGACGGTGGACGATATCGGCGCCATGCACCGGTTCATCCGCGAAAAGCTCGTCTCGACCTTCGGCGAAGAAGGTGAAACGGTTCGCATCCTCTACGGCGGATCGGTGAAGCCGGACAATGCAGCCGAACTGCTTTCCGCCGACGAGGTTGGCGGCGCACTGGTTGGCGGGGCCAGCCTGACGGCCGAGAGCTTTCTGGGCATTATCATTGCGGCGGCAGAAGACCAGGACGACAAGTCCTGATGCCATGAACGCGCCCGGCGCTCTCGCCCTTGTGGGCAGGCGCCTGTGCGACTATGTGGGCAACCACTCCCGTTTCAGCCAGGAATAGGCTTACAATTTCGTCATGTTCATTTTCGTTACCGTTCTGCAGGCCATCGTCGCCGCCACGCTCGTCATCCTCGTGCTCATGCAGCGTTCTGAAGGCGGCGGTCTTGGAATTGGCGGCGGGGGCAGCCCAGGCGGCCTGATGTCGGCCCGCGGTGCGGCGGATTTCCTGACGCGCGCAACCAAGTGGTCGGCCATCCTATTCGTGTCCCTGTCGATCGTGCTGGCTGCGCTGGCTGTCGACGTATCGGGCCAGCGCGAGTTCGACGACACGCTGGATCGCTCCACCACGTCCTCCGGTGCCGCGGTACCGAGCGAAGCCGCTCCGGTGCAGGAACCGGCCCCCGTGGAAGACCCGCTGGCCGATATCGCCGAATAGAGTTCGAACGGGGATAAAACCCCGAATTGGTAAAAATTGATACCAAAGCGCTTGCGCCGAATCCGCGTGTGAGCTTAAGGCCCGACTCCCATGGCGCGGTACATTTTCATAACCGGCGGCGTGGTCTCCTCGCTTGGCAAAGGTCTCATGGCAGCATCGCTTGCTGCCCTTCTCCAGGCGCGTGGCTACAAGGTCCGCATTCGTAAGTTCGACCCCTATCTCAACGTGGATCCGGGGACGATGAGCCCCTACCAGCATGGCGAAGTCTATGTGACGGACGATGGGGCAGAGACCGATCTCGACCTCGGTCACTATGAACGCTTCACCGGGGTATCCGCCCACCAGAACGACAACATCACGTCGGGCCGGGTCTATCGCGACATCATCGCGAAGGAACGCCGCGGCGACTACCTGGGCGCAACCGTCCAGGTGATCCCCCACGTGACGGACGCGATCAAGGAATTCGCGCTGGCCGACCAGGGCGACCATGATTTCATCCTGTGCGAGATCGGCGGTACCGTGGGCGACATCGAGAGCCTGCCGTTCATGGAAGCCATCCGCCAGCTGCGTAACGAGCTGGAACCCGACCAGACCCTTTCGGTCCACGTCACGCTGGTGCCCTATATCGCCGCTGCCGGCGAACTGAAGACGAAACCCACGCAGCACTCCGTGCGCGAACTGGCATCGCTCGGCATCAAGCCCGACGTGCTGCTGTGCCGCTGCGAACATCCGCTGCCCGACAGCGAACGGCGAAAGATCGCCAACTTCTGCAACGTGCGCATGGAATCGGTTATCCCGGCGCTGGACGCCACTAGCATCTATGCCGTGCCGCAGCAGTATCACGGGGTCGGACTGGATAGCGAAGTGCTGCGCCATTTCGGCATGCTTGGCACGTCGAACCCGCCGGACATGGCGCGCTGGGCCGACGTGGTCGATCGCTACGAAAATCCCGAGGGTGAAGTCACGATCGGTGTGGTGGGCAAGTACGTCGGCCTGCCCGACGCCTATAAATCGCTGAACGAGGCACTGGTGCACGGCGGCATGGCCAACCGCACCAAGGTCAAGATCAAGTGGATCGACGCGGAGATATTCGAGCAGGACGATGCCGAAATCGCCGCTGCGCTTGAACCGATGCACGGCATCCTCGTGCCCGGCGGTTTTGGCGAGCGCGGTTCCGAAGGAAAGATCGCCTCGGTCCGCTTCGCGCGCGAACGCAAGGTGCCGTTCTTCGGGATCTGCCTTGGCATGCAGATGGCCTGCATCGAGGCTGCTCGCAATACGGCGGGCATCGGTGCGGCATCGTCCACCGAATTCGGCGAAACGCCGGAACCGGTTGTCGGCATCATCACCGAATGGATGAGCAAGGAAGGCCTGCAGAAGCGCTCCGAGGAAACCGACCTTGGCGGCACGATGCGGCTTGGCGCCTATGAGGCGAAGCTGGCCGGTAACAGCCATGTTTCCGGCATCTACGGCGGGGCAAGTTCGATCTTCGAACGCCATCGCCACCGCTACGAAGTGAACTCGCATTATATCGAGGCTCTGGAAGCTGGCGGGCTGATTTTCTCGGGCATGTCGCCCGATGGACTGCTGCCCGAAATCGTGGAGCGGCCCGACCACCCGTGGTTCGTCGGCGTGCAGTTCCATCCGGAGTTGAAAAGCCGCCCGTTCGACCCGCACCCCCTGTTCAGCGGCTTCATCGCCGCCGCGCTGGCGCAATCGCGACTGGTATAGTTTCCGCAAACTTGCGGGAGATGGTTATTGCGGCATGCTCCGATTGCCGAGAATATCCTTGCATAGAACGCCCATCAGCGCGTAACGCCCTTGCAAGGGTAAGGGGGTCGATATCACCAACCGGAGTTGGTATGCGGACCCTCATCTCATGACTACCGGTTCAAGCCGACCCAGTGATGGCAACGGGGGTTTCCAGATCTTGTCGGTTCGGTCTTGCCTGTAGGGAGCGGCTGTCTCTTGCGACCCGGACAGCCATTTCCAAAGGCGAGTCGGCGCTAGACGTCGAG
This sequence comes from Aurantiacibacter zhengii, assembly GCF_003584125.1. Lineage (GTDB taxonomy): Bacteria > Pseudomonadota > Alphaproteobacteria > Sphingomonadales > Sphingomonadaceae > Alteraurantiacibacter > Alteraurantiacibacter zhengii. The sequence goes on from NZ_QXFL01000001.1 coordinate 102,582, forward strand.
GGGGCGAGGCTTTAGCGGGCCTCGCCCCCAACCCGTTCAACCTTGATGATCGGGGTTAATGGCTCAGGCCGCGTCGGCCTGGTCGCCATCCTTCTTCTTGTTTTCGACAACCTTCAGCGAATTGCCGCCGATAGAGATTTTCTTGGGCTTCATCGCTTCGGGCACTTCGCGCACCAGGTCGATCACCAGCAGGCCATCGGCAAGGTCGGCAGCCGATACGCGCACGTAGTCGGCCAGTTCGAAGCGGCGTTCGAACCCGCGATTGGCGATGCCGATGTGCAGCATCTCGCCTTCGGAGGCTTCGTCGCGCTTGCGACCCTGAACGGTCAGCAGGTTCTGCTGCGCAGTGATATCGAGATCTTCCGACCGGAAACCGGCCACGGCGATGGTAATGCGATAGGCATCTTCATCGCGGCGCTCGATATTGAAAGGGGGGTAGTTGTCGCCGCTGTTGCGGGCGTTGTTCTCCAGCAGGTCGAACAGACGGTCGAACCCGACGGTGGAACGGCGATAAGGGGTAAAGTCCATACGGTTCATTTGAAACAAATCCTCTTCTGAGCAATTTGACACTATGTGCGGACCCGCTTTCGGCATCCGCAGGATTGAGATAGGAAGGCGGAAAACCGCTTTCAAGAACTGTCGCTTCACCGCTTTTCAGGGGAATTTCGTGAGTACGCCAAAGGTCGAAATCTATACCAAGATGTATTGCGGCTTCTGCCACCGGGCCAAGCGCCTGCTGGACGAGAAGGGCGTGGAATACGAGGAATACGACATCACCCTGGGCGGCCCCAAGCGCGCCGAAATGATGGATCGTCGCCCCGGCGCATCCACCGTCCCGCAGATTTTCATCGACGACAAGGCGATCGGCGGATCGGACGACCTCGCCGCGCTGGAGCGCGACGGCAAGCTGGACGCGATGCTGGGGCTTTAGGCCAGCACCATGCCCAGAATCGCTATCTTGCAGATGACGACGGGTATCGATCCCGTTGCCAACGCCGACACCATCGCCGATGCCGCCAGCCGCGCGGCGGGCGAGGGCGGGCAGATGCTGTTCACGCCCGAAATGGCTGGCCTGCTGGACCGTGACCGCAAGCGCGCCTCGCAGAACATCGTGCCAGAGCGCGAGAGCCCGGTTGTCGAACGTGTATCGCGCGCTGCGGAGGACGCTGGCATCTGGATATCGCTCGGCCTTCCCGTCCTGCGCGAGGATGGGCGCTGGGCGAACAGGGCGCTGGTGTTCGATGATAAGGGCGCCGTGGCCGGGAGATACGACAAGATCCACATGTTCGATGTGGAGCTGGCCTCGGGCGAAAGCTGGCGCGAATCCGCTGCCTACGCCCCCGGGCAGCAGGTTGTCACGGTAGACGATACGCCGGTCGGCAGACTCGGGCTTACCATCTGTTACGATATCAGGTTTCCCGCCTTGTTCGAGGAACTTGGACGCCGGACCTGCGACACCATCGCAATTCCCGCAGCCTTTACCGTGCCCACGGGGAAGGCCCACTGGCACATGCTTCAGCGGGCGCGTGCGGTGGAGGCGAGCGCCTTCGTCGTGGCCGCGGCGCAGGTTGGCCGGCACGAGGACGGGCGCGAGACCTACGGGCACTCGCTGGCCATCGATCCATGGGGCGAAGTGGTGCTGGACATGGGCGGGGACAGGGCAGGAATGCAGCTGTGCGATATCGATCTTGGCCGCATTTCAGAAGTGCGCAAACAGTTGCCCAGCCTTGCCAACAAGCGCGATATCCCTAAATCCAGCGCGCAATGATCGTATTCGACCTTTCCTGCGACCAGGGCCATCGATTCGAGGGATGGTTCGGCTCGTCCGAAGACTTCGCGTCGCAATGTGAGCGCGGGCTTGTGTCCTGTCCAACCTGCGGCTCTGAAGATGTAAGCAAGGCCCCGATGGCTCCGTCCGTTGGCAGGAAGGGAAACCAGCAGCAGGCGGGCGGTGTTCCGCAATCCGCATCGGACAGGGCCGGAAAGGGCCTGTCGAACACGCCGATGACTCCCGAAGTTGCCCATGCCATCGAAAAGCTTGCAAAGGCGCAGGCACAGGCGCTGAAGAACAGCACCTGGGTGGGCAAGGATTTCGTCGAGCAGTCGCGCGCCATGCACTATGGCGAGCGGGACCATGCCGCCATCCACGGCGAGGCAACCGTGCAGGAAGCGCGCGAATTGCTGGACGAAGGTGTGCCGGTCGCACCCCTGCCATTGCCGGTCGCACCCCCCGAAGACCTGAACTGATTGCCTCCCGCGCCATGGCGCATTAGGGGGTGACTCGCGCGCCCGTAGCTCAGTCGGATAGAGCATCGGATTCCTAATCCGGGGGCCACAGGTTCGAATCCTGTCGGGCGCACCAGTGGTCAATGCCCCGCAAGGGGTGTTGCCCAATGGTTTGACCCTGTCAGATTCATCCTCGTTCGGAGTCGAAGGCCCGCAGGGCCACAGACGACGGAGCGGCGCAGCCGCGAAGTAATCCTGTCGGGCGCACCAAAAAGGGCAGCACCCGGTGAGGATGCTGCCCTTTTTTGCATTGTTATGATCTATGTCGTCAGGCGTCGACGGTCTTTGCGTCCTTCGCATCGAGCACGCCGCGCCGGATCTGGTCGCGTTCCATGCTTTCGAACAGGGCCTTGAAGTTGCCTTCGCCAAAGCCTTCGTCGCCCTTGCGCTGGATGAACTCGAAGAACACCGGGCCAACCTGCGCTTCTGCAAAGATCTGCAGGAGGAGGCGAGGGGAGCCGCCTTCGGTCGTCCCGTCGAGCAGGATGCCGCGGGCCTTCAACTGGTCAACGTCTTCACCGTGGTCGGGCAGGCGTTCGGGCAGCATCTCGTAATAGGTTTCGGGCGGAGCCGTCATGAACGGAACGCCGAATTCCTTGAGCTTGTCCCAAGCGGCGACGAGATCGTCGCAGATCAGGGCGATGTGCTGGATACCTTCGCCGTTGAATTCGCGCAGGAACTCCTCGATCTGGCCCTTGCCGCCTTCACCCTCTTCGTTGAGGGGGATGCGGATCTTGCCATCGGGAGCCGTCAGCGCCTTGGACGTGAGGCCTGTGTATTCGCCCTTGATATCGAAGAAGCGGATTTCGCGGAAGTTGAACAGCGTCTCGTAATAGTCTGCCCAGTACTTCATCCGGCCGCCGTAGACGTTGTGCGTCAGGTGATCGATCACGTTGAAGCCGGCGCCTTCCGGGTGCTGTTCCACACCGTCGAGATACTCGAAATCGATGTCGTAGATCGACAAACCGTTGCCGTCCTCGTCGTGGTAGCGGTCGATCAGGTAGACAATCGCACCGCCGATACCGCGAATGGCAGGAATGCGCAGTTCCATCGGACCGGTCTCGACCTCGACCGGTTCGGCGCCGCGCTCCAGCAGTTCACGATAGGCCTTGGCCGCGTCCTTGACGCGAAAGCCCATCCCGCAGGCAGAGGGCCCGTGTTCCCGTGCGAAATACCAGGCAGCGCTGCGCGGCTCGTAGTTGAGGATGAGATTGATCTGGCCCTGACGCCAGAGCTGCACATCCTTCGAACGGTGCGAAGCGACGTGCTGGAAGCCCATCGCCTTGAACACGGGTTCGACAAAGCCCTTTTCCGGCGCGCAGAATTCAACAAATTCGAAGCCGTCGAGGCCGATGGGATTTTCGAAGAGATCAGTCATGGTTTCATATGTAACCTTTTTGTCGTCCTGGCGCAACTGCCAATCAATCCACCGGACAATCTGACGATCCCCGCGAATGCCGCTTGAATCGGTGAACTGTTTGTGATTCAAGGCGGTCTATGAATGCACTCGTCCACCGCAAGCAGATCGTCCGGGAGAGGATGGTCAACGCGATCGCTCTGCTGGTCCTCATGCTGATCGGCGGCCTGGCGCTTATCGGCCCCAGCGGCGTGCTGGCGTGGGGCGAGAATGCCGCGAGGCTGGGCGAGCACAAGCAGCGCATCGCATTGCTGGAGGAGCGCAAGGCGGAACTGGCGAACCGCGTGGCCTTGCTCGACCCCAACAATGTCGATCCGGACTACGCGGCAGAGCTCGTTCGCGGGAACCTGAACGTCATCCATCCGGACGAATATGTCGTCGAACTGGAACCGATCGACTGAAGTCGCGCTTCATCCATGCCAGCCTGGCGTGCGATGCAAACAATTTTCACCGTTCTGGTAAATGCGGGTAGCGCGTCGTTGCCACTGCGCAAATTGCGCGCCTATAGGCGACCTGATCACACGAAGACGCCAATTCTGGCGCGACGAAGGGGATTGCATCTTGGCCAAAACCTCCACCTCCAAAAGCTCTGAAAGCACGCAGCCTGCCACCGAAGAGGGAGCCTTTCCCCTTCATTCGCTGCAGGATGCACTGGAGAAGGAAAAGCGCTTCAAACCCAGCGACGAACAGCTGATGCATTTTTATGAGCAGATGCTGCTCATCCGGCGGTTCGAGGAGAAGGCGGGCCAACTCTATGGCCTCGGCCTGATCGGCGGGTTCTGCCATCTCTACATCGGTCAGGAAGCGGTCGCCATCGGCCTGCAGAGCGCGCTCGACAACGATCGCGACAGCGTGATCACCGGCTATCGCGATCACGGCCACATGCTGGCCTACGGCATCGATCCCAAGGTCATCATGGCCGAGCTGACCGGCCGCGCAGCCGGTATCTCCAAAGGGAAGGGCGGCTCGATGCACATGTTCAGCACCGAGCACAAATTCTACGGCGGCCACGGCATCGTGGGCGCGCAGGTATCGCTGGGCGGAGGTCTAGCCTTCGCGCACAAGTACAACGAGGATGGCGGCCTGTGCCTCGCCTATTTCGGCGACGGCGCGGCCAACCAGGGCCAGGTCTACGAAACCATGAACATGGCCGCCCTGTGGAACCTGCCCATCGTGTTCGTGGTGGAGAACAACCAGTACGCCATGGGCACGGCAGTGCGGCGCTCCAGCGCTGAGACCGAGTTCTACCGCCGCGGCACGGCATTCCGCATTCCCGGCATGGACGTGAATGGCATGGACGTGCTGGAAGTGCGCCAGGCCGCCGAAATCGCGTTCAAGCACGTGCGCGAGGGTAACGGCCCGGTGCTGATGGAATGCAACACCTACCGTTATCGCGGCCATTCCATGTCCGACCCGGCGAAATATCGTACGCGGGAGGAAGTGCAGGAGCAGCGCGAACATCACGACCCCATCGAGCGGGTGAAAAAGGATCTCGCCGCGGCAGGCGTTGAAGAGGACAAGTTGAAAGAAATCGACAAGGGCATTCGCGCCACGGTTGGCGAAGCAGCCGATTTTGCCGAGAAGTCACCCGAACCGGAGGCAAACGAACTCTACACCGATGTGCTGGTGGGGGAGTACTGAGCCATGGCAATCGAACTGAAGATGCCCGCCCTTTCGCCCACCATGGAAGAAGGCACGCTGGCCAAGTGGCTGGTGAAGGAAGGCGATACCGTATCCGCCGGTGACGTGCTGGCCGAGATCGAGACCGACAAGGCCACGATGGAATTCGAATCCATCGACGAGGGCACCGTGGGGAAGATCGTGATTGCCGAAGGTACCGAAGGCGTGAAGGTCGGCACCGTGATCGCAATCCTGGCGGGCGAGGACGAGGATGCCTCGGACATCGAAGTGCCCGCCGCAGAGGAATCGTCGGACGAAGTGAAGGACGTGCCGGGCGAGGGCAAGGACGTGGGCCGCGATGGCGATCCGCTGGATGTGGACAAGCCCGCCTCCAAGCCGCGCGCCAGCGATCCGGAAGTGCCCGAAGGCACCAACATGGTGAAGCTGACGGTGCGTGAAGCCCTTCGCGATGCCATGGCCGAGGAAATGCGCCTCGACGACCGCGTGTTCGTGATGGGCGAGGAAGTCGCCGAGTACCAGGGCGCCTACAAGGTGACGCAGGGCCTGCTGGACGAATTCGGGCCGAAGCGCGTGATCGACACGCCGATCACCGAATACGGCTTTGCCGGTATCGGTACGGGCGCTGCCATGGGCGGTCTGCGCCCGGTGGTGGAGTTCATGACCTTCAACTTCGCCATGCAGGCGATCGATCACATCATCAATTCGGCGGCGAAAACGAACTACATGTCCGGCGGCCAGATGCGTTGCCCTGTGGTGTTCCGCGGCCCCAACGGCGCGGCCAGCCGCGTGGGTGCGCAGCACAGCCAGAACTATGGCCCGTGGTACGCCAGCGTGCCGGGCCTGATCGTGATCGCGCCTTATGACGCATCCGATGCGAAAGGCCTGCTGAAAGCCGCCATCCGCAGCGACGATCCGGTTGTCTTCCTCGAAAACGAGCTGGTCTACGGCCAGAGCTTCGAGGTTGCCCAGCTCGACGATCACGTGCTGCCTATCGGCAAGGCGCGGATCATGCGCGAGGGCAGCGACGTGACGATCGTATCCTACTCCATCGCCGTGGGCGTTGCGCTGGAAGCGGCGGCCGAACTGGCAGAGCAGGGTATCGAGGCCGAGGTGATCGACCTGCGCACGCTGCGCCCGCTGGATACCGATACGATCCTGGAAAGCCTCGCCAAGACGAACCGGTTGGTCATTGCCGAAGAGGGCTGGCCCACCTGTTCGATCGCGTCCGAAGTGGTGGCCGTCTGCATGGAGCAGGGCTTCGACCATCTCGATGCGCCCGTTCTCAGGGTGTGCAACGAGGATGTGCCGTTGCCCTATGCTGCCAACCTCGAGAAGATGGCGCTGATCGACAAGGACCGTGTGATCGCGGCCTGCCGCAAGGTCACCTACAAGGACTGAACCGGCGCCGCACGCGCGGCCTAGTTAACATAGGCGTAGGTGATATCTTCGAAGGTATCGCAGTTGGCAACCGGATCGGGATCACTGGCGTTTCGCTGGTAGATCCCGCTCAGGTCCCGGTCTGCGCGCACGGTGTAGCTGGCGACTGCAGAGATTTCGCTGTCATCGAAGGTGAAGGGCTCACCGATGATCGGCTGATAGTCGTAGCTGATTTCCACGAACATCACGGCCTCGTCTTCGAACGCAATCACTTCCTCTCCGGCAGGCCCCATGCCGGGGAAATCGTCTGCCAGGGCGCCGTCTCCATCCTGGCCATAGGAGCTGGTGTGGTTCTTGAGGCCGACACAGCGCTGCCAGTTGATGAACTGCTGATCGTCCGTGTCCGGCAATACCTCCAGGCTGCTGAGTATCACGCGGCCATGGGCATAGAGGTCGATCGTCGCGCCGCCCTGCAACTGTGCGCCGTAGAACAGGTCGTTGATATCGCCTTCGTAGATCCTGCGATCCTCGATCATCGACTGGTCACCGATGCGAGAGGCATTGTCCGCGATAAGATTGGCGAGCTGGGACACCTTCATCTGCACCAGGACGCGGTTTGCCACTTCCACGCCCATCAGGCCGACACCCAGGATCAGCGGAAACGTCAGCGCGAATTCCGTCATCGCAACGCCCGCAGTGTTGCGCAGCAGACGAGAGAACAGGGGCAGCCTCACGTGCAGTTCCCCGTGCCGGTGTTGATTTCCTGCAGGTTGAAGGGCTGGTTTCGCAGGATGGTGCGCGCGCGCACCGTTACGTTCTCGTCAAGGTTGATCAGACGGGCGATCGGAAACATGCGTTCGTAGGTGGCCGTGACGGTATAGACCACGGCATCGCGCGCGCCGCTGGTGGCATCCAGTGAACGGTCCGCATCCCACACGCCGTTGCCATTGATATCCTCGAACACCTCGTTGTTGTTGCAGGTGCCGTCGTTGTTGGTGTCATTGTATTCCTCTGCCATGCCGACATCGGAGTAGTTGGTGTAAGCCGCGCGCTCGAACGTTACGACCGCGCTAGGCACCACGCCCTGTACCGCGCGGGTCACCTCGGCATCCAGCGCGGCGGGATTGTTCGTAAAACGCTCGATGGTGGAATCGCGCGCGGCGTTCTGCACCGCGCCCTCGACCATCGTATCGGCGTAGAAATTGTACGACATGTCGAACAGGCCCATCAGCGTCATGACCAGCACGGGGGCAATCAGGCCGAATTCCGTGACGGTGACACCGCGCTCATCGCGGGCGAGGAAGCGCAGCACGCCGCCCATCAGTCGGTGATCCTCAGTTCGCTCATGGCGCGGGCGATGGCCTCGAAGGCGTCGTTGAGCTGCTCGGCATTGGATGCCTGGAAAGAGCGGCCCGGCCCGGCACATTCGGTCATCAGGTCGGTAAGGCCGGTGCCGAACGCGACCACCCAAACGGTGACGTTGCGGTTCTTCACCTGTTCGCAGGCGACGCCGAACCGGTTCTCGATCACCTGGGGCAATGTTTCGCTGGAGGAGTCCGGATCCCAGCGGCGCTGGTCCAGCCCGTCCACGCCGTATACGCCGTAAGCCAGGTCGTAGGGCTCCGTCTGTCCGTCCGTCAGCCAGATCATGTGGCGGCTGCGCTGGCGACCTTCGGTATCGGCGTTTTCCGCGGCGAAGATGCCGGTGGGTGAGATCAGGCGGCCGCCCCAGATCATGCCGATATCGTGGTAGGTCGCGCCATAAGGCACCAGTGTGGCAAGATAGGTATCCAGCTGGTCCGCCGACATCACGTCCAGCTTCTTCGCTGCTGCCGGACAGTCCGAGAACCACCAGGTGCCGCTGTCGACATATTCGTTGGTCGTGCGGTGCTTGCGCGTATCGAAGTTGCCACTGCCGTTCGCTTCGATCCGGCGCACGTAGATTTCTTCAGGATAGCGCGGGCGCCACTGGGTAGCCGGATCGCCCGGCGTGGGCACCAGGTCGATATTCAGGTCCAGCGCCTGATCGAAATCGACATTGTCATAGTCGGTGATTTCGTAAGTATCGCGCTCTTCGATGCATCCGCCGGTCTCGGTGCGCCAGTTGCTGACGTCGCGAGTAATCTCGTCGTATTCCCAGACGATGCGATCGAAACTGGGCACCTCGCGTACACGCTCGTAACGCTCGATGTAATTGACGTCCGTGCTCTTCATCACGCGGCATGTCTGGCCACTGCGCCATGTCGTGTAACGCGTGCCATTCTGGATGCGCTGCATCGGCTGGACTTGCAGGACTGCGGCAGGCTCAGCTTGTGTCTGGACGTAACCGGCACCGTTCTGGGTGTCCGTGTAACTCCACGAGTTCGCAGGGCGCGAACCGTTGCAGCTCCACCAGCCGGACTGGTCGGCGTTCGCCGGTTCGTTCCACGTCGCGGCGTAGGTGGATATCTCCTGCCAGTTGCTGCGACTGCCAGACACGTAGGTCCAATTACGGTTGAAGGTACGTCCGATATTCTCGTTGGGCAAACGCTGACCAGTATCGGTGCGGCCCTGGTAATGCCACGTGCTGACAACCCACTCGTCCAGCAACAGGTTGCCCACATTCACATTGGTGGCGTAGGGCACGAACCCGTAACGGATTTCAGTGCCTGGTGCCTTACCGCCCTCGACGACGGCGTAAAAGTCGCGGATCGTCTGCTTGAGCGTCTCGATGCGCGACAAGCTGTCACCCGGATTGCTGTGGCGCATCGAACCCGTGGTATCGATCACCATCATCACGTCGAGATTGCTGAAGTTGAGGATCGCTTCGCACTCTACCGAGATGTCGAGGTTCTCCTGTCCGAAAATGCGCATCAGCGTGGTCGGCACGTCGACAGAGGCAAAACCGGAAATGGCGTAGTCGTTCTCCAGCTGCATCGCGAACGCGCGGTTGCTGGTGCCGTATACGCCGTCACGGAAATTGATGTTGAAGAAGCGCTGGCCGGTAGAGGCCACATCGCCGGGAACCTCGCCATCCACCACCACGGTCGCACCCAGCCTTTGGCGGGCCGCCAGCACACCGGCATCGCAGGCCTGCTGCAACTGAACCTGTGAAAGATAGCCCCGGCCCATGTCGATCGCGCCGCCGATCAGGCCCAGGAGCGGGAAAAGGGCAGCGGCCAGCATGGCAGCCACATTGCCCGAGCGATCCCGCAAGAGGCGGCGGAGGAAGCCTGCGCCATGGGCGCGGCGGGATGGGCGAGGTGCTATCACAGCATCCCCCAATACCGACCAACCCTGATTTGATCGTTTAGGATCAGGGTTAAGAAATTCATGAATTCGAAAAGGGGGCGGCAGGCACCGGCATGGGTCCAGCCAGATGGCCCGTTGAGCTACACCAGGAAGATCGGGCGGGTGTAGGTGATGAAAGGAAACTCGATACCCGCAAAGCCCAGGAAGCTCTCGATCTGGTAGGAAACCACCAGCTGGATTTCGGTAGCCCCGTCCACGCGCTGTGTACCGGGCGTCGTGACGACCGCATTGACCCGCGATTGTTCCAGCAGATAGGGCGCGCCGAGGGCGTGGTTTTCGGCCCAGGTCTCGATCTGCGAATTCGAGATCGTGTTGCCGGTCTGGTATTGGACCATGGCATAGCGCGCGACGTCGGACGAAAGCCCGCGCAGCGCGTTGTAGTTCTGGAAGGCAATGCCGACCTGCAGCACACCGACCATCATCAGGATCAAAGCCGGGGAAAGCAGGGCGAACTCGATCGCGCTCGCGCCTTTTTCGTCATGGCGAATACGGGAAAGCAGGCATTTGATCTTCATCGCAATCATCCGATCTGCACCGTGCGGCTGACATTGTAGGTAAAGCCCTCGCCAACACCCCATTTGGTCCAGATCGGGGCGTAGCTGTCGGTCAGGTCGACACGGATGAACTTGTACTGCACCCCGCCGCCGCAGCTGTCGGCCACGGTGACGTAGTCTGTGGTCGTGCCGCAACGATAGATCTCGGTCACGGTGATCTGGTCCGTGGTCAGTCCACTCGAGGTTGCCAGGACATCGCGCACCGTAGTGCGTTGCGCTTCGGTTTCGGGGATCACGGCGCGCACGATCGACGCAGCTTCGGCAGCCGCGCTTTGCAGGTCTGTCTGACGGGCGACCATCGTGGCCACTTCGAACCCGCCCAATGCCATGATCAGCAGCACCGGCGCGACGAAGGCCATCTCGATTGCCATCGAGCCTGTTTCGTCGCGCCCGATGCATGACATCCGGCGAAAGGGACGGGCAAGGGCGTTCATCATGCAACGAGCCTAACTTTGGATGCGGTGCTCACCACCGTGGTGTCTTCGTTCGATCCGGCTGGGCAGAACGTCTGCATGTCGGTCGTGCCGGTCAGGGTGATATTCCTCGCGGCAATCATCAGGCACTGGCTTGTCACGCCCGCCGTGCCGGCAAAGAACACCTCGCTGGCCGGGAAATACATCGTGCCGTTCAGGATGGTATTGGCATTGCCGTTGATCCTCTGGCCATTGTTGCCCGCACCAGGCCCGTCGCGGTCCTCGAAAACCAGCATGCCGGCAAGGGCATTGGCGTCATCGGGAGTTACCCCGACACCCATCAGATCGGATGCGGTCATGGCAGTAAGGTTCACATCGGCGCCGCCGTTGATCACGATAGAGGCACCGTTGTAGAGCACGAACATTACGCCCGCGCCGCTTACTTCGTGCTGCCCGTTGATCTGCAGCGAACCGCCATCGATGTTGTAAACGCCCGGCGCGAATGCAGTGTCACAGCCGACATGGATGTTCGTGTAAGTGCCGGGACGGACGTTGCCGGCTTCCCCGCCTTCGACGACGCGCACGTCGGAATAGGTGGTCGTCTTGTGGTTTTCGCGGCGCTGCCACTTCTTGTTCTGGCCTTTTCCGCCCAGATCGCGCCACACGACTTCGTCGACAACCTCGGTGCCCGCAACGGTTCCGTTGGCCACCAGCACGTCGTCATCGCTGCTCGATACATCGGAGCTCTGCAGGCCCTCGGGATTCTCCCACGGTTCGAGATTATTCTGGTTTGGACCCTGCCAGTACGAATATTCCGTAACGGTGCGAATATCGACATCGGCAAAGGTCGTGTCGCTTTCGCCAGAGCAGGTATAGGTCCGCGAAATCCGGGATTCGGTAGGGTTGGGCGGATCAAGCTCGGCGAACGGATCGTAGAGCCCGGTCATGTATTCCATGATCACGTCGTCGGTGTTGTTCTTCAGCCATTCGTCGATCCCCCCGGCCGAAAGGATCCATCCCGCCTGGATTTCCGGGTTACCGTTCACCTTGATCGAAAGTTCGTCGGTCGAGAGTGCAGCCATGCCGCAGCTAGCGGTCAAAACCGCGTTACCGCCGATGGTGATGGCACCGGTATCGTCGAGGTCGGTCGCGATCAGGCAGCTGGTGAAGGTCACGCCTTCCTCGAAACTGGCCTGTGCGTAGGCATAGACGGAGGAGGAGCTGCCGGTGAGGAAGCTGGAGAAAGGAAGCTCTTTCGATGCGGTGGCCGAAACGGCGACGGAATTGTTGGAGCCGCCTGCAAAGTCTGCCAGTCGCACCTCGGGGTCGGAACTGAACCCTTCCACCACGGAGAGGTTGGCCGCGAATTCCTGCTGCGCGCGCAGCTGGTATGTTCCCTCGGTTTCCGATTCCGCCGCTGCCCAGGCCCCTGCGACTGCGGCCTGATCCACCGCGAACTGCAATTCGCGTTTCCACATGTACCACTGGGTAACGTCGACCCCCAGGCCTGCGCCGCCAATGAGAACCGGCATGCCGAGTGCGACGAGCAAGGTCGCATTGCCGCTTCGACAGCTTGCAATTTCGCCTAGTGCATTGCGGATGAACTTGCGGATCATTGGGTACACCTACGAATGAAACCATCTAAGATCGCGTAGTTACGTCGAGCGTGGTTTCGCGGAGGTAACGCGGTGGGGTTAACAAGATGTTTGCCCTGATCTTCCGCAGGTATTCGGCTGGCGCACCGCAACAACCCGGGGCGCTCGCGCTATTGGCCACTGGGTTCGGCGCTGAGGGCGGCCTGCGCAAGCCCCCCGATGTGCGGCTTTGACTCTGGCAGGCATTTCGGGCGAAGGGGCGCTCCATGTCTTCCGATCTGGTCGAAACCCTGCCCCTCGCAAACCGGCTGGCGCTCTCGTATGCCCCGCGCACATGCCGCGAGGACGTGCTCGCGCTGCTGGCGCTCGACGCGCGGCTTGCCGGTATCGTGCGCGGCGATGGAGAGCCAATCATCGCGCAGATGAAACTGGCCTGGTGGCGGGAACGGCTGGCGCAGGATCCGCAGGACTGGCCGCTGGGAGAGCCGCTGCTTGCGCTGCTGCGCGCGGGAAAGCTGGATACCACGGCCTTGCAGCCGCTCGTCGATGGCTGGGAAGCCCTGCTGGCGGACGCTCTGGACGAGACCGTGGTTGAGGCGTTCGCGGCGGGGCGCACGGCCCTGTGGCAAACCCTTGCCGCGGCCCACGGCGGCAGTAGCGCAGATGTCGCTCAGGCGGCGCGGGAACAGGCCATGACCGACCTCGCCCTCAATCTCGGTACGAGGGAGGAGGCCGGGACGGCACGCGATCTGGCCAATGCGCAGAAATGGCAACGGTCCCGCTTGCCGGCACCCTTGCGCCCGCTGGCAATCCTGCACGGCTTGTCCCGCCGCGCGCTTCAGCGCGGTGCGGAAGAACTGCTGGACGGTCCCGGTGCAATGGCTGCCGTTTTGCGCCTTGGAATCCTGGGCAGATAACGTAAGTTCCCCGAATCCAAGGGGAATTACTTATGAACCGCGTTATTCTCGGCGCATTCGCGGCGCTGCTTCTGGTGGCTCTCGGCCTGTTCTGGGTACAGGGAAGGGCGCAGGTCGAAGAAGGGGCTCCGCCGCCCGAAGCCGAAAGTGCCGAGCAGGCTGTCGATCCCGATGCTCTGCCCAGCGCCGATGTGGCCGATCTGACCGGACCCGCACCGCCCGAAGCCAGCGAACTGACCCGCGAGCAGCGCCGGTTTTTCCGCTATGACCGGAACCGCGACCTGAAGATAACCCGCAACGAGATGCTCTCTACCCGTACCGACGGGTTCCGGCGCCTCGATACCGACGGCAACAACCTGCTGACTTTCGAGGAGTGGGCGATCACCACCGGTACGCGCTTTGCCGAGATGGACGCGAACGGAGACAAGGAACTGACCCAGGCCGAATTCGCCACCAGCGCGCCGGCACCGCGCAGGACATCGCGCCCAAGCTGCAATTGCTGATGCGTCAGGCAGGCACCTTCATGCCCGCCAGCCATTCACCGAAATCGGCCTTGGCGCGGGTTGTGTAGGCTTCCTTGCGCTGCTTCTTCTTCACCTCGTGCAGCGGCGGGAAGAGGCCGAAATTCACGTTCATCGGCTGGAAGTGCGCGGCATCCGCATCGCCTGTGATGTGGCTCAGCAGTGCGCCCATCGCGCTGGTTGCAGGGGGAGGGGACCACGCCTCTCCCACAAGCTCGCTCGCCGCCATCATGCCCGCCATCAGGCCCACGGCGCTGCTTTCGACATAGCCCTCGCACCCGGTAACCTGCCCGGCGAACCGGATGTGGGGCGCGCTTTTCAGGCGCAGCTGGCGATCCAGCAGTTCGGGTGAGTTGATGAAGGTGTTGCGGTGCAATCCGCCAAGCCGCGCGAACTCCGCATTTTCCAGGCCGGGAATTGTGCGGAACAGCTCTACCTGCGCGCCGTATTTCATTTTGGTCTGGAAGCCGACCATGTTCCACAAGGTGCCCAGCTTGTTATCCTGCCGCAATTGCACCACCGCATAGGGCCAGCGGCCTTGCGGGTGCTCTTCCGTGCGGTCGTGCGGGTTGTCGAGGCCGACGCCTTTCATCGGGCCATATCGCAGGGTTTCGATACCGCGCTCTGCCATCACCTCGATGGGCATGCAGCCATCGAAATAGGGGGTGTTGGCCTCCCATTCCTTGAACTCGCCCTTTTCGGCTTCAAGCAAGCCTTGCACGAAAGCCTCGTACTGCGCCTTGTCCATCGGACAGTTGATGTAGTCGCCATCCTCGTTCGAGGCCGCCGTCGTCTTGTTCCAGCGCGACTGGATCCACGCCTTGCTCATGTCGATGCTGTCGCGATAGACGATGGGCGCAATGGCATCGAAAAAGGCGAGCCGGTCCTCGCCGGTGGCACTGACGATGCTCTCCGCAAGGCTTGCGGCGGTGAGCGGGCCGGTGGCAACGACGGTCAGGCCCTCGGCGGGCAACCGGTCCACCTTTTCGCGCACGACTTCGATATTCGGATGCTGCTCGAGCCGCTTCTGCACCTCTGCGCTGAACACGTCACGATCGACTGCCATGGCGCTGCCTGCGGGCACGCGGGCGACTTCGCCAGCGGCCATGATGATGGAATCGAGTCGCCGCATCTCGTGATGCAGCAGGCCGACCGCATTCTTCTCATCGTCGTCACTGCGGAAGGAGTTGGAGCACACCAGTTCCGCCAGGCCATTGGTCTGGTGCGCAGCGGTCATTTCGCCGCTTCCCCGCATTTCGGAAAGGCGCACTTTCACGCCCCGCTGCGCGAGTTGCCATGCCGCTTCGCTGCCTGCGAGACCGCCGCCGATAATATGTACCTGATGTGCCATGGCGCGGCAGATAAGCGTTCACGGGCGCTGGCGCAAACAAAGAGGCGCGGCTAGTGAAACCCCATGCCTCCCAAGCAGCCCCATCCCGCATTGGCGCAGAAACGCCCGTTCCTGCTGCTCAGCGTCGTTGCCGCGCTATCCTACTATTACCTGCAGGCGACCGATCTGCCGGAATTGTACCTTATTCCCATCAAGGGCTTTGGCGTCGGTTTCCTGGCGATCTACGCCTACCTGCGTCACCAGAGCGGGGATTCGCACCGCCTCGCGCTTGCCTTGGCCGTGGCCGCGGTGGCCGACATGGCCATCGAGTTCGACCTGCGCGTGGGCGCGGCGGTGTTCTTTGTGTTCCACATGCTGGCGGTGTCGCTTTTCATGCGGCATTCGCGCGGCAAGCTGCACGGTGCGGACCAGTGGGCCTTCCTCGCCATTCTCATCCTGCCGCCGGTTATCGGCTATTTCCTGCCGTACGACCGAACCATTGGATGGGTTGTCGCGATCTATGGCGTGGCGCTCAGCCTGATGGCGGCGAGTGCTTGGATGAGCGACTTTCCACGTATGCGAGTGGCGACCGGCGCATTGCTGTTCGTGCTGTCGGACATGCTGATATTCGCCCGCCTGGGCCCGCTATCGGGCAGCGAGGTGCCGGAATACCTTGTCTGGCCGATCTACTACCTGGGCCAGTTCCTGATTACCGTGGGCGTCGTCACGACCTTGCGGAAGCGGAACCCCGAACTGCGGGTGGCATGGCGGCGGGAGGACTAGCCTTCAGGCCCAGCCTGCTTCGCGCATGGCGTAGCCGTCATTCCAGATCTTGGTCATGTGCGCGATTTTGCCGTTCCTGAACCGGAAGACATAGCAATAGTCCGAAGCGATGGTTTTGCCGGTTGGCGGAACCGGCCCGCCTTCATCGGAATGGGTCGCCTTGAAGACAGCCGCGCCCACGAAGGTCCCCGCCTCTTCGTCCGCTCCGCAGGCAAGCATCTCGTAGCTCATGTTCGGCAATGGCTCGAGGAGATGAGCCATCCATTCGGTATAGCCTTCGATCGTCGTTACATCCGTCAGTGCATCAGCCTGCGCGGTGAAAACGGCATCGGGCTGACACCATTCCTTGCAGACTTCCCAGCCCTTGCCGGTTTCGCATGCGTCGAAGAACGCCAGTGCATCGGATTTGATCGACATTATCTTTCCCCCAAGACGTAGGGAGCGATCCTACGTCATCGGGGGAAAGTAGCGACTCAATTCTCGTTGCCGTCACTTTCGATATTGTCGTCCCGGTCCAGGGTCGTGTGGGGCTGGGTCTCGTCCCCACCGCCGCGGCGTTCGAGTATCTCCTCGACGATCGCCTCTTCGGCCTCGTTCTCCGGGCTCTCATCCTCGTCGATGCGCGCCGCGCCGACGATGTGTTCGCCCTTGGAAACGTTGAAGATACGCACGCCCGAGGATCCGCGTCCGATGATCGAGAAGCCTTCGTGGTTTTCAAAACCGCCCTCGACCAGATGGCGGAACATGATCGGCAGGCGGATCAGCTTGGCCTGATCGGTCACCAGCATCAGCTGCATCCCGTGGCGCACGGGGAAGCTGGCGACGACGGGGCCGTTGCGGTCCTCCTGGCTGGGCGTACCGATGTTGGTAATCCCCTGTCCGCCACGCCCGGTGGTGCGATATTCGTAGGCGCTGGAGATCTTGCCGTATCCGTTGGCGGTGATGGTGAGGATGAACTCCTCGCGCTCCGTCATGGATTCCGCCTTTTCGGCAGGAAGCGTGTGTTCGGTATCGTTGTTCTTCCAGGCTGCTGCACGCAGGTAGGCCTCGCGCATTTCCGGGTCCGCATCGTGCGAATCGAGAATGGCCAGCGAGACGACCTTCGCATCGTCCTTCAGCGTCATCCCGCGCACACCGATGCCGGTGCGGCTCTTGGTCTCGCGCGCATCGGTGGCGGCGAAGCGGATGGCCTTGCCAGCGTCGGAAGCGAGGAAGATTTCCTGTTCTTCGTTCAGCAGGCGCACGCCGATCAGCCGGTCGCCGCTGCCTTCGACGAAGCCCATCGCATACTTGCCCCCGGTGGGCACGTTGGTGAAGGCATCCATGGAATTGCGGCGCACCATGCCCTGCTCGGTCGCGAAGACGATGTTGAGTGCTTCCCAGTCGTTTTCGTCCTCAGGCAGGGGCAGCACGTTCGTAACGCGCTCCTCGTCGCCCAGGGGCAGCAGGTTGACCATCGGACGGCCCTTCGTCTGCGGACCACCTTCGGGCAGCTTCCACACCTTCAGGCGATAGACGCGGCCCGTATTGGTGAAGAACAGCACGGGGTTGTGGGTCGAGGTGACGAACATCTCGACCACCGCATCCTCTTCCTTCGTCGCCATGCCGCTGCGGCCCTTGCCGCCGTGGCGCTGGGCGCGGAAGGCTTCCAGCGGGGTGCGCTTGATGTAGCCGGAGTGGGTGACGGTCACGACCATCTCCTCCCGCTCGATCAGGTCCTCGTCATCGATCCCATCCCAGGCGGGCGCGATTTCGGAAACGCGCGGCGTGGCGAACTGGTCGCGCACTTCCTGCAGTTCCTCACGCATCACGCCGTACAGCTTGGCGCGGTCGGCCAGCAGCGAGAGGTAGTATTCGATCTTGTCGGCCAGTTCCTGCAACTCGTCGCCGATCTCGTCACGGCCCAAGGCCGTCAGGCGATGCAGGCGGAGGTCGAGAATGGCTTTCACCTGCCGCTCGGAAAGCTGGTAGGTTCCCTCGGCCTCGTCCGTCGTGGGTTCGATGGCTTCGACAAGGCGGATATACTGCGCGATGTCGCCGATCGGCCATTCCTTGGCGAGCAGCTTGGCACGCGCGATCTGCGGGTTGGAAGAACCGCGGATCATGGCCACAACCTCGTCGAGGTTGGACACCGCGACCACCAGGCCAAGCAAGATGTGCGCCCGGTCACGCGCCTTGTTCAATTCATACTTCGTGCGCCGCGTGATGACCTGCTCGCGAAAGCTGATGAAGCTGGAGATGAACTCGCGCAGGTCCAGCGTTTCCGGCCTGCCGCCGCGAATGGCCAGCATGTTGGCGGGGAAGCTGGATTGCGCGGGCGTGTGCCGCCAAAGCTGGTTCAGCACCACTTCCGGCGTGGCGTCGCGCTTCAGCTCGATCACCACGCGCACACCGGCGCGAGAGGATTCGTCGCGAATGTCGGAGATGCCCTCGATCCGCTTTTCCTTCGCGGCATCGGCAATCTTCTCGACGAGGCCGGCCTTGCCCACCTGGTAGGGGATGGAGGTCAGCACGATCGACTGGCGGTCGTTCTTGCCCGTCTCGATCTCGTGACGGCTGCGCTGCAGGATCGAACCGCGCCCGGTGGTATAGGCAGACCGCGCGCCGCTCTTGCCGAGGATCAGCGGGCCGGTGGGAAAGTCAGGACCCGGAATGATCTCGTGCAGCTGCTCTGCCGTGATGCCCGGATCGTCCATGTAGGCAAAGCAGCCGTCGATCACTTCGCCCAGGTTGTGCGGCGGAATGTTGGTGGCCATGCCCACCGCGATACCGCCTGCGCCGTTCACCAGCAGGTTGGGATAGCGCGCGGGCAGGACAGACGGCTCTTTCTCCGAACCATCGTAGTTGTCGACGAAATCGACGGTGTCCTTGTCGAGATCGCTCAGCAGCGGGTCCGCCGCCTTGGCCAGACGGCTTTCGGTGTAACGCATGGCCGCCGGGGGATCGGGGTCCATCGAGCCGAAGTTGCCCTGGCCATCGATCAGCGGCAGGCGCATCGACCATGGCTGCACCATCCGGGCCAGCGCATCGTAGATCGCGCTGTCGCCGTGCGGGTGGTACGAACCCATCACTTCACCGACGATCTTGGCCGATTTGCGATACGGACGGGTGGAGGTGTAGCCGCCGACCTGGGCGGCGTAGAGGATGCGGCGGTGCACGGGCTTCAACCCGTCGCGAACGTCGGGGAGCGCACGGCTGACGATCACGCTCATCGCGTAATCGAGATAGCTCGTCTTCATCTCATCGACGATGTCGATGCGTTCAAATTCGCCCGGACCTTCCGGGGCGCCAGGCGTTTCGTTCTGGTCGCTCACTAAACTGTCATTCCATTATGGTTCTGGTTGCCTGTTAATGTAGGGAAGGGGGGCGACAGGCACCATAGCAGCAGGGCGAAACGCCCGGTAAAACGGGCCGTTTTCCACACCTCACCGCGCCTTTTCTGAATTTTACCGTCTTACCCCGTTAAAACGCCGTTCAGCGCGCAATCTGTAGGACATGTTTGCAATCCCGGCCTTAGTGTGCATGAGGCCACAGCCGGGAACGACAGGCAGCCGACAAGGATTGGATGCCTGCCATAGAATTACCAGGAGAGAGTACCAATATGCTTCGCGCCTTCCGCCCCACTCGCAATACCTCCATTCGCGGTACCGTTGCCGGTTTCGCCCTTGCCGTCGCCATTGCTGGCGGCGTGTCGATGGGTTCGGCTGCGGTCACGTCCGACGCGGCATTCGCCCAGGAGGAACAGCGCAATTCGCAAGGTTTTGGCGAAGCATACCAGCCCGTCGCCAACATGGTGCAGCCTGAAACCGCCAACTTTGAGGGCGCGAAAGCGGCCATTCCGACAGTGATCGCCGCGATCGAGAACCAGAAGGACCGCCAGGTTGCCGGTAACCTCATCCTTAACATCGGTACCAACCTCTCCGATCCGGCGTTGCAGCGCCAGGGCCTCGAGATGATGCTGGAAAGCGGACTGACCCCTGCCGAGCAGGTTGGCCAGTTCAACTACTACGTCGGCAGCTTTGCCTACAACGCGCAGGATTACGCCGCTGCACGCGCGGCGATGAATGCAGCGCTGGCTGGCGGCTATGTCGACAACGATAGCGACGACCGCAACGATCCGGCATACATCATCCTTCAGTCCTACCTTGCCGAAGGGAACGTGGCTGCTGGCCTTGAACATCTGAACGAAGTGGCAACCGCGCGTAAGGCTGCTGGCCAGGCCATCCCGGAACAGTGGCTGCTGGTGGGCCTGCAGAAATCCTACGACGAGGAACTCAGCGACCAGGCTCTGAACGTTTCGGAAATGCTGCTTGCGGAATACCCCACGGCAACGAACTGGAAGAACAGCCTGCAGGTTGTGAACGCGCTCAATGAATTCGATCCCGAAGCGCGCGTGGACCTCTACCGCCTGATGCGCGTCACCGATGCGCTTTCGCAGCGGCAGGAATTCATTCGCTACATCGAAGACCTCGATCCGCGCGTGATGTCGAACGAAGTGCAGGATGTCCTTGCTGCGGGCACCGCCGCTGGCGTGTTCTCGTCTGACGATCCGTATTACGTCGAGGTGAAGGGCATTGCCGACACCCGCGCGCCGCAGGATCGCAACGGTATCGACCGTATCGTGCGCGATGGTGAGACCGGCGATTCGCTCGACGCGATGAGTGCAGGTGATGTGCTTTACTCGCTCGGCGATTTCTCCCGCGCGGAAGGCATGTATCGCATGGCGCTTGAAAAGGGTGCCGATGCCGCCACGGCAAACACCCGGATCGGGATTGCCCAGGCAGAGCAGGGCAACTACGCCGCTGCTCTGGAAACCTTCGGTACGGTCGACGGCGCCCGCGCTCCGATCGCCCGCATGTGGGCCGCCTATGCTGCTTCGATGATGTAAGACCATCTTCACAATACAAGTTTGAAAAGGGCGCGGAAATTTCGGTTTCCGCGCCCTTTTTTTGTGCCTTGCGCCGGCCGAAACTTGGTTTAGCATCTTCATCGGGAGAGGAAATTCAGGGGGGTTCTCGATGCGAAGATTCTTGCTTGCGCTTATGGTTCTGTTCGGGGTGCTTGCACGCCCTGCCTTGGCACAGGAAATGGAGCTGCCACCGGAAGTCCAGCAGATGCTGGATAGTCTGCAACCGCAGCGCGGCACGGTGGAGATCGCGGCGGCCGATGCCACGCTAGACCTTGGCGACCAGTACGATTTCTACGCGGCAGACGATGCGCGCACGATCCTGGTCAATCTGTGGGGCAACCATCCGGACGAGGCGACCGGGGTGCTGGGGCTGGTCATGCCAGCAGGCGCGTCACCCCTTTCCGACGCCTGGGGCGCGGTCGTCACCTATGAAGCGACCGGCTTCGTGTCGGACGAAGATGCCGCCGATGCCGACTACAACGAACTGATGGATGCCATGCGCGAAGGCTCGGTCGAACTGAACGAGGAGCGCCGCGCGCAGGGGTATCCTGGCGTCGATATTCTGGGCTGGGCGCAGTCTCCCGCATACGATGCAGGCACCCATTCGGTGATCTGGGCGCGTGAACTCGATTTCGACGATACCGACGTGAATACGCTCAACTATGACCTGCGCACGCTGGGGCGCAGCGGTGTGCTGAGTATCAACCTGATTTCGAGCATGCCGAACCTGGCGGAGATCCAGACCGCGGCGAATGACTTCGCCAGCCACGCCGCTTTCAATCCGGGTGCGCGGTATTCCGACTATCAGGAAGGCGATCCGCGCGCGGGATATGGCATTGCCGGCCTTGTGGCTGGCGGTGCCGGCCTCGCCGTGGCGAAGAAGGCCGGCGTGCTGGCGGTGCTGCTGAAGTTCATCAAGCCGATCCTCCTCGGAGCGGTCGTGCTGTTCGGAGCCTTCGCCGGGCGCATCAAGCGGTTCTTCGTGGGAGAAGAACCACACGAAGAGTACTACGAGGAAGACTACGCTGCGGACGGCTATGCGGAGCAGCCGATGGCATACGAAGGCGCGGTACCCGCTGGCATCGAGCAGGAGCCTGAACCGCCAAGAGCCTGACGGGCATCGCCGCGATCAGGAAAAAGGGGAGGATAGCAGGGCTGTCCTCCCCTTTTTTGTGTCAGACGTTGAACTTGAACAGCAGGACGTCGCCATCCTTCACCAGGTATTCCTTGCCTTCCTGGCGCAGCTTGCCGGCCTCGCGCGCCGGCCCTTCGCCGCCCAGCGAAACGTAATCATCGAAGGCGATGGTTTCGGCGCGGATGAAGCCCTTTTCGAAATCGGTGTGGATTTCACCGGCGGCCTGCGGTGCCTTGGCGGTGCCGGGCGTGGTCCACGCGCGCGCTTCCTTCGGGCCGGCGGTGAAGAAGGTCTTCAGGTCGAGTAACTGGTAGCCTGCGCGGATCACGCGGGCGAGGCCGCTCTCTTCCAGACCCAGTTCGGCGAGGAATTCCTTGCGCTCTTCAGGCTCCATGCCGACCAGTTCGGATTCGATGGCTGCGGAAACGACAACGGCCTGGGCCCCTTCGGCCTTGGCTTTTGCGAACACCTTTTCGGACAGCGCGTTGCCGCTCGCCGCGTCTTCCTCCGCGACATTGCAGACGTAGAGCACGGGCTTCGCCGTCAGCAGCTGCGCCTGGCGGAACAGGCGCGCCTCTTCGTCGTCGTTCGGCTCTACCAGGCGTGCGGGCTTGCCGTCGCGCAACAGTTGCAGCGCCTGGCCCAGCACGCTGGCCAGCGCCTTTGCTTCCTTGTCTCCCGCAGTGGCTCGCTTGGCGGCGTTGTCGACGCGCTTTTCCAGGCTTTCGAGGTCGGACAGCATCAGTTCGGTCTCTACCACCTCGGCATCGGCAATGGGATCGACCTTGTTGGCGACGTGCTGGATGTCGTCATCCTCGAAGCAGCGCAGCACGTGAACAATGGCGTCGACTTCGCGAATGTTGCCCAGGAACTGGTTGCCGAGCCCTTCGCCCGAACTGGCGCCTTTCACCAATCCTGCGATATCCACGAACGAGAGCTGCGTGTGGATGATCTTCGCGCTCCCGGCGATCTTGGCGATCTTGTCCAACCGGTCGTCCGGCACGGCGACCTGGCCGACATTGGGCTCGATAGTGCAGAACGGATAGTTCGCGGCCTGTGCGGCCTGCGTTTCGGTAAGGGCGTTGAAAAGGGTAGACTTGCCGACATTGGGCAGACCCACGATCCCACAGCGGAATCCCATAATTTGCGTGCCTTCTAGCGAATGAAACTGGTGTTGCGCCGCGCCTTAGACGGGTGTGATGCGGAAAGCCAGCGCGGGCAGGGGCCCCCATAGCCGGTAAACCGCTTCTAAACTCTGGTTCGCTAATGGCACGCCATGAAAAAGAAGCTCAGGTTCGTCACGGTTGGTGCGATGGCGCTGGCGCTGGCCGCGTGCGGCATCTCGCCAGAAGAGCGCATGGACCGCGCCGCGCAGTCTTTCGAAGAGCACAGGTTCAGCGAAGCAAGGCTCGACCTCGGCACTCTGCTGCAAGACGATGCCGACAATCCGCAGGCGCTGGACCTGCTTGCCCGCACGCAGCTTGCCCTGGGGGACGGTATCGGTGCGGAAGCTACGCTCAGGCGGCTGCGCGAGATCGGCAATTCGCCACCCGATCACCAGCAGTTGTTGGCCGAAGCGATTATCCTTCAAGCCGATTTCGAACGCGCCCTCGTCGTGGCGCAGGCACTGGGAACGGCGGAGGGCATGCGTATCGCGGCCCTCGCGCATATCGGCCTGGGCAACAACGAAGATGCTCTCGAAGCTTTCGAGCAGGGCATGACGGCTAAGGGCGAGCGCTCTCGCCTCTATGCCGATTTTGCCCGGTTCGCGCAGGGCGCAGGAGACGGGCAGAAGGCGCGCGAACTTGCAGAGATGGCGCGGAATGCCGATCCGGACGGGCTCGATCCCCTATTGGTCAGCGCATCGATAGAACAACAATCGGGCGAGCTTTCTCGTGCACTAACCTATTTTACGGAGGCGCTTACCCACTGGCCGGAATCGCGCTCGGCCTTGCTCGGCAAGATCGGGGGCATGGACGACATGGGCCAGATCGACCAGGCGAGCGAATTGATTGCGCAGGCCGCGCGCCGGATGCCGGGCGACGTCGACGTCATCTACCTGCAGGCCCGTTTGGCCGCCGAAGAAGGGGACTGGAACGCCGTTCGCGACCTGTTGCAGCCTATCGAGGACAACGACAGCGCGCGCCAGCAACTGCTTTACGCGCGGTCGCTGGCGGAAATAGGACTGGCCGAGCAGGCGCTGCCGCGGCTGACCGGCCTGGTTCGGCAAATGCCGCAGGCAGCAGAGCCCCGGCGGGTCCTTGCCCGTGTGCAGCTGGACCTAGGAGATGCCGCTGCGGCATTCGATACGATCAGGCCGCTTGCCACCAGTCCCGAAGGCATGCCGACCGACCTCGCGATCTATGCACAGGCAGCGCGGCAATCGGGCCGAACGGATGAGGTGGGGCAAGCTTTGGCACAGACGCCGCCCGCCGAACGCGTGGCGAACCTGCTGGCGCAAGCCGACGCGCACCTGCGGGCAGAGCGCTGGTCAGCAGCGATCAACGCCTACGAACAACTGCGCATATGGACCGGCGATTCCAATGCCATGGTGCTGAACAACCTGGCCTATGCCAAAAGCCGCACGGGCCGCACGGCGGAAGCGATGGAACATGCGGAGGCAGCAATGGCGCTCGCGCCGGACCATCCCAATGTGCTCGATACGGCGGGCTGGCTGATGGTGCAGGGCGGCGGGAACCGGGCGCGGGGTATCGAATTGCTCGAACGCGCGGCCCGTCTGGCGCCGGAAAATGCCACCATCGCCGAGCATCTCGAACAGGCGAAGCGCGGATAAAGACAAAGGCGCCGCTTCCCGCGAAGGAAGCGACGCCCTTGTCGCTAGATCCGGTTTTCGAACCTATGCGTAGGCAGGCTGCCCCATCGCGGGTTCGCCATCGCGGCGGCGGCGACGCGTCAGGCCGACGCCAACCAGTCCAAGTGCGAGCAGTCCGATCATGCCCGGTGCCGGAACCGGCGTGCCGCCAGAAGTGGAACCGGTGGAGCTGATCGACTGGCCACTTGCCGAGGTGACCCCGCCTGCGCCGGTGATGCCCTGATAGCGGACGAAGAAATCGCTCAGCGTGATCTCGGCAGCATCGGGATCGAAAAACAGCGACAGCGTGCCCGTGCCGGTCGAACCCTCCGACACGCCGCCGCCGTTCGAGCAGGAGCCGCTATTGGCGGCCTTGAAGCAGACATCGACCGCGCCGATCTGATTGGGATACCGAGGATCGCTTGCCCGGCCATCGGTGACGAAAGAATAACTGTACGCCCCATCCACCGCAGCGCCCGAGATATCCGGGTCGACGTTGAATGCGAAACTGGAAATGTTCGACGTCAAGTCGCCGCTCGTGGTGTTGTTCACGGCATAGCCGAAGGTGTAGCTGCTGCCGGTCACATCCACGAGCGTGAACGTGATCGAACTGGTGAGATCATCGACGGTATTCGTCGAATCACCGGCAAACCCGTCGAAATCGATCGTGAAAGAAGTCCCGACATCGGTGCTGTCCAGAGTGATCGGATCAGCCAGAGCCGGAGTGGCCAGCGCAAGCGCGGCGGTGGCCGCAAGACCAGATACAAGCTTCTTCATCGCAGATTACCCCGAACAAGTGTGGTTGCCGAGATGCATTGCAATCGGCATGCCAAGCTACGTTTTCTGCGCATCCTGATGGTTAACGGGCCGATTGCCGGCCTTAAGATGTCAAAAATCCCGACGTTTCACGGAAAATTTGTGCTTTGCGGATAGAGCGATGCCCATGCTCGGTTATCGCGCCATCTTCGCCATGTCTCTTGCGGCCAGCCTTGCCGCGTGTTCGCTGCTGCCCAGCGATCCGACGGACGAGGCGCAGGCCGCGTTCGACGCGCAGGACTACCTGACAGCGCGAGACCATGTGCAAACCGCCTTGGCGCACGATGCCGCTGACACCCGCGCGCTGGAACTGCTGGCGCGCACCCTGCTGGCAATGGGGCAGGGCGGAGATGCCCTCGTTACCCTTGATCGGCTTGGGCAGAGCGGCACGCCACCTGCCGATGCCAACCTGCTCGCCGCGGAAGGGAAACTACAGACCGGCGACCCCGTTGCCGCGATGGAACTGATCGGTGACGATCCCACTGCCGAGGCCTGGCGCCTGCGCGCGCTGGTGGCCATTGCTCAGGGCGAGGCGGAGCGTGCGGAGCAGGCCTATGCCCGCGGTCGCCGCGCCGAGGGGCCGAGGGGCAAGCTGTTCGCATCGGAAGCGACGTTCCACCTGGGTCGCGGCGACCTTGGTGCAGCAGAGCAGGCCGTCGCACTGGCGCAGGACGTGGCGCCCGACCGTGTGGAAACGCTGTTTGTATCTGCGCGCCTGGCAGAGGCGCAGGGCAACCCGGTCCTGGCGCTGTCGAACTACCTCCGGATTGTCGAAATCGTGCCGATGGACCGGCCGGCGCTGCTCGCTGCCATTGCGACCTCGGAACAGGCCGAACTGCCGCGCATCACCCGCCACCTGATCGCCTACGGGGCGGCGACGCGCCCCCTCGATACGGAATTTGTCTACCAGCAGGCGAGGGTCGACGCGTGGGACGGCAATTGGCAAACGGTGCGCGAACGCCTGCAGGCGCATGAAACGGAACTCGCCGAACACGATCCGGCCCGCCTGCTTTATGCAGAGGCACTCCTGCAACTGGGTCAGGTTGAGACTGCGCGGGCGATTGCCGCACCCATCGTGGCGCGGCGCGCGGACGATCCGGCCGCCGTTCGGTTGCAGGCTGCCATCGAGGCTGCCAGCTAGTCCTGCATTCTCAGCGCGTATTCGCTCATAAAGCGCGGGTCGTCGCCCGCGGCGAGCCAGTCCGCGCAGCCACCGATGGCGCCCAGCATCTGCACGAGGTCATCCATTTCCGCCTTGGCGAAATTGCCCAGCACATGGCCATGCACCCGGTCCTTGTGACCGGGATGGCCGATGCCGATCCGCACTCTGCGAAAATCGGGGCCAAGGTGCTGGTCGATGGATCGCAGCCCGTTGTGCCCGGCATGGCCGCCGCCCTGCTTCACCTTCACCTTGAACGGTGCGAGGTCCAGCTCGTCATGGAACACCGTTAGGGCTTCGACAGGCAGCTTGTAGAAGCGCATGGCTTCGCCCACGCTGCGGCCGCTTTCGTTCATGTAGGTTGCGGGTTTCAGGAGCAGAACCTTCTCGGTCCCGATCCGGCCTTCCTGCAGCCAGCCCTGGAACTTCTTCTGTATCGGACCGAAGTCGTACATGTCGGCCAGCACATCGCAGGCCATGAAGCCGACATTATGCCGCTGAAGCGCGTGTTTGGGGCCGGGATTGCCCAGGCCTACCCACAGTTGCATGGGGTCTTTCTCCCCTTAACGCTGGCCCTGTTGCGGCACGCCAAGCTGCGGCGTCTGCTGCGTGGCATTGGCCTGCACATTGGTATTGCCCAGCACTTCCATCACCGAGAGGTAGAAATTCGCGCAGGTGTTGGCGAAGTTATCCAGCTGCTGCCGGTTGGAATTGGCGATCAGGGTGGAAGCCTCGCGGAACTGGCCCACTGCCTCGGCCGAGGAATAGTGGCTCAATCGGCCGGCGTAGAAGGCCGAGATGATGGTGAGGTTGTTCAGGATGTCCACCCGCTGTTCGGGCGGCATCGAGGCCGTGTTCAGCAATTGCGTACGCCGCTGCTGCATCAGCACGAAGCACTGGAAATCCTGCGGATTGGCAGGAAGGGTGCCTTGCTGCGCCAGGGCGGGGGTAGGAGCGGGGACTGGCGAAAGCGCCAGTCCCACACCCAGTGCAAGGGTAGTAGCGAGTGCGCGTAAGCGCATCATTCGCTCTTTTCTTCCTGCTCTTCTTCAGCGTCCGCATCCGGACCCTGCTCGGTGGCGGCAACGCCATCTGCAGGCACGTCTTCTTCCTCTTCACCCTCTTCGCCTTCGGAGCGCTTGAGAGCCGAGGGAGCCACGACAGTGGCAATGGTGAAGTCGCGGTCGGTGATCGCGCTTTCCGAACCTTCGGGCAGCGTCAGTGCAGAAATGTGCACGGAATCGCCGACTTCGAGGCCGGCCACGTCGATTTCGATCTCGCTGGGGATCTTGTCCGCTTCGCAGACCAGTTCCAGTTCATGACGAACCACGTTCAGAACGCCGCCCTTCTTGAGGCCGGGGCTGGCTTCTTCGTTGGTGAAGACGACCGGTACGTTCACGTCGATCTTGGCACCCTTGGCAAGGCGCAGGAAATCGACATGGATCGGGCGATCGGTAACGGGGTGCAAGGCCACATCCTTGGGCAGGGTGTTGGTCTTCTTGCCGTCAACGGTGACTTCGACGATGGAGTTCATGAAGTGACCGGTCATCAACAGCTTGACCAGCACCTTTTCTTCCACGTGGATAGTCGTGGGTTCTTCCTTGCCGCCATAAATAACGGCGGGTACGCGGCCATCGCGACGCAGCGCACGGGAGGCTCCCTTGCCAGCCCGTTCACGCATCTCGGCCGGCAGAGTCAGAGCGTCGCTCATAAGTATTGCCTTTCGATTGCATATATATCTGCTGCCACGCCTCCAGGGATGACATCGGCAGCAGGCCGCGCGTCTAGCAGGAAACGCTGCGAAAGCAACTACTGGATACGGCGCGTTGCATATCCGCGCTGCTCCAGCAGGGCCACGACGCCTGCATCGCCGATCACGTGACCGGCACCCACCGCGACGAACGGCTTTCGCCCGGTATCGATCAACTCGGCGATGCGCGGAACCCAGCGACCGTTTCTTTCGGTCAGCAAAACGCGCCTGAGTTCGGGCGAGAATTCGAGCGAATTGTTCACGTGATCCGCCAGCGCATCCTCATCGCCGGTCAACCAGGCGAGCAGCATTTCCTGGTCCGAATTTGCCTGGTGCGAACGTGCGACACCGTAAAGCAGATCGCTTTGGGCAGCGACCGAAAGCTTGTCGAACATGCCAAGCTGGAAGCCAAAGCTTTCTAGGCCGATCACGTCCTTGGCATTGTGGATCAGCACCCGGTCGACCCCGTTGGCCGGATCACCGGTCCGCACCTCTCCGGAGAGCATCATCGCTGCGGCCCAGCTTTCCACCCGTCCGAAATCCGTGCCTGTCATGTCTGCTTCCTCCAAGAGGTTACGCAGGGCAGGGCGCTGCGACGGCTCGACCCGCTCAAGCAAGGGCGGCAGACCGGGCGTTTCCGAAAGGTCGGCAAACAGGCCCATGCCGGCGGGATCGTCGAGATTGGCGACCTCCACCACCAGCACGCCGGACCGTTCGAACGTCTCGTCGATCAGCGGCGTGCCCCAGTACAGGTCGTCGGGCAGCGCGTGGACCGTGCCGAAAACCCAGCCAACGTCTCCTGCAGGGGAAGTCACTTCCCAAAGCGGCGGAGAAGCCTCGGGCCAGTCGCTTTCCGGCACGAAAGGTTCGCCGCAGCCCGAAAGCCACAGCGACCCCGCGATCACGAAGGACTTGAGCAGGCTTGCGATCAATTGCCGATACGCTCCACCGTCAGGCCGCGCTCTGCCAGCAGGCTCTGCACGCTGCCTTCGCCGGCAAGGTGCCCGGCACCCACGGCGACGAAGACCGTGCCCGGTGTATCGAGGCGGGTTTCGAGCCAGTCGACCCAGTTGCGATTGCGGTTCACCAGCAGGCGCTCGCGCAGTTCGGGATCGTCCATCTCGGCGTTCATGATCTCGCCCAGCGCGTCGGCATCGCCTTCCAGCCATTCGGCCTTCATCAGGTCAAGCGAAGACACCACGCGATCAAGGTTCTCTACCGTGGCATCGAGCAATTCGAGCTGGGCGTCCATCGGCAGGGTGTCGAACAGGGCGACCTGCTCTTCCATCGTTTCCAGCGCGCCGCGCTGCTTGTTCTCGCCGCGCTGGCGCAGCACCATTTCGACACCGGAGTTCGGCTGCCAGCCTGCTTGCAGCAAAGGCAGCATCGAAAGGTTGAGCGTCGCGGCCCAGGGCTCGACCGGGTCGAGCGCGCCGGCGGGCAGGCCAAGGCCTTCCATCGCAGCCTCGTATTCGGCGCGGTTTTCGTCGGTCATCAGGCTGCGCAGCGTCTGGCCTTCGGGAAGCATGGCGAGGCCGGCCATGGCCTGTGCGGCGCCTTCCATATCGTCCATCGCGATTTCGAAAACGAGTTCTTCTGAGGAATCGAAGGCGCTGGCGATACGCTCGTCATACCAGGTCTCGCCTTCGGGCAGCACGTGGATGGTGCCGAACAGGTAAATCGTCGTGTCCTCGTCGGACAGGCTCCACAGGGCAGGGCCGCTGGTTTCGGCGTGATCGTCTGCCATTGCGGGCGATGCGAATGCGCCAAGCGAGAGGGCAATGGCAGAGGCGGTGAGAGTCAGTTTGCGAAACATAATTCGGCTCCTTGGGGGTTGGTCATTGATTGGAAGGAAGGAAAGGTCAGCGCAAGCCCAGCTTGCGGGCGATGTAGACGACTGCGCCGATACCCAGAGTGGCAAGATAGATCGCCACGTGATTGATTTCCGGCGCGAGGCCGAGGTCGTGGAACAGCCACCAGCTGGGGAAGGCAACGATGTAGAAATACAGGCCGAACAGGCAGCACCAGAGGTTGTCGAGCATGTCCAGTTCGTCGACCCGGCGGAAATATTCCCAGCTAAACCAGGCGAAACTCATGACGGCTACGACCCAGGTTGCGAACAGAGCCCATGCGGGCAGGGTTCCGTCCGCGTAAAGACCACCTGCATATCCGGCGACCAGGCCCACGCCAGCGGCAATCCCTGTGCCAATCGCGCAGAAACGCCAGAGACTGTTGCGGCGGGATTTGAGCCGGGCCTCGCCCGAGAAGGTATCAGTCTTGTCCGTCATCGAAGATCTCCTCGATAGGCATGTCAAACAGGCGCGCGATGCGAAATGCGAGCGGCAGCGAGGGGTCGTGCTTGCCGGTCTCGATGGCGTTCACGGCCTGGCGCGATACCTCGAGCCTCCCTGCCAGTTCCGCCTGGCTCCAGTCGCGTTCGGCGCGCAAGACCTTGAGGCGGTTGTTCATCGACTGTCCTTCCAGCGCAGGAACTGGAAAATGAAGACGAACAGGAGGCAGAAGTACTCGTATGCCTCCCACATCGCTTTCCACACGGTAATTTCTTCCATGAAAAGGTTGAAGGGGTAGGGCGCTTCCGGTGCCGAGGTTATCGCGTAAACCACGACCGCTGCGGCAAAGATCACAAACGGTACGGCCACCGCAACGTAGATCATCACGTCCGTAGTGCGATGGAACAACTGCTCGGCATATTCGTCGCGCATGAAACGCGCCACAACCAGGACCGGAGCGACGAAGGACGCCAGGAATATCCCGATATAGCCGAGGGCAAGGTACCAAGCGGGATAGCTCCCGTCGGCATAGACAAGGGGGGCAACGCTCAGCGCGGCATCGGCTATGAGGACGACACCTGCCAGCAGGCAAAGGTTCATCAGCCGGTAGTACCAGCGATACAATCCGCGATCGGTCTTGGTCGCTTGCATCACAGGGCTCCTGTCAGGCGTTTTGTGTTGAATACCAGGTAGAAGGCCAGGATGGCAGCGATGCTGCCCCCCTCCGCCGGAAAGTTCATTCCGGCCTCGTTGCCTGTCAGTCCGTCATAGAACCCCTCGAAGAAAGGCGCGATCAGCATCCATGCCACGATCACTGCAAACGCGGCGTTCGCGCCAGCGCCCCACAGCCCCAGCGTATATTCGTCGCTCTTGCGGGTCGCAAACATCACCGACAGGCTGACGATCAGTGCCAGCACGAACGGGGCGGCCGTGTAGGGCGGCGCGTCCATTATCCGTGCCGGAACGACAGCCATTATCGCCAACAGGCCGATAATGCCCATTAACAGGTTGAGCGGCGCACGGTTTTTGCGTGGCTTTGCTGACGTCATGTTTGAGCAGGTCCTGTGCAGAGAGGAATATATCGGGGTCGGCGGGCTGGTGCCGACCCCGAACCCGGTTGGCTTCACGCGCCGGGATTGGCTTCGATAGCGGCAAGGGAGGGGCCGCGCGCTTCGGCGATGGCGAGTTCGACCTGCGGGGCCAGCAGATCGGTCATGCTTTCCTGGCAGGCGCGCTGGGTCTTGCGCGAATGGGAGTCCATCCCGTTGACGCGGCAGGCGCGGCGGATGGCGTATTCGACACGGTCGTCCAGACGATCCCGGTCTTCCGCACGGGTAAGGTCGAGTCCGTCGAGACGGATTTCGACGGTAACATCGTTCTGCTCCGGCTGCGCAGCCGCAGGAACGGCGAGGGTGATAGCGGAAAGGGCGAACAGGGTGGTGGTGGCGATCTTGAACATCTCAGGTCTCCAGCTTGGATATTGGGTCCAGTGGTTAGGTCAACCTTCCGTTATGTCAGGTTGTCCTGACTTTATGTCGCGATTCGCTGACTATGTCAACAAGACCTGACAAAAAGACACGCAGGCATGACCATAGGTTCAGCAAACTGCTGATATGCAAGCATAACCATCCCAGAGATCAGTTGATGCGACGGGCCCGCAAACCACGGCCCTCGAGGTATGCGAGGACCGACTCGGGTCCCTCGAAGTGTCCTGCGCCCACCGCCAGCAGTACCGTACCAGGTTGCTCCAGCCGGTTTTCCAGCCAAGCGGCCCACTGGGCGTTGCGCCGGTCGAGCAAAACCTCGTTGAAGGCATCGCCGATCTTGCCACCGCCAAAGCCCAAGTCGAATTCCTCGGCAACCTCGCCGCGCGCCCAGGCGTGCTCCATCGCCCAGTAGTCGTTGCCGACCAGAGCCTGCGTTTCGGCGCTGTAGAGCCCGTCCAGCGTCTTGCCGCCCCATTGCCGAAGCTGCACGTCCAGCTCGCTCACCACGGCCTCGTCATCGGTGCGGAAAAGCGAGTACATCACGCGTCCGAAATCCTCGATCGACTCGATCGGCTTGCCACGCTCGGTAAACTCCCGCTGAAGCACGGTTTCCACTCCATGATCGTAGCTTGACGGATCACCCGCCAGCCCGGCCTGCCCGAAACCCAAAAGCGCCACCATGACCGGAACGTTGTCGACATACTCGAACGGAAGCCCGCTCATCGCGACGAGCTGGCGCCAGCGGGGGCGCGACTGGGGGGATAGCTGGGCGGAGGTGGGTTGCCGGTTCGCCAGCACCCGCACGATCTTGGGGCTGATCGATTCCACCGCCCCTTCGCTGTCGGCATCGCTGGTCTCCACCACCAGCACGTCCGCCTCCTCGATGATGGTGTCGAGCTGCGGATTGCGCCAGCGAAACCCCTCGGGCAGCAGGTGGATCGTGCCCAGCATGTAGATTGTCGTATCCTCGTCCGACAGTTCCCACATGGCGGGCGCGGGATCGTAATCCTGGGTGAAGGCATAGCGGCCATCCTCCTGCGCCAGCAGCGGTAGGGGGAGGGTGGCGGCCAGCGTGGCAGCCACAGCGCCCAAGGCCTTGAGAACACGGCTCGTCATGGCGGCAACACACACCTGCATCACCCCTCGTGTCAAGCACGCTTCGCGCCTGCGGCATTGACGGCTTGCAGGGCTTGAGCCATTGCGCCGCACCTATGGACAACAATCCGGCAAGAGACCCCAAGGCCAGCTTCCAGGACATGATCCTGGCCCTGCACGATTTCTGGAGCGCGCAGGGCTGCCTGATCCTGCAACCCTACGACATGCGCATGGGCGCAGGCACCTTCCACACCGCCACCACGCTGCGCGCGCTGGGGCCGGAGCCGTGGAACGCCGCCTTCGTGCAGCCGTGCCGCCGCCCGACCGATGGTCGCTATGGCGAGAACCCGAACCGGTTGCAGCACTACTACCAGTACCAGGTCATCCTGAAGCCGAGCCCGGCAAACATTCAGGACCTGTACCTCGAAAGCCTGCGCGTCATCGGCATCGACCCGCTGAAGCATGATATCCGCTTCGTGGAGGACGACTGGGAAAGCCCGACGCTGGGTGCATGGGGCCTTGGCTGGGAAGTGTGGTGCGACGGGATGGAAGTCACCCAGTTCACCTATTTCCAGCAGATGGGCGGTTTCGACTGCAAGCCGGTTGCGGGTGAATTGACCTACGGCCTCGAGCGCCTCGCCATGTACATCCAAGGCGTGGACAACGTGTACGATCTCGACTTCAACGGTCGCGGAGTTTCGTATGGCGAAGTCTTCCTCGAGAACGAGAAGCAGATGTCGAAGTGGAACTTCGAGGTTGCCGAGACCGATCCCCTGTTCGACCTGTTCAACAAGGCGGAGGCGGAGTGCAGGAACGCGCTCGACGCCGACGTTCCCATCGCCGCCTACGAACAGGCGGTGGAGGCCAGCCACCTGTTCAACCTGCTGCAAGCGCGCGGCGTGATCAGCGTGCAGGAACGCGCCAGCTACATGGCCCGCGTGCGCGACCTGGCGCGCGGTTCCTGTGAGAAATACGCGGAGAAAATGGCGCCTGCCTGGAAAGAGAAATATCCGGAGTGGTCGCTATGAGTGATTTCCTCCTCGAACTGCGCTCCGAGGAAATTCCTGCCCGGATGCAGGCTGGCGCGCGCGCGGAACTGGAAAAGCTGTTCCGCCGCGAGATGGAGGCCGCTGGCGTCGACTTCGGCGATATCACCATCTGGTCCACCCCGCGCCGCCTTGCCCTGATCACACGCGGCCTTCCCGATGCGACGCAGCCGGTCAGCAGCGAAGAGAAGGGCCCGCCCGTTGGCGCGCCCGATCAGGCTGTCGACGGGTTCTGCCGCAAGCAGGGCGTTTCACGCGACGACCTCGAAGTGCGCGATGTGAAGGGCCGCGAAACCTATTTCGCAGTGAAGAACATTCCCGGACGCGCCACGAAGGACCTGCTGGCCGAGGCGATCCCCGCAATCATCCGCGATTTCTCCTGGCCCAAGTCCATGCGCTGGGGCGAGGCATCGCTTTCGACCGAATCCTTGCGCTGGGTGCGCCCGCTGTCGGGCATCGTTGCGCTGCTGGGCGAGGAACTGGTCGAATGCGAAGTGCACGGCGTCACCTCAGGGTGGGTCACGCTGGGCCACCGCTTCCACCACTCTGGTGACATCACCATCGGCAGCGCCGACGACTACGCCGAGAAACTGCGCGCCTGCCACGTGATCGTGGACCACGAAGAGCGGCAGGACATCGTGCGTTCTGCCGCGGCCAAGGTTGCCGCCGATGCTGGCCTCAAGCTTGTCGAGGACGAGGGGCTGGTGATCGAGAACGCTGGCCTGACCGAATGGCCGGTGCCGCTGCTGGGCCGCTTCGACGAAGACTTCCTCGACGTGCCGCCCGAGGTCATCCAGCTCACCGCGCGGGTGAACCAAAAATATTTCGTATGCGAGGATAGCGCGGGCAAGCTGGCCAACGCCTTCGTCTGCACCGCCAATATCGAAGCGGCAGACGGCGGCGCGGCCATCGTCGACGGCAACCGCAAAGTGCTGGCTGCAAGGCTGAGCGACGCCCGCTTCTTCTGGGAGCTGGACCAGAAAACCCCGCTTCGCGAACATGCGAAGAAGCTGGAACGGATTACCTTCCACGAGAAGCTGGGCACCGTCGCCGACAAGGTGGACCGGGTGGCGAAGCTGGCCGCATGGCTCACTTCAGACGCTCGCGCTCCGAACGGCGATCACAATATGGCGCGGCAGGCGGCTGAACTGTCTAAATCCGATCTCGTCACGGAAATGGTCGGCGAATTCCCGGAATTGCAGGGCCTGATGGGCGGCTATTATGCCGAGAAGGAAGGGCTGCCGCAGGAAGTGGCCGATGCCATCCGAGACCATTACAAGCCTGTGGGGCAGGACGACGAAGTGCCGACGGCACCCCTGACCGTCGCCGTCAGCCTTGCCGACAAGCTGGATAACCTTTTCAGTTTCTTCAACATCGATATCCTGCCCACCGGATCGAAAGATCCCTTTGCCCTGCGCCGTGCGGCATTGGGCTATCTTCGACTGGTGCAGGCGAACGGATTGGAACTATCGCTGGAACAAGCGGCACAGGCGTGGGGCGGTTTGGGGCAGGCCAAACTCGGCACGCGGGTTGCCGAATTCCTGTCTGACCGTCTTGCCGTGCAGATGCGCGAGGAAGGTGTCCGCCACGACTACATCGCCGCATCAAGAGAGTGGCAGGGGCATACCGATGCGAGGACCGACAGGATCGAAGCGCGCGCTCGAGCTCTTGCCGAATTTTTGAGTACGGACAACGGCACCAACCTGCTCGCCGGATACAAGCGCGCCGCCAACATCCTCAAAAAGGAAGACTGGCGCGGCATCGAGGGCGAGATTGCCCGCACCGGTGAGGAAGACCCGCTGGCCTTGGTCGACGATCCCGACATGAAGGCCGTGATCGACGCCAAGATGAGCGAGCGTCACGCGCGCGAACTGTCCTACACGCCCGAACCTGCCGAGAAGGCCCTGATCGAGGCGCTGGATGCGGCGGAACCGCGGGCGAGCCAAGCCATTGAAAAGGAAGATTTCGCAACAGCGATGTCTGCGCTTGCCAGCCTTCGCGCACCGATCGACGCCTTTTTTGAAGAGGTTACGGTGAATGACCCCGACGAGGACAAGCGTGCATCGCGTCTCGACTTGCTTGCACGTTTCCGTGCTGCAGTGCACAACGTCGCCGATTTCTCGAAGATCGAGGGGTAGGGCAAAGGTCACATGTCCTGCGCCGGATTTGAGGGAATAACGCGTAATAACAGATGTTTGGGGCGAAAGCGGGCTTTTGCAAATGCACCGTTTCACCGTTCCAGGTCAAAGGTGAGGTAATGACGCAAACGGTCTACACATTCGGCGGCGATGCTCCGCACAACGATCCCCGCCAGCGCGACAAGACCGTTACCGGCGGCAAGGGCGCCAACCTTGCCGAGATGGCCAGCATCGGGCTGCCGGTCCCTCCCGGCTTCACCATCACCACCGAGGAATCGGTGCGCTATCTGGAACACGGCGCCGCGTTCTCCGACGAACTGCGCGCCCACGTTGCCGATGCCCTGGCGCATATCGAACGCGCCGTGGGCAAGTCGTTCGGCGATGCGGCGGATCCCATGCTGGTGTCGGTCCGCTCGGGCGCGGCGGTATCCATGCCCGGCATGATGGACACCGTGCTGAACCTGGGCCTGAATGACGAGACGGTAGAGGGGCTGGCCAGGGTCAGCGGCGACGATCGCTTCGCCTGGGACAGCTATCGCCGCTTCGTGCAGATGTACTCCGACGTCGTCCTCGGCTTGGATCATGGCCTGTTCGAGGAAGCGGTGGAGATCGCCAAGGAAGACAACGGCTATTTCACCGACACCGAGATAACGGCCGAGAACTGGCGCGCCATCGTCGACGAATTCAAGCAGATCGTGAAGGCGGAGCGGGGCGGCGAACCCTTCCCGCAGGATGTTCACGAGCAGCTATGGGGCGCGATCGGCGCCGTATTCGCCAGCTGGGACACCGAGCGCGCGAAAATCTACCGCCGCCTCAATTCCATCCCGCACGACATGGGCACTGCGGTGAACGTGCAGGCCATGGTGTTCGGCAACATGGGCGATACCAGCGCCACCGGCGTTGCCTTCACCCGCGATCCGTCCACCGGCGAACGATCCTACTACGGCGAATGGCTGGTCAACGCCCAGGGTGAGGACGTGGTGGCGGGCATTCGCACGCCGCAATACTTGACGAAGGCGCGGCGCGAAGCGGCAGGGGCGGAAAAGCCGAGCATGGAAGAAGCCATGCCCGCTGCCTACGAGGAACTGGCGCGCGTCTTCGACCTGCTGGAAAAGCATTACAAGGACATGCAGGACATCGAGTTCACCGTGCAGGAGGGCAAGCTGTGGATGCTGCAGACCCGCACCGGCAAGCGTACCGCCAAGGCGGCGCTGAAGATGGCGGTGGACATGGTAGACGAGGGCCTGATCGACGAGAAGACCGCGATCCTGCGCGTCGACCCCATGGCGCTCGACCAGCTTTTGCACCCCACGCTAGACCCCGACGCCCCGCGTGACGAACTCGCTAGCGGACTCCCGGCATCGCCCGGCGCTGCATCGGGCAAGATCGTCCTGGACGCCGATACCGCCGAACTGTGGGCGAACCGCGAGGAAGATGTCGTCCTTGTGCGGGTGGAAACCTCGCCCGAGGACATCCACGGCATGCACGCTGCCCGCGGCATCCTGACCGCGCGCGGCGGCATGACGAGCCACGCAGCCGTGGTGGCGCGCGGCATGGGCCGCCCCTGCGTCTCCGGCGCTTCGGCCGTGTCGATCAACCTGAAAGAGCGCACGCTGCGCATCGGCAAGCGCGAGTTGAAGGAAGGCGACGTCATCACGCTGGACGGCGCAACAGGACAGATCATGGCGGGCCGCGTGCCCACGATAGAGCCCGAACTGGCGGGCGATTTCGGGGTCCTGATGGAATGGGCGGACAAACATCGCCGCATGGGCGTGCGCACCAACGCCGAGACACCGGAGGACTGCAAGACCGCGCGCGGCTTTGGCGCGGAAGGTATCGGCCTGTGCCGCACGGAGCACATGTTCTTCGATGCGGGCCGTATTCTGGCCGTGCGCCAGATGATCCTGGCCGATGACGAGGCGGGCCGACGCAAGGCGCTGGAAAAGCTGCTGCCGGAACAACGCAGCGACTTTGCGGAGATCTTCCGCACGATGCACGGTCTTCCCTGCACGATCCGCCTGCTCGATCCGCCGTTGCACGAATTCATGCCCTCGCGCGACGAGGAGTTCGAGGAGCTTTCGGCCAGCCTCGATGTGGATGTCGAGCACC
Organism: Aurantiacibacter zhengii; assembly: GCF_003584125.1. Classification (GTDB taxonomy): domain Bacteria; phylum Pseudomonadota; class Alphaproteobacteria; order Sphingomonadales; family Sphingomonadaceae; genus Alteraurantiacibacter; species Alteraurantiacibacter zhengii. The sequence continues at coordinate 141,454 of NZ_QXFL01000001.1, forward strand.
TAAAGCGGCGTGCCGGGGAACTGCACGAGTTCAACCCCATGCTGGGCCACCGTGGCTGCCGCCTGGGGATCACGTTCCCCGAAATCTACGAGATGCAGGCCCGCGCCATCTTCGAGGCAGCCTGCGAAGTCACGGCGGAAGGTGGCGACCCCGTCGTACCAGAAGTCATGATTCCTCTGGTCGCGACGCGCAAGGAACTGCAGATCCTGCGCAAACTGGTGAACGATACGGCTGCGCAGGTCTTTGCCGAGAAGGGCGCCGAAGTCGAATACCTGGTCGGCACCATGATCGAACTGCCGCGCGCCGCTCTGATGGCAGGCGAGATTGCCGAGGAAGCGCTGTTCTTCAGCTTCGGCACCAACGACCTTACGCAGACTGCGCTGGGTGTGTCCCGCGACGATGCCGGGCGGTTCCTGTCACCCTATGTCGACAAGGGCATCTATGCCCGCGATCCCTTTGTGACGCTGGATGTCGACGGGGTAGGCCAGTTAGTGGAAATCGCCGCCGAACGGGGCAGGGCGACGCGTGCCGATCTGAAGCTGGGTATCTGCGGCGAACACGGCGGCGATCCGGAGAGCATCGCATTTTGCGAGAAAGTCGGTCTCGATTACGTATCCGCCTCCCCCTACCGTGTACCGATTGCGAGGCTTGCGGCGGCGCAGGCGGCGCTACGTTCCCGCTAGGGAGCGCCTGCCCGACAGCGTGAGGATGGCGAAGGTCTCGGTCACGCGGCCATCCTCGTCCGCCTGTTGCATGAACACCTGCCGCGCTCGTTCGTACCCCGTGCGGGTCAGCGGCGGGACGGCAGAGGCCAGGCTCCTGCCCAGGCCCTGCTGGCGCAAGTCCGCAACCAGTCGGTCGAGCGAGCGATAGCGGACCTTGAGATTGTGCGAATCGACGACCGGGTCTTTCCAGCCTGCGCGCTGCAACAGTTCGGCGCCAGCCCGCGTGTCGACGAGGGGGTGCATGCGAGCCGCTGGCCTGTCCGGCTCGGCCGCATAGATCGCCTGTCGCAACCGCGGCAGAGAACCCGCCCCCGGAAACATCGCGATAACCAGGCCACCGGGTGCCAGGGCCTGTCTTAAGTGGATCAGCGCGCCCGGCAGGTCGTTCACGGTGTCCAGCAGGCCGAGAACGGCAATGAAATCGAATCCCGAACGCGGAAAGGGCCGGGCAAGATCGATGGCGTGATCGCCTACGATGTCGGCCTGGTGGATATCGGGTGTTGCGGTCAGCACCTGTGAGGCCAGGCGATCTGTGTAATCCCCGACCACCAGCGCTTTTGCCGATTCGTGCCGCACGAAAGCGAGCCGTTCGGCGATATCATCCACCATGTCGTCCAGGATGAAGCGGGCAGGGTCCGCTTCACGGGTTTGCAGGGCCAGCATGCGTGAACGGACCGCGGCGCGGCGCGCTTCGGAGAATATCAGCGGAGGAGTTGAATTCATGTGCGCTTGCTTACCGGTCACGGCGCGGGCAGCATAGCCCGCATGTCCGTGAAAGACGCATTCGCCCCGATTGTAGACCTGATCTACCCGCCGCGATGCCCGCTTTGCGGGGAGGCAATCGCCTCGCAGAAAGGGCTCTGCGCCGCATGCTGGGCGACGCTGGAAATCCCCGATGTCGCCGGAGAGGACGGGGTCACGGCCGCCACGCTCTACAACGATACCGCCCGCCAGCTGGTGCTCAATTTCAAGCACGGCCGCAAGATCGCGCTCGCCGGAATGATGGCGCGGCAGATTGCAACGCGGCTTCCCGAACTGGGCGGGCCGTGGCTTGTCGTGCCGGTTCCGCTTCACCGGATCCGCTTGTGGCAGCGCGGGTACAACCAGTCTGCCCTTATCGCCCGGGAATTGTGCAAGCTGCGCGACGTGGACCTGCTGGTCGACGGGCTGGTCCGCCGCAAGCGCACGCCGAGCCTTGGCGGGCTTGGCCGGCAGGAGCGGGCGAAGGTGCTGACAGGAGCCATCGCGGCAAATCCCGCGCGAATCGAGCGACTCGGCGGCGCGCAGGTGCTCTTGGTAGACGACGTGCTGACGAGCGGCGCGACGAGCAATGCCTGTATCGCTGCGCTTCGGGCAGCGGGTGTGCGGCGGGTCCACGTGGCGTGTTTTTCCCGCGTAATCGAAGGGCGATAGGGCAGTGCCAAGGGGAGAAACGCAAAACGCCCGGGTACAGGTACCCGGGCGTTCGCGTGACGATATCGCTGAAACAGTCGCGCATACCCCCCAGCAAGCGCGCCAGTTTCAAACCCTCATGAACCCGGTGCCCCTGTTCGTTCAGTGTAGCGCCGAGACCCCCCATTCCCTGGCCGGAATGGCAGGCGGCCCGTCAAGCCGCGCAGCATTCATCTCAAAGAAAGGTTCCCGAGCAAACAGCGATGTCAGCACTTGTTAGTTTTTACCGAGGGCCTGTGTTTATCTTGCAACAAATGAGTACAGAGAGTGCAACCTACTGTGCGATTGCGAAAGGATGAGAGCGATTTCCGATAACGATACAGAGCGGGAGACAGGCCGTTCGTTCATGCCCAAGTTCGATGCGGCCGGACTGCTGAGCGCGGTTGTCCAGCATGTCGATACCGGCGAAATCCTGATGCTGGCTTTCATGGACAGCGAAGCCTTGGCAGCAACGCGGAAAACCGGCATCGCCCATTTCTACTCGCGCAGCAGGGGCAAGCTCTGGATGAAGGGCGAAACCTCCGGCAACACCTTGCAGGTCGAAACAATCCTGGTCGACTGCGATCAGGATGCGGTCATATTGAAGGCGCGCCCTGCCGGCCCCGCGTGCCATACGGGGGCGCGCAGTTGTTTCTACCGCAAGCTGACGGGAGACCGGCTCGAACGCATAGACGGCGAGGATTGAGGCTACGCGCCCTACGGGCCTCGCTCCGCCACAAAGGGGTCGCGGCCGCTACGAATATCGAAGGCTAACACCATGCGGTGCGCTATTTTGCGCGAACCTATTCGTCCGGCCAGAAGCCAGACACGGAGAAGTACCGCTCACCAGTGTCGTAGTTAAACCCAAGCACGCGGGTTCCGGCATCGAGTTCGGCAAGCTTGCTGTCTATGGCGGCGAGCGTCGCGCCCGAGCTAATGCCCACCAGCAGGCCTTCTTCACGGGCGCAGCGGCGCGCCATTTCCTTCGCCTTTTCCGCATCCACCTTGATCGCGCCGTCGATCGCGTTGGTGTGCAGGTTGCCGGGAATGAACCCCGCGCCGATCCCCTGGATCGGATGCGGGCCGGGCTGGCCGCCCGAAATTACCGGAGACTGTTCGGGCTCCACCGCATAGGCCTTTAGCGACGGCCATTCTTTCTTCAGCGCTTCCGCGCAGCCGGTAAGATGGCCGCCGGTCCCTACGCCCGTGATCATGTAGTCGGGCGGGGCATCCCTGAAATCGGCAAGGATTTCGGCAGCGGTGGTGCGGGCATGAACCTCGACATTGGCGGGGTTTTCGAACTGCTGCGGCATCCAGGCATTGTCGGTCTGGCCGACGAGTTCGGCAGCGCGTTCCAGCGCGCCCTTCATGCCCTTTTCCTTGGGCGTCAGGTCAAAGCTGGCACCATAGGCGAGCATCAGACGGCGGCGCTCGATGCTCATGCTCTCGGGCATGACCAGCACAAGCTTGTAGCCCTTGACCGCTGCCACCATGGCCAGACCGACCCCGGTGTTGCCGCTGGTGGGCTCTATGATCGTGCCGCCCGGTTTCAGTGCGCCGCTTTTCTCGGCATCTTCCACCATGGCGAGCGCGATGCGATCCTTGATCGAGCCGCCGGGGTTGGCGCGCTCGCTCTTCACCCAGACCTCGTGATCGGGAAACAGGCGCGAAAGGCGAATGTGCGGCGTGTTGCCGATGGATTGCAGGACGTTGTCGAATTTCATGGGTCAAGCTCCCTTCCTGGCCGGATCGGACGCAGTATTGCCGTCCGAATCCTCATCTGTCTCTAACAATTCCTCAGGCGGCTCGAAGGTCCGGGTCGTTCGCAAAACCGGGAACAGCACCGCCCACAGTCCCACCGTCACGATGGCGCCTACGCCGCCAAGGGCCACAGCCGCTACCGGCCCGATCAGGAACGCGAGACTGCCGGAAAAGAAGTCGCCGAATTCGTTGGAGGCGCTGATCGTCAGCTGCGAAACGGCGGACACCCGGCCGCGCTTCTCATCCGGCGTGTGCAACTGGATTAGCGACTGCCGGATGTAGACGCTGAACATGTCGGCGCTGCCGACGATGAACAGCATCGCCAGGCTCAGCACCATCGAGGTGGAGAAGGCAAACACGATTGTCGCCGCCCCGAAAGCGGCAACGGAAAGCAGCATAAGCGGGCCGACATGGTTTTTCAGCGGACGGAAGGAGAACCACAGCGCGGTGAGCGCAGCCCCGATCGCCGGGGCCATGGCGAGCTGCGAGAGACCCGTCGCACCCACTTGCAGGATGTCGCGCGCGTAAACCGGGAACAGCGCGGTCGCGCCTGCAAGGAATACTGCGAAAAGGTCCAGTGTAATCGAACCCAGCACCATCTTGTTGCGCCAGACATAGACCATGCCCTCGCGGATTTGCTGGATGGGGTGCGCCGGCGCACGCGGCTTTTGCCTGGGCAGGTCACGAATGAAAGCGAGGCACACCGCTGCGACCAGAAAGAGGACCCCGCCCACCGCATAGGGCAGGGCAGGCACAATTTCGTAAAGCACACCGCCCACCGCCGGGCCGACGATCATGCCCACCTGCCACGAGATGGACGAGAGCGCGATGGCGCTGGGCAGGATTTCCTTCGGCACGAGGTTGGGGGCAAGCGCGGAAAGAGCCGGTCCTGCAAAGGCGCGCACCACGCCCAGTACCACGGCGACCACGTAAAGCACCCAAAGGCTTATCGTGTCCTGCCAGGTGAACGCCGCCAGCACTCCTGCGCAGACCAGTTGCAACAGCGCAGTCAGCTGGCCCAGCAGGCGCCTGTCGAACCGGTCAGCGGCGAGACCCGTGAACGGCGTCAGCAGGAACAGCGGCACGAACTGAAGCAGCCCGATCAGCGCCAACTGGCCCGAAGCCTCGCCCACGCTCATCCCGCCATCGCGAGCGAGGTTGTAGGTCTGCCAACCGATGATCAGCATCATCGCGTATTGCGCCAGCGTGGTCGCCAGACGGGCGAACCAGAACGCGCGGAAGTTGGCTATGCGAAAGGGTGAAGTCTGCGTGCTCACCCGCGCGCCATGGCAGCGGGAAACCGGCTTGCCAAGCTAATCGAAATTGGGCCGGTAAAAGCTCCTGCTTGCCGTGCTAGCTGCGGCGGCGAAGCGCCGGGTTCGGCTGCATTTCCGCGATCATCGCCTCGAAAGCATCGAAACGGATGATACGCTCGAACTGGAAACCGGCGCGGTCGTCGGTCACCCAGATGCAATAGGCCTCGATCCTGCCAACGCCGGGAAGGCGAATGATCATCCGATCGCCGCGCTGGATACCATCGACCTTGTCGATCATGAAGCCGTGGGCGGATATGTTGGAGATGTGCAGGGTCAGATCGCCGTGCTGCAAGTGCTCGGCGATGACCGAATAGTCGACCGGATGCCGCGTCGAGCGCCGCATATCGGTAACGGAAAGCTGTGCTCCGCCTGCCATTTCGCCTTGTTTCCTTTCTAGCGTGTAGACCCGCGAAAGGTAATGTCAGGAAATGATGGACGTTTGGTAAAGCTAGGAGCCTCTCAGGATCGCGTGGCGCTTTTTGCCAAGGCTGAGACGAGCCTCGGTACCTTCAGCCAATTCAATCAGATAGCCCGGATCGGAAACCGTCTCCTCCTCCAGCTTGACCGCTCCTTCGGCGATCTTGCGCTTGGCTTCCTTGTTGGATTGGGTGAACCCCAGTTCCGTCAGTGCGGCACCGATGCGGATACCTTCCGGAGGGACGGGAAGGGTAGGCAGGTCCTCTCCCTTGCCGCCACCGGCAAAGGTCTGCTCTGCCGTCGCGCGGGCCGATGCGGCAGCCTCTTCACCGCGCACCAGCTTCGTCACTTCGTCTGCCAGCACGACTTTGGCGGCGTTGATCTCGCTGCCTTCCAGCGCTTCCAGGCGGGCGATCTCGTCCAGCGGCAGGTCCGTGAACAGTTTCAGGAAACGGCCCACGTCGCGGTCGTCGGTATTGCGCCAGTATTGCCAGAAATCGTAGGCGGGCAGTTGCTCCTCGTTCAGCCATACGGCGCCGGAGGCGGTCTTGCCCATCTTGCCGCCATCGGCGGTGGTTAGCAGCGGCGTAGTGAGGCCGAACAGTTCGGTCCCGTCCATCCGGCGGCCCAGTTCCATGCCGTTCACGATGTTGCCCCACTGGTCGCTGCCGCCCATTTGCAGGCGCACGCCCATCTCCTGCGCCAGGTGGCGGAAATCATAACCCTGCAGGATCATGTAGTTGAATTCGAGGAAGGTCATTGGCTGTTCGCGATCGAGCCGCAGCTTGACCGAATCGAATGCCAGCATCCGGTTGATGGTGAAATGCGTGCCGACCTTGCGCAGCATCTCGATGTAACCGATGTCGCCCAGCCAATCGAAATTGTCGACCATCACCGCATCGGTCCGACCGTCGCCGAACGTCAGCAGCCGCTCGAACACCGTACGGATCGATGCGATGTTGCGACTGATGTCCTCTTCCGACAGCATCTTGCGGCTTTCGTCGCGGCCCGTCGGGTCGCCGATGCGCGTGGTGGCCCCGCCCATGACCACGATGGGCTTGTGCCCGGTCTGCTGGAGTCGGCGCAGCATCATGATCTGCACCAGCGATCCCACGTGTAGCGATGGCGCAGTCGCATCGAAACCGATATAACCGGGAACGGCCTGCCGCACAGCTAGGGCATCCAGTCCCACAGCGTCGGTAACCTGATGGACATAGCCCCGCTCTGAAAGCAGTTGCAGCAATTCGGAGTTGTAAGTCGTCATTTCGGGGGATCTGGCGCCTTGCTGGTATGGTTTGAAGGGGGCGCCTAGCACGAGGAATCTTAGTTGCAAACGCATGAACTGGTCGCACATGCCGCGCATCCGCCACTCGCAGTCCGGCGGGTGGAGGCGCGTGTTCTATCTCTTACCGATAACTGGGTGCGGGTTCGCTGGCGCATCGACGGGCCGAGCAAGCTGGTGCTGCCGGCCTTTGCAGGGCGCGGCAGGGCTGACGGGCTCTGGAAAACAACGTGTTTCGAGCTGTTCATGATGGAGAAGGACGGAACGAATTCCTATTCGGAGTTCAACCTGTCTCCATCCGAGCGCTGGGCCGCCTACGACTTCACCGAGTACCGCGAGGGCATGAGCGAGCGCCCGTTCCCGCGCGAGCCTGACTGCACCATGCGCACGGGCACCGCGATGGCGATCTTCGACGCCTCCCTGCCTCGCTCCCAGATGCCCGAGCCCCCTGCCTCCATCGGTCTTTCTGCCGTGATCGAGGAAGAGGGCGGGGTGAAGAGTTACTGGGCGATTTCGCACCACAAGGAACAGCCGGATTTTCACGATCCTGCTTGCTTCCGGGGCTCACTTGCGCGAACCCGCGCTGCATGAAATTCGGAATAGACCGGCTGCTTGCCGAACCTGACCTGCGCAAACCGCTCGAAGGAAAGCGGGTGGCACTGGTTGCGCACCCTGCCTCCGTCACGGCGGATCTGACGCACAGCCTCGATGCGCTGATCGCCGCTGGTGTGAACGTTACGAGCGCCTTCGGCCCGCAGCACGGGCTGAAGGGCGACAAGCAGGATAACATGGTGGAGACGGCGGACGAGACCGATCCGGTCTACGGCATCCCCGTGTTCTCTCTCTATGGCGAGGTTCGCCGCCCCACCGGCCAGATGATGTCGAGCGCGGACGTGTTCCTGTTCGACCTGCAGGATCTGGGCTGCCGCATCTACACCTTCGTCACGACCTTGCTCTACCTGCTGGAAGAGGCCGCAAGGCACGGCAAGACGGTGTGGGTGCTGGACCGGCCCAATCCCGCCGGTCGCCCGGTGGAGGGCACGAAACTGCAGGAAGGCTACGAAAGCTTTGTCGGCGCCGCGGCCATGCCGATGCGCCACGGGCTGACGATGGGCGAAATGGGCCACTGGTTCATCCGCCACTTCAACCTGGATGTCGATTACCGCGTCATTACCATGCACCACTGGCTGCCGGAGGGGCCGGGTCTTGGCTGGCCCACCGATCGTATCTGGATCAATCCCAGTCCCAATGCCGCCAGCCTCAACATGGCGCGGGCCTATGCCGGCACGGTCATGATCGAGGGCGCGACGCTCAGTGAAGGTCGCGGCACCACACGGCCGCTGGAAGTGCTGTTCGGCGCGCCCGATGTGGACGCCAAGGCCGTCCTTACCGAAATGGAACGCGTCGCTCCGGAGTGGCTATCGGGTTGCGCCCTGCGCGAATGCTGGTTCGAACCAACCTTTCACAAGCATGCGGGCGAACTGTGCAACGCGCTGATGATCCATGCCGAGGGCGGGTTCTACGATCACGCCGCGTTCCGCCCGTGGCGGTTGCAAGCCCTTGCTTTCAAGGCGATTCGCATTCTCTACCCGGAATATCCGATCTGGCGGGGCACCGACTTCAAGTATGAGTATACCGAAGGCCACCTCGCCATAGATGTCATCAATGGCGGGCCCGGTCTGCGGGAGTGGGTCGACGACCGCTCGTCAAGCCCCGGCGATCTGGACGACGCGGCATCTGCGGACGAAGCGGCATGGCGCGAAGACGTGGCGGACCTGCTGCTCTACTGAGCGGGGAGTACCTGCACCGGCCCTTCGTCGTTCTGGGGTAGGGAAAGGGTGCCGTCGGTCATCACCAGCAGTTCGCAACCGTTCACTTCGTAGCCCACGGCGTGCATCGGCTCCACGGCGTTGGGGCTGGCGGGATCGCGAAAAAGCTGCGCATCGCCTTCCGCGCCTCGTACGAGCGCGGGGTCGTTCTCACATCTTGCGGCCTGCTCTTCCTCGCCGAATGACAGGCTTGCATCGTCCTGTGCGGAAGACTGCTGGGTCGAGCGTACGATATCCTCGCTTGCCGCCGGATTGGCGCCGGCAAGCAGAAGGGTTGGCAGGGCAAATTTCAACACGGCTCTATCCTTTCTGCCCCGAAAGGTATCACAGGTCGCTGCGTTGCTCAAAATCGCCACCATTCATGCGGCGGTCAGCCGTGCTTGCGGCTGAGTTCCCGCATGGCATCGTCGAGACCGTCCAGTGTCAGGGGGAACATTCGGTCATTCATGATCTGGCGGATCATGTGTGTCGACTGGGTGTATTCCCACGAACGCTGCGAATTGGGATTGAGCCAGGCGACCGCCGGATAGGTGTCCACCACACGCTTCAGCCAAGTCTCGCCGGGCTCTTCGTTCATGTGCTCCACGCTGCCGCCGGGCCAGGCGATCTCGTAGGGGCTCATCGCGGCGTCGCCCACGAACACGATCTTGTAGTCGTGCCCGAACTTGTGGAGGATATCCCAGGTCGGAATACGCTCGCTCCAGCGCCGCGAATTGTCCTTCCATACGCTTTCGTACAGGCAGTTGTGAAAGTAGAAGAACTCCATGTTCTTGAATTCGCTGGTGGCGGCGCTGAACAATTCCTCCGTCGCCTTCACGTGATCGTCCATCGAACCGCCGACATCCAGGAATAGCAGCAGCTTCACCGCGTTGTGCCGCTCCGGCCGCATGCGAATATCGAGCCAGCCCTGCTTGGCCGTGCCGCGGATCGTCGCATCGAGGTCCAGCTCGTCCGCCGCGCCTTCGCGGGCGAAACGACGCAGGCGACGAAGCGCCACCTTGATATTGCGTGTGCCCAAGTCCTTGCTCGAATCGAGGTTCGCGAACTCGCGCTTTTCCCAGACCTTGATGGCTCGGCGATTCTTGCTCTTGCCACCAATGCGCACGCCGGCGGGATTGTAGCCCGAATGACCGAATGGGCTGGTGCCACCGGTGCCGATCCACTTGTTACCGCCGTGGTGTTCCTCGTCCTGCTCCTCCAGACGCTTCTTCAGCGTCTCCATGATCTCGTCCCAATCGCCCAGTTGCTCGATCGCGGCGCGTTCTTCTTCGGTGAGAAATTTCTCGGTGACGGCACGCAGCCATTCTTCGGGGATCGAATATTCCTGCTCGCCGGACTCCGAAAAAACACCGTGGAAGACCTTGTGAAACACCTGGTCGAACCGGTCGAGCAGCCCCTCGTCCTTCACGTAAGTAGCGCGGGCGAGGTAGTAGAATTCCTCCGGACGACGCTCGATCACGTCGGAATCCAGCGCTTCCAGCAGAGTCAGGTGCTCTTTCAGGCTGGCACGAATGCCAGCACCGCGAAGTTCCTCGAGAAAGTTTAGCAGCACGTACCGAGGTCGCTCAGCGGTTCTCGCGGCGGGCCATGAAGGCAAGGCGTTCCAGCAGCATGACGTCAGCCTCGTTCTTGAGCAGAGCGCCGTGGAGCGGCGGGATCGCCTTGGTGGGGTCGCGGTTCTGCAGCACGTCCACCGGCATGTCCTCGACCAGCAGCAGCTTGAGCCAGTCGAGCAATTCGGAGGTGGAAGGCTTCTTCTTCAGGCCGGGCACTTCGCGCAGTTCGTAGAACACCTCCAGCGCCTGGGTGACGAGCCGCTTCTGGATGTCGGGGAAATGCACGTCGATAATCTCGCGCATCGTCTGGTCATCCGGAAACTTGATGTAGTGGAAGAAACAGCGACGCAGGAAGGCGTCGGGCAGTTCCTTCTCGTTGTTGGAGGTGATGACGACAATCGGGCGTTCTTTCGCCGCGATGCGTTCGCCCGTCTCGTAAACGTCGAACTCCATCCGGTCGAGTTCCTGCAACAGGTCATTGGGGAACTCGATATCGGCCTTGTCGATCTCGTCGATCAGCAGCACGGGCAACTCGGGGCTGGTGAAAGCTTCCCACAGCTTGCCCTTGCGAATGTAATTGGAAATGTCGTGAACGCGCTCGTCACCAAGCTGACCGTCGCGCAGACGCGCGACGGCGTCGTATTCGTACAAGCCCTGTTGCGCCTTGGTGGTGCTTTTCACACCCCATTCGATAAGCGGTGCGCCGATGGCCTTGGCAATCTCGTGCGCCAGCACCGTCTTGCCCGTACCGGGCTCACCTTTGACCAGCAGGGGGCGTCGCAGGGTGACTGCGGCGTTCACCGCTACTTTCAGATCGTCGGTCGCGACGTAGTTCTCGGTGCCGGTGAAGCGCTGGGTCATGTGTTTGCCTGAATTGCCTTGGTGTGCCTCCAAGCTAGATATTGCGTCGCAACATGACAAGGTGAACCTAGTTTTCGCGTGCCAGGGCGACCGCGCGCATTGCCAGCATCTCCAGCGTCGACTGGTCGACTTCTTCCTCCGGATTGTTCCAGCTGAAGGTGGCCACCGTCCAGTCGCCCGCCTCATCGCGCAGCAGCCAGCTGAGGTTGAGAACGCCCGGTTCCGAACCGCCCTTGTATCCCACGTAGTCCCATTCATCCTGCATGGCAGGGGTAAGCGCGGTGTTCACTCCCATGATCTGGAATGCGGTTTCGTCGCCCAGCGCAACCAACCGCTGAAGCAGGCTGGCAAGATCGTCGGGAGACGCCAGCCATTCGACCTCGATCATGTTCGGACCGCCCGTGAAGGCCGCGAGCACGGCGTCCATGTCGCGCTCCACACCGCGCAAGGAAGCCAGCGCCTGTCGCCGCGAGGCGATGTCGGAGCCGAGGTACTGGCCAGCATCAACCTCGTCCCCCGATTTCAGCACGAACATTTCGCGGGTCGTCATGAACGGGAATGTCGCTTCGGGATTGGCATGACCCGACGCCACCACCTCGGCTTCCACCACGTCGCGACCCAGTTCTAAGATAAGCTGGTCGGTCGCGGTGTTGTCACTGTTGGAAATCATCAATGTGGCCAGGGTCTGCAGGGTGATGGGCGCGCCTTGCGGCCAGCGCTGCAACTCGCCGCTGGGAAAGCTGCGCTCGGTCAGTGTCACTACGTCGCTCCAGCCCCGCTCACCATTTGCGATGGAGTGGGCGAGGGCAGAGAGCACGTAGAGCTTGAAGGTGGATCCGATCGCGTATTGCTGGTCGGCATTGCGCGCTGCCAGCGGGTTCGTTTCGCCAAGGCGCGACACCAGCAGGCCGACTTCGCCGGGCAAGGCGTCTACATCTTCGAGGAACTGCGCCACCGTGTCGCCGATGGGGGTCATTTCGCTGAGCCGGAACCCGGTCACCTCGTACGGGGCGTCTGCCTCCAGCGCGAAGGAACCGCTGGCCCTGCCGCGCTCGAACCGGATCGCGATACGCGCACCGGCAGGAGCGACAGCTTCCACGGTCTCCACCCCGATCAGCGGGCCGAACTGCGCCTCGATCTGACCCTGGATGGCCTCGAACTGGGCCTCCGGCACTGCGGAGGCGAAATTGTCCGCGAAGACCTCGTCGTAAACCGCTTCGCCGCGCATGGCGGCCACGATGTCTTCCGCGCGCTGCTCCAGTCGCGCCGTTTCCTCGGCATCCTGCGCCAGGGCAGCGGCCGGCGAAGCGACGATGAGAACGGCGAGTATTGCGTTACGGATCATGACTTAACTCTCCACACAGGTACGCTTGATGAGTGCGCCAGCTGGATTGCTATACGCCTCGCGAACGTGAGGATAGTCTGCGTGTGATCCGGCTTCTTACGCGACAGCCCAAAAAAATCCTCAGGCGTCGATCAAATCCCGATCCAGTTCGCCCGCGCGGTTCTGGATGAAATTGAAGCGATGTTCCGGATTGCGGCCCATTAACTGGTCGACCAGTTCCTTTACGGCAAAGCGTTGCTCGTGCTGCTCGGGCAGGGTGATGCGGATAAGTGAGCGGGTTTCCGGGTCCATCGTGGTCTCGCGAAGCTGGCCGGGGTTCATTTCGCCAAGCCCCTTGAACCGGCCGACATCGACCTTCTTGCCTTTGAACACGGTCGCCTCCAGCTCGGCGCGATGTTCGTCATCGCGGGCGTAGCGGCTCTCCTTGCCGGCAGTGAGTCGATAGAGCGGCGGCTGGGCGAGATAGAGGTGCCCCTTGCGAACAAGGTCCGGCATTTCCTGGAAAAAGAACGTCATCAGCAGCGTGGCGATATGCGCACCGTCGACATCGGCATCGGTCATGATGACGATACGGTCGTAACGCAGGTTTTCCGCATCGCAATCCTTGCGCATTCCGCAGCCCAGCGCGAGGGCGAGATCGGCGATTTCGCTGTTGGCGCGGATCTTGTCGGGGCTGGCGCTGGCGACGTTTAGGATCTTGCCGCGGATAGGAAGGATCGCCTGCGTCTTGCGATTGCGCGCCTGCTTGGCGCTGCCGCCTGCGGAATCGCCCTCGACGATGAACAGTTCGGTCTCGCCATCGGTCTCCCCGCTGCAATCGGTCAGCTTGCCCGGCAGGCGCAGCTTCTTTGCATTGGTGGCCGTCTTGCGCTTGATCTCGCGTTCCTGCTTGCGCTTGAGGCGTTCCTCCATCCTTTCCATGACGGAGCCGAGCAGCGCCTTGCCGCGTTCCATGTTGTCGGACAGGAAATGGTCGAAATGGTCGCGCACCGCGTTCTCGACCAGGCGCGCCGCTTCGGGGGAAGTCAGGCGATCCTTGGTCTGGCTCTGGAACTGCGGATCGCGGATGAAGACCGACAGCATGATCTCGGATCCGGTCATCACGTCATCCGCGGTGATGTCCTTCGCCTTTTTCGTACCGGTCAGGTCGCCAAAGGCGCGCAGCCCTTTCGTCAGCGCGGCGCGCAGGCCCGCCTCGTGCGTTCCGCCATCGGGCGTGGGCACGGTGTTGCAATACCAGCTGGTCGATCCGTCGGACCATAGCGGCCAGGCAATCGCCCATTCCACGCTGCCTTGCTGGACGTCATCATCGTTGACGGGGAAATCCTGCTTGCCGGTGAAGAAATCTGCGGTGACGCACTCACGCTCGCCCACCTGCTCCTTCAGGTGGTCGGCCAGGCCGCCGGGAAACTGGAAAGTCGCCTCGGCCGGCACATCTTCGCTGGCGAGGGAGGGGACGCATTTCCAACGAATTTCGACCCCTGCGAACAGGTAGGCTTTCGAGCGGGCCAGCTTGAACAGGCGCTTCGGATTGAACTTGCGGTCCCCGAAGATTTCCGTGTCGGGCACGAAAGTGACGCTCGTGCCGCGCCGGTTGGGGGTATCGCCGATCTTCGCGATCTTGCCTTGCGGCAGACCTTGCGAGAACTCCTGCGCGTACACCTGCTTGTTGCGCGCCACTTCCACGCGGGTGAAGCTGGACAATGCGTTCACCACCGAAACGCCGACCCCGTGCAGGCCGCCGCTGGTGGCATAGGCTTTGCCGGAGAACTTACCGCCCGAGTGCAGCGTGGTCATGATGACTTCGAGCGTCGACTTGCCGGGAAACTTCGGGTGCTCATCCACCGGCATGCCGCGACCGTTGTCGGTAATGGTCAGCCGGTTGCCTTCTTCCAGCACCATCTCGATGCGGTTGGCATGGCCCGCCACCGCCTCGTCCATCGAGTTGTCGAGGACTTCGGCGGCGAGGTGGTGCAACGCGCGGTCGTCGGTGCCGCCGATGTACATGCCGGGCCGGCGCCGAACAGGCTCCAGCCCCTCCAGCACCTCGATGGAGGAGGAATCATAATCTCCGCTGCCCTGCGGCGCGTTTTCGAACAGGTCATCACTCATGCGCACGATATAGGCATGGGGATTCCACGCCTACAAGCGGGCAGGGGGGACTTATCCGTCGGTTAGAAGCCGGAAGGTGCCGGATCGACGACGGTAAAGGCACCGTTGCCGATCTGGCGGACCTCCATGGCACGCTCGCCAACGCCGTTGGTCTGGAACCGGATCGGGCCGTCGAGACCGAGGAAGCCGCCGTCCGTGGTCAGCAGCCCGGCAGGGAGATCGGTGCCGGGGCGCCAGTCGCGCGTCAGCCTTAGGGTCAGCAGTACGGCATCATAGCCCAGCGTTGCGATCCGGTACGGCTGCTCCCCGAACCGGGATTCGTAGCTGTTGGCAAACTGGCGGTAGCGATCATCCGGCACGGCGGAGAACCACGCGCCGCGCATTGCACCGGCACTCAGAAGGGTGTCCTGACGGCTCCACAGTTCGGTGCCGATGATCGAGGGCAGGGAGTCGCCTGCATTCTTCAGGCGCGGCGCCGCCATGGCTGCGAGGCGGGCATTGTCGGCAATCAGCACCGTGTCGAAGCCGCCCGCGGTGGAAAGCCGGTCGGCCGCGCTGATGATGGAGGTATTGCCACGGTCGTAGCGCTGAACATCCACCACGGTGCCTCCGCGCGCCATGATAACCTGCTCCGCAGCGGCAGTGGTCCGGTTGCCATAGTCACCGCGCGGGGCGAGGATGGCGAACCGGCTGGCCCCTTGATCGATAGCGAAATTGATCGTGCGCACCACGGACTGTTCGGGAATGTGACCCATCACGAACACGTCGGACCGTGCAACCGTCGTATCGTTGGAGAATGTGATCAGCGGCACATCGTCGGGCCGCGCCTGGGCGAGAACGGGGCCCACATTGTCGCGCTGTAGCGGGCCGAGGATCAGGCGGTTGCCGTCGTTGATCGCGCGGCTGGCAGCAGCACCTGCCCCGGCGCTGGTGTCATACGTGGTGATGCGCAGATTTTCGGCGCCGGTATCCAGCAGCGCCATTGTCGTGGCATTGGCGATGGACTGGCCGACGTCGGCATTGCTTCCGCTCATCGGCACCAGCAGGGCGACGCGGTGCCGCCCCTCGTCATCGGGAAGCACGGCCTGGTCGGGTACCCGTGGCTGTTCCACCACCGGTCCGCCTGCGTCGGGGCGAGGAGCCTCCGCACCCGGAATTACCTGACAGGCCGCCAGCAACAGGCTGCCCGTGGCCATGGCCAGAATGCGTTTGAAATTACCCAACATGCTTGCTTGCTCCGCTGAACTTGGTCCATGGCCGCATCCGTGAGCGAACCATCCTTATCTCCCGGCCTCTATATAGTCGCGACGCCGATTGGCAATCTTGGCGACATCACCATGCGGGCAGCAGACATCCTGGCGCGCTGTGATGGTATCGCGTGCGAGGACACGCGCGTTACGCAGAAGCTTATCAGACACTTGGGCGTTTCCAAGCCGCTTTGGCGGTATGACGATCATTCCGCGCCGAACGACCGGGCGCGGCTTATCCAGTCCATGCGCGACCGCGCCGTGGCACTGGTAAGCGATGCCGGCATGCCTTTGATCTCCGACCCCGGGTTTCGTCTGGTGAGAGAAGCGAGGGAAGCCGGAATTCCGATTACCGCGTTGCCCGGCGCCAATGCCCCGCTGACAGCACTTGCCCTGTCCGGGTTGCCCAACGACCGCTTCCTTTTTGCCGGTTTTCTCCCTCCGAAGGAGAAGGCCCGGGCCGACGTGCTGGAGGAGCTGGGCCGCGTCCGTTCCACTCTGATCTTCTTCGAAACCGCGCCGCGCCTTGCCAAAAGCCTTGCTGCCATCGCCACCGTCCTGCCGGGGCGGGAGGTGGCCGTGGCCCGCGAACTGACCAAGATGTTCGAGGAATGCCGCAGCGGAACGCCCGAGGACGTGCTGGCGCACTATGAAGCGCATCCGCCGAAGGGTGAAATCGTGCTGCTGGTCGGTCCCGCGCCTGAGCAGGAACACGACAGCGACGATGCCGACGCCATGCTGCGCGAATTGCTGGAGACGGAGAAACCCTCCCAAGCAGCCGCGCAGGTTGCCAAAGCCACCGGCCTCGATCGCAAGATGCTGTATGCCCGTG
Source organism: Aurantiacibacter zhengii (assembly GCF_003584125.1). GTDB lineage: Bacteria > Pseudomonadota > Alphaproteobacteria > Sphingomonadales > Sphingomonadaceae > Alteraurantiacibacter > Alteraurantiacibacter zhengii. The sequence continues at coordinate 158,168 of NZ_QXFL01000001.1, forward strand.
CAATGGAACTGAAAGCGCAATGAAGCGCCAGCTTGCCGAACAGCGCGGCCGCAAGGCGGAGGACGAAGCCGCCTGCTGGCTGGAGGGGCAGGGCTGGGAGATCATTGCACGGCGGCGCAAGACCAAGGTTGGCGAGATAGATCTCGTGGCCAGGCGCGCTGGCCTGATCGCTTTCGTGGAAGTGAAATGGCGCCAGCGTCTCAGCGATCTGGACCTTGCGATAGACGAACACCGCCTTGCGCGCGTTGCCGCTGCCGCGACAAGCGTGGCTCATGAATATGCCATGCAGGGCGAGGATATGCGGATCGACGTGATCCTGCTTGCACCCGGCACGCCGCCTCGCCACATCGAGAACGCCTGGATGCCCTGAGCAACCGGAAGATGAGGAAAAACACCATGAGCCTTCGTGTCGCCGTCCAGATGGATCCGATGGAATCGATCAAGATCGCCGGCGATTCCAGTTTCGCCCTGATGCTGGAAGCACAGGCTCGCGGCCATGCCCTCTGGCACTATGATGTCACCACGCTTTCATGGGAAGAAGGCAGGATATCGGCCTGGGCAAGGCCGGTGACGGTCCAGCGTGTGGAGGGTGACCATTACACGGCGGGGACCTTGCGCAAGATCGACCTGGCAGAAGATATCGATGTCGTCCTGATGCGGCAGGACCCGCCGTTCCACCTCGGCTATATCAGCGCGGCCCTGCTGCTAGACCGGCTGAAGGGCAGGACGCTGGTCAGCAACGATCCGCGCGAAGTCATCAACGCCCCTGAAAAGATGTTCGTGCTGGATTATGCGCGTTTCATGCCGCCCACGCTGATCGCACGAAAGCTGGAGGACGTGCTCGAATTCCAGAAGAAGCACGGTGCCGTGGTGGTGAAGCCCCTTCACGGCAATGGCGGCAAGGCCATCTTCAAGATCGATGCCGAGGGGACCAACACCTCCGCCCTGTTCGAGGTGTTCAACCAGACCTGGCCCGAACCGCATATGGTGCAGCCCTTCCTTCCCAGCGTATCCCAGGGCGACAAGCGCATCGTGCTAGTGGACGGCGAGGTTGCAGGTGCCATCAACCGCAAGCCGGGGCAGGGCGAATTCCGCTCCAACCTGGCGCAGGGCGGCTCCGCAGAGGCCAGTCAGCTTACCGCGCGCGAAGAAGAGATTTGCGCCGCCATGGGTCCGGAACTGAAGCGCCGGGGGCTGACATTTGTCGGCATCGACGTGATCGGCGGCGAATGGCTGACCGAGATCAACGTCACCAGCCCGACTGGGATTGTCGCGATCGACAGGTACAACGGGACCAACACCGCCGGCATGATCTGGGATGCACTGGAGCGGCGCCACTCTTCCATGTGAGCAGCAATGTGACAGGACCGATCCGCGCCGCTGCGGGTTATTGAGCCATGGAAACCCTCATCATCGACCTGATCGAGCGCGGCGGATATCTCGGCATCTTCATGCTGATGGCGCTGGAAAACATCATTCCGCCGGTGCCCAGTGAAGTCATCATGGGCGTGGGCGGACTGCTGGTGCAGCGCGGTTCGATGGAGTTCTGGCCACTGCTGCTGATCGGGACGCTCGGCACCGTTGCAGGCAACTATTGCTGGTACTGGCTTGGCGACACCTACGGCTACAAAAGGCTGGAACCGCTGGTCGATCGCTGGGGCCGCTGGCTGACGATCGACTGGGAGCATATTGCCGAAGCGCAGCTGTTCTTCACCCGGCGCGGGCACTGGGTAGTGTTCTTCCTGCGCTTCTCTCCCTTCTTGCGCACGATCATCTCCCTGCCTGCCGGTCTGGCGCACATGCCTAAGATGAAATTCCTGCTCTTCACCTTTGCAGGGTCGCTGATCTGGAATGCGCTGCTGATCAAGGGCGGCCAGTGGATCGGTCACTGGCTGGAGGATTCGCAGCACATCCTCGCATATATCATCCTCGGCCTGATCGCGCTGACAGTGATCGGTTACGTCTGGCGCCTGTTCACCTGGACGCCGCGGGCCGAGCGCGAGGAGGACTAGTCGCTCTCGCGCGGATGAGCCGAGCGGTATGCTTCGAGCATCCTGGCTGCATCCACTTTCGTATAGATTTGCGTCGAACCGAGGCTGGCATGGCCGAGCAGTTCCTGCAGGCTGCGCAGATCCGCCCCCGAACCGAGCAGGTGCGTCGCGAAGCTGTGGCGCAGGGCGTGGGGGGTTGCTGTTGCGGGCAAACCCAGGCCTTTCCGCGCCCGCGCCATCGCCTTCTGGACCGTACCCTGTGACAGGGGCCCGCCGCGCGCCCCCTTAAACAGGGCATCTGCGCTGTCGAACGGATGCGGACAGATTTCGACGTAGGCTTGCACCGCTTCGCGCACGACCGGGATCAGGGGAACAACGCGCTGCTTGTTGCCCTTGCCGGTCACCACCAGTGTCTCGCTCAATGGCAGGTCACCCGCTTTCAGCGAAAGCGCTTCCGCAATGCGCAGCCCTGCGCCGTACATCAGCAAGAGGACTGCAGCATCGCGTTTCCCGGTCCAGTCGGCGCTGGAGGTTTGCTCGACCATGTCGGTAAGGCCCACCGCCTCGTCCGGCGTGACGGGGCGGGGCAGCCCCTTCTTGATACGCGGCCCGCGAAGGCGCGGCGCGGTGCCGGGTTCGGCGCCCACCTGCTCTCGCGCGTGTGCCACGAACCCCTTGAGCGCGGACAGCTCGCGCGCGGCAGAGACATTGCCGATTCCCTCTCCGCGGCGCGTGGCGAGATGGGAGCGCAAGTCGCGGGTAGAAACATTGGCCACCGCCTGCCAATCCGACAGCCCCAGCGCCAGCATCAGGCGTTCGGCTGTCGCCACATAGGCGCGAACGGTATGGGGACTGCGGCGCCTTCCGGTAGCCAGATGGTCGCGCCACTGATCGAGAAGCGCGGATACGCTCATGCCAGCGCCAGCTCGTCTGTCACCAGCTCTGCGAGAAGGGCGTCCAATAAGGGCATGCCCTCAGAAGTGACGCCCACCCGTGAACCTTCCTCCCAGGCAAGACCGAGCCGCGCATAATGTATCAGCTTGTCCGGCTGGATCAGGCTGGCCGGGGCAAGTGCCAACCTTTTACCCAGCGCTTCGAGATCGACGCCCTCTGCAAGGCGCAGTCCCATCAGCAGCGCTTCAGACGCCTGTTCGGCGACACCAAGTGCCCGCTCTTCTTTCAGGCCGTGGCCGTTTCGCGATACGGCGTCGATCCAGTTCTCCGGCTTTTTGTGACGCATGGTGGCTAGCCCACCGCGACGCCCGTGCGCGCCGGGGCCGATGCCTGCGTAGTCGTCGTAGCGCCAATAGGTTAGGTTGTGCCGGCTCTCTTCGCCGGGGCGGGCGTGATTGCTGATCTCGTAAGGCGGCAGGCCCGCGTCCGTCGTCAATTCGCGGGTGATGGCGAAAAGGTCCGCTGCCCGGTCATCATCGAGAGGCATGAAACCTCCGCGACGGACATCCGTGGCAAAACGCGTGCCCGGCTCGATGGTAAGCTGGTACAGCGACAGGTGGCCGGTGCCAAAACCAAGGGCGCGGGAAAGCTGCTCGCGCCAATGGTCTTCCGTCTGGTCGGGCAGAGCATAGATCAGGTCGAACGAAACCCGCGCGAACACCGATTGCGCGGTCTCCAGCGCTGTCAGACCCTCGGAGGCATCGTGCAAGCGGCCCAGGAACCGCAGAGCGCTGTCGTCCAGCGACTGCAGGCCCAGCGACACCCGATTGACGCCTGCCGATGACAGGGCAGCGAAATTGGCAGCCTCGACCGAGGAGGGATTGGCTTCCAGCGTTATTTCGACATCCGGTGCAAAGCCCCAGAGTTTCTCGGCCTCGGCCAACAATGCCTCGACCAAGGCAGGGGGCATCAGCGAAGGCGTGCCGCCTCCGAAGAAAATGGAATGCAGCGGCTCACCGCCCGCGATCTCGGCTTCATGGCGCAAGTCTGCCAGCAACGCCGCCTGCCACGCGGCCACGTCAACGCTGTCTCGCACGTGCGAGTTGAAGTCGCAGTACGGGCATTTCGCCAGGCAAAAGGGCCAGTGGATGTAGAGGGCGCGGGCCATGTGGTTGTTTTCAGTCTCCGTTAACCCGCAATAGCCAAGGTGGGCGGATGGGAAAAGGACGGGTCTTTCTTGCCGCACTGGCGGCTGTCGCTTCGCTTGGCACGGTTTCCGCTCCGCTTTCGGCGCAGGACAAGGGCCGTATCAACCCCTTTGCCATCAGCCTGCTGGAAGAACACAACCGCGCCCGGGCCGAGGTGGGTGTGCCGCGCCTGGAATGGAGCAATCGCCTGGCGCGCGAGGCTCATGACTGGGCGCAGCACATAGCTCGGCAAGGCAGGATGATCCACGCCAATCGCGAGCAGCGGAACGGATCGGGCGAGAATCTGTGGATGGGTTATGCAGGATACTACGGGCCTGATGTGATGGTGGGCGGTTTCCTGGCGGAGCGGCAGCACTTTCGCAACGGCACCTTTCCGCAGGTCTCCTCCACTGGCAACTGGCGCGATGTTGGGCACTACACCCAGGTTATCTGGCGCGGCACCCGCGAAGTCGGTTGTGCCGTGGCCCGCGGCGGCACGAACGATTTCCTCGTCTGCCGCTACTACCCCGCCGGAAACGTTTACAACCAGCGCGTTTTCTAGGCGGCGAACTGGTCTGCCTTCAGTTTCGCGAAGGCATCCGCGCGGTGGCTGATCGCGTGCTTTTCTTCCGGTTCCAGCTCGGCAAAAGTCTGCTGCCGCCCTTGCGGTACAAACACCGGATCGTAACCGAACCCCATGGTGCCGCGCGGAGGCCAGGTCAGCGTGCCATCGGCCCGGCCTTCGTAAACCACATGCTCCCCATCGGGCCAGGAAATTGCGAGCACGCATGAAAACCAGCAGTCGCGCGGTGTATCCGGGCCCTTGGCCTGCAACAGACCCTCCACCTTGCCCATGGCCATGTACCAGTCGCGGCCCGGTTCACCTTCGAAGAACTGCCGCTCCGCCCAGTCTGCGGTATAGACGCCGGGGCGACCGTCCAGCGCCGCAACCGACAGGCCGCTGTCGTCGGCGAGGGCGGGAAGGCCCGAAGCCTCCGCCGCCGCGCGCGCCTTGATCAGGGCATTCTCGACGAAGGTGGTGCCGGTTTCGGGAGGTTCCGGCAGGCCAAGCGAACCCGCCGAGATGCAGTCGAGACCATGAGGCTCCAGCAACTTGGCGATCTCCTTCAGCTTGCCCGCGTTATGCGTGGCAATCACCAGCTTTCCCGGCCCCAGCTTCCGGCTCATTTCGTAGCCGCGTCCTGTGCCTTGAAGATTTCCGCGCAGCCCATCTGGGCAAGACGCAGCAGGCGCAGCAGGCCTTCCTCGTCGTAGGTTGCGCCTTCGGCAGTGGCCTGCACTTCGGCAATCTGGCCGCCTTCGATCAGTACAAAGTTGGCGTCGGCATCGGCGTTGGAATCCTCGACATAGTCCAGGTCCAGCACCGGGGTGCCCTGATGGATGCCGCAGGAAATGGCGGCGATCTTGGCGGTAAGGGGGTCTTCCTTGATCGCGCCTGCTTCCATCAGCTTGTTTACCGCCATGCGCAGGGCCACCCATGCGCCACTGATCGAGGCAGTGCGGGTGCCGCCGTCGGCCTGGATTACGTCGCAATCGAGCGTGATCTGCCGCTCACCCAGCTTCTCCATATCGCAGACTGCGCGCAAGGAACGACCGATAAGCCGCTGAATTTCCTGCGTACGACCGCTCTGCTTGCCCTTGGCCGCCTCGCGCGAGCCGCGGGTGTGCGTGGCGCGGGGCAGCATCGAATACTCGCCGGTGACCCAGCCCTGGCCCTTGCCGCGCAGCCACGGCGGGATGCGTTCTTCGACAGATGCGGTGCACAGCACGCGGGTGTCGCCAAAGCTGATGAGGCACGAACCCTCGGCATGCTTGGTAAAGCCGGTTTCGATGGTGATGGCGCGCATTTCGTCAGGCGCACGGCCGGAAGGTCGCATTGATTTCTCCGATTGAAGCGTTTGCGAGAAGCGCCCTAGCGGTTAGATAGGGCGCTGTCATGGCTTCTCCACCGATCACCGAACTGACAGCACGCGCAAAGGAGATCTTCCGCCTGGTGGTAGAAGATTACCTCGCCAGTGGCCAGCCTGTCGGCTCCAAGACGCTGGCGCAGCGCGGGGAAGTGAACCTGTCGCCAGCCTCGATCCGTTCGGTGCTGAGCGAACTGGAGGGGTTCGGCCTGCTGGCGGCGCCGCACACCAGCGCGGGGCGGATGCCGACAGACCTTGGCCTGCGGCTGTTTGTCGACGGCATCATGCAGGTTGCCGAACCTACCCGGGCCGAACGCGCGGCTATCGAGCAGCAGCTTGCCACGCCCGGCCCGATTGAGGAGGCGCTGGAGACCACCAGTGCGCTGCTCTCCAACCTGTCGGGCGCGGCGGGCATGGTGATGGTGCCGCAAAGGGAAGCGCGTCTGTCGCAGTTGAACCTCGTGCCGCTGGACCAGAAGCGCGCTCTCGCCGTGCTGGTCGGGGAAGACGGGCACGTGGAAAACCGACTGGTGGAACTGGACGGCCCCGTCTCCCCCTCCGCCCTTCAGGAAGCCAGCAATTACATTTCCACCCGGCTGCGCGGGCGCACGCTTGCCGAGGCCGCCAGGGCCATGCAGACAGAGCTCGCCTCGGGCAGAAGCGCGCTTGACGAAGCCAGCCAGCGCCTGGTGGAGGCGGGTATCGCCACGTGGAGCGAGGATGCGGCGAAACGTCCTGTCCTGATCGTGCGCGGTGCCTCCAATCTGATCGACGAAAACGCGGCCACCGATCTCGAACGTGTGCGGCAATTGCTGGACGACCTTGAAAACAAGCAATCGGTGGCACAATTGCTCGATAGCGCGCGGCAGGCAGAATCGACCCGGATTTTCATCGGGGCCGAGAATCGCCTGTTCGCATTGTCCGGCTCGTCCGTCATCGCCGCCCCCTATCGCGACCGCGAGGGCAAGGTGGTTGGCGTGCTGGGTGTCATCGGTCCGACGCGGTTGAATTACGCCCGCGTCGTACCCATGGTGGACTTCACCGCCCATTCCCTGGGCAAGAGATTTGGTTAGCGAGACAGATGAGCGAGAATGACAAGAACCGCGACGAAGCGGTTGAAAAGGAACTGGAAGGCGTGCCGGAGGAATTCCTTTCGGACGAACCGGCGGAGGACGAGCAGGGCAGTTTCGAAGAGGAACTGGCGCAGCTTCGTTCGGATCTGGAGGCTGCCAAGCAGGAAACGCTCTACGCCAAGGCCGAGGCCCAGAACCAGCGACGCCGCCTGGAAAAGGAAGTGCAGGATGCGCGCGCCTATGCCGCGACCGGTTTCGCCCGCGATATCCTCAGCGTGGCCGACAACCTTGCCCGCGCCATCGATGCCATTCCGGAAGACTTGCGCGAAGACAGCAAGTTCAAGGGCCTCGTCGCCGGTATCCAGGCCACCCAGCGCGAACTGGACAAGGTGTTCACCAACAACGGCATCACACGCATTGCCGCCGTGGGCCTGCCGCTGGACCCGAACCAGCACCAGGCGATGATGGAAATCCCCACCGACGATGCCGAGCCCGGTACCGTGGTGCAGGAAATGCAGGCAGGTTACATGATCAAGGACCGGCTGCTGCGGGCCAGCATGGTGGGCGTCGCAAAAAAGCCCGAATAGGGCGATTTTCGGAACCTGAGGGCAGGGTCGACCGTAATCTCTCCGATACGGGGGATATACGGAGATTTGCCATGAATACGAAACTGTTGCTCGCCCCCGCGCTGGTTGCATCCACCATGGGCCTGGGTGCCTGTGCGGATAACTACGCGGTAGAGGGCGGACTGGCCGGTGCGGCTGCCGGCGCTGCTGGTGCTGCTCTCCTGGGCGGTGATATCGAGACCTATGCCCTGGCGGGTGCCGCCATCGGCGGCGTCATCGGCTATGCGTCCGACAAGAACGATGAGTGCGATGGCTACTACGGCGATGGTCGCTACGTCGACGACGATTGCCGCGGATATGACGGTTACCAGCGCTACTGGTGATCGCTGACACATCGCGAATTAAGAGGGCCGCTGCGCGACGCAGTGGCCCTTTCTTGTTATGGGGCCGCACGTCGCGCCACAGCCTGCTCGCAGAACTCGCCGGGAAGCCTCAAATGAACAGGTACAACACGAGATATCTCGTGATCAGGGCGACCAGCAATATCGCCTGTACACGACGATCGCGAAAGATCATCGCTGCGACCATCAGACCCACGAAGAGCACCGTCAGACCAACGGAAACAGGGGTCAAGAGGCTGGAGCGAATTGCCTCGATCGACAACAAGTAGGCCCATTGCGCGGCGACCAGCGCGATCAGGATGCCGAATATCGTGCGCGAGACGCGAAAGTAATGCGTGTCCAGATCGCGAAAGCGGTCCGGGTCGCCTGGAAATACCAACCGCGCTGCCAGGTAATAGGAACTGGCAAAGGTCATCACACCCAGCAGCATCGGTGCCGTCACCGTAATGAGCGGGCGGACCGTCCAGGCGAACATCCAGAAACTCATCAGGTCTACCATGACGAAAATCGCCATCAGCGGCGTCAGCCAGCCAATGGCAAACTTCGCCTCCTGCCCCTTGGCATCGTATGCGAATTCGAGTTCGAGCGCCCGTCCGAGCCCTGACAGCAACTCGACCAGCGAAAGACCAAGCAGCAGGGCATAAAGAACAAAGATGAATTCGAAATCGGTCACTTACCGGCTCCCGGAAAGTTCACCAACACGTCGTAGGCCGCAGGGTCTGCGACCCCCGCCAGCTTGTATCCGTTGCGGAGCAGGAACGCGTGCTCCACGATGCGGGCCTGTTGCTCTATGCCGTATTTCGTCAGTGCGCATCCGGGCTTCAGTGTGTAGTCGTAGCTCGCCCACGGCATCCGGTTCAGTACCAAGTACCAGTCGCCGCGTGTCTGGGTTTGCCAGACATGGGTCATTTCGTGAATGAACAGGGCCTGCCGCCTGACGGGCGCGCTCGCGAAATCGTCGCAATAGGTATCGCCCAGAGGGTGGAAGTGAATGTGCCCGCGCGGGGCCATCGTGATACGTTTGGGCTGGAAAAAAGCCCATTTCCTGCGCCTTATGCGCACCTTCGCATAATCGATGGCGCTACCGAACATGGTGCGGGCAAGCGCGACTTCCCCTTCGCTCAGCGGCCTTTCGCCGCCGATCGGACAGGATGCCGCGCTGCCTGCATCCATTATTCCGTGTCGCTATCCGAAGCGTCGCCACCCGGCGCGTCACCCGCTGCGCGGATTTCAACCGGGAAGCTGACCTTGTCGCCGCCCACGAATGTCAGCGTGACTTCGGTCTCGCCGCCGGCCTGCAGCGTGTCGGCCACGTCCATGGCCATGACGTGATAACTCTCCGGCTCGAAAGCGATGCTTTCGCCTGCCGGAAGGTCCAGTTGCATCAGTTCGTCCATCGACGGCTCGAGGTTCCATTCGCCCATCTGGTGCAGCACCGCGCTGCCCGCGCCCTCGACATAGGCGGAACGGATCATGCGATTGCGCTCGCCCGAATTCTCGATATTGAAATAGACCGCGGCAGGGTTTCCGGCCACTGCCGGCAGAGCCATCCAGCCATCGGTAACGGTAATTCCTGCGGGCGCATCGGGCGCACCCTCGGCCACGGGCTCTTCGGTCTCGCCACCGCAGGCTGCCGTACCCATGACCAGGCCAAGTGCGGCCGCCGATGCCAGAATGCTCTTCATATTCATCAAATTCCCCTCTCAGAAGATGCGCCGATTTCTAGTCGCCACGTTCCCTTGTGCCAAGCAAAACCGCTCCTATATCCGGCTTCGATACACAGCTTTTATCGAGCTGCCGAGTGGCCTTGCCAACAGCATCCCTGCGGGATCGGGGGGCCGAGCGCGCAGCGTCCAACACTGAAAGAGATGGGAAATTATGAGCAAGATTATCGGTATCGACCTTGGCACCACCAACAGCTGCGTCTCCGTGATGGAAGGCGGCAAGCCCAAGGTTATCGAGAATTCCGAAGGTGCGCGCACGACGCCTTCGATCGTCGCCTTCACCAAGGATGACGAGCGCCTGATCGGCCAGCCTGCCAAGCGCCAAGCCGTTACCAACCCCGACAACACCCTGTTCGCCATCAAGCGCCTGATCGGTCGCCGGTTCGACGATCCGACCACCAAGAAGGACATGGACATTGTTCCCTATGACATCGTCAAGGGCAAGAACGGCGATGCCTGGGTGGAAGCGGGCGGCGAAGAATATTCGCCCAGCCAGATTTCCGCCTTCATCCTGCAGAAGATGAAGGAAACCGCCGAGAGCTATCTTGGCGAGACCGTGACCAAGGCGGTCATCACCGTTCCCGCCTACTTCAACGATGCACAGCGCCAGGCGACCAAGGACGCCGGCCAGATCGCAGGGCTTGAAGTAGAGCGTATCATCAACGAGCCGACCGCGGCCGCGCTGGCCTATGGCATGGACAAGGACGACGGCAAGACCATCGCCGTCTATGACCTTGGCGGCGGTACGTTCGACGTCTCCGTCCTCGAAATCGGTGACGGCGTGTTCGAAGTGAAGTCGACCAACGGCGACACCTTCCTGGGCGGCGAAGATTTCGACAACGTGATCGTCGATTACCTTGCCGAGCAGTTCAAATCGAAGGAAAACATGGATCTGAAGAGCGACAAGCTCGCCCTTCAGCGCCTGAAGGAAGCTGCCGAAAAGGCCAAGATCGAGCTTTCCAGCTCGCAGACCACGGAAGTGAACCTGCCCTTCATCACCGCGCGCATGGAAGGTGGATCGTCCACCCCGCTGCACCTGGTCGAAACCATCAGCCGTTCCAAGCTAGAGCAGCTGGTAGGCGACCTGATCAAGCGCACGCTGGAGCCGTGCAAGAAGGCGCTGGCCGACGCCGGTGTTTCCAAGGACGGCATCGACGAAGTGATCTTGGTGGGCGGCATGACCCGCATGCCCAAGGTTCGCGAAGTGGTGGAAGAATTCTTCGGTTCCAAGCCGCACACCGGCGTGAACCCCGATGAGGTCGTGGCCATGGGTGCCGCTATCCAGGCCGGCGTGCTGCAGGGCGACGTGAAGGATGTGCTGCTTCTCGACGTCACCCCGCTTTCGCTGGGTATCGAAACGCTGGGCGGCGTGTTCACCCGCATGATTGACCGCAACACCACGATCCCGACCAAGAAGACGCAGGTCTATTCCACCGCCGAGGATAACCAGGGCGCTGTGACGATCCGTGTGTTCCAGGGCGAGCGTGAAATGGCAGCGGACAACAAGCTGCTCGGCCAGTTCGACCTTGTGGGCATTCCGCCCGCACCGCGCGGTGTGCCGCAGATCGAAGTCACCTTCGACATCGACGCGAACGGTATCGTGAACGTGTCTGCAAAGGACAAGGGCACGGGCAAGGAACAGCAGATCCGCATCCAGGCCTCGGGCGGTCTCTCGGACAGCGATATCGACCAGATGGTGCAGGACGCAGAGAAGTTCGCCGAAGAAGACAAGAAGCGTCGCGAATCTGCCGAGGTTCGCAACAACCTCGACAGCCTGGTGCATGCCACCGAAAAGCAACTCGAGGAAAATGGCGACAAGATCGATAGCGGCCTGAAGGGCGAAATCGAAACCGCCGTTTCCGAAGCCAAGGAAGCGCTGGAAGGTGGCGAAGTCGATGCCATGAAGGCCAAGAGCGAGGCCCTCACGCAGGTCGCCATGAAGATGGGCCAGGCCATCTACGAGAAGGAACAGGCTGCCGGTGCTGATGCCGCTGCCGATGCCGCGGCGTCCGACGATGCCTCTTCCCCCAGCGAGGAAGAAGAGGTTGTCGATGCCGAGTTCACCGAGGTGGACGAAGATAACGGCAAGTCCTGATCGGTATTAATGATGACAAACCAACCGCCACCGACGCAGCCCGCGCCGGTGGCGGTGCGGTTTGGGGGTTCTTGAATGTCTGCGACTGAAGTCGATTTCTACGAGCTGCTGGGCGTCTCGCGCGATGCGGACGGCGCCACGGTGAAAAGCGCCTATCGCAAGATGGCTATGAAGTATCACCCGGATCGCAATCCAGGCGATGCCGAGGCCGAGGCCCGGTTCAAGGCGTGCAGCGCTGCCTACGAAGTATTGAAAGACCCGCAAAAGCGTGCGGCCTATGATCGGTACGGCCACGAAGCCTTCCAGCAGGGCATGGGCGGTGGCGGCGGCCATCCCGGCGCTGACTTTGGCGACATCGGCGATATCTTCGAAACGATTTTCGGCAGTGCCTTCGGCGGCGGCGCATCAGGCCGCGCTCGCCCGCGTCGCGGCGCGGACCTGCGCTATGACATGCAGGTTTCACTGGAGGAAGCTTTCCACGGTAAAAGCACCGAGATCACCGTGGAAGTCGCAGCAACCTGCGATACCTGTGAGGGTTCTGGGGCCGAGCCCGGCACTGGCAAGCGCCGCTGCGAACTGTGCCACGGCCATGGCAAGGTGCGCGCGCAGCAGGGTTTGTTCGTGATCGAACGTCCGTGCCCCAACTGCAGCGGTCGCGGGGAAGTGCTGGAACAGCACTGTCATTCCTGCCGCGGCGAGGGCCGGGTGGACCAGGAACAGGTGCTCGAAGTCGAGGTTCCGCCCGGTGTCGATAACGGCACCCGCATCCGCCTGTCGGGCAGAGGCGAGGCAGGACCGATGGGTGCACCGGCGGGCGACCTCTATATCTTTGTTCACATCAAGGAACACGCCGTCTTTGCCCGCGAGGGCACGTCGCTGTTCACCCGCGTTCCGGTGAGTTTCACAGTGGCCGCATTGGGCGATACCATTGAAATCCCGGGTCTCGACGGCGAGACGCACAGCATCGAGATCCCGGCGGGAATCCAGTCTGGCAAGCAGTTGCGCAAGAGAGGCGCGGGCATGCCTGTTCTGCAAGGGCGCGGGCGGGGCGACATGGTCGTGGAGGTGATGGTAGAAACACCCACCAAACTTTCCAGTCGCCAGAAGGAATTGCTGCGCGAATTCCGTGAGACCGAGACTGGCGACGAATGCCCGGAAAGCCGCGGCTTCTTCAACAAGCTGAAAGATGCTCTCGGTGGGTGAAAGGGCAGGGCGCGTCGCTGCGGCGGCGGGCCTGCTGGCCATCCTGCAGGGATGCGCCACTTCTCCTAAGGCCGACCAGAACGGCTGCGAATTCGATTACGCCGCTATCCAGGCGCAAGAACTCACTCTGATCGAACAGGGCGAGCGTATCGCGGCCACCGTTCCGGATAGCGATCGTACGCAGGCAGATCTCGCCCTGCTGCAAGAAAGCTCTGCAATGCTCGACAGCCGTGATCGCGTGGTCGACCCGCTCGATGTTTCGATCATCGAAAGCGCGCGTGCCATGCTGGTCTCCGAAGATATGTGGAACCGGCAGGACGATCGGAACTGCGACCGTGCCCAGCCGCGCATCAGCCTGTTTTGCGCGCTGCGTTTTGCGTCAGTCGATGTCACGGGCACTTACAACCATCGGCGGGCGGCCCTGCAGGAGGCAAGGATCGCCGTGCAGGACGCGGTGCATGACCGCGATTACGCACACCGCTTGCGCGACTTCAACAACGATCCCAACACGACGATTGCCGATGTGTGGGGGGTGCTGGACACGGCCCACGCGCGGGTCAACTATCGCCTCTGGCAGCAGCGGGCCTGCATGTTCACCCCTCAGACTGTCCGTACCAATTCCTAACCCAGCTTTGCGGCAATCTCCTGCCGCAACGCAGCCAGCAACGCCGCGCTACAGTTGTCGCGGGCTTCTTCCTCGTCGCAGATGGCGAGGAAGGCTTCCCGCTTGACGGCAAGGCATTCGGCCTGGTCATACCCGCCAGGAACCGTGGAACAGACCAGGTCGATCATCCGCTCGGCTCCGTGCAGGCGGCCCCAGAGGTAATCGTTTTCCCGATAGGTCCGGCTGAAAAATGCACCGAAGTTGAAGAACTCGGTGCCGCGCAGCGTGGCCGCCGTGCCCCCTTCGCGAATTGCCGTCGCATCTTCCGGGCTGATGCGATCCACTTTCACCGGATCGAATTCGGTCAGCCCCTCGTTGCGCAGCAGGGGCAGGGTGGCGACGTCGTAAAACGGGAAACCGAGGTAAGCGAGAAGGACCCGCCGCCGCAGGTCCCTGGGCATTGCGTCCAGCGCCTCGCACAGCGCCTCCTCCGCCGCCTCGTCCGCCGAACGCAGGGCGCGCCTCTCGGCCAATTCGCTGAGGAAAAGGCCGGGGTTTTCCATCACGTCGGCGGCAATGCCCTCGAAATCGGGGCCGAGGTTGCCGTGATCTTCCTTGGCGAAATAGAGCGTCAGTGCGGAATAGACCGCGCTCCTTGCGTCCTCCAGCCCTTCGTCGGCGATGTCCGGATCGAGCTCCCAGTCGCGTGACAGGCGCCGCGCCAGCAAGCGCAGGCGGCGGATGCGAAAGGCAAGGTCATGGTCGCGAAAGAATGCGATCGCAGCCGAGCTGGCACCGATGCCCGTTTCCGCGCTGAGACTGCCGAGTTCGTGCGCGTCGATCTCCTGCCGCAAGCGCTCGGCAATTTCCGGCACGCTCGGCATGTCGGGGGTGTTGGCCGCACGCCGCGCAAGGTCGGCGAGGCGATCGAGGATGCCGCCCAGTTTGGCCTGGGCGTAGGAATGGAATGCGTAGCCTGCCTTCTCGGCGGCGGCCTGCTGCGCGCGGCTGCGCCAGTTCGCCAGGCGCTTGCGGTTGGGCCGGTCGAGAAACAGCGTGCGCCCGAACAGCTTGTCTACCGCCGCTTCCACCTCGGGGCGAAGCGCGGCCACCATCCTGCGCAATTTCTCCGCCTCGCGCGTCTGCTTCTCAAGCACCTCCAGGTTGTCACGGATGGGCTGCTCGCGCGGGATTGCGGACAGCGAACCCGCTATGGCGGCAAAGAACCCCACGGGTTTCACGGCATCGCCCGCTTCGACACGCGCATGCTTGGGCGACGGATCGATATATACGAAGCGCCGATCAACCTCGCGTTGGGCGGGCCGCACGGTGAGGGCGGCGATAGCCCCTTCGAACGGAGCGTTGTTGAGAACCGATCCATCCACCAGCGAGACATGGTCGACAGTGCCGCGATCCACATGCGTGGGCATCACGCGGCGCAGGAAAAGGTCGCGGCCCTCCCAGTCGTCTCCGCATACCTCGTCGATCTCCGCAAGACGCAGCGGAGGGAAAGCGCCCGGAAAGCTGGCCGTCGCGCGCGCTGCCAGTGTCAACTCGCACAGCTGCGCCAGGTTTTCCCCGCCGACAGTCGGCGTGTTTGCGCGAAAGCGGATGGGCATGCGGTGCTCAGCCTCTTCCACCCTTGGCGGACTATTGAGCCGAAGGGTTTCCAGCCTGCCGCGAAAATCGGTCGCAGTAACCAGCAGGTCCAACGGATGGCGCGTCGGCAGCAGTGGTGCCTCTGCCGGAGTATCGCCCATGGCCTGCAAGGCGTTGTGCAACAGGTGCGAGAAACCCTCGCCGGAAAAGGGCGGCTCGAACCAACGCCCGCGCACCAGGCTGGAGATCTTCTGCCGCACCTCGTTGCGGGTTTCCGCCGCCACGGTTTCGGTCACCGTGTTCCCAGGTGCGCGGGTAAGGTACCAGACTATGGGCCGCATGTAGACGCGCGCCGCCGGCGACCACGGTCTCGCCTCCGGTTCGACCAGCCTTTCGACATCGGCATTCTTCAGCCAGAGTTCGGTAAGGGGCTCCAGGCTGTGGCCGGAATGAATGGCCTGTGCGAGAAACACGGCATTGATGCCGCCGGCGCTGGCGCCCGTGATGATATCGGGCAGCACACGCAGGCGAAGAGTGCGCTCTTTCTGGATCTGGCGCAGCAGCGAGAGATAGACCGCCTCTACGCCCGAGGCCTGCTCCTCCTCCGCTGCATGAAAGGCACGGCTGGCACGCGCCAGTTTCCACACTTCCTTGGTGACGCCGTGCATGTAAACCGCCAGGCTGACACCCCCGTAACAAACCAGCGCAATCCTGAGTTCTTTCTGCCGCATTGGCCCCTAGATGGCAGAAGCGAAAGCCGGTTACCAGATCGGTGTTCTGCGCGCTTGCGTTCCGCTTTCGTTCCGGTTAGCTACCATCCCATGGCAAAGCCCAAGAAGCGTTACGTCTGCACGGAATGTGGCAGCTTGTCCCATCGCTGGCAGGGGCAGTGCCCCGACTGCTCGCAGTGGAATTCGCTGGTAGAAGAGGCGCCTGACACGAAGTTTACCGCAAAGCACGATCTTTCGAGCGGGGGCAGGGCGATCGTCTTCGAAGCGCTGGATGAGCCGACTAAGCCGCTGACCCGTCAATCCACCGGCATCGCCGAATTCGACCGTGCTTTGGGTGGCGGGCTGGTACCGGGGGGCGCCATCCTGATGGGCGGTGAACCGGGGATCGGCAAGTCCACCCTATTGCTACAGGCAGCGGCGAAAATTGCGCAGAAGGGCGGGAGCGTCGTCTATGTGAGCGGGGAAGAGGCGACCGGCCAGGTGCGAATGCGGGCGGCACGATTGGGGTTGTCGCAGGCGCCGTTGAAGCTGGCGGCTGCAACGTCGGTACGCGATATCCTCACCACGCTTGGCCAGGACGAGCCACCGGAGCTTCTCGTGGTCGATTCGATCCAGACCATGCATTCCGACATGATCGAGGGTGCGCCCGGCACGGTCAGCCAGGTGCGCGCCAGCGCGTTCGAGCTGATTCGCTTTGCCAAGGAACGCGGCACCGCCCTGGTTCTGGTCGGCCACGTGACCAAGGACGGCAACATCGCCGGGCCGCGTGTGCTGGAACACATGGTGGATACGGTGATGAGCTTCGAGGGGGAGCGCAGTCACCAGTACCGGATCCTGCGCTGTCTGAAGAATCGCTTCGGTGCAGTCGACGAGATCGGCGTATTTGCGATGGAAGGGCACGGGCTGGACGAGGTGGGCAATCCCTCTTCCCTGTTCCTGTCCGGCAGGGACGAACCGATTGCTGGCGCGGCGGTTTTCCCCGCGCTGGAAGGGACGCGCCCCGTGCTGGTGGAAATCCAGGCGCTGATCGTGCGGTTGCAATCGGGTGCTACGCCCCGGCGCGCGGTCGTGGGGTGGGACAGCGGACGGCTGGCCATGCTGCTGGCAGTGCTGGAATCGCGGTGCGGGCTCAGTTTCTCCACCGCCGAGGTCTACCTGAACGTGGCAGGAGGATACCGCCTTACGGACCCGGCTGCCGATGTTGCTGTTGCCGCGGCACTGGTTAGCGCGCTGGCAGACAAGCCTCTGCCCGCCGATGCAGTGTGGTTCGGCGAACTCGCTCTTTCGGGCGAGGTCCGGCCGGTTGCGCACGGCAGCGTGCGGCAGAAGGAAGCGGCGAAGCTCGGCTTCAAGACTGCTTTCGGTCCGGGAGACGGCGGGCAGAACGTGGCAGGTTTGCGATATACGGATGTTCGCGCCGCAGCCTCTCTCGTTGACCGGATTATGGCATCGGCATAAGTCGTTCAGCGGATGACGGGATTTGATCTTATCGTGCTGCTGATCGTCGGGGTCGGCGCCATCGGAGGGTTCCTGCGCGGTTTCGTGCAGGAAGTCCTGTCCATTGCTGCCTGGATTCTGGCGATCCTCGCGATTCATTTCATGCACACCGACCTGACGGCGGCGATCCTTGAATTCATGGGTTCGCCGATCACCGCCTCCATCCTGGCGTTCGCGCTGCTGCTGCTGATCCCCTACGCCGGGATGAAACTGATCGCCCGCATCGCCGGGCGCTCGACCCGCAAATCGGTGCTCGGCCCGATTGACCGCGTTCTGGGTTTCGGCTTCGGCGCGCTGAAGGGGGTGATCATCGTTGTGATCGGGTTCTCCCTGCTGGTGCTGGGATACGATACCGTCTGGGGCAGCAAAGGCAGGCCGCTCTGGATTGCGGAGGCCCGCACCTACCAGCTCGTGGATGCCGGATCGCGGGCCATGGTCCAGATCATCGCCGAACGCCGTGCACGCCTGCAGGTTGATGATACGGAATGAGTGCCGAACGGCTTTACACTCCGCAAATGCTGGCCGCCGCTGTAGAACTTGCCGGGTTTCCCCCGCTCGAAGACGCGCAGTTCGTCGGCTCCGCACGCTCGGCCGCCTGTGGATCGACACTCGAGATGGACCTTTCGCTCGATGATACCGGACATATCACCAGACTTGGCATGAAAGTGCGCGCGTGCGCCGTTGGCCAGGCCGCGGCCGCGATTTTCGCGCGCCACGCCGTGGGCAAAGGGCGCGACGAGATGACGGCCGCGCTGGAAGCCCTCACTGCCTGGCTTGAAAACGACGGATCGCAGCCAGACTGGCCAGACGTGACCCTGATCGCCCCCGCGAAGGACTATGCCGGTCGTCATGGGGCAATGCTGCTGCCGTGGAAGGCGGCCGTGGCGGCCCTTTCCACCGCTGCCGAGGCGGGCTAACGCTCGCATCGACGGATTACGGGGGACAACATGGCGACGGCAGCTGCAACCACCCATCACGAACCCAGCGCCAAGGAAATCCGACTGGTCATCGCCGCGAGTTCGGCGGGCACGGTTTTCGAGTGGTACGATTTCTTCATCTACGGCACGCTCGCCGCGCTGATCGGTGCAGCCTTCTTTCCCAGCGATAACGAGACGCTGCAGATACTGCTGGTTTGGGCAGGCTTTGCCGTCGGTTTCGGGTTTCGCCCGCTGGGTGCGATCCTGTTCGGGTTCCTGGGGGACAAGCTGGGCCGGAAATACACATTCCTCGTAACGGTAACGCTGATGGGCGTTGCGACAGCGGGTGTCGGCCTGATCCCGACAGCGGCCACCATCGGCATCGCCGCACCCATCATCGTCATCCTGTTCCGCATCCTGCAGGGACTGGCCCTTGGCGGCGAATACGGCGGCGCCGCGATCTACGTGGCCGAACATGCTCCGCCTGAGAAGCGCGGCTTCTACACCAGTTTCATCCAGGCCAGCGTCGTGGGCGGGTTCGTTCTCTCGATCATCGTCGTGCTCGCCTGCCGGGCGCTGATACCACCGGACGAGTTCGTGGAGTGGGGATGGCGCGTGCCCTTCCTGCTTTCCCTGATCCTGCTCGCCATTTCGCTGTGGATGCGCTTCAAACTGTCGGAAAGCCCGGTTTTCCAGGCAATGAAGGAAGCGGGCGAGACGGCGGGGAATCCGTTCATCGAAAGCTTCACTTACCCCGGCAACAAGAAGCGCATTTTCGTTGCCCTGTTCGGCATCACGGGCGTCCTGACTACCATCTGGTACACCGCCTTCTTCTCCAGCCTGTCTTTCCTGCGCGGGCCGATGCGCATGGAAGAGGGGCTCGTCGAACTGGTCATGCTGATATCGGGCGGAATCGCGATGAGCTTTTACATCGTAGTTGGCCGCTGGTCCGACAGGGTTGGCCGCAAGAAGCCGATCATTGTCGGCGCACTGCTGACGCTGGTGCTGATCTTTCCGCTGTTCTGGGGGATGGGCCAACTGGCAAACCCCGGCCTTCATCGCATGGCGCAGAACGCGCCTGTGCTGGTAAACGGCGCGGATTGCAGCTTCGACCCGTTCGCGGAAGTGCAGGCGACCGGCTGTGGCCGCGTGTTGCAGGATCTTACCGCACTGGGCGTTCCCTACGATCTGCGCGGCGAATGGGACGAACAGACCATCGACATCGGTGAATCCAGCATCGAATACGGCAACCTGTCAGACGAAAACCGCCGGAGCGAGATCCAGTCGGCGCTCGAAAACCAGGGATACGATTTCTCTGTCCAGACGCCGCCGCTGCCCAATGTCCTTGGCATTATCGCACTGCTGCTCTGCTTCGGCGTGCTGTCCGCGCTCACCTACGGCTCGGTCGCAGCATTGCTGGCCGAGATGTTTCCACCGCAAATCCGCTATTCCTCGCTCTCCATTCCCTACCACATCGGCGCGGGCTATCTTGGCGGCTTCCTGCCCCTGATTGCCGGTTACATCCAGGCGCGCAGCGGCGATGTCTACGCCGGGCTCTGGTACACCTGGGCCGTGGTCGCTTTCGGCGCCGTCGTCGCCTGGTGGGGTATCAAGGGCGGCCCTCCGCGCGAATTTTCCGATGAACATTCCTGAACCGCCTCCTGCCACTCTCCGCCTGCGGATCGATGCCGACGCGCTGGCCGATAACTGGCGCACTCTCGACCGCTTGTCGGGACAGGCGAGGGCCGGGGCGGCGGTGAAGGCCGACGGCTATGGCCTCGGTATCGACACTGTCATGCCGACCCTGCTCGGTGCTGGCGCGAGGCAGTTCTTCGTCGCCCACTGGAGCGAAGTGCCCGGTGTGCTGGAACACACCAGCGGCGCAAAGATCGCCGTGCTGCACGGTGTGAGCAGCGCGCAGGACGCCGCCTTCGCGCGCGCCTGCGGCGTCCTGCCGGTCATCAATTCGCTGCACCAAGCCCGCATCTGGCATGAAAGCGGCGGGGGACCGTGCCACCTGATGGTGGACAGCGGGATGAACCGGCTGGGGCTGGAGCCGGGCAAGCTGGGCGACCCGGCGATTGGCGCGCTGCAGGTTCACACGCTGCTGTCGCATCTCGCTTCGGCGGACGAGGACAGCGATCAGAACCCGGCGCAGCTTGCCATCTTCCGGCAGGCAGTATCGCAAGTCTCCGCGCGCGAGCTCAGTCTGGCCAACAGCGCCGGTATCGCCCTTGGCGCGGATTACCATTTCGACCTGACGCGGCCCGGCCTTGCTCTTTACGGCGGCGTCCCGCGCGAAGAACTGGCAACGTCCATCAGGCAGGTGGTGTCGGTCGAGGCGGCCGTTCTGCAGGTCAGGGACCTGCAGGCGGGCGACCTGGTCGGCTACAATGCGATCTACCGTGCGCCGCGGCCCATGCGCGTAGCGACGATTTCAATCGGTTACGCCGATGGTATCCTGCGTTCGTGGGGCGAAGGCGGTGCGTTGCAGCATGGCGAATCGACGCTGCCGATCATTGGCCGCATCTCGATGGACATGATCATCGTCGACTGCGGCCAATCGGATGTGCGGGAAGGCGATTTCTGCTTACTTTCCTATGATTTGCCGCAGGCGTCGCAGATTTCGGGGCTTTCTCAATATGAGTTGCTCACCAACTTGGGGCAGCGCTTCGACCGGTCTGGCTAGTGGGAAATGATGGTAATTCCATGTTGCAGGTGCTAAGGCTGCCAAAACAAAAGCGCAGGAATACGCATTATGGCCGCCAAGAACACCGCTGATGGTGATACCATCATCATCAAGAAATACGCCAACCGTCGCCTCTACAATACCCAGTCCTCCAGCTACATCACGCTTGAGGACCTTGCGCGAATGGTGCGTACCGGTGTCGAATTCCAGGTTCTGGACGCCAAGACGGGCAGTGACATCACGCACGCGATCCTGACGCAGATCATCATGGAGGAAGAGGCGAACGGCGAACACATGCTGCCGGTAAGCTTCCTGCGCCAGCTGATCTCCATGTACGGCAATTCCATGCAGGCGATGATGCCGCCGTATCTGGAAGCGACGATGGCGAATTTCCAGTCGAACCAGAGCAAGCTGCAGGAAGCCTTCAAGACCAGCATGGGTCCGGATGCCTTCTCCAAGATGGCCGAACAGAACATGGCCATGTTCCAGGCGGCTGCCGGTGCGTTCATGCCCAAGACCGGCGCATCTGCCGCGCCGACGCCTGCCGCGTCGCAGTCGGACGATATCGGCGCGCTCAAGGCCCAGATGGCCGCGATGCAGCGCAAGCTGGACGAACTGGACAGATAAGACAGACCGCTCAGGGCGGTCCCCGCGCACGCAAACCTCGACAGGGCGTCTGCACAGCGCCATGGGGGCGGACCTGTCCAACTGATAGTTCGAGATTCGCCGATGTCCGCCATTCGCCACGCCCTCAATACCAAGCGCGACGACGATTTCGCCGCCTGGTACCAGGAAGTCATCGCCGCTGCCGACATGGCAGAGGAATCGGGCGTGCGCGGCTGCATGATCATCAAGCCGTGGGGCTATGGCATCTGGGAGCGCATGCAGCGCCTGCTCGACGACCGGATCAAGGCGGCAGGCGTGCAGAACGCCTACTTCCCCCTCTTCATCCCCCTCAAGAATTTCGAGCGCGAGGCAGAGCATGTAGACGGCTTTGCCAAGGAAATGGCGGTCGTCACCCACCATCGCCTGATCGCCGACGGGGAAGGGGGCCTGATCCCCGATCCCGAGGCGAAGCTGGAAGAGCCGCTGGTGGTGCGGCCCACGTCCGAAACGATCATCGGCGACGCGATGAGCCGCTGGATCCAGTCATGGCGTGACCTGCCGCTGCGCCTGAACCAGTGGGCCAATGTGGTCCGCTGGGAAATGCGCACGCGCATGTTCCTGCGCACCAGCGAGTTCCTGTGGCAGGAAGGCCATTCCGCCCACGCCACCGCCGAAGAGGCGCAGGAAGAAACCATGATGGCGCTGGAAATGTACCGCGCCTTTGCCGAGGAAGACGTGGCTCTGCCCGTGATCGCGGGAGAGAAGCCGGAGAACGAGCGTTTCCCCGGCGCGGTGGAGACATGGTCGATCGAGGCCATGATGCAGGATGGCAAGGCGCTCCAGGCAGGCACCAGCCATTACCTCGGCACCAATTTCGCCCATGCCGCGAACATCAAGTACCAGAGCGATGCCGGGCGAGAGACGCTGGCGCATACCGTCAGCTGGGGCGTGTCGACGCGCATGGTGGGTGGCCTCATCATGGTGCACGGCGATGACGACGGCTTGCGCGTTCCCCCCGCGCTGGCGCCCTTCCAGGTCGTGATTTTGCCCATGCTGCGCGACAAGCCGGAAGACGAGGCGCTGCTCGCCTATTGCGACACCTTGCGTGCTGCAATCTCGGGTCAATCCGCCCTGGGCGAGCCTGTGCGCGTGCTGCTGGACAATCGCCCTGGCAAGGCAGCGGCCAAGCGCTGGGATTGGGTGCGCAAGGGTGCGCCCGTCATCATCGAGGTCGGCGGCCGCGACATGGAGAACGGCGTTGTCAGCCTGCTGCGCCGCGATGCGCTGTGGAATACCGAAAGCGGCAAGCCCGCCTTCCAGAATCCCGACCGCGACCTTTGCGCGCAAACGATTCCGACGATCCTTGCCGACATGCAGAACGGCCTGCTGGTCGAGGCGCGCGAACGCCGTGAAGCCAACATCCGGCGCGACGTGTCCGACATAGATACCCTTGCCGAGCACTTCAGCCGTGAGGCCAAGTACCCGGGCTGGGTGGAAGTGCAGTGGGCCAAGCCCACCGGAGAGGCACTGGAAAAGGTGGTCGAGCGCCTGAAGGAGCTTCGTCTCACGCTGCGCAACGTGCCGATGCACGCGCCGCCCGCAGACGGCCCCTGCATCTTTACTGGCGAACCCGCGGTGGAGCGGGTCTTCGTCGCGCGCGCCTACTAGTTATCGGGAAGGGCGAGGCCGGACGGCCTCACTCTTCCGGCAATCCCCGCTCCAGGTCTTCGCGGAAAGCGTCGAACGAAATCTCGCGCCCGACGAAATCCTTCACGAGCTCGGCTGCCGGTTTCGTGCCGCCAGGTTCCAGTACCAGCCGCCGATAGTCGTTCGCCGTCTCGGGATTGGTCAGCCCTTCGGCAAGGAACCGGCTGAACATGTCCGCAGCGATCACGCGAGACCAGCCATAGGTGTAATAGGCCGCGCCATAGCCATCGAGGTGGCCGAATGCCGCCTGCATTTCGGAGGTCGGGGAGATCGGCACCAGCGAATAGGCCTGCTGCCATTCGCGGGCCGCCTCGCCCAGGTCATCGGGAATGGGCTGGGTGTAGAAGTTATACGAAGTCGCGGTCAGCCCGAGCTGGCGCATCTCCATCATGCCCTGGTTGAAATGCCGTACCGCGTTCATCCGCTCCACCAGGTCGCGCGGAATAGTCTCACCCTCGGCATTCACGGCGAAGCCCGCCAGCGTGTCGTAGTCGTAGACCCAGTTTTCCAGGATCTGCGACGGAGCTTCGATAAAGTCCCACTCCACTGCGGCCATGCTGGCCCCGGCAAGCGCGTTGCGGCTGCCGAAGATGAAGTGCAGCACGTGACCGAATTCGTGCAGGAAGGTGGTCACCTGCCCGTGCTCCATCAATCCTTCCGGCATGTTCTGCACCAGGGCTGCAACAGGCACCTCTCCGTCCGCCGGAGAGCCCGCGTAGAGCGGCACGACATTGGCGTGAGTGTACTTGCCGGGTCGCGGGTGGGAATCGAGGTAGAAGCGGCCGATCACCTCGCCATCCTCGACCAGTTCGTAGGCTCCCACGCTCTCGTGCCAGACGCGGGTATTCCACGGCCGCACTTCTACGCCGAAAAGCTGCTCGGTCAGGCCGAAGATGCCGTCGCGAACCCGGTCGTGCTCGAAATACTGGCGCGCTTCCTGCGGATCGTAGTTGTAGTTCGCCTGCTGCACCTTGGGCGAAAGCCAGGATAGCTGGTAGGATTCGATGCGTTCCGCACCGGGACGAAGCTGCTGCAACACTGCCAGCGCCTGGTCATAGTCCGCCTGGGCCACGGGGCGGGCCACCACGTTCGTCTGCTCGATCAGGTCTTCCACCTTGTCGGTGGTGTCGAGCATGCGATTGGCGAATTGCAGGGCGGCGTAATTCTCGAAACCCGTCAGCTTCGCCAGTTCATCGCGAAGGGTGAAGATCTGCTTCAGCACTGCGTCGTTTTCCGGCCAGGCGCGCTGGCCATACAGTTCGGAATACCGGCGCCGCAGGTCGTCGCTTTCGGCATAGGTCATCACCGGGAAATAGTCCGGCGTCGCGGTGGTGAGCGTGATCATGCCGTTTGCGCCGACTTCACGTGCGTCGATATAGTCCTGCGGCAGCCCGGCCAGTTCTTCGGGCGACACCTCGATGGTGCTCGTATCCTCGGCAATGTTGCGGGCAAATTCGGTGCTGAGCGTGGCCAGCTCGTCATTGATTTCCTGCACCCGGGCGCGCTGTTCATCGTTCAGTGCTACGCCGGAACGGCGGAAGGCATCCATCGTATTGCCGTAGAAGCGCTGGATCACCGGGTCGGCCTCGCTCACGTCCAGTGTGGCGAGCCGATCGTAGATCGGGCGAGACAGGCTGATCTCGCTGGAAAGGCCGGCCAGCCGCGCCGCGCAGGCACCGCCCGCGTTGCGCTGCTCCGGTGTCAGCAGGACCTGCTGGTAGAGGCCGGCTTCGGACGTTGCGGAAAACAGCAGGGCGGAGATATCGTCGAACCGTTCCAGCGTGTTGGCAACGGTAGCCGCATCGGCATCCCCCAGCATGGCATCGCGGTAGAGATCGATCTGGCTGGCGTAGAAATCGCAGCGATCCTCGATCTGTTCGACCGAGGGATCGGTCATGACCGGGCCGAGCAGGCGATAGACGTCTGCGGCCTGTGCCGGGGTGGCAAGTGCGGTGGTGGCGAAGAGCGCCAGGGCGAACTTGTTCAACATGCGTATTTCCCCTTCTAGCCCGAACGTGCGGTGGCACATTGCTAGATCGAACTGGTTGCACCTGCAATCGCCCATCTTGCATTACGTTGCCGGATGGGCGACTTCTCGACAAATGCGCTATTTGATCCTGCCAGCGGCAATCATCGCCGCCTCCGCCCTGCCTGTCCTTGCTAACGATACCGATGGCGATCCTGCCGCGACGGTTTCCGCCGAGCGTTTGCAATCCGATGTCGAGACCATGGTCTCCTTCGGCACCCGCCATACGCTGTCGAGCCTCGACGATCCGGAACGCGGCATCGGCGCCGCGCTCGACTGGGGCCGGGCAGAGTTCGAGGAAGCCAGCGCGGCCTGCGGCGGATGTCTGGACGTCCAGTTCGTGGAGCGGGAGATGGAGGGGCGGCGCATTCCCGAGCCCGTGCTGATCCGCAACGCCGTGGCCATCCAGCGCGGAACCGAGCGTCCGAACGAGGTCGTCATCATCCAGGGACACATCGACAGCCGCGTGTCCGACGTGATGGATGCGACCAGCGATGCGCCCGGTGCGAACGATAACGCCAGCGGCAGCGCGCTGGTGCTGGAAGCCGCGCGGGCACTCAGCCAGCGCGAATATCCCACCACCATCGTCTATGCCCTCCTTATGGGCGAGGAGCAGGGGCTGTATGGGGGCAACTTGCTGGCGGACTACGCGACCGAGCAGGGGTGGACGGTAAAGGCCGTGCTGAACAACGATGTTGTGGGCGGATCGTGCGGCAGTGACGGCATTTGCGATGCAGAACACGTGCGCGTTTTCTCCGAAGCTGTGCGGGCCGATGCCGACGATGACACCCGCGCCGCCATGCGCAGCCGGGGCGGGGCGAACGACAGCCCCAGCCGCAACCTCTCGCGCTTCCTCGACCAACTGGCGGAGGCCAACCCCACGGGCCTCGACGTGCGCCAGACTTGGCGCAGCGACCGCATGGGCCGGGGCGGGGACCACCTGCCCTTCCTCGACCGCGGCTATCCCGCGATCCGCTTCTCCGTCGCCATCGAGGATTACGAGCACCAGCACCAGGACCTGCGCGTCGAGGACGGCGTGACCTACGGCGATACCGTGGACGAGATGGACTTCGATTTCCTCGCCGATGTTACGCGCCTGAACGTGCGCGCGGCAGACCTTCTGGCGCGCACGCCCATGCCGCCGGCGGTCACGGCCGATGGCATTGTGCGACCGGACGTGCTGCTGGAATGGGAGCCTGCGACCGGCGCAGTGCGTTACAACATCTGGCGCAGGCGGACCGACGAACGGGACTGGACCCTGCGCGAAACGGTGGACGCCGATACCAATTCCATCGTTCTTGCACCCGATCGCGGCGACGACTGGATCTTCGGCGTCAGCTCCGTCGCGGCGGACGGGGCGGAAAGCCCGGTCTCCAGCGCGGTGCCCGGCGGACAATTCTATCCGCTACCCGTCGACAGCGGGGAGTAGCGCCCCCATATGCAGGGGCATATGAACAAACCGAAAAACACGAAGAAATTTGAAGGCCTGCCCAGCAAGGACCAGGTCATGGAATTCATCCGCGGTTCCGACACGCGTGTCGGCAAGCGCGAGATCGCCAAGCATTTCCGTCTGAAAGGGCAGGAAAAGATCGCCCTCAAGTCGCTGTTGAAAGACATGGCCGAGGAAGGCCTGATCGACTCCAGCAAGAGCGCTTTTCACAAGATGGGCGGCGTGCCGCGCGTCACAGTGCTGAAGATTGTCGAGATCGACGATGGCGAACCCATCGCCGTGCCCGAAAGCTGGAACCCCGACGATGGCAGCGCCCCGCCGCGCCTGCGGGTGATCGAGAAAAAGAAGCAGGCCGCGCTGCGCACCGGCGATCGCATCCTGGCCCGTACCGAAGAAAAGGGCAGCGGCTGGCTGGCGCATCCGATGAAGAAGCTGGCCGTGGCCGAAGACCAGATGCTGGGCGTGATCGAGATCGATGGCGGCGGCAAGGCATGGCTCGCTCCGGTCGACAAGCGCATCCGAAATTCGTCCCCTGTCTCCGATCTTGGCAATGCCGAGAAGGGTCAGCTGGTGGTTGCCGAACCGGTGGGGCGTGGGCGGAATTCCTCGGTAAAGGTCACCGAAGTATTGGGCGACCCGCTGGCGCCGAAGAGCTTCAGCCTCATTGCCATCCACAAGTACGGCATCCCCAACCGCTTCCCGCAGGAAGTGCTGGACGAGGCTGAGATAGCGGCAAAGCTGCCGCTCAGCGAAGACCACCGCGAAGACCTTCGCCACCTGCCGATCATTGCCATCGATCCCGCCGATGCGCGCGACCACGATGACGCGATCTGGGCCGAAAGCGATGGCGAGGGCGGCTTCCGCGCGCTGGTCGCCATTGCCGACGTGTCGTTCTACGTGCGGCCCGGCTCCAACATCGACAAGGAAGCGCGCAGGCGCGGCAATTCGGTATACTTCCCCGACCGCGTGGTTCCCATGCTACCCGAGGTGTTGTCCGCCGATGTCTGCTCACTGGGCGAGGGTAGGGACCGCGCCGCGATGGCCTGCCACCTGACGATCGACGCCGAGGGCCGCGTAACCGACTGGCGCTTCACCCGCGCCTTGGTCCGCATCGAGCAGGTGATCGCTTACGAGGACGCGCAGGCACAAATCGACGAAGGCAATGCCACCGGCCCGATCAACGCGCTGTGGGCTTGCTGGAAAGCGCTCAACTCCGCCCGCGACGACCGCGATCCGCTGGACCTAGATCTACCCGAACGCCGCGTGGAACTGGGAGAGGATGGCAAGATCAAGGGTATCAAGGTCCGCGAACGGCTGGATGCTCACCGGGTTGTCGAAGACTTCATGATCGCGGCCAATGTCGCAGCGGCCAAGGCGCTGGAAAGCAAGGCCAGTCCGGTAGTCTATCGTATCCACGAACCGCCCACGCGCGAAAAGCTGATCGCGCTGCGCGAATATTTCGAATCCATCGGCAAGAACCTGGCGCTGGGGCAAGTCATCACGCCCGGCCTGTTCAACCGTATGATCAAAGATGTAGGCGACGATCCTGGCGAGAAGGCGCTCGTGATGGAAGCCGTGCTGCGCAGCCAGACGCAGGCCTATTATGGCCCGCAGAACGCCGGCCACTTCGGCCTCGCACTCGGCAGCTATGCCCACTTCACCTCGCCCATCCGTCGCTATGCCGACCTGCTGGTCCACCGCGCGCTGGTGGACAGTTTCAAGCTGGAGCAGCCCAAGCCGAAGGGGAACACGATCCCCGCACATTCGGGTCTCGCGGAAAAGGATCGGGCGGACCTTGGCAAGATCACCGACGCCATTTCGATCACCGAACGCCGCGCGATGGAAGCGGAACGCGATACCGTGGACCGCTACGTTGCCGCGTGGCTTTCGGCCCGCGTGGGTGAGGTGTTCCAGACCCGCATCACCGGAGTTCAGAAGTTCGGCTTCTTCGCGACCATCGTAGGCATGGGCGGGGACGGTCTGGTGCCTGTATCGACGCTGGGCCGCGAATATTTCCACTACGACGAGGGAGCGCACAAGCTGACCGGCGAGAACAGCGGCACCACCTACACCGTGGGTGATGTGCTGGATCTGCGGCTGGGCGAGGCTAATCCGCTTACCGGCGCATTGAAGTTCGAGGTTCCCGATGGCGACGGTGGCCAGAAGGTAGAACCGCGCGGAAGGCGTCCCGAGAAGAAATCGGACAAGGGCGGCCCCCGCAAGGGTGGGTCCCGCCAGAACAAGACAGGCAAGGACAAGCAGGGGAAACACGCGGTCGGCAAGCGCGGCAGGCCCGGCAACATCCGTCACCAGGGGCGCGGCAAGAAAAAGAAATAACGGAACGACGCAGGGGGCGCGGTCATTGATCGGGCAAAGGAGACTTTCATGCTCAAGCCCGGTTCTACCGCCCCCGACATCGACCTACCGCTCACCATCGATGCACGCTTCGTACTGTCGGACCAGACCCCCGACGCCTACACCATGCTGGTGTTCTATCGCGGGAAGCACTGCCCGATCTGCAAGCGATACCTGGAAGAACTGGGCGGACGCCTGGAGGATTTCACCAGTCGCGGTATCAACGTCTTCGCCATATCGATGGACAGCGAGGATCGCGCGATGGTGGTCGACAGTGAATGGAAAACCGGCAACCTGCCGCTTGTCCATTCCATGACCGAAGAACAG
This sequence comes from Aurantiacibacter zhengii, assembly GCF_003584125.1. Lineage (GTDB taxonomy): Bacteria > Pseudomonadota > Alphaproteobacteria > Sphingomonadales > Sphingomonadaceae > Alteraurantiacibacter > Alteraurantiacibacter zhengii. The sequence goes on from NZ_QXFL01000001.1 coordinate 187,738, forward strand.
GCTCGCGAATGGGGCCTCTACATCAGCGAGAAGCGCGAAGGGAGCGAGGAACCGGACGTGTTCAGCGAGCCCGGCCTTTTCCTGCTCAAGCCCGACCGTTCGGTCTATCTCGCGATTACGCAGAACATGCCGATCACACGCCCGTCATTGGACGAGCTGGTCGAGGGCATCGATTTCCTGAGCGACAAGCATTATCCGACGCGCGGAACGAAGTCCTGAACCTTTAGGAAGGTTCTCACACATCAGGATAGCGCGTCGATTTCCTCGTTCGAAAGGCTGCCCGGCACGATGAAAAGTGGGCAGTGCAGCTTGCCGACGTTGGTGGAAAAATGGGTCACCAGCGGGCCCGGCGCGCCTTCTGCAGCCGCGCCCAGCACCAAGGCCGCCACTTCCGTATGCTCTTTCAGGTATTCCGCCACCACCGTCTTGGCATCGCCGATGCGCACGGCGATCTGCGGCATCTTGCCCGATTCAAACATCAGTTCACCCGCAGCCGAATTCGCGAGGACTTCCGCCCGATCGTGCGCCTCCGCCTCGATGGTCGCCTGCACCCCGCCGAAGGCATTGAAGGACTGGCGCGGAACCAGCGCCAGCAGGTGGACAACGCCGCCGGTCCTTGCCGCGCGGCGCGCCGCGAAGCGAAGCGCCGTGCGCGCTTCCTCGGTCTCGTCGACAATGGTGAGATAGACGCGCATTTTTTGTTCTCCCGCTCGCGCGGTATCACGCGAAAGCGCGATTTCCGCAAGATGCCTTGCCCCGCGCGGCCAAATTGGCCAGAGAGCAGGCAAGCAAACCAACGAATTGACGGAGCCTGTCGCCCCTATGCCGATTGCCATCCAGATGCCCGCCCTTTCGCCGACCATGGAGGAAGGCACGCTTGCCAAATGGCTCGTGAAAGTGGGTGACAAGGTCTCCTCTGGCGACATCATGGCCGAGATCGAGACCGACAAGGCCACGATGGAATTCGAAGCGGTGGACGAGGGTACCATCGCCCATATCCAGGTTGAGGAAGGCACCGAGGGTGTGAAGGTCGGCACCGTCATCGCTACCCTGGCAGAGGAAGGCGAGGATGTGGGCGAGGTCGAGCCGGTGGATGGCGGCAGCGCTGCCCCCGCTCCAGCGGCGAAGGAAGAAAAACCCGCACCGGAAGCGCCCGCCGAGCCGGCCAAGGCCAAACCTCGCGAAAATGCCGAGCCCGCCCGCGCTCCGGTGAGCGACGATGTCGAAGCCGGGCCAGCACCCACAAAGGATGGCGAGCGCATTCTTGCCTCCCCGCTCGCGCGCAGGATTGCCGAGCAGAAGGGCCTCGACCTGACAACCATTAAGGGCTCCGGCCCGAACGGCCGTATCGTGAAGGCTGACGTGGAAAATGCGAAGCCGGAGGCAGCCGCGCCCGCGTCCACCGCGACAGAGAAGGAAATGGCTCCGGCTGTCGAGCAGAAGCCAGCCAAGGCGCAGGATTACGGCATCCCGCACGAGGTCGAGAAGCTTTCCTCGATGCGTAAGACCATCGCGCGCCGCCTGACCGAGAGCAAGCAGCAAGTCCCGCATATCTACCTGACAGTGGACATCCGCCTCGATGCGTTGCTGAAACTGCGCGGCGAGCTGAACAAGGCGCTGGAGCCGCAGGAGATAAAGCTGTCGGTGAACGACATGCTTATCAAGGCGCTGGCGAAATCACTGGAGCAGGTGCCAGCCTGCAACGTGCAGTTCGCTGGCGATACCATGCTGAAATTCAGCCGCGCCGATATCTCCGTCGCCGTGTCGATCCCCAACGGCCTTATCACTCCGATCGTGAAGGATGCAGGGTCCAAGGCGATGAGCAAGATTAGCACCGAAATGAAGGATCTCGCCACACGCGCCAAGGACGGCAAACTGGCACCGGAAGAGTTTCAGGGTGGCACCGCCAGCCTTTCCAACATGGGCATGTTCGGCATCAAGCAGTTCGAAGCCGTCATCAACCCGCCCCAGGCCATGATCATGGCTATCGGCGCGGGTGAAAAGCGGCCCTATGTTATCGACGACAGCCTGCAGGTCGCCACGGTAATGAGCGCCACCGGCAGCTTCGATCACCGCGCGATCGACGGCGCCGATGGCGCGCAGTTGATGAAAGTGTTCAAGGAACTGGTCGAATCGCCACTGGGTCTGGTGGCCTGACCGTTGGCAAGGTTGCACGTATCAGCGATCGTCGTCCTGTGCCTCGGCACCATGCTGGCAGCTTGCAGCGCTGCCGAAGAGGATGTGGTCGACAGCGAACCAACAGAGCCTTCGACCGAAAGCGTTGCAACGGCAGAGCCTTCTCCGCTTCCTCCCGCCGGTGAACCAGTGAGCGCTGCGATCTTCGGGACGTGGAATGCCACGTCCGCCAGGCTCAGCTATCCGCAAGGCGGCGCGCAGGCCTACGGCGATAAGCAGCTATCCGCGCTGGAACAGCTGTCGCTGACGATCGACCGGGGCGCTGCCCGCTGGCAAGGCGCCGCGCTGGAAGGCGATTTGTCTGCATATTCCAGTTTCACCGAAACGTGCGAGCAGCCGGAACCTGACGCAGCGCCGTCGGGCGATGAACTGGTGTTGCTCTGCGAGGGGGGCGAGTCTTTCGGCCCGGGATCAGCCGAGGCGCCCAACATCGAGTTCGACGGCGATGATGCTTTCACCATCCGCTGGTTCGACGGGGTCGAACTGGATATGCGGCGCGCCCGGTGATGGAGCGCAACCCCGCCATGCGCGTCACCGCAATGCCCGCCGATGCCAATGTCTACGGCGACATCTTCGGTGGCTGGCTGATGAGCCTGATGGATTCGGGCGCGGGCCTCGTGGCAGCACGGCGGGCGAAGGGCAGGGCGGTCACCATCGCCATGGACGGGATGGAGTTTCACAAGCCGGTCAAGGTGGGTGACGAAGTTTCTGTCTATGCGGAAATAACCCGGGTTGGCCGCACGAGCATGGCGATAGATACACAGGCATGGCGGCGCGACAGGCACTCGGAGGATGAGGAGCTTGTCACCTCTGCCACCTTCACCTTTGTCGCCGTGGATAACCACGGAAAGCCCCGTGCGGTGGGTGACTGATGTTCGGTCTGTTCGATCAGAGGACCATCGAATACTTCGGTTCGCGGCACGCCGCGCTCGGCCTTGTCCTGTTCTGGCTAGGACTGCCGGCGTTGATCGGCGGCACTTTTCTTTTCTTCGACGTGGATGAGATCCCCCGCGCAGCGAGCGCAGCGGTGGCAATATGGGGTGCCATCGCGCTTTCCCTCGGCATCCCGATGCGGCGCCACGAGCCGCCTGCCGTCCTCTATCGCTTCGCCCAGCTATGGGCCATCGTTCCGTGCGCGCTTGCGACCCTTTCAATCTTTGCCAAGTGGACAAGTTAAATGGCTGAAAACTCATACGATGTTATCGTTCTCGGTTCCGGGCCCGGCGGCTATGTCGCGGCGATCCGCTGCGCGCAGCTGGGCCTCAAGACCGCTATCGTGGAGCGCGAGAACCTGGGTGGTATCTGCCTCAACTGGGGCTGCATCCCGACCAAGGCGCTGCTGCGCTCGGCTGAGATCCTGCACTACGCCCAGCATGCCAAGGACTATGGCCTCAAAATCGCAGGCGAGATCGAGGCCGACCTCGAGGCCGTGGTGAAGCGCAGCCGCGGCGTTGCCAAGCAGCTGAACCAGGGCGTGACGCACCTGATGAAGAAGAACAAGATCACCGTCCACATGGGGGAGGGCACGCTGACCGGCCCGACTTCGCTCACGGTGAAAGGCGAGAAGGGCGAAGAGAAGCTCACCGCCAAGCACGTGATCGTCGCCACCGGTGCGCGTGCGCGCGACCTGCCGTTTGCCAAGGCCGATGGAGAGCGCATCTGGACCTATCGCCACGCCATGACGCCCAAGGAAATGCCGAAGAAGCTGCTGGTCATCGGTAGCGGCGCGATCGGTATCGAGTTCGCCAGCTTCTACAACGATATGGGCGCCGATGTTACCGTGGTCGAGATGCTAGACCGGATCGTGCCGGTGGAAGATGCCGAAGTATCCGCGTTCTTGGAAAAGAGCCTCTCCAAGCAGGGAATGACGATCATGACCGGCGCTGGTGTCGAGGACATCAAGACCGACGGGAAGGGCGTGAAAGCCAAGATCAAGGGCAAGGACGGCAAGGTTGCCGACCACGAGTTCTCGCACTGCATCGTCGCCATTGGCATCATGCCGAATACCGAGAATGTCGGGCTCGACAAGCTGGCAGAAATGGATCGCGGCTTCATCCAGATCGACGACTATGGCCGCACGAAGTCCAAGGGCCTTTGGGCCATCGGTGACTGCACGCCAGGGCCGTGGCTGGCGCACAAGGCGAGCCATGAGGGCGTGACCACGGCAGAGGCCATCGCGCAGGAACTGGGCAACAAGGACGTGCACCCGCACCCGCTCAACCGCGATGCCATTCCCGGTTGTACCTACTGTCACCCGCAAATCGCCTCTGTCGGCCTTACGGAGGCCAAGGCGAAGGAAGCGGGCCACGAGGTGAAAGTCGGCATGTTCCCCTTCATCGGCAACGGCAAGGCCATCGCGCTCGGAGAAGCGGAGGGGTTCACCAAGACGGTGTTCGATGCCAAGACCGGCGAGCTTCTGGGCGCGCACATGGTAGGCGCGGAAGTGACCGAAATGATCCAGGGTTACGTCGTGGGCAAGACGCTGGAAACGACCGAGGCCGAACTAATGCAAACGGTATTCCCGCACCCCACGATCTCTGAGTCGATGCACGAAAGCGTGCTGGCGGCCTACGGCCGCGCGATCCATATCTAGGGCGAAAACAGCGACGAACGGTTGGTCGCAAATACCGGAAAACATTCACCTCTTGCGCGTTTTAAGGGCGAGAGGTGAATGTGATGGAATACGAGATTTCTGATCAACCGCAGGAAGGCTGTCGCCCCGAACGCGTCGCTATCGACGGGGTGTCCCCCGAACGTCGCGACATGCCGCTGCAAGACGACGAGCAAATGTCCTAGTGCCTCGCTGGCGGACAGGGTGGGATTCGAACCCACGAAGGGCTTGCACCCTTGCCGGTTTTCAAGACCGGTGCATTCAACCGCTCTGCCACCTGTCCGCGCGGAGCAGGCGCTGGCTAACGGCAAGTCGCGCCGTTGTCACCCATCAAAATCGCCAGATGCCCCTGGGGGTGGCTGAGGGTGATAGCGGGCGCGCGCGAGCGGCAATTCGTCGCAAATGGACAAACAGGGATTCACACGGGCAGGTCGGTGGGGTAGGCTGTGTCCCATGCTCCTGAAATCCCTGCGCCACATCGGCGCTTTCGCCGCCATCCTAGCCGCCTCGACCGCTCCCGCCAGGGCGCAGAGCGAGACTTTTGACCAATATCTCGACATCGTGGCCCAGCACGCTCGGGCCGAGGGCGTGCGCCAGTCCACCATCGATGCGGTGTTCACCGGCCTGGAGCCTAACAACAGGGTACTGGCATTGGATCGCGAGAACGTATCTTCCAGCGGGTCTGGCACCAGCACCGGCTTTCCCTCCATGGCCGGCTATCTCGCCCGCCATAATACGGCTTCACGGATCAACGGCGGAGTGCGCAAGCTTTCCGAGGTGCGTTCGCTCGGTAACGAGGTGGAGCGCCAGTATGGCGTCCCGGCCGAAATCGTCGTTTCAATCTGGGGTCATGAGACAGCCTATGGTGCCGTGATGGGCAGTTTCGATCTGCCGCGCTCACTCGCAACGCTGGCGTGGGAAGGTCGTCGCCGCGAACTGTTCGAGCGCGAACTGATCGATGTTCTCAAAATGGTGGACCAGGGCGTACCGCGCTCTCGCCTTGTCGGAAGCTGGGCCGGAGCATTCGGCAACGGGCAGTTCCTCCCAAGCGTCTATCTGCGGCTCGCAAAGGACGGGGATGGTGACGGTGATCGCGATCTGTGGAACTCCGACGCGGACACCATGCATTCGATTGCGAACTATTTCCGCGATGCGGGGTGGCGCACGGGAGAACCGTGGGCCGTACGCGCCTACGTGCCCAATTCGGCCGACCGCAGCGGTCTCGAGAACCGCGTGAATTCCCCGGTTTGTCCGCGTGTGCATGAACGCCACAGTCGCTGGCTGACCGTTCGCGAATGGCGCGAAAGGGGCATTGAGCCCCGCGCTCCCATTAGTGATGACGTGATGGCTGCACTCTTCGAACCGGACGGTCCGGCAGAACCTGGCTACCTCTTAACCCAGAATTATAGGGTTATCCTCGAATATAACTGCTCGAATTACTACGCGATGAGTGTGGGATTGCTTGCAGATGAGATCAGTAGATAACCCCAAGACCCGGTTCCACGCGTGTGCGCTGGTAACCATTTTTGTTGCCGCTGGCCTCGCTGGCTGCGGGGCTTCGTATCAAGAAAACATTGCGCCGGTTTCGGCCCTGCCGGACTATGGTCCGCAGGCGGATTACCCTATCCTGATAGGTGACCCGTACCAGGTGGCAGGCACGACCTACACGCCGGCGGATGTGCTTAATTATGACGAGGTGGGCTACCTCGCATTGGACGCGGATACGATGGGCTATTCCGGTGCCCACCATACGTTGCCCGTACCCAGCTATGTCGAGATTACGTCGCTAGAGACTGGTCGTACCGTTCTCGTCCGCCTCGAGCGGCGCGGTCCGATGACGACGAACCACATTGTCGCGCTTTCTCCCGCTGCCATGGCCCAACTGGGTGGAAACGTGGAAACACCGGTGCGGGTGCGCCGGGTCAACCCGCCGGAGGAGCAACGCGCCATACTTCGCCGCGGCGACGCCGCGCCCTTGCGCATGGATACGCCGTCTTCCCTGGTCACCGTGCTGCAGCGTCGTTTGCCGGAGAGCGGATCGGTGTCTCTTGCAACAAGCGCAGAGACACCGCGCGCGCTGGAAACGGTAGATCTGGCTGCGTCCTCCGCAGTACCCGCAGCGGATACGCCGCCGGTCGAGTTTGCCGAGGCAACACCGGCGCTTCCGGTTGTGGAACCGCTTGAGCCTAAAGAGGAACAACCAGCCAGCCATCCAGCTCCAGAACCTGACGAACAGACCTTGGCCAGCGTCGAGGCAATTCAAGAGGAGGTCGAAGCAGAACCGGCTTCGCCGCCCGCAGAGGTTGCCACTCCTGCGATAGAGCAGGGCTTTGTGGTGCAGGCCGCCGCTTTCTCCAACCCGGACAATGCGCGCCGGGCAGCCAATGTGCTGGGTGGGAATGTCACGCAGTCGGGCGAGTACTACCGCGTCCGTACCGGTCCCTTCGCCACCCGTGGAGAAGCCGAGGCCTCGCTCGCCAACGTGCGGCGGGCGGGCTATAGCGATGCGCGAATCCTGACCAGCGGCTGAGACCTGTTCCTGCCGCGACAAGCGGTGGAGAGCGCGTGCATCGATTGAAGGCTTTGGCGATGGCAACGGCAGCCCTGTGCCTTGCCGCCAGTCCTGCGACTTCGGCCACTATTCCTGCACCGGTGCCTGCGGAAATACCCGTGGCTCTCATGGTGGACGTCACCACCGGGCAGACGCTGTTCTCGCGCGAGGAGGGGCGGCGCTTCATGCCCGCGTCGGTCACCAAGGTGATGACCGCCTACACCGCCTTCAAACTCATCGACGAAGGCGCCCTGCGCCTTGGCATGCGGTTCGAATATTCTCAGGAACTGGAAGATGCATGGTATGCCGAAGGCTCCAACATGTTCCTGCGCGCTGGCGACCAGCCCACCATCGGTCAACTGCTGCTGGGCATAACCACGGTTTCCGGCAACGATGCGAGCGTGGCTCTGGCCGTGGCTGCCACGGGATCGCAGGATAGCTGGCTGGCACTGATGAATGCGAATGCAGCCGAGCTGGGAATGCGCGATACGCATTTCGGATCTCCCAACGGCTATCCCGATGGCGGGCAGACCTATACGTCCGCGCGCGACCTGGCCCGATTGGGAGAAGCCATGGTCAAGCGGTATCCCGATCTCTATGCCCGCTATTTCGGCCACCGTTCGCTGCGCTGGGGCGATATCGCCCAGGCCAACCATGACCCCGTCACGGGGCGTGTGAAGGGGGCGGACGGTATGAAGACCGGCTATACGCGTGAGGCCGGTTACACCTTTCTTGGCTCGGCACAGCGTCGCGGTCGGCGGCTGGTGATGGTGCTGGCCGGATCGCCCGAAAGCAGGTTGCGCGATCAAACCGCGCGCGACTTCCTTGAATGGGGCTTCGACGCTTTCGATACGGAAGTCGTTCTGGCCGCGCAAACAGAGGTGGGGCAGGCGCGGGTGCAGGACGGTACCAGTGCCAGCGTCCCCTTGCGCACACCCGAGGCGGTTCTCGCTGCAATCCCGCGCGGGGCGGACGCTGCAAGCTGGTCGATGGAAGTTGTCTATCGCGGACCGATCCAGGCCCCGATTGCTGCCGGAGACCGCATTGCCCGCTTGCGCCTTAGCGTGAATGGCGAGCAGGTTCTGGAAGCGCCGCTGGAGGCCGCGCAATCCGTCGGCCAGGCAAACGCTGCCCAGCGGGTCTTCAACGCCTGGAGGAAATGGCTGGCATGACGAGTGGACGGTTCATCACCTTCGAGGGCGGCGAAGGCGTGGGCAAGTCCACGCAGGCGCACCTACTTGTCGATGCCCTGCGCGGGCGCGGCCTGGAGGTCGTGCAGACGCGCGAACCGGGAGGCACCCCCGGTGCAGAAGCTATTCGCGACCTGCTGCTGGACAAGCGTTTCGCCTGGGACACCCGCGCCGAGGCCCTGCTGTTTGCCGCTGCCCGATCCGATCACGTATCGCACCTCATCGGACCCGCGCTCGACCGTGGCGAGTGGGTGGTATGCGACCGGTTTATCGATTCCTCGCGGGCCTATCAGGCCGGGGGAGGAGAGTGGTCGGACGATGCCGTGCTCTCGCTCCATACGCTGGGCTCTCATGCCCTGATGCCCGACATCACCTTCCTGCTTCAGGCACCGACGGACGAGATCGCCCAGCGCTTGCACGAACGCGACGGTAACGATGCTGACCGTATCGGTGGCAAGCCCGCCGCCTACCATGCGCGGGTGGCCGAACATTTCCGCCAGCTTGCAGTCACGGATCCCGAACGGTTCGTGCTGATCGATGCCAGCGGCACTCCTGCCGATGTACACCTGCGCGTGATGCGCGCCATGGCGCCCTCCATCGGGGAAGGCGGTTGACCTATATCGGGCATGAGCAAGCGTGGGATGCGTGGCACCGCGCGCTCTCCGGCGCGCGCATGCATCACGGCTGGATTCTTTCAGGTCGCAAGGGGGTGGGCAAGTCCGCATTCGCCATGGCCGCCGCGCGTGAACTGGTGGCGGAAGACGGGATACCGCAGCCACCGGGCGAACATCCCGATATCCGCTATCTCAGCCATCCCCCGCGAAACGATACCGAGGCGAAAAAGCGGGACGAAGGCAAGCCTTATGAACTCGCGCGCAATATCAAGGTGGACCAAATCCGCGAATTGCAGCGCCGACTGAATACCCGGCCCACGCTGGGCAGCCGCCGCGCTGTCATCATCGATCCGGCTGACGACATGGAAACGAGCGCGGCCAACGCATTGCTGAAGAGCCTGGAGGAGCCGCCGGCGGGCACTTATTTCCTGCTTATCGCCCACCGCATCGGGCGATTGCTGCCTACCATCCGCTCGCGCTGCCGGGTGCTGAACTTCCCCCGCGTGTCCGATCTCGACATGGACGCGGTGCTCGCGCGGGAGAGCCCGCAGGCAAGCAGCGAAGAGCGCACCGCGGCCATCGCCGCTGCCAGCGGTTCGCCGGGCGCGGCAATCGATTTCGTCGAACTCGACCTCGGCAAGATTCACACGCTGATGCAGCAGGTGGTCGAACGGGGCGATCCGGACTTCGTCCTGCGTGGCCGCCTGGCGGGTGCCATGGGGCAGCGGCCAAGCCGCGAGAAGCAGCTCGCCGCCATCGAACTTGCCCGCGCCGTGGTGGCGGACCAGATGCGCACCATCCCCCATGCGCAGATCCCTGCGATGGTGGAAACCCACAGCGAACTGGTGCGCCTCGCCGGGCAGGCACCGACCTACAATTTCGATCCCGGCCTGCTGGTGATGGAAATCGGCACCTTGCTTGCAGGTCTGGCGGGTTCTAGGACGCCCGCAAATGGCTGAAACCTTCTATCTGACCACCGCGATTCATTATCCCAACGGCAAGCCGCATATCGGCCACGCTTACGAGACGATCGCGGCCGATGTCCTCGCCCGATTCCATCGCCAGATGGGACGCGACGTACGTTTCCAGACCGGCACCGACGAGCACGGCCTGAAAATGGCGCAGAAGGCGCGTGACTTGGGCATGACCCCGCGTGAACTGGCAGATGAAATGTCCGGACATTTCAAGTCATTGTTCGAGACCCTTGATATCTCCTATGATCGCTTCATCCGAACCACGGATGAAGATCACTACCGCGCCAGCCAGGCAATCTGGAAAGCCATGGAAGCCAACGGCGACCTTTACCTTGATCGCTACGAGGGATGGTATTCGGTTCGCGACGAAGCCTACTATGACGAAAGCGAGCTGGAAGAAGGCGAGGGCGGCGAGAAGCTGTCACCGCAAGGCACACCGGTTGAATGGACCGCGGAGGAAACCTGGTTCTTCCGGCTCTCTGCCTACGGTGACAAGCTGCTGGCGCTCTACAACGACAATCCGGACTTCATCAGACCCGAAAGCCGCCGCAACGAAGTGATGCGGTTCGTGGAGGGCGGCCTGCGCGACCTTTCCGTCAGCCGCACCAGTTTCGACTGGGGTGTGCCGGTGCCCGGCAGCGAAGGCCATGTGATGTACGTGTGGGTCGACGCTCTAACCAACTACCTCACCGGCCTCGGCTTTCCCGACGATACCGAAAACATGGCAAGGTTCTGGCCGGCAGATCTCCACCTGGTCGGCAAGGATATAACCCGTTTCCACACGGTGTACTGGCCCGCCTTCCTCATGAGCGCGAACATTGCTCTGCCCAAACAAGTCTACGCGCACGGTTTCCTCCTCAGCCGCGATGGCAAGAAGGAAAGCAAGTCCGCTGGGAACGTCACGGATCCCGCAGCCCTCGTGGAGGCCTATGGGGTGGACGTATTGCGCTATTTCCTGCTGCGCGAGTTTTCCTTCGGTCAGGATGGCAGCTATTCGGCAGAGGCCATTGTAAACAGGGCGAATTCAGAACTGGCCAACAGTTTTGGCAACCTGGCCCAGCGCGTGATGAGTTTCATCGCCAAGAACTGCGACGGCACTGTCGCGGCAGAAGCTCCGGTAGAAGCGGTGGACGAAGCCCTGCGGGCCCGTGTGCGCCAGGCCTGCGCTGTAGAACTTCCCGCACAGTTCGAGCAACTGGCATTCGCCGCCGGGCTGGAGGCATGGATGCAGGCTGTCTATGCCTGCAATGCCTACGTCGACGAGCAGGCCCCTTGGGCCTTGCGCAAGACCGATCCGGAGCGAATGAAGCGCGTGCTCGCCACGCTTTGCGGCTGTATCCGCGATCTCGCCGTCGCTGTTATGCCAGTCATTCCAACAGCTTCGTTAAAGATCCTCGACGCGCTCTCGATCCCCGCCAATGAGCGCGATTATGCCGCGCTCAGCTCAACCGACCCGAGTATGGGGACGATCATCATCGATAGCCCGAAGCCCGTTTTCCCTAGGCTTGATGTGCCCGCGGTGGAGAGCGCCTGATGACGCTCGCCGCCCCGCTGATCGACAGCCATTGCCACCTGAATTACGAAGGGCTCGCCGAACGGCAGGATGAGGTTCTCGCCAATGCCCGTGCGGCAGGCGTGACCGGGTTCCTCAACATTTCCACTCGAGAGCGGGAATGGCGTGATGTCGTCGCCACGGCAGAGCGCGAGAGCGACGTATGGGCGACCGTGGGCATCCACCCGCATGAGGCGGACCAACATGCCGACCTTGGCAGGCAGGTCCTGCGCCGCGCTACCGATCACCCGCGCGTAATCGGCATCGGCGAAAGCGGGCTCGACTACTATTACGACAAGTCCGACCGCGCGGTGCAGCGCGATCTGTTCCGCATGCACATCTATGTGGCCCGCGAAACCGGCCTTCCGCTGGTCATTCACACCCGCGACGCGGAGGACGACACGGCCGATATCCTGACCGAAGAAATGGGGAAGGGGGCCTTTCCCGCGCTGATTCACTGTTTCACCGCCAGCGCCGATTTCGGGCGCAGGGTGCTGGACCTCGGCCTCACGGTTTCGCTTTCGGGTATCGTCACGTTCAAGAACGCCAGGGAATTGCAGGAGTTCGCCAGGGAAATTCCGGAGGATAGACTGTTGGTTGAAACCGACAGCCCGTTCCTGGCACCCGTGCCGCATCGCGGAAAGACCTGTGAACCCGCCTTCGTCCGCCATACGGCTGCATTCGTGGCGGAACTGCGTGGCGAGAATGTCGAAGATCTTGCTGCAACCACGTCGCGCAACTTCTTCAATTTGTTCACGAAAGCAAAGGCCACTTCGTGAAGCTGCTGGTTCTTGGGAGTGGTACGTCCACCGGTGTACCACGCATCGGTAACGACTGGGGCGATTGCGACCCGAACGAGCCGAAGAACCGTCGTAGCCGCGTATCCATCATCGTGGAGAGCAATGAGGGCAAGCGGATCCTCGTGGACACGTCCACCGATCTGCGTCAGCAACTGTTGACGAACAACATAGACAAGCTGGACGGAGTGTTCTGGACCCACGACCACGCGGACCATTGCCACGGCATCGATGATTTGCGCCCCATGCGTTATGGCCGCGGCGGACCGATCGCCGGATTTGCCTCGACCGAATGCTGCCGCCGGCTGCGGAACCGGTTTGGTTACGTTTTCTCCGGCCAGTACGGCTATCACACTATTGTGGAACTCAGTTCGCTGGACACACTGCGTATCCACGCGGGGTTCGGCGTAGAGAGCGTGGAGATGCCGCACGGACCGATCACCACCACGGCCTATCGCTTTGAAGCTGACGGTAAATCAATTGGTTACGCAACGGACTTCAGCGAAATTACCAATGACATGATCGACCTGTTCGACGGCGTCGATATTCTCGTTACCGATTGCCTGCGCCGTGAACCGCATCCCACCCATGCGCATCTGGGAATGGCGCTGGAATTTGCTGAACGCTGCGACGCGCGCCGGGCTGTCTTGTCGCATCTCGACAAGAGCATGGATTACGCAACGCTCAGCGCCGAGGTGCCAGACAATGTGCTCGTCGGATACGACGGGATGGAGCTGGTCGCATGAACGAAACGTCGCTCGTTTCCATCCTGGCGCTGCTCGGCTGGCTGGTCCTGGCGATCGGTACGTACCGGTCTCATCAGGTAAACATGTCGAAGACGATACGCATGGCGCTGATCTGGGGATGCATCTTTGCAGGCCTTACGTTCTTTTTCACGCTGGTAATCTGAGGGCACGACCGAAATCAAACCCCGATGAGCCGCCCTCGCATTTAACATAATATATATTATCATCCTTTAGTTGGTCCTGTGCCGGAGCCGCCGATGTCCGAACAACTAGCCCGCCTCCTTTCGATCATGGCCCGCCTTCGCGATCCGCAGCGCGGTTGCGAATGGGACGTTGCGCAAACGTTCGAAACCATTGCACCGTACACGATCGAGGAAGCCTACGAGGTTGCCGACGCTATCGAACGCGCCGACATGGCCGACCTGCGTGGTGAACTTGGCGACTTGCTTTTGCAGGTAGTTTTTCACGCCCGCATGGCCGAGGAAGCCGGTTGCTTCGATTTCGACGATGTCGCGCGTTCCATTGCGGACAAGATGGAGGCCCGGCACCCGCATATCTTCGGCGACGAAGGCGGCGTAATGGACGGCAAGCGCTGGGAGGATATCAAGGCAGCGGAACGCGCCGTGCAAGGTTCGACCAGCACTATGGACGGCGTGGCGCGCGCCTTGCCAGCCCTGATGCGCGCAGAAAAGTTGCAGAAACGCGCCGCACGAGACGGCTTTGACTGGCCTGACCACGATGGCCCGACGGAGAAACTGGCGGAGGAAATTCGCGAGCTGCACGAGGCAGACGATGCAACCCGCCAGGAAGAAGCCGGAGACCTGCTGTTTGCGGCAGTCAATCTGGTGCGATCATACGGGATCGGGGCAGAGGATGCCCTTAAGGCCGCCAACGCGAAGTTCGAGCGTCGCTATCGCGCGATGGAAGAGTTGGCTGATGGCAACTTTGCAAGCCGCGATCTGCATGGTCAGGAAGAGCTGTGGCAGGAAGTAAAACGCCAGGAACGCGAAGGTTAGAGCGTCTCGAAGCGGCCCCATTCCTTTTCCGTCAGGCGGACCTCGATATGGCGCATCGGGCCGTCGGAACCCTCTCCGCCATCATTGTCCGACAAAACTTCACCGTGGGCGTGCAGCCAGGCGATACGCGCGCCGTCCCTGGCCGGCAACATGAGCGAATGGCGCCGGGCGCCTTCTGTCAATTTCGCTCCCAGCTTTTCGCGTAGCGCGTCCACGCCCTCACCCGTTATGGCCGAGATTGGCATGACCGTGTCGTCGTTTTCCGCAATGCCCGCCAGTTCCTCGCGCATTTCAGGGTCGAGAAGGTCCCACTTGTTCCAGACTTCGAGGATTGTGGTCGGCTCCCCTTCCCCCTCTTCATCGGTCACTCCCAGATCCGCCAGCACCTGTAACACCTGCTTTTTCTGGGATGCCGTGTCTGGATTGGCGATGTCACGCACGTGCAGGACGATGTCGGCTGCCGTGACCTCTTCCAGGGTCGCTCGAAACGCTGCGACAAGCTGTGTCGGCAGGTCCGAGATAAAGCCCACCGTATCGGACAGGATCGCTTTCTCTATGCCCGGCAGAGTTACAGCGCGCATGGTCGGGTCGAGCGTTGCGAACAGCAGGTCTTCCGCCATCACATCCGCACCGGTCATGCGATTGAAAAGCGTGGATTTTCCGGCATTCGTGTATCCGACCAGTGCGATGACGGGCCACGGTGCCCTGCCCCGCCGCTTGCGGTGGAGTTCGCGGGTTTTGCGGACCTGTTCCAGCTCGCGGCGCAGCTTGGCCATGCGGTCGCGGATCAGGCGACGGTCGGCCTCGATCTGGGTTTCGCCCGGACCGCCGAGGAAGCCGAAGCCGCCACGCTGACGCTCAAGGTGGGTCCAGCTGCGCACGAGGCGGCTTGCCTGATAATCCAGGTGAGCGAGTTCTACCTGCAGCCGGCCTTCGGCAGTGGCTGCACGTTCTCCGAAAATTTCCAGGATCAGGCCGGTGCGATCGATGACCTTGCGGCCGATCTTCTCTTCCAGATTGCGTTGCTGGATGGGCGATAGCGCACCGTCGACAATGACGAGTTCCGCCTCGTGCAGTTCGCAGTCGGAGGCGATGCGTTGCACCTGCCCTTCCCCGAACAGGGTATTGGGACGCACTTCGCGCACAGGAATGATGAAAGCCTCGGCCACGACGATGCCGATCGCTAGCGCGAGCCCCTTTGCCTCTTCCAGACGTGCTTCGGGATCATCCTCGCGGCGCTGTGCGCGGATGTCCGGGCAGACGACAAGCGCCCGCGCCCCGCGGGTGACTTCACCTTCAATATCGTCGTCGACAATCAGTCGCTTTCGCCTTCGTCATCTTCCAGATCGTCGTCGGTCAGGTCGACCGGCCGATCGGGCTGGATCGTGGATACAGCATGCTTGTATGCAAGCTGCACATAGCCATCACGTTCCAACAACATGCAGAAAAGGTCGAAACTGGCGATCCGTCCCTGCAGCATCACACCGTTCACCAGGAACATCGTCACCTGCACGTCCGCATCGCGAACGCGGGTGAGGAAGATGTCCTGCAACAGGCGAAGCTTGCGGTTACCGTCGGGCCCGCTGCCGAACTGTTCGGCATCGACGGGCTGCCCGGGCATGATGGTGGAAATCGCGTGCTTGTAGACAAGCTGCGATTGCCCGTCCCGCCGCAGCAGGATCGAAAAATTGTCGAACCAAGTCACGATACCCTGCAGCTTCACTCCTTTCACGAGAAACATCGTGACGGGAATCTTTTCGCGGCGGACGTGATTCAGGAAAATATCCTGCAAATTGGCATTCTTGCCATTCCCGGCAGGTTTCGCGGCGCGCGATTCGGGTTCTGCCACCGGTCGTGGCCGTGCCGAAAGGGTGCCCTTGGCCATTCTTCTGACTCCATCGTTTTTGGCAGGTGTAAGCCCGCAATCTGGCAAATCCGTGAAACAGTTTCAGGATCCCCCGGCCGCACTTTTGTGCAATGCAGCGTATAATACAAAAAACTTTCCGGCAGCAATTGGTTCCTTGCCTGACCAAAAGTTCCGGCTGAGGAGCCTAGTCTTCGTCGCCGTTGCTGTTGCGTTCGTTCATCCCCAGCAGCTTCAACTTGCGATGCAGCGCCGACCGCTCCATCCCGATGAAGCCTGCAGTCTTGGAGATATTTCCCGAAAAGCGTCGGATCTGGATGCGCAGGTACTCGCGCTCGAAACTTTCCCGTGCCTCGCGCAAGGGCACGCCCATCAGCGACGATATGCCCCCACCACCCTCGTCGGAGCTGCCGGTGATTTCAGGAGGCAACATATCGGGCGTAATGGCGCTGAAATCCTCGCGCGGGGCAAGAATCACCGTGCGTTCGATCACGTTGCGCAACTGGCGGACATTCCCCGGCCAGTCATAGGCCTGCATCGCCGCCAGTGCCTCCGGTGCGACCGTGGGCGGCTCCAGCCCCTGCTCGCGCGCGTAGCGGGTGAAGAAATGATCGGCCAGGGCCGGTATGTCGTCCCGGCGCTCCGACAGGGCCGGAATTTCAATGGGCACCACATTGAGGCGGTAGAACAGGTCTTCGCGGAAACGTTTCTCCTCGATTTCGCCCAACAGGTCCCGCGCAGTGGAGGATACGACCCGAACGTCCACGCCCACCTGCCGGCTGCCGCCTACACGCACGAAGCTCTGGTCGGTCAGCACGCGCAGTATGCGCGCTTGCGTGCTCTCTGGCATATCGGCCACTTCGTCGAGATACAGCGTGCCGCCGTCGGCCATTTCCAGCAGTCCGGGGCGGACGAGCTTGCCATCGGCCTCCTCCCCGAACAGCTCGTGCTCGAACCGCTCCGGCGTGATGCGGGCGGAATTGACCGTGACGAAAGCCTTGTCCGCACGCGGGCTCCATGCGTGAAGAAGCCTTGCAGCCACTTCCTTGCCCGCCCCTGCCGGGCCGCTCACCAGCACGCGGCTGCCGGTATTTGCCACGCGCTTCAAAGTGGCGCGCACGGCGTTGATGGCGCTGGAGTTGCCGGTAAACTCGTCGGTGCTTGCCATCCCTTCACGCAGACGCTCGTTTTCGCGGCGCAGCCGCTCGGTTTCCGTTGCACGCGCGACGAGGTGCAGCAGTTTTTCCGCCTCGAACGGCTTTTCGATGAAGTCCATCGCCCCGCGGCTGACCGCGGATACGGCGGTATCGACATTGCCGTGGCCGGAGAAGATGATGACCGGCAGGTTGGGCTCGCGCTGCTTGACGGCATCCAGCACTTCCAATCCGTCCATCGGGCTGCCGTGAAGCCATACGTCGAGCAGGACGAGGCTGGGCCGACGTTCATCGATCATGGCCAGCGCGCTGGCGCTATCACCCGCGGTGCGGCAGTCATAGCCTTCGTCGCTGAGGACGCCGGCAACGAGATCGCGAATGTCGCGTTCGTCATCGACGACCAGGATATCGAGTGCCATTCAGTGCTCTCCTGCAAAAATCATTCGGCCGCTTCGCTGTTCTCATCCAGGTCACCCGGATGCACTGCGAAGCGCAGTGTTGCCTTGGTGCCGCCCTCTGGAAGGGCAGCGAATTCGAGATCGCCGGCGTGTTCTTCGACGATCTTCTTCACGATGGCGAGGCCGAGCCCGGTGCCCTTCTCGCGCGTGGTGACGTATGGCTCGATCACGTTTTCGCCGCCCTGTGGCAGCCCGATGCCGTTGTCGGTAACGGCGATCTCGATATGGTCACCGTCGCGTTCCATCGTCACGGTAATGCGCCCGCGCCAGTCGACTGGCGCATCGGGACCGCGTGCATCCACCGCCTCGGCAGCGTTTTTCAGCACGTTGGTCATTGCCTGGCCAACCTGGTGCCGATCGCATTCTATCGGCGGAATGTCGCTTCCGGCGGAAAAGCCGTAGGTGATCTCGGGGTGCGCGACTTCCTGCAGGAACAGCGCCTGGCGCACCAGGTCGACGGCGTCCTCGCTGCGGAAGACGGGTTTGGGCAAGCGGGCGAAGCTGGAGAACTCGTCCACCATCTTGCGCAGGTCACCCACCTGCCGGATAATCGTGCCGGTCAGCTCGTCGAAGAGTTCGACATCCTTGTCGATCTGCTTGGAATAGCGCCGCTTCAATCTCTCGGTCGCCAGCTGGATCGGCGTGAGGGGGTTCTTGATCTCGTGCGCGATGCGGCGCGCCACGTCGGACCAGGCCGCCTGTCGCTGGTCGAGCAACTGGCGGGTGATATCCTCGAAAGTGATCACATATCCACCGGCGTCAGGGGCCAGCTGTACCGCCAGCGTAAGCAATTCCCCGCGACGGCTGAACTGGATGATCTCGCCCATCGAGCCTTCGCTGACCAGTTTGGCGAGCGGCGGGGCAACCTCCTCCAGCGGCACGTTGACCGGGACGGGGCCTTCGCGATCGAGCAGGAGGCGCTGCGCAGAATTGTTCATCAGCTGAATGCGCCCTTCCCCGTTGATGGAGACGATGCCGGCCGTGATCGATTGCAGAACCGCCTCGATAAATGCGCGCCGCTCGTCGAGCTGCCTGTTGGCGCCCAGCAGTGCATCGGTCTGGCGCTCGATCTGCGCGCTCATCCGGTTGAACGCACGGTTGAGCAGACCGATCTCGTCCTGCCCTGTGCGCCCGGATACGCGCATGGCATAGTTGCCCGCGCCGATTTCCTGCGCCACCTCGGCCAGTTCCGCGAGTGGTTTCACCTGGCGGTCGGCAAAGCGCAAAGCGGCCCAGACTGCCAGAGCGACCAGCGCCAGGGACACGCCAAACAGGGCGAAGTTGAACTGCAACTGCAGCACCCGGGCGCGCTCTGTCAGGTCGTCATAGGCACCCGCGACGTTCTGCGCCTGGCGGTAGAGCCGCGCCGCCTCGGGCCGCGCGTCGCGGGCGACGTAGACATACAGGTCCAGCTCGCGGTCCAGCATGGCCGTGGCTTCGGTCCGTTCGGGAGAGGACGACACGGTGAACGGCTGACCTTCGCGCAAAGGCTCCACCACGGAGTTGTTGATGCGCTGGCGTTCGCGGTCGTCCTCCGGGTCAGCAAGGGCGATCAGCCGGTATTCGCCGTCGCCGGTCAGGCGTATGATCGCCGCCTCGCTCAGCTCGCGCGAGTACGCCTGATTATAGAGCTGGTCGATAAATTCCACGCTGGCGACCGGCACGTTCTGCATCACGAACCGCATGTCGCCTGCCATGGCGACGGCATTGTTGCCCACGCCGCGCAGGTTCTCGTCGTAGTAACCTTCCGCAAGGTTGTTCGCATTCTCCAGGATGCCGCGCGAATCGTCACTGAACCAGAACTGCACCCCAGACTGGAAAAGGATCGATGCGAACACGGCCACGATCAGCGTGGGAATTGCGGCGAGGAGAGAGAAAAAGAACACCAGGTTCACATGCAGGCGGGCAGTGGTGCTGCCGGCCCTGCGGATCGCAATGCGGCGGCCCCACAGCACAATCAGGCCAAGGGCTGGCAGCAAGGTGCCCACCAGCAGCGTCGCCGCCTGCCAGGATGGGATCGGCTCGCCATCGCTTGGCCGCCCTGCCAGCGTGAACCACACGGTCAGGACCATCAGCGCCAGCGCCACGTAGCAAAGCACTTCGAGCCAGAAAAATAGGTTCAGCTTGCGTGAAGCCACAGCCGCGCGGCGCAGGAAGCGCGAGCGTTTGGAGGCAGTTTCCGCCGCTTCGGAGTGTGGCGCTTCTGTCACGTTGCAGGCTTACAACAACGCTGTTGCAGCTTTGCAAGTTAAAAGCGCTGTAATCCCCTAATTGCGAGAGAAACTGTCCGGGTCGATCTCCAGTTCGGACAGCCGTTTGCGCAGGGTATTGCGGTTAATGCCCAGCAACTGGGCAGCCTTCAGCTGGTTGCCTCCGGTGCGCGAAAGGGCATGGCGGAATATCGGCCGTTCCAGTTCTGCCAGGGCTTCATGATAGAGATTCCCCGGCGAGAATTGGATCTCATCCAGCCAGCTGTCGACGGCAGACCCGATATCTTGCTGCGACGCCTGGCCGCCGCTCGCAGGAGCCGTATCGAGCAAAGAGCGCACCGTTGCCGCGTCGATCACATCCTCTCGCGATAGCAGTGCCGCGCGATAGACGAGGTTCTGCAGTTCGCGCACGTTCCCTCGCCACGGTTGCTGCGCCAGCAACTGCGCCGCATCCTCTGCCAGCGATCGCCGCGGCAGCCCCTCGTTGGCCGCGCGGGACAGGAAGTGCAGTGCAAGCGGAGCGATGTCGGTGGTACGGTCGCGCAGCGGCGGGAGTTTGATCGGCACCACGTTGAGCCGGTAATAGAGATCCTCGCGAAAATCGCCTGCTGCTATGAGAGGCAACAGATCGCGGTTGGTCGCCGCGACGATACGGACGTTCACCGCGATCTCCTCGCTGCCGCCCACCCTGCGGATGCGACCCGATTGCAGCGCACGAAGCAGACGGGTCTGCGCTTCTGCCGGCATGTCGCCGATTTCGTCCAGGAACAGCGTGCCGCCATGCGCCTGCTCGAACTTGCCGATATGGCGGGCGGTGGCCCCTGTGAAAGCGCCCTTCTCGTGCCCGAACAACTCGCTCTCTATCAGTTCGCGCGGAATTGCGGCGGTATTGACCGCGACGAAGGGGCCTTGCTTGCGGGCACCGAGTTCGTGGATGGCTTCGGCCACCAGTTCCTTGCCCGTTCCGCTCTCACCCAGCACCAGCACGGTAAGGTCGTTGCCAAGAACGCGGGTGATCAGACGATAGACCTCCTGCATGGCCTGACTGCGCCCGATCAGCGGCAGCCCCTGGGCCCCAGCCTCCTCGCCTATCATGCCGGTCTTGCGGCTATCGACGGCCTGGCGCGTCGCCCGCACCAGTTCGTTGAGGTCGAAAGGCTTGGGAAAATATTCGAAAGCACCGCGTTCCGTGGCGCGCACCGCGGTATCGAGCGTATTCTGCGCGGACAGGATGATCACCGGCATTTCCGGATACCGCTCGCGCACGGCGCCCAGCGTCTCGATACCGTCTCCGTCCAGCAGCATGACATCGGTCAGCATGACCCCGTAATCGCGCTGCTCGAGAGAGGCATCTCGACCAGCCACGGTGTCGCAGGTATCGACTTCGAACCCCTCGTCCTCCAGCGCTACGCGAATGACCGTGGCGATTGCGTTGTCGTCTTCTACCAGCAAGGCGTGGTGAGCCATGCCTTTCCCCTCCTGAATCAGCGCGCCACGGGCAGGTGAATACGGAAATGCGTCCACCCCCGGGCATCGTCGCGTTCGTGGCTTACACGGCCGTCCATGTCGCGCACCAGTTTCTGCACCAGGGCCAGCCCCAGCCCCTGCCCGTTCGTCTTGCTGGAGACGAAGGGCTCGAAAATGTCATCGCGGATCGCTGGGTCAACGCCGGGTCCGTTGTCGCTGATGGTAATCTCGATCGGTAATTTGACCGGTCTGCCCAGGCGGATGACGTTCATCACCATGCCGCTGACGAACCGCGTGCGGACCGTCACCTGCGGGGCTACGCTGTCGCCGCAGGCATCGCAGGCGTTGGCCATCAGGTTCACCAGCACCTGCACCAGCGCGCCTTCGTTGGCGAGGACTGGCGGGAGCGACGGATCAAATTCCTCGCGCCAGGCGACCGTCGATGCGCTGGAGATCCGTACGGTTTCGTAAGCCCGCCGGATCGCCTGATGAAGGATAACAGGCCCCACCGGTTCCGCGCGTTCGCGGCCTAGTCGCTGCATGCGATCTATCAGTTGGGCAATGCGATCGACCTCGTCGGCAATCAGGTTCGTCAGCGCCTTTTCCGTGTCGCCAACCTTTCGTGCCAGCAGCTGGGATGCCCCACGAATGGCTGCCAGCGGGTTCTTGATTTCGTGCGCCAGAACGGCGGGGCCGCGCAACTGTCCGCGCCGCTCGTGCTCCTCGAACCGCTCGCCCTGGCTCGCATCGGACAAGGTTGCCATGCGCCATCCCGGATGATCGGAAAGGGTTGAAACGGTGATATTCAGGCGCAGGTCGCGATTGCCGATACGGGCATCCACGCCCCGGGCGACCAGTTGACGCTCCACATCGCGCAGTCGGTCGACGATGCCGGGCTGATCGAAGGCGAGTACTTCGAGGAACGACTTGCCCTTCATCCGCTTCAGGCTAAGCCCCAGCAGGCTTTCGGCAGCGGGATTGGCCTCCCGGATAACCTGTGCGGGATCGAGCAACAGCAATCCGAATGACAGGCCGTGAAGCTGCTCGCGCGCGGCGGGCAGCGCGGTATCCTCCTCGCTCACGCAGCCCGGCGCCTGAGGAAAGGTGCGTAGAACCGCTCGAGCTCGCCCTTCACCTGTGCCGGGTCCTCGATGAAGTTCACCTTGTTGCGGAAGTCGGCGCTGCCGTGCATCCCCTTGGTGTACCAGCCAAGGTGCTTGCGGGCGATCTTCACGCCAACGTCCTCGCCGTAATGTTCCAGCATGGCGTCGTAATGTTCGGCGACGGTTTCGTACTGTTCGTCGAAACTGGGGCTCTCAAGCATTTCGCCGGTGTGCCACCAATGCATGACCTGCCCCAACAGCCAAGGCCTGCCGTAGGCGCCGCGCCCGATCATCAGGCCGTCGGCACCCGACTGCTCCAGCGCCTGCGCGGCATCGGGGATGGAGCAGATGTCGCCGTTGACGATGACGGGGATCGAAACCGCATCCTTTACCTTGCGTATAAACGACCAGTCGGCGCTGCCCTTGTACATCTGGTTGCGCGTGCGGCCGTGGACTGTGATCATCTTCACACCAAGGTCCTCGGCAATCCGGCTGAGTTCGGGTGCGTTGAGGCTGGCATGATCCCAGCCCATGCGCATCTTCACCGTAACCGGGACGGACACGGCCTTTACCGTCGCTTCCATCAGCTTGGTCGCCAAGCCGACTTCGCGCATCAGCGCGCTGCCGGCTAGCTGGCCCACCACTTTGCGCACGGGGCAACCGAAGTTGATGTCGATCACCGCAGCGCCGTTGTCTTCCTGCAGCTTGGCCGCCTCGCCCATGGAAACGGGGTCGCAGCCCACCAGCTGCATGGACACCGGTTCCTCGGTCGGATGCCACTCCGCCTTCTGGATGGACTGGCGCGTTTCGCGGATGGCTGCCTCGCTGGCAATCATTTCGGTCACGTTGAGGCCCGAGCCATAGCGGCGCACCAGCGTGCGGAACGGCAGGTCCGTCACCCCAGTCATCGGCGCGAGCACGACCGGGCAATCGATCCGCACGGGGCCGATATCGACAGGCGTAATCGCCGGGGGAGAAGGGATTGCGTTTGCGCTCATGAATCTGATGCCTAAAATATAGGCAGGCGCATAGTGGATTGCGAGGACAGTCTCAAGCGGCTAGCTCGCTGCCCTGTGTCGATGACCCAATCCAATTCGCCCGAACCGCCTTTCGCAGCGATCGTCGTCGCAGCTGGAAAAGGTACGCGGTCGGGACAGACGCTGCCAAAACAGTTCGCACCGTGGCGCGGGAAGCCGGTCCTGCGCCATTCGATAGACGCCCTGCGCAAGGCGGGTTGCGCCCACATCGTTATTGTTGCTCCTGCCGGAATGCACCAGATGGCGCGCGATGCGGCAGGTGTTACCAAAGGCCTGAGTGTGATCGACGGCGGGGCTACACGCCAGCAATCGGTTGCCGCGGGGCTGGAAGCGCTTGCCGACATCGGTTTCGAGCGCGTGCTGATCCACGATGCGGCGCGTCCAGACGTGCCCGGCGAGGTAATCCGGCGCTTGCTGTCCGCCCTCGAAATCCGCGCGGGCGCAATTCCCGTCCTTCCGGTAGTGGATTCGATTGTCGTCGCCGATGGCGAGCTGATGGCCGCAGACGCCAAACGCGACACCCTGCGGCGCGTGCAGACCCCGCAGGCCTTCCGCTATGCCGAGATACTTGCGGCCCACCGCACCTGGCCGGGTGAACCTGTGGCGGGCGACGATGCCCAGGTCTTGCGCGCAGCAGGAGGCGAGGTAGCAATGGTCGACGGCGACGAGCGACTGAAGAAACTCACCTTTGCGGAGGATTTCGTGTCCCAGACTGCCCCTGCCCTGCCCGTGCGTGTCGGCATGGGATACGATGTCCACCGGCTGGCAGCAGGCGAGGAACTGTGGCTGTGCGGGCTGCAAATCCCGCATGACAAGGGGCTCGCAGGCCATTCCGACGCGGATGTTGGCCTTCATGCCGTGGTGGATGCCATTCTGGGCGCGATGGCGATGGGGGATATCGGCCAGCATTTTCCGCCCAGCGATCCACAGTGGAAGGGCGCGCGTTCGGCGCAGTTCGTCGAACATGCGGTGAAACTTGCGGGCGATGCGGGCTATGTCGTCGGCAATGTGGACCTGACGCTGATCTGCGAAGCGCCCAAGATCGGCCCTCACCGCGATGCAATGCAGGCAAGGCTGGCGGAACTGCTGGGCACTGCCGCCGGTTCGGTTAGCGTGAAGGCTACCACAACAGAGAAACTGGGCTTTACCGGCCGCGGCGAGGGCATCGCGGCCCAGGCCGTGGCAACCATGGTGGCGAAAACATGAGCGATTTCCTGCTTCCCGACGACATCGTGACCCTCGCCCGCCGCGTGGTGGAAGAGAACGCTGCGGCCGGGCGCAAGATCGTTCTGGCGGAAAGCTGCACCGGCGGACTGGTCGCCGCTGCCCTCACCGAGATCCCCGGCAGCTCTGCCGTGCTGGACAGGTCCTTCGTCACCTATTCGAACGAGGCCAAGCAGGGCGAACTTGGCGTGGCTAGCGACATCATCGAAGCGTTCGGCGCGGTGTCGATCGCCTGCGTCTACGCCATGGCCCGCGGCGCGCTGGAGAACAGCGACGCCGACGTTGCAGTTGCAATCAGCGGTGTAGCGGGGCCAGGAGGCGGCAGCGACACAAAGCCGGTTGGCACCGTCGTGTTCGCGCGGCTGGAGAAGGGACAGGAAGAGCCCGAGGCAGAAGATCGGCTATTCGAGAATACCGGTCGTTCCGGCGTGCGCCGTCAGGCCACGCTTTGTGCGCTGGAGCTGCTGCTGCCGTAAAGTTCCGCCGCGCGGGCCTCGAACGCAGTCACCATCTTGCGGAAGGCGCGGTCGATGTACTGCCCGGCCAGCGTTTCGAACATGATGTTCTTGAAACTGAAGTCCACGCAGAAGTCGATCTCGCAACCACCGTCGGGCAGGTCGCGGAAAGTCCAGTTGTTGTCGAGGTCGCGCAGGGGTCCGTCGACGTAGTGAACATGGATGCTGCTGGGGCGCTCCTTCACCACTTTCGAAGTGAACTTCTCGCGCAGCGCCTTGAACCCGACCAGCATGTCTGCGGTCATTTCCGTCTCGCTATCCTGCCGCACGCGGGTGGCGACCACCCATGGCAGGAACTCGGGATACCTGTCGACGTCGGCGACAAGGTCGAACATCTGCTCTGCCGTGTAGGGCAGGCGGTGGGTTTCGCGGATGGAGGGCATCAGGCGCCCTTCCCTTCCTTCGCCCTCTGCTTTTCCAGCCGGGCTTCCCGTGCGGCGCGCATTTCGGCGAAATCATCGCCGGCGTGGTAGCTGGAACGGGTCAGCGGCGTGGCGGCCACCTGAAGGAAACCTTTCGCACGGGCGATGGAGCCGAACGCGTCGAACGCCTTTGGCGTCACGAAATCTTCGACCTTGGCGTGTTTTGGCGTGGGCTGAAGGTACTGGCCCATGGTGATGAAATCGACATCCGCGCTGCGCATGTCGTCCATTACCTGGTGCACTTCCAGACGCTGTTCGCCTAGGCCCAGCATGATACCGGACTTGGTGAAGATCAGCGGGTTGTGGCTCTTCACCTCTTCCAGCAGCCGTAGCGAAGCATAATAGCGCGCCCCGGGCCGGATGGTGGGATAGAGACGCGGCACCGTTTCGAGGTTGTGGTTGTAAACATCTGGCCCGGCTTCACAAATCGCTTCGACCGCCGCACGCATCTTGCCCCGGAAATCGGGCGTGAGGATCTCGATGGTCGTGTCGGGTGTCTCGCGTCGCAGCGCCTTGATCACTTTCACAAACTGGTTCGCGCCGCCATCGGGCAGGTCGTCGCGGTCGACGCTGGTGATGACGATGTGTTCGAGGCCCATCTTGGCCGCGGCGATGGCGGTGTTCTCCGGCTCCATCGGATCGACCATGCGGGGCATGCCCGTTTTCACGTTGCAGAACGCGCAGGCCCTAGTGCAGACATCGCCAAGGATCATCACCGTGGCGTGCTTTTTCTCCCAGCATTCCCCGATATTCGGACATGCCGCCTCTTCGCAGACGGTGTTCAGGTTGAGGTCGCGCATCAGCTTGCGCGTTTCCTGAAAACCCTTGCTGGTCGGCGCTTTCACGCGAATCCAGTCCGGCTTGCGCTGACGGGCCGGGCGTTCTTCTTCCGGGGCGGGTGCAGATGAGAGGTCGTTCATTGGCTGCCCACTTAGTGCCCTACCCTCGACTGGGCAACCCGCATGACCTTCAGCCCACTTGCCGAATCTGGAAAATCACGGCAGCGATAGTCGCATGAAGACATTTGACCAAATGATCGGCGGCTACAGCCGCTTTCGCGAGACCGATTGGGAACAGCAGCGTGAGCGCTGGGAGGAGCTGAAGGAAGGCCAGTCGCCGCAGGTTATGGTGATATCCTGTTCCGATAGCCGGGTGGACCCTGCACAGATTTTCGACGTAGCTCCCGGTGAGCTGTTCGTCGTGCGCAATGTCGCTGCCCTCGTGCCCCCGTTCGAAACCACGCCAGGCCGCCACGGTGTGTCCGCGGCGCTTGAATTTGCGGTGCAGTTCCTGAAGGTGAAGGAAGTCGTGGTCATGGGCCACGGCATGTGCGGCGGCTGCCAGGCCGCGCTGACGCAAGACTTGCACGGCAATGAACTTGGTGCCGGGGGGTTCGTTGCTCACTGGATCGACATGCTGGACGAAACGCGTGGGCCCATTGCTGAAAAGCTCGGCACCACCGGCCGCGAGGCGGAACGCGCCATGGAACTGGCAGCCGTGAAAGTCAGCCTTGCCAACCTGCGCACTTTCCCGTGCGTGCAGGAAAAGGAAGCCGCTGGAGAACTGGGCCTGCGCGGTGCTTACTTCGCCATTTCCGATGGCATCCTGCATTTGCTGGACGAGGAAAGCGGAGAATTCCGACCGGCATAAGAAATCCCCCGCGCCATTGCTGACGCGGGGGCTTTTTTCTCAGCCAGCCAGTTGGCTTACATGTTGTCGACAGCCTTGCTGACGAGGATGTTCACTGAAACGCGGCGGTTCTGTGCCCGCCCGGCCGGCGTGGTGTTGTCGGCCAGCGGATCTGCCTCGGCCATGCCGGTCGGCGTCAGCATGCGCCACGGCTGCCAGTCACACTGCTGCTGGAGATAGTTGACCACACGGCCCGCGCGGCGTTCGCTCAGCGTCTGGTTGTAGTCATAGTCCCCGACATCGTCGGTATAGCCGACCACGAGCAGCAGGGCATTATCCATGCCGCCAGCTTCACGCGCGGTGTCGCACAGCTCGCGCTGCGAAGCGGGAGTGAGGTTCCATTTGCCGGTGTCGAAATAGACATTGGCCGTTCCGCGAACGTTATACTGGTCGATATTGGCAACGCGGCCGCGCAGCGCTTCGGTAGCAACCGCGTTTTCCTCGATCGCCATCTCGTTCTCGGTGAAACGCTGGTTCGTCGCGCCGCGGATCATGGCTGCGGTCTCGAGGTCATCGTCCTTGAAGCGGACACGGCTGGCCACCAGCCCGCCTTCCCATTGCACGGTCTCGACAGTCACCGGCAGGCCGTTGAGCAGCGAGTCACGGCCCAGTTCGGTCCGGCCAAGGCCCAGGAAGCCACCGCGCGCACGAATGTCGGTCGTGTCGGCAACGAAGACCGTGGTGCTCTGCCCGTTCTCTGCCGTCACCTGCATTTCACGGCCGCGACGCTGCGAGATGAAACCGTCGATCTCCGGCCCATCTTCCAGCCCGGAAAGATCGCTTGGCAGCGTACCGTAGACATCGATCCGGTCGGTCTGGACGTTCGCCTGGGCGCTGGCGGGACGAAGCTCCTGCGCGGAAAGCGAGCCGGAAGCGGGGAGCGCCATGGCGGCGACAAGGGCAAGGCCCAGAGGCTTGTGGGAATTGATCTTCATCTTGAAACTCCTTCGAAACGATCAGGCCGGCACGGCGCGTGATGCACTGCTGCTGGCCCGCAAGAACTTGTGCGGTCTCCATATATTCACGTTGATGCGCATCAGGGCTTTCGACCGGACCGCGCTTCAAACGTGGCTCCTGTTAAGATTTCCCTGTCGCGAAAATGAACGCGGGTGAAAGACTGGCAAATCGAGGGACCGCAAGAGCGCCCCTTGCGATAGACCGAGTGCCTGCAACCTAGGGCGCGACACTTTTCTGCCGCAATCTGTGACATGAAAATCCCGCGAAGGATTGCGGCCTTGCCCGCACTTGCTTTCCGCGAGCGGTGCCGCCATTTCATCGCCCATGCCTGAAGCCAATCTAAAGAACATCGCCCTGCTCATCGATGCAGACAATGCCAGCCATCACGGTATCGACCCGGTGCTGACCGTTCTGGCAGAGCTGGGGCAGGTTAATATCCGCAGGGCCTATGGCAACTGGGCCAAGCCCGCCCTCTCCAACTGGAATCAGATTTCGCACCGCTACGGCCTCCAGCCGGTGCAGCAGTTCGACCTGACCAAGGGCAAGAACGCCACCGATATTGCCATGACCATCGATGCCATCGACCTGCTGAATGCAGGCAAGGTGGACGGTTTCGGTATCATGAGCAGCGACAGCGACTTCACGCCGCTGGTTACCCGTCTGCGGCAGGACGGCCTTATTGTCTATGGCTTCGGCAGCGAGAAGGCGCCCAACGCTTTCAAGACGGCCTGTACCCGCTACATCGATGTTGACCAGCTTATCCGCACCTCTTCGGATGACACCAAGCCCGGTAGCGGCGGCGCGATCGACTCCGAATTGATCGAGCTGCTCGGTGCCGCGTGGAAAGCTGCCAGCCGCGATGACGAAGGGTTCGCCCGCCTGCACGAGGTGGGCCAGATCGCCGGTAACCGTTCCAGCTTCGACGTGCGTAACCATGGGTTCAAGCGGCTGTCGGACCTGATGCAAGCGGCGGGTGAGAACTTCAAGATGGAACGTCGCGACGACAAGCAGCTTTACGTGAAGCGACTGCGCTGACAGCGCCTTCCGCGCGCTTTCCTACAAGTCTGGCTATCAGGTCATGTGGCGGGCGATGGTCTTGCCCTGCCCCACCCACCTCGAACTGCGCCGATCGCCAGGCAAGCCAATGGTTTGCT
This sequence comes from Aurantiacibacter zhengii, assembly GCF_003584125.1. Classification (GTDB taxonomy): domain Bacteria; phylum Pseudomonadota; class Alphaproteobacteria; order Sphingomonadales; family Sphingomonadaceae; genus Alteraurantiacibacter; species Alteraurantiacibacter zhengii. Next base: position 217,239 of record NZ_QXFL01000001.1, read on the forward strand.
GGCGTAAACGCCCGGCGGCGACATTCTCCCCTGAACGGTGTTCCAGGTGTTCCAGATTAACTGCCTGCCTGCGCATCTCGGCACAAACATGCGCTTCGCCCGTTGCTGGGGAAACGGTTCAGAGGAGTAACCCCGCATGGTCGACAAGTCCGAGAAGTTCAATTGGTTGGTACGGGTGGGCTACTTCAGCCGCGCCATCCTCTATTCGGTCGTCGGCCTCATCGCCCTCACCAGCGCTGGCAAGATTGCAAACGGGACGAACGGCGTATTCCTCGCCATCGAGGACTTCCCCGCCGGCACCGCGATCCTGTGGATCATGGTAGTCGGCCTCACCGCGTATGGCCTCTTCCGCCTGTGTTCGCCTCTTTTCGACATCGAAAACGAAGGCTCCGACGCGAAGGGCTGGGGTAAGCGCCTCGGCCACCTCGGCAGTGCCATCGGCCACTTTGCGCTGGCATTCTCGGCCTACAAGTTCGCCAGCAGCGAAGGCAGTGGATCGGGTGATGGCGGCTCCGGCGGTGGCGGCGCGCAGGAAGCGGCTTCCGGCGTACTGTCCATGGAATTTGGCGGCATCATCCTCGGCCTGCTTGGGATTGCCTTCTTTATCGCCGCATTTGCCCAAGGCAAAAAGGCAGTCACTGGTGAATTCATGAACCGCATTTCCGCACAGGCACCAGATCATACCCGCACGATCGGAGCGATTGGCTACGCGGCCCGCGCCGTTGTGTTCGTGGTGATCGGCTGGTCGCTGTTCCAGGCTGGCTTCATGTCGGCCGGCGGCGAACAGGTTAAGACGCTTGGCGACGCTGTCGCGAGCCTTGCCGATGATGGCTTCATCTTCACTCTGGTCGCTATCGGCCTGATCGCCTTTGGCATCCTGTCGCTGATACTCGCCCGCTACCGGATCATTCCGGAAATGGGCCCCGATGGAAAGGTCCCCCATTTCCGCGCATGAGCGACATGAGCAACACACCCGATACCCAGGCCAGTTCAGGGGCGCGCGGTCAAAAGACCGCGCGCCTCCATCGCATGGTGATGGAAAAGCACGTCTGTCCCTATGGCCTGAAGGCAAAATGGCTGCTGGAGCGTAAAGGTTACACAGTCGAAGACCACTACCTCACCAATCGCGAGGAAACCGACGCGTTCAAGGAAAAGCATGGCGTGAAGACTACCCCGCAGGTTTTCATCGACGATGAACGGATCGGGGGATACGATGCGCTGCGCAAGCACTTCGGCAATCCGCCAAAGGACGATAGCGAGACCAGCTACACCCCGGTCATCGCGGTATTCGCAGTGGGTCTTGGACTGGCGCTGGCGCTCAGCTGGTGGAGCTTTGGCACGCCGCTGACGATCCGCGCGGGCGAATGGTTCGTCGCTTTCTCGATGGCGATGCTCGCCATGCTGAAGCTGCAGGATGTGGAGCAGTTCTCCACCATGTTCCTCGGCTACGACCTGCTGGCGAAGCGATGGGTGCCCTATGCCTACCTCTACCCGTTCCTGGAAGCGGGAGCCGCCATCCTGATGGCAGGCCGGGTGCTGCCGTGGATATCCATACCCGTCGCACTGGTTATCGGTACGATCGGCGCGGTCAGCGTATTCTACGCCGTCTATATCCAGAAGCGCGAGATTAAGTGCGCCTGCGTGGGGGGTAGCGCAAATGTCCCGCTTGGCTTCGTCTCGCTGACGGAAAACCTTGCCATGATCGGCATGGGCATCTGGATGCTGGTGCGCCCCGCCCTGATATAGGCATCACGCGCCGCAGGATACGGTGCCAGCCCCCTGGTATATGACCCGGTCCCACCGGTCCCGCAGCCAGACAGTCCCTTCGTAAAAGGCACTCCCGTTTGTGTCGTCTGTCCGCTTGCCGTCAATTTGCAGTCGCAGCGAATATTCGCGGCCGTTGTAAAGCGATCGGCTGTTGGCAGGCAGTTCGCGCGAGCCGGGATCGGCGGCAAACCGGATAACATCTCCGTCTATCTTCACGAACGCATCGGCCTCACGCGCAATCACGCGGGCACCCATGCTGGTGCCGGGAGCGTACGAACAGGCAAGGCCGAACAGGTCGTTGGCTTCCATGTCAGGATAGAGCAGCGGTTCGGGCACGACTTCAATCAGCGGAGGTGCCTGGTCATTCGCCTCGCGCACGCGTTCCGCCAGTTCGCGATCCTGCTCCGCGCGCTCGGCATCGGTCAATTCATCGCCGCACGACGCAAGCGCAGCACCCAGGCAAAGGATTACAGCCCAGCGCATCAATGCCTCCCGAACAGTTTTTCTACATCATCCATGGACAGTTTCACCCATGTCGGGCGACCATGGTTGCACTGCCCTGAACGCGGCGTGGCTTCCATCTCGCGCAGGAGTGCATTCATCTCGGCAACGTTCAACGTACGGCCGGCGCGAACCGATCCGTGACAGGCCATGGTCGCGAGGACATGCTCGATCTTCTCGCCCAGCAGCAGCGAAGCGCCGTGCTTGGCCAGATCGTCTGCCAGATCGACAAGCAATTTCGCCGGATCGGCTTTCTTAAGCGTTCCGGGTAAGGCGCGCACTAGCATCGCGTTGGGACCGAAGCGCTCGATCACCAGTCCAAGCGTCGCGAAATGATCGATCTGCTCTTCCAGGCGGTCGCAGGCGGGCTCGTCCATCTCGACAACCTCGGGCATCAGCAGCGCCTGGCTGGCAGCTACCCGGTCGCCAGCACCCGCGGCGCGCAACCGTTCCAGCACGATGCGTTCATGCGCGGCGTGCTGGTCCACCAGCACCAGCCCGTCGGATGCCTCCGCCACGATGTAGGTCTTGGCAACCTGCCCCCGGGCAATGCCAAGCGGATATTGCTCGGCGTTTTCCGGCAGCACCTCTGCGGTTTCCGCCCTCCCCTGCGGCGCGGCGAGGACATCTGCCTCGCTCGCCCAGTCCATCCGCGGCTCGGCAACGTGCGAAGTCGATGACCGCGAGGCGGACCAGTCGCGCCCGGCAAAGATCGATCGCAACGCAGCAGCCGGCTCGTCGCGCACCGGCTCCTGCTGCCAGCGACTCATCGCGCCGGAGTCGGGTGACTGTGCGGAACGGCGATCTCCGGTCGAAAGGGCCTGCCGCAAGCCGGAAACGATGAAACCGCGCACTGCCGCAGAATCGCGGAAACGAACCTCTGTCTTGGCGGGATGGACGTTGACGTCGACATCGGCGTAAGGAATTTCGAGAAACAAGGCCAGCACCGCATGGCGATCGCGTGCCAGCATGTCGGCATAGGCACCGCGCACCGCGCCGGTGAGCAGGCGATCCTTCACCGGGCGACCGTTCACGAACAGGTACTGGTGATCGGCAATGCCGCGATTGTAGGTCGGCAGGCCGGCGATGCCGGTCAGTCGCATCGTGCCTTCACCGGAAGGCCGCTCAAGGTCCAGCGAGACCGCGTTATCCGCCAGTTCCCGCGCCACGATCTGCGCGACACGCGACTCGGTCCCCTCCCCGCCCTGCACCTGGAAGATGCGGCGTCTACCATGCTCGAACGTAAAGCCGATGTCGGGCCGCGCCATTGCAAGGCGCTTCACCACATCCTGGCAGGCGGCGTATTCACTGCGCGAAGTCCGCAGGAACTTGCGCCGTGCCGGTACCTTGCCGAACAGGTTCTCCACCCGCACCCGGGTGCCGGGGGGCAAGGCGGCAGGGCCTTCCTCTACCAGGGCCCCATGGTCGACGACCCGCCTCCACCCCTGATCGGCCCCGCGCACCCGGCTTTCCAGGGTTAGCCGGGACACGCTGCCAATCGAAGGCAAGGCCTCCCCGCGAAAGCCAAGTGTGCCGACCTGTTCGATCGCTTCATCGGGCAGTTTGGACGTGGCGTGCCGTTCGAGCGCCAGCGCCATCTCGTCGCTGGACATGCCGCAGCCATCGTCGGTAATCTCGATAGAACCCAGGCCGCCCTCGACAATCGAGACAGCAATGCGCGAGGCGCCAGCGTCGATGGCGTTCTCCACCAGTTCCTTCAATGCAGACGCCGGACGCTCCACCACCTCGCCAGCGGCGATGCGGTTGACGAGCGTTTCCGGAAGGCGACGAATTTGCGGCATCCAGCCATCCTATCGGCCACTCGCCGCATTTTCGAGGCGAACCGCGACAAAACTGCATGTTTGTCGACAAATTTTTTGGCCTTTACCGCAATCAGGCGTTAAAGACCCGCCAATTCCTGAACACCTGCGGCGGATGCACGGAGTCTCTCCGTGACGAAGCTCACCTAAAATACGGATTTCTCGATGAGTTCTTTCTTCTCCAATCTCTTCAAGTTCGGTTCGCAGAACATGGCCATCGACCTCGGCACGGCGAACACTCTCGTCTACGTCCAGGATCGCGGCATCGTTCTGAATGAACCTTCCGTCGTGGCCATCGAGACGCTGAACGGTGTGAAGCGCGTCAAGGCCGTGGGTGAAGATGCCAAGATGATGATGGGCAAGACCCCCGACAGCATCGAGGCGATCCGCCCGCTGCGCGATGGCGTGATCGCCGACATCGAAATCGCCGAGGAGATGATCAAGCACTTCATCCGCAAGGTGCACAACAAGCGCACTTTGCTGCGGTATCCGGAAATCGTGATCTGCGTGCCCTCGGGCTCGACCTCGGTCGAGCGCCGCGCCATTCGCGACGCGGCCAGCAATGCCGGCGCTTCCGAAGTTTTCCTGATCCTCGAGCCCATGGCTGCCGCCATCGGTGCCGACATGCCCGTGACCGAACCGGTCGGCTCGATGGTCGTCGATATCGGCGGCGGCACCACCGAAGTTGCCGTGCTCTCGCTGCGGGGCCTTGCCTACACCACGTCGGTTCGCACCGGAGGTGACAAGATGGACGAGGCCATCGTCTCCTACGTGCGCCGCCATCACAACCTGCTGATCGGCGATGCCACGGCAGAGCGGATCAAGAAGGAATACGGCATCGCAACCGTGCCGGAAGATGGTGTTGGCGAAAGCATCATCATCAAGGGCCGTGACCTGGTGAACGGCGTTCCCAAGGAAATCACGATCAACCAGGCGCACATCGCCGAAGCGCTTTCCGAACCGATCGGCGCGATCGTCGAAGGGGTTCGCATCGCCCTTGAAAACACTGCGCCCGAACTGGCGGCGGACATCGTCGACCAGGGGATCGTGCTCACCGGCGGCGGGGCGCTGATTGCCGGACTTGACGATCACATCAAGGAAGAGACCGGGCTACCGGTCAGCATTGCCGAGGATCCATTGACCTGCGTGGCCATTGGTACCGGCAAGGCGATGGAAGACCCCATTTATCGTGGCGTCTTGATGACCGCATAAGCAGTGGAAGTTTCTGGAGGTACCGGCGGTTATGGCGCCGCCATCGGCTAAGCGATCAGGTTCAAACAAGAAGGCGCAGCTAGGGCTGTTCGCCGGATATCTTGCTGCGGGTCTCGGGGCGACCCTTGGCTTGCTCCTGCTGGCAATCTCCCTCTGGCGTCCGGAAACCTTCAACGGGCTTCGCTCCATGGCCAGCGATGCTGCAGCACCTGTCGGTGAGGTAGGCGCCGCCGGCCGCGTGGGATCGCGCAATTTCTTCGAGGCGATTGCAGGCTATTACAACGCCGGAAGCAAGAATGCCGAGCTGGAGGAAGAAATCCGCATCGCCCGCGTTCGGCTGGCCGAGGCCCGGGCGCTGGAGCAAGAGAACGAACGGCTGCGCGCCGTTCTGCAACTTGTCGAAGGCGACGTGGAGCCGGTTACCACCGCCCGCCTGATCGGATCGACTTCCAGCAGCGCGCGGCGCTTTGCCTTCCTTTCCGCAGGAAGGCGTGACGGCGTGGCACCCGGCATGCCGGTCACATCGCCTCTTGGCCTGGTGGGCCGCGTTCTCGAAGTCGGCGCCAATACGTCTCGCGTCCTGTTGCTGACCGATACCGATAGCGTGGTTCCCGTTCGGCGTGCGACGGACAACACGGTCGCCTTCGCCGAAGGGCGCGCCGACGGTTCGCTCCGCATCAGGCTGATAAACCTTGGCATCAACCCACTGAAGGAAGGCGACATTTTCGTGACGTCGGGTGCAGGGGGACTGTTCCATCCCGGCACGGCGGTGGCCATGGTGACAGAGGTGACAGACGACGGCGCGATCGGGCAACTGCTCAGCAATCCAGCCGCAACCGACGTCGTGATCGTCAAACCGATCTGGCAAGGCAATGTCGTGACAGACATGGACGCTCCGCTCGGTTCCGTCGATTCCGAAGGTGATGAGTCAAGCTCGTCGCAGGACGAAGAGTAATGGAACGGCTGGCCACCCGCGCCCGGCGTGACGCTTATGGCAGCAAGATCAACCGCGACCACTCGCCGGTGCTCGCCTACGGCGTTCCGTGGATCACGATCATGCTCGGCTCGCTTACGCCATTGCTGCCGGTAATCGCGCCTGCGCCTATTCTTCCTCCGATGGGATACCTGCTGCTGCTCGCATGGCGACTGCTGCGCCCGGGTCTCCTGCCGATGTGGGCTGGCCTGCCGCTGGGCTTTTTCAACGATCTCTATTCCGGCCAGCCTATCGGCAGTGGCATATTCCTTTTTTCCATAACGATGATCGCGCTGGAGCTTCTCGAGCTCCGCTTTCCCTGGCGCAGTTTCTGGCAGGACTGGCTGGTCGCAGCCCTGTTCATTCCGGTCTTCCTTCTGGCAAGCGCACTGTTTTCAGGCACTTCGCTGGGAATTGCCAACCTGCCGCTGCTCATCCCCCAACTCTTGCTATCGGTGGTGGTGTTTCCCATTGTTGCAAAGATGGTTGCACTTCTCGACAGGTTTAGGCTGACGCGCGTGAGGCGGATCGGCTAGGCCATGGATCGCAAGCTTACGTCGAATTCCCTCAAGCAGACTTTTGACAGGCGCAGTTTCGTTGTCGGCTCTATCCAGGGCGGCATCGGCCTGCTGCTGGCGGCGCGCATGGGCTACATCGCGGTTGCCGAGAACGAGAAGTACGAGATGGAGGCGGAGAGCAACCGGGTGAACCTCACCCTGATCCCGCCGCGCCGTGGCTGGATTCTCGATCGCAACGGCTCCCCGCTCGCCTCCAACCGGGCGGATTTCCGCGTCGACATCATCCCCGAGCGGCTGGAGAATGCTGACGCGACGGTGGAACTGCTGGGCGACCTGCTCGAATTCAGCGAGCCGGAAAAGGCCGACCTGCGTGACCGGCTGGAAGAATCGCGCGGGTTTGCAGCCGTGCCCGTCGCCAATGGTCTCGATTACGAGAAATTCGCCGCAGTCAGCGTGCGCATTCCGGAATTGCCCGGCGTAATACCTCAGCGCGGTTATTCGCGGTTCTACCCCACGGGGGCCTCGGTCGGGCACCTTATCGGCTATGTCGGCACACCCAGTCGCGAGGAATACGACGAGGATCCCAAACCGCTGCTGCTGACGCCCGGTTTCAAACTGGGCAAGGACGGGATCGAGAAGCAGTTCGAGCAGCAGTTGCGCGGGGAGCCGGGCGCACGCCGGGTGGAAGTGACCGCATCGGGACGGATCGTGCGAGACCTCGAAACGCGCGAGGACGTTCAGGGTAACGCGGTGCAATTGACCATCGACGGTCCCCTGCAGGATTACGCTGCCCGTCGCATCGGACTGGAATCGGGCTCCGTCGTGGTCATGGATTGCGAAACGGGCGAACTCCTGTGCATGGCCTCCATGCCCAGCTTCGATCCCAACAGCTTCTCAGACGGTATTGGCCGCGTGGAATTCGCAATGCTGCGCGACAACGATCGTGTGCCATTGCGCAACAAGACATTGAAGGGTCTTTACCCGCCGGGCTCCACGGTAAAGCCGATGCACGCAATGGCTTTCATGCACGAAGGGGTTTCGCCCGACGAAGCAATCATGTGCAATGGCGGCAGGCGCATTGGCAACCGGTTCTTCAATTGCTGGAGCAATCATGGCCGGGTCGATATGGCCAAGGCCGTCTACCAGAGCTGCGACAGCTATTTCTATCACTTCGCCCAGCAGGTCGGCTTCGACAAGGTGGCCCGCTTCGCTCACCAGTTCGGACTGGGCGAGGAATTCGATCTTCCTGTTGCCAGCCAATTCTACGGGACTGTTCCGGATCCCGAATGGAAGCTGGAAAAGTACGGCTCGGAATGGCAGCCATACGACACGGTGAACGCATCGATTGGCCAAGGCTATTATCTCGCCAGCCCCTTGCAGCTTGCCGTCATGAGCGCGCGCATCGCCACCGGCTTTGCCGTGACGCCCTCGCTGATCAAGCCTGACACGGCCCCGAAATTTGCCTCCATGAACTACCGTCCCGACGAGATCGCCTACATCCGGCAGGCGATGAGTGACGTTGTCAACGGCCCCGGCACCGCCGGGCGCGCCCGCTTGCCGCTCGAGGACGTTCTTCTGGCAGGCAAGACCGGCACGGCGCAGGTCGTCAGCCTCAGCGTTTCGGATGGCCGCTCCGGCCCCTGGCGCTACCGCGATCACGGCCTGTTCGTGTTCTTCGCCCCGTTCGACAAGCCCCGCTATGCCGGTGCCGTGGTCATCGAGCACGGCGGCGGTTCGGGCGCCGCCTACCCGGTTGCCCGCGATGTCATGACCTTCCTGCTCGATCCGCAAAAAGGGCTGGAAGCCCTGCACGCGCTGGAGGAGCAGTGGGGCGGCACCGCCCAGGAGAGACTGGATCGCCAGTACCAGGCCTATGCTTCAGCAGCCGGTGTGGACTTGCCCCCCGCCCCCCCGCCGGTCACGCTATCGGAGCAGGTAGATGCAGAGGCGCGCGCCGCCTATTCGGGACCGGAACAGGCCGACAGCACCGTGTTCAGCCCACGTGACGAAGCAAACCCGCGGGCCGAGGATACGACGACATGAGGGGCGCGGTAAGCCTTCCTGCCCCGATCGCACAGTTCCCGTGGCGGGTGGTTATTCCCCTCACCATGCTTGTCGCCTTTGGCGCTGCGGTGTTGCACTCTGCTGCGGGCGGCTCCTTCAGTCCCTACGCTGGATCACACCTGCTGCGTTTCGGTGTGTTCCTGATCGTGGCCCTGGTGATGTCCTACTTTCCAGAGGACTGGGCGCGGTTCGTTGCGATCCCCGGTTATATCGCGATCCTGCTGCTGCTCATGGCGGTCGAAGCGGTCGGACAACTGGGTGGCGGCAGCCAGCGCTGGCTGGAGCTTGGCTTCATTCGCCTGCAACCCTCGGAATTGATGAAACCCGGTATCGTCCTCATTCTTGCGGCGTTCTATCACTCCCTGCCGGTGGGCATGATCGGCAGCTGGCGGGCTCTGCTCGTTCCGGCAGGGCTGCTCGCCGTGCCCATGGGGCTGGTGTTGCTGCAACCCGACCTCGGTACGTCGCTCGCCATAGCCTTCGGCGGCGTTGTGGTGATGTTCCTCGCCGGCATTCCGCAGAAATGGTTCATAGGTGGCGGCCTGGCCGCCGTGTGTGCAGCGCCGCTTGCGTACTTCTTCGGGCTTCAACCCTATCAGCAGCAGCGTGTGCTCACCTTCCTGGATCCGGCTAGCGACCCGCAGGGAAGCGGCTACCATATCATCCAGTCCAAGATCGCGATCGGGTCCGGCGGGCTGTCCGGCAAAGGCTTTGGCGAGGGGTCGCAAAGCCAGCTGAACTACCTGCCGGAGCCTCATACCGACTTCGTGTTTGCCACTATGGCCGAAGAATGGGGGTTGATCGGTGGTCTCTTCGTCCTGCTCGTCTTCGGAATCGTGCTGCGCTGGGGCCTGCTGACCGCTCGCGATGCCAAGACCCGCTTTTCGCGGCTACTGGCAGGTGGCATGACCGCGACGATTTTCTTCTATGTCGCCGTGAACCTCATGATGGTGATGGGGCTGGCACCGGTTGTCGGCATTCCGCTGCCTTTCATGAGCCATGGCGGGTCCTCGATGATGACGAACATGCTGTGTGTGGGCGCCCTCATGATGGTCGAACGCTGGAACCGCCAGTCGACTTCGGCAGGTTTGTGACGCAACCTCTTTACACGCCTGCAACAATCGCTATTTGAACGCCTCCCGGCGGATCGCACTGGCGAATCACCGGCCACCAGCGATCACCGCCGGTATGGACGCATAGCTCAGTTGGTAGAGCAGCTGACTCTTAATCAGCGGGTCCTAGGTTCGAGCCCTAGTGCGTCCACCACCTCTCCGAACACTTCCTTCCAGATAAGTTAGCTTGCCGCATCGTCCGCGAGAAGCAAGGCGCCTGTAATGCCCGCGTCGTCGCCAAGAAACGGCGATACAACCGTCTGCTGGTCGCGCCCCGGAAGATAATTCGCACCGACCTCGCCGGTTGCGCTCATAATCCGTTCGAGCAGTCCTGATGATTTCATAACTCCGCCGCCGAGCACCACGCGCTCGATCGCGCAACATGCGAACAAGGTATGACAGGCTTGCGCCAGATACCCCGCAACCAGCTCGTGCGCTTCATGATCTTGCGGCAGGTCCGACAGCGTTTTGCCCCAGCGCGCAAGGATTGCAGGACCGCTCGCCAACCCTTCCAGACAATCGCCGTGAAACGGGCAATTCCCGTTAAAATCTCGGTCCTGTGGGGACCTGCGCGGATAATGGTGCCCCATCTCCGGATGCCCCGCGCCGCGAGCAAGTTTGCCGTTTACGATCAGTCCACCGCCAATTCCGGTACCCACGGTGATGTAAGCCATTCCGCTCAGGCCGCGCCCGGCGCCATGGCGGAATTCACCCAGCGCCGCAGCGTTCACATCGGTATCAAAGCCGATGGGCACGTTCAGCTCGCGCGCGAAGTATCCGGCGAGATCGCAATCGCTCCACCCGGCCTTTGGAGTTTCGGTAATGTGCCCCCATCGCGGCGACCCGCGCTCTAGTTCGACCGGGCCGAAAGAAGCGATCCCCAGGGCCGAAATCCTGGGCTGGTTGGCGAACCAGTCGCGGGCTTCGGTCAAGGTCGCCTCGGGGCTGGAGGTCGCGATGCTGTGTCGGCTTAGGATCGTGCCGTCAGCCGTACCTGTTGCGAGCACGAACTTCGTGCCGCCCGCTTCTATTGCACCCAGCAGCGTGTGGGCATCCACGCCAGCAGCCATTAATCGCGCACCAAACTGTGGCGGGCGTGCTTTGCTGATTTGCGAGCCGGTTCGTCCAAGGTCATGGCACCCTACCCGTCCCTGGAAAACACATCGCCGATCGAGCGCGCGAAGTGCGCCTCCATCGCGTGTCTCGCTGTTTCAGGCTTCTGATCCGCTATCGCTTCGGCAACTGCCATGTGGAGCCTCAACGTCTCGGCGTGTTCCTCTTCGGTCTTGCGGCCCGCCCAGGCTTTCGGGATCGCCACTTCCATCATCTGCTCGAACGAGCGCACGATCTGGTAAAAAAGCTGGTTGCCGCTCGCCAACGCGATTGTCTGGTGGAACTGAGTGTCCGAGGCGGTGCGCGATTGGTCGTCCCTGCTGAGCGAGAGAGCATGCGCCGAGGACAGGATGAGATCGGCCTGTTCCTCGCTCCGGCGCTTGGCCGCAAGCTCGGCGGTGCGCAATTCCAACGTGCGGCGCACTTCCCATACATCGGAGAGTGTAACTTGCGACGTGCTGACCGCGTGGCTGATGGACGACCCCATCACCGAACCGTCGATCGCCGCCACGCGTGCGCGGCGCCCATTGCCAACGTCGATTACCTTCAGTGCCGACAGCGCATGGAACGCCTCTCGCATCACAGGTCTGCTAACGCCGAACTCGCTCGCGAAACTGCCTTCGCTGGGCAGGTTATCGCCGACCTTCAAACCATGTTCGCTAATATAGTCCCGCACGGCAGCGGTGGCAGATGCGACCAGGCCGCCTTTTTCGGCGCGTATCTGCGGATTGTTCATGCCGCGATCACCCTATGGCGCAAAGCTGTGGGCGCGAGTCCGAATCGGCGGCTGAAGGCGCGGGTGAAGCTGGCGTTGCTCATGTAAGAGCATCGGTGCGCCACGCTGGATACAGGCAGGTCGCTCGACAGAAGCAAGGTCCGCGCTTCATCCAGGCGTCTTTCGCTGAGCGCAGCGTGGATCGTCTCTCCATAAAGTTCACGGAAACGGCGGACCAGCTTGTCACGGTTCACGCCCACTTCCCTGGCCAACAGGGGAATGGTCAGCTTTTCGCGCCAGCGCTGATCGATGATCTGCCGGGCGCGCACGATGCTTTCGATCTCGCGCGCCGTGATATCGGTATCGTAATCGATAGCCACCAGATCGTCCGCGTCCAGGTGCGCATGAAGTTGGCACAGCAATTCGATGCTGCGTGCAAGGCGAAGCGTCTTTCTCGCTTCGCCCTGCCCCTCGCACTCTGTGATCGACAGCGCGACTCGGTGCAAGGCTTCGGGAAGGTGCCAGTTCGCGGACGGGCCGCGCGAACGGGCGAAAACCCGCTGGCATGCTTCAGCGCGCACCAGAAAGACGAGCTGGCTGTCTTCGAGACCATCCAGTTCTGGCGCATCGCGATAGGCCACCCATGGCAACCCCTGCTGCCCGGTCACGAAGAAAGCGAATAAGACGGCGTCCTTCGGGGCTTGAGTGTGAGGAAAGGCCCCTTCGCCGATGTAGCTGACCATATCCTCCGACACGCGAATCTCGATCTTCATTGCCGATCTCTCCTCCGAACGGAGAAATATCACCTATAAGATAGGTCGGCAATACCTATCTTATAGGATGCGGTGCCGTGCGATGGGCGATGATAAAGCCGACGCATCCCAGGGTGCTAACGACACCGCCCACCAGCGCGAGTGCCATGGGAAGCTGGTCTTCTCCGCCAAGCCATCCGCTGACCAGAGTCACCAGCGTCGGAGCCAATCCAAAAGCTATCAGTCCGCCCACGGCAAGGAAGGTGCCGATCGAAAGGCCACGAAGCTCGTTCGGTAACAGCACCGCCAGCGCGGTTGCCGTAACAAGCCCGGTAACCGTGCCGCCCGCCAGCAACACGAACAGCGCTATTCCGAACAGGGTTGTGTCGGGTGCGAGCGGGAACAGCACGGCTGGTAGCGCGATGATCGACCCGATGATCGCCGCGATGAGAATTCCCCCGCGCTTACCCGTTCGATGCCCGGCGTCTGCCGCAATACCACCGATTATCGCTCCCAGAATGCCAGCACCGAATATAACCGCTCCCATCCATCCGGCGAATTCCTGCGGCGTGACGCCATAAGACCGCGCCAGAACGGGGGCTGCCCACACCGTTGCCGCGGCGTCCGCCATCAACACCCCGATCTGCCCCATGAACAGCGGCACCAGGAAGCGCCAATAGCTGAGCAATTCGCGGAATACCTCGCCCAGCGGTGCCTGCGGCCCGACGCGAGTCTCCATGCGCGCGGGCTCTCGCAGGAACGCCAGCACCGCCACGATCAACAAGCTCGCCAGCCCGAGCACGAGATGGATGCTGCGCCACGGTGCCAGTCCAATCAGACCGCCGCTATCGATGAAGTATCCCAGCAGCCAACCACCGAGCGCGAAGGCGAGGCCAGCGCCTGCATATTTCCCGATTGTCAGCAACAGTAGTGACCGGCCACGCTTTTCGGGCAGGCACAGGTCTGCGGCGAGCGAGATGGCAATCGTCGTGGAAATATTCGCGCCGACACCGCCCAGCATACGGGCTACGAAAAGCAGCGGCATGCTGTATGCAAAGGCGGTCAGCAGCGTGCCGATGGTCCAGGCGACTGCAGTCCAGAACAGCAGACGCACGCGTACGCTGCGATCGACAAGCAGTCCGACTGGAATGGCAAACGAAGCCAGGGGAATGGACACCGCCAAACCATTCAGCAGGCTCATCTGGAAATCGCTGAAGCCGAGTTCTGCCTTCGCCTGCTCCTGTACCGCGCTGAAAACGCCGAGCAGGATATTACCTGCTGCCATCGCAACGGCGAGTATGATCAGGACTACCCATGCCTTCCACGGCGCCGGAAGTGTCTCCCCGCCTGGCTCCGGCTGTCGCGTATGCACCGCCTGAACGCTGGTCATAGCGCGAAGATCTTTCCCGGGTTGAGGATGTTCTGCGGATCGAACACCCGCTTGATCATCCGCATCTGTTCGACCGCGTCGCCCAGTTCGGCGACCAGCGAGTTCTGTTTGCCCAGCCCCACGCCGTGCTCGCCGGTGCAGGTGCCGTCCATTGCCAGCGCACGTTCGACCATCTTCTGGTTGATCGCGGCAACCTCTTCCATCTCTTCCGGCGCGTCGGGGTCGATGGAGAAAACGACGTGAAAATTTCCATCACCCACATGCCCCAGGATCGTCGCGGGTATTGCGCTCTGCTCCAGATCTGCATGCGTTTCGCGGATGCACTCGGCGAGCCGGCTCATCGGGACGCAGACATCGGTGGCCCATCCAATCGCGCCCTTGCGCAGGTTGACCGCCGCGTAATAGGCCTCGTGCCGCGCGCGCCAGAGCCTGTTGCGCTCTTCTGGCAGGTTCGACCATGCGAATTCACCGCCGCCGTTGTCCTGCGCCAGGGCTTTCACCGTCTCGACCTGCTCTGCGACGAAGCTTTCGCTACCATGGAATTCGAAGAACAAGGTCGGCGCTTCGCGGTAGTACATCTTGGACCAGGCGTTAACCGCCTTCATCTGCAACGCGTCGAGGATTTCGACCCGCGCCAAGGGAACCCCGCACTGTATCGACTGCACGACGGTATCCACCGCGCCATCGAGCGTCTCGAAGCTGCACACGGCAGAGGAAATCGCTTCGGGAATGGGATGCAGGCGCAGCGTGATCTCGACGATGATACCGAGTGTGCCTTCCGATCCGACGTAAAGCCGTGTCAGATCATAGCCTGCGGCCGATTTGCGCGCCCTTCGCGCCGTGCGGATGACCTTACCCTGCGGTGTCACCACCTTGAGGCTAAGCACCGCATCGCGCATCGTCCCGTAACGCACGGCATTGGTCCCGCTGGCCCGCGTCGATGCCATTCCGCCGATGGTGGCATTTGCGCCCGGATCAATCGGGAAGAACAGGCCCTGGTCGCGCAGGTGCTGGTTCAGTTCCTCGCGCCGCACGCCCGGCTGCACTACGCAATCGAAATCCTCCGCATGCACGGCGACGATTTTATCCATCCGCGTCATGTTGAGCGACACGCCGCCACGGACCGCTGCGGCATTGCCTTCGATCGAAGTGCCTGCGCCGAAAGGTATCAGTGGCACGCCGTGTTCGACGCACAGCTGCATAAGCTTCACGACATCGTCGGTGTCCTCGGCAAAGACGACGGCATCCGGCAACATCGACTTGTAATGCGCCTCGCTCGATCCATGCTCTTCGCGGATCGCCTGCCCGCTCTCCACCTTGTTGCCGAACTGGCTGTGCAAGGTGTCCAGAAAGCCGTCGGGTAACGGCGGCGGACCGGCCCCGGTGTGATCTTTTGCATTGTCCTGCGACATGGGATCAGTACCGGAAACTGGCGCGAATACCGTAGCGGCGGCCATCGCCCATGATGCCAAGATCGGTCCCCGGAAGTCCGGCGAGAAGCAGCGTGGTCTTCTCGATATAGCTTTCCCAGTAGTCTTCCTGGAACGCATTACGCACGAAGGCGGCTATTTCGAACGGCCCGTTGCGATAGGTGGCGGACGCGCCGACGAGCCAGTAGCTGTCGAGGAACGTCGGCGTGGTCTCGTTAAGCGTGGCGGCCAGGCGCCTGCCCTTGCCGGTCACATTCGCGCTCAGCACGAACTCGCTGTCACCCGAAAGTTCGAAGACATAATCGGTCGCGAGATTGGCCATCCAGTCGGGCTGGAACGTCAGCCGGTCGGAAGAGAGCGTGCGCCCGGTCGTCTGCGTATAGGCGTCCGAATTGGTGAGGCGTGCATGCAGCAGGGTCAGCCCGCCGGAAATCGACCATGCCGGGGTGGGTCGAAACAGGCCTTCCAACTCCAGGCCGTATGATTCGACATCGCCGCTATTCAGATCGACCGTCACCAGCCCGCCACCAGCAGCAGGGGCAATCGAGTTCAGGCCGATATAGTCGGAATAGTCGTTGTAGAAGATGGCCGCCGCCAGGTTGAAATCATTGGAGGGGGACGCGACTTTGGCGCCGACCTCGTATGTCCACGCGCTGTCGCCTTGATAAGTGCGGAAAGGCGCCGTGGGTGCGTTGAAACCACCTCCGCGATAACCGCGCGCGACCGAGGCGTAAGTCATGACGTCGGGCGACCAGTTGCGCGTGATAGTCAGTTTAGGCTGGAATTCGTCGGACTTGATTTGCGCCTCAGGCAAGGGGCCACCCGACGCGCCGAGCGGACCCAGAACCGTGATCACCGTTCCGTTGGCGGTGCGATCCTCGTGATCATAACGAAGACCCAGCGCCACTTCCAGATCGGGCGTGGGCTCCCAAAAGATCGTGCCGAACACCGCGTAGGTGTTGGCGCGGGTTTCGCTCGTGGAGGTGCGCTCGATGTCGAACGGCAGACCGGAAAAAGCGCCCTTGATCAGCGAGACGTCGCGCGCCGAAACCTTCTCGTTGCTGTAGAACAGACCCAGCAGCGTGGAGATGTTGTCGGTGATCTGGCTGTCGAGCCGCAATTCGGCAGTGCGCGTTCGTAGATCGTCCCCGCCGGTAGAGCGGACGAAATCGCCAGATCCGAAGTCGGCATCGGCATCCGGGCTATCACTGTCGCGCGCATCGAGCGCACCGATCAGTGTCAGCGTGCTGTCGATGCCATCAAGTGGTGCCTCCAGCTTGGCATTGATGCCGCGATATTCGTATTCGACGCGGCCGGGCGCATTGAACCTGATTTCGCGGGAGTAATCGTCCGGGTTGGCCACGGACGAATAGGGCGTATTCACCGTGTCGATCCAGTCGTAATATCCGTTGACCGTCAGCGTGAACGGCTCCGGCGTGAAGCGGATCGATGCATTGACGGAATCGGAATTGAGCGGATTACCGTCGATGTCGAGCAGCGTGTTACGGATGAAACCATCCTGCTGCAGATGGGATGCGGCGACGCGAACCGCGAGAAGATCGTCCACCAGGGGCGCAGAAACCGAACCGGCGAGGACAAATTGATCGTCGGGCCCAGCGTAGCTGGCGCTCGCACGCGCTTCGAAGTCGTTGCCTGGCTGGCGCGTGATGACGTTGATCGCGCCGCCAAGGGTGTTCTTGCCGTACAGCGTCCCCTGCGGCCCGCGCAGAACCTCGATGCGCTCGACGTCCAGCAGCGGGTTGTTGAGATAGCCGGTGTTGGGCCGGTAAATGCCATCGACAAACAGCCCGACGCCCGGCTGGACCGATTGGACCAGCGTGACCCCCACGCCGCGGATGGCCACGAACGCGCGCCCACCGCCGTCGCTGTTTATGTTGAGGCCGGGCGCCAATGAAGCTGCCTCGCGCACCGAATTGATGCCACGCGCCGACAATACGTCGCCATCGATTGCGGTGGCCGCAATCGGTACGTCCTGCAGCGTCTCCTCACGTTTGCGGGCGGTTACCACGATGGTGTTGCCGCCGGTATCCTGCGCTGTCACGGGATTATCGGTCACCTCGCCCGAAGAGGCAGCAGCATCGTCACCGAGCGATGTTTGCGCAACCGCGTAAACGGGTGAAATGGCAAGCACGGCTGCGCTGGCGAACAGCATGTGGCAGGGGGTCAGTTTCATTGGCCTCTCCAAAGGTCATTTTATAATTCTTGGATGACCTGTCTTATAGCTTCTTGACCTATCTGAAAGGTTGGAGGCTTTGCCGAATGTCAGGAATTTTGTGCCGAACGGCTTACCAGCAGGTATATCCGCCGTCTGCGAGGACAATGCTGCCCGTCATCAGTGATGCCATGTCAGATGCGAGGAAAAGCGCGATCGACGCAACTTCTTCCGGCTCGCCCAGTCGGCCCTGCGGCGTTCCGTCGATCCAGCGCCGATACATTTCACCCTCCTGGTCGGCAAAAGCATTGAGAGGCGTAGCGATATAGGTCGGGGCGACAGCGTTGACGCGCACGCCGCGATCCGCCCATTCGGCGGCGAGGCTCTTCGTCAACTGGTGCACCGCCGCCTTTGATGCGTTGTAATAACTCTGGGCCTGCGGCCGGTTGACGATAAAACCGCTCATCGATCCGATGTTCACGATGGCACCTTGCCGTGCGGCCAACATGTGTTTGCCGAACGCGCGGGCGCACCAGAAACTGCCGTTGAGATTGACATCGAGAACGTTGAGCCACAGTTCGTCGTCCACATCCTCAGCAGCGGTTTCGCTACGCGCGATCCCGGCATTGTTGACGAGAATGTCGATGCGGCCTTCTTCCCTCATCATGGCGCCGGCAGCTTCGGTGACAGCAGCGGAGTCGGTAACGTCGAGCAGCTGGCCGCGGCAGGACATATCCTTGCCGCGCAGCCGGGCGATGCCTTTCTCGAGTCCATCAATATCCCGATCTGCGATGACGACATGCGCGCCCGCTTCTCCCAACGCTTCCGCACAGGCAAGGCCAATGCCCTGAGCTCCACCAGTCACGAACGCCGTCCGCCCATCGAGGCGCAACTTTTCCAGGTACATGTCTGATCCTTCAGTGCGGGAGGAATGCCGCGGCAGGCATCGTCGGTTCGACAATCGCCTTGCCGGCTTCCAGTTGGTAAACCAGCTTCTCGCCATTCCACTCGGGCCAGGGGAGCGTGCCATCGCGCCCGAACCCTGCCCATAATTCGTGGACGCGCCTCGCCAACGCCTTCGGCGGGTCCTCACCCGCCAGACCGCGCGGCCCGGTTACCGTGTGAAGCGTATCGAATACGAACGGCATCTCGATCCCGTGACACGCGCCGAGTCCGCCGTCGCAAGCGGGTGACTGCCATTCCATTTCATACATCCAGGTGTTGCCCTGATGCGCCTCGGCAAACTGCCGGGCTGGAAAGCGGAAGACCAGATCGGTCGTCGCCTCGGTAAAGGCTTCGCCCGCGCGCTTTCCCTTCTTTCCCAAGCCGTATGCCTTGAGTGCCTTGCGCGATTTGGGGAGCGAGCGGGAAAGCAGCCACCATGCCATCAGGCCTGGCAGTTTCGATCGCACGCCCGTGGGCACGAAATAGAGGTTCATCTCGTCCGCATTGGTGCCGATCAGGAGGTCGATTTCGGCACCGGCCCCCTGCCGCAGGGCATCGACGGGCTTTACCGGAAGCACGTCGTCGCCATAGACGGGGATGAACCGACTGATGCCGAACACCGGTTCGAAGCCATCGGCATCGCGAAGGTCGATTGCATTGGGCTTCGACAACGCGTCGATAGCGTCTGCCGCGGCATCATGGCTTACCGCTCGGAATCCCTCCACGTCCGGCGTCACCTTCAGTTTTGCCGCGAGAATCTTGACGAGTCTTTGCGCGACACCGATGTCGCGCACCATTGCTCCATGCCCGCTTTGCACGATGGCCCTGCGGAAAAGCCCTGTGGCCATGGGAGAGGTGATCAGGTCGGCAATCGCCATCGCCCCTGCGCTCTCTCCGAACAGGGTAACGTTGCTGGGATCGCCGCCGAAGGCTGCGACATTGTCCTGCACCCATCGCAGTGCGAAAAGGATATCTCGTAGCCCCAGATTGGTCGGCGCACCCGGCACGGGGAGAAAACCGTCGATCCCCATGCGGTAATTGATCGCGATGCAGATTACGCCGCTTTCGGCGAAGGCGCTGCCATCGCTGATCGCGGCGTCCTTGCTGCCCACCACGAAACCGCCGCCGTGCACCCAGACCATGACCGGCGCATTTTCGGCTTCGCGAGGAGCCCAGATATTCAGCCTGAGATAATCACCGTCACTGCCATCGCTTCCCGTCCCGACAAGCGGCTCAACGTCGATGGCCGGAAACGACCTGATCCGGTGCGGCGCGCTGGGGCCGGGATCGGTTGCGTCGAGCACGCCCTGCCATGGCGTTCGGGCTTCTGGAAGTTCGAACCGTCGTGGCGGATTGGCATAAGGCACGCCGAGAAAGGTCCTGATGGTTTCGGAGCACCGTCCCCGCACCATTCCCCCGGAAATCGCGACCGTATCGGCAGGCAAATCTGTATCCATGCCCTGTTATGGCGCACCGAGCGCAGTAACGCAGTATGAAAGCCTATGCCAAACCGCATAAAGGCTTTGCCGATCGTACAGTGCGTTCGAATTCGAGGGCGGCCTGCGATGTCTGACGATGATGTTGATGGGGAGCTCGATGGCGAATTAAACAGGCTCGATCGATGTCAGTTCTGGACTTCTGGCTTGCCAATGACGGACATATTGCAAACGGCCCGGTTTCTGTTTTTCCGTCGTTTGTACGCCGAATGGCGGCTTGAGGATTGATAAATTTCGGCGCCAATGACGGAGACCGGGTGGTTAGCTGCCATGACCATGATAGTTAAATTCCACCCGCTCGCATGTCGCTAGCAAGTCTGCACCGATTGCTGGTACCATCTCAACTACGGTGAGTTCGCCCGCTTCAATTGCTCGATGTTTCCTAGCTAGAAAAGCCTCGGACTTCTCGTGATATTGTTTTGCGGCGGAGGGATGAGGCGATCCGTAAAGCCGCTCCAAACCCACTGTCTTCCTCGGAGGTTCACCAGTCGTGGTCTCGAAGAGAACGACAATATTACCTTGCTGAAAGTCGTCCATATGCAACGCGTCGATCCCGGATAGCCGGGCTTCGCATCCTCGCCCGTCAGTCGCACGGAAATAAAGCGTGGCAACTTTCTCCATGATGACAATTCCATCAAAGGTGGCGTCATGCAGTGGAAATTCTTCTCTCACTCCCTGCGGTTATACGCACTTCTCTCACGTCCGCAATCGGGTCGTTAACTGACATGTCGGTTTCAGCTTAACTGCCAGCAAAGCTGCCAGCCCGGTTTCAGGTTATGGCGGGCTAGGCGTGAATGCCCCTTCAGTGAGCGAAATGCGAACGTTGAGCTTCAGCCGCTAGAGCGGGCAGTGACGCGCGAGACCCGGATTAGCGCAAACTAGCACCCTCTACTCGGGCAATTAAGAAGACGCGCCCCTTACCCTAGCCCTTGTCACTAACCGTGGCCGAACCAAAGCCTTCCCATGACCGGATCGAAGATACGCGGGTTGAGATCGCGTGCCTTCTCGGCCGCTTCGTCCGCTGCATCCTCGTTGCCAAGTAGGGCTTCAGCTTCTGACAGACGAGCATAGAGCGGGGCGCTTCGCCATCCTTGTGCTTCAGCCTCGAGCAGGTGGGAACGTGCTTCGCCCGGTCGGTCCGTTGCCAACAGAGCCTCGGCCACCAGGATATGCGCATCGCCGTAAGGGCGGTGCGAAAGGTTCTCCAGCGCCAGGGTCAGCGCGCGTTGCGGGTCACCGAAGGCCAGTTCGTTCTCGAAGGTATGGGCTGTATACGCCAGCGGCATTCTTTCGGCTCGTTCTCGCCAGATCGCGGCCGAACGGCTGGTAAGCGCGAGCGCCTCCGCTTCCTCGCTCTGCGCAAGATAAAGGGACGCGGCCGCATCCAGTGCCTGCGGCTCGCTGATCGAGAACCCGATCCTTTTCTGCGTGGCAATGGCGGGCGCGAAATCGCCCATCACGCCCTGCATTTCGGCGATATAAAGCTGCGTTAGCCAGTGGCCGGGAAACAGTTCATCGGCTTGGGCGTAACGCTCGGCGGCTTTCTCGAAATTGCCGCGGGCGCTTTCAATCATCCCGATCTGGAGGGCGTAGGACGCCATTCCGCGCGGCGTGCGCAGGCTGTCGCGCCGAGCCGCTTCGTTCACCAGTTCGATGGCATCGTCGAAACGGCCCTGCGACCGCGCGAGCAAGGCGCGCCTGATGGCTGTACCGGAAGTCGGCACGATAGCCTCTGACCGGGCGTAGTCTTGTTCTGCTGCAACCATGTCACCGCGATAGAAGGCGATGTCGCCGCGCAGTGCGGCAGCCTCTGCCCGCATGGTGGGAGTCGGCGCCACGGCAATCCCATCGAGCGCATCGAGATAGCGTTCCGCTGTTTCGAGGTCGTGGCCTGCCATGGCGATCTCGGCGGTGGAAAGGAGTGGACCGGAACCTTCCGGGGCCAGCGCCTGTGACCGCTGCAGGCTTTCCAAGGCGCCCGCCAGCTCTGCTGGATCTGCGGTCAGCTTGAAGCGGGCCAGGCTGGCCCGCGCCAATCCATCATGGGGCAGCCATTGGTTCGGTGCATTCTCCACGCGCTCGCGCGCCAGCGACAGCTGGCGGTCGGCGGCGGCCAGCTCTTCCTGGAACGTGCCGGGACCGAATCCAGCGGGTGGAAGGGATGTGGCGGCGGTGGCAGTTTCACCCCCGCCCCACATGTACTCCACTCCGGCAACCGTTAGAACGGCAGCCGACGAAAGCGCCAGGATACGCAGCATCCTTCGCTTGCGCCGGTTACCTTTCTGGTCGGCGGCGGATTGCTCCCTTGTCACAACGCCGCCGGGCATCAGCTCGGCATCGCGCAGGGTGTAAGACCAGCGTTGGTCAAGTCATCGGCGAGCGCCTGCGTCAGTCCCGTGAGCTGTTCGGTCAGTTCGGGCACGAACTCGCCAGTGACGTCATCCTGCGGCCGCGCGTCGTTGTACGGGATTTTCTGGTCCGAACCGATAAGCACGGTCGCCACTGCCGGCATGCCCATGCGATCCACGCGGACATAGCTGCCCGGCGGATCGGAGCGGAACGAGAAGTTCGATCCTCCTGATGAGGCGATTGGCGGTGAACCCTGCGGCGGTGCCAGGAAGGGGAAGCCACTTTGGAAAGCCACGTCGTTTTCCGGCGGGTTGAGCGGGATATTCGCAAAGGTAAACGGGCTGTGCTGGGTGAGATCGAGGAAGATCACCGCAAGCGTCGCATCGATTACCGGGTCGGGCAGCAAACGGCCATTGGGGAAGCCCGCATCGGCGGCAAGATTGAGGGTCAACGTATCGGGCACCACGGCATCGGCCACGGTGAACCCTCCTGTTCCGGGGATTTCCTGCGTCAGGCAGGGCGTCACGTCGAATGACGCCTGGCTTGGCGTCGGCGTCGGTGTAGGGGTCGGCGTGGGTGTGGGCGCGGGTGCCGCGATTATGTCGCCATCATCGTCGTCGTCGAAACACGCCGGGAGCAGAGTAAGAGCCATCAATGCGGGAGCCACGCTCAGGAGGCGGATGGCCTTTCGGTTGCGATAGGTCATTAGAGTTGTCCTCCGAAGCGTGCAGTGCTGGCCCAGACATCGATCAGGTTGTCGCCGTTTTCGATGCGATCCCGCGGGATCGAGATGACGATGGCGGTAAGATTCTGCCCGGCGAAGAAATCGCGATCGGCCATGAAGCTGAGGTCGCCGGTATCAGTGGTTTCCATGAACCCCTGAAGGTCGAAGAAGAACGGGTCGTCAAACAGGCCCGCATGCACCATGACGCCATCTTTCGTGATGTCGGTTTCCACCGGCCCGACCAAAGCGTCGCTGACGCCTGGCAGATTCGTCACCTGCACGCCGAACTCGTCGGTCATCGAGCCCCTGCCGAAGCGGACACGAATGGGAATTTCGGTGCTGGCGCGGTTGCCTGCATTGGATATGTTGATCTCGTAAAGGACGTCGGGATCGTAATTTGCCGGTTGGTCCGTTGCCTGCGGGCCGGAGAATGTCAGGATGACGTTGAACTTGTCGTCGGTATGCCAGGCATAGAGGTCGGCAATATCGGCCGCGCGATCGGGCGTGCTGTCGACGCTGGGATCCGTCCGGCCCGGCGGATCGAGGTGATCGGCTGCATTCAGGCCAAGACCCGGCAGTACCTGGGTGGCGCCGACGGCCAGAACCAGCCCGGCTGCCCCCGCCATCAGTTTGGCATTCCTTCTCATTAATGAACTCCCCTTATCAGTGCGCGCATTCGCGCCTGGGGGGCGGAAACGATCGTTGCCGCCCTCTGACAAATACGAGGTGTTCGGGCATTTGGATTTCGAGCAGGCACTTTTTTTTTAGAAAAAACAGGTTGAGCCAGGGAACCCTGCCGATGAAAGAGGGTTGAAGGTCGTGGCCGAAAACACGTCAGAAAGCCTTGTTGCAGGGCATCTGGAGCGCATTGCCCGCCGTGATCTGTCGGTATTCCCGCAATTTTATGAAGCGACCTCCGGGAAACTTTACGCGATAATTCTTGGCATCGTGAAGAACCGCGAAGCTGCGGAAGACGTATTACAGGAACTCTACATCAAGGTTCTGAACCGAGCGGAGGGTTTCGATCGTGAGCGCGGCAAGGCCATTCCCTGGCTGATGATGATGGCGCGCCACACCGCCATTGATCGGGTCCGGGCTCGCGGTCGGCGAGATAACCTTGATGGAGAGAAGTATCTTATCGCAATCGAGGAGGACGAAGATGACCTTCTGGACGACGCGGTGGCTACACAAGTAGAGGGCGAGCGCGCCATGGAGGAAGTAGGCCAGTACGACAGTGCCTGCACCCAATGCATCCGCGCTGCATTCTACGAAGGACTTACGTATTCGGAGATCGCCAAGCGGGAAAATCTTCCCCTCGGCACGGTCAAGAGCCGGATCCGGCGCGGCATCCGGCATTTGAAGTCGAAGATGCAATCATGAGCAGCAACCCTCTCACGGAAGCGGAACGCAATCTGATTGCAGCCGAGTATGCCCTCGGTCTGCTTGAAGGGCCCGACCATGTCGCCGCAGAGCGGCTTTACATGATCGACCCCGCCTTCACGCGTGAAGTGGAGCGTTGGTTGTTTGAAAGCTCCGGCTGGACCGATGAAGATGCTACTGAGGGACCATCTCCAGAAGCCTACGAGCGCATTTCTCGCGGATTGGGATTGCAGCGATCGGCAGCATTGGATGTATCGGCGAAGAGGGATCTTTCCCCGCCCGCTCCCGCGTCCCGCTTCTGGCAATACTCCGCGCTGGCGGCTTCCTTTGCTGCCATCGTATTCGCCGGTCTATGGCTGTTCGACCGGCCTTCCTCGCCCACCAACGCACCCGCAATCGCCGAAGCGCCCGTTCTACCCAATGAGCGAGATAGTCTCAGCATAGCTCAGATCAGTTCCGGCAATGCGACATCCCTGGTCTCTGCCCTTTACGACAACGACACCGGGACGCTCTATGTAAAGCTATCCGATATCCCTGATCCCCAGCGCGTCCCCCAGCTCTGGTTGCTCGATTCGACGGGGAATCCGCGCTCACTTGGTTTTGCTACTCGCGGATCAAGCTCTGAGATCGTCCTATCTGCCGAACAACGTCAGATCGCGATAGCAGGCGGCACCTTGGCGATCTCGCTAGAGCAGCCTGCGGCAGCGCCCCATGCGTTACCCAGTGACGTTATTGGTGCGGCGCAATTGGCGCGCCTCGATTAGCGGCGTCAGCCCTACTCGTGTCGGGATGATCCCCGCGTAGGCCAATTCCCGGGTCGAAGCGTTGGCCAAAGCTGCTAGAACTCTTCGCATGAAACCTTGGCTTTACTCCGTCCTCGGGCTTGTCTCGCTGGCCCTGCCCGCCACTCTTCGCGCACAGACTTCCGAAGAGCTGACCGCGCAGGACCTGCGGCTTGCGGCCATTTCCGATGCCATGCTTGAGGCCAATGCGCCCCTGTGCCGCG
This sequence comes from Aurantiacibacter zhengii, assembly GCF_003584125.1. GTDB lineage: Bacteria > Pseudomonadota > Alphaproteobacteria > Sphingomonadales > Sphingomonadaceae > Alteraurantiacibacter > Alteraurantiacibacter zhengii. Next base: position 242,679 of record NZ_QXFL01000001.1, read on the forward strand.
ACACCATGCCGGTGACGGGAATGATCCTCCACAGCGCGGACCAGTATGGCGCGGAAGCGCAGTCTCTGTTCGAGAGCGGTCCTCTCGCGATATCTGCGGTGGTTCCCGGGTCTCCCGCCGCGCGAGCAGGCCTAGTCGGTGGCGAGGTCATTACCGTCATCAATGAAACACCGGTCGATGCGCTCGTTCCAGAGGGGGACAATCACCTGCGCGAGACGGCTTTCTTCGTGCTTGCAGAGCAGCCTGCGGGCGAACCGATTGCGCTTCAGATTGCGCGCGCAGGACAGTCGCAGACGGTCTCATTCAGCGCACCGCGCGGATGTCGCTCGCTCGTCGAGATTAGGGTCGCGGATGGTCCGGACGCGCAATCGAACGGGCGTATCATTCAGTTGCAGTATGATTTCGCCGCCAGCCTCAGCGATCAGCAAATAGCCGTCGCGCTGGCCCATGAGCTTGCCCACTCGGTATTGGAGCACCGTCGCCGCAAGGAGGCCGAGGGAATCGATAACGGCAGTATCATGCGCCATGTTGGCCGGAACCAGCAGGTCAATCGCAAGGCCGAAGTGGAAGCGGACAGGCTTTCGGTCCATCTGATGGCCAATGCCGGTTTCGATCCCGCGATAATCGCACAGTTCTGGCGTTCGCCGGAAGGCATCAGGGCTGGCGGAGGCTCGATGCCGAGCTGGGTCTATCCCTCGCAAAGCGCGCGGGCCGATATCGTTTCGCGCGAAATCGCGATGTATCTGCCTCGGCGCCAGGGACCCACGTGGCCCGGACACCTGATCGAGCAGCGCGACCGACCACTGTCGGGGGACTAGTCGCCCTGCCCCGATCGAGAAGGCGCTTCGCTGATATCGATGTAATTACGGTCGAAATAGGTCAGCGGGGTTGCATCGTTCCGATGCTTTGCAGCTAAAAGCTCCCCGATGAAAACTGTGTGTGTCCCAAACAGGTGGCGATGCACGGTCCGGCACACCAGGCTCGACTGCGCGGTGCTGAGGACAGGAACGCCATTGTCATCGACCCAGTCACCGACTGCGAACCGATCGACATGGGGCAGCATGAAATGTTCTGCGACGTCGCGATTGCCCAGACCCAGCACGTTCACGCAAAATCGCTCGGCACGTTCAAGCGGGTCGTGCAAGGAGGCGGAGCGGTTGACGCAAACCAGCAAGGATGGCGGTTCGAAACTCAGCGAGCTTACCGCTGTCGCGAGAATTCCGTAACGATTTGAATTATCCAGCGTTGTGACTGCATAAACCGTGGCGGCCACGTGGCGCATGGAATTGCGAAAGGCGTCGACCAGTTCGGCGTGGGTCTGTCCTACATCGCTCATGGTCGCTCTTTGCGGATTAGCGTGTCGCAGCGCAAGTCATTCATGAATGTGATGCACAAGACTTGCGATCACATTGCAGTGTGATAGAGGCCCGGAATGAGCGACATTATTATTGCCCGAGTCCGCGAGATCATTGCGGGCGGAAAAATGACCCGCGCCGGGCTCGCCCGCGCCGCCGGTCTGCATGCCAACACCCTGCGCGATTGCAACGAGGATGGGTGGAACCCGACCTCCGATACGCTGAACAAGCTCGATCGCTTCCTGACCGAGAACGATGACTCGCCCGTCTTGGTCGGCATCGAGGAGATCATCGAGGAAGCGCGCAACGGACGCATGTACATTCTGGTGGATGACGAGGACCGCGAGAACGAGGGCGACCTTATCATTCCGGCGCAAATGGCCACGCCCGACGCGGTGAACTTCATGGCGACCTATGGCCGGGGCCTGATCTGCCTCGCCATGACGCGCCAGCGGGTCGATGCGCTGGGCCTTGAATTGATGAGCCGCAAGAATCGCACGCGGCACGAGACCGCCTTCACCGTTTCCATCGAGGCACGTGAGGGTGTGACCACCGGCATCAGCGCGGGCGACCGGGCGCGCACCGTTTCCGTCGCCATCGACGCGAGCAAGAGCGCCGATGACATCGTCACCCCCGGCCACGTGTTTCCGCTTGTCGCCCGCGAAGGCGGAGTGCTGGTCCGCGCCGGCCATACGGAGGCTGCAGTCGACATTTCACGCCTTGCCGGACTCAACCCCAGCGGCGTGATTTGCGAAATCATGAATGACGACGGTTCGATGGCTCGGCTGGAAGACCTGGTCGGCTTCGCCCGGAAACATGGCCTGAAGATCGGCACCATCCGCGACCTGATCGCCTATCGCCGCCAGAACGACCATCTCGTGGAGAAGCGCGCGGAAGAGCGTTTCACCAGCGAATGGGGTGGCGACTGGCGCGCCATCAGCTTCTACAACAAGGCGACACAGGGGGAGACCCTGACCCTGGTGAAAGGGCATATCGACAGCGAGAAGCCTACGCTCGTGAGGATGCACGCACTATCCATTTTTGACGACGTTTTTGCCAACAAGTCTGAACGCCGCGACCTGCTGGAAGGGGCGATGCGGCTGATCGCGGATGAAGGGTCGGGCGTGGTGGTCCTTATCAATCGTCCGGTTACCGATTATGCCACGCGCGCTGTCCACAGGCTCTCTGCCAAGGCGGAACCTTATGTGGCAGAAGAACAGCGCGACTACGGCGTGGGCGCGCAGATCCTGACCGAGCTTGGCGTGCGCGACATGATCCTGCTCACCAACACCAGTCACTCGCTTGTCGGGCTGGACGGCTATGGCCTCTCCATCGTAGGCGAGCGCCCGATTACCCTTGAGGAGACCGCCTGATGGCCCGCTTTTTGATCGTCGAAGCTCGGTTTTACGAGCATCTCAATGACATGCTTATCGAAGGTGCAAAGGGCGCGCTGAAGGATGCCGGTCACGAGGTGGACGTGATTACCGTGCCCGGCGCCCTCGAACTGCCCGGAGCGATCGCCATGGCAGCCGAGAGCGGCCAGTACGACGGCTTCGTCGCCATAGGCGTGGTGATCCGGGGCGAGACCTACCATTTCGAGATCGTCGCCGGGGAAAGCGCCCGCGCAATCATGGCGCTTACGATGGACGGCATTGCCATCGGGAACGGCATCCTAACTACCGAGAACGAACAGCAGGCGCTGGTGCGGGCCGATCCTGCGCAGAAGAACAAGGGCGGCGAAGCGGCGCAGGCTGCCATCCGTCTGCTTGAGCTGCGCGAGAAGTTCGCATGAGTGCGCACGGCTTCCTCGCCGGGCTGCCCCTCGTGCTTGGCGGAAATGTCTTCGGCTGGACGGCGAAGGGAGACCAGGGCCTTGCCGTGCTCGACGCGTTCTACGAAGCCGGGGGCCGCATGATCGATACTGCCGATGTCTATTCGGCCTGGATCGACGGGCACGAAGGCGGCGAGTCCGAGAAGTTCCTGGGCCAATGGCTGTCCTCGCGCGGGGTTCGCAAGGACATGCGCATCCACACCAAGACAGGCATGCTGAGCAGCAAGCCGCCGTCCGATCCCGGGTCGATGGGCGATCCCGATCTCTACCGGCCGGAAGAAGTCCTCGCTCACCTCGATGCATCGCTCGAGCGGCTGCAAACCGATTACGTGGACCTTTATTACGCCCACCGCGATTTCGAGGAGATGGAAGTCGGCCAGATCGTCGACGCTTTCGAGGGCGCGGTGGCTACGGGTAAGGTCCGCGCACTGGGCGCTTCCAATTTCGATGCAGAGCGCCTCGGCGCCGCCCTCGCCTACGCAGAAACGAACGGAAAGACGCCGTTTACCGCCTTGCAAAACCAGTACAATCTTGTTTCGCGCGGTTCCTATGGCGATGACCTGCAAGAACTCTGCACGTCGCGCGGGATCGCCATGCTGCCGTTCTACGGCCTGGCCGCGGGCTACCTGACCGGCAAGTATCGCAAGCCGGAGGATTTCGAAGACGGCGCGCGTGTCTACCGGACGAAGGACTATGCCGAAAGCGGGCCGCCGGTGCTTTCCGTCATGGATGCCATTTCCGCCGAGACCGGCGCGAGCCTTGCCGCCATCGCGCTGGCCTGGCTGGTACGCCAGCCCGGCATTCCCGCCCCGATCGCCAGCGCCCGCAACGCGGAACAGCTGGATCAGCTGCTTGAATTCACCAGTCTTGAGCTGTCTGACGAACAGGTTTCGCGGCTTACACAGTCGCTGGACGATACGAGCGGCAAGTGAACCCATGCGCGCTGCGGGTGAACCGGCGGCGCACCCTTCATGGCATGAGGCTAACAGCCTGCACCGCTAATGCGGCTGGTCGCTGCATACACTTGGCGCGATGCCGATGGATCACATTCGATCACACCGCAATGTGACCATGTTGGATTTGCAGCGGTCTTTTCATCGTCACGATATGTAGGAAAATCAGCGGCATGCGGAACCCACCAGAGTTCTGGCGATTGTGCATGCTGATATGAACGGACCACTCGAATGGATTGCCGCAATCGGCACGATGCTGGCGGCGTCCCTGATCGCTTTCGATCTGGGCCGCCGCGCTACCGCATGGGGCTTCGTCCTGTTTTGCCTCGTTTCGGTAACGTGGATCGTTTCCGGGCTGACCGGCGGATCGATGCCGATTGCTGCGATGAATTTCGTGCTGCTGCTGATCAATGCCTGGGGCGTCTGGCAATACTGGCTCCACCCGAAGAACAGCGACAGCTAGGGACGCGGCTCAGATCCTTGCGGAAATACGCCGCCATTCTCCGGCCACCATACTCATGCCATAGGCTGCCTTGACGCCGTTGCGCAGATTACGCCCGATGCGAGGCCGCTTCGCCCTTAGTACGATTTCAGCGGCAGATTCGGGCGGCCAGCCCGTCCACTCGCCTGCCATGCTGAACAGGTTCCCCGCAAATGCGGGGGCGACTTCGCGGCGCAGCATCTCGTCAAGTTCGTTTACGCTGAACGGCAGCGCACGCAACTGCGCTGCCATCCTATCGCGATCTGCTTCGTCGAACGAGGTATCGAGGAACAGGTCTGCCAGCACCGACCAGGCCTCTGCGCGATCGTCGATCGACGCTGGGCCGGGTTTCACCCCAGCTTGCCGAAACAGCCTCGCCCGGCGTATTTCGCGCTGTCGCCCAGTTCTTCCTCGATGCGGATCAACTGGTTGTATTTCGCGAGCCTGTCCGAACGCGCGAGCGAGCCGGTCTTGATCTGGCCGCAGTTGGTGGCAACCGCGAGGTCGGCGATGGTCGCGTCCTCGGTTTCGCCCGAACGGTGGCTCATCACCGAGGTGAAGCCGGCGCGGTGCGCCATGTCGACGGCGGTCAGCGTTTCGGTGAGCGTGCCGATCTGGTTGACCTTCACCAGCAGTGAATTGGCGAGGCCCTTTTCGATGCCCATTTTCAGCCGTTCGGGGTTGGTCACGAACAGGTCGTCCCCCACCAGCTGAACCTTGTCGCCGATCATGTCGGTCAGCGCTTTCCAGCCGTCGAAATCATCTTCGGCCATGCCGTCCTCGATCGACATGATCGGGTAATCCTCGCACAGCTTGGCAAGGTAGGCGGCCATTTCGTCGCCCGAGAGCGAGAGCTTTTCGCCCGAAATCTCGTACTTGCCGTCGCGGTAGAATTCTGTGGAGGCGCAATCCAGTGCCAGCACCACATCGTCGCCCGGCGTGAACCCGGCCTTCTCGATGCTGGTCATGATGAAGTCCAGCGCATCGCGCGTACTGGCAAGGTTGGGTGCAAAGCCGCCCTCGTCACCCACGCTGGTCGCCAGGCCCTTTTCGCCCAGCCCCTTCTTCAGGGTATGGAATATCTGGCTGCCCCAGCGCACCGCTTCGGCAATCGTATCGGCGCCCACCGGCATCACCATGAATTCCTGCACGTCGATGGGGTTGTCGGCATGCTCGCCGCCGTTGACGATGTTCATCATCGGCACCGGCAGCATGTGGGCGGACACACCCCCGGTGTAGGCCCACAGCGGCAGACCGCGCGAATTGGCGGCGGCCTTTGCCACGGCCAGGCTCACGCCCAGGATGGCATTCGCGCCCAGCTTGCTCTTGTTGTCAGTGCCGTCGAGGTCGATCAGGGCCATGTCGATATCGCGCTGGTTTTCCGCATCGGGGCCAAGCACCAGCAGATCGGAAATCGGGCCGTTCACGGCATTCACGGCCTTCTTCACGCCCTTGCCGAAATAGCGATCCTTGTCGCCATCGCGCAGTTCCACCGCCTCGTGCGCGCCGGTGGATGCGCCGGAAGGCACGGCGGCCCGGCCAAAGCTGCCATCCTCCAGCAGAATATCCACTTCCACCGTGGGGTTACCCCGGGAATCGAGAATTTCGCGCGCATGGATGTCGATGATGGCGGTCATGAAAAATGGTCTCCTGGGGATCGTGTTTGCATGCCTCCTATCGCCCGGAACTTAGCACTGCAACACGCGTTAATGCCTTGAACCGGGGTGTCTTAGCCCCATAACACGATACAGGGCCACAAACCCCGAGATCTCAGGAAGGGAACAGACAATGGCTGCCAAGAAACCCGCCACCGCCACGACGACGCCCGTCGTAGAAACCACCACGACCGATACAGTGGGTACAACCACCGCGGATACCACCAAGACAGCTTCGCCGCACACCACCGAAGCCAAGTCGCGCTTCAACGCTGCGCTTGACGAAGCGAAGGCCGGTGCCGCCGCTCTTGGCGACGAAGCCAAGCTGCGCGCGAGCGAGTATCGCAACAAGGCCAAGACCAGCGGTGACAACTGGTCGTCCGACGCGAAGGTGAAGTCGCGCGATCTTGCCAACGACGGCAAGCGTAAGGCCAGCGAAGCGCTGACCGGCCTGTCCCGCGTGATCGACGAAAACGCCGCCACGCTGGATGAAAAGGTTGGCCCGAAATATGGCGACTATGCGCGCTCGGCATCGAAGTCGCTGCAGGACAACGCCCGCAAGCTGGACGAGAAGAGCCTGGACGAACTGGCGGACGAATCGCGTGAAGCGATCCGCCGCAGCCCGGCGACCGCCGTGGGCCTTGCCGCCCTCGTCGGCTTCTTCTTTGCCCGCCTGTTCCGCTAAGTCGCGGTGCAAGCCAGGGACGAAAACATCGGCGCTGAGCCGCTGCATGCCAGTGGCGAACCGCTGAGCCACGAATACCCGCAGGATGACCCGGCGCCAGGCGCAGGGCAGACTGCGGGTACACGCTCACTTGCAGACGATCTGGAAGCGCTCGTCGAAGATGCGCGCATCTATGTCGATGCGGAGCTGTCCTACCAGAAGACCCGCGCCGGTTTCGTAGCCGACAGGCTGAAAAAGACCGTCGCGTTCGGCGCGGTTGCGGCTTTCCTCGCCGTGCTGGCGCTGATCGGCCTCACAGTGGGCCTCATCATTGCCCTCACCCCGCTGATAACCGCATGGGGCGCTACAGCCGTAGTGGTCCTCGGCATCCTGCTGATTGCTTACCTGCTGGTACGCAAGGCAGCTGCCGCGTGGAATTCCATGATGGGCGCAATGAAAGAGAACGAGGATCCGGCAGATCATGGCTGACCTTCAACACCAGTTGCGCGAAGACCGCGCCCTGCGAAATGCTGCAAAGCGCCTGGTAAAAGCCGATCTCGGCTTCCTGAAGGGCGACATGGCCGACAAGGGCCTTGGCAGCCGCATTGCGGGCCGTGCGAAGGAAGGCGCTGCCGGCATTGCCGAGAACACCGCCGAATATGCCGACGAGAACCGCGTCAAGGTTGGCGCCGGCCTAGCTATCGGAATTGCCGCGTTCCTCGGCTGGATTTTCCGCGATCGGCTGTCAGACGCTGTCTACGGTCTGTTCCATGAAAAGGGTCTCTTCGAAAAGGCCGCTGATAAAGCGGAACAATTGGCCGAAGACGCCCGTTCTTTCATAGATTGAACCAAATATTTCCGGAGAACCCGACATGAACGACCCGAAACGCGCCGAAATCAAGGCTCGCATCGCTGCCGCACAGGCACGCGAACAGGAAAAGGCCGAGCAATCGACCACGCAGAGAGTGGCCACGAAGGCTTCCGAGGCAGGTGACGCTTTCACCGGCTTCGTGAAGGAACACCCGATTGCCGCGACCGCTGGTGGCCTCGTGCTCGGCATCGTGGTCGCTGGCATGTTCAAGCGCCCGCGCGAAGCAGCGGTACGCGGTGGTACCAAGGCCGTTGGCCTGGCCGCCATCGGTGCTGAAATCGCTTCCGCATTCGCCAGCGAACTGCTGGATGACGCGAAAGACGTCGGCCGTTCGGGCGCGCGGCGCGCAGAAGATGCCGGTGATGCCATCGGTGACCGCGCACGGTCGATCCGCCGCAATGCCAACTATCAGGCCGACCGCGCCAGCGATGCCGTGCGTATCGCCGGTCGCGAAACGGGCAAGCGCATCGCTCGCGCCTTCAGCCGCCACTAATCCCGGCCGAAGGCTGAAACAGGGATACAAGTCCCCTTGCGCTCTGGTGCCTATCGCCTAGAGCCAAGGGGACTTTTACTTTCAACAGCAACGAAAGGCGCGGCCAATGTCCGAAGAGCACGAACAGCAGCTTCTCCATATGGTGATAGGAGGCCGCGTGGTCGATCCGCGCGGGGCAGAATTCCAGGACCTGAAAGATATTCACGTGGTCGGTTTCTTCCCCGATTTCGAAAGCGCGGAAGAAGCCTGGCGCGGCTGGGCGCAGCGCACCGTGGATGATGCGGAGATGAAATACGTGATCGTCCATCTGCACAAGCTGCTGGAGCCCGACTTGCCCGGCAAGTGATCGGCCCCAACAAAAAAGCCCCGCATCATGCGGGGCTTTTCGTATCCGACGTCGTATCGCGGCTTACTTGAACTCGATCTTGTCGATCAGGTAGAACTTTTCGCCGCTGGGCACGGTCACTTCCACCTCGTCGCCCACGCTCTTTCCGATGATGGCGCGTGCCAGCGGGCTTTCGTATGAGACGCGGCCACGCTTGGCATCGCTCTCTGCCTGGCCCACGATCTGGTACGTCAGCGGCTTGTCATCCTCGTCCAGCAGGGTGACGGTGGCGCCGAACACCACCTTGTCACCCGACAGCGTGGCGGGATCGATGATCTGGGCGCGGCTGGTCTTGTCCTCGAGATCTGCAATCTGCGCCTCGACCTGGCCCTGGCGTTCCTTCGCCGCGTGATATTCGGCGTTTTCCGAAAGGTCGCCATGCGCGCGCGCTTCCTCGATCGCGTCCACGATCCGGGGGCGCTCTTCGCGCAATGCCTTCAGGTCCGCGGTCAGCTTCTCGTAGCCTTCCGCCAGCATCGGCACTTTCTGCATCGTATTCCCTGCTTTCCTGTCTCGCCGATTTGGGCGCTCCCGTCAAAACGGCCCTGCCCCGCCCCTTGGGGCGGCTGCAAAGGCCGGAATGCGGGAGAATGAGTGTCTAGTCGCTACCCATAATAGTCCTGCAGCGAACGCACTTCAAGTTCGTCTGCATTTACCGACACGATCGCGTTCGCAGCGGCAGCCGATGCGGCGGCAGTGGTGTAGTAGGGCACCTTCATTTCCAGCGCCGATGCGCGAATGGACTGGCTGTCCTTGTGGCTCTGCCAGCCCTCGGTGGTGTTGAACACCAGCGCCACTTCGCCGTCGCTCAGCTTGTCCACGATATGCGGGCGGCCCTCTGCCACCTTGTTGACGCGTTCGACGGGCAGGCCCTGTTCCTTCAGGTAGCTGGCGGTTCCGCCGGTCGCGATCACCTTGAAGCCGAAATCGACCAGTTGCTGCACGGGGCCGACGATGCTCGCCTTGTCGCTGTCCTTCACGGAAACGAACACCGTGCCCTCGGTCGGCAGCACGCTGCCCTCTGCAATCTGCGACTTGGCGTAGGCGGTGGCGAAATCGCGGTCGATGCCCATCACTTCGCCGGTGGACTTCATTTCCGGGGTGAGGACCGGGTCCGATCCGGGGAAGCGGGCGAAGGGGAACACGGCTTCCTTCACGGCCACGTAATCAAGGTCGCGCTTGATCTTCGGCAGGTCGGCCAGCATCTCGCCGGCCATTACACGGGCGGCGATCTTGGCGATCTGCGATCCGCTGGCCTTGGCGACGAAGGGCACGGTGCGACTGGCGCGCGGGTTCACCTCGATCAGGTAGACCTCGCCGTCCTTCACCGCGAACTGCACGTTCATCAGGCCGCGCACCTGCAAGGCGCGGGCGAGCGCATCGGCCTGGCGTTCCATCTCGTCGATAATGTCCTGCGGCAGGCTGTAGGGCGGCAGGGAGCAGGCACTGTCGCCCGAGTGGACGCCCGCTTCCTCGATGTGCTGCATGACGCCCGCGATCACCACGTCGTCGCCATCGCACAGGGCGTCGACATCGCATTCCACGGCATCGCGCAGGTACTGGTCGACCAGCACGGGGCTGTCGCCGGACACTTCGACGGCGGTGTTGATGTAGTTGATGAGCTGCGCATCGCCATCCACGATTTCCATCGCGCGGCCGCCCAACACGTAGCTGGGGCGCAGCAGCACGGGGTATCCGATGCGGTGCGCCACGGCGAGCGCCTCCTGCTCCGAATAGGCAATGCCGTTCTCGGGCTGCTTCAGCTTCAGCTTGTTGACGAGGCGCGCGAAGCGTTCGCGGTCTTCGGCAAGGTCGATGGCATCGGGGCTAGTGCCCAGGATCGGGATGCCTGCCTTCTCCAGCGCGCTGGCCAGCTTCAGCGGGGTCTGCCCGCCGAACTGCACGATCACGCCTTTCAGCGTGCCCTTGGAATGCTCGACGCGCAGGATTTCCAGCACGTCTTCAGCCGTCAGCGGCTCGAAATAGAGGCGGTCGGACGTATCGTAGTCGGTCGAAACCGTCTCCGGGTTGCAGTTGACCATGATGGTCTCGTAACCCGCTTCGGAGAGCGCGAAGCAGGCGTGAACGCAGCAATAGTCGAACTCGATACCCTGCCCGATCCGGTTCGGCCCGCCGCCCAGGATAACGATTTTCTCGCGATCGCTGGGCCAGGCCTCGTTTTCAGGCTCACCGAACGACGGCGCTTCGTAGGTCGAGTACATGTACGGCGTGATCGCCTCGAACTCGGCGGCGCAGCTGTCGATGCGCTTGAACACCGGCAGCACGCCCAGCTTCTGGCGCAGCTTGCGCACCTCGTCCTCGCTGGTGGCACCGGCCATGGCGCGCAGCGCGTCGTGCAGCAGGCCCGAACGCTTGGCCTGCGTTTCCCCCAGGCCACCCGCCACACCAACGGAGCGCACGGCCAGCGTCGCCAACCGCTTGTCGGAAAAGCCCATGGCTTTCAGGCGGCGCAGTTCGGCAGCATTGTTGGGCAGGCCCTCTGCCCCGATCATCTTCTCTTCGTAGATGATCTCCTCGATATGGCGTAGGAACCACGGATCGTAGAAGGTGATCGCCTGCACCTCTTCCACGGTGAAGCCTTCGCGGAAGGCCTGCGCGATGTGGAGGATGCGGTCGGGCGTCGCCTGGCTGAGCGCGGCGGTAATCACGTCGCGGCTTTTGCCTTCCAGTTCCACCACGCGGTTGAACCCGTCCAGCCCGGTTTCCAGGCCGCGCAACGCCTTCTGCATCGATTCCTTGAAGTTGCGGCCGATGGCCATGACTTCGCCGACGGACTTCATCGCGGTGGAAAGGTGGTTGTCCGCACCCTTGAACTTCTCGAACGCAAAGCGCGGGATCTTGGTGACGACGTAGTCGATCGTCGGCTCGAAACTGGCGGGCGTTGCGCCGGTGATTTCGTTGGTGATCTCGTCCAGCGTGTAGCCCACGGCCAGCTTCGCCGCGACGCGGGCGATGGGAAAGCCGGTCGCCTTGGATGCCAGCGCGGATGAGCGCGAGACACGCGGGTTCATCTCGATCACGATCAGGCGGCCATCAGCGGGATTGACTGCGAACTGTACGTTCGAACCCCCTGTTTCCACGCCGATTTCGCGCAGCACATTGATGCTGGCGTTGCGCATGATCTGGTATTCCTTGTCCGTCAGCGTCAGGGCTGGCGCGACGGTGATGGAATCGCCCGTGTGGACCCCCATCGGGTCGACGTTCTCGATGGAGCAGACGATGATGCAGTTGTCGTTCCTGTCGCGGACGACCTCCATCTCGTATTCTTTCCAGCCGAGCAGGCTTTCCTCGATCAGCACCTCTGTCGTGGGACTGGCGTCGAGGCCGCTTTTCACGATCCGCTCGAACTCCGCCTTGTTGTAAGCCACGCCGCCGCCGGTGCCGCCCATCGTGAAGCTGGGACGGATGATGGATGGCAGGCCGGTGCGCTCCAGCACCTCGTATGCCTCGGCCAGCGTGTGCGCCACGCCGCTGCGTGCGCTCTCGAGGCCGATCTTGTCCATCGCCTCGCGGAAGCGCTGGCGGTTCTCGGCCTTGTCGATGGCATCCGCCCTCGCCCCAATCATCTCCACGCCGTGCTGCTTGAGGACGCCCATCTCCTCCAGCTTCAGCGCGCAGTTCAGTGCCGTCTGCCCGCCCATCGTGGGCAGCACCGCATCGGGCTTTTCCTTGGAGATGATCTTGGCGACGATTTCCGGCGTGATCGGCTCGATATAGGTCGCGTCGGCAAATTCCGGGTCGGTCATGATGGTGGCTGGATTGGAATTGACCAGGATGACGCGGTAGCCGTCCTCCTTCAGCGCCTTGATCGCCTGGGTGCCGGAATAGTCGAACTCGCAGGCCTGCCCGATGATGATCGGACCAGCGCCAATGACGAGGATGGAGGAGATGTCAGTGCGTTTGGGCATTAGAAGTGCTTGCCACCTTCGCTTACAAGTTGATCATACGCCGATTTCGAGAGGCGTAGACTTTGGGAAACTTTCCCAGGAATAGCTCGTGTTTTCGAGCCGTAGGTATCGATCTGAATAAACTTCTCGCCAGTCTCGTCCTCGACCAAGCTAATCGTAGCGTCGACTTCGGAGTGCTTAGAGTTGCGATCCAAGTCTTTGCGTTCAAATTCTCGAACTACAGCCATTCCAAATCTCCTAGCCCAACATCCCCACAAACTTCTCGAACAGGTAGAAGCTGTCCTGCGGTCCTGGCGATGCCTCGGGGTGGTACTGCACCCCGAACGCCTTCTTGCCGCTGATCGCGATGCCGCAGTTGCTGCCGTCGAACAGCGAGACGTGCGTCTGCTCCACGCCTGCGGGCAGGGTGTCGCCATCCACCGCAAAGCCGTGGTTCATCGAGGTGATTTCGACGAGGTCGCGGGTTTCGCCCCAGCTTTCGCCCACGCGCTGAACCGGGTGGTTCGCGCCGCGGTGGCCCTGGTGCATCTTCACCGTCTTCGCGCCCGCTGCCAGCGCCAGCATCTGGTGGCCGAGGCATATGCCGAACAGCGGCATGTCCGCATCCAGCAGCGCCTTGATTACCGGCACCGCGTATTCGCCCGTCGCCGCCGGGTCGCCGGGGCCGTTGGAGAGAAACACGCCGTCTGGCTTCAGCGCCGTGATGTCTTCCAGCGAAGTCCTCGCCGGAACCACCGTGACCCGCGCGCCCGCTTTCACGAGGTTACGGAAGATGTTGTCCTTGCTGCCATAGTCGATGGCAACGACATGCGGCTTCGCGTCCCGGGATGCGCGGCCATAGCCGTGGCCCAGCCGCCAGTAGCCGCCTTCCCAGTCCTCCTGGTGCTCGCGAGAAACGCGCTGGGCGAGGTCCATGCCCTCCAGCCCCGGCCATTCCTGCGCGCGCTGCAGCAGGGCGTCGATATCGAAATTGCCCTTCGGATCGTGCGCGATCACCGCATTGGGCGCGCCCGACAGGCGGATGCGGCGGGTCAGCGCGCGGGTGTCGACGCCGGCAAGGCCGATTTTGCCCATCTTCGCCATCCATTCCACGAACTCGCCTTCGGAGCGGAAGTTGGACTGGCGCGTCACTTCCTCGCGCACGATGCAGCCGACCGCGCCCTCGACGCGGCTTTCGTAATCCTCGTCATTCGTGCCGACGTTGCCGATGTGGGGGAAAGTAAAGTTGACGATCTGGGCCGCGTAGCTCGGGTCCGTCATCACTTCCTGGTAGCCCGTCATCGCGGTGTTGAAGCAGACTTCGCCCACCGCGCTGCCGGTGGCGCCGAAACCCTTGCCCCACACGATGGTGCCGTCGGCAAGAACAAGAACACCCGTTGCTCCCTTGGGCGCAGACGAAGAGGCGAGAAAGGCCATGGGTGGCTCCCGTTGAATCAGTGGACCGACGATGTGTGCTAAGTCCCAGCCGCTAGAGGCCAGCCGGTCATGCGTCAAGCGCGAGGCTTGGCTTTATTTTTCCCGGCCCTACATGGGGCCTCGAAACTTCCATTCCCTGCACAAGAGAACATCATGATCCGCGATACCATCAAGGCCGAAACCGTCACCGCCATGAAGGCCAAGGACAAGGAACGCACCGCCGCCCTTCGTCTGATCTCCGCCAAGATTAAGGACCGCGACATCGAGATGCGCGGCAAGGACGTTGCCGATGATGACGCGCTGGTGATCGACGTGCTGCAGAAGATGGCCAAGCAGCGCCGCGAATCGATCCAGATGTACGAGGATGGCGGGCGCGAGGAGCTGGCAGCCCAGGAACGGGGCGAACTAACCGTGATCGAGGAATTCCTGCCCCAGCAGATGAGCGAGGCAGAGACCAAAGCCGCCATCGAGCAGATCAAGTCCGAGACCGGAGCCGAGGGCATGAAGGACATGGGCAAGGTGATGGGCGAACTGAAGGCCCGCCATGGCACCCAGCTCGACATGGGCCGGGCCAGCGGCTGGGTGAAGGAATCGCTCAGCTAGGGTTTATCCCCCGCCCTCCACAGATTGTGTCTCGCCCCCTCGCGGCGAATCGCCCGCTTGGTTAGGATGCAGCCATGGCGCTCTCTCCCCAATGGCTGGATGAACTGAAAGGCAGGATCACGCTGTCCACGCTGATCCAGCGGACGGTGAAGTTGCAGCGCGCCGGGCGCGAGTGGAAGGCGTGCTGCCCGTTCCATTCGGAAAACACGCCCAGCTTCTACGTCAACGACCAGAAGGGGTTCTACCACTGCTTCGGCTGCCAGCAGCACGGCGGCGCGATCGACTGGATGATGGAGCAGCACGGCCTCCCGTTCATGGATGCGGTGAAGGAGCTTGCCTCCGAAGCCGGGATGGAAGTGCCCGCCCCCGATCCGCGCGCGGCGCAGCGGGCAGAGCAGCGCGCGACATTACATGACGTGATGGCTGCGGCGCAGGAATGGTTCGTCAGCCAGCTTGCCTCCCCCGCGGGGCAACAGGCGCGGGCCTATCTCGAACGGCGGGGGTTCAGCGAACACACCATCCGCCGCTTCGGCTTTGGCTGGGCGCCGGACGACAAGCAGGCGATCAGGAAAGCGCTGGAGACGTTCGACGAGCGGCTGCTGATCGAGGCGGGACTGCTGATCGAGGTCGAGGACAAGGTGCCCTACTCGCGCTTTCGCGGCCGCGTGATGCTACCGATCCAGGATGCGCGGGAGCGGGTGATCGCGTTCGGCGGGCGTATCTTGCAGGACCGGGACGGCGTTGCGAAATATCTCAACAGCCCGGACACGCCGTTGTTCGACAAGGGCCGCACGCTCTACAACTTGCACCGCGCCGCCACCGCTTCTCGCAAGACTGACCGCGTGATCGTGGCCGAGGGATACATGGACGTGATCGCGCTGGCCGCTGCCGGTATCGAGGATGCCGTCGCCCCGATGGGCACCGCGCTTACCGAACAGCAGATCGAACTGCTCTGGCGCATGGCGGACAAGCCGGTGCTGTGTTTCGATGGCGACAAGGCGGGCACCCGCGCCGCCATGCGGGCTGCGGAACGCGCCCTGCCCCTGCTGCGCCCCGGCCATTCACTGCGTGTGGTGCAATTGCCCTCGGGCCTTGACCCGGACGATCTGATCAAGAGCGACGGGCGCAAGGGCATGGACAAGCTGTTGGAAGAGCCCAAGTCGCTGCTGGACCTTGTGTGGGAGCACGAGCGCGACGCATCGCCCCTCGCCTCTCCCGAGGACAAGGCCGGCCTGAAGGCGCGCCTGATCGAGCATACCGAGGCTATCCAGCATCCCGATATCCGCTCCCTCTACCGCCGCGAGCTGCTGGACCGGTATGGCACCTTTGCCTACCCGCCCAGGGATTTTCAGAAGCGGGGCGAGTTCCAGAAGGGCGGCTTTCGCGGCAACCGCCCGTTCGACCGCAACGCCCCGCAGCGCACCCCGCCGCATGTCACCCAGCGCCTGCGAAGAGCGACAACCGGCGCTTTCCGCGACATGCTGACCTCCGCAGTCCTGAACGGGCTGGCCCGCCATCCGGGGGAGATCCACCGCCACGCCGATGCCTTGCTGGGCCTCTCCACGGGTGATGCGAAATTGGCGCAGGCGGTGAATTTTCTGCTCGATCACGCGCAAGAGCTTGAAGCCTCCGGAAATTCGCCCATATCGGTGAATGACAGCCTGCCGCCTGCACCGGATAACACCCGTTTTTCCTTCCTGATGGAGGGCCCAGATCCGGACGAGGCGCGAGAGGATCTGGCCGAAGCCGTTGCCCTGTTGGTCGAAAGGCCAGCACTAGAGGCGGCAATTGTAGAGGCCACCCGTCGTTTCGATTCAGATCCAGAGGGTGCGTTTGCAGAGCAGCAGCGCCTGCGTAAACGAAAGCTGGAAATCGATTCGCGACTCGGGCAAATGGCACGAAAGCGCGCCGCGTCGCAGGCGCTGGAAACACAAGATGAGGAGGCCGGTGAACTGCCGGCCACCGAACAGGAAACGGATTAACAACTCCTATGGCGTCCAAGGCCAAGAAGAAGCAGAACGACGATGCTCCGCTGATCGACCTGAACGAGGCGTCGATCAAGAAGATGATCGCGAAGGCAAAGCGCAAGGGCTACATCACCTATGATGAGCTGAACGACGCGCTGCCCAGCGACCAGATGAGCGCCGACCAGATCGAGGACATCCAGACCGCGCTTTCCGACATGGGCGTGCAGATCGTCGAGAACGCCGAAGAGGCCGACGACGAGGATGATGACGACGGTCCGGAGGAAATCGCGCCCACCGGATCGGAATCGCAGGATTCTAACGCCAAGCAGAATGTCCCGGAAAAGAAGAAGTCCACCGCCGGTGAAGGCCGCACGGACGATCCGGTGCGCATGTACCTGCGCGAAATGGGCGCGGTGGAACTGCTCAGCCGCGAGGGTGAGATCGCCATTGCCAAGCGCATCGAGGCCGGTCGCGACACCATGATCATGGGCCTGTGCGAAAGCCCGATCACTTTCCACGCAATCATCATGTGGTCCGAAGCGCTCAATTCCGAGGAAATGCAGCTGCGCGAGATCCTCGATCTCGATGCCATGCTGTCGAAGGAACCGCCCGTCGACAAGATGGAAGAGGGTGAGGACGACGACGATGGCGAGATTTCCGAGGAGACCGCCGGTCCCACCATCCGCGACGACGATGATGACGATGACGACGACAACAGCGAGGATGGCGACGACGAGGACGGCGAAGGCTCTTCCCGCAAGCGCGAGGATGACGACGAGGAAGACAACACCATGTCTCTCGCCCAGATGGAAGCCGCGCTGAAGCCGGACGCGCTGGAGCGGTTCGCCCGTATCACCGACCTGTTCAAGAAGTTCGAAAAGCTGCAGGCCGAGCGTGTCGACGTGCTGGCCGCAGGGGATGAGTTCCCCAAGGCCAAGGAAAACCGCTACGAATCGCTGCGCGAAGAGCTGACGGCAGAGGTCGAGTCCGTGCAGTTCCACGCGACCAAGATCGAGTACCTGGTCGACAACCTCTACGCCTTCAACCGCCGCCTGACGGCGCTGGGAGGCCAGATGCTGCGCCTTGCCGAACGGCACAAGGTGAAGCGGATTGATTTTCTCAACAGCTACGTCGGTAACGAGCTGGACGAGAACTGGCTGGCCGACAAGTCGAAGAAGGACAAGAAGTGGGCCGCCTTCGCCGAGAAGGAAGCCGACGCGGTTGAGCGCATTCGCGCAGAAATCGCCGACATTGCCAGCCAGACGGGCATGAGCCTCGATGAATTCCGCCGCATCGTGAACATGGTGCAGAAGGGCGAGCGCGAGGCGCGTATCGCCAAGAAGGAAATGGTCGAGGCGAACCTGCGCCTGGTTATCTCCATCGCCAAGAAATACACCAACCGCGGACTGCAATTCCTGGACCTGATCCAGGAAGGCAACATCGGCCTGATGAAGGCGGTCGACAAGTTCGAGTACCGCCGCGGGTACAAATTCAGCACCTATGCCACCTGGTGGATCCGGCAGGCGATTACCCGCTCTATCGCGGACCAGGCGCGCACGATCCGTATCCCGGTCCACATGATCGAGACGATCAACAAGCTGGTGCGCACCAGTCGCCAGTTCCTGCACGAGCAGGGCCGCGAACCCACGCCGGAGGAAATGGCAGAGCGCCTTTCCATGCCGCTGGAAAAGGTCCGCAAGGTGATGAAGATCGCCAAGGAACCGATCAGCCTCGAAACGCCGATCGGCGACGAGGAAGATTCGCACCTGGGTGATTTCATCGAGGACAAGAACGCCATCATCCCGGTCGATGCCGCGATCCAGGCGAACCTCAAGGAAACCGTCACCCGCGTGCTGGCCTCGCTCACCCCGCGTGAGGAACGCGTGCTGCGCATGCGGTTCGGCATCGGCATGAACACCGATCACACGCTTGAGGAAGTCGGGCAGCAGTTCTCGGTGACCCGCGAACGTATCCGCCAGATCGAGGCAAAGGCGCTGCGCAAGCTCAAGCACCCGAGTCGCAGCCGCAAGATGCGCTCGTTCCTCGACCAGTAGGTTCGGCAGTTACCGAAGGGATCGCCATGAAGTTCGCCTGTGTTTGTGCCATCGCGGCAATGTCCCTTGCCGTGCCCTCGGTCGCGCAGGCCCAGGAGAGCCCTGCCGCATCCATCAGCTCTGTAGAGCTGCAACTGGCGAGCGAGATCATCGATACCGCCTACCCTCAGGACACTCGCGAACCGATGTTCATGGCCGTCAGCGAGCAGATGGAGCAGCAGGTCATGGCCTCGGTCATTCAGCAGATGGGTGACCTGCCAGCGGGCGCGCGCAAGGTCCTCCATGACTGGCAGGCAACGGTGACGAGTCAGCAGAGGGACATCCTGCGCCGCCACATACCGGCTATAATGCAGGCATGGGCCGAATCCTACGCCAATATCTTTAGCGAAAATGAGTTGCGCGACATCCTGACATTTGTGCAGACCGACACGGGCAGGACTTTCTTGATGAAATCCACCGACGTCATCAGCGATCCGGCTTTCGCCAGCGCAAACCAGGCCTACATAGACGAATCGATGGCACTGATGCAGGATCGCATGCCGGACCTGATTAGGGGTTTGTCGGAAATCGCCGAGGCGCAGTAAGCCGGACGGGCCGCCGGCAATGTCGCGCCTGATCCTCTTCAACAAACCGATGAACGTGTTGTCCCAGTTTACCGACCGGGGCAGCCCGACGCAGCGCGCCACCCTTTCGGACTACATCGACGTTCCCGGCGTCTATCCTGCTGGCCGGCTAGACCGCGACAGCGAAGGACTGCTTCTGCTGACCGACGACGGCAAATTGCAGGCCCGCATCGCCGATCCGAGGTTCAAGCTGCCCAAGACCTACCTTGTCCAGGTAGAGGGCGTTCCGGACGAGGCCGCCATCCGGCAGCTTTGCTCAGGCGTCGAACTGAAGGACGGGCCGACCCGCCCTGCCCGCGCCGAGATCATCGCCGATCCGCAACTTTGGCCGCGCGACCCGCCGGTGCGTTTCCGCAAGTCCGTGCCCGATACGTGGCTGCGCCTGACCATACGTGAAGGGCGCAACCGGCAGGTGCGCCGTATGACAGCAGCCGTGGGGCATCCCACCCTGCGGCTGGTGCGCTGGAGCATTGGCGAATGGAACCTTTCGGGTGTCGAACCCGGAAAATGGTGCGATGCAGCACACAAGTGATGGACGGCGCCTTGATCCCCTGACATAACCCCGTGCCGAGAGAGGAGAGCAATACTTTCCATTGCAGGAGCGCTCTTCGTGCCAGTTTCCAGTCCCAGGGTTATCGCCATCGTCAGCCAGAAGGGCGGCTCGGGCAAGACCACGCTCGCCCTGCATCTGGCAACCATTGCCGTGCAGAAGAAGATGCCTGCCTGCGTGATCGATACCGATCCCCAGGCCACGGCTGCCGCGTGGGGAGACTGGCGCGGCGATTTCCTTCCCGCCGTGGTCACCAGCCCGCCCGCCCGCCTTGCGCGGACGATCGCAAACGCGGGCCGCGAGGGGCTGGAACTGGTGGTGATCGACACCCCTCCCCATGCCGAAGCTGCCATGCGAGAGGCCATAAAGGCCGCAGATCTCGTGCTCATCCCCACCCGGCCCCGTGCGTTCGACCTGCATGCGCTGGAAGGCATTGCCGACATGGTGACCTTCACCGGCACTCCCGCCCACGTGGTCCTGAACGGCGTGCCTGCCCGCGCCACGAAGATGGTGGCAGAGGCGCATGAGGCGGCAGACAGGATGGGCCTGAAGACCTGCCCGGTCACCTTCGGCGAACGCGCCGACTTCCATCGCTCCTCGTCCAGCGGCGAAGTCGCCAGCGAGATCGACGCTGCGGGCAAGGCGGCACTGGAGGTGGAAGCCCTTTGGAAATGGGTCAGGAAGACACTCGGCTGAACTGGGCTGATATATTTCGGAATTTCCGGCTTTCTGCGGGAACCACCTTGGCAACGAGGCGATTGAAGAGGTTCGGGGACGAGGGAAATTTCTAGTGAGCAGTACACTTGGCCATTGATTTCAAAGCGCTCCTGGGCCGCTCTCCCAATCCATATGTTATTCTCGATACGAAGTTTGTCCTCGTCTGGATGAACGACGCTTACCTGCGCACGACGATGCGCTCGCGCGAAGACATCATCGGGCGCCACATGTTCGATGCCTTCCCCAGTGATCCCAAATCCGAAAGTTTCAGCAAGCTTTACGATTCGCTGCGCCGTGCGCGCGACAGTGGGAAGACCGACGAACTGGCCCTGATCCGCTACGATATCGAACGTCCCGACGGCGGATATGACGTGCGTTACTGGAGCGCCACCCACACACCCGTCTGCGATGACAACGGCGAGGTCGAGTACATCCTGCAACACACCGTCGACGTGACCGAACTGCACAACCTGCGGCAGATGCGGGACGAAGTGGATGTGGTTCGCCGCGCCAACGCCGTGGAGGCCCGCAATCAGGACCTGATGGCCGAATGCCGCCGGATGACCGACATGTTCGAGCAGGCCCCCGGGTTCGTTGCCGTACTGGAAGGCGAGGACCATCGATTCCGTATGACGAACGAGGCCTATCTCGATCTTGTGGGCCGTACCGACATCCTGGGCATGCCGGTGCGCGAAGCCCTTCCCGAAGTCGTTGACCAGGGGTTCGTCGATATCCTGAACCAGGTCCGCACCAGCGCAGAGCCTTACGTCGGCCACCGCGAGAAGGTGATACTGGCAAAGGAGGGCGACGACGCGCCGTCCGACCGATTCCTCAACTTCATCTTCCAGCCGATTTTCGACAACGACGATGTCGTGACGGGCATCATCGTGCAAGGTTACGACGTTACCGAGGAAATCGCCTACGAACAGCGCCAGCGCCTGCTGATCGACGAATTGAACCACCGGGTGAAGAACACGCTGGCCATCGTCCAGGGTCTGGCGGGGCAGTCGTTCGGCTCGGTCGAAGGTTCGCAGAATGCCAGGGCCATATTCAATGGCAGGTTGCAGGCGCTGGCATCGGCCCACACCCTGTTGACGCAGAGGAGCTGGGGCTCGGCTGAACTGGTCGAAATCGTCACCGGTTCGGCAGAAGCGACAGCAGGCGACCTGATCGAGCGTTTCGAGATCGCCGGCCCCCTGATGACCCTGCATCCGCAGACTTCGGTCTCGCTGGCCATGATCATCCATGAACTTTGCACCAACGCCATCAAGTACGGCGCACTTTCGATGCCGGAAGGCAGGGTGTCCGTTACCTGGGAGGTAGAGCACCACGAGGGTGAGGAACACTTGCGGCTCGTCTGGCGAGAAAGCGGTGGCCCGCACGTAGAGCCGCCATCCCGCAAGGGTTTCGGCACGCGGCTGATCACCAGCGGAATGTCGACGGAGTCGGGTGAAGTGAGCATGGATTTCCAACCGGAAGGTCTCGTGTGCACCATCAAGGCCCACCTGGCGCCTGCCCTGTGAAAATCGCCGGAAACACCTTTCTGCTGGTGGAGGACGAGCCGATCATCAGCTTCGCGCTAGAAGACATGATGATGGATGCCGGTGCGCAGACGCAGTGCGCGTCTTCCCTGGACGCAGGGCTGGCACTGGCCGATTCCATGGCTTTCGATGGTGCGGTTCTGGATGTGAACCTGCATGGCCGCGAAAGCTATCCGCTGGCGCGCAAGCTGCTTGGCAAAGGGTCCGCAGTCGTTTTCGCCACCGGTTACGGCGTGGAACCCTTGCCCGACGACCTGGCGCAGGTGGAAACCGTGGCCAAGCCATACAACATGGACGCCATCACCGCCGCATTCGAACGCATCGAGAAAGCCGGCAAATAGCCTGCCACCCCGTAGAGGGCGTTCGCCCCCGCGCAAATTCCCCCTCCCCGCACCGATCTTTCGGGGAAGAATGCCCGCCGCGGCCCCTTTTCGGGTAGCGAAAATCGGCTCCCCCGACTATGTGGGCGCCCATGAAGATTGCCATCGCATCCGATCACGCCGCAGTCGCGCTGAAAGCCGAACTGCGGGAATGGCTTATTGAAGAAGGCCACGAAGTCGCGGACCTGGGCCCGGATACCGCCGAGTCGGTCGACTATCCCAACTATGGCTACATGCTTGCAGGCGTTGTGGCGGATGGCACTGTCGAGCGGGGCATCGGCTTGTGCGGTTCCGGCATTGGCATTTCCATGGCCCTCAACCGCAATCCCGACGTGCGCTGCGCCCTGGTGTCGGAGCCGGCAAGCGCGCGCCTGTGCCGCGAGCACAACGATGCGAATGTCATCGCCATGGGTGCCCGCCTGATCGGGCCGGACATGGCGAAAGCCTGTATTGAAGCATTCCTCAAAACGGAGTTTGAAGGCGGTCGGCACCAGCGCCGCGTCGACAAGCTGTCCAACCCGTCCTGAAAGAATCGACATGACCACTGCAACGCAAGCCGCCACGAATTCCCTTGAAAAGGCCACCTGGCTGGACCGTTTCTGGAGCGACGATCTAGAAACCGCCGATCCCGATGTGGCCGCCATCATCGGGCGTGAACTGGGCCGCCAGCGCGACGGTATCGAACTGATCGCGAGCGAGAACATCGCCAGCACCGCCGTACTGGAAGCCTGCGGCAGCGTGTTCACCAACAAGTATGCGGAAGGCTATCCGGGCAAGCGTTACTACGGCGGCTGCGAATTCGCGGACGAGGTGGAAACGCTGGCGATCGAACGCGCGAAGAAGCTGTTCGGCTGCAACTTCGCCAACGTGCAGCCCAATTCGGGCAGCCAGATGAACCAGGCGGTGTTCCTGGCCCTGCTCGAACCCGGCGATACCTTCATGGGCCTCGACCTTGCCAGCGGCGGTCACCTGACCCACGGTTCGCCCGTCAACATGAGCGGCAAGTGGTTCAACGTGGTGCCCTACGGCGTGCGCCGCGAGGACAGCCTGATCGACATGGACGAGGTTCGCCGCCTGGCGCACGAGCACAAGCCGAAGCTGATCATCAGCGGCGGCACCGCCTATCCGCGCACCTGGGACTTTGCCGAATTCCGCAAGATCGCGGACGAGGTCGGCGCCTATCTGCTCGCAGACATCTCGCACTTCTCCGGTCTTGTCGTCGGCGGTGCCCATCCCTCGCCGTTCCCGCACGCCCACGTCGTCACCAGCACCACGCACAAGAGCTTGCGCGGTCCGCGTTCGGGCATCATCCTGTGGAATGACGAGGAACTGACGAAGCCGATCAACATGGCGGTTTTCCCCGGCATGCAGGGCGGGCCGCTGATGCACACCATCGCGGGCAAGGCCGTGGCATTCGGCGAAGCGCTTCGCCCGGAATTCCGCGTCTATGCGCAGGCCATCGCGGAAAATGCGAAGGCGCTGGCCGCCAGCCTTTCCGAAGCGGGCATTTCCATCGTCTCGGGCGGCACCGACAACCACCTGATGCTGGCCGACCTCACGCCCAAGGACGTGACCGGCAAGGCCGCCGAAAAGGGCCTCGATCGCGCGCTGATCACCTGCAACAAGAACGGTATTCCTTTCGACACGCGCTCTCCCTTCGTCACCAGCGGCGTTCGCCTCGGCACGCCGGCGGGCACGACACGCGGCTTTGGCCCGGCAGAGTTCCGCAAGATCGGCACCCTGATTGCCGACGTCGTGGACGGCATGGCCCGCAACGGCGACGAAGGTGACGCCCAGGTGGAAGAACGCGTGCGCCGCGAAGTTGCCGAACTGTGCGCGGCATTCCCCGTCTATCCCGGAAGGTAAATCATGACCGATCCCGAAAAGCCCATCGACAACCGCATCCTGGCGGACGCCGTAGACGAGGTGAAGGCCATGGGCCGGGAAGGCCTGGAGCATCCTTCGTCGAAGCCGGTGCTGACCGGTGCCGCAATCGGCGCGGTGGCCGGCGGTTTGCTGCCGGTAGTCACCTGGCCGGTGGGCCTGATCGCGGGTGCCGGGTACATGATCTACAAGCGGATCCGGCCCTGATCGATGCGATGCCCCTTCTGCGCGAACGAAGACAGCCAGGTAAAGGATTCGCGCCCCACTGAAGACAACACGGCAATCCGCCGCCGCCGCCAGTGCGAAGGCTGCGGCGCGCGGTTCACCACGTTCGAACGGGTGCAGTTGCGCGACGTGGTCGTGGTGAAATCCGCGGGCAACGGATCGCCATCGCGCCGCGAGAGCTTCGACCGGTCCAAGATCGAACAGTCCGTGGCACTGGCTTGCCGCAAGCGGGGCATCGAACAGGAACGGATCGACCAGCTCGTGTCCGGTATCCAGCGGCAGGTGGAAACGGCAGGCGACAGCGAAATACCGTCCGCCCGGATCGGCGAAATGGTGATGGAAGGACTGCGCCAGCTCGACTCGGTCGCCTACATCCGCTTCGCCTCGGTCTACCGCGATTTCTCCGAAGCGCGCGATTTCCAGGAATTCGCCAGCACCGTGCAGCAGGTCGGCGGCGATGCCGACGCCTGAGGAAAGCACCCCCGTCATCGTGCTCGTCCGACCGCAACTGGGCGAGAATATCGGCAAGGCAGCGCGCGCGATGCTCAATTTCGGGCTCACCGAAATGCGGCTGGTCAGCCCGCGCGATGGCTGGCCCAACCCCTCCGCCGGTCCTGCCGCTGCGGGGGCGGACGTGGTGCTGGAAAAGGCAAAGGTGTTCGAAAGCACGGCCGAGGCAGTGGCCGATTGCGCGCATGTCTATGCCACCACGGTGCGCAAGCGCGGCGTGACAAAGCCGGTGCAGACACCCGAACAGGCGGCGCGTGACATTCCGCGCCAGCAGGGCCGCAGCGCCATTCTGTTCGGGCCGGAACGCTCCGGCCTGGAAACAGAGGATGTCGCGCTGGCCCGCACGATCATCACCGCGCCGATCAATCCGGACTTCGGGTCACTCAACCTGGCTCAGGCCGTGATCCTGGTGGCCTATGAACTGTCCAAGCATGCCGAACTGGCGATGCCCACCCACGAAGACCTGCTGCCCCCTGCCCCGCAGGACGAGCTGGAAGGCCTGATCGGGCACCTCGAACGGATGCTGGAGCCCAAGGGGTACTTCTTCCCCGAAGCGCGCGCCGAGGCAACGCGCCGCACCCTGCGCGGTGTGCTGACCAAGCCGGGGTGGAACCACCTGGAGGTTCGCACCCTGCGCGGCGTTCTGACCACGCTGCAACGCGTACCCCGGCCCGACGGCAATTAATCTGGCGTTCACGCTGGCGGGTCGAGGTTAGGCCTCTCTGCCAAGGGAGAAATCCGATGATCCTTCTTGCCGCTCTCGCCACCGTGGTTCTCTATCCCGTCGCAGGCGATGACACGCGGTTGCAGGATGAGGGCACGATCATATCGCCCGATGCGGTGGAGGCCATCGAGACAGGCTCGGATACGGTCCTGTGCATGGACCTGCCCGAAGACGCCAGCAGCCATGACCGCGCCTGCCTGACGCGCGCGGAATGGGATACGACGCTGGAACTGGCCGAAGCGGATGCTGCCCAGCGGGATTCGGTGCAGGCGCGGGAACGCGCCCTGACGAATGCCTATATCTACCTGCGCTAGCTGACCGGCAGCGAGCGGTCAGCTTCTCAGCCGATCCCACTCTTCCAGTTCATAGGCAATCGAGCTTTCGACCAGCGCATCCCAGATCTGCGCGATGTCAGTGCCGGGTAGCTTGCGGTTTTCGGCGTCGGCGCGGGCATTCTGGATGACCTGCGCCTTGCGCCCTTCGTCTCGCACGGTATCGCGGTCTGCCTTGATGCGTGCGGCGGCGCGCATGTAGCCATAGCGACGTGCCAGCAGGGCCATCAACTCGCGGTCGGTAGCATCGACACCGACGCGAACGTCGGCCATGTCGTTGCAGGATTCGGGGTCGGGTATCTCGTGATTCATGCCACGGCTCCTGCCCCGCCCGGTGCTCCGTGTCGAGCCTGAAAGCACCTGTCTTGACTTTGGGCCGCAACAGGCTAAATGCGCGCCTTCGCTGAAATTGGCTCCGCACCCCGGTGAAGCGGTGGCCACGTCTGGCAACAGGTCAGGCGGTGCGATGCCGGGTTGAATGGCCATCGATGGGATGGTCCAGCAAATGAAGGAAGCATGTCATGTCGAAGCGCACCCGCGCCAAGCATAAACTCGACCGCCGGATGGGTGAAAACATCTGGGGTCGTCCCAATTCCCCGGTCAACAAGCGCGCCTATGGCCCCGGCCAGCACGGCCAGCGTCGCAAAGGCAAGATGTCGGACTTCGGTCTGCAGCTGCGCGCCAAGCAGAAGCTGAAGGGCTACTACGGCGACGTGACCGAGAAGCAGTTCCGCGCCACTTACAAGGATGCCACCCGCATGAAGGGTGACACCGGCCAGAACCTGATCGGCCTGCTGGAGCGTCGCCTGGACATGATCGTCTACCGCGCCAAGTTCGCGCCGACGATCTTCGCCGCCCGCCAGATCGTTTCGCACGGTCACATCAAGGTGAACGGGGTGAAGTGCAACGTTGCATCGCGTCGCTGCGACGTGGGTGACGTGATCTCGCTGGGCGACAAGGCCAAGGAAATGGCGCTGATCATCGAAGCCCAGAGCCTGCCCGAGCGTGATGTTCCCGACTACGTTGCCCAGGACGGCAACGATGCGGTCACGTTCAGCCGCGTGCCTTCGCTGGACGAGGTGCCCTACCCTGTGCAGATGGAACCGAACCTGGTCGTCGAGTTCTACTCGCGCTGATCCGGCGTCCTGCCAGAGAACATTAAAAAGGGGCGGTCCTTCGGGGCCGCCCTTTTTTGTTTCGGTTCAACGCCTTGCCGGGAACCGTTCGCAACTCCGCGGCTTCATTCCGTGCTATGACGCAGTATCGGTTCATCACGCCCAAGCGCAGGGGCAAATGGTACGACACGCTTGCCGCCGCGCAGCTCTTCGCGGAACGGATCGGTGCCGGTTTTCTGGATTCGACTGGGCAATTCGTGCCCTATCGCGGCACCGTGCTGGAAATGCGCAGCAGGCCGCCCGCCGCCGTGCAGACGGATGTGGCCGCGGGCGTCACGCGGGGCCTGAATAGTCCTGCCTGAAAGTCCGGGCGAACTCTGCAAAGCCTCCCTTCGCGATGGCATCGCGCATCGCCTGCATCAGTTGCTGATAGAAGCTGAGGTTGTGCTCCGTTACGAGCATGGCACCCAGGATCTCACCCGACTTGTGCAGGTGGTGGAGATAGGCGCGCGAATAGCTGCCGCAGGTGGGGCACGAACACCGCTCGTCCAGCGGTCCGGTATCCTCCGCATGGCGGGCATTGCGCAGGTTCAGCGGACCGTTCCAGGTAAATGCCTGTCCATTGCGGCCCGAACGCGTGGGCAGCACGCAGTCGAACATGTCGACCCCGCGCTCTACCGCGCCGACGAGGTCGTCGGGCTTGCCGACCCCCATCAGGTAGCGCGGCGCATCTTCGGGTAACTGGCCGGGGGCGTAATCGAGCACGCCGAACATGGCCTCCTGCCCCTCGCCCACGGCCAGGCCGCCGATCGCATAACCGTCGAAGCCGATCTCGCGCAGCGCACCGGCAGAGCGGGCGCGCAGGGTTTCATCCAGTGCGCCCTGCTGGATGCCGAACAGCGCGCTGTTTGCGGCATGCTCCCCGCCAGCGTCAAAGGCCTCTCGGCTGCGTCTTGCCCAGCGCATGGAAAGCTCCATGCTCGCCTCGATCTCCTGCATCGGCCGATCGGCGCGCGGACATTCGTCGAAGCACATTACGATATCGCTGCCGAGCAGGCGCTGAATTTCCATGCTGCGTTCCGGGCTGAGCATGTGTTTCGAGCCGTCGATATGGCTGCGGAATTCCACGCCTTCCTCGGTCAGCTTGCGCAAGTCCGAAAGGCTCATGACCTGATAGCCGCCGCTGTCGGTCAGGATCGGGCGGTCCCAGCGCATGAACTTGTGCAGACCGCCCAGCCTTGCCACCCGCTCCGCACCCGGGCGCAGCATCAGGTGGTAGGTATTGCCAAGGATGATGTCAGCCCCGGTGCCGCGCACGTCCTCCGGCTTCATCGCCTTTACCGTGGCGGCAGTGCCAACCGGCATGAAGGCGGGCGTGCGAATGGTGCCCCGACGCATGGCGATTTCGCCGGTGCGCGCCTTGCCGTCCGTTGCGTGGACGGTGAACGCGAAGCGCGGGCGATCAGAAGCCATAGACGAGGGCGAAGCGCGAGATCGTGTCTGTGCTCACCGCTCCGGGCGGAGGGCTGCTGTCGTACTCGATAGCCCATGACAATCGCGCGCTCAGCTTGTCGGTCAGGCCTGCTTCGAGGCCAGTCGTCGCGGCAAGGCTGGTGTTGGTGCTGTCCACGATCAGCAGCACTTCTCCGCCTGTCTCGATGGTGGAACTCGCATCCTGCGTGAACGTGAGGCTGTCAGAGATATTCCATTCGAAATCCGCGCCGAACAGGCCAGCAAGGCGGCTGGCGCTGGTTCCGTTGGTAAAGTCGGTAACACGGTAGGCGGGGCCTGCCTTGACCGACAGTTCCATGTCCTCCTCGTCGATCACCTTGTAGCCGATGCCGCCGGAAACCGCATAACGCGCGGTATAGCCTTGCAGCCGATCGGCCTCGTATTGCGCCAGGCCATAGGCGAACAGGCGCGGGGTGATCTGGAAGCGCGGCTCGTAACGGGCAAGGAACTGCTCACGCGATGTCACGCCGTTCTGACGGCGGTAATCGGCGGTAAGGCGCAGCCGGTGCTCCCAGTCGATCCCTTCCCGCTTGAGCGCGAGCGCGGCGGTGACGCCGAATTCGTCCGTGTTGCCGCTGGATTGAAAGGCGCCGATCTGGCCTTCGCCGCCCCAGTTGTCAAAAAGGCTTGCCTGGCGCATTTCCTGAAGCTCACGCGCGGCCTCGGCAGCGGCGACCTCGGCCTGGTGCGCCTGGTATTCGGTCCAGATTGCGTCGATGTCCGCCGCATCGTCCGGAAAGGCGGTGCGGGCGGCGGCAACCACGGCTTCGACCTGTGCGGCGTCACCACTTGCGATCGCGGCATCGATCATGGTGCGCGCGGCTTCGGGAAGTTCGGCAGCGGCAGGTGAGCAAAGCAGGAGGGCGGGAATGGCGAGGAGAGGCAGTTTCGTCATGACCAGACCCCGCTAGCGCGTCATTCGCGCAATCGCCAGCCTGTCTTGAAAATCCATCCGATGATGGCGACGCATACCAGCAGGAACAGCAGGGTCGCGCCGAAGGATACCCAGATCGGGAAATCCGACTGGCCAAGGAACGTCCAGCGCAGCCCGTTCACCAGATAGACCACCGGGTTCACCAGCGTCACGCTGCGCCAGGGTTCGGGCAGCATTTCGATGGAATAGAAAGTGCCGCCTAGAAACGTGAGCGGCATCAGGATCAGCAGCGGAACGACCTGCAGTTTCTCGAACCCGTCGGCCCACAGACCGATGATGAACCCCAGCAACGAAAACGTGGCAGAGACAAGCAGGATATAGCCAAAGGCCAGGAACGGGTGGACGACCTCGTAATCGATGATCAGCGCCGCAGTGCCCATGATGATTGCCGCCAGGATCATCGACTTCACCGCCGCCGCGCCCACAAAACCGATCAGTGTTTCCGCAACGCCGACCGGGGCCGATAACAGTTCGTAAATCGCGCCGGTGAACTTGGGCATATAGATCCCGAAGCTGGCGTTGCTCGTGCTTTCGGACAGCAGCGTCAGCATCAGCAGCCCGGGCACGATAAAGGAACCGTAACTGACATCGCCGGGCAGCTCCATCCGGCTGCCGATGGCAGCGCCGAACACCACCAGGTAAAGCGAAGTGGTGATGACGGGGGAGGCGATGGAGCCGAACGCGGTGCGGAACATGCGCATCAGCTCGTTCTTGAAGATCGCGAAGGCACCCCGGGCATTGAAAGTCGGGTTGAAGCTCATGCCGTAACCTCCGGCTCGTGCAGCAGGTCGACGAAAATGTCTTCCAGCGTGCTTTCACGGGTTTCCATGCCGGTGAAGACGATACCCTCGCGCGCCATGACCTGCGCGATCTCGGCCACCTCGCGCTTCCCCTTGCCGGTCCCGTCGCCGCCGCGATAGACAAGGCAGGTGCCGCCCTGCTCCAGGTGCAGCGGGTATTCGCCTAGCGAGGCGGGTATTGCAGGCAGCGGCGCGTCGAAGGTGAAATGCGCTTCCGTGCGGCCAAGCTTGGCCATGATCGCATCCTTCTCGTCCACCAGCAGGATACGCCCCTTGCTGATCACGCCTACCCGATCGGCCATTTCCTCGGCTTCCTCGATGTAGTGGGTGGTGAGGATGATCGTCGTCCCCTTCTCACGCAGGGCATCGATCTGGCGCCACATGTCGCGCCGCAGTTCCACGTCCACACCAGCGGTCGGCTCGTCGAGGAACAGCAACTGCGGATCGTGCGCCAGCGCCTTGGCAATCATCACGCGCCGCTTCATCCCGCCCGAGAGCGCGCGGATTTGCGCATCGCGCTTGTCCCACAGGCTGAGGCTGCGCAAAACTTCCTCGATCCGCGCATCGTCGGGCTCGCACCCGAACATCCCGCGCGAAAAGCGTACCTGCCGGATGACCTTGTCGAACATGTCGAAGCTGAGTTCCTGCGGCACCAGCCCGATATCGCGTCGCACCTGTTTCCAATGCTTCGCCAGGTCCTTGCCGAACACCTCGATCCGGCCACCGGTGGGGCGCACCATGCCGCAGACTGAGCCGATGAGCGTGGTCTTGCCCGCCCCGTTCGGCCCCAGCAGCGCGAATATCTCGCCGCGCTTGATCGTCAGGTCGACGCCGTCGAGCGCCTTTACCCCGCCCTTGTAGGTTTTTTCGAGGCCACGAATGTCGAGGATAGTGTCGGTCAAGCGGGTAACCAGTTTCCGTGAAAGCCGGGAGGGATGCGCTGCGGTATGTGGACCGCCGCAACGGTGTCAAGCGTCAGGGCGTCGCAAATCTCCAGCGTGGTCTCGTCCCTTGCGGGGTCGATCACGTAGCCCATCACCCAGCCATCGCCCTCGGGCGCGTCGGGGCTGCGTGGAACGAAGACGAATTCGCCCGGCACGCGGTGATCGCCAAAGTCGCGAACAACGGTTTCGCCGGTTTCCAGATCGTGTCGCAAGAGCGGCAGGCCTTCGGTCATGTCGAGATTTCCCGTCTCGGGAATGCCGATAGTCCACAGGTAACGATAGTCGGAGCAGAAAAACCGCTCATCAGGCCGGGGAAACTCCTGCGGGCGCCCATCCAGCGTTTCCCGGCTGAACGCGCCACTATCGGGATCGAGATACCAGCGCTCCAGCCCCCTACCCCTGCCATAGGGACCGGGCATCGGCCCGTCGTGCATTGTCTCGTACGCGCAGACATCCAGCGCAACGCGGCCATCGGCGAGGTCGAAACTGTTGCCGATGTGGAAGACGAAGGCAGGATCGACCTCGCACCATACAATGTCCTCTGCCGTGCCTTTGCGCGGCAGCAGGCCGACGCGCGCCCGGTGATCGGGCTTCCAGCGATAGGGGAACGTCTCGCCGGCAATCAGGGATTGCATGGAAAAGCACATGGGCAGATCGAAAATCAGCACGAAACGGTCGGTCAGCCCGCAATCGTGGACAGAGGGGCCGTGCCGCACCGGGATCGGCGTCTCCCGCAGCACCATGCCCGTCTTGTCGATCACCACGTGGCGCAACATCTCGGGCTTGGTCGCTTCGTAGCAGATGGCGTGCAGCTCCCCGGTCTTCGGGTCTTCATGCGGATGGGCGGTGTAGGACCCGGTCAGTCCGCCACCAAGGTTAGAATAGGCGCGCGTTTCCAGGTCATCGTCCAGAGCCACCGGGAAGGAGCCCGCCTCTACCAGCGCCATGATCTCTCCGCCGATGCGCAGGACGTTCGTGTTCACCGTATCGTTGGCGTTGCGCCGCGGCCCGGGCGCCGCCTCCGGTCCGCCGCGACCGGCTAGGTGGCGCGAGCGGATGAAGCGGTTGCGGTACCACTGCACGTGCCCGCCCTGCAGCTTCACGCCATGAACCATCCCGTCGCCCAGGAACCAGTGATGCCCCTTCTCCGGCTTACCGAAAGGGTTGGGGCCGATGCGGACGTACTGACCATTCAGCTCTGGCGGCACAGTTCCCGTCACCATCAGGTTGGTAAACGTCTGCTCGCTCTCCAGCGGCTTGTGCACGCCGTTGTAGAAGGGATTGGTGTCGGGCGAGGGAAGACGCTGGCGGTTGAATTCGGCGAGGCGGGTTACAACGGGCACCATCGCCTTGCGCACCGCGCGTTCGAGTACCGATGCCATCCGCCGTCTCCAGTTGCTGTTTGCAACGCAGTAGCGGGTTTAACCCTCGGGTAGCAACAGTGACGAATCGCCGTAGCTGTAGAACCGATACCCCTGCGCGATCGCGTGGGCATAGACGGCCTGCATCCGTTCGCGCCCCATCAAAGCAGATACCAGCATCATAAG
The DNA here is from genome assembly GCF_003584125.1 of Aurantiacibacter zhengii. Lineage (GTDB taxonomy): Bacteria > Pseudomonadota > Alphaproteobacteria > Sphingomonadales > Sphingomonadaceae > Alteraurantiacibacter > Alteraurantiacibacter zhengii. The sequence goes on from NZ_QXFL01000001.1 coordinate 275,674, forward strand.
CGTGGACTTGGGCAGGTGGAAATTGGTCATCAGGCCCTCTACCGCGCGGAAGCGGTAGCCGGGCGTGATGAAGATGTCGGTATCGGCGGAGAAAGGGTGGATCACCCCCTCCTCGTCCGCGGCGCTTTCCAGCAGGCGCAGGCTGGTCGTACCGACGGCAATGATCCTGCCGCCCGCCGCACGCGCGGTGTTCAGGCGATCAGCCGTGGCTGCGTCGATAATGCCGAACTCGGCGTGCATGCGGTGGTCGTCGGTATCCTCTGCCTTCACCGGAAGAAACGTGCCCGCGCCGACATGCAGGGTGAGCGTTTCGCGCCCGATCCCGGCGTCGTCCAGTGAAGCGATCAACCGGTCGGTAAAATGGAGTGCAGCCGTGGGGGCAGCCACGGCACCGTCCTTCTGCGCAAACATGGTCTGGTAGTCTTCGCGGTCCTGCGCATCGGTCTCGCGTTTGCCTGCAATGTAGGGTGGCAGGGGCATGCGCCCTGCCCTCTCCAGCAGCACTTCGACCGGCTCGTCACCCTCGAATGCCAGGGTGAAGCTGCCATCATCGTGCCGCTCCTCAGCGATGGCGAACACCTCCGCCCCGAATTCGACCCGGTCGCCGGGTTTCAGGCGCTTGGCATTGCGGATGAACGCCTGCCAGCGGCGCAGGTCCAACCGCTTGTGCAACGTGGCGCCGATACGCGCCTCTCCGCGCCTGCCTTCGAGTTGCGCCGGGATTACGCGCGTGTCGTTGAACACCAGCACGTCGCCTGCGCGCAGCATGTCGGGCAGGTCGAGCACGCCGCAATCGGCGAACGGCGCATTGCCGCGCACAACGAGCATGCGCGCAGCATCGCGCGGCCGCGCCGGGCGCAGCGCGATCAGTTCCTGCGGCAGGTCGAAATCGAAGAGATCAACGCGCATCGGATAGAAGCCGACCACCCAGACCCTGTCGCAGGGCCTGCCGGGTCAGGCAGTGCTACTCGCCGCTCGAGGCGTTGAGCATATCTGCCGTGATGATCTCTGACGGCGGCGTCGACGCGTTCGGCATCATCTGCGGCACGTTGTCCGATGCGATGCTGGCCTGCAGGATGCGCGTGGGATTGCTGGGCGGCTCGCCCCGCTGGATGGCATCCACGGCACCCATGTTCGAAATCACGCGGCCGAAATTGGTGTAGCGGCGATCCAGCGCGAAGCGCGGGTAGAACACGATGAAGAACTGGCTGTTGGCGCTGTCTTCGGAATCGGCGCGGGCCATGGACACGGTGCCACGCACGTGGGGCAGCATGTTGAACTCTTCCTCCAGGTCGGGAAGCGTCGATCCGCCCTGCCCGGTGCCGGTGGGGTCGCCGGTCTGCGCCATGAAGCCATCGATCACGCGGTGGAACGGCACGCCGTTGTAGAACCCGTCACGTGCCAGCATCTTTATCCGCTCGACATGGTTGGGCGCCCATTCGGGCACCAGGCGGATGGCAACACGCTCTCCGGTCGACAGGTCGAGCAGGAGGATATTCTCGCGATCTTCCTGCACGTCGAAATTCACGCGAATGGGCAGCTGCCGCGTTTGCGCGTTGGTGGAGTCCACCGTCTCGACAGCGGGGGTAAGCCCCATGTCCTGCGCGGCGGCAGGGGTGGCGGAGAAGGTGAATGCGGCAGCGATGGCCGACAGCGCGATGTGGCGGATCATGGTCCCGTCCGAAAGATTAAAAGGTGAAAATGCCCGCAAGCCCTATCGGTTGGGGCCTGACAGTTCAATGAACATAGTGGCTGCGCAGCCTCAGATCTCGCCGCGCCGGCCGATCTTTGCTACGCGGGTCTCCACCTGATCTTTCACCAGCGGGCTAACGAATGGCGTTATGTCACCGCCGTAGAGGGCGATTTCCTTCACCAGCTTGGATGCGATGGGCTGCAGCGAAATATCGGCCATGAGGAAAACGGTTTCGATCGAGTCGTCGATCTGCTGGTTCATGCCGGCCATCTGGTATTCGTATTCGAAGTCGGCCACGGCGCGCAGCCCGCGAATGATCACGCTGGCACCCACGTGGCTGGCGAATTTCATCAGCAAGGCGTCAAACCCGCGGATCTCGACATTATCAAGGCCGAGCCGCTCGATTTCGGACTTCATCATGTCCATGCGCTCTTCGGGCGTGAACATGGGATTCTTGCTGGGATTGGTGGTGACCCCGATCACCAGCCGATCCACCAGCTTGGCCCCGCGCCGGATGATATCGGCATGACCCCGCGTGCAGGGGTCGAAGGTGCCGGGGTAAAGGCCGATGCGTTCTTTCATTACCTATCCCGCTCAACGATAAATCGTGCCAGCGCGCGCAGCAGGTCTGCTTCCTTGCCGTGGCCCGAAAGGTGCCCGATGGCCTGTTCCGACAGGGCATGTGCCTGCGCCCGCGCGCCTTCCGCGCCCATCAGCGAGACGAATGTCGCCTTGCCCTGCTCCGCATCCTTGCGCAGCGCCTTGCCCGCCTTTTCCTCGTCGCCTTCCTCGTCCAGCAGATCGTCGGCGATCTGGAAGGCGAGGCCGATGTCGCGGGCGTAGTTGCGCAGGTGCGTGCGACCGTCCGCCGGGACCTTGCCAAGGATCGCGCCCATCTCCACCGCCGCGCCCAGCAGGGCACCGGTCTTGAGCTGCTGGAGGCGGGTGACGCCGTGCAGGTCGAACTGCTCGTGGTCCGCCGCCATGTCCATCACCTGGCCGCCCGCCATTCCGTTGTGGCCGCTAGCGCTGGCAAGGGCGTGGACTAGTTCGGCGCGAATAAAGGGATCGCTGCTTACCAGAGTGCCGCCCAGAATCTCGAACGCCAGCGCATGCAGCGAATCACCAGCGAGCACGGCAGTCGCCTCGTCATACTGTTTGTGCAGCGTGGGTTTGCCGTGGCGCAGGTCGTCATCGTCCATGCACGGCAGGTCGTCGTGGATTAGCGAATAGACGTGGATGGATTCGATCGCGCAGCCCGCGCGCACGGCGGCGTCGCGGCTGGCGCCGTACATCTCCGCCACGGTGACAAGCAGCATCGGTCGCACTCGCTTGCCGCCGTCGATCACGGCATAGCGCATCGCCTCCACCAGCGGAGCGCGCGCATCGTCGGGAACGGGCAGCAACTGGTCGAAGCAGGCATCCACCTCGCGCTGGATGCGCTGGAGGCCCCTGCCGAGAACATCGTCCGCCACTACCAGTCCCACCGCAGTCACCCTGCGTCGAAGGGCGCGGTGCCCGTTGGCTTGCCATCCGGGCCGGATACGATCTTCTCGATCCGCTCCTGCGCTGCATCGAGCCGCGCCTGGCAGTGGCGACGCAGAGCCTCTCCGCGTTCGTAAAGCGCAATGCTCTCGTCCAGCGGAACTTCGCCGCCTTCCAGCCTGCGCACGACGTCCTCGAGACTGCGAAGTGCTTCCTCGAAACTCATTGCGCAAATGTCGGGGCCGTCCTGTTCCATGCGCGGGACCATTGACGGTGGCAGGGCGCAGGGTCAAGCTGTGCAGTATCGGGAGAGCAGGATATGAAGTGGATTATCGCCTATATCGCCGCAGCCGTTGCCTTTGGCGCGCTGGATGCGGTGTACCTGCGCTGGGCGACGGATAATCTGTATCGCCCCATCATCGGCTCCATCCTGGCGGACGAGTTTCGCATGGGCGCAGCGATCGCGTTCTACCTCATCTATATAGCAGGCATGGTGTGGTTCGCGGTGAAACCGGGGATCGAGGCGGGCAGCGTCGGAACGGCCCTGCTGAACGGGGCGCTGCTGGGCGGCCTTTGCTACGCGACTTTCGATCTTACCAGCCAGGCAGTGATGAAGGTCTGGTCGACCCAGCTATCGCTTGTCGACATTGCCTGGGGCGCATTCGCCACCGCCATCGCCGCCAGCGTGGCGACGTGGGCGGCGCTTCGTTTCGCAAGCTAATCTGGGTAAAATTGGCGATCAGGGGACTGGCGAAGCGTGGACGCCGGGGCTAAGGCGCTGGCCATGTCAGAGATCACCGCAGAAGTCGTCGCCCAGCACGGGCTATCCGAGGAAGAATACGAGCGCGTCCTGCACGCTCTTGGCCGCGAGCCCAACCTTGTGGAACTGGGCATCTTTTCGGTCATGTGGAGCGAGCACTGCTCGTACAAGTCCAGCCGCCTGCACCTGAAGAAGCTGCCGACCGAGGCACCCTGGGTCATCTGCGGCCCCGGCGAGAACGCGGGCGTGATCGACATCGGCGATGGTCAGGCCGCGATCTTCAAGATGGAGAGCCACAACCACCCCAGCTACATCGAACCTTACCAGGGCGCGGCCACCGGCGTGGGCGGGATCCTGCGCGACGTCTTCACAATGGGCGCTCGCCCCGTTGCCAATGCCAACGCGCTGCGGTTCGGACGGCCGAGCCACCCGAAGATGAAGCACCTTGTCCAGGGTGTGGTCGCGGGTATCGGCGGCTATGGCAACTGCGTGGGTGTGCCCACCATTGCGGGGGAAACGAACTTCCACCCCGCCTACGACGGCAATATCCTCGTAAACGCGATGACCGTGGGCGTGGCCGATGCCGACAAGATCTTCTACTCCGCCGCGACGGGTGTGGGTAACCCGATTGTCTATGTCGGTTCCAAGACCGGGCGCGACGGCATTCACGGCGCGACCATGGCCAGCGCGGACTTCGGCGAAGATGCGGAGGAGAAACGCCCCACGGTTCAGGTGGGCGATCCCTTCACCGAGAAACTTCTGATCGAGGCCTGCCTGGAACTGATGGCAACCGATGCCATCGTGGCCATCCAGGACATGGGTGCCGCCGGTCTCACCTCGTCCAGTGTGGAAATGGCCACCAACGGCAAAGCGGGCATTCGCCTTGACATGAACAAGGTGCCCTGCCGCGAAGAGGGCATGACCCCTTACGAAATGATGCTGAGCGAAAGCCAGGAGCGCATGCTCATGGTGCTGAAGCCCGGCAAGGAAGAAATGGCCGCCGCCATCTTCGCGAAGTGGGAGCTGGACTTTGCCGTGATCGGCGAAGTCACCGACACGCGCCACATGGTGCTGGAATTCGATGGCGAAGTGGTGTGCGACATTCCGCTCGGCCCGCTGGCGAAGGATGCGCCGGAATACGACCGGCCTTATCTTTCCAAGGACGAATACGCCAAGTGGGCCGGGATCGAGCCGATGGTTGCGCGGCCCGACAGCGGCAATCCGGGCAAGGATCTGCTCGAACTGCTGGCCTCCCCCAACCTCGCATCGAAGGCCTGGATTTCGCAGCAGTACGACAGCCAGGTCGGTGCCGATACCTTGCAGACCGGCGGCGATGCCGGCGTGGTGCGCGTGCACGGCACGAAGAAGGCGCTGGCGATCACCACCGACTGCACGCCGCGCTATGTCTATGCCAATCCTTATGAAGGTGGGAAGCAGGCGATTGCTGAGGCCTACCGCAACCTGTGCGCGGTCGGCGCGCGTCCGCTGGCGGTGACCAACTGCCTGAACTTCGCCAATCCGCAGCGGCCCGAGATCATGGCCCAGTTCGTTCACGCGCTGGATGGCATGGGCGAGGCCTGCCGCGAGCTGGATTTCCCCATCGTTTCGGGCAACGTATCGCTTTACAACGAGAGCAAGGCGACCGGCGGCGGCTCCGCGATCCTGCCCACACCCGCAATCGGCGGTGTGGGCATCATCGACGACTACGCCACCATGATGACCATGAACTTCAAGGCCGAGGGTGAGACGATCTACCTGATCGGTGCGGAGGCATGGGCCACGCCCGACCCGGAACGTTCACACCTTGGCAAATCGCTCTGGCTGCAGGTCGTGCACGGCCGCGACGAGGGGCGCACGCCGCCTGTCGACCTGGCGCTGGAAATGAGTGCGGGCAAGATCGTGCGGCAGTTGATCGCCGAAGGCCTGGTGAGCGCGGTGCATGACGTGTCCGATGGCGGACTGGCCGTCGCACTGGCAGAGATGGCTCTGGCCGGCGGCATGGGCGCAGACGTCCAGCCAAACGAGAAATTCACCGCCGCGCAGTGGTGGTTCGGCGAGGACCAGGGCCGCTACGTCGTGACCGTGCCCGATCCCGCGGCGCTGAACGAAGCGCTGGCCAAAGGCACCGAGGACGAGGACCAGGCCCGCGTTGGCTTCCGCCGCATCGGCACCACCGGCGGTGACAACCTGCTGGGCGTATCGCTGGACGAGATGCGCACCGCGCACCGCAGCTTCTTCAAGGAATGGATGGAGGGCTGATGCCCCAGGGTCCCTCCAGCAGCTATTCGGACACCCCGCTCGCAAAGAAGCTGAACCTGCGCGACGGGCAGCGGGTATGGTTCGATCGCATGCCGGAAAGCGTGGAGGACGAGATTGCCGACTACGCGCTCGACCTGACGCTGGTGGCCTCGCCGCAGGAGGGCGTGGACGCGGCCCATATCTTCGTGACCGAGCGGGACCGGCTGGCCGCGCTGCTGGAAACCTTGCGCGCCTCGATTGCAAGTGACGGACAGATCTGGGTCAGTTGGCCCAAGAAGGCCGCCGGAGCGGACACCGATATTTCCGAGGACACGATCCGCGAGCTTGGCCTGCCCCTGGGACTGGTGGATACGAAAGTCTGTGCGGTCGACGATGTCTGGTCGGGCCTGAAGCTGGTGATCCGCAAGGACTTGCGATGAACGGGGGAAGCGAACCCTTCCCCCGCCTGCCCGAACTCACTGACGAAGAACGGGTCGCGGTGGCCCGCATGGCATTCGATCGGTTGAAAACGCGCCACTCCTGCCGCGCATTTACCGATCAGCCGGTACCGCGCGAAGTCATCGAACTTGCGATCCGCGCCGCCGGCACCGCACCAAGCGGGGCAAACCACCAGCCTTGGCATTTTGCCGTCATCGGCACCCCCGAGAAGAAGCGCGCCATACGCGAGGCTGCCGAGGCCGAAGAGCGGCGCTTTTATGGAGAGGACGGCGACAGGCCCAACGCGAGCGAGGAATGGCTGGGCGCCCTCGCCCCAATCGGTACCGACGCCAGCAAGCCTTTTCTGGACACCGCGCCCTGGCTCATCGCCTGTTTTGCTCAGCGCACCGGCGGCATCGAGGAAGACGGGCAGACGCAGAACTACTATGTCAACGAAAGCGTCGGTATCGCTTGCGGCCTGCTGATCGCCACCTTGCACGAAGCGGGGCTGGCAACGCTTACGCACACACCATCACCGATGGGCTTCCTGCGCGAGATTTGCGGCAGGCCGAACAACGAGAAACCGCTGATGATCGTGGTGGCCGGGCATCCGGCAGCGGATGCAACGGTTCCAGAGCATGCCTTGCGAAAGAAGCCGCTGGAGCAGATTTCCAGCTGGCTCTAGGCCACCCATTCCTCCTCGCGCACTTCCAGCAGCTTTAGCAGCGCAGTCAGATCGCCGCGATCCACCCAGCCATTCGCCGCCGCGCGTGCCTTGGGCTTCGCGCGGTAGGCAATGCCGAAGGTCGCGGCTTCGATCATGGGAATGTCGTTCGCCCCGTCACCAGCAGCCATCGCACAGGCCCGGTCGCCCAGCTTCGCCAATTCCTCATCAAGGACAGCCTTCTTGGTGGAACTATCGGTGATGCCGCCAACCAGTCCGCCGGTCAGCTTGCCGCCCGATACTTCCAGGCGATTGCCGACGACCCGCTCGAACCCGATCAGTTCGGCCACGATATCCGCGAAGTGATGGAAGCCGCCCGTTACCAGGACGGTGCGACAACCCTTCGCTTTCAGCGTCTCGACCAGCACCCGCGCACCATCGTTCGGGCGGATGCGTTCGTCGAGGCAGCGCGTAATCGCGTCTTCGCCCAGCCCTTCCAGCAAGGCGACGCGTTCGCGCAGCGCGCTTTCGAAATCGAGCTCGCCCTGCATGGCCCGCTCGGTAATGGCGGCGACTTTATCCTTCAAGTTTGCGAAGTCGGCCAGCTCGTCGATGCATTCCTGCCCGATCATGGTCGAATCCATGTCGGAAACGAACAGGTCGGGCACGCGGAAGGCGTCGCGCGCGATGATCGTGTCGCTGGGCGCGAAATGGCTGTCGATGGCGCTGCGCAAGGCTGCCATGTCATCGCCCGGCGTCTCGATCTGCAGGACCTCGCCGCAGAAATCCAGCATAGCGGCATGGGCTACCGGCACCGAAGTGTTCGCCAGGGAAGCCGTCATGGCGTCGAGCTGTCTTTCCAGCGTGGTCGGGTCTGCTATCAGCCGGGCAATGAGCAAGTCTGCAACTCCAGTATCTAACAAGGTCGCGCTCATCGCAGGGCCGACAGCCAGCGGCAAGAGCGATCTGGCGGTGCAGCTTGCTTTGGCGATGAGAGCCGACGGCAAGCGGGCTGTCGTGATCAATGCCGACAGCGCGCAGGTCTATGCCGATTTGCAGATATTGAGTGCAAGGCCAACCGAGGAAGAAATGCGCGGCGTGCCGCATCGCCTGTTCGGTTCCTGGGATGCGACCGAGGCTTGCTCTGCCGCCGACTGGGCGGCCGCCGCCAAGCGAGAGATCGAGAATGCACACCTTGCAGGTTCGGTGCCGATCCTGGTGGGCGGAACCGGCATGTATATCCGCACGCTGCTGGAAGGGATCGCCCCTATCCCGGCCATCGACAGCGATGTTCGCGCAGAAGTCCGCTCGCTGGGAGCAGAGCGCCTCCATGCAGCCGTTCAGCAGGAAGACCCGGTCGCCGCAGGAAAGCTGAACGCGGGCGATACCCAGCGCCTGGCCCGCGCGCTGGAAGTGGTCCGCGCAACGGGAAAGCCGTTGCACCAGTGGCAGCTTGAAAAGACTGGCGGGATTGCCGGCTCGGTCGCTCTCTCGCCGCTGGTGCTGATGCCGGATCGCGACTGGCTTTACGAACGGTGCGAGCGCCGCTTCGTACAGATGATGGATACAGGCGCGGCGCAGGAAGTGGAACGTCTGCTTGCCCGCGACCTGCCCGACGACCTTCCTGCCATGCGCGCCATCGGTGTGCCGGAAATCGCCGGATACCTTCGCGGCGAACATTCGCGAGAGGAGGCGATCGCACTGGGGCAGCAGGCCACGCGCAATTACGCAAAGCGGCAATTCACCTGGTTACGCCACCAGCCACCGGAACATTGGACACGTGCTGCGCCTGAAGATGTCGATTTACGCGCACATTTTGAAATAATGTTTTCCAAGTAGCGGTTGACAAGACAGAATATTCTCCATAGTGAGCCCCTCGGTGAGTAGGAGAGGATGACCCGGCGCAAGCGATTGTGCCGGGTCAATCTTTTCCGGAAACCCGGATTTGGTCGCGTAAGGAGAGTAACGTGTCGGATGAACGCAGCGGTGCTGCGATACTGGTCGAAAGTCTGGTGCGGCAGGGTGTCGAATTCGTGTTCGGCTATCCCGGCGGCGCGGTGCTGCCCATCTATGACGAACTGTTTTCGGATCAGCGCATTCGCCACATCCTGGTGCGGCACGAGGCCGGTGCGGCGCATGCGGCGGAAGGCTATGCGCGCTCCACCGGCAAGCCCGGCGTGGTACTCGTCACCTCCGGCCCCGGCGCGACCAATGCCATCACCGGCATTGCCGACGCTTTCCTCGATTCCATTCCGCTGGTTGTTATCACCGGACAGGTGCCCACGAACCTGATCGGTACCGATGCCTTCCAGGAAGCGGACACGGTGGGCATCACCCGCCACTGCTCCAAGCACAATTATCTGGTGAAAGACCCGGCAGAACTTGCCGCCACGATCGAAGAAGCGTTCGAGATCGCTTCGACGGGCCGTCCCGGTCCGGTCGTCATCGACATTCCCAAGAACGTGCAGATCGCGACCGCCGACATGCCTGCCGGCACGGCGGAGAGGAAGAAACGCTACCAGCCGCGCACCGTCGGCTCTGCCGAGGAAATTGCCGAGGCTGTCGAAATGATCGCCAATGCAGAGCGTCCGGTGCTTTATACCGGTGGCGGTGTGATCAATTCCGGACCGGCGGCAACACAGGCTCTGCGTAACCTTCAAAAGCTGACCGGCGCCCCCGTAACCAGCACGCTGATGGGCCTTGGCGCCTTCGCCGCCGACCATCCTAACTGGCTGGGCATGCTGGGCATGCACGGCACCTACGAAGCGAACATGGCGATGAACCAGTGCGACGTGATGGTGTGCATCGGCGCGCGGTTCGACGACCGCGTGACGGGCCGCCTCGACGCGTTTTCACCGGGCAGCAAGAAGATCCACATCGATATCGACCGGTCCAGCATCAACAAGGTGGTGCCCGTCGATCTGGGCATCGTGGGCGATTGCGGCACGGTGCTGGAACAGATGATCGAGTGCTGGGGCACCCGGAAAGGCGCCGACCTTGGCGAGTGGAAGGCCCGCGTTACCGGCTGGCGCGCGCGTGACAGCCTGGCCTATCCCGAACGCAGCGAAGCCCTGATGCCGCAAAAGGCGGTCGAGACGCTGTTCGCCATGACCAAGGACCGCGACCCCATCATCACCACCGAAGTGGGCCAGCACCAGATGTGGGCGGCACAGTATTTCGGCTTCATGGGGCCGAACAAATGGCTGACCAGCGGCGGACTTGGCACCATGGGCTATGGCCTTCCCGCCGCCATCGGCGCGCAGCTGGGCAATCCGGACGATCTGGTGATCGACATTGCCGGTGAGGCCAGCATCCAGATGAATATCCAGGAGCTGGGCACCGCTAGCCAGTTCCGCCTGCCGGTGAAGGTGTTCGTGCTGAACAACGAATACATGGGCATGGTCCGCCAGTGGCAGGAACTGACTTACGAAAGCCGCTATTCCAACAGCTACTCCGACAGCCTGCCCGATTTCGTGAAGCTGGCCGAGAGTTACGGCTGGAAAGGCATCCGCATTACGTCGGAAGCAGAGCTGGAAGACGGCATTCGTGCGATGCTGGAGCACGATGGCCCGGTGTTCGTCGATTGCCACGTGTCGAAGGACGCGAACTGCTTCCCGATGATCCCATCGGGAGCGGCGCATACCGAGATGCTGCTCTATGGCGACCAGCACGGCGGCACCATGGCCGACGAAGCCAAGGCTCTGGTTTAAGGACTGGCCATATGAAAATCGAACATCGCGCAGCCGAGCGCCACGTGCTGACCGTGGTGGTGGACAACGAGCCGGGCATCCTGGCCAAGATCACCGGCCTTTTCACCGCGCGCGGCTACAACATCGACAGTCTGACCGTGGCGGACATCTCCGAAGACCACGCCATCAGCCGGATCACTATCGTCACCGGTGGCCCGCCGCAGGTGATCGACCAAATCATGGCGCAGCTGGAGCGGCTGGTGCCAGTCCACCGCGTAACCGACCTGACCGAAGAAGGCCCGCACGTGGAGCGCGAGCTGGCACTGGTGAAGGTCAAGGGCACGGGCGAACACCGGGTCGAAGCCCTGCGCATCGCCGACGTGTTCCGCGCCAGCGTGGTCGATACGACGACAGAGAGCTTCGTCTTCGAGCTGACCGGCGCGAAGGACAAGATTGACAGTTTCATCACGCTGATGCGCGGCCTCGGCCTTGTCGAGGTTGGCCGCAGCGGTATCGTGGGCATGATGCGCGGCAGCGAAGCAGCCTGACCCTCTTTCCAATCACACACCCGGAGGCCTAAGGCCACCGCCAATCGAACTTACCGAGAAAACAGGACGACCCATGAAAGTTTATTACGACGCTGACGCCGATCTCAACCTGATCACCGACAAGAAAATCGTCGTGCTGGGCTACGGCAGCCAAGGCCATGCCCACGCCCAGAACCTGCGGGATTCGGGCGTGAAGAATGTTGCCATCGCCCTGCGCGAAGGCTCTGCCACCGCGAAGAAGGCCGAGGCTGCCGGGTTCGAAGTGCTGACCAACAAACAGGCTGCCGAGCAGGCCGATATCCTAATGATCCTCGCGCCGGACGAGCACCAGGCCGCGATCTGGGAGGACGACCTGAAGGGCAACATGAAGCCTGGTGCCGCACTCGCCTTCGCTCACGGCCTCAATGTTCACTTCGGCCTGATCGAGCCGCCTGCCGATATCGACGTTATCATGATCGCGCCCAAGGGACCCGGCCACACCGTGCGCAGCGAATACCAGCGCGGCGGCGGCGTGCCCTGCCTGATCGCCATCCACCAGGACGCCAGCGGCAATGCGCACGACATCGCTCTTGCATATGCCAGCGGCGTGGGCGGCGGTCGTTCGGGCATCATCGAGACCAATTTCCGCGAGGAATGCGAGACCGACCTGTTCGGCGAGCAGGCCGTGCTGTGCGGCGGTATCACCCACCTGATCCAGGCCGGTTTCGAAACCCTGACCGAGGCCGGTTATGCCCCTGAAATGGCCTATTTCGAGTGCCTGCACGAGACCAAGCTGATCGTGGACCTGCTGTACGAAGGCGGCATCGCCAACATGCGCTATTCGATCAGCAATACCGCCGAATACGGCGACATCACCACTGGCCCGCGCATCATCACCGATGAAACCAAGGCCGAGATGAAGCGCGTGCTGGACGATATTCAGTCGGGCCGCTTCGTGAAGAACTTCGTGCTCGACAACCGCGCCGGTCAGCCCGAACTGAAGGCCGCCCGCAAGCGTGCCGAGGCTCACCCGATCGAGCAGACCGGTGCCCAGCTTCGCGCCATGATGCCGTGGATTTCCGCCAACAAGCTGGTGGACAAGGACAAGAACTGAGGCGATTTCCGCTTAGATGGACACGCGGTGTTGCCCGGAGCCTTGGGACTTCGGGCAACACCATGATTTCAGGTGGCGTGCTTACCACTGGCCCAAAGTCCACGTTTTCAGCGCTGGACTTGGCGGAAGGCCCTTCCCATCTTGCGCAGGACACAATCCTTTTCAGGAGAATTCCATGCGCAAGACGATTCTGGCCCTCGCCGCTGCAACCTCGCTTTCCGCCGTTGGCTTCACCGCTGCCAATGCCGATCAGCACGAAAGCGGGGAGATGGACACGAGCGCCATCGAATCCGGCAGCTATACGATCGACCCTGCCCATTCGCTCGTCGAATGGCGGCTCGATCATTTTGGCTTCAACGATTACTTCGGCCTGTTCGGTAACGCGGAAGGCACGCTGGAACTCGATACCGAAAACCTTGCCAATTCCTCTGTCGATGTGCGGATCCCCATCACCTCGCTCGCCGTGGTGAGCGAGCGGTTGCGCGATCACATGCTGCGTCCCGGCGCGGACGGTGCGGAACCGGACTTCTTCGGCCCCGATCCCGATGATGCGCGGTTCGTTTCCACCGCCGTCCACCAGACCGGTGCGACGACCGCCCATATTATCGGCGATCTCACTCTGAACGGCCAGACCAGCCAGGTCGCGATCGAGGCAGAGCTTTCGGGCATGGGCACCAATCCGATGAGCGAGAAAGCCACCGTCGGTTTCCACGGCACCACCACTATCTCCCGCTCCGACTGGGGCCTGGATTATGGTGTGCCAATGGGCCTTGGCGATGAAGTGACGCTGGACATTACGGTCGCCTTCGAAAAGAACTGATTTCATTTGTAAGTATTTCACGGGGTGCGGGTCAGTTAATTGGCCTCGCACCCCGATTTGTGTCTGGACCTGTTAACAGATCATCCTTACACACATTGGCATGACGACAGCTTACAGCCTGCTGCTGCTTCGACTAACACGCCCTTAGGCGTGCCATTTACCCTGCCCGCCTGGCAGGGTTCGCCTAAGGGCCAATCCACCACAGGTTGATCATTTCGCACCGGGGCCTACCCGCGTGCTGCAAAATCGAAGAGAGCTGTCTGCAAATGCCCATGTTGTCCGATCCCTCGGCCAAGTACCGCCCGTTCCCGCAGGTCAACCTGCCCGACCGGCAATGGCCCACCCGCACGATTACCTCCCCGCCCCGCTGGCTCTCAACAGACCTGCGCGATGGCAACCAGTCGATCATCGATCCGATGGATAAGGTGAAGAAAACGCGCTTCTTCGACCTGCTGGTGGAAGTGGGCGTGAAGGAGATCGAGGTCGGCTTCCCCGCCGCCGGGCAAACTGAATTCGATTTCATCAGCTGGCTGGTTCAGTCCGGCAAGGTGCCCGAAGACGTGGTGGTGCAGGTGCTCACCCAGTCGCGCGAAGACCTGATCGCCCGCAGCTTTGAAAGCCTGGAAGGCGCGCACTCGGCCATCGTGCACCTCTATAACGCAGTCAGCCCGGCATGGCGCGACATCGTGTTCCGGATGAGCCGCGAGGAAGTGAAACAGATCGCCGTGCGCGGCGCACAGCAGCTGGTTGAAGAGGCGGCAAAGCGCCCCGGCACCAAGTGGCATTTCCAGTATTCGCCCGAAACCTTCTCCACCGCCGAACTGGATTTCAGTCTGGAGGTTTGCGAGGCGGTGATGAGCGTCGTCGGCCCCACGAAGGACTGGCCGATCATTCTTAATCTGCCCGCTACTGTCGAGGCGGCAACTCCCAACATCTACGCCGACCAGATTGAATACTTCTGCCGCAATTTGCCTAACCGCGAGGCGGCTGTGATTTCGCTGCACACCCATAACGACCGTGGCACCGGCGTGGCCGCCGCCGAACTGGGCATGATGGCAGGCGCGGATCGCGTGGAAGGGTGCCTTTTCGGCAATGGCGAACGCACCGGCAATTGTTGCCTCGTTACCGTTGCGCTGAACATGTACACGCAGGGTGTCGATCCCGGCCTTGATTTCTCGGACATCGACAAGGTGATCGAGACGGTCGAATACTGCAACGAACTGCCCGTCCACCAGCGCCACCCCTATGGCGGCGAACTGGTGTTCACGGCCTTCTCCGGCAGCCACCAGGATGCCATCAAGAAGGGTTTCGAAGCGAACGAGCAGCAGAACGACGAGCAGTGGCGCGTACCCTACCTGCCTATCGATCCGGCCGATCTCGGCCGCGATTACGAGGCGGTGATCCGCGTCAATTCGCAGTCCGGCAAGGGCGGGTTTGCCTGGGTGCTGCAACAGACGCAGGGGCTGAAGCTGCCCAAGAAGCTGCAGGCAGATTTCTCCAAGCACGTGCAGTACATGGCCGACGATACCGGCCGCGAACTGAACGCCGCCGACATCTGGGAATGCTTCAAGCAGACCTATTATCTCAAGGTGGAGAAGCGGAAGTTCCGCCTTGTCGATTACGAGGAAGCGCGCGCCGCCGATGGGGACCGCGTATTCAGCGGCACGATCGAGGTGGACGGCGAAGCGCAGCGCGTTTCGGGCCGGGGCAAGGGCCTGATCTCTTCCGTGCTGTCGACCATCGGCAAGACCTACGGCCTTGAATTCGAGGTATGTGACTATTCCGAGCATGCGATGGGCACCGGCGTAGATGCCCGCGCAGCGGCCTACATCGAATGGGCTCTGCCCGATGGCCGCAGCGGCTGGGGCGTGGGGATCGACGAGGACGTGGCAACTGCCAGCGTGCGCGCCATCCTGTCCGCAGCGAACGGGGCAGCGCATGGTCCGGGCACGCCGCGCTTTTGATACGCGCGGTTTGCTCAATTCAGGGGTGAAGATGTGGCAGCCCACAGCTGGTCGACCATCGCATCCAGTTCGGCAAAATCCTGCCCTGCACGGAATGGATCGTTGCGATTGAGCCGCAGCCGGCGCCTTCCCGCCTGCAGCAGGCGCATTCGCAGCGCGCGTTGCAGCAATTGGATCCGGAACAGCGCCTCCACCCGTGCAGCCTGCTGGCACGAAGCCCTTCGGTCGGACCAGTCACTTTCGATCTGGCCGACGCGCTCTGTCACCATCGCATTGTAGTCCGCGTGCGGGCCGCGATGCAGGGGCATCGCAACGCGTAGGGCGGCGGACTCTGTCGTGGGCAAAAGCATCCCGTTACGGCGAAAATCATCAAAACCGATCTGCTCGCGGCCCAACTGGCGAAGCATATGCGACAGGCCGGTAATCCCCAGCAGCTGACACGGCAGCAGATGATGACGCTGCATGTCGGGCTGAAAACCGGGCTGGCCCCGCACATTCACCGATCGAAAAGGCAAACGCGGGCGTCGCACGACAACGCGCGACACCTCTGCCCGCCGGGCAAGGTGGTTTAGTGCGACCCTCTCCACACTTCGACTGAGCCGAGGTTACCCACAGGTTCAAGCCGAAAAGTTTCGCCGGAAGGTCCAGTAAAATCAAAACTTTCCGTGATCTGGCCGTTCTCTACCAGCCAGTCGAGCAAACGCAGGGCGATCTTCGAAGCCTCGGCATTGTCGCTCACCACCTCGGGCCGCATACGCAGTTCCTGACCGGTGAAGAGCGACAGGCCTTCGCTGACGAGGCCACCGTCTTCACACGGCACCAGAGCGGTCAGGCCAAGGCCCGGGAAAGTCCCGCCTTCGATCCAGCGCGTGACGCTGCGCCGGAAATAATCCGCTTCGCACAGCGCGCGGGCCGGATGCCAGGCGACCGCCTCAACGCCATCGAGCTGCGCCAGGTTCGCCGCGATCATCGCCAATGTCCGCACCACCGGGAACATCGTGCCGCCGCCCGCAAGGTTTGGTCCGGGACAGACCGTCACCGCCTGGTGTGCGGGTTGGTCGAACGTCGCAGGCAGACCGTAGGAATGCCTGATATCCGGTAGGTCGCTGCCCATTTGCGGGGCGAGGCCCGTGCAATCGAACGTCAGGCCGTTGGCCAGCAGTTCCACCCAGCCTTCTTCCTGTCCGCCCTCAAGCGATGGATCGAGACTGAGGGAAAACCGGTCGCATTCGCGCGCAAGCCGACGCAGATCAGCGGCGCGTGGCCGGTTTCCCAGCGCGAACAACAGCGAGACTGCCGAAATTGTCCTGTTGCGATCAAGGCATTCAGCGGTTGCTATCGACTTAATCCCGTTGTTCCGATTGGTTTATTTCTACGAATATTTCTTGAAGGTCGAGTCATAAGCGCGCAGCCGCCATGCCGTTCCTAACAATCGATGCGGCTCGAAATATTTTCAAGTTGCGTCGATGGCGGCTTACCGGGCACCGCGATTGGAGTTGTGGGCCAAAAAGGCTAGGTCCACGCGATGGCTACACGATCCGCGATTCTTGGTGTCGAACGTTCCCTTTCCGGCAAGGTCTGGCAATGGCGTGGCGGCAACATGCAGGTCGAAGGCGATATCCATTCGCTGGGCAACGATATCACCACGCAGTTACTGCTGTCTCGCGGAGTAACGATCGAAGACCTCGATCGGCACCGCCAGCCTTCCCTGCGTGAATTCTTGCCGGATCCATCGCAATTCAATGACATGGATCGTGCGGCAGAACGCATCGCCGAAGCGGTTATCGCACGTGAGCGCATAACCATATACGGCGATTATGACGTAGATGGTGCCACCAGTTCGGCCCTGATGATCCGCCTGCTGCGCATGCTTGGGCACGATGCCGGCCACTACATTCCCGACCGGCTGCTGGAAGGTTATGGGCCCAGCGGGGAGGCACTGCTGAAAATCGGGCAGGATGGCTCCAGCTTGATCGTTACCGTGGATTGCGGCGCCATGGCGCACGAGGCGCTGGGAATGGCGCACGATGCGGGGATCGACGTTATCGTCGTGGATCACCACAAGTGCTCGCCGGACCTTCCCCGTACCTATGCGCTGGTCAACCCGAACCGGCTGGACGAGAACGACCTGGCGGCGTCCCACGGACACCTCGCCGCCGTTGGCGTCGCTTTCCTCCTCGCCATCGGTGTGGTGCGGACCTTGCGGGAACGCGATTACTTTGCCGGACGCGCCGAACCCAACCTCATGGCGCTGCTCGATCTTGTGGCGCTGGGCACCGTGGCCGATGTCGCCGCGATTCGCGGTCTCAACCGCGCTTTCGTTGCGCAAGGACTGAAGGTGATGGGCAAGCGCGCCAACGTCGGCATGGCCGCGCTGATCGACGCCAGTCGGCTGAAGGCCGCGCCCAAGTGCAGCGATTGCGGGTTCGCCCTCGGACCGCGCATTAATGCCGGAGGGCGCGTGGGCGAAGCAACGCTCGGCGTGCGCCTGCTCACTACCGAGGATCCGGAAGAGGCGCGTGAAATCGCGGCCCAGCTCTCGCAACTGAACGAGGAACGCCGCGCGATCGAGGCAGCCGTACAGGAAGAGGCGGAGGCTCAGCTCGCCGCGCAGCATAACCGCGCGGTGATTTGTGTCGCTGCGAAGGGTTGGCACCCTGGGGTGATTGGCATCGTGGCCGGCCGGATCAAGGAAAAGACCGGCAAGCCCAGCCTGGTCATCGCGCTGGATCCGGTGAGCGGGCAAGGCAAGGGATCGGGCCGTTCTATTGCGGGCGTGGACCTTGGCGCGGCGATCATCGCCGCGCGTGAGGCGGGGTTGCTGGTGGCTGGCGGCGGTCATGCCATGGCAGCGGGACTGACCGTCGACGGGCACAACCTGGATGCCTTTGCCGAATGGCTTGACGAAAAGCTCGCCGACAAGGTTGCCGGGGCCACCGAACACCAGACCATGCTGCTCGATCTTTCGGTCGCGCCCGGCGGTCTGACGCCCGATCTGGTTGAAACGCTGGAGACTGCCGGACCCTACGGCATGGGCTGGCCCGGACCGCGCGTGGCGGTGGGGCCTGTCCATATCGTGAAGGCGGATATCGTCGGTAACGATCACCTGCGCCTGATCGCCGCCGGGCAGGACGGGCGCAGCCTGAAGGCCATCGCCTTCCGCGCGGCGGACAGCGAGATGGGCCAGTCCATCCTGCACGGATCGAAGGGGCGCAGGCTGTGGCTGGCGGGGCGTGCGAAGATCGATGACTGGGGCGCCAGGCCCGCCGCCGAACTGCACCTGGAAGACGCTGCCTGGGCCGACTGATCGCGCGCCGTGCGAGATTGTTGAAAGTGGGACTTGACCACGCGCCGCCATCCCCCTAATTGCGCCGCTCCATCGCGAGTGGCCCCTTCGTCTAGCGGTTAGGACGCGGCCCTTTCACGGCTGAAACACGGGTTCGATTCCCGTAGGGGTCACCAGCGATGGATTTGCCTTCCGACAATTCGGGCCGCTAACCTGGCCGAAGGATCGGCTATGGCCCCTTCGTCTAGCGGTTAGGACGCGGCCCTTTCACGGCTGAAACACGGGTTCGATTCCCGTAGGGGTCACCACGGTCACGCTGCACGGGCAGCGATACGTGGAACTTTCCACCTTAGCGGTAGAAACTGTCACAAATCTCCCCCATGAGGCTTGCCATGCAGGCGTCTCGCGTACCCGTTGCTGCAATCGTGCTGGCCATCGCGTGCGGCGGCGTGCTGATCTTTTCGGGTGCGGGCGTCGGCGTATCTCTCGGTTTCATCGGCGTGTGGATCCTGTCGTTCTGGCTGGTCCCCCCTGCCCCGCCCGAGCCCCGCGCTGCGGCGCAGGAATCGCTCAACATCACCCGTTCCGGCATGCGCGATCTGATTGAGCACTCGGGCCTGCCGTTGTTGCTTATAGACCGTAACCGCATCGTCATCGCCAACGCCCACGCGCGGGAGGCGATCGGCAAGCATATCCTGGGGCAAGACGCACGCGTCGCCTTGCGCCACCCCGCGGCGGTCGACCTGCTTTCCCGCCCCGGTGGCGGCAGCATTACGGTGCAGGGTCTCACCGGCCCGCGCAGCAACTGGCAGATGACCCGCCAGCAGATCGATGAGCGCTATTCGCTGATCGAACTGATCAACCGTACCTCAGAAGCGGACGTCAGCCGGGCGCATACCGATTTCGTCGCCAATGCCAGCCACGAACTGCGCACGCCGCTCGCCTCCATCATCGGCTACATGGAAACGCTGGAGGATGAGGGCGAGGACATTGCTCCGAAGCAGGCCAGCAAGTTCTACTCCACCGTCTTGCGCGAGGCGCGGCGGTTGCAGACGCTGGTCGACGACCTGATGTCTCTCAGCCGGGTCGAAGCGGAAAAGCACGATACCCCGCGCGAACCGCTGGCGCTGGCGCCGCTGGTGCAACAGGCCTCGCGCGATGGCGCCGGGCACGAGCGATTCGATCGCGTTCAGTTCGACATCGCGGACGACAAACTGAAAGTGCGTGGCGACCATCGGCAGCTGGAACAACTGGTCCGCAACCTGGTCGACAATGCCCTGAAATACGGCGGAGACAGCGAACCGGTCGACGTGAGCCTGACGAGCGGCGAGCGCGAGATGGCCGTGCTGACCGTGAGGGACCACGGCGAAGGCATTGCGTCAGAACACCTGCCGCATCTCACCCGCCGGTTCTATCGTACCGACCCCGGTCGCAGCCGCGCGCAGGGCGGTACCGGCCTTGGCCTGGCGATCTGCAAGCATATCGTGGAGCGCCATCGTGGCCGCCTCGATATCGACAGCAAGCTGGGCGACGGCACCACGGTGACGGTGCGGCTGCCACTTGTTCACGACGAGCCCTAGAACCCCAACCGATTCGAAGTTTTCGAAAGCTTATCCCCAGCGGGGAAAGGCTTGCGCGCCCTTTGTAACAATGCCGTCACATTGTAGTCATAGCGGGCACACACTTTCGCAACAAAAGTGAAACCTGACTGTCATGAAAAAGCTTGTCGCTGCCGCTTTCCTCGCAGGTACCGCGCTCTCGCCGAGCATTGCTGTCGCACAGGAAAACCCTTCCCTGGAAGACCAGGTCGCTGCGCTCGTCGCGGAAGTGGCGCGCCTGAACCAGCGTGTCGCCGAGCTCGAGGCCGAGCAGGACCAGGTCGAGGCGCAGGCTGCCGCGCGGCAGGCGGAAATGGCGACCCAGGTTGCCGCCCTGCAGGAAACCGTCGCGCCCTCCCCCGCCACCAGTGCTCCGGCACAGATCACTTGGGCCGGAGCGCCCGAGATCGAGGGTGAAGGCGGCTGGTCCTTCAAGCCGCGCGGTCGCCTGAACATCGACGCAGGTTCGATCGATGCCCCCGATTCGACAGGTCGTGCAGACGGTTTCAACAGCGAGTTGCGGCGCGCGCGCTTGGGTGTCGAAGGCGACATCCCCGGCGGCTTTGGCTACAAGTTCGAAATCGACTTCGCGGGCAACGCCGCCGAAGTGACCGACGCCATCCTCACCTACGAAGACGGCCCGCTGACCGTCAACGTCGGCCAGCACAACACCTTCCAGTCGTTGGAAGAGCTTACCAGCAGCCGCTGGTCATCCTTCATCGAGCGCGCTGCCTTCACCGATGCCTTCGGTTTCGAGCGGCGGCTTGGTGTCTCTGTCGAGGTCGAGCCGACAGACACCGTCCTGCTCCAGGCCGGCCTCTTCTCCGACAATATCGGCGACCTTCCCGGCAAGGCGATGAGCGCCGATGGCCGCGTGGTCTTCATGCCCGAAATCGGCGACAGCCAGCTGCATCTTGGCGCCAGCGTCCATTACACCGATGTGCCGCAAGGTGATACCGTGCGCTATCGCCAGCGCCCGCTTGTCCATTTTACCAACGAACGGTTCATCAACACCGGCAACATGCCCGCCACGAGCGAACTGGGTGCAGGCCTGGAGGCGGCCTTCATTTCCGGCCCGTTCCACGCCGTCGCCGAGGGTTTCTGGCAGAGCAGCAACATGATCGGCGGAACGGATGATGCCAACTTCTTCGGCGGCTATGCCGAGGCGGGCTTCTTCCTCACCAGCGGTGACAGCCGCGGCTATCGGGGCGGCACGTTCAACCGTACGCGTCCGGCCAATCCCGTTGACGAAGGCGGTATCGGCGCGTTCCAGATTGTTGCGCGCTACGACTATCTCGACCTGACGGACACCGGCGCCGGCATCATCGGTGGCACGCAGAACGGGTACATGGCCAGCCTGGTATGGGTGCCCACCGATTACACCCGTTTCCTGATCAACTACGCCCGCCTCGACTATGATGATGCCATCTACGCGGCAGCCGGCGGGAACCGCGATTACTCCGTCGATGTGCTGGGGATGCGGGCGCAGATCGACTTCTAATCACCATCCGCAAACGCGCGGCGAAGAATATGGCGTCCGGTCACGAACCGAACGCCGGTTTGTCGCAAAGCCGTCATACAGTAGACCTAGCGGTCTGCCATCTGAACCGAAACGAGGACATCATGACCCTGAATTTCCGCACTGCCGCATCGGCTCTCGCCCTGGTTGCCCTGGCTGCCTGTAACAACGCTGGTGGCGGCGGCGAAGCCCGCGATTCCATCCACGCCGTGGGCTCGTCCACCGTCTATCCTTTCGCCACCCGCGTGGCAGAAGCATTCACCCGCAACACCGGCAATTCCTCGCCGTTGATCGAATCGACCGGCACGGGCGGCGGTATGGGCCTGTTCTGTGAAGGCGTCGGCGCGAACACGCCCGACATCGTCAACGCCTCACGCCGCATGAAGGCGAGCGAATTCGAGACTTGCCAGGCTAATGGTGTGGAAAACATCACCGAAATCCAGGTTGGTATGGACGGCATTGCCTTCGCCTCAGCGAACGGCGGCATCGATTTCGACCTGACTCCGGAAATCGTCTACCGCGCCATTGCCGCGAACCCTTACGGCGAAGAGCAGACCAACGAGATGTGGAGCGACATCGACCCGTCGCTGCCCAACAAGCCGATCCTGGTCTACGGCCCGCCGGCCACATCCGGCACGCGCGATGCGCTGGTCGAGCTGGTGCTGATGCCCGGCTGCGAATCCGGTGACGGCATGGCCGAACTGGAAGAGCAGGACGAAGACCGGTTCGAGGCGGTCTGCACCGAAGTGCGCAGCGACGGCGCCTATGTCGAACAGGGCGAGCAGGACAACCTGATCGTGCAGAAGATCGAAGGCAATGCCGATGCCATCGGCGTGTTCGGCTATTCCTACCTCGAAGAAAATCTCGACCGCATCCACGGCCTGACCGTGAACGGGGTGGAGCCGACCTACGAGAACATCTCCAGCTTCAACTACGTCGGCGCGCGTCCGCTGTTCATCTATGTGAAGAACGCGCACCTGGATGCCATTCCGGGCCTACGTGATTTCATCGCGACGTGGGTAGAGTCCTGGGGAGCGGGCGGTCCTCTGGCCGAGGTGGGGCTTGTGCCCAATCCCGAAGACGTTATGGCACGCCAGAACTCCGCCGCGACCGAGTTTACTCCGCTCGCCGCATCTGACCTTCAGTAGGACCTGACCAGAGACCCATGTCGGCCAGCACCCTGATCCTATTAGTCCTTGGACTCGGGCTGGCCGGCTGGCTGGTCGCGCGTTCGCGTGCCGCGATGTTCCGGCGCGCGAACGACGGCAAGCGGATTGCTTCGCTGCCGAACTACCACGCGTGGTACGCCGCGCTGTGGATCGTCGTGCCGACGTTGCTCTTCGCGCTCGTCTGGTCGCAGATTGCCGATAATCTCGTGATTCAACACGTTCTTGCCAGCCCTGCGGCGGCAGACCTGCCCGCTTTCGGGATGCAGCGCCAGACGATGCTGGCAGAGGCCCGCGCGGTCGCCACCGGCGCGGCCTCGGGCGTCTTCAATCCGGCAGCCGCCGACCTCGTCGAACCGTTCGAAGAAGCGCTCACCCGCTACAACATCATCGGCATGGTGGTGACGCTGCTGATCGCGCTTGCAGGCGGGGCCTGGGCGTTCCTGCGGCTGAAACCCGATTTCCGCGCCCATACCAGGGTTGAACGGGCGGTGCTCAGTCTCCTGCTGATCGCATCGCTCGTCGCCATTCTCACCACGCTGGGCATCGTTGCCAGCCTGGTGTTCGAGACCGTCCGTTTCTTCGGCATGGTCAACCCGATCGACTTCCTGACCGGTGTAAACTGGTCGCCAAATCCGATGACCGACGGTTCGAACCCCGATCCCGAACGCTACGGCGCGGTGCCGCTGTTCTGGGGCACATTCTTCATCGGCGTGGTCATCGCGATGATCGTGGCAATCCCAATGGGCATGATGAGCGCGATCTACCTCAACCAGTATGCCGCCCCGCGCGTGCGCACCTGGCTAAAGCCCGCGCTGGAGGTTCTCGCCGGGGTGCCGACCGTGGTCTATGGCTATTTCGCCGCGCTCACCATCGCACCCGCCATCCGTGACATCGCCATGTCGCTGGGGGTGCAGAACCCGTCCAGCGAAAGCGCGCTGGCTGCGGGCCTTGTGATGGGCGTGATGATCATCCCGTTCGTCTCCTCCATGGCGGACGATTCGATTGCCGCCGTCCCGCAGGCCATGAAGGACGGCTCGCTCGCCATGGGCGCGACGCAGAACGAAACGATCAAGCGCGTGCTAGTGCCCGCCGCCCTGCCCGGAATCGTTGCCGGGATCATGCTGGCAATCAGCCGGGCCATCGGTGAAACCATGATCGTGGTAATGGCCGCCAGCGCCACCGCGCGCCTTTCGGCCAATCCGCTGGAGGCGATGACCACCGTGACCTATCAGATCGTGGCCAACCTTACGGGCGAAGCGAGCATGGATTCCGCGTCCACCCTTGCCGCCTTTGCGCTGGGGTTCGTGCTGTTCCTGGTGACGCTGGTTCTCAACATCATTGCCCTGCGCATCGTGAAGAGGTTCCGCGAAGCATATGAGTAACGTCGCAACCTCCGGGGCCGAAAAAGTCCGTCCCACGCGCACGGCCGCCTTCGAAGCGCGGCTGAAGAAGCGTTATGCAGCGGAACGGCGATTCAAGGCCATCGGCCTTGGCGCGATCGTCTTCTCCATCGCCGTGCTGATCTTCCTGCTTGTCACCATGGCACTGAACGGCCTTGGCGGTTTCCAGCGCACCGAACTGCGCGTGCCGGTAGACTTCGTAAATGCGCCGGTCACCATTCCGGCCAATCCCGACGACGAGCGCGCCGTCGTGCAGTCGCTGGAACGACAGGGCATGCGCGACATCATCATCTTCAGCGCCGAACAGGCGCTGGGCGAAGAGGGCGCGGCCCATGTGAACAGCGAAGCATGGCGGCTCGTGGCACAGGAAATCGCCGCCGATCCCAGCCTCGCACGCGGGCAACAGGAATTCTGGCTGCCCACGGACGAGGACCTCGCCAGTGCCTACGCCGGCGATGGCAGTGCGGACCTGCAACCCCTGGCCCGGCGCCTGGCGGAAGAAGGCCACCTATCCGACAATTTCGATAGCGGCTTCCTCTCTCGGTCGGATGCTACCGATCCCCAGCTTGTCGGCATCTGGGGCTCGCTGAAGGGATCGATACTGACGATGATCGTTACCCTGCTGCTCGCGTTTCCCATTGGCGTGCTGGCAGCTCTCTACCTTGAAGAATACGCGCCGAAGAACCGCTGGACCGACCTGATCGAGGTGTCGATCAACAACCTTGCCGCGGTTCCGTCGATTATCTTCGGCCTGCTCGGTCTCGCGGTGTTCCTGTGGATATTCCCCAGCTATCGCTCCGCCCCGCTGATCGGCGGCATGACGCTGGCGCTGATGACGATGCCGGTGATCGTTATCGCGGGTCGCAACGCCATCAAGGCCGTGCCGCCGTCGATCCGTGACGGGGCGCTCGCTATCGGTGCATCACCGGTACAGGTGGTGTTCCATCATGTTCTCCCGCTCGCCCTGCCCGGTATCCTGACCGGCACCATCATCGGCATGGCCCGCGCGCTTGGTGAAACCGCCCCGCTGCTGCTGATCGGGATGCGCGCCTTCGTCGCCAGTCCGCCCGATGGCTTTACCGACAATGCGACCGTGCTGCCGATGCAGATCTTCCTGTGGTCCGATGAAATCGACCGCGGGTTCGTGGAACGCACCAGCGCGGCGATCATCGTGCTATTGATATTCCTCCTGCTGATGAATGGCCTCGCCATCTATCTGCGCAATCGATTCGAGAAGAAGTGGTGATGGCCGAAATAGCTGACAGCCCGCTGGCAAATCAGGCGAAGAAGTCGCTCGAGCACGAGAACATCGAGACCGGCGAACCCAAGATGCGCGCCCGCGATGTCGATGTGTACTATGGCCAGAAGAAAGCCATCGATAGCGTGGATATCGACGTTTACACCGAGTTCGTGACAGCGTTCATCGGCCCGTCGGGCTGCGGCAAGTCCACCTTCCTGCGCGCCCTCAACCGCATGAACGATACCATTCCCTCCGCCCGCGTCACCGGCACGATCGAGCTGGACGGCGAGGATATCTACGCCAGCGGCATGGACGTGGTGCAACTGCGCGCCCGCGTGGGCATGGTGTTCCAGAAGCCCAATCCCTTCCCGAAATCGATTTACGACAACATTGCCTACGGTCCCAAGATCCATGGTCTTGCCGAAGCCAAGCCCGACCTCGACAACATCGTGGAGAAGAGCCTGCGCCGCGCCGGCCTTTGGGAAGAGGTGAAGGACCGCCTGGCAGATTCCGGCACCGCGCTTTCCGGCGGCCAGCAGCAGCGCCTGTGCATTGCCCGCGCTATTGCGGTGGATCCTGAAGTGATCCTGATGGACGAGCCATGCTCCGCACTGGACCCTATCGCTACCGCCAAGATCGAGGAATTGATCGACGAACTGCGCGGTCGTTACGGCATCGTGATCGTGACCCACTCCATGCAGCAGGCTGCCCGCGTTTCGCAGCGCACTGCCTTTTTCCACCTCGGAAACCTGGTGGAATATGGACACACCTCAGACATATTCACTAATCCTGTCGAGAAGCGCACGCAGGACTACATCACAGGACGGTACGGTTGATGGTCGAACATACAGTCAAGGCATTCGACGAAGACATCACGCGCCTGCGCGGCCTGATCGCGGAGATGGGCGGACTGGCGGAGGTCGCGATCCAGCAGGCGCTGCAGGCGCTGGTGAACGGTGACGAGACGCTGGCCGCCGAAGTGGTGGAGCGCGACGCCAAGCTCGACGCGCTGGAAACCGAAGTCGACGCGATGGCCGTGCGCGTGCTCGCCCTGCGCGCGCCCATGGCGGACGACCTGCGCGAGATCGTCGCCGCCCTGAAAATCGGCGGCGTGGTGGAACGCATCGGTGATTACGCCAAGAACATCGCCAAACGCGTGGGCCGCATCGAAGGCCGCACCAAGTTCGAACCGCTCACACTGCTGCCCGCGATGGGAGAGGTAGCGGCGGAAATGGTGCACGACGTTCTCACCGCTTACGCCGCGCGCGATCCGGTAATGGCACGCGAAGTGATCCAGCGCGATGACAAGGTGGACGCGTTCTACGACAGCATCTTCCGCAACCTCGTCAGCCACATGGTGGAAAATCCCGCAACCATCAGCAGCGCGGCGCAGCTCCTGTTCATCGCGCGCAATCTGGAACGGATCGGCGACCACGCCACCAATGTCGCGGAAATGGTCCACTATTCGGCGACCGGCAGCTATCCCGACGATATCGAACGGTAAAAATGCTGCGGTCGCGCGCAACCCGGCCTCTTGCAACAAATCTGACACAGAATTGAAATAACAGGGTTCCGACGGCATTCTGCCTGACGCCGCGATCCAAGGGGCCTGAATACGATGTCTGCGCCGAAACTGCTGCTTGTCGAAGACGACACCGCGCTTGCCGAATTGCTAGAATACCGTTTCGAAAGCGAGGGCTACGATGTTCGCGTGACGGCCGATGGCGACGATGCGCTCATCATGGCCGCAGAGGATACGCCCGATCTCGTGATCCTCGACTGGATGATCGAGGGCACCAGCGGGATCGAGGTGTGCCGTCGGTTGCGCCGCGACAAGGCTACCGCACACGTCCCCATCATCATGCTCACCGCGCGCGAGGCCGAGGATGACCGGGTGCGCGGGCTGGAAACCGGTGCCGACGATTACCTGACCAAACCCTTCTCACCGCGCGAATTGCTGGCCCGTGTCGCAGCCGTCCTTCGGCGCGTACGCCCTGCCCTGGCCGGGGAGACGATCGAAGCGGGCGACCTTCGTCTCGATCCGGTTGCGCACCGGGTCGAACGGCGCGGCCACACCTTGCAGATCGGGCCGACGGAATATCGCCTGATCAAGTTTTTCATGGAACATCCGCGCCGCGTATTTTCGCGTGGACAACTGCTGGATGCCGTCTGGGGCACAGGTAGCGAGATCGAGGAGCGTACCGTGGACGTGCATATTCGCCGCTTGCGCAAGGCGATCACCGTGGAGAACGCTCGCGATCCGATCCGTACCGTACGCTCTGCGGGCTACGCACTTGAGCCTGTCTGAACGGCGTATAGGTAATGTTGCGCAGGTGCCGTTTTAGCCTACGGTGATAATGCAGGCTATATCGGGAACGAGATCAAAAACCGCGCGTTTTCAGATAGGTCGCGTGTCAATATTGCAACGGTTCGGCGCAATCGGGGCACGGTCAACGCAGAAAAACCCTGTTTCGGCTTCACATCGGGGAGCTTTCGCAGTAGGGCCAAATTAACGCAGAGCGCCTCCGAATTAAGAGGAACACAAATGAAGAAGATTATTGCAAGCACCATCGCCGCCGGTCTGGTGGCTGGTACCACACTTACAGCGGCGGCCAACCCGGTCGTGCGCGACGCCGCTACCATGGCTCAGACCGAGCGTCTGGGTGGCGACGATGAAGAGGGCGGTGCTGGCACTTTCCTGATCGTTCTGCTGGGCGCAGCCGCAGCTGCCGGCGTGGTGTTCCTGATCGAGGACAACGAAGACGAAGACGTTCCTGTCAGCGTCTGATTATCCGTTTCAAACGGTTACGAAAACCCTCGCTTCGGCGGGGGTTTTTTGTTGTCTGATGTCCGGGTCGATAGCTCCTACCTTGGGGTAGTCGCGTTTGTCCTTCTCCGTCAGCGGCAGGCCCCCATCGCCGGATTGCGTCCCTGATCGAGGTGAAAGTGATCAGCATGGGCGGCGTTGTAATCCGGTGAGAGCACCGTCCCGAAGCTGTTACAGGCGGCATCGCGTACCGCCGCGAGGAATTGCCCTTCGGCCTGTCCGTTATTCCAGTCTCGCAGCACGCTGACAGTGCGGCCGTCGGCAAGGCGAAAACCGGCGATGTCGATGGCATTGCCGGTGGCGTGCTCACTCCATTGCGCATCGGCATCGCCGTACATGCGGCGGCAGCTGTATGTGCCCAGTTGCTCTAAGCGCTCGACCCTTGTTCCGAGCATCTCCTCGGCCAGCGTCTGCACGTCCTTTTCCAGCCACAGTACCATGCCGGCGGCCACCGGGCAGGTCATCTGCGGGAACCGCGGCGCGAATGGTACGCTGCCGAGCGTCAGCCGGTCTTCGCGGCGGCACGCGCCCTCGCCTGTTTCCTCCAGCGGCGAGAAGGTCACCTCGCTACGCTCCAGAACTGTGTGGCACTGCCCGATATCACCCCGGAGGGCGGACAGCTTGGTCTGCGTTGCCCATCCGCGCTCGTCTCGCAGGTCCAGTGGCGCCCACGGGTTGTGCTGGGGGTTTTCTGCCATGAAGGTCCGCCCTGCCACCAGCAGCGCCAGCACTACCAGCGCGAAGGCCAGCTTGCGATCATCTACGGGAGGCCGGGGCCATTTGCGTTTGCGCGCCATTATCAATGAAAGTCGCGGGACTTGGGAATGATCCGGAGATTGCGCGGATGCCCTCTCGTATTCGGTAACTGGTCGATCAGGTCGCGCGGACGGATTGCCTGGTTGGCAGGATCCTCGGCGCCGCTGCGCAGATCGTCGCGTGGATTGACCTTGCTGGTGAGGGGGCTGTTAACGTGGTCGGCGCGCGCAACCGGCGCGTTGAGCAGGTCGTCCGAGAGGCGATGCAGGTCCTGCGTCGCATCGGTCATATGCTGGGCGATGACGTGGATGACCTCGTCATCGTATTCCACCCGGCCACGCACTTCCATCAGGCGCGCGCCCATTACCACGGTGCGCTGCTTTTCCTTGAGATCGGGCCAGACGACGAGGTTGATCACGCCGGTCTCGTCCTCCAGCGTAATGAAGCACACACCCTTGGCGCTGCCCGGTCGCTGACGGATCAGCACCACGCCCGCGACCTGCACCATGGAACGGAACTTGCGGTCGCGCAGATCGCAGGCGCGCACGAAGCCGCGCTCTGCCAGGCTGGCGCGCAGGAACGACATCGGATGTGCCTTCAGGCTGAGGCGTGTTGTCTGGTAATCGGCCACCACCTCCTCCGATAGCGGCATCCTCGGCAGGATCGCCCTGCCCTGCTCCGCGCCCTCGTCGCGCTCGTCAGCATGGGCGAACAGCGGCAGGTCCACCCCGCCAACAAGGCTGCGCGCATCCCACAAGGCCTGCCTGCGCGACATGTCCATCGAGCCGAAGGCATCGGCGCTGGCAAGGCGTTCGACGTGTCCGACAGGAATACGCGCGCGGTCGCGCAATTCGACAACATCGGCATAAGGTCCGCCCTCTTCGCGCGCAGTGACAAGCGCTGCAGCGACATGTTCGGGCAGGCCGTCTATTTGCCTGAGACCCAAGCGCAGGGCGATGTGGCGATCGAGGCGGCCTCCCTTCGCATCGTCTCCCTTGCCGATTACCTCCAGCGTGCAGTCCCAATCGCTGCGGTTCACGTCCACGGGCAACACCCGTACGCCGTGCTCCCTCGCGTCACGCACGATCTGGGCAGGCGCATAGAAGCCCATCGGCTGGGAATTGAGCAGGCCACAGGCGAACGCGGCGGGGAAATGGCATTTCAGCCAGCTGGATACGTAGACAAGATGCGCAAAGCTGGCAGCGTGGCTTTCAGGAAAGCCGTATTCGCCAAAGCCGCGAATCTGGTTGAAGCAGCGCTGGGCGAAGTCGCGGTCGTAGCCGCGCGTCACCATGCGCTCCACCATCATGTCCTGAAGCTCGTCCACCATGCCGCGGCTGCGGAATGTGGCCATCGCCTTGCGCAGCCGGTTCGCCTCGGCTGAAGAGAACCTGGCCGCATCCAGCGCGATTTTCATCGCCTGTTCCTGGAAGATCGGCACGCCCAGCGTACGCTCCAGAATGCTGGAAAGCTCATCGGGCGGGCCATGATCGGGCGACGGCGCGGGGATCTGCACCTGCTCCGCCCCCCGGCGGCGCTTGAGGTAGGGGTGCACCATGTCCCCTTGGATCGGGCCGGGCCGCACGATGGCGACCTGGATCACCAGATCATAGAACTCGCGCGGGCGCAGGCGTGGCAGCATGTTCATCTGCGCGCGGCTCTCTACCTGGAACACGCCCAGCGAATCCCCCTTGCGCAGCATCTCGTAGGTTTCCGGATCCTCGCGCGGAACACTGGCCAGCGTCAGCGGACGGTCGTGATGGGTCTCCAGCAGGTCGAGGCATTTCTTGATGCAGGTGAGCATGCCCAGGGCCAGCACGTCGACCTTCAGGATACCCAGCGCCTCGATATCGTCCTTGTCCCATTCGATGAAACTGCGATCGGGCATGGCGCCGTTGCCGATCGGCACGGTTTCAGTAAGCGGGCCGTCCGTAAGGATAAAGCCGCCGACGTGCTGGGACAAATGGCGTGGCATACCAACCATTTGTTCGGTAAGTTTCAGAACACGGCGCAGATGCGGGTCGCTGATATCCATCCCGGTTTCCGCAGCGTGCTTCTCGCTCACTTCCTTGCCCCACCCGCCCCACACGGTTCGCGCAAGGGCGCTGGTCACGTCCTCGGACAGACCCATCGCCTTGCCCACCTCGCGGATCGCCATACGCGGGCGGTAATGGATGACAGTTGCGGTGAGACCCGCCCGGTGGCGACCATACTTCTTGTAGATGTGCTGGATCACCTCCTCGCGCCGTTCGTGCTCGAAATCGACGTCGATATCGGGTGGCTCCTTGCGCTCTTCGGAAATGAAGCGGTCGAACAGGAGCTGGTGCTTGGCGGGGTCGACACTGGTGATCTCGAGGCAATAGCAGACCGCCGAGTTCGCCGCGCTGCCCCTGCCCTGACACAGGATCGGCGGATCGACCGAGCGGGCGAAATCGACGATATCCTTGATGGTGAGGAAGTAGCGGGCAAGTTCGAGCTTGCCGATCAACGCCAGCTCGCGTTCGAGCGTTTTCTTCACCGTATCAGGCAAGCCACTGGGATACCGCCGTTTTGCACCTTTCCAGGTCTCGCTTTCCAGATAATCCTGCGGGCTCATGCCCTCAGGGTAGATCTCTTCCGGATATTCGTATTTCAGCTCGTCGAGGCTGAACTCGCAGGCATCGGCCACCGTGCGCGCCGCCGTGATGGCGTGGGGCCAGCGCGCGAACATCGTCAGCATCTGCTCCGGGCTTTTCAGATGCCGTTCCGCATTGGCATGCAGCAGGTGCCCGGCGCGCGCCACGGTGGTCTTGTGGCGGATGGCGGTCATCACGTCCTGCAACGGGCGGCGGTCGGGCGCGTGGTAATGCACGTCGTTGGTTGCCAGCAGGCAAAGGCCATTGGCGCGGGCGAGAGCATCAAGCCGGTCGATCCGGGCAATATCGTCACCGATGTAAAGGTAGCTGGCAGCAAGGTGGCGCAGCGCAGGCAAGCCAGCGGCGAGATGCGGCAGGATATCGAACAAGGTGCCTGTCACGGCCCCATCCCTCACGCTGCCGTCGAGCGCGATGACGTTGCTCGCCCACCCGGGCACGGTGAACTCTTCACGCAGATCGCACGGGGGGATGAGGACGAGTTGCACGCCCTCACCGTGCTCGGCCAGCATGGCGAGGCTGATGTCGCACACACCCTTGTCCTGCCAGCTGCCATCCAGCTTGCCCATGCGGCCTGCAGAGATCAGCGTGGTAAGACGGCCATAGGCGGCCCGGTCCTGCGGATAGGCGAGGAAGGCAAGCCCCTCGACGGTTTCGATGCGGCAACCGATGACGGGACGCATCTTCAGCGTCTTCGCCTCCGTATGCACGCGCACCACGCCGGCCAGGGAATTGGCATCGGCAATCCCGATAGCATCGTAACCCAGGCTGCGCGCGGTCAGCACGAGATCCACCGCATCGGACGCACCGCGCAGGAAGCTGAAACAACTGACGAGACCGAGTTCGACAAAGGCCGCGCGCGGCGGCGCGTCTATGCCATCGGGATCAAGCTCGATCGTGCGCTTGGGAAGAACGTCGCTATCGGGCACGTCACGCTATCGGATCACTGCGCCAGCTGCGCGAGCCGATCCTTCAGCGCCGCAAGGTCGGCGGCGAACAGGCGTTCCTGCTCCGCCTTGGCGTCACCATCCAGGCGCAGGAGGTAGGACGGGTGCGCCGTCACCCACAGCTCACTACCATCGTCGAGAGCGAGTGGTTCACCACGCACTTTCGAGATGCTGACCGTCTTGCCCAGCATTGCGCGCGCCGCGCTGGCACCCAGCGCCAGCACCACTTTCGGCTTCACGATGGCGCGCTCTGCCTCGTGCCACCAGCGGCACACGTCGATTTCCTTGGCCGTGGGCGACTGGTGCAGACGGCGTTTGCCGCGCTGGACATATTTGAAATGCTTCACCGCGTTGGTGACATAGGTTTCGCGTCGCTCGATACCGGCTTGCTCCAGCGCGGCGTCCAGCACTTGCCCGGCAGGACCGACGAAGGGCTTTCCGGCCTGGTCCTCCTGGTCGCCCGGCTGTTCGCCCACGATCATCAGAGCGGCATCATCCGGCCCTTCCCCCATCACCGCCTGGTTATCGAGATTGCCGATGGGGCATTTACGGCAGGCGTGAATGGCCTTGTCGATGGCCGCCAGTGTTTCGGGCCGGTCCTCGAATTCAAGCGCGCCTGCATCCACCATCTCACTCTCCCGCCTCTGCGCGCCCGCCACCAGCTCCGGAATGAGCGCGGCTTCGGGCATGTTCTTCCAGTACTTGCGAGGCATTTCCTTCAGCATGGCCCCGATCTTCAAACGCGCGGGGTTGAAGATGGATGCATAGTACTTGCGCCAGAGATCCTCGGCCGGATCGCCCTGCGGAGCGTCGGACTTCTGCGCAGGCCCGCTTTCCCGCAGCGTCTCACCATCCCAGTGGATGCAGCCGCGCGGTGTCAGGATGGACCAGTGCATGTTGGCAAAACGGCGCACGAAGAAGCCCGCTTCGCGCCGCACGATATGGTGATCGGGCTCGAACCAGGCGACATAGTGCTCGTTTCCCTCATCGTCCTCCACCATGCGAAAGCGGACGAAGGCGTGCATCTTGTGCGCATCGCGGCGCACGGACTTGTCCATATCCTCCAGCCGGCGCACCTGGCTGTCGGCCTTGTCTTCCATCAGCCGCGGGTTCGACTGCAAGCGCCACAGCATGGCATAGAGCAGGGAAAATCGTTCCGGGTCAGAGTGATGGCAGACATTCTTCGCAATCGAAAGGAACCGCTTGCTGGCGCGTATGATCTTGTCATCTTCCGGCACCGGCAATCGCTTGTCGCCGTGGCTGAACAGCGAACCATTGCCACCCGGCTCTACCCAAGCAACACGGTCTGGCGGCACGTCGCACTGGACAAGCTGCCGCGCCCGCTCCCGCCAGAAAGCGAAGTCGTCCGGCTCCGGCATGTGCACCACGTAATAGGTGCCAAGTTTCACGTGCTGGAGCGCCGTCATGCCGCGAACAGCTCCAGCTGCTCCTGCTTCGGTGCGAGCAGGCTGCGCAGGTCTGCCCGGTCAGTCAGCAGCGTGGGGCGCCAGTCGGCCGTGCAGATAAACGGGCGCACTTTCGCCACAGAGACGGTGAGCTTGCCCACGTCATCCAGCCGCAAGGTGCGATGGCGGCGCGACGCCAGTATCTGCCCCACCGCCCGCGTGCCAAGCCCAGGCACCCGCAGCAGATCTTCCCGGCTCGCGCGGTTCACGTCCACCGGAAAACGGTCTCGGAATTTCAGCGCCCAGGCCAGCTTGGGATCGATATCGAGCGGCAGGTTCCCGTCCGCCTCTGTCGCCTGCATCACCTCTTGCGGGGCAAAGCCGTAGAACCGCATCAGCCAGTCGGACTGATAGAGCCGGTGCTCGCGCATCAGCGGCGGACGCTTCAGCGGCAGCACGGCGCTGGCATCCGGAATGGGCGAGAAAGCGCTGTAATAGACGCGGCGCAGCTTGAAATTGCCGTAGAGGCGGCTGGCCTTGCCCACGATGTCGCTATCCGTCGCGGCATCGGCGCCCACGATCATCTGCGTCGATTGACCGCCCGGCGCAAACCGGGGGGCGTGCTTGAACCGCTTGCGCTCATCCTTCGACTGGCGGATCGCCATCTTCATACCGCCCATCGCACCTTCGATCTGGCGGCTGTTCTTGTCTGGCGCGAGGCGGGTGAGCCCGCTGTCGGTGGGCAGTTCCACGTTGATCGACACCCGGTCCGCGTAAAGGCCCGCCTGGTGCGCCAGTTCCGGATCCGCTTCGGGAATGGTCTTCAGGTGAATGTAACCGCGAAAGTCATGCTCCTCGCGCAGGATGCGCGCGGTTTCCACCAGCAGTTCCATCGTGTGATTGGAGCTCTTGATGATGCCGGAGGACAGGAACAGCCCTTCGATATAATTGCGGCGATAGAAAGTCAGCGTCAGGTCCGCCACTTCGCGCGGAGTGAAGCGCGCGCGGCGCACGTTGCTGCTCTTGCGGTTGATGCAATAGTGGCAATCGAAGATGCAGTGATTGGTCAGCAGTATCTTCAGCAGCGAAATGCATCGGCCATCGGGCGCATAGGCGTGACAGATGCCCATCCCCTCGGTCGAGCCGACACCCTTGCCGCCCGTAGAGTTACGCTTGGCCGTGCCAGACGACGCGCAGGAGGCATCGTATTTCGCTGCATCCGCAAGGATTTCCAGCTTTTGCATGGTGTCGAGCGCGGTCATTTGTTCTTTATATGTTCTAACTCGTGATTCGCCAAGGCATTGCTGCCAGACAGCAAGAATTACGCGATGAGTTGCAGCCGGGCGGGTTGCGAAGAAATCGCGAATTAACCACGCATCTTCGGGCAGGCTTAACCAACGCGGCCCCACGCAGGATCCGATAACAAAAAGGGGCCCCGCCATGAAACTGTTCGCGCGCACGAAACCTGTGTCTGCTCCGGAGCGGCGCAGCGGCCCGCGAGTGCGCGTGGACTGCCTTGCCACTCTGCTGATGCCCAGCGGCAATCGCTTCGGGCGCGTGTTCGACATCTCCACCAACGGTGCGCGCGTGGTGACGCAGGATCCCCCGGCGAAGGGCGTGTCCGCCATTCTCGACTGGAACCTGCACGAAGCCTATTGCCACGTCATATGGACAAAGCCGGGCATGTGCGGCGTGGAGTTCGATAAGCCCGTCCCCCAGCGTGTGATCGACGAACTGGTAGAAGCATCAGGCGCCGGGCCGCGTCTGGTCCATTCCGCACCGGGCGACGAAGGTGAGAGCAAGAGGCGTCCGCCGACCCGCTTCGTCGGTTAGGGACAGAGCAGCCCTGAGAATATTGCCTCGCCTCAGGCGAACAGACCTTGCAGATACCAGTCGGGCATACCGCCGCGCCCGTCTGTTGCCAGGCCATTGCGGTAGATCCAGTAACGGCGCCCCTGTTCGTCTTCGACGCGGTAATAGTCGCGCAGGCGGGTGGAGCCTTTTTCGCGCCACCACTCAGGCGCGATGCGTTCCGGGCCTTCGACGCGGGCCACTTCGCACACCTCCCCGCGCCAGCTGAAGCGGCGAGGATAGCCTTCGGGCGCGGCGTAGAGCACGGAAATCCGCTCCGGCCGGTCGAGCAGCTTGAGGGGCCGGGTATGGAAAGCGAGCTGGTGCTGTTCGGCAGGTTCCGGTTCCAGCGGCGGCTGCCAGCCTTGCGCGCGTTCCGGGATATGGCTGGCGCGCGGCACCGGGCGCTGCACCGCGCCCCTGCCCAGCCGCGTGGTGAGGCGATCCATGCAAGCGGCGAGCGAGGTGCCGTGCTGTTCCGCGGCGGCTTCCAGGTCCGACTGGTCCAGTCCCAGTGGCTGCGACCAAGCGGCGCGGAGGCGCAGCATCTCTATGCCGAAGCCGGCGTCGATATCGTCGAGCCGCTCGGCAAACAGGCGGACCATGTGATCGGGATCGCGGGTGGCCGCGGCCATTTCCAGTTCGCGCACCAGCACTTGCCCATCCACGCGCCACAGGCCCAGTTGCAGGCGGCGCGCGCCCTCACCCTTCGCTTCCAGCGTGCGGGCCATGTCCTGCGCCAGATCGCTCACCACGGTATCGAGCAACTGGCGATGGCGGATAGGTTCCATCAGGCGGCGCTGCACCATCGGGGCGGTGACGGGGACGACGGGCAGCAGCGGCTCTGGCACGCGGCCCAGCAACTGGTCCATGCGAACAAGCGGGTTGGCGGCAGGCGACTTGCGGTTGCGGAAGCGGCGCTGGATGGCATCGCGTCCCCGAATGTCGTTATGGCCAGTGCGGTCGCGCCCCTCCTCTATGCCTGCCAGATCGCCCAGCCGCTTCAGACCCAGGCGCTTGAGAACAAGGAGCACATCGTTGTCGAGCCGCAATGCGGCCACGGGCAGGTCGGCGAGACGGGCCTGCATGTCCTCGTCGGGAGAGAGGATCGCGCCCCTTTCACCCACGCGTCCGGCGAAGTGCGCCAGCGCCCATGCCGCGCCCGCCGTGGGAGCAATGGCCGCGCGGGTAGCAAGGCCACGAGCCGTGCAGCGTGCGTCGACATCGGCCAGCAGGCGACGCTCCCCGCCGAACAGGTGGGCAACGGCGGTCACGTCGACCAGCACGCCATCGGGCGCGTCCATCGCGCTCCACGGACCCCAGCGCATCGCCCACAGGGCCAGGCGTTCGAGGAAAGCGAGGTCGCCCGCGGGATCGCTGGGCCGCACTTCGATGGCCGGGCACAGGGTGCGGGCATCGGCCAGCATCATGCCCCGCGCCGCGCCCGCTGCGCGTGCGGCAGGGTTCGCAGCATCGATGCGCGGGCCGTGGGCGGTTTCGGTGATCAGCGCCAGCGGGGCGGCATCCGGCCCTTCCCCGCGCTGGCAGCCTTCAGAGTGCCGCCAGCGATCGAGCGCCAGGTCCGCGCACCAGATCGCCATGATCCGGCGTGGCGGTTTCGGATGCGGTCTCTGGGGCTCTCTCTGCGGCGAGACGTTCTGGCTCATCGCGCAGTATCCATTCTCCGGGTGGGTGGGCACGGGCGCGGAACAGTTCGGCATGCCAGGCCGGGCGACCGGGCGCAGCCACGTTCCAGCGCGGCGGGGCGGAGGGCGCGCTGGTGAGGCGCCAGCGCATGCGGGCAGAGCTGAGATCGGCCTCGGCCTCCAACCGCACCAGCAGCAGCGGCACGCCGTGTTTCTCCGCTGTGAGAGTAAGGCGTCGCGAGGCGGTGAAATCCAGCGCGCGCGGATTGCCCGCCACTTCGCCCACGACCACGGCGAGATCGCGGCAGCGCAGCCCCTCCTCCATGGCGAACAGCGCATCCTCTGGCGTTTTCGCAGCGACGTGGATCAGACGGTGGCGCAAGTTTTCGGGAAGCCCTGCGCGGTAGGGGCGGCCGCCCAGCTTGATGGCACGGGCATCCTGCACCCACAGCACGCTCCGCTCTTCCAGGGCAGATACCTCGCCCCCTTTCAGCGCCTGCCGGGCAAAGGCAAGCGCTGCCCCTACCCCGACGCCTTGCGTGGCGGGGGCGAATATCTCGCTGTGCAGAGGCAAGGCCGCATCCGGCTGCCATCGCGGATTGCGGGCAGCACGGGTGGCCAGCTCCGCCGCTTTGGGCAGTGTGCTGGTGTCCATGACGAATCGACTCCTATGTTCCTATTATGTTCCACTACCGCCCTTGGGGCAAGGTCGGAACCACTGCCGCACCCGTCACGTTGAACGGATAAAGGAGACACTCATGACCTCGAATCACGACCTCAAGCAGAAATTCTGGAAATCACTGGCGGACAGCCCGTTCATTTTCCTGGAACTGGATGCGGATCCCAAGACCGCCGTGCCCATGACCGCGCAACTGGACAAGGATGCCAACGGTACGATCTGGTTCTTCACCACCAAGGATCACACCTTCGCCCAGGGCGGCCCCGCTACCGCGACCTTCGCTGGCAAGGGGCACGACATGTTCTCGCGCTTCAGCGGCGTACTGAGTGAGGAAACCAGCAAGGAACGCCTCGACAAGCAGTGGAGCAAGACGGTTGAAGCCTGGTTCCCGGGTGGCAAGGACGATCCCAACCTGCTGATGCTGCGCATGGACCTTGGCGAAGCGGAAATCTGGAACAGTGATCTTGGCTTCGTGGACAATGCCAAGATGCTGTTCGGCTTCGACGTGCGCGAAGATGCACGAGAGGAACATGCCCAGACCGTGCTGTAAGCCAGCACCCGGAAACAAAAAAGGGCCGCCGCTCCCAAGGAGTGGCGGCCCTTTTTCGTACGGAAATGAATTTATTGGCCGAGGATGCTAGGGAATATCCCCACGAGCAGGATGGCGATCAGCGCTATCGGACACAGCCAGCAAACCAAAAACCGCCAGAACAGGTGCAACCCGCCCCCAAGGCCGTTCTCGCTATCCACCAGTCGCTTGTTGGCGATCCATCCGACGAAGATCGACGTGAGAAGCGCACCAACCGGCAAGGTGATTTTTCCGGTAAACGTGTCCAGCGTGTCGAGAACGCCCATTCCTTCGAACATTGGCAGGAAACCCAACGGGTGAAACCAGGCCAGCGAGCCGGTGGAAAGCGCCGAAAGGATGCCGATGATGGCTGCAAAGAACGTCACCATGCCCGCCGCGATCGGACGGGTAAAACGGAACCGGTCGATGACCCAGGCTGTCGGCACTTCCATCAAAGCGACAGAACTCGTCAGGGCGGCAAATCCGACCATGATGAAGAAGGCCAGCCCCAGCAGCGAGCCGCCGGGAATTTCCTGGAATGCATGCGGCAGGGTCTGGAACATCAGGCCAAGGCCGCCATTCGGAGCGAGGCCTGCAGCAAAGACGATGGGGAAGATGCAAAGGCCTGCCAGCAGCGCCACGGTGGTATCAGCCGTCGCGATGATCCCCGATGTGACACCGAGGTTCACGTTGCGCCCGACATAGGACCCGTAGGTGATCATTCCGGCGACGCCCAGCGACAGGGAAAAGAACGCCTGTCCCACAGCCGCCAGCATGACGGGACCCGTCAGCTTGTCCGGCTCGAACGTGAAGAGATAATCCAGCGTCTGCCCCATGGCGCCGCCGAACATCCCGTAGATCGTGATTCCCACCAGCAGCAGGAAGAAGGCAGGCATCAGGTAAACCGCCACCTTCTCGATCCCGCCGGAAACACCGCGCGCCACGAAAAAGATGGTAATGGCGAGGAAGACGAGATCGAGCGTCACAGTCATCCCGCCATTGGCGATCATGGCCGGGAAAATCCCTTCCACTTCCTCCACGCTAGAACCTGCAAACGCACCGCCGGTTATCCCGGTGGTGAACAGATCGCCTAGGAAAGTGCCGATGTAATAAAGCACCCAGCCGCCAAGGACGCAGTAGAAGCTGAGCACTACGAAGGCCGAGAACACCCCCAGGCTGGCTACATGTTCCCAGGCAGTGGAGCGGCGCGATTGCTCGGCCATCTTGCGGAAACTTTCGGGCGCAGCAGCCTGTCCGTGCCGCCCGATAAGGGTTTCTGAAAGCAGTACGGGCAGGCCGATCAGGATGACGCAAAAAATGTAGAACAGGACAAAGGCACCGCCGCCGTTCGCCCCCGCCTCGGCAGGGAAGCGCACCAGATTGCCGAGACCGACCGCAGAACCGATCGCTGCAAGGATGAATGCGGTGCGCGACGACCAGCCATCCCGTGCCGGTCCCGATTGCGTAAGTGCCATATTTTTTTGTCCTCTCGGCCCGAAGTGGTTGCGTCATGCAATTATTTTCCGCCCGCGTCGAGGGGGGTAGTCCCGCCGCTCCACGGGTGCACACGTTGCATTGCCCTACTACGACGCGCTATCGCGCCTGCAACACCCGTCCTCAGGCGCGAATCCAAGGTTACCCATGTCCACGACTTTTCAGCTCGACACCTCCACCAGCCGCGCCAACCCCACGCCGCAGCCGATGAAACGGCTGACCGTGCCGAAAATACGGGCGCGCAAGGCCGATGGCGTCACCCAAGAACCTTTGGTGATGCTGACCGCCTATACCGCACGCCAGGCCCAGTTGCTCGATCCCCATTGCGACCTGCTGCTGGTGGGGGATTCGCTGGGACAGGTCATCTACGGCCTGCCCTCCACCATTCCCGTCACGATGGAGATGATGGGCAACCACGCGGCCGCGGTGGTGCGCGGAAGCTATCACTCCGTTGTCGTGGTCGACATGCCTTTCGGTTCTTACGAGGCTTCGCCCGAGCTTGCTTTCGAAAGTGCAGCGCGGCTGCTGAAGGAAAGCGGCGCGGCCGCAGTCAAGCTGGAAGGCGGGGAAGCGATGGCGGAAACCGTCGCTTTCCTCGTGAAACGCGGGATTCCGGTGATGGGTCACGTTGGACTGACACCCCAGGCCGTGAACGTACTGGGCGGATATGGCGCGCGCGGCCGCAGCGATGCAGAGGCCGAGAAGATTGTCGGCGACGCTAAGGCGTTGGACGAAGCGGGTGCATTCGCCATCGTGGTAGAAGGTGTGATCGAACCCATCGCCATTGCCGTGACGCAGGCAGTGTCGTGCCCGACCATCGGCATCGGCGCTTCTCCCAAGTGCGATGGCCAGGTGCTGGTGACCGACGATATGCTCGGCATGTTCGAACGCGTGCCGCGCTTCGTGAAGAAGTACGAGGACGTAGCGACGACCATTTCCGAAACAGCCGCCAGATATGCCGCAGAGGTTCGCGATCGAAGCTTTCCCGGTCCGGACCAGCTCTACCAGCCCAAATAGACATCGGACCCTTCGCCCGCCGAAGACGTTCCCTTTCCAACTTCTCTAGCAACGGATCATCCACTCGCATGGCGACCCTGCTACGCTATTACACATTTTCCCTGGTCTTCACCGCGGCCTGTTTCGCGCTGGGGCTATGGTACGGCATTTCCAGCACTGGAACCCTTGCGGGCGTGCTGGAGATACTGTGGATCATCCTCATCCTGTCGATCCTGGAAATATCGCTCAGCTTCGATAACGCAGTGGTGAACGCATCCATCCTGAAAGAGATGGATGAGAAGTGGCAGCAGCGTTTCCTGGTCTGGGGTATCGCGATCGCCGTGTTCGGCACGCGCATCGTGTTTCCGCTGGCCATCGTGGCGATTGCCGCCGGTATCGGCCCGATCGAGGCCATAGACCTGTCGCTGAACGATCCCGAAAGATACGAAGAGATCGTATCCGGCGCGCACATCGGCATTGCCGGCTTTGGCGGCGCGTTCCTTGCGATGGTGGGTCTGAAATTCTTTTTCGATGCCGACAAGGACGTGCACTGGATTGGCGTAATCGAACGCAACCTTTCGAAGGTTGCCGTGCTTCCCGCCATCGAAATCGGCGCCTTGCTGCTGGTCTTGTGGGTGATCTCCCTCCAATTACCCGATGCGGAATCGCTGACCTTCCTCACCGCCGGCGTGCTGGGCCTGGTCACCTACATCGCTGTCGACGCGCTCGGCGAATATCTCAACATGCGCGAGGAGACGCGCAAGAACGCGTCCGGCGAAGTGATGCGCTCGGGCCTGGGCGGCTTCCTCTACCTTGAAGTGCTGGACGCTTCGTTCAGCTTCGACGGGGTTATCGGCGCGTTCGCCCTGTCCAACAACATGATCATCATCGCACTGGGCCTCTCCATCGGCGCCATGTTCGTGCGCTCGATGACCATCCACCTGGTGCGCAAGGGTACGCTCTCGGAATACCGCTTTCTGGAGCATGGCGCTTTCTGGGCGATCATCGTCCTGGGTGCGATCATGCTAACCTCCGCCGTGCTGCACATTCCGGAGACCATCACCGGGCTTATCGGTGGCGCCCTGATCGGCCTGTCGTTCTGGTGGTCCCTGCGCCATAACCGGCGCGAGGCGACAGAGGTCAAGGATGCGCTGACCCCCGACTGAGCCGCGCGGCCACCGGGGCGGAAATGATCATCTGGACAAGGTGATAGGCAAGAACCGGAAGCAGGACGAGACCAGCCGTCGCAGGCGGAAACAGCACGCTCGCCAGCGGCGCACCAAGCGCGATGCTTTTCTGCGCGCCCGCAAACAGGAAGGCGATGCGGTCTCCGCGGGTGAGTGCCAGGGCTCCCCCCGCCAGCCATGATCCTGCGAAGCCCAGTAACAGGAACGCGCCGATCAGCAGCGC
Organism: Aurantiacibacter zhengii; assembly: GCF_003584125.1. Lineage (GTDB taxonomy): Bacteria > Pseudomonadota > Alphaproteobacteria > Sphingomonadales > Sphingomonadaceae > Alteraurantiacibacter > Alteraurantiacibacter zhengii. The sequence goes on from NZ_QXFL01000001.1 coordinate 318,491, forward strand.
GAGCCACGCCCAGGCCGACAGGCTGACCAGTGTCCAGAGCCCCTGCTCCACGGCTGCCGAAAACGCGACATAGACGGCTATCGCAATGGCGCTGCGATCCGCCCAACTCAGCAGCGTGCGATTTTCTGCCACGAAATGGCCGGCCTGCTTCTGGAAAATCTGTCCAAGGGCGAACGGCAACAGCAGGATGAGGCCAATCCGCTGCAACCCGTCCAGATCGATCCCCACATCGCTGCCTGCCGCCAGAGACAGCAGTGGCGCGGTGACAAACACGCCGAGAATGTTGATGACACCCGCGGCGACGACAGAAGCCGCCACATTGCCGCCCGCGATCGAGCAATAGGCCGTTGCCGACTGGACCGTGGATGGTAGCAGGCCGAGAAACAGCAGGCCCAAGGCAACAGTCGGGGGCAGCACACTCGCACCAATCTGCGATAGCCCCCAACCGGCCAGCCCCATGACGCCAAAGACCCAGACGATCAGCGGCAGAAGGAAGCGCGCGTTGCGCACGCCCTTCAGCACCTGCTCTCTTGGCAGGCGCAGGCCATTCAGCAGGAACAGGAAGAAAATGGCGGCATCTGAGATCACACGGGCCACGTCGCGCCCCTCCCCGGTGACCGGTGCCACACTGGCGAGCGCGATCGCCAGCAGCAGTAACCGGACCAGGGGATCGAAGAGGTTCTTCACGCGCGCGATCATCGCCACGCGCTGTGCCGCTGCGATGTCAGGTCTGCAAGTCGTATTGCTTGATCAGGTCATAGAGGGTCGGGCGACTGATCCCCAGCATCTTGGCCGTGCTGGAAATATTCCCTTCGCTGCGGGCCAGAGCGTGGCGGATCATCCTGCGGTCCGACTTCTCCCGCGCGCTCTTAAGATTGAGGACTTGCGCATCCTCCTCGTCCGCGTCGCCTAAGTCGAGATCGTCGGCTTTCACCAGCTTGCCATCGGCCATGATTACGGCGCGTTTTACCCGGTTTTCCAGTTCGCGCACGTTGCCGGGCCACGCCCAGCCGTCGATCGCGGCGAGTGCATCGGGCGCAAACCCATTGATGGAGGGATTCATTTCCTCGGCAAAGCGCTTGAGGAACACCTTGGCCAACAAGGTTGCATCGCCCGGACGCTCAGCCAGCGAAGGGATCTTCACGACCACTTCGGCAAGGCGATAGAACAGATCTTCGCGAAAGCGCCCATCGGTGATCATGCCTTCGAGATCCTGGTGGGTGGCGCAGACGATCCTCGTGTCGACCGGAATGGACTTGCGCCCGCCGATCCGTTCGATGGTCCGTTCCTGCAGGAAGCGCAGCAGCTTGACCTGCAACGGCAAGGGAATGTCGCCAACCTCGTCGAGGAACAGCGTGCCACCGTTGGCGAGCTCGATCTTGCCTTCGGTCGTCTTGACAGCGCCGGTGAAGGCACCCTTTTCGTGGCCGAACAGTTCGCTTTCTAGCAGGTTCTCCGGGATTGCCGCGCAATTGATGGCGACGAAATTTCCGTCTCTGCGACCGCTTGCATCGTGCACGCCGCGCGCCAGCAATTCCTTGCCGGTACCGCTGGCACCCAGCAACATCACGGAAACGTTGGTGTTCGCGACACGCTCGATCGTACGTGCGACCTTCACCATCTCCGGAGCGGAAGTGATGAGGCTGCCCAGCACCGTGTTCCCCTCCCCCGACTTTGCGGCAAGGCGACGGTTTTCCTCTTCGATGCGGTGCAGATTCAGTGCCCTGCGTACGATCAGGCCAAGCTGGTCTATATCAACGGGCTTCTGGTAGAAGTCGTAGGCCCCGCGCTCGATGGCGCCCAGGGCGCTTTCCCGCGCTCCGTGGCCGGAGGCGACGATGACCTTCGTATCCGGTTTCAGCGCCATGATTGCATCGAGCACGGCGAACCCTTCGCTGGTGCCGTCGGGATCGGGCGGCAACCCCAGATCGAGCGTGACAACCGGCGGTTCTTCCGAACGCAGAGCGGCGATGGCACTTTCCCGGTCACCGGCGATGATAACCTCGAAATCCTCGTACGCCCACTTGAGCTGCGCCTGCAGTCCGGCATCGTCCTCGACGATCAGCAGCTTGGGTTTGGTATCGGCCATCATGCAACCTCGTTGGTCTTTTCTTGTTCGTTCATGGTTCGGATCAGGTCTGCCGTTTCGTTGAGTGGCAGGCGGACAATGAACCGGGTGCCCAGCCCTTCACGCGATTCTACGTCCAGTTGGCCGCCCATCGCGCGTACGAGTTCCCGCGCTTCGAACGCGCCGATGCCGAAACCGCCAGGCTTGGACGAATGGAACGGCTTGAACAGCTTCGTGCGCATGAATTCCGGGGTCATCCCCTCGCCCGAATCCACCACTTCGATGATCGCGCTCGCGCCTTCGCGGCGAAGCTCGAGGGTAACGGGCGATGTTCCATCGCTGGCCTCGATGCCATTCTGGACAAGGTGTGCCAGCGCCTGCTCCAGCGCCTCAGCATCGGCCTTCACCGTACAAGGCGCGCGGGGCGAAACCACGACCCGGTGCTTGCCGGCGTATTGATCTTCGACACGGCGCAGGAGCACATCGAGGCGGACCGCTTCCCTCTCCTTCCCACCGTGGCTGCCATAGCGGCTGAGGCGCGCCAGAAGCGCCTGCAACTTGTCAGTGGAATTGCGCAGGGTCAGGATCATGTCGGCACGAAACGCCGGATTGTCGGCATGCTTCTCGGCATTGCCGGCAAGCAGCGAGAGCTGGCTGGCGAGGTTCTTTATATCGTGCATGACGAACGCGATACGGCGGTTGAATTCATCGAACCGTTGCGCCTCGCCCAGCGCATCCTGGCTGTTGCGCTCGGCAAGATAGCTCGCCAACTGCCGTCCGACAACGCGAAGCAGGTCGAAATCCTCCCAGTCCAGTCGCCGGGCGACTGCGGGGCGAGCCAGTACCACGACGCCCACCAGTCGCTCGTAATGCAGCAGCGGCACCAGCGCCCACGACAGTTCGTCCTCGATCAACCAGTCGGGCGCGGCGACCAATGGCACGCCGGTTTCGTCGCCCGTGCGCACGTCGTCCAGATCGACGATGAACTGGTTCTCGGCCAGGAAGCGGGCCCCCAGCGTATCGAGAGCGACGGCGGGCACGTGAATATCGGGCCACTGCCATCGTGCTTCCAGCGCCAGTCCGCCTTCCTCTCGCGGCGTCAGCAGCAGGCCCGACTGGCTGTCGGTAATATCCGCCACGGCCTGAACGACACGCTCGGGCAACGGGGCGGCCTGGGGGCCAGCGCGGCCAATCGTGTCCGTAAAGCGCAACCATTCCGCGCGGTAATCATACCGATGCTGAAACAGGTTCTTGGACAGGGTGACCCGCAGCCAGCTACGCAATTTCTTCGAGGGTAGCAGGGTCAAAGCCACCGCGCTTGCGAGCAGGACGAACCCGGATTGCAGGATGCCGCCATAATCGCTGCCCAGATACGCCAGCCCTTGGGCGATCACCACCATCACCCCCAGGTAGGCGCCAATCAGAAGCAGCGAAAACGACTGGAAGGTCACGCTGCGCGAAGGCCGGAACAGCAGTTCCCCCTTGCTGCGCAGTGTGCCCATGGCCAGCAATACTACGGCAACAGCCAGGGCCAGGCTTCGCAGTTCCGCCAGCAGCGTCGGCATGGCGTTATCGAGATAGGCGATGGTGTAGAAATTCAGGTCGTAAAGCCACAGCACACCCAGCGCGGCGGCCGGCCAGCGCAGCCCTTGTCGCGCCTCTGCGGATGCGCCGGCATAGAGATTGTGTACGAGGACCAGCGCGCCGATGCAGAACAGGAGGCGGAACGTGATGGCAAAGCGCATCACGAGCAATTCCACTTCCAGGGTGCCAGCGTATTGCGTGGCCAGGACCAGCAGGGCAACCTGCAACAGTTCCACCAGCCCCAGCGAAAAGACCACGGGCCTCACCAGTCCGAGACCGCTCTCCCGGTCGCTATGGCCAAACAGGCGATAGAGCATCCACAACCAGGCGAGGTTGCTGGCAATCGACAGGCAGGCCGTGGCAACGTTGGCCATGCCGAGACCGATCATGGCAAAGGCCCACATCGCAGCGCAGAAAAGAGCGGCCGAACAGGCGCTGATCGCCGGACCGTGCGCACGCTGGCTGGTGGCCAGCCACATTGCCAGCGCGACAGCGGAACAGGCCGTCAGCAGGTAGGCGAACTGCGTGGCGATGTCCCACAGCGGCGGCATCAGCGGGCACCTTCCGGCCACAGCACGACGCGAAGGGTCTGCAGCATAATCAGCAGGTCCAGAAACGGCGTGTAGTTCTTGGCGTAGTATAGGTCGTATTCCAGCTTGTGCCGGGCATCCTCGATACTGGCGCCGTAAGGATAATTGATCTGCGCCCAACCCGTGATACCGGGTTTCACCATGTGACGTTCGGCATAGAACGGCAGTTTATCGTCGAGATCATCGACGAAGGCAGGCACTTCGGGGCGCGGGCCGACGAAGCTCATCCTGCCGGTCAGTACCGTCCAGACCTGGGGGAGTTCATCAATCCGTACCTTGCGGATGAAAGCCCCGACGCGGGTGATCCTGCTGTCGTTTTTCTCGGCCCATTTCGCTCCGTCCTTCTCGGCGTCGGTACGCATGGAGCGCAGCTTCACGATCTCGAAGGTCTGTCCGTAGAGGCCAACGCGCTGCTGGCGAAAGAATGCCGGCCCCTTGCTGTCCAGCTTAACGATCAGGGCGAACAGCGCGATGACGGGAAAGGTCACAAGCAGCAGCAGGCCGCTGGCAAGAATGTCGAATACGCGCTTCGCAGCTGAAGAGATTGCCCTGCCCGACGAGAACCCGTCGGAGAAGATCAGCCAGCTGGGATTGAGAGTGTCGAGGTCGACGCGGCCCGTCTCCCGCTCCATGAAGCTGGAGAATTCGTTGACGTGGACGCCTGCCGTCTTGACCCGCAAGAGGTCTTTCAAGGGCAGCGAATTGCGCCGCTCTTCCAGCGCCAGAACCACTTCGCTGGCACCCAGCCCGGCGACATGGGCGGAAAGATCGGCAATGGATGACCGTGGCACCGCGCCCGGCACCAATTCACGCGCCTGTGTCATGCTGACGTAGCCAACGATAACGAAACCGCTGCCGTCCCTTTCGGACAGTTCCTTTAACCGGTGTGCGCGCGCGCCCGCCCCCAGTACCAGGATGCGGCGGCGAAAGGCGGATGTGCCCAGCACATTGCCGACGATGGCCCGGTTGAGAACCAGGAACGCCACGGCCAGAACCATGGCGTAGAGCAGGGTGGAGCGCCAATAGGTGTGCCCCGGGATCAGGAAGTCGAGCAACGCGAGCGCAAGGATCGCAAGGCTGATGGCCACCAGCAGGCGGGCGCAGGCGAACCGGAGGGAGCGCAGGGCTTCCGGTCCGTACACTCCGACAGCGATCATCGCAGCCTGCGTCGTTACGCAATAACCCAGCAGCGGACCAAGGCGCGAAAGCCACGAACCCGCGTCTGTGTCTATCTGGCTCGCCCGCAGTATCCAGGCCATATCTGCGGCGACAATGAGCAGGACAAAGTCCAGCGCGCCCAGCAGCAGAACGGCGTGCGGAATATAGTGTTTGAACAGACGAACCATCGCCTCACCGAACCAGATGCCGAAAGAATTTTCGGTCAATGGTTCGGTTAACCGCGAGGTATGAAATGTCGGTAAACTTTACAGTACCGTCATTTCATCTGCGGAATTATTCGGAAACGCCCTCGGCAGCGTCCTGTGCGGCCTGTCCCGCATCTTGCGCGGCATCGCCGATCTGGCCTGCCGCATCGCCCACGCTGCCGGCCGCATCGGCGACGGCGTTGTCCTTGGCGATTTCCGCATCGCTCATTTGCGAAAAGACGACGAATGCAACGACTGCAAGAACCAGTAGCCCAAGCAGCAGACCCCACTTGGTGCCACCACCAGAGCGGGGCTCGTCATGCACCACCGTAGTCGTGGTGTGGGTATTGCCGCTGGGCGTTTCGGTCGTAGTGATGCGTTCTTCAGTCATGCCAAATCTCCGGTATTTCGGCGATAAATCCGCGATGAGCCAAAACGGTTCCGGTGAGACAGCCGATTTACGGATAACCGGGATTTAACCATGTCCTCGTCCGAGGGGTTAACGGATATGCGTTAAAGCGCCCGTCATGGCGAAGATCTCGAAGCCTCCCGTACCGGCCAAGCTGTACAAGCATTTCGCGGCAGTCACGATCCTGCTGACCGCCACGATCGCCATGTTTGCAGACGAGGACCAGCGGGCCGCGGCCGAGCAGGCCCAGAGCCGATCTACGTCCAGCGAACCGGCGCCGCACAACACTCCGGCCTATGGGGAAGCCCGCCTGACCCGTGCCGAGGAAGGTGCATCCGGCTCCTTTGGAAGCGAAGGCGGCAGCTTCGGTGCCCCCATGATGACTCCCGGGGGCGGCGGAAACCGGTCTTCGATCGCGCGCAGAGCAGTCAATTCCAACCGGCAAATCCTGCCCAACATGACATCGGAAGAGGTCGCCGCGCTGTCGGAAGAGGAATACGAACGCTTGCGGGCGCTCTACGCAGCTGCCGGCGCAATAGAAGACGTAGATCGCAGCGCCCAGATGAGTTCGGTAGAAGCTGCCTCGGCCCGGCGCATGGGCCACGGTGGTAGCGACTCCTGATCAACGGGGATGATCTACATTCCGTAGGACACGACCAGGAGAAAACTGAGCGTGGCGACCATGATGAGCACTAGTGGCAAGCCGGTGCGCAGATAGTCCCCGAATGAATAGTTCCCCTCTGCCATGATCAGCATGTTCGTCTGGTAAGCGATCGGCGTTGCGTAACAAAGGTTGCAACCGAACAGCACAGCCAGAATCAGCGGCTCCTGCGGGAGATCAAGCTGCGTGGCGATGTTGAACGCGATCGGCGTGCCGACAGTCGCAGCCGTGGCGTTGGAAGCAAAATTGGTGAGCAGGGTCACGAACAGCATGATCGCAGCCAGAACCCCTTCCGGGGGAAGATGCTGCAACCCGAGAGCCATCAACTCGCCCAGCCATGCTGCAGCGCCGCTGTCGAGAATGATGCGGCCTATCGCAATGCTGGCGGCGACAAGAACAATCACCTTGCCCGAAAGCGCCCTGCCCACCCGGTCGAACTTCACGCAGCCGGTGACGAACATCAGGATCGCCCCGGCAAGGGCGGAAATCGCGATCGGCATCTTGAGGAGGTATAGCCCATCGCTGCCGATCCATGGAATGCCGACGGAGGCAAGCGCGACGGCGCCGAACATGATGACGGCAGCCAGTGTGGCCTTGGAACGGCGCGGCACCACCTTGCCACCTTCGAGTTGCAGCAGGCTGTCGCCAGAGGCGAAGGAAGCCAGACCATCGGGCAATCCCGTCACGAGCAGCACGTCGCCTTCCGCGAAGCGAATTTCTGCAGAGCCTGGAGATTGCATGCCGATCAGGCGCTCTGGGCGATGGATGCCGAGCACGGCGACGCCGTAATGGTCAGCAATCCCGGAACTCGAAAGGGTGCGGTTGAGGATGCGGCTGTCGGCCGTAACCACCATCTCCACCACTTGGATGTCCTCGCCCTGGGAGCGTGAGCGGCGGGATATGCGATCGACTACCCAGTTCGGCGCAACCTCTCCGCGCAGGATGCGCATCGCATCTTCGAGGCCCTGATGGGTACCGGAAATCAGCAGCCGCTGCCCTACCTCGAACTGTCCGTCAGGCCTTTCCTCGAACCTGAAATCGGCGGGCAGACGATCGATGATTTCATCGAAATGCTTGCCCGCCAGTTCGCTGTGCGGGGTTACGCGAAGGCGGGTATGGAAACGCCGCTCCGCCTGCTGCTCCTCGGTAGAATTGTCCGGCAGCAAGCGCGGCATGACGAGCCAGAGATACGGAAAAGCCACCAGCGCGGCCATCATCACGATGGGGGTATAGTGGAACACCGACATCTGCGGCATGCCGAGATCGCGCGCGATGCCCACCACCAGAAGGTTTGTGGAGGTGCCGATGGTGGTCGCCATACCGCCAATCAGCACGGCGGCATTGAGGGGGATCAGCGTCTTCGAAGCCGGCATTGCCCCTCGCTGCGCCAGCGCCACGAAGATGGGAAGAAGCAGGACCAGCACCGGCGTGTCGTTCACGATCATCGACAGGCTCATCGCCAGCACGAGCGATACCAGCAAACCCAGTTGCAGGTTCACTTTCCAGACCCGTTCGAGCATCCGCGCAGCAGGCTCCAGCGCGCCGGTGACAACCAGCCCTCGCCCCATGATCATCAAGGCGCAGATCGTGATCAGCGCATAATGACCGAACCCCCCGAAGGCGAGCACCAGCCCGTCGGTTGGCTGCGTATGCGGAAGAGGGTAGAAATACAGCCCCACCGCGATCAGCGCGATGGTCAGCAGGCTGATGATTTCGATCGAGACGCGTCCACGTGCGAAAGCGATGAACACGCCCAGCGTCAGCACCATTGCGGCGATGGCATGGAAGGATGGGGCTTCGATCACGGTCGCCACGACAATTCCCAAAGCCCCGCAACAAGATCAAGTGAATTCGCCGGAAATGGCGCGGAGATGTCGGAAAATCCTGCCTGGTACCTCTGGCCGGACTCGAACCGGCACTTCCGAAGAAACTCGATTTTGAGTCGAGCGCGTCTACCAATTCCGCCACAGAGGCGAACCGGGCAGGATGAGGGCGCTTAGCGTTACTTTGTCGCCGCGGCAATCGCTTATCGGCGAGGCAGATCTGCTATTTCAGCGCCGCGGCAATCTGCTTGTGCAGACGGGAATGCATCTGGTCGTTTCCGGCAATCACCTGCTTGTCGCAGATCGGCAACGAACGGCCCCGATAGTCGGAGACAAAGCCGCCCGCCTCGCGCACCAGCAGACAGCCCGCAGCGGTGTCCCAGGGCGAAAGGTCGCTTTCCCAGAAACCGTCGTAGCGGCCGGCTGCCACCCATGCGAGATCGAGCGCGGCGGAACCGAAGCGACGGATGCCCGCCACCTTGGGGCCGACGGCGCCGAAAATGCGGGCCCATTCGGCAAAGTCACCGTGCCCCTGGTACGGCGTTCCCGTGGCAATAAGCGCCTCGTCCAGATGGCGACGCCCCGACACGCGCAGGCGCCCGTCGTGCAGCCATGCGCCGCGAGTTTTTTCAGCCCAGAAAGTTTCGTCGGTGATCGGTTGGTAAATCACAGCGGCGGTCACATCGCCCCAGTCGTCACTGCCCAGCTTGCGTTCCTGAACGGCGATGCTGACGGCGAAATGCGGGATGCCATGCAGGAAATTGCTGGTGCCATCCAGCGGATCGATGATGAAACGCGGCTGACCGTCTTCCGCTTCGATTTCGCCACCTTCTTCCAGCAGGAATCCCCAACCGGGACGCGCCACCTTCAGTTCGTCCCACAGGATGCGTTCCGCCGCCTGGTCTGCCTTGGATACAAAATCCGAAGGTCCCTTGCGGCTGACCTGCAAATGCTCGACTTCACCGAAATCGCGGCGCAACCGGCCACCCGCCTTGCGGGCAGCCTTTTCCATCACACGGATTAGACCCGAAATTGCAGCCATGGCGGATCAGCCCGCCTTTCCGACGTAAGCCTGTTCGTACACATCGACGATGATGCGCGTGCCGCTTCCGATGTGCGGCGGCACCATGATGCGCACGCCGTTATCCAGGATAGCGGGCTTGTAGCTCGAAGATGCGGTCTGCCCCTTCACCACGGCATCAGCCTCGACAATCTCGGCTTCGATCTGGCTCGGCAGCTGAACGCTGATCGGGCGTTCTTCCCACAGTTCCAGCGATACCTGCATGCCGTCCTGCAGGAAGGGGCGGGCATCGCCCAGCAGGTCGCTTGGCAGATTGATCTGTTCGTAGGTATCGGTGTCCATGAACACCAGCATGTCGCCATCTTCGTACAGGAACTGGTAGTCCTTCGTATCGAGGCGGACCTTTTCCACCGTGTCGGCGCTGCGGAAGCGGACGTTGGTCTTGCGGCCATCGATCAGGTTCTTCATCTCGACCTGCATGTAGGCACCGCCCTTGCCCGGCTGGGTGTGCTGAATCTTGGCAACTTTCCAGATGCCGCCTTCATATTCGATGATATTGCCGGGACGGATGTCCACGCCGCTGATTTTCATGATCGCTTGCCTTGCGTTTTTCAGGAGTTGGCGCCCACTACCCGAGGGCAGGCGCGGCGGCAAGCCAAGACAGGTCTTGGTCAGATGTTCATGACGGGCTCAGCCTGCGGTGCTATGGGCGATCGCATGAACAGGTTCTCACTTTATGCAGCTCTGATCGTCGGCGCCATTTCTGCGCCTGCGCTGTCGCAAGGCCAGATCGGCACCGTCGAACGTGGCGCCTATATCTGCGAACTGCCGGGCGATGCTGCCGGCGCAGTCGGGGTAGAGCAACCGGAGGAAAGCTTCGTTATCGAAAGCGCCTCGCGCTACTCCTCGCCTCAAGGGAGTGGCACCTACCTGCGCCGGGACAATCAGATCATCATGACTAGCGGCCCGCGCAATGGCACCGCCTACCAGATGATTGCGCGCGGTTTTCTTCGCAAGATCGTAGACGGTCAGCCCGGCCGCCTGCGCTGCGTACGGCAGGGAGAGTAGGCGACTCTAGCGCCGCTGCCCAACCAGCAGCGGATAGGGATTGACCGAAGCCGCCGGCTCCCACCATTCCGCGTCCGGCGTGGTGCGCATCACCTCGAAATGCAGATGCGGTGCTTCGCGCTCGGCATTCCCGCTCGATCCGACAGTACCCAGCCGTTGCCCGCGGCGCACTTGCTGTCCTTCGTTCAGGCCAGGCGCGTAGTCCTCGAGATGCGCGTAGTAATAAATCGTCTCGCGATTTTCCGACCGGACATAGACAGTGTTGCCCCCTGCATCGGAGCGGAACAGGCGTTCTATGGTGCCGGGCGCCGAAGCCCTGACCGATGTGCCTGCAGGGGCAGCAATATCGATGCCTTGGTGCAGCCGCGTACCTCCGCCCCGTTCGTCGGAATAGTTGTCGATCAGGTCCACTGCAGAAACGTTTATGACCGGTATCATCAGGTTCGCCATTTCGCTCTCGGGCGGAGTCGACGCGGACAGGCCACCCGCCGCCTCCTCCTCCTGGCCGTTGTCCGAAGGTGCAGACGTTGGAGAAGAGTCGGGCGTCGGCGTCTGCTTCGCAGCAATTTCCTGCTCGATCTCGGCTGTTTCCGCTCGGTCGAGCACGAAGGCGCCGGCCACGATCCAGCCTGCCGAAACTAGCGTGGCCGTAACGGCTGCGACCTGGAGTTTTTCTACGAATGGTGAAGCCATGGTGGGGGAATATACCTCAAGCTGCCTGCTGAGCCAAAGCCGGCGGTGTAATGACTATTCGCCGAACAGCCAGAAATGATGGATGAAATAGATCTCGCGCAGAAGAAAGGGCAGCTGCGTCTGGAACGATCGGTAGCGCGAAGTGGGTGTCGCACTGGGATGCGCCTCGATCCCCAGGGCTTCCGCCATCTCCATGGCGCGCCGCATATGCAGCGGGTCAGAAACGATCAGCGCGGTCTCCAGCCCCTCGTCCCGCATCAAAAGCTGCGCTTCGACCAGGTTGTGCATCGTGGAAGCGGATTCGGCTTCGGTCAGGATGGCGTTTGCCGGAACGCCCTTTTCCAGCGCAACGGAACGCGCGGCGGCGCTTTCGGCAATCGTGGCGCCCTCGCCTTGCGCACCGGTGAAGATCAACCGTTCCACCCGACCAGTTCTGAGAAGGTCGATGCCATGGTCGATACGCTCGCGAAAGACCGGCGAGGGAGTGTCCCCCTCTACGCCTGCTCCAAGCACAATGGCCGCATCGGCTCGCGCGCCCGGCTCTTCGTCAGGGCCGACAGCGATCCAGAAACCGACCGCGCCCAGCCAGCCCAGGATTGCTGGAATGATCGCGCGGCGCAGCTTCAATCCATTGCCCTTGCGAAAGCTTTCACGGCAGCGACTTCGTCCCCGCCCCATACGGCGTGCGAAACCGCCAGGAAGTCTGCCCCGGCCTTTACCAGCGGTGCACAATTGTCAGGCGTGATCCCGCCGATGGCGACGCAGGGGATTTCGAACAATCCGCTCCACCACTCCAGCAGGTCGGTTTCCGGACGATGTTCGCTCGCCTTGGTCTCGCTGGAGAAAAAAGCACCGAACGCGACATAGTCGGCGCCGCCCTCGCCCGCTTCCATCGCCAGATGACGGCTGGCGTGGCAAGTTATTCCGATCTGCATGTCGCGGCCCAGTTCCTCGCGCGCTTCGCGAAGGTCGCCATCGGACTGGCCAAGGTGCACTCCGTCCGCCTTCAGGCGTTTGGCAAGGGGGACGGAATCGTTGACGATGAACCCGACCTCGCGCGCTGCGCAGATTTCCTGCAACGGCGCGGCCAGGCGTGCCGCCTCGTGCTGGTCAAGGTCCTTCACGCGGAACTGGAACGCCGTTGCCAGCCCCTCCCCGGCGGACAGCGCACGGTCCAACCGTTCGGGGAAGTTCCCGCCGACATCGAGGGGAGAAATCAGGTACAGCTGACAAGTGGGGGCCTGGGTCATGAAAACGCTCGTATCCTCTGCATGGCGGTTCGTCGATGTTCACGTTTGCGACAGCCCCCTAAAGCGTAGCTGGCGGCCATGAAAACACATTCCCTCCTGCGAGTCGCCTGCTTCGCGCTGGCCGCCTTCCCGATAGCAGCGTGCACCACGATTCCCGATGCGCCGATCGTGTCCAACGGTCCCGCAGCGCCTGCCGGAACCTCGGTGGGAATCGGCAAGCCGGTATGGACCGGAAGGATCGTCGCCACGCCGATGGAGGTGCACGAAGACAGCCGCTGCCCCGCCAACGCGCAATGTGTCTGGGTCGGCCAGGTGGTTGTTCTGACCCGGATCGATGGCGCGGGCTGGCGCGAGAGCGTGTATCTCAAACCCGGAGAACCGCACGCCACGCACGGCACCACCCTCACCCTCGCCAGCGTCTCGCCGGAGCGGATGACCGGTGAGGACATCCGCTCCGCCGACTATCGCTTCACCTACGTGGGCGGCGAATAGATCAGGCGACAGAGGCCGCGCAGATCGAATCGATCGCCTTGCCCAGCGTAGCGTCGAATTCATCGTCGCTCTGCTGCGCCCGCAGGTCCTGCAGCAGGCCGCGGCTGAAGCTGGCGATCATGCCGTTGTTCTTCTCCAGTTCGGCGCAGGCTTCCTCGGTCGAATACCCACCCGACAGCGCGACCACGGCCAGCACCTTGGGATGGTCGATAAGGTCCCGGTAAAGGTTCGCAGTCTTCGGGATCGACAGTTTCAGCATCACCTGGCGGTCGTCGGGCAGGGTCTCGAGGTGCTTGAGGATCTCTGACTTGAGAATTTCCTCGCCCTCTGCACGGTCGTCGGCAGTGATGTCGTATTCCGGTTCCAGGATCGGCATCAGGCCTGCGTCGATCACCCGGTTACCCACCTCGAACTGCTGCGCGACAATGGCGGCGATGCCTTCGGCGTTGGCCGACTTGATGAGCGAGCGCTCCTTGGTTCCGAACATGCCCTGGGCGACGGATTTTTCGAGCAGCGGATCGAGCTTGGTCAGCGGCTTCATCAGCTGGACGCCGTTTTCCTCGTCCGCCAGGCCCTGGTCGATCTTGATGAAGGGCACCACGCCGCGTTCCTTCAACGCTTCGGCGGTAGGCTTGCCGTCGACTTCGCCATCCATGGTCTTCTCGAACAGGATCGCGCCGATGACCTTGCCATTGGCAAAGCTGGGCGAGGTGATCACGCGGCTGCGCATTTCGTGGATCCGGGCGAACATCTCATCGTCGCCGCTCCATTCGTCTTCACCGACGCCGTAGCCGGCCAGCGCCTTTGGCGTCGAGCCGCCGGACTGGTCCAGCGCGGCGATAAAGCCCTGGCCTGCGGCGATCTTGTCGGTCATTTCCCTGGTGTTCATGCGGAAGCTCCTCAGTTCCGGATTGGACTTGGCGGAGGCTCTATGCTGCGCTTTGTACTAAGGCAAGTTGATGAAACACATGTTGGTCACCGTGTTTCAACCATCGCCCCGCCAGCATGGAACGCGCGCCGTAGGAGAGCCTTTTTGTAACGCCAGTATACGGAACGGCTGAGCGTGCCGGGCTTTGCCATGGGGTAGCACGAAGAAAAGGACAGGCCATGGCACTCAGCACCAGGCAGCAGGAAATCTGCGACACTTGCGAAACCGATTTCTCCGATCTCAAGGCGGTGATTTTCAACGCCACGCTGAAACCGCCCGAACAGGATTCGCACACCGACACCCTGCTGGACGTGGTGGAGGAGATTTTCACCAGCCAGTCCGTTGCGGTAAAGCGCCACCGCCTGTCCGCCTACCGGCTCGCCCCGGGCGTATACCCCGACATGACCGAGCACGGATGGCCGCATGACGACTGGCCCAAGTTGTCACCGGATGTGTTCGATGCCGATATCGTCATTCTCGGCACGCCGATCTGGCTGGGGGAAAAGTCCTCCATCGCCCAGTCCTTCATCGAAAAGCTCTACGCCCATTCGGGCGAAACCAACGAGCAAGGCCAGTATGCCTTTTACGGCAAGGTGGGCGGCTGCGTGGTGACGGGCAACGAGGACGGCATAAAGCACGTGGGCAGCGGAGTGCTGTACGCGTTGCAGCACGTCGGCTTCACGATCCCTCCGCAAGCCGATTGCGGCTGGATCGGGGAAGCGGGACCCGGCCCATCCTATGGTGACGAGCAGGACGATGGCAGTCGCGCGGGGTTCGACAACGAATTCACCCAGCGCAACACCACTTTCATGGCCTTCAACCTGCTGCACGCTGCGCGCATGCTGAAGGACAACGGTGGCTACCCTGCCTGCGGCAATGTGAAGGACGACTTGGGCGACGGGAACAAGCCCGGCTGGCCCAACCCGGAACATCGCTGAGCGCGGCGGGGATTACCTGTTTGGCTTGAGCGCAGCCGTCAGGTTGATGGCGACGGAGATGCGGGTTCCCTCCCCGCGATACATGCACACCGCGTGTGGTAGCCAGCTTGGGAACATCACCACCATACCCGTCCTCGGGCGGATGGTGATTTCGCATGGCTGCGGCTTCCTATCTGCCCCCAGCAGGCGCAGGTCGGGCACGGCCATCTGCGG
The DNA here is from genome assembly GCF_003584125.1 of Aurantiacibacter zhengii. Taxonomy (GTDB): domain Bacteria; phylum Pseudomonadota; class Alphaproteobacteria; order Sphingomonadales; family Sphingomonadaceae; genus Alteraurantiacibacter; species Alteraurantiacibacter zhengii. Next base: position 333,593 of record NZ_QXFL01000001.1, read on the forward strand.
CGTGGGTGCGCGCGGGTCGAGCAGTTGCAGTTCACCGCCAAGTTCGGGATCGTCGCTGCCGTCATAGCCATCGTCGACATAGGCGACGACCGACCAGTAACTGCCCGGATGGGTGTGGTACTGGTTGGCGCTGCCCTTGCCGTTCACATTGGCCCACAGTTCGGGAATCCAGCCAAAGCGGCTGTCGTCGGGTGACTTTGCATCCAACGTGGCCGTATCGGCCAGGGTCATTGCCTTGTAAACCAGCGCCTTGGCCGCCTCTCCGCCCCATTCCAGCATCCTGGTGTTGGAATGCCATCCGCCCAGATTGGAGATTTCCAGCCCCTTGGGATCACGCGCCATCTCCGCCTCGATCGCCTCGCGCAGCATGGCAATCCCGGCCTCGCTTTGCAGCGTATCGACCACGAAGGGTGTGGTGAAGAGATGATGCGCCTGCCCCATGACCCGCTGATGATAGTGCGAGTACAGGAGAAGTCGATATACCTATGCGCCTCTTCGTTTACGGTTCGGCACGGGTTCGAGGGTTAGGCAGACAGCGCCGCGACGCCGGGCAATTCCTTGCCCTCCATCCATTCGAGGAAAGCACCGCCCGCGGTCGAGACATAGGTGACGTCGTCGGTCACGCCCGCATGGGCCAGCGCGGCGACTGTGTCACCCCCGCCCGCGACCGAAGTGAGCGAGCCGTCCTGCGTCAGCGCAGCGGCGGTCTTGGCGAGAGCCACGGTCGCCTCGTCGAACGGCGGCGTTTCGAACGCGCCGAGCGGGCCGTTCCACACCAGCGTCGCGCAGGTTTTCAGCACGTCGCCCAGCGCCTCTGTCGCCTGCGGGCCGATGTCGAGGATCATCTCGTCTGCGGCCACCTCGTGCACGTTGCAGGTGCGCAGGGACGGCGGATTGGCGGCGAATTCCTTCGCCACCACCACGTCGTACGGCAGGTGGATCGTGCAGCCCGCCTCGTCCGCTGCATCCATGATGGCGCGGGCGGTATCGGTCAGGTCGTGCTCGCACAGGCTCTTGCCCACGTCCACGCCATTGGCGGCGAGGAAGGTGTTGGCCATGCCCCCGCCGATGATCAGGTGCTGTACGCGGCGGCTGAGGTTTTCCAGCACCGCCAGCTTGGTGGAAACCTTGGCCCCGCCGACCACAGCGGCGACGGGCGGCGTGGGGTTGCCCAATGCGGCATCCAGCGCCTTCAGTTCCTTCTCCATCGCGCGCCCGGCGTAGGACGGCAGCAGGTGTGCAAGGCCTTCCGTGGTCGCATGGGCGCGGTGCGCGGCGGAGAAAGCATCGTTGACGTAGAAGTCGCCGTTGGCGGCGATGCTCTTTGCAAAACTCGTGTCGTTCGCTTCCTCACCCGGCCAGAACCGGGTGTTTTCCAGCAGGCCGATGTCGCCCGCGTTCAGAATACCGACGGACTGTTCCACAACCGGCCCGGCGACCTCCGGAATGAACATCACTTCCTTGTCGATCACCCGCTCCAGTTCGCCCACGATCTCGCTCAGGCTCATGGTGGAGTGGCGTTCGCCCTTGGGCCGCCCATAGTGCGCCAGCAGCAGCACCTTCGCACCGCGCTGGCTGAGTTCGAGGATCGTCGGGGCGACTGCGCGGGCACGCGTCAGGTCGGTGGCGCGGCCTTCCTTCATCGGCAGGTTCAGGTCCACGCGCACGAGCGCGCGCTGGCCGGAAAGATCGTCAGGAAGGTCGTCGAGGGTCTTGAAATTACTCACAAATATTACTCCGTTCGCCCTGAGCCTGTCGAAGGGCTGCTTTTCTTGAAGTGCAGTCGTACCGGTCGAAGAAAAGACAGTGCTTCGACAAGCTCAGCACGGACGGTATTTGATTACAGGAATTTCGCCATCACGCCCGCGGTGTCGATCATGCGGTTGGAGAAGCCCCACTCGTTGTCGTACCAGCTTACCACGCGGGCCAGCTTGCCTTCCAGCACCGCGGTTTCCAGCGAGTCCACAGTGGACGAGGCCGGGTGGTGGTTGAAATCCTGCGAGACGAGCGGCTTGTCCGTGTAGTCGAGCACGCCCTTCATCGGGCCGGTGGCCGCAGCCATCAGCGCTTCGTTCAGCTCCTCTGCCGTGGTGTCGCGGCCGGGGGTAAAGACAAGGTCGATCAGCGATACGTTGGGGGTCGGCACGCGCACCGACGAACCGTCCAGCTTGCCGGCCAGTTCGGGCAGCACCAGGCCCACCGCGCGGGCAGCGCCGGTGGTGGTGGGGATCATGTTCTGCGCCCCGCCGCGCGCACGGCGCATATCGCTGTGCATCTGGTCCAGCATCCGCTGATCGTTGGTGTAGGAGTGGATCGTGGTCATGAAACCACGCTCGATACCCACCGTGTCGTGCAGCACCTTGGCCACCGGCGACAGGCAGTTGGTGGTGCAGCTGGCGTTGGAAACGATCACGTCGTCCGCCGTCAGCACGTCGTGATTGACGCCATAGACAACCGTGGCCGAGACGCCCTTGGCAGGAGCGGAGATCAGCACGCGCTTGGCACCTGCATCAAGGTGCGGCTTGGCGGCATCGTGGCTCTGGAAAAAGCCGGTGCATTCCAGCACGATTTCCACGCCCATGTCCTTGTGCGGCAGGTTGCCCGGATCGCGCTCGCTGGTGACGGCGATGGTCTTGCCGTTCACTACCAGGTTGCTGCCGTCGACTTCTACCGTGCCGGGGAAGCGGCCATGCGTGCTGTCGAAACCGAACAGCAGGGCGTTGGCGTTCGTATCCGCCAGGTCGTTGATCGCAACGAGTTCGAAATCGTGGTCGTCACGCTCCAGTAGGGCGCGCGCGACAAGCCGCCCGATGCGTCCGAAACCGTTAATCGAAACCTTGGTCGCCATTGTCAAAAACTCCTGCTTAGTCGTTCAATTTGCTGATGATTTTCGGTACGATGGCATCGGCGGTGAGGCCGAACTTCTTGAACAGGTCGCCCGCCGGGGCCGACGCGCCGAAACGGTCGATACCGATGTTGAGACCGTTCGCCATGGTATAGCGTTCCCACCCGAACGTGGTGCCCGCCTCTATGCTGACGCGCAAGATCTGGTCCGGCCCGACATTGGGCAGGATATCTTCCTTGTAGGCCGCGTCCTGCTCGTCGAACAGTTCGGTGCAGACCATGGAAACGACATCCGCGCCTACGCCCTGCTTTTCCAGCTGGTCGGCACATTCCAGCGCCAGCGACACTTCGGAGCCGGTAGCAATTAGGATCACCCGGCGCTTGTTGCCCGCACGTTTCAGGCGATAGCCGCCCTTGGAACACATGTCCGTCTCTTCCGGCGAATTGCGCACCTGCGGCAGGCCCTGGCGGCTCAATGCGATCACGCTGGGACGGTTCTTCTGGGCGATGGCAATCTGCCAGCACTCGGCGGTTTCCACGCGGTCTGCCGGACGCATCACAAGCAGGTTGGGCATGGCGCGCAGGGACTGGAGGTGCTCGATCGGCTGGTGCGTCGGGCCGTCCTCGCCAAGGCCGATGGAATCGTGCGTCATCACGTAGACCACGCGACATTCCTGCAAGGCGGACAGGCGGATCGCGCCGCGGCAGTAATCGGTGAAGATCAGGAACGTGCCGCCGTAGGGGATGATGCCACCGTGCAGCGCCATGCCGTTCATCGCCGCCGACATGCCGAACTCGCGGATGCCGTAGTAGACATAGCGACCGGAATAGTCGTCCGCCGTGAACGGACCGATGCCGCCCGCCTTGGTGTTGTTGGACCCGGTCAGGTCGGCGCTGCCGCCGACAAGTTCGGGTACCAGCGGATTGAGCACGTCGAGCGCGTTCTCGCTGGCCTTGCGGGTGGCAACTTTTTCCGCGCTTTCCAGCCACTTGGAGAAAGCTCTTGCCGCCTTGTCTCCTGCCGGGAGTTCGCCCGACATACGGCGCGTGAACTCGGCCTTGTCCTTCGATCCGCTCAGGCGATCCTGCCACTCGGCATGCGCGGCGGTGCCGCGCTTGGCAGTGGCCAGCCAGTCGGCGCGAATGTCTTCAGGCACTTCGAACGGACCGTGATCCCAACCCAGTTCCTTGCGCGCGGCGGCGATCTCGTCCTCACCCAGCGGTGCGCCGTGGGTGGCGCTAGTGCCCTGCTTGTTGGGCGCGCCCTTGCCGATGATGGTGGTGCACTGCACCAACGAGGGGCGATCGGTCTCGGCCACCGCCTCGTCCAGCGCGCGACGGATGTCGGCGGGATCGTGCCCGTCGCACTTTACCACGTGCCAGCCGGTGGCGCGGTAGCGGGCGGGAATGTCTTCGGAGGAGGACAGCGAAACCTTGCCATCGATGGTAATGTCGTTGTCGTCCCACAGCACCGTCAGGCGGCCCAGCCTCAGGTGCCCCGCAATGCCGATGGCCTCGTGGTTGATGCCTTCCATCAGGCACCCGTCGCCCGCGATCGCCCAGGTGCGGTGATCGACGAGGTCGTCGCCGAACTGCGCGTTGAGATGCCGTTCCGCCATGGCCATGCCCACGGCCATTGCCACGCCCTGCCCCAGCGGACCGGTGGTCGCCTCCACGCCCGGCAGCAGGAAGTTTTCCGGGTGTCCGGCACAGGGGCTGCCAAGCTGGCGGAAGTTCCTGATATCCTCCAGCGTCGGCTGATCGTAACCGCTGAGGTGCAGCAGCGAATAGATCAGCATCGAGCCATGGCCTGCCGACAGCACGAACCGGTCGCGGTCGGCCCAGTCGGGCGCCTTGGGATCGAACTTCAGATAGTCGCTCCACAGCACCGCGGCGACGTCCGCCATACCCATCGGCATGCCCGGGTGGCCGGAATTGGCCGCCTGCACCGCGTCCATCGAAAGGGCGCGGATGGCATTGGCCATGTTGGTGAAACGGGCGGTGTCGTCGCTCATGCGTTTGAGCCTCCAGAATGGGCAGCGCTGCGCAATGGCAGCGATTCGGTTGTGGGCTGTGTGGTGGGGGCAGGCCGATAGGTCAAGCAAGAGCCCGATGCGAAAGCACAAGCGTCAATTCGCTCGTCGATAGTTATTCACAGGTTGCCGCCCCAAGCCTTTGCCGCGCTGCGATTTGCGAGTAATTTGCCCGGCATGGACGGTGACCGCATAGCACAGGCGCTGGCCCGCATCGAAGCGGCCTCTGCCCGGATCGAGGCGGCCGCCTTGCGCCGTCCTGCGCACGACCCGCTTTTGCAGGCCCGCTACGACCGGCTGCGAGGCGAGACCGCGAGCGCACTGGAAGAAGTGGAAGCGCTGATCGAGGCGCTGACCGCATGAGCACCAGCAATGTCACGCTCGAGATCGTCGGCCGCCGCTACACCATCGCCTGCGCGCCGGGGGAGGAAGCCCATATCGAGGGGCTGGGAACCTCGATCAGCGAAAAGCTGGCCCAGCTCGACAGCCTGAAGGGCCAATCGGCCGAACGCGTGCTGCTTTACGCCTCGCTGCTGCTGGCCGACGAGCTGCACGAGGCACAGGCCAATGTTCCCGCCGAGACGGCCCCACCCGCCGCCGAACAGGCCGAAACGCTCGAAAAAATGGCCGATCGGCTCGAAGCTCTCGCGCAGCGTCTTGAGAGTGACACCGCGAGCGCCTAAATAGGACGTGGCGGGACTGCCCGGTACGAGCCGCTTGAGATATCCCTGAGGCTATAAGCAATCCAAGGGAGCTGTCCCTACCGGGGCCACGGGTTCGTCCTGGCGGTCCTGGATATACGGCGCCCACCTGACGTAAAGGCGTCAGAGGATTTCCCGGAAAACGACCCATGGTGGTTCCGCCACTCACCACTTGGGTGCCCTACCGCTTCGCTACTTGAGCGCGGTATTAGCCGCCATACCATTGCGCTACTTGAGGGCGGGGTCCGCACTCACTAGCTTGGTTCGCGTGACCGATATTTCCGAACAGAAAACCGCCATTCGCAAAACGCTGCGCAAGGCGCGGCAGGAACATGCTGCCGCCCTGCCATCCGCGGTAAGCGCGCTGGTGTTCCGTGCGCCGCCCGCTCCGGTGCGCGAAATCATTCCCGCAGGCGCCACCATCGGCCTTTACCGTGCCGGCAAGGGCGAAGCGCCCGCCGGCGGCTATGCCCGCTATTTCATGGAAGCGGGCCACACCATCGCCCTGCCCCGGATCGCATCGCTGGATGAGCCGATGCAGTTTCACGAACATACCGATCCCTATGGCGAGAGCGACCTCACCCAGGGGCGGATGGGCCTGATGCAGCCTGCTGCCGCTGCCAGGGTGGTGGAGCCGGATGTTCTGTTCGTTCCGCTGGTCGGCTTTACGGAGCGCGGCGACCGCATCGGTCAAGGCGGCGGGTTCTACGACCGCTGGCTGGCGGCGCACCCCGACACTCTCGCCATCGGTCTTGCGTGGGACGTGCAACGGGTCGATAGCCTGCCCACGGCAGACCACGACATGGCGCTGTCCCTGGTCATCACCCCAACCCGCATATACGGACCGTTCTGATGCGCACCGAACCCACCTGGCGGATCCCCATCGGCATCCTTGGCCTGATTGCAGCGCTGTTGCTCTATGGCTTCATCATCGCGCGCTATGCCCCTGCCATCATTGGCGACTGGCCCACGTGGGCGCAGACGCTGGTCTACCTGACGCTGGGCGTCATCTGGATCAGGCCGCTGCGCAATTTCCTGATCTGGATGGAAACCGGCCACTGGGGCGTGCGACCGCAGGACTGACCCCGGACCCCAGGCTGTTCGCGGAACCGTGATCCGGCACTGCCCGTTTCAGGAACATGCCCGAACTGCCCGAAGCCGAAGCCAACCGCCGCCGCATAAAGGGCCAGTGCCTGAACCGCACCATAGAGGACGCGGCCCTCGGCGATAACGTCACCTACATCGAGCTGCCCGGCGACAACGAACGCGGGCGGCTGGTCGGCAGGCAATTCACCGAGACGCACCGACACGGCAAGCTGATCTTCGCAGGCTCGCAAAGCGGACCGTGGATCTGCGTGCATCTGGGCATGACAGGCAAGTTGCTGCCGTTCGATTCGCCGGACGAGCCGCCCGATCACACCAAGTTCCTGATCCGCTTCGAAGGCGATCGCCGCCTCGCCTTCCGCTGCCCGCGCAAGCTGGGATGGGTGCGGGTGATCGATTCGCCAGATGAAGAGATCGAACGCATCGGTTTCGGCCCGGATGCACTGGAAATTTCGGAAGAGAAATTCGCCGGAGTGATTGGCACCACCAATGGTACGATCAAGGGCGCGCTGATGGCCCAGAAGAAGCTGGCGGGTATCGGCAACCTCTGGTCCGACGAGATCCTGTTCCAGACCGGCGTGCACCCTGAAACAACCGCCAGCGACCTTACGGACAGCCAACTATCGCAAATGTTCGCAACAATGCGCGATGTGCTGACCGGGGTTTGCGAGACCGGGGCGGACTATTCGCAGTTGCCGCGCACCTGGCTGATCGCGGATCGCAGGGCGGGCGCAGACTGTCCGCGCTGCGATGGCAGCATCGTGAAAAGCAAGGTCGCCGGACGCAGCGCGTTTCACTGCGACAGCCACCAGCAGGCTTAGCTATCTGAAGGAAAAGGTCCCAAGTGGCGCGAGTGACGGGACTTGAACCCGCGACCCTCGGCGTGACAGGCCGATACTCTAACCAACTGAGCTACACCCGCGCATTTAAGCGGCTAGCGCCTCTTGGGAGCCGCGCATCTAGTGGAGGGTCCTCACCCTGTCAACACACCAGAAGCGGCTTTTTGAAACATATTTGAAATCGTTCGATTACCCCGCCAGAATCCGCGCCGGGGCCTCGATCAGCTTCTTCAATTCCTGCACGAAAGCGGCGGCATCGTAGCCATCCACCACGCGGTGATCGCAGCTGATCGATATGTTCATCAGCTTGCGCTTTTCGATCCGTTCCTGACCGTCCGCTCCGGTCACGAACATCGGTCGTTCGATGATGCGATTCGGCCCGATGATGGCGACCTCGGGTCGATTGATGACCGGCGTGGTGGCAACGCCCCCAAGCGGGCCGAGGGAGGTAACGGTAAGCGTGGAGCCGGACAGTTCATCCGACTTTGCGCTGCCATCGCGCGCTGCCTCGGCAAGGCGGGTAATCTCGTTCGCCAGCTGGTACAGGTTCTTGCCCTGCGCATCGCGAATTACGGGCACCATCAGGCCGTTATCGGTCATGGTGGCCATGCCCAGATGCACCGCGCCGTGGCGCGTCACCACCCTCGCCTCGTCATCGTAGCGTGCGTTGATCATCGGGAAATCGGGCAGCGTCTTGCAGATCGCCGTGATCAGCAGCGGCAGCATGGTGAGCTTGGGCCGGTCACCGCGATCCTGGTTCAATTGCGCCCGGGTGTTTTCCAGCTCGGTAACGTCGCATTCTTCCACGTAGGTGAAATGCGGGATGTTGCGCTTGGCCGCAGCCATGTTCTCGGCAATCCGCTTGCGCAGGCCGATAACCTTGATTTGCTCGTCCGCGCGCGCAGGCGCTGCACCGGAAAAGCCGCCGGTGTAGGAAATGTAGGCGTCCAGATCGGCGTGGCGTACGCGGCCATCCTCATGCGGCTTGACCTGCGAAAGGTCTATGCCGAGGTCTTTCGCGCGCTTGCGCACCGCCGGGCTAGCAAGGACTTTCGAATCCTTCGGAACGAGTGCCGGTGCGGGTGTGGGCTTCGGAAGCGGCCTTTCCTCTTCAGCCGCCTGCGCCGCGTCTTCCTGGTCGGAAGGGTCGGGGTTCTCGACCTCGATACGCTTCTCGACCGCATCGTCCTTGGGCGCAGGAGCGTCCTCGGCTGCATCGGCCGCCGCTTCGTTCTCTTCCAGCACGTCGTCGGGCACTTCGCCTTCGACCTCGATCACCACCAGCATCCCGCCAATGGCCACGGTGTCGCCGACTTCGCCCGCGACTTCGAGAACCTTGCCCGCTACCGGGCTTTCCATCTCGACCGTCGCCTTGTCGGTCATCATGTCGGCCAGCTGGCCGTCTTCCTCGATCGTATCACCGACCGCGACGTGCCAGGCGACGATTTCGGCCTCGGCAATGCCTTCGCCGATGTCGGGCAGGTTGAAGGTAAACTTGGCCATGGCCTCAGGCCTCCAGCAATTTGTCGATGGCCTCGCCGATGCGGACAGGGCCTGGGAAATAGGCCCATTCGAGGCTGTGGGGATAGGGAGTGTCGAAACCGGTCACGCGTTCGATCGGGGCTTCGAGGTGGTAAAAACAACGTTCCTGCACCAGCGCGGAAAGTTCCGAGCCGAAGCCGGAAGTGCGCGTCGCTTCGTGGACGATCAGGCACCTGCCGGTCTTCTCGACCGACGCCTCGATCGCCTCGATATCCAGCGGCACAAGCGTGCGCAGGTCGAGGATTTCGGCATTCACGCCCTTGTCGCGTGCGACGCTTTCTACAACGTGGACCATCGTGCCGTAGGCGAGGATGGTCAGGGCATCGCCCTCACGCACCGTGCGCGCCTTGCCGAGCGGGATCTTGTAATAGTCCGTGGGCACCTGCGCCGCTTCGAAGCCTTTCCAGCTTTTCGCGGGCTTGTCGTAATAACCGTCGAACGGGCCGTTGTAGATGCGCTTGGGCTCGAAGAAGATGACGGGGTCATTGTCCTCGATACAGCTGATGAGCAGGCCCTTCGCGTCGTAGGGCGTGGACGGGATTACCGTCTTCAGCCCGCTGACGTGGGTGAAAATGCTCTCAGGACTTTGCGAGTGCGTCTGCCCGCCGAAGATGCCGCCGCCGAAAGGGCTGCGCACGGTCATGGGCGCGATGAACTCGGCCGCAGAGCGATAACGCAGGCGCGCGGCCTCGCTGATAAGCTGGTCCAGGCCGGGATAGATGTAATCTGCGAACTGGATTTCCGGCACGGGGCGCAGACCGTAAGCCCCCATCCCCACCGCAACGCCGATGATCCCGCATTCGGAGATCGGCGTATCGAACACGCGGGTCTTGCCGTACTTCTCCTGCAGGCCGGCGGTGCAGCGGAACACGCCGCCAAAATAGCCGATATCCTCGCCCAGCAGGGTCACGTTGTCATCGCGATCCAGCATGATGTCGAGAGCGGAATTGATCGCCTCGATCATGTTCATTTCGCGCGTTTCACCCGCATCTGCGGCAGGGGCGGTTTCGGTGGTCATGTCGTTCATTCCGCCGGGTCCCCCGGAAACTTGATTCGTCGCTCGCGGATCGCCTGTTCGGCCTGTTCTTCCAGGTGCCAGGGCAGTTCCTCGAACACGTCCTCGAACATGGTGTGGAAGGGATGGTGCAGGCCGTGACCGAGGATGCCGTTCTTTTCAGCCTCCTTCATGGCCTTGCGGACTATGGCATCCAGCTCGGTATCCATGTCTTCCTGCTGTTCGTCGCTCCATTCGCCCAATGCGATCAGGTGGCGGGCGAGCCGCATGATGGGATCGCCAAGCGGCCACTCCTCGCGTTCTTCCGCGCTGCGATAGGCGCTGGGATCGTCGGAGGTGGAGTGCCCCTCGGCGCGGTAGGTAAAGTGCTCGATCAGCGTCGGGCCGGCATTGGCACGGGCGCGGTCCGCGGCCCAGCGCTCTGCCGCAAACACGGCGAGCGGATCATTGCCGTCCACGCGCAGGCCCGCCATGCCATAGCCAATGGCCCGAGCGGCGAAGGTGGCGCGCTCCGATCCGGCAAAGCCCGAAAACGACGAAATCGCCCACTGGTTATTGATGACGTTGAAGATGACCGGCGCGTTGTAGACTGTCGCAAAGGTCAGCGCGGAGTGGAAGTCACCCTCCGCCGTGCTGCCCTCGCCCACCCAGGTTGCCGCGATGCGCGAATCGCCCTTGCTGGCGCTGGCCATGGCGAACCCGGTCGCCTGCGGCAGCTGCGTGGCGAGGTTGCCGGAAATGGAGAAGAAGTTCAGCCGCTTCGAACAGTACATGATCGGGAGCTGGCGCCCCTTCAGCTTGTCCGCCTTGTTCGAGTAGATCTGGTTGATCATCTCGGTCAGCTCGTAGCCCCGCGCGATCAGGCAGCCCTGCTGGCGATAGCTGGGGAAGATCATGTCATCGCCCGCCAGGGCGTGAGTGGCGCAGACGCTCGTCGCCTCTTCACCGGTACACTTCATGTAGAAGCTGGTCTTGCCCTGCCGCTGGGCACGGTACATGCGATTGTCGAAAGCCCGCACCAAGGCCATTTCGCGCAGCATCTGCCGCAGCGTATCGGCGTCGAGACGCGGATCCCATGGACCGTGCGCCTGATTGTCATCACCCAGCACGCGGACAAGGTCATTGCAAAGCGCGAAAGTGTCCTTGGCTTCGCACGCTTCATCCGGGCGCGATTGCTCGCCCGCTTCAGGTATATTGAGGTGGCTGTAATCGACCTTGTCACCGGGGCGATACTTCGGCTCCGGCACGTGCAAGGCGAGCTTAGGGCGGTTCGTGCCCTTATCGTCGCGCTGATCCGCCATCGCCTGCTCTCCCGGTTTTTGGCATAATATTATTCCAGTTTTGCGGAATTATATTACCTATCTCTGTAACGGTCAATCCGGGGTACCACAGGAATTCTCAGACCGCCACAGGGGCACGCAACACTCCTTGCGGTTCGTAATCAACCACCTCAAAATCGTCGAACGAGTAGTCGAAAATTGTCGGCGGCACCCTCTTCAGAACAAGTTTTGGCGCGCCCGCCGGTTCCCGCTTGAGCTGGGCTTCCACCAGTTCGGTGTGGTTGAGATAAAGGTGGGTATCACCGCCGGACCAAACCAGCTCCCCCGGCAGCAGATTCGTCTGCGCCGCCATCATGCGGGTCAGCAGGGCCGCGCCGAACAGATTGAACGGCAGGCCTAGCGCCACGTCGCAACTGCGCTGGTACAGCATGCAGTTGAGCCGTGCCGCCTCCCCTTCCCCGGCGACATGGAACTGGTAGGTCTTGTGGCACGGCGGCAGTGCCATGCGATCCAGCTCGGCCACGTTCCAGCCTTCGATAATGTGGCGGCGGCTGCCCGGACTGTTCTTCAGGCTCTCCACCACCTGCGCCACCTGATTGATGCCCGGCCCGCGTTGGTATCGGCCATCCGGCCCGTATTCATAGGTCGGCCAGTCGACCCACTGCTTGCCATAGACCGGGCCAAGATCGCCCCAGTTCTTCGCAAAGGCCTCGTCCGCGACGATCCGCGCCTCGAATTCCTCCTGGCCGATGTCCTCGCCGCTTGCCTGCCTGTATTTCTTTAGCGGCCAGTCGCTCCAGATCGTCACGCCCTGTTGCAGCAGCGGACGAATGTTGGTGCTGCCGGTCAAGAACCACAGCATCTCCTTTGCGGCGGCCTTCCAGTATACGCGCTTGGTGGTGAGAAGCGGCACGCGGTCTTGCCCCAAGTCGAACCGCAGCATGGTGCCGAAGATGGATCGCGTGCCGACACCGGTACGGTCCATGCGCTGGTCCCCGTGCTCCCAGATCTGGCGCATCAGGTCGAGGTATTGCCATTCGGGGTGGCGGTCGGTGTTTGCGGTCATGCGGACATCGCTAACAGCATCGATCCGGGTGTGCCAGAGAGACGGCAATGCCTGCCTTCAGACTTTGCTCGAGGCAGGCCTTTCGACTTTGCTCAAGACAGGCTTGCCAGCACGAACCACTCCCCCTATAGGGCCGCCTCTGCCTCGCGGGGTTCGCCTCGCAACGCACCGGTCGGGGAGTAGCTCAGCCTGGTAGAGCACTGTCTTCGGGAGGCAGGGGCCGGAGGTTCGAATCCTCTCTCCCCGACCAATTTTCATCCCCCACAGATCGCCTTGAGCGAGGGGTCGCGCCGCGACCCACCTCTGCCCCGTGCATGAAACCAAGCTTCCTCGGGGGCGTTGGATGGCGTGATGGCCGTGCGATCCGCAAATGCTCTTGATACATTGAAGCGCTTCTTCAGTCCGCACCGGGCCGACTCGCGCATTCTTGTCACTTTCCTCGCGCTGGTCGCGGGGTTGCTCGCATTCGGGCATCTCGCATCAGAGATTGCCGAGGGCGACACCTTCGCAATGGACAAGGCCATCGTCACCGGCTTGCGCACGGCGGCGGATCCCGGGGTGCCCATCGGGCCGCACTGGCTGCAGGGATGGATGATCGACTTCACCGCACTTGGCGGGGCTCCCGTGCTTACCCTGATCACGGTTGTCGTTGTCGGGCTGCTCGCGTCGCTGCAAAAGTTCAGGATGGCAGGCTTCGTCGCTGTGGCAATCGCAGGCGGCGCCCTGCTGAGCGTGGCAATCAAGGCCATATTCGACCGCGCGCGGCCCGAGATCGTGCCGCACCTGGTGGAAGTCACCTCGGCAAGTTTTCCCAGTGGGCATGCCATGAATTCATCCATCGTGTACCTCACGCTGGCCGTGCTGCTGGCGCGCTCCCAGGAAAGCCGCCGCGTGCAGATCTACCTGATCACCGTGGCCATCGCGCTGGCCCTGCTTATCGGTTGCACGCGCGTCTACCTCGGTGTCCACTGGCCTACCGACGTGCTGGCCGGATGGTCTGTGGGCGCGGCTTTCAGTGCTGCGTGTTCACTCGTCGCCAAGCGCCTGCAGCGCGAACATACTATCGAACAGGCGCACGAAACCACCGAAGACGCGCGCGGCGAAGACACCTCCCCCTTGTAATCGAACCGCAACATCGCCATTGGGGCAGCGCTGCTCGTTACAAACGGAAATCGATGAATTTCACCAATCCCTTTTTGAACGGTGACGGTGACGACAAGCTGCATGAAGAGTGCGGCGTGTTCGGCATCATCGGCGCGCCCGATGCGGCGGCCGCCTGCGCGCTGGGGCTTCACGCCCTGCAGCACCGCGGGCAGGAAGCCGTGGGCATCACCAGTTTCGACGGGGCGGAGTTCTACACCCGCCGCGGCCTTGGCCACGTGGCCGACAACTTCTCCAGCGCCGAATCGATAGCCGAACTGCCCGGCCACATGGCGGGCGGGCACGTTCGCTATTCCACCACCGGTGGATCGGGCATGCGCAACGTGCAGCCGCTGTATGCCGACCTTGCCAGCGGCGGCTTTGCGGTGGCGCACAATGGCAACATTTCCAACGCCATGCGGCTGAAGCAGGAACTGGTCAGCAAGGGCGCGATCTTCCAGTCGACCAGCGATACGGAGGTGATCATCCACCTCGTCGCCACCAGTCGCTATCCGACCATGCTCGACAAGCTGACCGACGCGCTGCGCATGGTCGAGGGTGCCTATGCGCTGGTCGTGATGACGCCGCGCGGCATGGCCGCCTGCCGCGATCCCATGGGCATTCGCCCGCTGGTGATGGGCAGGCTGGGCGATGCCGTGGTGTTCGCCAGCGAGACAGTGGCGCTGGACGTCATCGGCGCGGAATTCACCCGCCAGGTCGATCCCGGTGAATTCGTCGAGGTCGATTTCGATGGCACCATCCGCTCGCACCGCCCGTTCGGCGATACGCCTGCGCGTCCATGCATTTTCGAGCATGTCTATTTCAGCCGCCCGGATTCGATCTTCAACAAGCGCAGCGTCTACGAAAGCCGCAAGAACATCGGCATGGAACTGGCGCGCGAAATGCCCTGCGATGCCGACCTTGTCGTGCCCGTTCCCGACAGCGGCGTACCTGCCGCCATCGGCTATGCACAGGAAAGCGGTCTGCCGTTCGAACTGGGCATCATCCGCTCGCACTATGTCGGGCGTACGTTCATCCAGCCGAGTGACAGCGCGCGCCATGCCGGTGTGAAGCGTAAGCACAATGCCAACCGCAAGATCGTGGAAGGCAAGCGCATCGTGCTGATCGACGATTCCATCGTGCGCGGCACCACCAGCCTGAAGATCGTGCAGATGATGCGGGATGCCGGCGCGAAGGAAGTGCACTTCCGCGTTGCCAGCCCGCCCACCGGGCACGGCTGCTATTACGGCGTCGACACGCCCGAACGTTCCAAGCTGCTGGCAGGCCGGATGGACCTGGCCGCGATGCGCGAATTCATCCAAGCCGACAGCCTTGCCTTCGTTTCGATAGACGGGCTTTATCGCGCGGTCGGATTGGCAGGCCGGGACAAGGCCTGCCCGCAGTATTGCGATGCCTGCTTCACAGGGGAGTATCCCACCCCGCTCACCGACCTTGCCAATCGCAAGGACCGGGAAGCGCAACTGAGCCTCCCGGTCAACGAGGACGCCTGACATGACAGATACCGCCGCCGACAAACCCCTTGCGGGCAAGATTGCGCTTGTCACGGGCGCCAGCCGCGGCATCGGGGCAGCCTCGGCAAAGGCTCTGGCAGCAAGGGGCGCCCACGTCGTGCTGGTGGCACGCAAGGTGAAGGACCTGGAAGGCGTAGAGGATGCGATCCACGATGCTGGCGGCACCTCCACCATCGCCCCGCTCGACCTGACCGATGGCGAGAGCATCGGCCGCTTGGCGCAGGCCATTGCAGAGCGGTGGGAAAAGCTGGATTTCCTGGTGATATGTGCCGCCCAGTTGCCAACGCTTACCCCCGTCACCCAGATCGACGGCAAGCAGTTCAACCAGGCCATGACGCTTAACGTATTGGCCACACAGGCCCTGCTGGCCGCGTTCGATCCGCTGCTGAAGCGGGCAGAGGCTGGACGGATCATCGGCCTGACCAGTTCCGTCGGTGCGGAACCGCGCCCTTTCTGGGGTGCCTACGGCGCGACCAAGGCGGCGTTCGACAACCTGCTGGAAAGCCACGCCAAGGAAGTCGAGCGGATTTCCGAGACCCGGCTGGCCATTCTCGATCCGGGAGCGACCCGCACCGACATGCGCGCCCGCGCCTATCCGGGTGAAGACCCCGAAACGGTCAAGCCGCCGGAAGATGTGGCAGAACGCATCGTGCAGATGCTGGTGGAAGATTTCCCCAATCTGCACCGCGAAAGAGTGGAAAGTTCGCGTTAACCACGCGTCTTAGTTCCTGCTTAACGCTGGTCCGACATGCTGTGTGAAGCAAGGCCTCCGAGGGAGCTTTGGGTATCACGCGAATTACGGGAACTGGCCGCCATGACCATGCAGAACACGGTGGGACGCTACGACATCGCTGCGCAGGAAGATCGCAGCGCGCCGCGCACCAAGATCATGATCCCCGCCCAATTGCGCGGTTCGGGCATGCGCGCGTTCCAGACGGTGGTGAACGACCTATCGCTGTCCGGCTTTTCCGCAACGGCACTGAACCGGATGCATCCGGGCTCTGTCTGCTGGCTGACGCTTCCGGGTCTCGAATCGCTCCAGGCCGAAGTGGTCTGGTGGGAAAACGGCATGGCGGGTTGCGCCTTCGTAAACCTGCTCTCCCCCATCGTGCACGACAACATCCTGGCGCGCTATCGCGGAGACGGGACCTACCGCGGCTGAGCTAGCCGAACCAGTGCCGGCGATTGCCGACTTCGCGCAGCTTGAACAGGGTCGTGACGATCACCAGAACCGCCGAGATGATGACAGCATAGGCGACCTCCGTCGCTGACTGTCCTCCAGCGGCGTAGATGGCGCACAAGGCCCACAGGAATACGCCTGCATAGACGGGATTGCCCCTGCCCCGGGCGATGGCAATCGAGGCGATCACTCCGCCGGCAAACACGATGATGGCCGCGAGCAGGGCATTTTCCTGCCCTGCCCCCACGCCGTAGTAGGTGAGCGTGGCGGCGATGTTGACGATCGTCGCGACTGTCAGCCATGCCGCCAACGCGCTCAGCGGCAGCATTACCAGCCAGCGTTCGTCCCTGATGAAATCCCGCTTCAGCGCAACGAGCCGGCGATAGATGGTCAGCATGCAGGCAAGCGCGAAAACGATGATCGCGACCGATATCGCGGTGAGCGCGTGAAGCTGCGTATAGATTGCCCACAGGCCGTTGCCGACAAAGGCACCCGTGGCGGGCCAGGCGATGGAATGTAGCAGCTCGTCCCGGCGCTGCGCAGGCAGGGCTTGGTAAATGGCGAAAAGCGCCGTCCCGAAGAACAGCGGCCCCCAGATCGCGAACGCCCAGCCAGCCGGGGTTACGAGCGTGCGGGTAGCGTCAGACCTGCTCCCGATCTCCTCGCCGATGCCAAAGGCCGGCAGGAAGGTCGCACCGATCTGGAATATGACGGCCAGCAGCACTGCTGCGCGTTGGATGGCGCTGCGTTCGAAGGCGCTGGATTTTCGTGATGGAAGGGTAGCCATGAACTGCGAACGCCGCCCCGCGCGGTCCGTTCCACCCGCGTCCGGCCTGTGGGCTAGTCCCGCTCGACCGCTTTCGCCTTGCGGGTGGAGAACATTCCGGTCGTGTCGACCACGGCTTTCGAAAGGAAGCTGTCACCCTCCAGCCGCTTGAACTGGCGGTGACCGACGAGGAAAGCGACGATATCGGCCTGCTCGCGCGCTTCGTCCGATGTCACCAGCCGCACGTTAGCGCAATTTGCCAGCGACGCCGGCAGCGCATCGAGATTGGGCTCCACCACCAGTACCTGAGCGCCTTCGATCTTCGCGATCTCTTCGACGATTTCCAGTGCCGGGCTTTCGCGCACGTCGTCCACGTCCGGCTTGTAGGTGATGCCGTAGCAGGCGACGGTCGGCACCTTGAATCGGTCCGCCAGGGCGCGAACCTGCGCAACCACGCGGTGCGGCTTGTCGTCGTTCACGATGCGCGCGGTGCGGATCAGGCGGGCCTCTTCCGGAGCGCTGGAGACGATGAACCACGGGTCCACCGCAATACAGTGCCCGCCCACGCCAGCGCCGGGCATCAGGATATTCACCCGAGGATGCTGGTTGGCCAGTTCGCGCACCTGCCAGATATCGGTGCCGAGCTTGTCGCAGATGATCGAAAGCTCGTTGGCAAAGGCGATGTTGACATCGCGGTATGCGTTTTCGGACAGCTTGCACAGTTCCGCCACGCGGCTGTCGGTGACGTAGCAGGTGCCCATGACGAAGCTCTGGTAGAGGCGCGCGGCCTTGTTCGCGCAGGCAATGGTCATGCCGCCGATAATGCGATCGTTCGATACGAGTTCACGCAGCATCTGGCCGGGCAGGATGCGTTCTGGGCAATGGCACAGCGCCACGTCCGCCTCGCGGTCCTCGTCGCGGTAGCGCGGGAATGTCAGGTCCGGACGTACCTCGGCAAAAATCTCCGCCAGCCGCTCGGTAGAGCCAACGGGAGACGTGGATTCGAGGATGACCACGTTCCCCTTTTCCAGCACCGGCGCGATGGTGCGCGCCGCGGCCTCGACATAGGTCATGTCCGGCCCTTCGTTCACCATCGGCGTGGGCACGGCGATCAGGAAGAATTCGGCAGGCTCCGGCGAGGTCGTGGCGCGCAGGCGACCGGTATCGACCGACGCTGACAACAGCATCTGCAGGTCCGGCTCCTGGAAATGGGCGCGCCCTTCGTTCACCGCGGCAACCACCGCTTCGTTCACATCGAGGCCAATCACCTCGTGTCCCCGGCTCGCCAACATGGCGGCGGTGGGCAGGCCGATATAGCCAAGGCCGACGGTGCAGACTTTCATCAGGCAGAAGCTTTCACGAAGGCGGCGACGCTGGCGGCGATCTTTGCCGCCGCCGTGCCGTCACCATAGGGGAATACCGCGCGGGCGCGGCTGGCGTAGTAGATTTCGTCATCGAGCAGGCGTCCGACTGCCTGGGTAATGGCACCCACATCGGTGCCGACCAGACTGGCAACACCTGTTTCAATGGCTTCGGGGCGCTCGGTAACGTCGCGCATCACCAGCACTGGCTTGCCCAGCGCCGGCGCCTCTTCCTGGATGCCGCCGCTGTCGGTGAGTACGAGGTGTGCGGCTTTCATCAGCGCCACCATCTGCACGTAGTCGACCGGTGGGATCAGGTGCACGTCTGCGCAATTGCATAGCCGCGCTTCCACCACATCCTTCACCTGCGGGTTGAGGTGGACGGGATAGACGATCTGCGCATCGCCGCGCGCGGCAATGGCGGACAGCGCATCGCAGATGCGGGCAAAGCCATCGCCGAAACTTTCGCGCCGGTGGCCGGTGACGAGGACCAACTTTTTTGCCGGGTCGAGCGTGACGGGCAGCGAAGCAAGTTCTTCGCCGGTCAACCGCCCTGCGACATGCAGCAGCGCATCGATGCCGGTGTTACCGGTGACTTCGATATGCCGCTCCGTAGGGCGCTCGTCGCGCAGGTTCTGCGCCGCGCCTTCAGTCGGTGCCCACAGCAACTGCGCTACGGCGTCGATGGAGACACGGTTATATTCCTCGGGCCATGGCCGCATGATGTCATGGCTGCGCAACCCCGCCTCGACGTGACCCACCGGAACCTTGGCGTAAAAGGCGGCGAGGCCCGCCGCCATCGCGCTCGTGGTATCCCCGTGGACCAGCATGAGGCCCGGCTGATGCTCGGCAATCAGCGCGTCCATCTCACGCATCACGCGGGCGGTGATATCCGACAGGGTCTGGCCCGGCGTCATCAGGTCAAGATCGATATCGGCCGTTTCGCCGAATACGGCGAAAACCTGGTCCAGCATCTGCCGATGCTGTCCAGTGGTGACCACTTTCAGGTCGACTTCGGGCACCTGCCGCAGTGCGCGCACCACGGGCAACATCTTGATCGCTTCCGGTCGGGTGCCGATCACGAGCAGGACAGGCGCCACACCATGCGCGCCGACAAGAGGTTCGGGAGACAGTTTATCCACGCGCGAGGCCTAGCGCGCCCGCGTAAAAATATCGTTGCCGCATCGTTTACCGTGGGGACGTTCAGTCCGCGCCGCCCACCATGGGTTCGGCGGGCGCGCCCACGCGTTCGCCCTCTGCGCCCCGGCGAGCGTCGACGGCGGCCTGCACGGCTTCGTAGAAGCGGTTGCGCTCCTCCCCTGCCCCGTCGTTACCGGTGGATTGCCGCCAGTTGGAATTGGTGGCGATGACGAGGTTGCGTGCGGGGTCGATGAAGATACCCTGCCCGAACAGGCCGCTCGCGGCGTAAGCACCGCCCGGATAGGTCCACCACTGGTAGGCATAACCGCGTCCGAAACGTCCGGTTTCGAAGGCTGGCGTCGTGGCTTCCGCGAACCACCCTTCGGGCACCACGCGCTCTCCGCCTGCCATGCCGCCGCCCATGGCGAAAAGGCCGAAGCGGGCGAAATCGCGTGTGCTGGCCTGGATGCAGCAGCCCGAAATCTCGCTGCCGGAATTGGAGAGCAGCCAGGTGGCATCCTGCTCCATGCCGAAAGGCTTCCAGACCTTCTCGGAAAGGTAATCGGCCAGGTTCTTGCCCGTCGCTTCCCGCACCAGTACGCCGATGAGGTTGGTTTCCCCGGTGTTGTACTGCCAGCGCGTGCCCGGCTCCACTTCGCGCGGCAGCCGGCGCATGTAGTCGACCAACGAATCGACACCTTCTTCGCTCGATTCGTGCTCGGCGAAAACGGCGACATCGCTTTGCGGATCGGAATAGTCCTCGCTCCACTTCACGCCGCTGCTCATGGTGAGGAGCTGGCGGATGGTCACATCGTCGTAGGCAGAGCCGCGCATGTCGGGCAGGTACTTGCTGACGGGATCCTCTAGACTGTCGATATACCCGTCGGCCAGAGCCGCGCCCACCAGCGTCGAGGTGAAGCTCTTGGCGACCGAGAAGCTGGTCCACTTGCCATCGGCGCTGAAGTCCAGGCCATATCGTTCCAGCACGACCTTTCCATCGTGCACGACCACCACGGCCGCAGCGTTCTGGCCCTGCATGAAGGCATCCATGTCGAAGCCGGGGAGGTCCAGCGCCTCGCCCTCGTGCAACGGATGGGTTGCTTCTCCTGCCTCGATCACGCGGGCCTCTGCCAGGGCGGGGAAAGCATCCAGCGCGCGGAAAGCGGCGTTGCGCGTGTCCTCGGGCCAGAACAGCACGTCGCGGTCGGTAGGCATGTTGGCGAGCACGCCGCGCTGGTCCTTGTCCAGCGAGAACCAGAACGCGCCGCCTGCCACAACCAGCAGCGCGAGAATGCCGACAATCCACTTTTTCATCATGCGTCCTTCACCAGCGTGACCTGATGCACGTCGATGCCGCCACCGCGGAATCCACCTTCGCAATACATCAGGTAATAGCGCCACAGGTCCCTGAAACGCTTGTCGAAATCATCGGGCAGGCGGCCCTGCGCATGGGCCGCGTCGAACCGCTGCCGCCAGCTTTTCAGCGTCTCTGCATAGTCCTGGCCGAAGTCGCGCTGGTCGCTCCACCGCAGGCCGCGCTCCAGTGCCAGGCGGCGGAACTCGCTGGTGCGGATCAACATGCCGCCGGGGAAGACGTAGGCCTGTATGAAGTCGGCGCTGGCGGCGTAGGAATCGTAAATCGGATCGGCGATGGAGATGTACTGGATCGCCGCGCGCCCGCCCGGTCTCAGGTTGCGCGCCACGCAGTCCATGAAAGTAGGCCAGTATTCGCGGCCCAGCGCTTCCACCATCTCGACACTGACGATGGCATCGAACTGTCCTGTCATGTCGCGATAGTCGCACTTGCGGTAATCCGGCCCGACGTTGTGTTCGCGCGCCCATTCCAGCTGGCTGTCGGACAGCGAAATGGCGGTCACGTCGCGCCCCTCCCCTGCCAGGTGCCCGGCGAGAGAACCCCAGCCGCAGCCGATTTCCAGCACACTGTCGGCCTTGCCGATGCGCTTGGAAAGCGCTTGCCACTTGCGCCGCTGCGAAGCCTCCAGCCCGCCTTCCTCCGCAAACCACTTGCCGCTGGAATAGGTCATCGTCGGGTCCAGCCAGCAGGCGTAGAAATCGTTGCCGAGATCGTAATGCGCGTGGATGTTCTTTTCCGCGCCCGAGCGCGTGTTGCGCTTCAGCGCGTGCATCGCGCGGGCCGCCAGCCGCCATGGCCCCTTTGCCCGCGCGGCATCGCCCAGCGTCACGGCGTTCGCCATGAACAGCGCGAACAGCGGCACCGGATCGGGGCTGGACCACTCGCCTGCTTCCCATGCCTGGTACCAGCCGACCGAACCGCCCGTCGCCAGCCGCAGCAGGGCGCGCCAGTCGTGCAGCGTTACATCGCATTCGAAGCCGGGCGCGTTGCCACCCAGCGTGCATTTCGTGCCGTCGGGCAAGGTCGCATGGATCGCCCCGCTGGCCAGCCCTGCGTCGATCTTTTCGACAATGCGGGAAACGGCAGGCGCGAACAGTCGCGCGGCGAGGCCCGGCATGCGCCCGAACCTCTGCCCGCTCTCCAGCAACCCCTCTCCGCGTGCGTGACCCGCTTTCATGGCCGCGCCTTATGACGAGGGTCCGCCCGCTTCTCAAGCCGTGTTTACCGCAATGTTCAGTCCTTCATGGCGCGGTAGGTTTCCAGTGCCCGTTCGCGCGCTTCCTTGTGCCCGATCAGCTTGGCCGGATAGTCTTTCGGACGGCGCTTTTCCGACGGGTCATGGATGTCCTCGTCGGCAAGGTCCGCCAGCTCGGGTACCCATTCCCGGATATATTCGCCCGCGTTGAACTTCTCGCTCTGGCTGAGCGGGGCCATGATGCGCACGAACATGTTGCTGTCCACGCCCGTGCCGCTGACCCACTGCCAGTTGGTGCCGTTGCTGCCGTAGTCGGCGTCCACCAGCGTATCCCAGAACCATTTCTCGCCGTGCCGCCAGTCAATCAGCAGGTGTTTGACGAGGAAGCTGGCGGTGATCATGCGCACCCGGTTGTGCATCCACCCGGTGGCCCAGAGCTGGCGCATACCCGCATCCACGATCGGATAGCCGGTGCGGCCCATCTGCCAGGCTTCCAGCTCCTCCTCGATCAGGTGCCCGCGATTCGGATTACGCCAGAAATTGTCGTCGTACCCGTCGCGGTAGGGCTCTTCCGCGTAGTTGGGGAACTGGCAAATCAGGTTCTGCGCAAAGTCGCGCCAGATCAGCTCGGACCGGAACGTATGCGCGCCGTCGCTGGTGTAGGGGCTCATGGCGTCCCACAACATGCGCGGCGACACCTCGCCGTGATGCAGGTGCGGAGACATCCGGCTGGTCGCATCTTCGCCCGGCAGGTTGCGATCGTCGGTGTAGTCCTTGCTGACATCCAGGAACTGCTCGAACCGGTCCATCGCCGCGCTGGTGCCGTGCTGGCCGTGCCAGAACTCGCGCATGCCGCCAGCCCAGTCGGGTTTTGTCGGCAACAGGTCCAGATCGGCCAGGGTGTCGCTTTCTGGCCAGCTATCGGGAGCGGACAGGCTCGGTTCGGGAAGCACCTCGAACCCGTGGATCGCCGCGAACATCGAATCCTTGAACGGCGTGAATATCTTGTACGGGCTGCCCGATCCCGTGGTAACGCTGCCGGGCGGCATCAGGTAATTGCCGTCGTGCAATTGCAGGTCGAGCTTGTCCTTCAGCTTGCCCTGCGCGCGGCGCCACCACGGCTCGTAATGGCGCATGGCGTGGACGGTTGTCGCCCCTGTTTCCTCCGCTAGCGCGGGCAGCACGTCGCACACGCTGCCGCGCCGCAGGATCAGCTTGGAGGAATGACGACCAAGGTCTTTCTCCAGCGCTTCGAGCGCGTGGTGCAGCCACCAGCGGCTGGCACCGCCCAGCTTGCGCTCTCCGGGCGTTTCGTCGTCGAGAATGTACACCGGGATCACCGGCCCCGCCTGCGCGGCGGCGGTGAATGCGGCATGGTCGCACAGCCGCAGGTCGCGGCGCAGCCAGACTATCTGTGGTTCGGACAATTCGTGTTCCCCTTCAGGCGGGCAACGGTATCAACTTCCCGCAGGTTCCGAACACAGACCATCGGGCAGGGTCACGCTGAAGCTTCCTTCCTCCACGCCGTAATAACGCGCATCGCCAAGCAGGTAGGAGCCATCGTCCTGCCGGGTGATGACCGGCGCGCGGCTCCAGAACAGGAACGCCGCCACCTGCTCGCTCTGCGCCTTGGCCGCTTCCAGATCGCAGGCGGAAAGCGGCGTATTGCCGACCTTTTCGCCATCGACGAAGAAACTCCCGCTGCCGCTCACGCCGATGCTTTCGCGCTGCCAGAACGCCAGTGGCGGGGGCGAGGAAATCGTCTCGGCAAAAGAGGTGTTCGCCATGCTGTCGGCCCGCGAAATGGCGAAGTTCGCCAGCAAGTAGATGCCGCACAGGATCAGCGCCATGCGCGCCGCCGCGCGCCAGTCCTGTCCGCGCTTCTCCCGCCGCCGCGACAGCCACACCCCGCCGATCATGATCGCCCACAGCCACACGTCGATGATGAACAGCACGTCGCCATAGAACCAACGGCTGGAAAACGGCTCCAGCAGGCGGATACCGTAGACGTTCAACCAGTCGAGCGCAGGGTGCGAGAGGCAGCCGATCAGGGCGACGCCGTAGAGCCACCCAAAATGCACCGGCAGGCGCGCATCGGGCCTTCGGCCCCGCGACGCTTGCCACCGGTCCCAGCCCCACAGCAGTAGCGCCAGCACCAGCGGCAACAGGATCAGCGCAATCGGCCCGTGGGTGATTCCCCGGCGAAAAGCGAGAGGTTCCACGCCGTCCAGCCAGAAAAAGCAGGCTGCATCGACATCGGGCAGGTTCGCGCCGATGATGAGCGCGGGCATCGCAAGGCCGGTCTTTTTCTTGAGACCCGCCTGCCCGATCAGCGCGCCGGTAAGCGAGTGGGTGAGATTGTCCATCGCCCGCCAGTCTTACTGCACGCCCGTCAAAGCACTAGCCCCAACAAGCGCTTTATCGCCAGCCGCCTTGCGGCTAGTCAGGCGGCATGACGGGCACTTACGACGAGGCGGACTATCTTTCCACCGCGCCGCGCCGGGCGCGCACGCGATCGGTGTGGCTGCGCCTGGTACTGCCGATAGCGGGAATTTTCCTCGTTGCAGGTGCCATCGCCGCAGCAATCGGGTTCGGCACGCAGGAGCTCTACGAGGCGAATGCCGAGGTGGAACTGATCACCCCTGCCGGCCTGGCGGACGATGCCCGTATTCCCGTACCGGCAGAGCGGATCACGACGGCACGCTCCAGCGCGGTGGCGGCGCAGGCGGTTGCCGAACTGGACCTGCTGGAGGACCCCCGCTTCCTTGCCGCCCATCCGGCCTTGGACGATAGCACAATGGACATAGGCGAGCGGCGCGTTCGGGCGGCGGCCATCGTGCTGAAGAATACCGGCACGCAGATCGACGATGACAGCAACTTTGCCAGCATCACCTATCGCTCCGCCAATCCGGCGCTGGCCGCCGACATCGTCAACGCACTGGCCACTGCGTTCATCCCCGCCGATGCGGAGCGGCTGGCCGGTGCCGCCAGCGACGAACGGGCGAGGCTGGAGGCTCTGGTGGAGGAGATCCGCGCCGAGCTGGAAACAGCCGAGCGCAGTCTGGCCGATGGCATGTCGGAGGCGGATATCGTTGCCCTCCCCACCGAGGAAGCGGACCTGGTGAGCGGGGATGACGCACTGACAGCGCAGACCCGCGATGCCCTGCAGTCGCAGCTGGCGCAGGTTCGCGCCCGGCTCGACGGCGTGGAAGCCGCCATCGCCAGCGGGGAAGTGGACAGCAGCGATCCGACCATCAAGCAGTTGCGCGACAGCCGGGAAGACCTCGAGGAGGAATACAGCCGTATCACTGCGCAATTCCGCGCCGACTATCCCGCCGCCCTGGACCTGCGCGAGCGGATCGACGTCATCGACGCCACTCTATCGCGCGAGGCCATTCGCCAGGCGGAAGATCGTGCTGCGGAAGCCGCGCAGCTGCGCATACAGGAATCGGACCTGCGCGCCCAACTGGAGGCGCTGGGATACGAGGTCGCCTCCCGCGGCACCGCCGGACTCGGCCTGACCGACGTACAGAAGGACGTGCTGGAAAAGCGCGAACTCTACAGCCTGCTGCTGGCTCGCCTCGCCACATCGGCCAGCGGGGATTTTGCGACCACCGCCAGGGTTATCGCCAGTGCCGTGCCACCCGTGAGGCCGGTCGTGCCGGACTGGCGCTTGCTGATCGGCATCGCGGCAGGAATGGCGGTGTTACTGAGCGCACTACTGATCGCGCTCGACGTGCGGCGCAGGCGGCATGTTTACTGACGTTGCGGGAGTAACTGGCGGCGCTATTTCGCGCCGTGGCCCGTAAATACCACTTGCACGGTGCGCATCAGGATCAGGAAATCGAGCCAGTACGAGAAGTTCTTGATGTAATAGAAGTCGTACTGCAGCTTGCGATCAATATCGACCAGTTCCGTAACATGGCCCTGGTTGACCTGCGCCCAGCCAGTAATGCCGGGCCGGACAATATGGCGATAGTCGTAGAAGGGGATTTCCTTCTGGTACCAGGTGCCCAGGTCCAGCGCTTCGGGCCGGGGACCGATCCAGCTCATGTGGCCGAGCAGGATGTTGAGCATCTGCGGCAATTCGTCGATCCGTGTGCGGCGCAGGAAAGCCCCCAGCCGGGTGATGCGCGGATCGTTCTCGCCAGTCATCGCCTTGGCGCGGCGCTCTTTCATGTCTTCCGACAATCTTTCGCAACGCATCGTACGGAACTTGCAGACTGCGAAGGGACGACCGCGAAAGCCCACCCGCTGTTGCCGGAACAGCACCGGCCCCGGCGAATCCAGCTTTACCAGCAGCGCCACGATGGCCAGCGGCACAATCAGCAGCGGCAGCAGCACCAGCACCAGAACAATATCGAACAGTCGCTTCAGTCCCATGAAGCTCATGTTGGGCAGCAGCGATCCGAAGCTGTTCTCCGAGAGGTGTTCAACCCAGACCTTGCCCGTGGCGGCCTCGTAAACCTGCTTGAAATGGAAGACCGGCACGCCTTCTAGCGCGGCAGTGGCCAGCAGGCGCTCCCAGTCGTCATCGAGCTCGGCATGGAGGTCTGCCACGATGATCGCGCCTTCGTGCGCTGGCAATGTCGGGACACTGAGCGGCTGCACGATCAGGCCGACGTTCGACAATCGCCGGATGCGTCCGCCAGGAACGGCGTAGAAGATAGACCGGTCCGCCTTCGTCGCCATGCTCATGACGCCGATATACACCGCGACGCAGGCAATGAAGTTGAGCAGCAGCACCTGGTTGGAATAGTCGAAACGGAAGGCGAGGATGCCGAGCGCCACCGCGCCAAAACTGGCAATGAAGGTCGGCAAAACCGCGCCAAGCTGCTTTACGCCGGGGTAGATGTTTACGCGCCTGGCGAAGAATATCCCCGCCACCAGCGCGATGATGGAAGCGATGACACTGTTCTGGAATGTCGGATTCCTGAAAGCGGACAGGTTCGCTTCAAAATAGAGGAACGGCGGCAGCACCGTGCCGAACATAATGCAGGCAAGCACCTGCACCACGAACGAACGATATATGCTGCGCCCCCCATGGACCAGCTCTGAAGGAGCTGCCATTAGCATCACCCCCGCACCTCATAATTTTATCTATAACAATGACTTGCCGGAACGTATGGCGCGATTAGCGGTTCCCGCAAAAGATTGCCTTAGGCGCAGATTCTGGATTGAACAAGTACGTGGACTACACGGGATCGGAGGCGGTGCCGCTCACAGTCCACGTCTGCCCCTTGGCCAGCAGGTGCGCCAGGCTGGTATCCTTGCCCGCGCTCGCGCGCTCCTTCTCGGCATGGACGGCTGCTTCGTAAGTCGGTGCCGGATCGTCGTAGATCACGCCCAGCGGCATGGGAAATTCGCCGAAAGGCAATTCCACCAGCATATGCGCGATCATCCTGTTGGTGGCATCGTGCACCTGCACACCGGCAGCCTGCCAGTCGCCATCGGCCACGTCGACCACCTCGAAGGCGAAGGCCTGGGTGTTGAGCCTCAGCCCCTTTACGCCGCCCGTCTTCTCGCTGCCGAACAACATCGGCTCGCCGTGCGCCAGCCAGAGCTGCTGCTGTTCTGCGCCTTTCGGCTTCGCGAAGTCGTCGAACACGTCCTTGTTGTAAACGATGCAGTTCTGGAAGATCTCGATGAAGGCCGCGCCCTGGTGAGCATGGGCCGCAGTCAGCACGTCGGGCAGGTTCTTGGACACATCGATCCCGCGTCCAACGAAGCGGGCACCGCTGCCCAGCGCAAAGGCGCAAGGGTTGGCGGGGTGATCGACAGAACCCAGCGGGGTCGACGGCGTGCGCGTGTGCTCGCGACTGGTGGGCGAGTACTGGCCCTTGGTGAGACCATAAATCTCGTTGTTGAACAGCATGATCTGCATGTTCACGTTGCGGCGCAGCACGTGCATCATGTGATTGCCGCCGATGGACAGGCCGTCGCCGTCACCGGTCACCAGCCACACGTCGAGGTCGGGATTGGCCAGCTTGATGCCAGTGGCAAAGGCCGGGGCGCGGCCATGGATGGTGTGGAAACCATAGCTTTCCATGTAATAGGGAAAGCGGCTGGAGCAGCCGATGCCGGACACGAACACGGTGTTCTTCGGATCGGCGCCGAGCTGCGGCAGCGTGCGCTGCACGGCCTTGAGGATGGCATAGTCCCCGCAGCCCGGGCACCAGCGCACTTCCTGGTCGGTTTCCCAGTCCTTCAGCGTGGTTTCGATCTTGCTCATTTCGTTCATTGCTCGACTCCCACGGGGTTGGGAAGCTGGTCGTCATTGGTGCGGATGCGGCCGCCACATTTCTCGTCGAGGCAGCGTCCGATAGCTTCTTCCAGTTCGGCGATCTGGAACGGCTGGCCGCTTGTCTTGGTCAGGCTTTCCGCGTCGATCAGGTACTGGTCGCGCAGCAGGGTCTTGAACTGGCCGGTGTTCATTTCCGGCATCAGCACGTGCTTGAAGCCGGAAAGCAACTCGCCAAGGTTCTTCGGCAGCGGCCAGATGTGGCGCACATGGACGTGGGAGACTTTCGCGCCCTTCTCGATCCAGCGGTTCACGGCCTGCTTGATCGGGCCATAGGTGCTGCCCCAGCCCACGACGACCAGATCACCGGTGTCTTCGCCCCACGACACTTCCTGATCGGGCACGTCGATGCCCGCAATCTTGTCGCGGCGCAGTTCGGTCATGCGCTGGTGGTTGGCGGGGGAATAGTCGATATTGCCGGTGGTCTCGTGCTTCTCGATACCACCCACCCGGTGCATCAGGCCGGGCGTGCCGGGCTTCACCCACGGGCGTGCGCCCTTGGCATCGCGCTTGTAGGGAAGGAATTCCTCGCCCTCGGGCAGGCCTTCCAGGAAGGTCGCGGGGAACGGCTCGTAGGCGCTGGGATCGGGCACTTTCCACGGCTCGGCGGCATTGGCGATGTAGCCATCGGTCAGCAGCATGACGGGTGTCATGTACTGCGTGGCGATGCGGCAGGCCTCGATCGCGACATCGAAAGCATCGGCCGGGCTGCGCGCGGCGATTACCGGCAGAGGCGCATCGCCGTTGCGACCGTAGACGGCCTGGTAGAGATCGCTCTGCTCGGTCTTCGTCGGCAGACCAGTGGAGGGGCCGCCACGCTGGCTGTTCACGATCACCAGCGGCAGTTCCACCATGATACCAAGGCCCATGGCCTCGGTCTTCAGGGCAATGCCGGGGCCGGATGAACTGGTGACACCCAGCTGCCCGGCGTAGCTTGCGCCGATGGCGGCGCAGATCGCGGCAATCTCGTCTTCCGCCTGGAAGGTGGTGACGTCGAACTCCTTGAGCCGCGCGAGGTGGTGCAGGATCGCCGATGCCGGGGTAATCGGGTAACCGCCGAAGAACATCGGCAGCTCTGCCAGCTGTGCGCCGGCGACGAGACCGAGCGATACGCTCTCCGCACCGGTGATGGTGCGGTAGAGGCCCGGCTCCACCGGACGTGCTGGCATGTGCACCTGCTTCAGCGGACCGGAAAGCTCCGCCGTCTCGCCATAGGCATGGCCAGCATCGAGCGCGGCGATGTTCGCATCGGCAATATCGGGCTTTTTCTTGAACTTGTCCTTCAGCCACTCGTGCAGCGGCTCTCGCGGACGATCGAACATCCACAGGGCAAGGCCCAGCGTCCACATGTTCTTGGACCTGAGCGCGTCCTTGTTGCCGAGGCCGAAGGGCTTCACCGCCTCGATCGTGCGCTCCGAAATGTCGAAAGCCAGCAGGTCGAACTTGGCGAGGCTGCCATCTTCCAGCGGGTTTGCGTCGTAATGCGCCTTTTCCAGGTTTCGCTTCGTGAAGGCGCCGCTGTCCGCGATGATGAGTCCGCCCGGCTTCAACGAAGCAAGGTTCACCTTCAGCGCCGCGGGGTTCATCGCCACCAGCACATCGGGCGCGTCGCCAGCGGTGTTGATCTGGCGGCTGCCGAAATTGATCTGGAACGCTGACACGCCGAACAGCGTGCCTTGCGGCGCGCGGATTTCGGCGGGGAAATCGGGGAAAGTCGCCAGGTCGTTGCCCGCCAGCGCGGTGGACAGGGTGAACTGTCCGCCCGTCAGTTGCATCCCGTCGCCGCTGTCGCCAGCGAAACGGACAACCATCGAGTCCTGAACCTGAGTGTCGGGCTGTGCTTCAGCCGTCTGTGTTGCCATTGTATGTTCTTCCTGCCGCGTCGAGGCTTGTGGCCCCAGCGTATGCGGGCGACCTAGGTTCCTACCGCTGCCAAGACAATCAAGTTTTTCTGTTTCGGCGGCAATAGCTGGCATTCCCCTCTCCACCATCCTAGATCGTTCGCCATGACCAGACCGGACAAGCTGCAATACCGCCCGTGCGTGGGCACCATGATGATCAATTCCCGTGGTGAGGCCTTTGTCGGCAAGCGGATCGACAACAAGGAAGGCGACTGGTGGCAGATGCCGCAGGGCGGCGTCGACGATGGCGAGGACCTGGACGAAGCCATGTTCCGTGAACTTGGCGAGGAGACGGGCGTCACCACCCGCCACCTGCAGATCGTCCACCGGCTGGAGGAAGAGCTCTATTACGACCTGCCGCCAGAACTGCACGGCAAGCTATGGGGCGGCAAGTACAAGGGGCAGCGCCAGGCGTGGTACCTGGTGCGCTTCACCGGCGAGGATAGCGACATCGATCTCGAGGCTTTCAAGCACCCCGAGTTCTGCGAATGGAAATGGGTCGATCCGGACCTGCTGCCGGAGCTGATCGTGCCGTTCAAGCGCGGAGTTTACGAGACCGTGGTGACCGGCTTCAAGCCGCACCTGTAGGCACGACGCCGCTCAGTTCTGCGCGACGTCGTCTTCCACGGAAATCGCTTCGGCAGTCATTACGGGCGGGCCACGATCAATAGCGGCGGCCAGTTGCACGGTCTCCACACAGGTTTCACCGCACAGGGTTTCGAGCCGTGACAGGTTCTCGCGCGCGGCGCTGAGCGCGCCTTTTTCCACCAGGGCCTCACCCTCGCCGGTGATGGCGGCCAGGTTTTCCGGATCGCGCTCCTGCGCTTCGCGGTAGAAGTGGATCGCCTTGCCCTGCAAGCCCTCGACACGCGCGGCACCGGCCAGCGCCAGATAGACATCGGTATAGCCGGGATCGACCGCCAGCGCCGCCTCGAACGCGTCGATGGCGGTCTGCGTCTCGCCCATTTCCAGCGCCGTCTGGCCCTGTGCCACCAGCGCCTCTGCCCGTGGATCGGCCTGGTAGTCTCCGGCTTGTCCTATGCTGGCCTGCAGGGCGAGCACGAGAGACAGGGCGGCGGCTACGGGTGCGAAACGCATGGCGTACTCCTTGAGCATGGACGGGTAAGAATGTGTTTTTGCGTCCATGGCCCCCGTTATCACGCCTTAGTTATACGTGCGATGAAAAATCCGTCGGTCCCGTCGCGCGCCGGGGAGAGGCGCGTTCCGGCGCCGCGCGGCGTTCCCAGCGGCAGGTCCGGCAGGTCCGCCCGCCAGCCAGGATTGGCTTTCAGGAAAGCATCGACCTGCCCTGCCCCTTCCTCGTCCAGCAGCGAACAGGTGACATAGGTCAGGCTGCCGCCCGGCTTCACCAGCTGCGCGGCAACCTCCAGCAGTCGCGCCTGCAGGGCGGTGAGGCGCCCCAACTCGGCCTCGGACAGACGCCAGCGCGCCTCCGGATTGCGCCGCCAGGTGCCGGTGCCCGAGCATGGGGCATCCACCAGCACCCGGTCCGCCTCGCCCAGCCATTCCTGCAGGGCATCCAGCTCCTTGCCGGGGTCGAGCAGCACTTCGCGCGCGATCTGTGCCCCGGCGCGTTCGGCGCGGGGGGCCATCTGCGACAGGCGTCGGCGGTCCGTATCGGCAGCGACCAGCGTCCCCTCGTTGCTCATCGCGGCAGCGAGCGCGAGGGTCTTGCCCCCTGCCCCCGCGCACAGGTCTATCACTGTCTCTCCCGGCTGCGCGCCCACGGCAGAGCACGCGAGCTGGCTGCCGAGGTCCTGCACCTCGATCACGCCGGTGTCGTAAGCTTCCCACGCATTCACCTGCGTGCCCGAAGGGAACCGGACGGCCCCCGGCAAGGCGAGCGTCTCGCCCTCCTCCGGCAGGTCGGGCACGCCTGCTGCAACCTTCAGCCGGTTGATCCGCATGTCGAGCGGCGCGCGCGACAGCAGCGCCTCCGCCTCGTCCTGCCCCACGCCCGAGGCGATCAGGCGGTTCTCCAGCCATTCGGGAGCAATGCCGCCCTCGGCTGGTTTCTCGTTCCTGCCGATTGCCGGCGGGCCGTAGCCTTCGCCGGTGAACAGGGCGCGCAGTTCGGGCTGCTCTTCCACCAGTCCCAGCATGGCGCGTCGACCCGTGGCAGGCATCGGACCGCAGGCGCGGATCGCGTCATACACGTGCTCGCGGATGGCGCGCTTGTCCTTCGAACCGGCGAAGCGATGGCCCCTGAACCAGTCGGCCACCAGCCGGTCTGCCGGGGGGCCATTGTCGCGCGCGGCGGCAATCACCTGGTCGAGGATCTCGATCGCTGCCTGAATACGGGCCGAAGGGGTCATTGGCTTACCATCCTGGAACGCATACCGCCCCCATTTGAAAAACGTGAATCAGCTTCTTTTCCCTTGCAAGACAAGCGCTTGCGAGAGAATTGCGTGTTGGACTTGTGACCTTTGCGCAAAACGGTGCGGTCGGGACGAGAAGATGTGTCATGCCGGGCAAGCTAGGCCCGACGGCAACGGTAGGAAACCTGCCCGCCTGACACCTCACCGCGTCGGGTAGTTCGGTGCCTCTCGCGTGATGCTTACGTCGTGCACGTGGCTTTCGCTCAAGCCCGCATTGGTGATACGCACGAACTCGGCGTTCTTCTGCAGGTCCTTGATCGTGGCGCTGCCGGTGTAACCCATCGCCGCCTTGATGCCGCCTACCAGCTGGTGGATGATGTCGCGCGCCGGGCCCTTGTAGGGAACCTGTCCCTCGATGCCTTCGGGCACCAGCTTCATCTGATCCTTGATGTCCTGCTGGAAATAGCGGTCCGCACTGCCGCGCGCCATGGCGCTGACGCTGCCCATGCCGCGATAGGCCTTGTAGCTGCGGCCCTGGTAAAGGAAGGTCTCGCCCGGAGCCTCCTCCGTGCCGGCCAGCAGGCTGCCGACCATCACCGTGCTCGCGCCCGCTGCCAGTGCCTTGGCCGCATCGCCGCTGGTGCGCAGGCCCCCATCGGCAATTACCGGCACATCGCCCGCCGCGCCCGCGGCATCCATGATGGCGGTAAGCTGCGGCACGCCGACACCGGCGACAATGCGCGTGGTGCAGATGGAGCCGGGGCCGATACCCACCTTCACCGCATCCGCGCCCGCGCCGATCAGCGCCTTCGCCGCCTCTGCCGTGGCGATGTTGCCCGCGATCACCTGCACCGAGTTGGAGAGCTTCTTCACCCGGTCCACCGCTTCGCCAACGGCCTTGTTGTGGCCGTGGGCGGTGTCGATGATGATGACGTCGCACTCGGCATCCACCAGCGCCTCGGTCCGCTCGAACCCCTTGTCGCCCACGGTCGTCGCCGCAGCCACGCGCAGGCGGCCGCCGGTATCCTTGGTGGCATCGGGGTGCAGCACGGCTTTCTCGATATCCTTGACGGTAATCAGGCCGACGCAGTGATAGTTGTCGTCCACCACCAGCAGCTTCTCGATGCGGCGCTGGTGCAGGATCTTGCGCGCTTCCTGCTGGGTGACCTGTTCGCTGACGGTGGCGAGGTTCTCGCTCGTCATCAATTCCTTCACCGGCTGGCCGGGGTTGTCGGCGAAGCGCACGTCGCGGTTGGTGAGGATGCCCACCAGCTTGCCATCGGGCGCAACCACCGGGATGCCGCTGATCCGGTGCTTGTCCATCAGCGTTTGCGCATCGCCCAGCGTCGCATCGGGCGTGATGGTGATGGGGTTCACCACCATGCCGCTTTCGAAACGCTTCACCCGGCGCACCGCATCGCACTGCTCGTCGATCGTCAGATTGCGGTGGAGCACGCCCAGCCCGCCCAGCTGCGCCAGCACGATGGCCATCTCGGCTTCCGTCACCGTGTCCATCGCGGACGAGATGATCGGGATGTTGAGCCCGATTTCCTTCGTCAGCTGCGTCTTGGTGCTGGCCTGCGAGGGGAGGATGTTGCTTTCGGCCGGCTGTAGCAGCACGTCATCGAAAGTAAGGCCGGTGCGGATTTCCATTGGGGATGCCACTTCTGTGTCTCGGGTGATTCGTGGCGGCCCATGTAAACGCACCGTCTGGCATTTGGTAGGGGGTGGAGTGGGAAAAGCGGATCGACCAGCCACTCCCTACCGTCATCCCAGCGGGCGCTCACTCAAAGTTTTCGAACAAGTTCTTCAGAACCCTTGCGGAAGCAGTACAGCGGCAAGTCGATATGAATGAGGACCGACGAATTGTTCTCAAACGCTACGCATTCAACATCCTTGCCATACACGACCCTTGCGCGGAAGTGTTCTGTTGAGGATGTCTCCTCCAGGATATTGAAATATTCAGGATAGTTCTCTTTCGCATCACGTAAGGCGAACTGAACTTGTGGATCATCGTTCGAATATTGATAACCCTGACTAGACTTATCAGCGCAAGCATTCAGCGACATCAAAGAGGCAATCGAGATTATCCAACTAAAACGCATCGACAACCATATTGACTGTCCCCCGAACGACCGCAAGCTGCTAATTGATTAGACTTCCCCTACTGCGCCGTCCAACCCCCCCATCGATCTCGTAATTCGCGCCGGTGATGTTCTGCGCCACGTCGCGGCACAGGAACGCGGCGAGCGCGCCTACGTCCTCGGGCTGGTTCTGAGTCTCGGTAATTCGTGGCGGCCGACGTAAGCGCACCGTGTGGCGTTTGGTAGGGGGCGGGGGTCTATTCTCGGAACGAGCAGCCGCGCGGCCCAATTTCCGTGGCGAAACGGCGACGAACAAGTTCGATATCGTCACCAACCTCACAGCGCACCAGCAGCCGCCGAGGCGCCTTGAAGCTTCTCGTTTCGCCGTTGTCTGTCTCGACTACGACAACAGCACTCTGACCCTCTGAACCAGGCGAATTTCTCAGCGAAATGACCGAAGCTCGCTCAGCCTCGGCTGGGCCTGTGGTGCGTAGCCAGAGCGTTCCAGCAAAGAGAGCGGCAGTTCCAAACAGGAAGATTCCTAGCGTTACGTTAGCTTTGCGGTTGCCCGGTCCGCGCACTACTGCGCCGTCCACCCACCATCGATCTCGTAATTCGCGCCGGTCATGTTCTGCGCCACGTCGCGGCACAGGAACACGGCCAGTGCGCCCACGTCCTCGGGCTGGGCGAATTTCTTGGTCGGCTGGCGTTCCAGCAGCACGTCGTTTATCACCTGCTCGCGCGTCATGCCGCGGCTTTTCATCGTGTCGGGGATCTGGCTTTCCACCAGCGGGGTCCAGACGTAGCCAGGGCTGATGCAGTTGGCGGTGATGTTCTGCTCCGCCAGTTCCAGCGCCACGGTCTTGGTCAGCCCCGCAATGCCGTGTTTCGCGGCGACGTAGGCCGCCTTGTAGGGGCTGGCCGTGGTCGAGTGCGCGCTCGCGGTGTTGATGATGCGGCCCCAGCCTGCCTTCTTCATGTGCGGCACCGCAAGGCGGCAGGTGTGGAAGGCGGCGGAGAGGTTCAACGCGATGATCGTGTTCCACTTGTCGACCGGGAATTCATCCACCGGGGCAACGTGCTGCATGCCTGCATTGTTCACCAGGATATCGATGCCGCCCGCATCCGCCATCATCTGCTCGATGGCGGCGACGTCTGTCAGGTCCGCGCCCGAATGCGTCGCGCCCAGTTCCTCGCACAGCCTGGCGATCTCGGCTTCGTCGCCAAAGCCGTTCAGCACGATCTGCGCCCCTTCGGCATGCAGGGCGCGAGCGATGGCGAGGCCGATACCCGAGGTAGAACCGGTGACGAGGGCACGCTTTCCTTCGAGGAACATTGAAGTCTCCATGTAATTCGTTTTCGCGCTAGGGTCGTAGCCATGTGGCGGCTATGGTCCAGCCATAATTGAGATATTCGGGGAGCAACCGCAGCATGAGACTCAATCCCTTCGATACCAGCAAGATCAAGGTCGGCACCACTGGCGGTCGCGGTGGCATGGGCAAGGCCGGGGGACTGGGTTGCGGCACCATCATCATCGCCGCGCTGGGCTATTTCGTGTTCGGGCTAGACCCGATGCAGACCGCCGGGACGGTGGAAGGCATGCAGCAGGGCCAGCAGCAACAGACCGCACCGCAGGGAGAAGACGAGCAGGCGATCTGTACGTCGAACGAATATGCGCAGGAAAGCTGCGCCGCCCTCACCTCGCTCAACGAAACCTGGCAGCAGCGCTTTGCAGAGGCAGGCTTTGCTGAAGAGTTTCGCGAGCCTACGCTGCGCTTTGCAACGGCGCAGCAGTTCAACACCGATTGTGGCGCGGCCTCGGTCGGCATGGGGCCGTTCTACTGCCCGGCGGACGAGACGATGTACATCGACGTCGGCTTCTACGACCAGCTGGCGCAGATGGCGGGCGACGGCGGCGATTTCGCGCGGCTTTATGTCGTGGCGCACGAATATGCCCACCACGTGCAGACCATCACCGGCATTTCCGACAAGATCCGCAGCCTCCAGTCGCAGAACCCCCGCGCACAGAACCAGCTGCAGGTGCGCATGGAACTGCACGCCGATTGCTATGCAGGCGTCTGGGCGGGCCGGAACCGCAACCTGATCGAGAGCGGCGATTTCGAGGAAGGCATGAACGCCGCCGCAGCCATTGGCGACGACACGCTGACAAGCGGGCGCGTCTCAAGCGAAAACTTCACCCACGGCACCAGCCGCCAGCGCATGGAAGCCTTGCGCCTCGGTATGGAAAGCGCCGACGACAACCGCTGCGATGCAGCTTATCTACAGGCGTAACAACACATGAAAACGGTCGCACGATTCCTCGCCCCGCCCATCCTTGCCCTGCCCATCCTTGCCCTCGCCGCCCCGGCCATGGCGCAAGACGACGTGACGGATCGCAATCCCGACGCGATGGATGTCGCCATGACTCCGCTGTCGGACCTCAACCTGACGCGCGACCCCATCCCGCCGATCCTGCTGTGGTCGCGCGAGAACCCCTACGCCAACGAGGGGCTGGGTGATTGCGAGAACATCCGCACCGGCATTGCCGACCTCGACGCGGTGCTGGGCGACGATGCCGACACGGAAACCGAGGAAGAACGCCGCCTGACCGTGACCGGCGTGGCGCAGCGGGCCGTGGGCATGTTCATCCCCTTTCGCGGTATCATCCGTGAGATTTCGGGCGCCAATGCGCACGAATACCAGTTTCGCCAGGCAATTGCCGCCGGGCTGATGCGCCGCGCCTACCTGAAGGGACTGGGCGAAGCGCGCGGCTGCCCCTATCCGGCGCGCCCGATGCCATCGGAAATGCTGGCCGCAATGCAGGCTGACGCTGCGCGGGCGGAGGAACCCGATTTCACGATCACGGTTGGCGAAGACGGGACGCAATATGTCTCGCGCCCCGTCGTTCAGCCGGTCGATTAATCAGCGTTCAGGCGCTGGTCAGCCGCACGGTGTCCAGTCGATCCTCGTCGCATTCCTCGTCGGTTTCGTAGGAGATCGACGCCGGCTCCACGCGCACCTGCACCGGTGAGACCATCCGGCCCTGCCAGCGCAGCGCCACGGCGGATGCGTCGCCGCTGTGGCTTACCTCGGTGCGCAGATCGCGCAGTTCGCGCTCGATTTCCTCGATGGCCTCGCGCATTCCGCGCTCGGCTTCGGCCCGGTCGGCGGCGGGAATATCCGGATTGCCGCGAATGGCGCTAAGGCCTGCGCGAATGCCTATGATGGCAGCTTCCAGCCCGGCTTTGGCACTGCTGTTGGCCATGCGTTCGTAACTGCTGGTATCGCACACGATCGTCGCTTTCCGACCGTCGGCTAGCTCACGTTCGATCACGCGGCGGCCCTCTGCCCCTTCGCAATCGATGCCCTCGCCAAGCTCGAGTGCCAGCGCGCGGGCGTGTTCGCTGCGTTCGCGGGCCAGTTCCGCCCGGTCCCGCGCATGGCGGGCGCGGTCCTGGCTGCGTTCGACGAGCGCCTCGATCTCCTCGCCGCGCGCTTCCAGTTCGCGCTCCAGCGCTACCATCTGCGCTTCGAACTCGGCCTCGGATGCGGGATCGCCGTTGCGAGTGATGCGATGGCGGATCACGCGGCGTTCGCCGGTATCTTCGTCGATATGTACGATCACATGTTCGCCGGAATCCATATGCTCGACAGACGGCGCTTCGGGCGCATCGGGAGCCTGCGGCGGAAGCGGCGGCTGCGGGGGAAGCGGTGCTTCCGGCGGCAGCGGCGCCTCTGGCGGTGCGGGCGGCTGCGGCATTTCGCTGGCGGCGTAGCTGATCGATGCCGTCAGCGGCAGGGCCAGCGCGGTGGTGGTGATGGCGGCGATGCCAAGGCGGCGACGGCCGGACGATATTTCGGACATGGTGAGGCTCCTCAATCGGTGGATGATCGATTTCTCGCCAAGCACCGGACAAGCCATGGGAGCAGCCAGGGCCAGGTGATGGTCGCCGGTCGCGAAACCGGCAATCACCTGGGCATAGGCCGCCCGTTCGGACCGCGCACGGCCAGCGACAACGCGCGCATCGCATGCTGCCTCCTGGTCCCTGCGCATCGCTCGCCAGCCCCACCAGGCGAGCGGATTGAACCAGTGCAAGGCCAACAGCGGCTGCGCCGCGATGTTGGCAACGAGATCGTAGCCGCGATGGTGCGCAAGCTCGTGCGCGATGGCCATGTCGCGGGCCTGTATGTCGTAATGCGCCATGAAGGCAGGAGGCAGGGCCACCACCTTGTCGGCAATACCGAAGGCGACCGGGCTGGAGACCGCCGGCGTTTCCACCAGACGCACCTTGCCCGCATCGCCCACCGGGCGCGCCTGCGCCAGCAGTTCGCGGCGCATCAGCACGTATTCGCGCACGCGCCAGCCGATGAAGATTAGCGCGCCGCCGATCCACAAGGGCAGCAGCAGGTCGGCAACGGCGATGCCCACCATCGGTGCAGTGGCGGCGGACT
Source organism: Aurantiacibacter zhengii (assembly GCF_003584125.1). Classification (GTDB taxonomy): domain Bacteria; phylum Pseudomonadota; class Alphaproteobacteria; order Sphingomonadales; family Sphingomonadaceae; genus Alteraurantiacibacter; species Alteraurantiacibacter zhengii. The sequence continues at coordinate 372,783 of NZ_QXFL01000001.1, forward strand.
GGGTGGAGGTAGCAGCCTGCGCCGGATCGGAAATGATCACCATCAGTGGCTGCGCGGCGCTCTCAGCGACGGCTTCCGGTTCTGCGGGGGCCATCCATGCAGGCAGAATGATCGGCGGCATGATGAAGCGCAGAAAAGGCAGCGCCCACAGGGCATAGGCCACCTGCGGACCGCACCAGCGCGAGACCGGGCGGCGCAGCAGCAGGACCAGCGCGATCAGCAGGCTGGTGTAAATGAAGGTGTCGACCATCCAGTCGGCCCAGCCCATCTCGAGAAGATCGGTCATTTCTTCATCTCCCGCAGGAGCCGTTCGATCTCGGCGATGTCATCCTGGCTCAGCGCTTCCTCCTGCGCCAGGTGCGCCAGCAGGGGCGCGGCACGCCCACCGAACAGGCGATCGACCAGCCGCCGCGATTCGCCGCCGACGTAGGCGGAACGGGCTATCAGCGGCGTATAGAGGAAACGGCGACCGTCTGGCTGGGTAGCCAGCGCGCCTTTCTGGACAAGGCGGGACAGCAGCGTTTTGACCGTGGGCATGGACCATCCGCGATCCTTGCACACGGTCTCGCACACTTCGGCGGCGGTCTGCGGGCTGTGTTTCCACAGGGCTTCCATCACCGCGTGTTCGGCGTCGCTGATGCGCTCGCCGCCGGCTTCGCCCTGCTGGTCTTCGACTCTGGTCGTCATGTTCGTCCTCCCCGAACGATTCAAGCGATCGACTACGTTTGTAGCCACTACGATTACACCTGTAATCTGAATGGCCTGTGAATGCAAGGTGTGGCCCCGCGTTTCCCCGCCGCCGGCCCGGCCATGTCCTATTGCCTGCCTATCCCGGCCATGGCAGGGCTGGCTGCTGGCCGGGGCCACACTCGCGGGTATGGGGAAGATTTCGTGAAAGACCGTGACGATTACCGCGTGCGACGGCTTTCCGATTGCCACAAGATCGCGGACTTTCGCGAACTGGCGCGGCGGCGGCTGCCCTTTCCCGTTTTCAACTACATCGACGGCGCTGCCGATGACGAGGCCACGCGGCGGCGTAACACCGCTGCATTTGCCGATGTGGACCTGGTGCCGGACGTGCTGGTGGGCGCGGACAGGCTGGACCTTGCCACCACGATCATGGGCCGCGAAACTGCGCTGCCGCTGATGCTCAGCCCCACGGCGTTGCAGCGCATCTTTCACTGGCAGGGGGAGCGCGCGGTGGCCGCCGTCGCCGAACGGCACGGGCTCTGGTTCGGCATCTCCAGCCTCTCCACCGTCAGTATAGAGGAAGTGGGCGAGCGCTGGCGCGGCCCCAAGATGCTGCAATACTACTACCACAAGGATCGCGGCCTGAACGCGGCACTGGTGGAGCGGGCAAAGGCGGCGAAGTTCGATGCCATCGCGCTGACGGTGGACACCATCGTTTCGGGCAACCGCGAACGCTGCAAGCGCACCGGCTTCACCACCCCGCCCCGCTTCACGCCGGCCAATGTGCTCAGCTATGCCCGGCACCCGAAATGGGCGCTGAACTTCCTGTTTCGCGAGAAGTTCGACCTGCCCAACCTCTCCACCTACGTGGAAGCGGGCAGCGGCAAGGCGATCTCGATACAGGACTATTTCAACACCATGCTCGACCCCGGCCTCAACTGGCAGGCGGCGGAGCGGCTGCGCAATGACTGGGGCGGAATGTTCTGCCTGAAGGGCATCATGTCTGTTGGCGATGCGCGGCGCGCGGCGGACATGGGCGTGGATGCCATCATGGTCTCGAACCACGGCGGGCGGCAAATGGATGGCGGCCGCGCCCCGTTCGACCAGCTCGCCGAAATTGTCGATGCCGTGGGGGACCGGGTCGAAGTGATCCTAGACGGCGGCGTGACGCGGGGCAACCACGTGGTGAAGGCGCTGAGCATGGGCGCGAAGGCGGCGAGCGGCGGGCGGCTTTACCTTTATGCGCTGGCCGCTGCGGGCGAGGAAGGCGTGGAGCGTGCGGTCACGATCCTCTCCGATGAAATCCAGCGCGCCATGAAACTGATGGGCAAGACCTGCCCGGCAGAGCTTTCGCGCGACAACTTGCGCAGTCGCTGACTGGAACACCCCTGCCCCGCGCCAGTTGCAAGGGCATGAATGATGAAAGCAAGCGCAAGACCGTCCTCACCAGCCCGCAGCTCCGCCTGATCGGCAGCGTCGACGAGGCGATGTACGCCGAATTTCGCGACCAGCTGGCCAATGCGCCAAAGGAAGGTCCGCTTGTCGTCGCCATCACCACGCTGGGCGGTAACCCGGAAGTCGCCCGCACCATGGCCGACGACGTGCGCCTGTTGCGCGAACCGGGCCGCGAGATCTATTTCCTCGGCAAGTCGGCGGTCTATTCCGCCGGAGCGACCTTCATGGCCGGGTTCCCCGTCAGCCATCGTTTCATGACCAAGGATTCCAGCCTGCTGATCCACGAGCGGCAGATCGCCAAGACGATCAACCTCTCCGGCCCGCTGAAAAGCTGTATCGACCAACTGAAAGGCGCGCTGAACGAGATCGAACATTCCATCGAAATCGAGGAAGCCGGTTTCCGCGACATCGTGGAAGGCAGCAACGTTTCGTTCGAGGACGTTCGCGACCGCGCGCCGGAGAACTGGTATATCGGCTGCGAAGAGGCGAAGGACCTGGGCCTGATCGCCGAAGTGATCTGACCCGGCCCTTCGCCCGGTTTACCCGGACCGCGATCTAAGCGAGCGCGTCTTCTTCATTCCGGCCCACGGCGGACCAGTCGACCTTGCGGGTGGCGAACATCACGCCCGCCAGCGCAGCGAACAGCAGCAGCGATCCGATTACCAGTGAGTAGGTCTCCTCGTTCAGCAGCACGTAGAGCACGCTGTAGAGCCCGGCCAGCATTGCGCCGATGAAGCCTGCCCGTTTCCACGTGCCCAGAATTGCCGCGCTGTAAGCGGTCAGCAGTCCTATGATGGCGGTTGCCGCCACCAGGTAGGCGAGCGCGAAGCCGATCACCTCGGCAAAGGCCAACAACATCACGAAGAACAGCACCAATCCCGCACCTGTCAGCAGGTATTCCGCCGTCGCCACGCGGGCGCCGCCCACGATGTCGAACATCAGCAGCGCGGCAAAGGTGAAGCCGATGAACAGGAAGCCGTACTTCACCGCGCGGTCCACCTGGCTGTAAAGATCGACCGGCTCGACCAGGCCGATTGTGGCGGGGCGATCGGCGCTGGCTTCCGCCTCCCCAAACTGGCCCGGTGCGGGGCTGGCGGGCTGGTCCGTCACGGCGAGCAGGCCCTGACCCAGCGCCAGGTTGGTGATGCCGGGATAGACCGCGGTAAAGCCATCCTCTCCCGTTTCGGACTGCGATGGTTCGGGCAGGTAGCCGCCGGTGAAGCTGGGATGCGGCCATGGCGAGGTAACCCGCCACTCGGTATCGCCGCCACGCGGGACCAGCGAGATAGCGCGCGTGCCACGCAGGCCATAGCTCCAGCTGGCATCCAGCGCGCCTTCACCGTCCCAGCCGGAAACCGGCGCGGAGAAGCCCGATCCGCCGGTGGCCGCCGGGCCATTGCCCGGGCGCAGGTCCAGCGATTCGCCGTCGGCGGAAACGCTGGCACCGTCCGACAGGCCGCGCGTGTCGGAAATGCCGAAGCGCAGTTCGGCCTCGTCAAACAGCAGGTCCTCCTGCGTTATATCGAACCGGTCCAGCTCGCTGGTGAGGGCATAGCGAGCCGTGCCCTCCAACGCGCCGGAATAGACGACGCTCTGATAGATGGCGTAGCCCTTGCGATCGGGATCGAGCCGGGTGGCGATGGTCTGACGCTGCGGGGAAACGAACAGCTCACGCCGCACTTGCTGCCGCCGTTCGCGTACAACGCCGTCCACCGTCTCTGCCTGCACGACCTGGGTGAGGTAGGGGATGACCAGCAGCGGACCGGTGACGGTCTGCGGACCGCCCCACCCCTGCGCGATCTGCGCCTGCGCCTGCTCGGACCGGTTCTCCCGGTCGTACACCAGCGCATAGACCATCAGCAGCGGCACGATCAGCACCGCTGCGGCAAGGCCCGCCAGCATCAGTTTCGTTCCGGGGCTTCGTTCACGTCTCATCGCTTCGTCTCCATCCGATAATTGCGGTGAACCGTTCTCTGGTAGCGACGAACTGAATGTCTGGTGAACTCGCGCGCGCCCGCGAGGGCTCGTCTGTTGCCGCCGCACGCATGGCGTTGCAGGGTGCCCGGCATGCTGAAACGATTCGCCGTTGCCCTCGCCTTGCTCGCCGCGCCGCTGTCTGCCCAGGACGCGCCTGAAACGCCGCCAGAGCCGCAGTACGAAACCACGAACGTGGTGCTGGAAACCACCATGGGCGACATCGTGATCGCGCTGGAGACAGAGCGCGCGCCAATCACAGCGGGCAATTTCCTGCGCTACGTGGAGGAGGACCGCTTCGACGGCACGGTGTTCTACCGCGCGATGCCGCTCGACTGGGGAGACCAGCCCAACGGCCTGATCCAGGGCGGTACGCAGTGGGAACCCGACAGGGTGCTGCCGGGCATCGAGCACGAGCCAACGACGCTGACCGGCCTGAGCCACACGCGCGGCGCGTTATCGATGGCGATGGGGGAGCCGGGCACTGCCAACGGCGACTTCTCGATCATGCTGGGCGACCAGACCGGCCTGGACGCCAAGCCAGATGCCGATGACCCTGTTTGGCGCAACGGCTATGCCGTGTTCGGCTACGTCATCGACGGGATGGACGTAGTGGAAGCGATCCATGCCGCGCCGGTCGATCCGGACAAGGGCGAAGGCTGGATGAAGGGCCAGATGCTGGCAGAGCCGGTGGAAATCGTGGAAGCGCGCGTCGTTACCGAAAGCGCGCAAGCCGAATAGGGTTCAGTCCCGCGCCGGGGTTTCTGCCGCCAGCCTGCTCATCAGGATCGCGGCCCGCTGCGCCTGCCGCGTGAAACTGCGCAGGTCCGCGCTCTCGCCCACCGCATGGCTGCCCGATCCATCCGGGCCCATGCCCGCCAGCCCGTCGGCATAGGGCGCGACGAAGCTGATATCGGCGGCCCCGCGCAGGGCGGGCGGATAGATGCCCATTTCACCCAGCCCCATGTCCGCGTTGATCGCGTTCAGCCGGGCCAGCAGCGCGCTGCTTCCCTCGGTCGGCGACATCGGCGGGTAACTGAACTCGAACTCTATCGTCGCATCGGTGCCGGGCAGGTTGGCATCGACAATGGCCTGCATCGCGGCAACCGCGCGATCGGTCTGTTCCTGGGTCAAGGTACGCAGATCGCCGCGCGCCACGGCGTCGGAGGGGATGATGTTGGTCTTGCCGCTGCCCGCGGCCGAGAGGTTGTCATCCCCCAGCGCGGCGGGGGTGCCGCCGGCCATGAAACCCACATTGTAGGTCAGGTTCTCTTCCGGCAACTGCGTGCGGAAGCCATCGAGGATGCGCGCCATCTCGTAAATCGCGCCGTATCCCGACCCTTCGCTGAACACGCGCGAGGAATGGCCGGTGCGGCCCGTGGTCGTCAGCGTCCAGCTGTTCGACGAACGCCGCGCGACCACGCCCATGTCGCGCCCATCCACCACCGAGAGCCCCTCGAACCCCAGCGCCACGTCGGCCCACTGGCCCGCCTCGATCAGGTGCTGACGCGATTGTGCGATCGGATCGCCCGCATCCTCCTCGTCCCCCGTCAGCGCGACGACGATGTTGGCACCGTCAAGCGTGCCCGCCGCCTGCATGGCGCGCAGGGAGGAAAGGATCACGACGATACCGCCCTTGTCATCGACCACCCCCGGCCCGGTGGCAGTGTCCCCGTCGCGGACGAATTGCTGGAATGGCGAGTCCGGTTCGAACACGGTGTCAATATGGCCGATCATCAGGATGCGGGTGCTATCCGGATCCCCCTCGCGGCGCGCAAAGAGGTGTCCGGCGCGGTCGACATGGCTCTGGTCGATCCACTCCACATCGAAGCCCAGCGCCTCGAATTCGGGCATGAGCATCTGCCCGACTTCGCGCACGCCGTCATGGTTGTAGGTGCCGGAATTGACGTTGGTTATGGCTTCGAGAAGGGCGACATCGTTCTCGAAACTCGCTTCCACGCTCTGGATCATCACCTGTTCGGCAGGGGTGATCTGCGCGTGTGCGGGGGCAGAAAGGGCGATGGCGGAGCCGACAAGCAGCCCGCTGGCGATTCGAGAAGACATCCGTGAAGGTTAGCCGAGCCCCGGCTGTCGGCAAGTGCGCAGTCAGTCCCGCGATCGAGCAATAATCGCCGCCAGATCATCCGGCACCGGCATCGGGCGAAATGGGCTGACCTCGGCACCGCCCGTGTTGCCTTCGGGAATCCAGCCGACCGCGGTCTTGGTAGCTGCACCGATAATGCGAACGACCTGTCCGAACATTTCGCGCCCGCTACCTTGCCGCCATGCCCAGCACAGCATCGCCACATGCACCGCCACATGATCGCGGGTAGAATACTGGCTGAGGATATGCGCCCGCTCCAGCCGAGCGAACGCATCGTTCACCCGTCCTTCGCGTTCCAACCGGCCAGCCTCCGCCAACTCTTCGCGGACGAAGCGGCGAAGGCGGCGGTTGTCCATCAATACACCCGTTTCTTCGGCTCGATGTACTTGATGTCGTCGGTCAGCGTGTATTCGTGGACCGGGCGGTAGTCGATCTTCACGTCACCGCCCTTGCCGCCCCAGCCTTCGAACCAAGCTGCGGTGTGCTTCATCCACTCGGCATCGTTGCGATCGGGGAAATCCTCGTGCGCGTGAGCGCCGCGGCTTTCCTTGCGGTTTTCCGCGCTGGACATCGTCACCACGGCCTGCGCCATCAGGTTGTCGAGTTCCAGCGTCTCGATCAGATCGCTGTTCCAGATCAGCGAGCGGTCGCTGACCTTGATGTCCTGCATGCGCTTGTTGGTCTCGGCCAGCGACTTGACGCCCGCTGCCATCAGCTCGCTGTCGCGGAACACGGCGGCGTGCTTCTGCATCGTCTTCTGCATCTCGGCACGCACCGCTGCGGTGGGCGATCCGCCATCGGCGTGGCGGAAGTGGTCGAGACGGCCAAGCGCGAAATCGGCGCTGTCGGGTGCGAGTTCGTCGTGGCTCTGGCCCGGCGTGATCAGTTCCTTCAGGCGGAAGCCGGTCGCGCGGCCGAACACCACGAGGTCGATCAGCGAGTTCGAACCCAGGCGGTTCGCCCCGTGCACCGAAACGCAGGCCGCCTCGCCCACGGCGAACAGGCCGGGCACCACGGTATCGGGATTGCCGTCTGCGCCAATGGTCACGACTTCGCCGTGGTAGTTACAGGGGATGCCGCCCATGTTGTAATGCACCGTCGGGGTGACCGGCAGCGGCTGGCGCGTCAGGTCGACGCCGGCAAAGATCTTGCCGCTTTCGGTGATGCCGGGAAGGCGTTCGGCCAGCACCTTGGGATCGATGTGATCGAGGTGCAGGTGAATGTGATCCTTGTCCGGCCCCACGCCGCGCCCTTCGCGCATTTCCAGCGCCATCGAGCGCGATACGACATCGCGGCTGGCGAGGTCCTTCGCACTGGGGGCATAGCGTTCCATGAACCGCTCGCCCTCGGAATTGGTGAGGTAGCCGCCCTCCCCGCGTGCGCCCTCTGTAATCAGCACGCCCGCGCCGTAGATGCCGGTGGGGTGGAACTGCACGAATTCCATGTCCTGCAATGGCAGGCCGGCGCGCAGCACCATGCCGCCGCCGTCACCCGTGCAGGTGTGGGCGCTGGTGGCGGTGAAGTAACAGCGGCCATAGCCGCCCGTTGCCAGCACCACGCCGTGGCTGCGGAAACGGTGGATCGAACCATCGTCCAGGCACATGGCGAGCACGCCGACGCAGGCGCCGTCCTTCATGATCAGGTCGATGGCGAAGTATTCGATATAGAAATCTGCGCTATACTTCAGGCTCTGCTGGTAGAGCGCGTGCAGCATGGCGTGGCCGGTGCGGTCAGCCGCGGCGCAGGTGCGCTGCACCGGCGGGCCTTCGCCCATGTTCTGCATGTGCCCGCCAAAGGGGCGCTGGTAGATCGTGCCGTCCTCGTTACGGCTGAACGGCACGCCCGCGTGCTCCAGCTCGTAAACCGCCTGCGGGGCTTCGCGTGCAAGGTATTCGATGGCGTCCTGGTCGCCCAGCCAGTCGGCACCCTTCACGGTGTCGTACATGTGCCACTGCCAGTGATCGGGCGTATTGTTGCCCAGCGAAGCGGCGATGCCGCCCTGCGCTGCCACCGTGTGCGAACGGGTGGGGAAGACCTTGGAAATGTTGGCCGTCTTCAGGCCCGCTTCTGCCGCGCCCATGGTCGCGCGCAGGCCCGAGCCGCCCGCGCCCACCACGACCACGTCATAGGTGTGGTCGATGATCGGGTAGGCTTTGCCGTTGATTTCGAAGGTGGCTTTATGTGCCATGTCAGGCAGCTCCTGCGGAGAAGGCGAGGCGAGCGATGCAGAACAGGCCGAATGCGGCGCCTGCAAAGCTGGCGATGTTCAAGGCGAGAATGGCGGCGAACTTTGTGCCGGATTCGTGCAGGTAATCCTCGATAAGGACCTGCAAGCCCAGCCGCGCGTGCCAGAAGGTGGACACCACCAGCAGCGCCACCATGAAGGCAGGCAGCGGGGCGGACAGCCAGCCCGCAACGCTGGCGTACGAATAGTCGCCCAGTAACGCCAGCGACACGCCGAGGAACAGCACCGTCACGAGGTTACCGACCGCGGTGAAGCGCTGCATCAGCCAGTGATGCGGACCCTGGTGGGCTGCGCCGAGGCCGCGCACGCGGCCGATGGAAGTTCCGTTACCCATGGTGTTTCGTCCCTATCAAGCCAGCAGGATCAGGGCCCAGAAGACCGCCGTCAGCACGACGCCGCCGACCATCGAAATGACCGACCAGGTGCGGTTGGTATCCAGTTCGTAGCCCGCGCCAAGGTCCAGCACGAAGTGGCGCAGGCCAGAGCACATGTGGGTGAAGAAGGCCCAGGTCAGGCCGATCAGCACCACCTTGCCATACCAGGCGGAGGCATGGGTGTGGAACGTCTCGTAAGCTTCCGGCCCGCCAGCCAGCGCCCCCAGCCACCACAGCAGCACGCCCAGCCCGACGATGGCCATGCCATCCCCCGATACGCGGTGCAGGATGGATACCGCCATGTGCGGTCCCCATTTCCAGATTTGCAGGTGCGGTGATAGCGGGCGGTTGGCCATTTAGCGTCCCATTGCGTGAGTTAGAGCCCAAAGTTCGTGCCCTCCCTCTAGCGATTGTGGCGCGCGTGACAAGCGGCCCTTCGGCCATATCGGGCAGATTTCTCCCGATATCGGTCCCAACGCCGACGGCGCGCTCGCGCGGACTTTCCCCGCAGGGTTCCCCCCGCTATGACCCTGATCCATGACCAACATTCTCGTCACCGGCAGCAGCCGAGGTATCGGACAGGCGATTGCAGACCAGCTGGCGGAGCGGGGCTGCAACGTCATGGGACACGCCACCCGCGAAATCGATTCGCGCACGATCGCCGCGGACTTCGCCGATCCCCCTGCCCCGCAGATGCTGTGGGAAGAGGCGCTGGACCGGCTGGATGGCCGTATCGACGTGCTTGTCAACAATGCCGGCCTGTTCGAGCAGATCCCGCTGCACGCCAGCGACATCGAATGGCTGGACCGGTGGGAGGATACGCTGCGCATCAACCTGACTGCCGCAGCGCAGCTCAGCCGCTTTGCCGTGCGCCACTGGCAGGATCGCGGCTGCGGCGGGCGCATCGTCCATATCGCCAGCCGCGCTGCCTATCGCGGGGACTCGCCCGCGCACTGGCATTATGCCGCGGCCAAGGGCGGCATGGTGGCCATGCACAAGACCATCGCGCGCGGCTATGCCGCCGAAGGCATCCTTTCCTTCGCCATCACGCCGGGGTTCACCGACACATCGATGGCAGGCGACTACCTCGACAGTCGCGGGGGCGAAGGACTGCTGGCCGATATCCCGCTGGGCCGCGTGGCAGAGCCGGAGGAGATTGCAGACATCGCCGTGTTCTGCAGCCTCGACGCGCCACCCAGCATGACCGGCGCGGTAATCGATGCCAACGGCGCCAGTTATGTGCGGTAAATGGGCCGCCGCGCTGGCGAGCCTGTTGCTGGCCGCCTGCGTCGCCCCGCAGCCGCCTGTCCCTTCCGCCAGCATGGCCACGCTCGATGCCGCCCGCGCCGGTGCGGACAGCGGCACGGCATGGGCGCAGGACTGCACCGACTGGGACGACTGGGACAAGCGCGCCCGCCCGTTCCACGTTTACGGAGACACCTACCACGTCGGCACCTGCGGCATATCCGCGATACTGATTGCAGGACCGGCAGGCCACGTGCTGATCGACAGCGGCACCCGCAACGGCGCACGCGTGGTGCTGAGCAACATTCGCACGCTTGGCTTCCAGCCGGAAAACCTGCGCGCCGTGCTGACCAGCCACGAACACTTCGATCATGTCGGCGGCCTGTGGTGGGTGCACCAGAACAGCGGCGCGCGCATTCTTACATCCCCGCAGGCGCTGCCGGTGCTGGAAACCGGCATGGCCGCAGCGAACGATCCGCAATACGGCATGCACGATCCGATGACCCCGGTTCCAGGCCGGGCCGTATCCGCGGTAACGCCTGGACAGGCGGTGGAGATCGCCGGCCTGCGCTTCATGCCGATTGCCACTCCCGGCCACACGCCGGGCGCGCTGACATGGCAGTGGGAAAGCTGCGAGGCGGGCGAGTGCAAGACCATCGTCTATGCCGACAGCCTTTCCGCCGTCAGCGCCGACAATTACAGGTTTTCCGACCATGCCGAATACGTGCAGGCCTATCGCGATGGACTGGCCCGCCTGGCCGCCCTGGACTGCGACATCCTGCTCACCCCCCACCCCTCGGCCAGCGGCATGCGTGACAAATTGCTGGCAAGCGACTGGCAAAGTGGCGCGAATTGCGCCAGTTATGCCGCCGACAGGGGGGCAAGGCTGGATGATCGGCTGGCCCGAGAGGGGACGCAATGAGCTGGAAGCTATCCGCCCTTGCTACGAAAGAGCGAGTCGAGGAAGCGCTGGACAGGCGCGAAGAAATCATCGGTTGGGACGAGAATATCGTCCTTACCGCCTACGAGGTCGATCCCAAGCAGCCCGAGGTGTGGCGGTTGGAGGCCTATACTCCCGGTGAGCCGAACGATGCCGAGCGTGCCGCCCTGCACGAGCTTTTCGACGAGCCCGTGCCGCCGATCCTGGCGGAAAAGCTGCCGGACACCGACTGGGTGAGCGAAAGCCAGAAGGGCGTGAACCCGATCCGTGCCGGTCGGTTCCGCGTACGCACCCCCGATCACAAGCCGCTGGGCGACCCCTCGCTGACCGAATTCGTGATTCCTGCCGCGCAGGCCTTTGGCACCGGTCAACACGAAACCACGGCGGGCTGCCTGGAAATGCTCGACATCATGAAGCGCCAGGGTCTCACGCCGCGAAGCGTGGCGGATATCGGCACCGGTACCGGCCTGCTGGCCTTTGCCGCCATGGACCTGTGGCCGCTGGCCCATGCCGTTGCCAGCGATATCGATCCGGTGTGCGAGCCCGCGGTGATCGGCAACTGCGACATGAATGACATTCCGCTGGGCACGGAGCGCGGCGAACTGGCCATGGTTATCGCCGATGGCATGGACGATCCCTCGTTGCAGGCGCGCGCGCCTTACGACCTGCTGATCGCGAACATCCTGGCCGGACCGCTGATCGCGATGGCGCACGATTTCGCGGATGCTGTCTCGCCGCGCGGCAGCGTGCTGCTGGCGGGGCTGCTGGAAAGGCAGGAAAGAACGGTGCGGGCCGCTTATCTCAAGGCCGGTTTTCGCGTGCACCGGCGCATCGTCAATGGCGACTGGAGCATCCTGTGGCTGCGGCGTCGGTTTCTGAGGTAACGCGATCGCCAGTGGTTCGCCGCCTGCTGCGCGCGGGGCTGGCGATACTGGCCGTGCTGGTAGCGCTGGCCGTCGGCTATCCGCTGGCAGCCTGGATCGGCAGTTCGATCCCCCGCCACGAAACGGTCGCAGCGACGGGGGAAACGTCGGAAACGGTTCAGATCATGGTGGAGACCAACGGTACCCACACCGGCATCATCGTGCCCATCGTCACCGCGACGAAAGACTGGCGCGAGAGCTTGCCCAGCGCTGCGCGGCGCGATGCCTACGGTCGATATCCGACGCACCTTTCACTTGGCTGGGGCGAGCGCGAGGTCTTCCTGAACGTGCCGACCTGGGGCGACCTGAAAGCCAGTACCGCGCTGCGCATTGCGACGACAGGCGGCGATGCGCTGATGCGGGTAAGCCATTACGTGCGCCCCGCCCCCAGCCCGAACCATCGCCCGGTTACCATCACACAGGCGCAGTACGCGCGCCTCGTCGCCGCCATCGAACGCGCGCTGCCCGAAGTTGCCGAGGGAGAGGACCGCCCGGTCCTGACCGGCACTTACGTCGACGATGCCTATTACGAGGCGAAGGGCAGCTACTCACTCGCCAACACCTGCAACACATGGGTCGGTAACACGCTGGCCGAAGCGGGCATCGAAATGGGACTGTGGACCCCGTTTGCCGGCGGGGTGATGGAATGGATACCGGAGCCTGCCCCGCCCGATTAAGCCGCCCGATCATGGTTAAACATCAGGGTTATTAGCGCAGTAACACCTGGGCAAACTTGCATTGTCGCAGTGCAGCATATCCTGTATGGTTACTTTCGCGATACACAGCACGAGATGGGGCAATTGCATGGGCGAACGCAGTGTCGAGCGGCATGATATTTCCATCATGGGCACGCTGCGCACCGGAACCGGCAAGCGCGAGGTGACGATCGTGGACCTGTCGGAACGCGGCTGCCGTATCCTGGATCGCATGGGCTTTCTCTCGCCCGATCTGGGGGTTACCATCAAGATCGGCCCCGTCGGACCGGTAGATGCCACGGTGCGCTGGCAGGACCGGCCCTATGCCGGCATCCGCTTCAACAACCCGCTCTATCCCGCGGTGTTGGATCATATCCGCACCCATTTCGACCTGCGCGATCTGGGCAGGGGTAACATCGACAATCCAGGCGGAACGCCGGGCTGACCTGACGCCGAGCTGGCAGGAACCTCCCCGCCCCGCCGGCCATTACCCTTGCATCATCCCTACGATGCAAGAGAAGTTTCCATGACCAAGACCCTGCTCATCACCGGCGCCTCCAGCGGGATCGGCGAGGCAACCGCCCGCGCTGCCGCCGAAAACGGCTGGAACGTGGCCCTGCTGGCCCGTTCCGAAGACAAGCTGAACACGCTGGCAGGCGATATCGGCGATGCCGCGCTGGCACTGCCGTGCGACGTCACCGATCGCGATGCGCTGAACGCGGCGATTGCGAAGGCGGTCGATCATTTTGGCGGGCTGGATGCGGTTTTCGCCAACGCCGGAAAGGGCGTGGACAATCCCGGCGTGGAAAAAGGCGACCCGGAAGAATGGCACGACATGATCCATCTCAACATCCTCGCCGTGCTCTACACCGCCCACGCCGCCATTCCGCACCTGCGCAAGACCAAGGGGACGTTCGTCGTCACCGGGTCCAAGGCCGGGCGCGACCACATGCAGGGTTCCATCTACAGCGCTACCAAGTGGTTCGTGCAAGGCTTCGCCGGCAACCTGGCGGAGGAGATGCGCGAATGGGGCGGTCGCTGCACCGTCATCACGCCCGGCATGGTGGACACAGCCTTCTTCGACGAGGCCAAGCCAACCAAGCTGCAACCGCGCGACATCGCCGATGCCGTCGTCTTCGCCCTCGGACAGCGCGACACGTCATGCGTGCGCGAAATCCACCTGATGCCGAACGACTAGGCTAGCCCGCCGCCGCCACGATTTCGGCCCAGCCTGCTTCGTCGATCACCTCGATCCCCAGTTCGGCGGCCTTCTTCAGCTTCGATCCCGCGCCCGGACCTGCCACAAGCAGGTCGGTCTTGGCGCTGACCGATCCGCTGGCCTTGGCCCCCAGGCGCTCGGCCTGCGCCTTGGCTTCGTCGCGGCTCATGGTCTCCAGCTTGCCGGTGAACACCACGGTCTTGCCCGCGACGGGGCTGTCCAGCGTTTCCACCTCGTATCGCGGCGGGGAGACTTCGGAGAGCAGGTCGTCCCACACGGTGCGGTTGTGCTCCTCGTGGAAGAAGTCGCCCAGCGCTTCCACCACGGCCCCGCCAATGCCGTCGATGCTCGTGAGCGAGGCCGCCGCCTCCTCGTCGCCCGCCCGCGCGTGCTGCGCCGTTTCCCGCAGGGCCGGCAGTTCGTGGAAGTTCTTCATCAGGTCGCGCGCCGTCACCGCCCCGACGTGGCGAATGCCGAGGCCGAACAGCAGGCGCGCGGCATCGGGCTCGCGCTTGGCCTCGATGCTGGCGATGAGGTTGTCGACCGACTTCTCCTTCCAGCCTTCCAGCGCCAGGATCTCGTCGCGCTTGCGGTGCAGGCGGAAGATGTCGGCAGGGCCGTTGTCCAGCCAGCCGCGCTCCATGAATTCGGCGATGGTCTTCTCGCCCATCCCCTCGATATCCAGCGCGGCGCGGCTGACGAAGTGCTTCAGCCGCTCGTACTGCTGCGCCTTGCAGATGAGGCCACCGGTGCAGCGCACGTCGACCTCGCCTTCCTCGCTCACCGCTTCGGAACCGCACACGGGGCACTCGGCGGGAAAGTGGAAGGCAGGCCGCTCCGCGTCGCGGGTCAGGTTCTCCACCACCTGCGGGATGACATCGCCCGCGCGCTGGATCACCACGCGGTCGCCCGGACGCACGCCAAGCCGCTCGATCTCGTCACGGTTGTGCAAGGTCACATTGGTGACGGTCACCCCGCCCACCAGCACCGGGGCCAGTCGCCCGACCGGAGTCAGCTTGCCCGTGCGGCCAACCTGGATGTCGATGGACTCCAGCGTCGTCTCGGCCTGCTCGGCAGGGAACTTGTGCGCCAGCGCCCAGCGCGGCGCCTTCGCCACGAAGCCGAGCCGCTTCTGCCAGTCGAGCCGGTCGACCTTGTAGACAACGCCGTCGATCTCGTAAGGCAGGCCAACACGCCCTTCGGAAATGCTGCGATAATGGTGCAGCATAGCCTTCACATCACTGCACAATTTCAGGTCGGGAGAAATGGGCAGCCCCCACCTCTCGATCTGCCGCATCACTTCGAGCTGGGTATCGCCGGGAACGTGGCTGGCCGCGCCCCAGCCGTGCGCCCAGAAGCGCAAGGGGCGGCGGGCGGTGACGCTGGCGTCCTTCTGCCGCAGCGACCCGGCGGCGGCATTGCGGGGGTTGGCGAATAGCTTTTCGCCCGCCTCTTCCTGCGCAGCATTGAGCGCAGCAAAATCCTGTTTCGCCATGTAAACTTCGCCGCGCACCTCGAACACGTCGGGCACCTTGTCACCGACAAGCTGCTGGGGAATATCGGCGATGTGGGCGACGTTCGGCGTAACGTTCTCGCCCACCTGCCCATCGCCGCGTGTGGCGGCCAGCACCAGCTTGCCGCTCTCGTAACGCAGCGAGCAGGAAAGCCCGTCGATCTTGTCCTCCGCCGTGAAGGCAACGGGCTCGTCTTCTCCCAGCGACAGGAACCGCCGCACGCGGGCAACGAAGTCCTCCACCTCCTCGTCGGAAAAGGCGTTGTCGAGGCTCATCATGCGAACCTCGTGACTCACCTTGGACAGGGGCGATGCGGCAATTTCGTGGCCCACCGCTTTGCTGGGCGAATCCTCACGGACAAGGTGCGGAAACTGCTCTTCCAGTTCGGCATTGCGCCGTACCAGCGCGTCGTACTCGGCGTCGGAAATCTCCGGATCGTCCTCCGCGTGGTAGAGCCGGTTGTGATGCGCGATCTGCCTGGCCAGCCGCATCAGTTCGTTCGCGGCTTCGGCTTCGGAAATGGTCTCGCTCACTCGGCAATGATCCTCATGTCGCGGGTGAACTGCCAGCGCGCGCCATCCCACTCGCCGTTGTAGAGGTAGCTCATCGAATTTCCGCCGTTCGAGCGATAGCCGCCCCAGGCGCTGCAACTCGTATCGCTGGCACAGGCGAATTCGTGGATCGTGAAGACCATCGCGGCTTCCCCGGTTTCGCTATCCTGCCAGCCCTGCGCGGTGTTCGTGCACCGCGCCATGGGGGCAAGCTGCGGGAAACGGGCGATCAGCGCGGTCTCCTCCCCAGCGGAAGGCCCGCCAAGCTGACCGTCATCGCCATACCACGCGGCGCAGACCGTGGGCCGGTTGATGACATCGGATTCGAAATATCCGGCCAGCATGTGTTCCAGCAGGGCAAGGCGCGGATTATCCTGCTGCAAGGCAAGCGCGGGCAGCGGATCGGGGTTGGCGACGGTCTCCCCCGCTTCGGTCACGCAGGCCGAGAGCAGGAGCAGCGACAGGGTAAGGGGAATGATACGCATGACGCCTCATCCGCCGACTGGCCTGTGTTTTCAAGCCCTCAACGCGCTTGTGCGCACTAAGCGCCCTCCAGCAACCTGTCTGCCTGGGCCCGCGCTTCGTCGGTGACTTCCGCACCGGAAAGCATGCGGGCGATTTCCTCCTGCCGCCCTTCAGCGTCCAGCAGCGCGACCGAGGTCTTTGTTACCGTGCCCTCGTTCGACTTGGCGATCATGTAATGCGTGCGCCCACGCGCGGCGACCTGGGGTGAGTGCGTCACGGCCAGCAACTGCCCACCCTCACCCTTGTTGCCATTGGCAAGCCGCGCTAGCCGTTCGCCGATGGCAGATGCCACCGCCCCGCCCACGCCGCGGTCGATCTCGTCGAAGATCACCGTCGCCGCGCCGCCCTGCTCCGCCAGCGCCACTTTCAGCGCCAGGATGAAGCGGGAAAGTTCGCCGCCTGATGCGATCTTGCCCAGCGGGGCAAAGTCCGCGCCCGGATTGGTGGCGATCAGGAATTCGACCGAGTCCATGCCGTGCGCGCTCCACTTCTCCTCGGGCTGCTCGGCAACTGCCGTCTTGAAACGGGCGGAATCGAGCTTGAGCGGCGCCAACTCGGCGGCAACGGCCTCGTCCAGTTGCATGGCAGCGCCCACGCGCGTGCCGTGAAGCGCCTCTGCCCGCGCACGATAGACTTCGTGCGCAGTGCGTTCCGCCTTTTCCAGGTCGGCGAGGTCGGCATCGCCCTGTTCGATGGCGTCCAGCTTGGCGCGCAGGCCGCGCATTACCTCGGGCAGGTCGTCCACCTGGCAATTGTGTTTGCGGGCCAGTGCGCGCAGTTCGAACAGGCGCTGCTCGATACGGTCCAGTTCCAGCGGGTCGTGCTGCAGGGCCTCGCCCGCCGCCTGCAATTTCTCTTCCGCCTCTCCCGCCTCGATCACGGCGCGGTCGAGCGCGGCCAGCGCCTCTGCCAGCAGGGGATGTTCGGGCGCAATCCGGTCCAGCTTGCGCGCTGCCACGCGCAGGGCGGCGAGCGGGGAATCGGATCCGTCCCAGACCGTGCGCAGGTCTTCCAGGTCGCCCGCCAGCTTTTCGCCCTTCTGCATGTCGGTGCGCGAATTGGCGAGCGTCTCCTCCTCCCCCTCCTGCGGTTCGATATTGGTGAGTTCGGAAAGGTGCGCCAGCAACAGGTCCTGGTCGGCCCTGGCCTGTTCGATCGCTTCTCGCTCGGCAGCCAGCTTGCTGCGCGCCTTGCGCCAGTCTTCCCATGCGGCAGCCACGCCCGCCACATCCGCATCGGCATAGCGATCCAGCAGCATGCGGTGGCCGCGCGGGTTTACCAGCCCGCGGTCGTCGTGCTGGCCGTGCAGTTCCACCAGCGCGCCCGCCAGCGTGCGCAGCAGGGCCACGCCTACGGGCTGGTCGTTGACGAAGGCCTTGGACCCGCCATCGGCCTTCAGGCGGCGGCGGATGATCAGCGGTTCGCCCGGCTCGATCTCCACTTCCGCTTCCTCCAGCGCATCTTGCAGGAGCGCCGGCAGCGTGCCGAATTCGAATGTCGCGGTAACGCTCGCCTGGTCCTCTCCAGCGCGAACCAGCGCGGTGTCGGCACGGTTGCCCAGCACCAGGCCCAACGCATCCAGCAGGATCGACTTGCCCGCCCCGGTTTCGCCCGTCAGCACGCCAAGCCCCGGCCCGAATGACAGGTCGAGCGCGTCGATCAGCACGATGTTCCGGATAGAAAGCGCGGTGAGCATAGGCCGTCAGGCTTTACGGCCACGCCAGCATCAGCGCAACGACCGGGACACCCCAAAAGGGTGGACGGCGACGTTTTCTTAACCAGTTCCGGTCACACTGGCTTGGTAATTTCAGGGTCTTGGCAATTCAGGAGGGGCGACACGGATGTCCGTGCTCACGATCAGGGCATACAGGCGTTACGCCACCCGACTGCCGGTCAGGCTGCGGCGCGACGGGCGCAAGGCCGCATCCGGACTGCTGATCGAACTGTCGCAGCAGGGGGCGCGTATCAGCAACCTGGGACGCAGCACCTATGAGGTGGGCGACAGTGTCACGATCGTCACCAGCACCGATCTGGAAATCGAAGGCACGATCCGCTGGGCGCACGACGGGCTGGCCGGTGTACGCCTGTGCTGCCCGTTGCACCTGCCGGAAATGCGTGACCTGCTGGAACTCAATCGCCGCGAACAGGGCGATATGGACCGCCGCTACGGCACCTGAAAGGCCTGCCGATCAGCCGCCGACGCGCGCGGGCGCGTGCTCCTGCATCAGCTCGAACGCCTTTTCATACCACTCGTTGCCGGGATAGTTGGCCCCCAGCACCGCGGAATACCGCTGCGCCTCTTCGGGAATGCCCAGCGCCAGGCTGGACTCGGTCAGGCGGTACAGCGCCTCGGGCGTGTGGCTGGTGGTCTGGTAATCTTCCACCACGTTCTGGAAACGCAGCTGCGAGGCCAGCCACTGGCCGGTGCGCTGGTAGAACCGGCCGATTTCCATTTCCTTACCCGCAAGGTGATCGTTCAGCAGGTCGATCTTCAGGCGCGCATCGTCGGCATAGGCGCTTTCGGGAAAACGACGGACGATTTCGTTCATGGCCTGCAACGCGCGTTCGGTAATCGCCTGGTCGCGCTCGATATCGCTGATCTGCTCGTAATAGCTCATGGCGATCAGGTAATAGGCATAGGGCGCATCGCGGTTGCCGGGGTGGATCGACAGGAAGCGTGAGGCCGACTGGATGGCCTTGGTATAATCGCGCGCCGCGTAATAGGAAAACGCGCTCATCAGCTGCGCCCGGCGGGCCCATGGCGAATAGGGGTGCTGGCGTTCCACCTCGTCGAACAGGCCGGCGGCCAGTTTCAGGTCGCCGCGCTCAAGCCGTGAACGGGCCGCGGTGTAGAGCGATTCGACGTCGCGTGCGACATAGGCAAGGTCGGTCGCGCCCGTATCCGGGCCGCCGCCGCAGCCGGTCAGCATCGTTGCACAGGCGGCGCCCAGCAGCGCGCTACGGATGGAAAGCTTCACAGTCATGGCTCGCCTATAACTAGCCTCGCGCTGAACGCCAAGTGAAGTGCGCAAGGCTTTGCCGCTTTCTCTTCCCTTCCCGCTTTCGCGTGGCGTGCCTTTGCGATGCTTGCGAAGCGCCCTCTCGTCACGAAGCATTGTTGCACGTGCAAGGAAATCGACGTTCGTCGGTTGCAGTCACGCAGTTGTCGGGACTGTTGGAATTCCGTCGATTCCAGCCCTGTTCCGGTCGAGCATTGCATGATGTGCGCCGCTCCTTTGCCTAGATCACAGTCACCGCTCCGGCCCATCCCCCCAACGAAAAGCGGGCCGGAGCAACAGAGGAAAGAGGAGGAAGACCATGAAGACCATTTCCATCAAGACCGGCCTGGCCGCCGCTCTCGCTGCCAGCGCCGTGCTGGCCGCCCCCGTCAGCGCCGCCGAAGCCGAGTCGGTTGCAGTGCGCTACAGCGATCTCGATCTGTCCACCCAGGCGGGCCAGGCCGCTCTCGAACGCCGCCTGCACCGTGCTGCGGAGGAAGTCTGCGGCATCGATCGCCGCACATCGGGCGCGGCACTGCCCAGTTCCGAAGCACGCCGCTGCTATCGCGAGACCATCTTGAACTTCGACCAGGAAATCGCCCTCCGCGCCGAAGCGCAGCAGCGCGGCTGAGACTTCCCGCAAACGGTACCGGGCCGTCTCTCTAGCGCAGGGTAAGATGCGCGGCGGACACGGCCTGCCGGTGGCGACAGCCAGCCGGCGCAGATAACAGGTATCGGTCTGACCCGCCGCTGCGGCTCTTCAGGGAGGCCGCCCGGCGGGTCTTCTTTTGGCCGGATCCGGCGTGCCGGGGCTGGCCTAATCCCGCAGGCATTCCTATAGCCTGCAGGCATGGCAAAGGCCCTTTTCGAACTCAATCCCGATCTCGACCGCGCCGGACTGGCGCAGCGTTTCGCCGCCGACACCCGCCTGCAGGTGGAGAACATCCTGACGGACGAAACCGCCCGCGAACTGCGCGAGATCATGGTGTCAGGCACCGAATGGGGCGTCGCCATCCAGGCGGGCGCCGACGCGCAGCCGCGGTCGTGGCGCGGGCGCGACCTGCGCGATCCGGACACCAGCCGAGAGGTGGTGGAACTGGTCAAGGCGACGGACCGTGCCGCCGCAGCAGGCGACTACGCCTTCCGTTCGCACCGCTATTCTCTCGTCGAGGGGTTGCAGAAAGGCTGGGCCCCGGGCGGCCCACACGAATTGCTGCTGGAATACCTGAACGCGCCCGATTTCCTCGGCCTGATGCGCGACATCACCGGCATGGCGGACCTGGCCAAGGCCGATGGCCACGCCAGCTGCTTTGGCCCCAACCACTTCCTTGGCAGGCACATCGACAGCCACGTGGCCGAGGGATGGCGCATTGCCTATGTGCTGAACCTGACCATCGATGACTGGCATCCCGACTGGGGCGGCTACCTGGTGTTCTATGATGACGAGGGCAATATCGAGACCGGCTTCATGCCGCGCTTCAACACGCTGAACCTGTTCAAGGTCCCCCAAGCGCACGCGGTAACCTATGTGCCGCCCTACGCGCCGCGCGGGCGCTATGCCATCAGCGGATGGCTGCGCGACCGGTGATGATCGGCCTTTCCGCGCAGGACTATGCCGCACAGGCCATGGCGGCGGCGCAGCGGGGCGACCGTGTCTCGGCACTCGCGACCCTCGCGCAGGGCACTGCGGCGCACCCGAAGGACGGGCAGCTATGGCACTATTCCGCCAGCCTGCGTCTGCAATCGGGCGATCCGGCAGGTGCGGCCGAGCATTTCGGCAAGGCGAGCGCGTTGGTGCCCGCCAATTTCGACTGGGCCATCGACCACGCCATCGCGCTGAGCGCCGCGGGGCGCAACGAGGAAGCGCTGGACGTGCTCGCGAAGATCGAGCGGCAGGCACGGTCGCACGCGCATTACTGGTCCACGCGCGGCAACGCGGCGCGGGGCGCAGGCAAGATGGCGCTTTCAGCCGAGTATTACGACAAGGCGCTGGCCATCGAACCTGCACGGCCCAAGGCGCTGCACGGGCGCGCCGCCGTGGCGCTGGAACGCGGCGAGACGGGCGCAGCGGCGCGGTTCGACCGGGCGCTGGCGGTATTGCAGAGCGATCCGGAAGCATGGCTGGGCAAGGCCCAGGCGCTCGATGCGGAAGGCCGCGTGGAAGAGGCGCGCGAGCTGGCGCAGATGCTGGTCGACCGTATTCCGCGCTGGCAGGCTGCGCTGAAATTCCTGGCGCAGTTGCGGCTGGCGGCAGCCGAGCCTGACTTCGCCTCTCACTACGGCGAGGCGGCGAAAAAAGCACCGGGCGATACGGCCATCTTCACCGAGTGGGCGCACCAGTATTACGGACTGGGCGAACCGGGCAAGGCATTGGAAGTGATCCGGCAGGCCCGCCGCACGTTTCCCGATGCCGCGCGGCTTGCGCTGGTGGAGGCATTCTACGCCGGGGCCGCGGGGGAGAATGCAGCGGCAGAGGCGCTGTTCGCGTCGCTTTCCGACGATACCGAGGAACGCTGGGTGCACGAGGGGCGCCATGCCCTGCGCCAGGGCGAGCTTGATCGCGCGGAAGAAGCGCTGGCAAAGGCGATCGCGCACAATCCGGGCAGCATTTCCGCCTGGGCCGGTCGCGATTTCGTCTGGCGCCTGACCGGGAACGAACGCGCGCACTGGCTGCACGGCCAGGAAGGGCTGGTGCGGCTGATGGAGCTGGAGGATGCGGACAAGGTCCTGCCCCCGGCCATCGCCGTCCTGGAGCAAATCCACGAGAACAGCCCCTTCCCGCTCGGCCAGTCGCTGCGCGGCGGCACGCAGACGCGCGGACGCCTGTTCGACCGGACAGAGCCCGCCATCATCGCCTTGGGCCAGGCGATAGAGGCGACGCTGGAACGCTATCGCGAGGGACTGCCACCGGCAGACGAGAGCCATCCTCTGCTGCGGCATCGCGATAACCCCTGGGCGATCAAGGGATCGTGGTCGGTGCGCCTTTCGGGCGGGGGGGACTATCACGCGCCGCATGTCCACCCGCAGGGTATTCTTTCTTCCGCCCTCTATCTTGTCCTGCCGCCGATGAACGATGCGGACGACACGAAAGCGGGCTGGCTGGAGCTGGACCGCCCGCCCCCCGATCTCGGTCTCGACCTCGACCCGCTTTACACCCTGCGCCCGCGCGAAGGGCACCTCGCGCTGTTCCCCAGCACGCTTTACCATGGCACCGTTCCCTTCAGCCAAAGCCGCCGGATGACGGTTGCATTCGACGTTCAGCCTGCGATGAATGGAGGATGGGCAACGGGGATATAAACCAGGCGTGGGATACGTTCTGGGAACGGGAGCGCCGTAAGGGCACCAAGGCTGCGCGCACCGACGCGGGGCGCGGCATGCCGGAGAGCTGGAACCGCATCGAACGCCAGCGGGAACGCGTGTGGAAAGACTTCGCGCGAACTTTGCCCAAGGGTGCGCGTATCCTGGATCTTGGCACCGGCGACGGGCACGTGATGGCCCATCTCCTTAGGGCGAGACGAGACCTGAAGCTGCTCGGCATAGACCGGGCGGGCGCCCTCCCCGATCCGCCGCGCGGCGCAAAGGTGCGCGGCGGGGTCATGATGGAAGACCTGCCGCTGCCGGACGGGCGTTTCGCCGCCGTCACCAGCCAGTTCGCCTTCGAATACGGGGACCTGCCGAGCGCCGCCGTGGAGGTTGCGCGCGTGCTGAAACCGGGGGGCATGGCCGCGTTGATGACGCACCGGCTGGATGGTCCCATCGTCGCCCACAACCGAAAGCGGCGTGCGCAGATCGCGTGGGCCTTGGAGGATCAGCAACTGCTGAAAGCGGCGCGTGGCAGCCTGGGCCTGCGCAGCGCGGGGATCGCCGCCCTGCCCCGGCAAGTGATCGAGGCACCGGAGAAAGGCGCTGCCCTGCACGGCCCTGCCTCGGCCGCGTGGGAGATCGCCGAAGCTATCCGCCAGACCCTGCATCACGGGCGGCAGGACAGCCCTGCGAACGTGAAGGCAATCCTGACAGAGATAGAGGCGCAGGCCGAGAACGAACTGGGGCGCATCGCCTCGCTCGAAGCTGCGGCCACAGCCGCTGGGGATGGCGCGCCGATCATTACGGCCATGGCTGACGCAGGACTGGAACTGGTCGAAGATCGCCAGTTGCTGGACGGCATATCGGCTGCGCCGTTTGCCGACTTCCGGACCTTCCGCAAGGCCTGAACCCCGCCGCCGGATAAAGCGCGGGCGTTCTCATCATCACCAGATAACAAAAGGGCGGGAGGTCCGAAGACCCCCCGCCCCTTTGTCTGGCGAATATTCGCTCGGTGGACGCTTAGAAGCGAACCAGGAACGAAGCGAAGAAGTCGCGACCCAGCACGTCGTAGGTCGACGGATAGGTGTTGGCCTGCTCACCGTTGTTACGGTCACCCAGGAGAAGGGTGTTCGTGTCGTTGGTCACGACGCCGTTGGCATCGAACACCGGCGAGGTCGGCAGGGTGTCGAACAGGTTGTTCACACCCACGGTCAGCGTCAGCGTCTCGTTGAAATCATACGACAGGGTAAGGTCGATGAGATCGTAAGCCGCGATCCGCTCCACGAGGTAGTCGAAGGTCGGATCGTCGTCGTTGACGGCTGCAAGGTGACGCCAGCGGGTCGAGAAGGTCAGCGGACCGTCGACATAGCTGGTACGGGCCGTCCACTTGAACGCAGCCTGCGGTTCACCGCACTCGAGGCCGAATTCACCGGCGCACTCGATCACATTGCTGGGATCGCTCTGGTCAGGTGCCAGTGCGTTGGATTCGGTCCAGGTGCCCAGGAACGAGAAGTTCAGGTCCGAACCACCGTTGCCAAGCAGCGAGAAACCGAGATCCATGCCGTAGCTGATCTGAAGGTCGATACCGCTGGTTTCGAGACGGGCAACGTTCGCGACGCCGAACTGCGGCGGGTTGTCACGAGTGAAGGCACCGTTCGCATCACGGGTGTTGACGAAGCCGGCACACCGCGGATCAGTGAAATCCTGAACCTCGGTGAAGCAGAGGTCGATAGCCGTCTGCGGAGGCACGGTGATGATCGCATCGTCGATCGTGATGTCGAAATAGTCGGCAGTGATCGTCAGACCCGGAACGAAGGTCGGCTGCAGAACGATACCGAAGGTATAGCTGTCAGACGTTTCTTCGAACAGGTTCGGGTTACCGCCGAACAGGCCCTGGATCTGCGGATCCGGCTGGATGACCGGGTTCAGACCGTTGCCGCTGCCGGGAACGATACCGATGTTGCCAAGCGGAACGCCAGCTTCCTGACAGAACGCCAGCAGAGCACCAGTCGGGGTCGGGCCACCAGCCGGTGTACCGTTACCCGCGCAGGGGTCAGCCACGCCGGGGAAGCCGACAGCCGAACCCTGGAACAGTTCGCCGACGTTCGGTGCACGCACCGCACGCTGGTACTGACCACGGAAGGTGATGTCGGGGATCGGCGAGAACTCGATACCGCCAGCGTAGGTCCACACGCCGCCTACCGCTTCGAGCGAGTAGTCGGAGTAACGGGCCGCACCGGACAGGTCGAAGCGCATGCCGCTTTCGGTTTCGAACGGAATGTTGAGCTCGGCGAAGACCTCGTTCACGTTGTAACCGCCTTCGGTCGGTTCACCGGCGTTGAAGCCAGCGACGTCACCCGAAGCGAGGAACTCGTCAGGGATGAAGCGCGAGTTCACTTCACGGTATTCACCACCGAATGCGAAGCCGACCGGCTCTGCGACACCCAGGGCGAAGTCGCCAAAGGTACCGGAGATGGCGGCCGAGGCCACCTGCAGGTCGGAGATATCGCCGTTCTGTGCCTGGATGATGAACGAATCGGCCATCTCCGGGGTCAGCGTGTTCAGGCCGTAGGGGTTGATGAGGATGTCACCAGTGCCCTCGAGGCCGGCACGCAGGCGCGAAAGCGATGCGTTACCCTGCTGGATGTTGGCGTTACGCGTACGCGAATACATGTAGTACGCATCGTACTGCAGGTAATCGGTGATGTCGCCGCGCAGGCCGCCCAGAACGCGGAAAGCGTTGCGCTCGTCGAGGTTGGCGCGGTTGCCACCTTCGAGCAGACGACGGTTGAACTGGACGAGGACGGTATCGTCGTTCGCCTGTGCGCCGGTTTCCGCAGCGTCGAGCTGGGCAAACTGGTCACGCGTGGCCTGGTTGATGAAACCGGCGGCCAGCAGGTCTTCGTACGGCAGGGCAACGTTGTTCAGCTGCACCGGCGTCGGAGCCAGTTCGGAGTCCACGCGGTTGTTGACGTAGGTCACTTCGCCGTAGATCTCGAGCGCCGGGACAACTTCGAAGCTGCCGTAACCGCCAAGCAGGTAACGTTCCTGCGGAAGCTGCAGGTAGTTCACCGGAGCAAAGTTGTAGAAGTCCGTGGCACCGTCGTAGCGGCGGATATCGCCCGGCGAACCGAAGAAGCCGTTGCCCAGC
This sequence comes from Aurantiacibacter zhengii, assembly GCF_003584125.1. Classification (GTDB taxonomy): domain Bacteria; phylum Pseudomonadota; class Alphaproteobacteria; order Sphingomonadales; family Sphingomonadaceae; genus Alteraurantiacibacter; species Alteraurantiacibacter zhengii. Next base: position 398,690 of record NZ_QXFL01000001.1, read on the forward strand.
GTACCGGCAGCATTTGCTCCGAACGCCGTACCCGCACGTGCGGCGGTCGGTGCGTTGCCCTGGTAGGCAAGGCGGCTTTCCGGAACGAAGGACGAACCGCCCTGGACCAGCGGATCGCCGCCGAGGTTGAACTCGGAGAACTCGCGCTCGCCCTGGAAGATCGATTCGCGGTTGTAGTATTCACCGAAAACGGTGACGTTGCCGCGGCCGTCGGCGAAATCGGAACCAACGGCAGCGTGGACCTGCCAGCGGTCACCATCGCCGCGGTCGGTGATGGCGTACTGACCGCCAAGTTCCACACCGTCGAGTTCCTTCAGGCGGAAGTTCACGACGCCGGCAAGAGCGTCCGAACCGTACACGGCCGAAGCACCGCCGGTCACGACGTCGACGGATTCCAGCAGGAACTGCGGGATCGTGTTGAGGTCGGTAACCTGGTTGGTATCGTAGAACATCCAGCGGCGGCCGTTGACCAGCAGCATGGTGCGGTTCGCGCCAAGGCCACGCAGGTTCAGCGAGGCGGTGCCGTTACCGGGGTTGTTCGAGAAAGACGTGATACCCGGAACAACCTGCGGCAGCGTGTTGACAACGTTTTCGACGTTGACCGCGCCGCTCAGCTGGAATTCTTCGCTGTCCACGACGGCAACCGGAGCGGCCGTATCGGTGTCGCGGCGCTGAATGCGCGAGCCGGTAACGATGATCGTGTCCTGCTCGGCCGCAGCCGACTGCAGGGTCGGGTCTTCCTGGGCGAACGCCGGGGTCGCGAGCAGCGATCCGAAGATCACGGTGCCCGCAAGCAGCGAGGCCTTCTTGTTAATGGTAGTCATTCGATTGCTCCTGGTAAGAGGGAGAATTCAGTGGAAGGCAAACCACCTCGACTGCCCGGATTTGCTGCCGGATCGGTCGCAGTTGTCCGATTTCTTCCTTCCTGATCTCGCCTCAAACACGATTGCGCCGCGCCATACAATCACCCTGTGAACAGGTTTCACACGATAGCTTTTCGTGTGACATTTATGAGACAATTCTGGGCACCGGCGGCTGAACGGTATTAACCCGCAGGTAACGACGTTCGGCAACCCCGTTCCGCAGGCCCGCGCTAACCCCGCATGCCCATCCTGCAGGCGTGGCAGTGGGGACCGCCGCGTTACGTATCGGAGACTGAACCATGACCTTGCCCAAGGCCCTTTGCACGGACGAGACCGGCGCGACCGGGATCGAATACGGCCTTATCATCTCGCTGATCGCGATGGCCCTTGTCGGCGCGTTCCAGGAACTGCGTGCCGAGGTGTTCGCCATGTACGGCCACATCGAGGAACAGTACGCCGCCGCGCAGGACTAGCTCGCACTGGACTGACCCGGGGCTTTCCTACAGCCGCGCGAGCCCCGCACAGGCGCGCGCATGGCCAACAAGACGACCCTGCCCGCCTTCACCCCCGTCCCGCGCAAGATGGACCGTTCCAACGGCTGGAAGCCCGAAGTCCAGCGCGCCTTCATAGAGGCGCTGGCCGAAACCGGCAGCGTCGCCGCCGCCGCGCGCCGCGTGAACCGCGCGCCCGAAGGCGCCTACCTGCTGCGCCGCCACCCGCAGGCGCAGGAGTTCCGCAAGGCGTGGGAGGCCGCGCTGGATATCGGCATGCAGCGGATCGAGGACGTGGCGATGGAGCGCGCGCTGAACGGCGTGGAAGTGCCCGTCTATTCCTATGGCAAGCTGGTGGGCACCCGCACGGTCTATAATGACAGGCTGCTGATGTTCATGCTGAGGAACCGCGCCCCCAGGCGCTTTGCCGCCGATGGCGCGAAGGGCATGAACGCGCTCGACAAGCACCGCCTGGCGCAGATGAAGAAGGAATGGCGCAAGGAATGGGAGCGCGAACGCCTCGCCACCGGCAAGCGCGAGAAGGCCGAGGTGCTCGCCTCCCTCAACGCGAAGATCGACGCGATGCGCACCCGCAAGGACACGCTGCTGAGCCCCGAAACCCGCCGCCTGAAGGAAGCCTACGAGGAAGCCGCCCGCCGCGACGCGGACCAGCCGTTCTGGTGGGACAACACCCCCGCCCCCGCTCCCGATGGCGTGGACGAGGACGAAGCCGAATGGACCGCCCGCGCCACGCCCTCCCCCGAAATGCAGGCCTGGCTGGACCGCCCCGCGCGGGATGAACCAGACGACGGCTGGGAGATCATCGACCCGGAGGAGCACGCCGATGGCGGAGCGTGAGCGGCCCGGTCAGATCCGGGTGCACCGAGGGTTCTTGAAGGCGCAAGGGCGGTGGGACTTGTGGCCGGAGGGGGTAAGAGCACCCCCGAGCGAGGCTGCCATAAGTCGTGCAAAAGAGATTAAGAATCCTTGATGCTCGTCCCAATTCATACGAAACAAAATCATGGGCATTGCAAAAGAACTCGATGGGATAGAGCTGCACGGCGACCGAAGTGGTCAAAAGTGGACGGTCGTTGAGAGACTAAAGATGGAAGCGGACTGGACTCCCGGGCAGTTTTCAGTCGGCTACAGGGTGATACGCGAAGACGGACTCGAAGGCTTCATGAAGGCCTCTGACCTTAGCATGGCGTTCGACAAAGATGACCCGATCAAAGCCCTTCGCGAGATGGCAAGTGGGCACGAGTTCGAGCGAACCATACTTGATCGTTGTAGGGGCAATAGGCTTGATAAGGTAGTAACCGCCCTCGATTCCGGAACAGCTTCTTTGGAATACCAAGGGACGCGCGAATATGTTTTTTACATCATATTCGAACTTGCAAAAAGTGATTTGCGGAAGATCGTCAAAGTCAAAGAGGGCAACGATCTTATCTGGGTAATTTCCGCGATACATAACATTGCTGTGGCAATGGCCCAAATCCACGGGATTGATGTTTATCACAACGATTTGAAGCCCGGGAACACACTCATATTTGAGGAGACTGAAAAAGTCGCCGACCTTGGTCGCGCTTCTTCGCCAGAATTTCCAGTCTCGCATGATCGACTACTGTGCGCGGGCGATCGCCGTTTTGCCCCTCCAGAACAACTCTACCACAATCAGAACACATCTTTGGACCTCGACAGGTACGTAAAATCGAAAGCCGGCGATCTCTACAATCTCGGAAGCATCATGCATTTCCTGATTACGAAACGGCAGCTTACTCCTGAGGTCATCTCGAGATTGGACCCCTGCTTTCGTCCGGCAATTCCGGGTGGGGGATGGTATGATAGCTATGAAGGGGTATTACCTTATTGGCGTTCCGCCCAAGACACGGTCCTCACCGAATTTTACGATGACCTGCCAGAGGAATGGCTAGATAAGTTTAGGTTTGCTCTGGATGATGTGAGAACGGTGATAATGCATCTGTGTGAACCCGATTATTGCCTCAGAGGGGACCTCAAAGATTCTAACGTTACCCTCTCGAAATATGGTCTCCAACGCATTATTTCCAAAATGGACCTGCTTAGGACGAAGGTGATTGTGACTTCGCGTGCTTGATCAAGAGGAGCAAGATCGAAATGTGATCCCGCGATGGCGGCCAATTGTCGCCATCGAAAAGCGAGACCTAGCTTCATTGGGTCGCTTCAAAGACGTAGCACCTTTGCATCGAACTGAGGATTTCACAGATCAGATATCGATCTGGTGCCAAGAAGGTTCGCTGGAAGCCGCATCAGATATCTTCGACACCTATCTAATCACCGGTGATAGCAATCTCCTGCGATTAGCTAACTCAATCTTTGAAAAGCATGCGGATGAAATACCGCCACGACTTCGATTTGCTATCGAGTCTGCTCATGAGCCCGCGAATGACACCTTAGAACTCAGGAGGTCAATAGCGTATAGGGAAACCGACAAAAACTACGTTTGGAAAACCATCGCAGTCCAAAAACGACGTATCTCTGAATACCCGAGGGACGCGCTCGCGTATTTAGAACTTGCCCGACTTTATACGATATGCGGCCATTTCGAGAAAGCGGAAGAGCAACTCGACATCGCCCGCTCCCTTGCCCCTGAAAATCGCGTAATTCTTCGTTCGACGTTAAAATTCTACCATATAATTTCAGATCTGAAGACCGGCCTAGGTATTCTTCGAAGGTCAGACCGAATAAGATTCGACCCTTGGATCCAAAGCGCGGAAGTTGCGACATCTAACGCATTGCAAACAACGAGCCGGTTTCACAACCGGAAGTTAGTTCACCAGTTGAAGGATGGTTCGGTAACGCGCGACTCTACTGAGTTAGCAATGGCTATTGCAACTTTGGAAAAGGCGCATGGGGTCACTGAGCGAAAGATCTTTAAGCTGGTTCGCCAAGCGCTTCCCAAGAGTACAGAAAACGGCTTTGCGCAAGCAATATGGCTTAGCAACCATAGCTCCAGAGAATTTTTGGACCGCTTTCCGGAAAGCAAACCTTCGTCCGAAGCATACGAAGCTAAACTAAAGCTGGCGCTTGCAGCAAATGATTTTCAAGCCGCGGCTGGGTTCGCAGAACTTTGGGTGGAGGATCAGCCCTTCAGTCAAGACGCGATCATTCGATATTTAAACTTGCTCGCAGTTCATACCGGCCCCGATCAGCGTTCGATAAGCTTTGCTCGAAGGGCCGCTAAGATATTCAACGAGAGTTGGCATGTACTGAATGCTGCTCTCTTGCTGTTAGTCGAGGCTGGCGAATTGAACGCTGCTCATGATGTCTTGATCAAGTTGAGACGCGAAACACCACAAGGGGCTTCACGAGCATTTGTTCAAGCTGCAGAGGGTTTCTATGCATTTGCGCGCGGTGACTTTTTGACAGGTCGGGAAGCTTACGAGGCGGCCGCAAAGACTGCTCGTCAACATAGATCCAATGACCTTATCGTGAACTCTGCAATGTTCTGGCTACGATGTGAGATGGTTAATGGATTAATATCGCAAGAATGCATAAAAGGGATTTCGGACCGGATCGATTTAGCGATTAAAAAGGGGCGCTTACAAGATCGACATCATCTCACAAACACTTGGGGCGCGATAAAGCGAAAAGCGGCCGAGGTTAAATTACCCGAATCTGCCCCCGACGCTAGAGGTGAGGACCTTGTAACAAAGACAATAAGTCAAAATTTAGATGATCCTGAATTAATGCAGGATGCGCAACTCAACCTCTAGGCTACTCCTCCCCCATCCGCAGCGCCGCGATAAACGCCTCCTGCGGGATGCTCACATTGCCATACTCGCGCATCCGGGCCTTCCCCTTCTTCTGTTTTTCCAGCAGCTTCTTCTTGCGCGTAATGTCGCCGCCGTAGCATTTGGCGGTCACGTCCTTGCGCAGGGCGGCGATGGTTTCGCGGGCGATGATCTTGCCGCCGATGGCGGCCTGGATCGGGATCTTGAACAGGTGGCGCGGGATCAGGTCTTTCAGCCGCTCGCACATGCCGCGGCCGCGTTCCTCGGCAACGGAGCGGTGGACGATCAGCGATAGCGCGTCGACCGGCTCGTTATTCACCATGATGTTCATCTTCACCAGGTCGCCTTCGCGAAGGCCGATCTGCTCGTAATCGAAGCTGGCATAGCCGCGGCTGATGCTTTTCAGGCGGTCGTAGAAGTCGAACACCACTTCGTTCAGCGGCAATTCGTAGCTCACCTGCGCGCGCCCGCCGACGTAGGTCAGGTCGGTCTGGATGCCGCGCCGGTCCTGGCACAGCTTGAGGATGGAGCCGAGGTATTCGTCGGGCGTGTAGATCACCGCCTTGATCCACGGTTCCTCGATCATGTCGATGCGGTTCACGTCCGGCCAGTCGGCGGGGTTGTGAATGTCGATGACCTTGGCGTCCTCGTTCTTCGTGTGGCCCAGGTGCACGCGGTAGACCACGCTGGGCGCGGTGGTGATGAGGTCGAGGTCGTATTCGCGGCTGAGGCGTTCCTGGATGATTTCCAGGTGCAGCAGGCCAAGGAAGCCGGCGCGGAAGCCGAAGCCCAGCGCGGCGCTCGATTCCATCTCGTAGGAGAAGGAGGCATCGTTGAGGCGCAGCTTGCCGATGGAATCGCGAAGCTTCTCGAAATCCGCCGCGTCCACCGGGAACAGGCCGCAGAACACCACCGGCTGCACTTCCTTGTAGCCCTTCAGCGCGGTGGGAGAGCCGTTCTTCACCGTGGTGATGGTGTCACCCACGCGGGCCTGTTCGACTTCCTTGATCTGCGCGGTGATGAAGCCGATTTCGCCCGGCCCGATCTCCGGCAGGTCGGTGCGCTTGGGCTTGAAGCAGCCGACGCGGTCGATCAGGTGCTGGGTGCCCCCTTGCATGAACTTGACCTCGAGGCCCTTCTTGATGACGCCGTCCATCACGCGCACCAGGATGACGACGCCGAGGTAGGGGTCGTACCATGAGTCGACCAGCATGGCCTTCAGCGGCGCGTCGCGGTCGCCCGTGGGGGCGGGGATGCGCTTGACGAGGGCTTCCAGCACGTCCTCGATCCCGATGCCGGACTTGGCGCTGGTCAGCACCGCGTCGCTGGCGTCGAGGCCGATGATATCCTCGATCTCGGCCTTTACCTTGTCGGGTTCGGCGGCGGGCAGGTCGATCTTGTTGATGACGGGCACGATCTCGTGGTCATGCTCGATCGACTGGTAGACGTTGGCGAGCGTCTGCGCTTCCACGCCCTGCGCCGCGTCCACCACCAGCAGCGCGCCCTCGCAGGCCGCCAGCGAGCGCGACACTTCGTAGGCGAAGTCGACGTGGCCCGGCGTGTCCATCAGGTTGAGCTCGTAGGTCTCGCCATCCTTCGCGGTGTAGCTGAGGCGCACGGTCTGGGCCTTGATGGTGATGCCGCGCTCGCGCTCGATGTCCATGTTATCAAGGACTTGCTCGCTCATCTCGCGCTCGGTCAGGCCGCCGCAATGCTGGATCAGGCGATCCGCCAGCGTGGACTTGCCATGGTCGATATGGGCGATGATCGAGAAATTTCGGATATGCGACAGTTCGGTCATGCCGCGCCTTTAGCCTTGCACTGCAAGACTGTCAGCCGGAATATGCGGGGGTTCACTATCCCGCCCGCGACGCCCCGCCGCCCACATCCACTTGCATGAAGCGTGGCCGCGTGCCCGGCGTGCTTCTTCCGCCAGCCACGGCTGCCAGGTGATTTCCCCCGCGCAGGGCCTGCAGCGGCGCACCAATGGCGGCGAGCATGTAGGGCGAGACACGGTGGCGCGTGCACAGCCCCCCTGCCCCGTCCGAAACCAGGGCTGTCTCGAATTCGATTCCCTGGGTCGCGTCCTGCGATCGGCGAACCTTGCCCACCACTATCTGTCCCTCGCCAAGGTCAAGCACCAGTTCGGTGCCGATGGGTACGTCCAGCAGCCCCTCTATGCGCGCACCGGTGCGAGACAGGTCGCGCAGCATGGCGACGTAGTGATGATCCTCGTGCACGACACCGATACGGCGGAACAGCGTGCGCCGCTCCGACCGGAACTTCGCAGGCCCGGATGGCTCGTAGCGCAATTCACCGGAGGCCAGCTTCTCCAGCACTTCGGACTGCGGCACCGCGCGCGAGAAGATGAACCCCTGAACATAGTCCACTTCCAGCCTGGCGATGGTCTCCAGTTCGTCCATGGCTTCCACGCCTTCGGCGGTGGTGACCATGTCCATCGCCTTGGCCAGATCGGCAATCGCATGGATGATGGCGTTGCCCTTGTCGCCGTCCTGCGCGCAACCGCGCACGAAGCTCTGATCGATCTTCAGTTTGTTGAAGGGCGCCTTGCGCAAATAGGACAGCGAGGAATAGCCGGTGCCGAAATCGTCGAGCGCCAGCTTTACGCCAAGCTTGGCGAGCTTTTCGAACATGATCGCCGCGTTGCCGATATCGCCCATGAAGACGCTCTCGGTTATTTCCAGTTCCAGCCGTGAGGGAGGAAGGCCCGAATCGCGCAAGGCCCTGTCGACGATATCGGGAAGGTCTTCAGCCAGAAACTGGCGCGCCGATACGTTCACGGAAACCGGGAAGTTGCCGGGCCATTCGGCAGCATCGCGGCAGGCCTGCTGCAAGGCCCACGCACCCAGCCCGTCTATCAGGCCGGAGTCCTCTGCTACGGGAATGAATATTGTTGGAGAGATCGGCCCGTGTTCCGGGTGATTCCAGCGCAGCAGTGCCTCGAAACCGCGCACCATGTGATTTCTTGCATCGACCTGCGGCTGGTAGTGCATCGCAAGCTGTTCACGCGCCATCGCATCGCGAAGCTCTTCCTCGATCTCGCGGCGGTCTTCTGCCGTTTCCTTCAAATCGTTGGAATAGAAACGGAACTGCCCGCGCCCACCGCCCTTGGCCGCGTAAAGCGCCAGGTCTGCGGCCTTGACCAATTCGGCGGACTCCACCCCGTCGTATGGCGCAACCGCGATACCCACCGAGGTGCCGATGATGGCGCGACTGCCCTCGATGGAATAGGGCTGCGAGATCATCTGGATCATGCGGTTCGCTGCATCGCCCAGTTTGCCGCGATCATCCAGATCCGGGACGATCAGCTGAAACTCGTCACCGCCAAGCCTGCCGATTTCAGCACCCGCGGGGGCCACTCGCTGTAGCCGTTGAGAAACCTGTCGCAGCAACTCGTCGCCTGCGGGGTGGCCGAGTGTATCGTTAACCTGCTTGAACCTGTCCAGATCGAGCATAATGAGCGCGCAGCTGCGCTTCTCGATCTTGTAGGCGATGAGCGCTGTCGTCAGTCGTTGGGCCATGCGGTGACGATTGGAGAGGCCCGTCAACGCATCGAATTCGGCCATGCGGCTGGTCTTGCGCTTCTCCTCGTACGATGCGGTGATATCCTTCACGATGCCCCGATAACCGGTAAAATCGTTGCGATCGTCGAATTGCGGCCGGCCGGTAAGTTGCCACCACTTGTGGCAATTGCCGCTGCTTGCTTCCTTTTTCAGGCACACCACAAGTTCCGTGAAGCTGGAATGGGCGCTCAACAGGTAGGAAATCGGCTTGGCTTCGCTCTGGTCATCGTCCTCGCGGGCGGTCTGGAGAAGGTTCGCCAGCGGTTCACCAATTACGGGGCGGCACGGATCGAACTGGTCCATCGCCTTCTGAGATAAATAGCGCACCCTTCCCTGCGCGTCGGTAGCCCAGAACCAGGCAAGGTCGCTGTTCTCGAAACTGTCGAATATCTCAAGCCGCTCGCCCTTGCTGACCATTGCAGTGCGGGATGCCGCGGCTTCTGCGTCGGGCACGCGGACGGGTTCGGCTTCGTTGCCGCCAAACCCTTTCCAAATGCCTCGTACACCCATGCGTTACCTTTTCGTTTGTCCGACAGTGCTCTACTCGATGCAGATTCAGACAGACTCCCCTATTACAATCTTCCTGATCGGCGCAGGCGCCGCCGCCTGGATTGCCGCGATGCGCCCTGACGGATCACGTTCCAGAGCGTTGGCGAATTCCACGCCCATGCGATCGTCCTCACTCCAGCGGGTGGTGCAGGTTACCGCATAGGATTGCGACAGCTGCACCTTGAACAGAGTCCCAACCGGCACGCTCCAGAGACCTTCGATCATCGCGCCCGTGGTCGAGATGTTGCGGATGGTGCCGTTGTAGAGATGCCCGTTGTGATCCAGCACAACCTTGCGCAGCATCGTCTGGCGCGGTGCCCGGCTGCAACGCGGTCCACGAGCCACGGCAGCAAGCCCCGAGGCAAGCCGCTCGCTCGCCTGCTGGGCATCCAGCGGCCGTTCGTAGATGAAGCCCTGCACGTGGCTGCATCCGTGCACGCGCACCAGATCGAGTTCGTCCATGGTCTCCACGCCTTCGGCGGTGGTTTCCATGCCCAGCGAATGCGCAAGGCTGGTGATCGACGCGATAATGGCGGCATTGCGGCTGCCTGCCTCGGTAATGCCGCGCACGAAGCTCTTGTCGATCTTGATCTTGTCGAAAGGAGCTTTTTTCAGGTAGCCGAGCGACGAATAGCCGGTTCCGAAATCGTCGAGAGCAAGGCGCACGCCAAGGTTCTTGAGGGCGGCAAACATGGCATCGGTCGCGGCGCTGTCCTGCAGGAATACCGTCTCGGTTATTTCCAGTTCGAGCTGTGAAGGCTTGATACCGGCGCTGGCGATTGCGTTGGCGACGATGCTGGGCAGCTGCGGATTGGCAAATTGCAGCGGCGAGACATTCACGGCCATGCGGATTTCACCCGGCCACTCGGCCAGTTGCTCGCACGCCTGGCGCAGTGCCCATTCCCCCAGTTGCTGGATCATGCCGGTATCTTCAGCCGACTCGATGAACCGGTGCGGCGAGATCCAGCCTTTCACCGGATGATGCCAGCGCATCAGGGCCTCGAACCCGGTGATGTTCTCCGTGCTGGTGGATACCACCGGCTGGTAGAACATCTCGAGCTGGCCCTTGGCCAGGGCGTCGCGCAGGTCTTCCTCCATCTGCGAGCGCGCCTCGGCGTCCGCATGCAGATCTTCGGAGTAGAAATGATAGCGGCCACGTCCGCCATCCTTCGCCGCGTAAAGGGCGAGATCGGCGTTACGGATGATATCGTCGCTGCTCTCGCCATCGTCGGGCGCGATGGCGATGCCGACGGATGCGCCGATTACCACGCGCTGTCCCTCGATGGTGTAGGGCTGCGACAGCGAATTGATGATTTCGCGGCCCAGCTCGGCCAGTTTGTCGCGCTCCACGCGCCCGGGAACGATGACCTTGAATTCATCGCCCCCCAGGCGACCGACCTGCCCCATCTTGCCCACGGTACGCTGCAGACGGGTCGATACCTGTTTCAGCAACACGTCACCGGCAGGATGCCCCATGGTGTCGTTGACCTGCTTGAACCGATCCAGATCGAGCAGGAAGACCGAGCAGCTGCGGTTGGAAGCCTGCGGTGCCGACAGGATCTTTTCCAACGACTGGCTCATGGTGAAGCGGTTGGCGAGGCCGGTGAGCGAGTCGTAACGAGCCAGCCGGGTGGCGTTTTCCTGGCTGCGCTTGCGCTCGGTCAGGTCCGTGCCCGATCCACGGAAGCCGATGAAGTTGTCGAAATGATCGTACAGCGGCCTGCCGGAAACCGACCACCAGCGTTCCTCGTCCACAATCGCCGCGCGCACCGAAAGCTCTGAAAAGGCGGACCTGGCGGACAGATGGAACATCAGCGTCCGCTCACCCTCCTCGCCCGTATCGGCGAGGTCGAAGAGGCGGGTAAGCGGTTGCCCGATCAGCTTGTGCGGTTTCAAGCGAAGCGCTTCCGCGACCGGCGGGGAAACGTAAGTCAGCAGCGATCGGCGGTCGGTTTCCCAGAACCAGCCCTGCCCCGTCTGCTCGTAATCGGTGAGGATATCCTGTGCGCGGGTGTTGATCCTCTCCTGCGCCGCACGGTTTTCTTCCAGTTGGGCCTGGTCGACCATTTCCTGGCGGCTGAGGATCAGGCCCAGCGTGATAGCCAGTACGAGGCCGAACAGGCCGTGCTCGATGCTGTTGTTGAAGAACATCGGGCCATAAAGCGCGATTTGCGCACCGGCGATCGTCATCGGATGCCGCCGCATGTAAATCGCGGAAATGGCGAAGATCGCCGCGGCGCTGGATCCGATGTAGATGCCCGGCAGGGTTCGTTCCGCACCCCACACGGTCAAACCGATCCCGACCAGCAGCAGAGGCAGAAAAGCCGCGGCGAAGAGACCGGCAATCTGGGACGCCATTTCCCGGGCAATCACCGCGTCGTAAACGAAGCGCCCCAGGAGCAGGATGACGATCGAGGCGACAAAGGCCAGTGCCGACGCCAACGGGATCGGCGCGGTGGCGACGAAGGTGCAACTGGCCGCGCACAGGAAGATCGTCAGCGGCAGGAACGGCATGGTACGCGGGAACAACTGCCGCGCCGACAGCACATGCTGAGGCGGCAGGCTTGGCGTGCCGCGGCCCCGCTTACGCCTGTCCTTGCTGCGACGGTCATTTTCCGTGGCCATAGCAGGCTGTTCGTTGACCAGGTCCTCTGCCGTTTTCTGGGGGACCATCTCGAGGCGCACAGGACTTCCGCCACGCTGGCGCTCGGTGGCAGCGGTGCGCTTGATCCTCTTTAAGGCGTTGCCGGCGGAACGGTCCATTTCAGTCGCATGCCAGAAAGCCCTTTGAAGAACGGTTAATGGCAACAACCGTACAGGCAGCAGTTTCACCGGGCATGAGCCGTAGAGCTGCATTGCCGGATGCGGTTAATTCGCTAAGTTTCGGATCACACACTCTGTTCGTTCGGGAGAACCGCGAAATGCGGCATATTGCGATAATAGGTTCCGGCCCAGCGGGTTACTATACGGCGGAAGCCGCGCAGAAACGGTTCGGCGACGATGTCAAAGTCGACATCTTCGACCGGTTGCCGGTTCCCTACGGACTGATCCGCAGCGGCGTTGCGCCCGATCACCAGTCCATAAAAGGCGTCTCGCGCCGTTACGAGAAGACCGCGCTGACGCAAAACGTTCGCTTCGTGGGCAATGTCGCCGTCGGTTCGGACATTTCCGTCGCGCAGTTGCAGGAACTGTACGACGCCGTCGTGCTCGCGACAGGTGCCCCGCAGGATCGCGATCTTGGCATCCCCGGTGAATATCTGGACAACTGCTTCGGCAGCGCGGCGTTTGTCGGTTGGTACAATGGACACCCGCAGTTCGCCGGCCTCGACCCCGATCTTTCCGGCAGCACCGCCGTCGTGATCGGCATGGGCAACGTGGCGCTGGATGTGGCGCGCATGCTCTCGAAGAAGGACGGCGAGTTCGACGGGTCCGACATTGTGGGCCACGCTTTGGAGGCGCTGGGCGCCAGCACCATAGAGCGGGTGATCCTGCTGGGCAGGCGCGGCGCTCACCAGATAATGATGACGCCAAAGGAACTGGGCGAACTGGCCAGCCTCGAGCACGCGGCGGCGCACGTCGACCGGGGCGACCTGCCCGCAGAAGCGGAGGATGCCATCCTGGAACCCGGCCTGCGCAAGTCCGTCGCCGTGCTGCGCGAATTCGCCGCCACGCCCGAGCATATCCGCGCGGAAAAGCGCATTGCCGTGGAGTTCGCCTTTTTCGCCCAGCCCCGCGCCTTCCTGGGTGATGGCAAGGTCGAAGCCATAGAAGTGGAGCGCACCGAACTGGTAAAGGGCCGCGCCGTCGGGACAGGCGAGATCGAACGCATTCCCGCCGACCTTGTCGTCAGTTGTATCGGCTATCGCACGGCGCCCATTCCGGGCGTTCCGTTCGACGAGCGTCAGGGCCGGTTCGCCAACGACGATGGCCGCATACTTCCCGGCCTCTATTGCGTGGGATGGGCCAGACGCGGCCCGTCAGGCACGATCGGTACCAACAAGCCTGACGGCTTTGGCATTGTCGATCACATCGCCGAAGACATTGCCGCCGGCACCCTGGGGCGCGGGGAGAAGAGGGGGCGTGAGGGGTTCGACGCTTTCGCCGCCGAGAAGGGCCTCGACGTGGTTACATTCCGCGACTGGAAGAAGATCGAAGAGGCCGAAGCCAAGGCCGCCCGCGAGGGATCCCCGCGCGAGAAGTTTATCGATATTGATGCGATGATAAGGGCGGCCGACTAGACAAGCCGGCGCCGCGCCAAGCGCCACCCCCTAAACTACACTCGCATCGGCATCAGCACATATAGCGCGGGGCTGCCTTCGTCCTTGCGGATCAGCGTCGGGGCTCCGGCATCGGCGAAGTGCATTTCCACGGTGTCGCTGTCGATCTGGTGGAGGATGTCCTTCAGGTAACCGGCGTTGAAGCCGATTTCCATGACGTCGGAGCCATACTGGCCGGGAACTTCCTCGGTCGCATTGCCGTTGTCCGGGCTGGTGACGCTGAGAGTGACCTTGTCGCCCTCCAGCCCCATTTTCACTGCGCGGGTCTTCTCTGTCGCGATGGTGGCCACGCGGTCGACGCCAGCGAAAAGCGACTTGGGATCGACTTTCAGCAGCTTGTCGTTACCCGTTGGAATGACGCGGGAATAGTCCGGGAACGTGCCGTCGATCAGCTTGCTGGTGAGGACGACCCCGCCCTCCCCGCCCAGGGTAAAGCGGATCTTCGACGGGCTGAGATCGACCTGGACGTTACCCTCCATGGCCTCCTCCAGCAGCTTGCGCAGTTCGCCCACGGCCTTTCGCGGCACGATGACGTCGGGCATGCCTTCGGCACCGGCAGGACGCGACAGGGTATAGCGCGCCAGGCGGTGGCCATCGGTAGCCGCAGCCTTGAGGACGCCACCATCCTCGTCCGCGACGTGGAAGAAAATGCCGTTGAGATAGTACCGCGTCTCCTCGGTGGAGATAGCGAAGCGCGTGCGGTCGATCAGTTCGGCCAGCGTGGCTGCCGGCATTTCGAAACTGGTCGGCAGGTCGCCTTCCACGATCACCGGAAAATCGTCGCGCGGCAGGGTTGGCAGCGAGAAACGGCTGCGCCCGGCCTTCACCGTCATGCGGTTTTCCGCGGTTTCGAGCGAGACTTCGCTGCCATCGGGCAGCTTGCGCGCAATATCGAACAGCAGGTGCGCCGAAACGGTAATCGCGCCCCCGCTGGAAACGCTGTTTGCTTCCAGGCTCTCGATCACCTGCAAGTCGAGGTCGGTCGCCATAACCTTCACATGGCCGCCCTCGTCCGCCTCGATCAGAACGTTCGAGAGGATGGGGATGGTGTTCCGCCGCTCCACCACGGACTGCACGTGAGAGAGACAACGCAGCAGCTTCGCGCGTTCGATGGTGGCCTTCATCGCAGATCTTTCCTCAAACTCTGACGCTGCGTGGCCGGGACAAGCCCGGATTCGCATGGCTGCGCCGGTAAAATTGCTCGTTCATCCTTAGCGCAGGCATAGGCTCGGGCAAGGATTCGCGGGCGCCATGGCGGATTCCTTGGGGAAAACTACCCCAGCATCGCCATGCCGCCGTTCACGTGCAGCACCTGTCCCGTCACGTAGCCCGCTTCCTTCGAAGCGAGGTAAGCCACGGCAGCGCCGATATCGTCGCCCTCGCCCATCTTGGCCATCGGGATGCGGCCGTTGATCGCGTCCTTCTGCTTGTCGTCCAGCGCGTCGGTCATGGCTGACCGGATGAAGCCGGGCGCAACGCAGTTTACGGTGATGCCGCGGGTCGCCAGTTCCTGCGCCAGGCTGCGGCTCATACCCACGACACCGGCCTTTGCCGCGCAATAGTTCATCTGCCCCGGATTGCCCGTTGCTCCTACCACGCTGGTAATGTTGACGATCCGGCCAAAGCGGGCCTTCATCATCGGGCGGGCGCTGGCGCGCATCAGGCGGAAGGTGGATTCAAGGTTGATCCTGATCACCTCGTCCCACTCTTCGTCCTTCATTCGCATGGCCAGATTGTCGCGGGTGATGCCAGCATTGTTCACCAGGATATCGACCTTGCCCAGCGTATCGAGAGCAGCGGGCACGAGCTCTTCCACCTGCGTGGCATTCGACAGGTTGCAGGTGATCTCCACGTGCCCGTCGTTGTCGTGGTGGGGAACCTCGGTGTTCAGCTGCTCGCGGAACGCGCGCAACTTGTCACCATTCGAACCGGACAGTGCGAGGCGCGCACCCTGGCGCGCCAGTGCGTAGGCGATGGCAGAACCGATGCCACCGCTGGCACCGGTCACGAGAGCGGTCATTCCCTTGAGGTCGAACATCGTCAGACTTCCTTTGCCAATGCTTCGATATCTTCCATGCTCACCACACTGGTGACCGTGACGTCGGGCGCGATCTTGCGGATCATCGGGCCCAGCACCTTGCCGCCCAGTTCGATGAAATGGGTGACGCCGGCCGCTTCCATGGCCAGTACGCTTTCGCGCCAGCGCACGCGGCCGGTGATCTGTTCCACCAGCAGGTCCTTCTCGGTAGCGGCATCGGTCACTTCGGCTGCGGTCACGTTGGCGTAAAGCGGCAGGCGGAATGCCGTGGGCGGCGTATCCTTCAGCGCAAACTTCATGCGCTGGGCGGCAGGTTGCATCAGCGAGCAATGGAAGGGCGCAGAAACCGGGAGCTTCACGGCGCGCTTGATGCCGTGTTCCTTGGCCAGTTCCACGGCGCGGTCGATCGCTTGCATGTGGCCGGAAAGGACAACCTGCGTGGGATCGTTGTCATTGGCGACTTCGCATACCTGCCCCTCGGCAGCAGCCTCCGCCAAAGCCTGCGCTTTCTCGAGATCCGCCCCCAGCAGCGCGCACATTGCGCCAAGGCCGATGGGAACGGCATCCTGCATGGCGATGCCGCGGGTACGCAGCAGCCGGGCGGTGTCGGACAGGGTAAAGGCCCCGACCGAAGCCAGCGCCGAATATTCGCCCAGCGAATGCCCGGCAACGCAGTCGCCCTTTTCCGTCAGCGAGAAACCCCCGTCTTCCAGCACGCGCGCGACCGCGATGGCGTTGGCCATGATGGCGGGCTGCGCGTTGGCAGTCATGGTCAGTTCGGATTCGGGCCCCTCGGCCATCAGGCGCGCCAGTTTCTGGTTCAGCGCGTCGTCGACCTCCTGGAATACCTCGCGCGCGACACTGCTGGCCTCGGCAAGCTCTACGCCCATGCCGATCTTCTGGCTCCCCTGGCCGGGGAAAACGAATGCAATCATGTTAATTCCTTTCTTGCGCGCGGGCCTATGCCCCGGCGGCGCTTCGCGCAACACCGAAGGGCACGATAGCGTTTGCCGCATCGTGACCGATATCGGCGCGGCCCAGGTAGGGAATGCCCGTTCGCTCGCACCAGTATTGCGCGATCTGCACCTCGGTCATGCCGAAATCACGGTCGTTTTCCGGCACGTCGCTGATGCGTCCCAAGCGCAGGCCTGCCACGCCGCGAAGATGCTGGGTGATGTGGAAGAACAGCCGGTCCACCGCATAAAGATGCTCGGCCACTTCCTCCACCAGCACGACGTGGCCGGTGAGGTCGGGCATCAGTTCGGTGCCGCACAGCATTGCCAGCGTCATCAGATTGAAGGCGGCCACAGGCCGTTCGTCCAGCCCGGCCTCCAGTGGCACGGTTTCGCCGGAAAGGTAGCGGAGCACGCGGCGCACGGCATCTTCCCCGCCCTCGCGGCGGATGTCTCCCGCGAGCGGGCCGTGTACCGGCTTGCCGATACCGGCACGGTAAAGCGCCGCCAGCAATGTGCCCGCATCGGAATAGCCGAGGTAAGTCTTCTCACGCGCTGCCTGCGTCAGTCCGGCCATGGCAGGTGCCGCGATGCGCCCCGCGCCATAGCCGCCCATGGCGAACCACACGGCATCGATGTCGGGATCGTTGGCAGCGGCCAGGAAGGCGTCGAGCCGCTGCGCATCGTCACCCGCGAAATGCCCCTGTTCTTCAAAGCACTGTTCGGCGAAATTGAGGGCGACGTGCGGAAACTCCGCTGCTGCCAGCGCCTGTACGGCCTCGGCCCTCGCCCGGCGGATCGGCTTGCCCGGACAGACACAGGTTATGCGCGTGGTCATCCTCTTCGCCTAGCCTGACTGGAAACGCGCGTCACCCCTTCCGCAGCGCGCATTCATGGCATTTCCGCAGCATTTCATAAAACGCACTTTCGCTACCCCCGGCAACCTGTCTAGGAGTGGGCCAATGAACGAGCATTCCCCTCCCCCGTCCTATTTCTTCTGCGGTATTGGCGGATCGGGCATGCTGCCCCTTGCGCAGATCGTCAAAGGCCTTGGCGCCGAAGTCGGCGGATCGGATCGCAGCCACGACCAAGGGCGCACGCCGGAGAAGTTCGCCTGGCTGGAACGCCAGGGCTTCAGGCTCTTTCCGCAGGACGGCAGCGGACTGACAAGCGGAGAGCAGGTGCTGGTGGCCAGCGCCGCGATAGAGGATACCGTGCCCGAGGTTATCCGCGCGCGATCCCTGGGCTGCCCGCGCCTGACCCGTGCCGAACTGCTGTCGAAGCTGTTCAACGCAGCGCCGGTATCGCTCGCTGTGGGCGGTACCAGTGGCAAGTCCACCACCACCGCCATGCTGGGATGGATTCTGGAACATACCGGCCGGTCACCCACCATCATGAACGGCGCGGTGATGAAGAACTTCACGGCACCGGATAATCCGTTCGCCAGCGCAGTTGTCGGCCGCAGCGATGTTTTTGTCAGCGAGGTGGACGAGAGCGATGGGTCCATTGCCCTCTACAATCCCACCGTTGCCGTGCTGCTGAACATCAGCCTCGACCACAAGAGCATGGAGGAACTGCGACACCTGTTCGGCGACTTCCTGCGCCGGGCCGACAAGGCCGTGGTCAATCTGGATGACGACGACGCCGAATTCCTTGCGCGCAAGTGCAAGAATGTCCTCTCCTTCGCCATCGACAACCGGGAGGCCACGCTGGGGATCGAACCGGGCACGATCCAGGAAAGCGAGACGCAGACGGAAGCCATCCTTGTCGACCGGCGCGAGGACGTGGGGCATTCGTTGCGCCTACCCATGCCCGGGCGGCACAATCTCCAAAATGCCCTCGCGGCCATCGCGGCAGCCGTGGCGGTTGGCATTTCCGTGCACGACGCGGCAATCGCGCTTACCAAGTTCAGTGGCCTCGCGCGCCGTTTCGACGTCATCGGCACGAGCGAGAGCGGCGTGACCGTGATCGACGATTTTGGTCATAACCCGGAAAAGGCGCGAGCTACCCTTCGCACGCTGAAGGCGCAGGAAGGGCGCGTCATCGCCTTCTTTCAGCCCCACGGATACGGCCCTCTTCGGCAAATGGGCACCGAACTTGCGGAGACCTTCGCCGAGGAACTTGGGCCGGACGATATCGCGATCATGTGCGAGCCAGTCTATTTCGGCGGCACGGTGGATCGCAGCGAGGGCAGTGAGCGGATCGTCACGCTGATCAACGAGGCAGGTGGGAACGCAGAATACATCGCAACGCGCGAGGACTGCGGTGATCGCATCGTTGAATTGGCACGGCCGGGTGACCGCGTGGCAGTGATGGGCGCACGCGACGACACGCTGACCACATTCGCGCAGGGCCTGCTCAAGCGTCTGTGAGTACTTACGCCAAGTCGTGGATCACATCATTGCTGCTCACGGCCACCTTTGCCGTGCTGCTATGGTCCTTCATCGAACCGCTTCCGCTGCCCGTAACTCCCGAAGTTGGCCGTGCGATCGCCTTCGGGTTGGTTATCGTTGTCGGCGTTCTGGCCAGCAAATTTCCCAAGTGCCAGCATTGCCTGCATCCAGTGAACGAGCCCGAGTACGGGTCAGGCTTCAGCATTTTCATGTTCCGCCCATCCCGGCCCAGGCGAACGTGCGGATATTGCGGGACGAACCTCTTGCACACCCCGCAGCCCGACTAAGTCTTTTGCAACGATTGTAGGGCATGGTCCCTGTTTCGCAACCAATCGAACGAAGAGCACGGGCCTGAAAATGCAGAAGAATTATCGCCAAAGCGGCGTCGGCATGCTGGATGCGGCACCCGGCACCTACATGGTCCACGCCTACTTCGATGACAATCAGGTCGATCTGGTGAAGTGTACCGTGATCGGCTGGCAGGTTATGCAGGACAGGCACCTGACGCCCCTGGTGCTGGATCCGCGCGCAGTGGACGAGGACGGGTGGGTCATCATCCACCCCGACGGCCGCGTGGAGGCCGAGGACGGGCGCAACTGGCCCACGCAGGAAGCCTGGTTACAGGACGAGCGTCAGCTGCGGCGCAGTGCGGCCTGATCGCCTAGTGCGCTTCGGCCCCGCCGCCGATGCCCAGCACCTTGTGCAGCACAAAGACGATTACCGCTCCCAGCACCAGTCCGGTCACGGCTGAAAGCCCGGCAAAGGTAAGCCAGCCGAACAGGCCACCGGCGATAGCGGACACGCCGTGCTCGATCCCTTCGACCCAGTGCTCAGGCCCGGAAATGCCGATTTCTGCCAGCCCGTGCAGGATGATCCCGCCGCCGACCCACAGCATGGCAATCGTGCCGACGAAGGAAAGCAAGGTCAGCAGGTGGGGCATGGCGCGCACCAGCAGCTCGCCGAACTTGCGCCCGGCGCTGGTCGCGCCTTCCTTGGCAAGGTGGAGACCGACATCGTCCATCTTCACGATCATGCCGACCACGCCATAGACGCCGACCGTAACCGCCACGCCGACGATGGCCAGCACTCCGGCGCGGGTAATCAGATCTTCGGCGGCAACTTCGTTCAGTGTGATCGCCATGATTTCCGCAGACAGGATCAGGTCGGTACGTATGGCACCGGCAACCCGCTGTTTCTCGAACGCGGCGGGATCTTCGATTGTGTCGTCCACTGTCTTGCCGTGCTTCGCACCGCCCAGCTTCTCGATAACCTTCTCCGCGCCTTCGTACGAGAGGTAGGAACCGCCGAGCATCAGGATGAACACGATCGCCTGCGGCAGGAATTCGCTGAGCAGCAGCGCGCCCGGCAACAGGATAACCAGCTTGTTGAACAAGCTGCCCTTGGTGATTTTCCAGATGATCGGCAGTTCGCGCGCTGGCGACAGGCCGGTGACGTAGCTGGGCGTCACCGCCGCATCGTCGATCACCACGCCTGCTGTCTTGGACCCTGCGCGTCCCGCGGCAGCGGCAATGTCGTCCACACTGGCAGAGGCGGTGCGGGCGATGATCGATACGTCGTCAAGCAGGGCTACAAGGCCACCGGGCATCAGTTACGCTCCTGTGCTGGAATGGGTCCGAACGTCCACTGCGTTTGATTCCCACGGGATGCCACTACAAGCCTGTGCGTGCGCGGGAGTTCCGAGAAGGCGAGATAGGCATTGACCGGATCGTCGTCCGAGAACTGGCAGAGCAGGCGTTCGCTACCGTTGAAATAGAAGTCTCGCGTTGACGAGCCGAAGTACTGGAAATGCTGATCGTCGTCCGGCGCGGACTCGCAAGTTTCGATCAGAGCGCGCCATTCGTCGCGGTCGGCCTGCTTCATGTCGGACAAGGCAAAACTCAAGCTGGAAGAGACGCCGTTATCGGTGTTCCTTTCGAACACGTTCGAAAACAATGCGAACGCAGCTACAGCGCCAACTATGGCAAGGGCCCATTTCATTTCCATCCCCGTTCCTTAACCCCCGATCTGCCTGCCGCAACCCTGTATCCACGCTTGCATTCTGCGCCAGTCCCGCTATGTGCGCGCCTTCCGCAGTATCACGGGCAAGAGTGCCTTTACGCGGAAAATCGAAGAAAGCCGGAGGGACGCGTACGGAATTCGCCGTGCCAATGTCAGCGATCGGCATGAAGTGAAAGGAAGCACGCATGGCTCAGTATGAGCATGTTTTCCTCGCGCGTCAGGACTTGAGCCAGGCTCAGGTTGATGCGCTTGCTGCCAGCGCCACGGAAATCGTGGAAGCGCAGGGCGGCAAGGTCGTGAAGACCGAGACCTGGGGCCTGAAGTCCCTCGCATACAAGATCGACCGCAACCGCAAGGCGCATTTCGTGATGCTCAACATCGAGGGCCCCGGCTCTCTGGTGGCCGAGCTCGAGCGCCAGAACCGCATCAACGAAGATGTGATCCGCTGGCTGACGATCGCCGTGGAAGAGCATGAAGACGGCCCGTCTGTCATGATGCGCAAGAACGACCGCGACAAGAAGCGCCGTTCCGACCGTGAGGAGCGTAACTGATGGCCCGTCCGTTCTACCGTCGTCGCAAGTCCTGCCCGTTCGCGGCCAAGGACGCCCCCGCAATCGATTACAAGGACGTGCGCCTGCTGCAGGGTTTCATGTCCGAGCGTGGCAAGATCGTGCCCAGCCGCATCACCGCCGTTTCTGCCAAGAAGCAGCGTGAGCTGGCCAAGGCCATCAAGCGCGCCCGTCACCTGGGCCTGCTGCCCTACATCGTTAAGTAAGAGGAGCATACATCATGGATATCATCCTCCTCGAACGCATCGGCAATCTCGGCCAGATCGGTGACATCGTCTCCGTGAAGGACGGCTATGCCCGCAACTTCCTGCTGCCGCAGAAGAAGGCCCTTCGCGCCAACGATGCGAACAAGAAGGTCTTCGAAGCCAACCGGGAACGCCTGGAAGCCGAGAACGCCGAAAAGCGTACCGAAGCCGAAAAGCAGGGCGAAAAGGTCGAAGGCACCGAGATCGTCCTGATCCGCGCCGCGTCCAACGCTGGCCAGCTCTATGGCTCCGTCAACGTGCGTGACGTTGCTGCCGGTCTCGTGGCCAAGGGTCACGACATCGACAAGAAGCAGGTCATCATGGGCGCGCCGATCAAGACCATCGGCATGTTCGACGTGACCATCGCGCTGCACGCCGAAGTCGAAGTGACGATCAAGGCGAACGTGGCCCGCTCCGAAGACGAAGCCGAACTGCAGAGCCAAGGCGTCGACATCCTCAAGCAGGCTGCCGAAGACGAAGCCAAGGCAATTGCCGGTGAAGGCTTCCAGGAAGAACTCGACCCCGACCGCGAACTGGGCGACCTGCCCAGCGCCGAAGAAGGTGCCGAAGTCCTCGCCGAAGACGCGCAGGCTGAAGAAGCCGAAGAAGGCGACGAGAACGCCTGAGGCCTTCCGGTCTGACAGAACAAGGGGCGCTGCCAGCGATGGCGGCGCCCTTTTTCTTTGTCAGCAGTCTCCGCGTTCCAGGATCAGTCTCCGATAGTGCTCTTCCAGGGTGTCCTCGCCGAATTCGGGCGTGGCCTCGGCGTCGTACTCACCCGTTGCCGGATTTAGCACCAGCATCGATTCGGTCGCGTAGTAGCGGCCTATCCGGGCATACTCCGCCTTCTCCGATGCGCGTTTCGAGAACCGCGCAGCGCTATCGAGCAGCGCGATAATGCGATCCATCGACGCGACGGAAACGTGACGGAAACGCGCCTCCTTCCCGGCCAGGCGGAACAGCATCTCACCTTGTTCACGCGGCGTGATCGCCGGTCCCGGTCCTCCGATAGGCAGGATACGATCACGCTTGCCGGGGTCGGACAGGGCCGAAACGATGTAGCGGGCAAGGTCGGCGTCGCTGATGGGCTTGCAGCGGGTCAGCTCCCCGTCGCCGAACAGCATGAACGGCTTGCCGCGCATGACCCTGTCGACCTGCCCCGAAAGCGACTTGAAGAAGGCCGTGGGGCGGATGATCGTCCAGGTCACGCCCGACGCCTGCAATTCCTTCTCGAACGCCAGCTTGGCGTGCTGGAACGCCAGCCTGGGCTTCTGCACGCATATGGCGGAGAGCAGGACCATGTGCGGCACGACGTTCGCCATTGCCGTTTTCAGAATGTCGAAATTGGCCTGGTAATCGATCGCCTTCGCATCCGCTGGCACGCCGCTGCGCGAGGCGAGGCAGGAAATCACCGCGTCGAAAGGCTCCCCGGCAAAGGCATCGCGCATGATGGAGGCGGGATCGGTGACTTCGCCGAAACGGCACGCCACCCCCGCCTGCACCAATTCGCCCGTTTCCGCGTCAGCGGCCCGTTCATGGCGCAGGAAAGAGGTGACGACGTGCCCATCGGCAAGCAGCGCGCGGGCAACGGCGCGACCTATCGTGCCGCTCGCCCCGAACAGCAGGACGCGCTTGCCCTCGCTTGCCGTCAATCCTGCCGTCAATCCAGCACCGCCAGCCCGTCTCCGCCCGGTCCGGTGGGCAGGCGGCGCAGCACTTCGCCGCTGGCGAAGTCGATTTCCGCAATCGTGTCCGTCGCGGTTTCGGCCGCGTAGAGGCGTCCCCCGTCCTCACTGAACACCAGCGTCACCTGCACTGCGTCGCTGCTGCCAGAGACGGGAATGGTACGCACGACTTCGTTCGTGGCCGTGTCGATCACGGTAAGATCACCGCTGCCGAAGTTGCTGCTGACGACGAAATCGCCTGACGGGTGCATGGCAAGGCGAATGGGTACCTCGCCAGTCGGCACTTCGGCTTTCACCTCCAGCGTCGTCGGATCGAGACGATAAGCCATATTGTCCTCGTTGGAGGAGACCCACAGGCTGCTGGCATCCGGCGCAAGGGCAATCGCCTCTATCGCATTGCCGATGCGGGCGCGGGCCAGTTCGCGGATCGCGCCGGGCGTTATATCCCACAGAACGACTTCGCCTGACGGTATCAAAGTGCCCCAGGCCCGGTTGGCCGCGACGTCCACGACAAGCAGGTGCGGGCCGTATTCACCGCTGTCATGCTCGAACGTGCCCATCAACCGCCCGCCGACATCGAGCAGTTGCACGATGGAGCCGCGCCCCTCCGCCCCTGCCAGCACGCGGTCATTCGCCAGCCACAGGGCGACATGCGCACGGGCCCCTTCGCCAAGGTCGAGGACTTCGACGGGCGCAAGGTCCGCCGTGGAGTAGACTTCTGCCGAATGGCCCGAATAGCAGGCGACGACCAATCGCTCCCCGTCGGGCGAAATCGAAAGCTCGTGCGGGTTCTCGCAGGTGTCCACCCGCTGCAGCTCCTCGCCATTGGCAAGGTCGATGCGCGAGACGCTGGCCCCGCGCTTGTTGGCAACGAACAGTGTGCCCTGGCTGCTGTACTCGAACATCACCGGGCCGGGAATCTCGGCATCGGACGTGGCACTGCACCCCGATGACAGCAGCAGGGCTGCGGCAACTGTCGCGGTTCTCATCGCGTTCTCTCCAAAGGCAAGGCAATCAGCCTAGCGCGCGACGCGAGAATTACCAGTTTGCGAGATCGGGTTTGCGAGCCCGGCTTGGAGGGGGGCTCAGGAAAGGAATTCCAAAATGGCGCGGCCCATGTCCTTCTTGGTGACCGAACCCATGTGGTTGCCGGGCACGACGGCCAGCGTCGCATCGGGCAGCGCATCGCGCAGTTTCTCGGGAGAGCCGTTGTCACGGTCATCATCGCCGATCAGCACCAGCGTGGGCATGGTGATCTTCGCCAGGTCGTCCATCGCGATATCTTCCACGCCCTGCGTCAGCAGCAGGCGGGCGGCGACGGGGTCGATGCCCTGCCCTTTCATAAAGCTCTTGGCCATGAAAGCAGGATCGCCGCGCTCGATGCTATCGAACCGGTCGATCATGTCGACGAAGAAGGCGCTGCGTTCCTGCCAGTTCGACAGTCCCTCTATGCCCATGCCGCCCAGCACTAGCCGGCGCGGCGAAAGCCCTGCGATTACTGCGCTGGCAGCCGTGCGAGCGCCCAGCGAGAAGCCGACGAGGTCGTAGTCGTCCAGTCCCAGCACCTCCACGATCTGCAACGCATCGCGCACCAGCACGCCGGGCGAATACAGCGCGGGGTCAGTCGGGCCTTCGCTGTCGCCGTGCACCCGCCAGTCGGGCATGATGCATTCGAAACCATGCTCCGCCAACAGGGCGGCGTGGCCGAATTTCACCCAGTTCATCTGAGCGCTGGAAAACAGGCCGTGCAGCATCAGCACGGTGCGGTTCCCTCCGGCGGCAGGCCCCATGCGTTTGAGCGCAATCCTCGTGCCATCGGCGGCGGTCATGATATCGGTCGTCACATTCATATGGCTCGCCTGACAGGGGCCGCGCCTTTGCGCAAGACCCGCAAAACCCGTTGCGATACAAAACGCATCGACCTATGTGACGCGTCGAACCCACGTGAGTGAATGCCGATGGCGCAAGCCGATCCCTCTATTTCCGACCCGAACGACCAAGAAATTCCCGTGCAAGACCAGGGCAAGACCCCTCGGCGTCGCCGCTGGGGGCGTGTGCTGCTCATGGCCATCGTGCCTATTGCACTGGTGGCGGGCGGCATCTTCTACTGGCTGAGCCTGCAGGGAAAGGTATCGACCGACAATGCCTATGTGAAGCAGGACATGGTCGCTATCAGTGCGGAAGTGGGCGGACGCATCGTGGACGTGATGGTGGCAGAGGGTGATCGTGTCGAGCCCGGGGAACTGCTGTTCCGTCTCGATCCGGAACCCTACCGCCTGCAACTGTCCGAAGCCGACGCCGCGATCGCGGGTGCTCAGGCCAATGTCACTTCCCTGGAAAACGACAGTGCCCTGACGGGTGTCGATATCGCCGCCGCGCGAGAGGATATCGCATTCGCACGCAGCAAGCTGGAACGGCAGCAGGCGCTGTGGGACCGCGGTTTCACCACGCGCGCCGATTACGATGCTGCCCAGCACGCGGTCGCGCAGGCCGAGGAACAACTGCACCAGGCGCAGGCGCGGCAGGCGGAAGCGAGGGCACGATTGGCCCATGGCTCTGCGTTGCCGGGCCAGAATCCGCAGGTCGCAGCCGCAGAGGTGCGCCGCGAGAATGCCCGGTTGAACCTGCGCCGCACGGAAGTGCACGCTCCATCCGCCGGTCGCGTGGCCCAGGCGGAGCGTTTGCAGATGGGGGGCCAGGTCCTGCCCAACCTGCCGGTGCTGACGCTGGTGCAGGTTGACAGCACATATGTGGAGGCGAACTTCAAGGAAACCGAGCTTGCGGAAATGCGCCCCGGCCAGCGGGCGGAGGTGCGTTTCGATGCCTACCCCGACATGGTCGTGCGCGGTCACGTGGCTTTCATCGGCGCGGGTACCGGTTCCGAATTCTCGATCCTGCCGGCGCAAAATGCCACCGGCAACTGGGTAAAGGTGACGCAGCGCGTGCCGGTGCGCATCGCGCTTGACGAAGAGGCGCCGCGCGATCTCATCGCAGGGCTTTCCACGGAAGTCACCGTCTTCACAGACGAAGGCAAGTAAGCCGGTGGCAAGCGCAGCGGGCCAGGAACCGGACGCCGCCAGCGCCGGGCGCTCCGCCTCCGCTGCGACGCCGGCCGAGGACGTGGCCCAGCTGCCGGTCCGCAATCACGCCCTGCTGATCATCGGGGTCATGACTGCATCGCTGATGCAGGTCCTTGACGTTACCATCGCCAATGTCGCCATCCCGCACATGCAGGCCACGCTGGGCGCGACGCCCGATACCATCAGCTGGGTGTTGACGAGTTACATTATCGCCAGTGCCGTGGCGATGCCGATCACCGGCTGGCTGGCAGACCAGATCGGTTCACGGCGCCTGTTCGTGCTCTCGGTGTCGCTGTTCGTAATTGCTTCGATCCTTTGCGGACTGGCGCAGAATCTCACCGAAATGGTCCTGTTCCGTGCGCTGCAGGGCGTTGGCGGCGCCTTCATCGCTCCGCTCAGCCAGAGCAACCTGCTCGACACGACCCGGCCCAGCCGCCAGCCTCAGATCATCGCGCTGTGGGGCATGGGAGTGATCATCGGCCCGATCATCGGCCCGGTGCTGGGCGGCTACCTTACCGAAATGCTGGACTGGCGCTGGGTCTTCTTCGTCAACGTACCCATCGGCATCGTGTGCCTGGCGATCCTTCTGGTCGAACTGCCCTCCCGCCCGTTGCGGCATCGCCGCTTCGATCTGTTCGGGTTCGCGATGATCGGGCTGGCACTGGCCGCGCTGCAACTGCTGCTGGATCGCGGGAACATGCTCGACTGGTTCAGCGCGGTGGAGACCTGGATCTATGCCGTGATTTTCGGCAGCTGCGTGTGGATCGCGGCGATTCATTTCACCACCGCGCGCAACCCGCTGTTCGACCGGCACCTGTTTGCCGATATCAATTTCGTTGTATCGGTGATCTTCCTGTTAATCGTGGGTGCAACCATGTTCGCCACGCTCGCGCTGCTGCCGCCGATGCTGCAAAGCCTGTTCTCGTACGACGTCATCGATACCGGGCTTGTGCTGATGCCGCGCGGGGTCGGTGTGCTGGTGACGATGCAACTTTCCGCACAGTTGCTGCGGCGGGGCGTCGATGGAAGATGGCTCGTCGCCCTGGGGTTCCTGACCGCCGCTTGGTCACTTTACCTGATGGCCGGATGGTCGCTCGACGTGGATCGCTTTCACTTCATCTACACGGGCTTCCTGCAAGGCCTGGGTATCGGGTTTGTCTTCATCCCGCTCAACTCCATCGCGTTCCAGACGCTGGAGCCGCACCTTCGCACGGACGGGGCCAGCCTGCTGAACCTTTCGCGCTCTGTCGGATCATCGCTGGGCATTTCGGCGGTCATCACGCTGGCGAGCAACAACACCCAGCGCCACCACGCGGAACTGGCCGAGCATATCACGCCGGAAATGGGCCACCTCGTCGATCCGTCCTCGCTCGATCGCTATCAGCAATATGGTGATGCTGCTCTTGCGGTGGTCAATGGAGAGGTGACCCGGCAAGCGGCCATGATGGCCTATCTCGACGATTTCCGGATAATGGCGCTGCTGTGCCTGGCCAGCGTGCCGCTCGTGCTGCTGCTCAGAAAACCGCGCGGCACCTAACGCGCGATGCAGTTCTCGCCCGCCCACAGCGCGCGGACGGTGGCATCGTCACCCTCGCCGCTGAACAGGCCCGCGATATCCGGCCCCTCGCCCGCACCGATCACGAATTCCTCGCCCAAGGTGCTCTCTTCGACCATCGAAATGTTCGCGTCTGCCAGCATTTCGCCGCGCGTGGTTTCCGGCACATAGGGGCTTTCCGCGTAATAACCCACGAACTGGCCGTCGCGGAAGGTTAGGTTCAGCCCTTCGTAGCGAGTGAAGGTAAGGCCGCAGTCGTCAGGCTCGGCGCTTTCGTCGATCGCCCGGCCCACGACGTTGCCCAGCGTCGCCTCTGTCGGCGCGCGGGCTGATCCGAACGGCACGGCCAGTTCCTCGAACCCGGACTGTGCGGGGATCACGATGCCGGTGCCCTGCAGGTCCAGCATGGCATTCGCCATGGCTTCCGCCAGTTCTGCATCCTCGGCAGTGGTGCCCTGCCCGTCTTCCCCCGGCGCATCTCCGCCGCAGGCAGCGAGCATGAAAGGCAGGGCTATCAGGGCAATGGACAGGCGACCTTGGGGCATCGGAATTATCCCTTCTTCAGGTGCCGACGACCGAGAAGCTCGGCGATCTGCACGGCGTTCAATGCCGCACCCTTACGCAAATTGTCGCTGACGCACCACAGGATCAGGCCGTTGTCGACAGTCGAATCCTCGCGCACGCGGCTGATGTAGGTGGCGCTGTCGCCGGCAGCTTCCACCGGGGTCACGTATCCACCGTCCTCGCGCTTGTCGACCAGCATGATGCCCGGCGCCTCGCGCAGGATATCCTGGGCTTCGGTGGCCGAAATCTCGTTCTCGAACTCGATGCTGACCGCTTCGGAGTGGCCCACGAAAACCGGAACGCGCACGCAGGTGGCGGCAATCTTCACCTTGGGGTCGAGAATCTTCTTGGTTTCGACCACCATCTTCCACTCCTCCTTGGTGGAACCGTCATCCATGAACACGTCGATGTGCGGGATGACGTTGAAGGCGATCTGCTTGGTGAACTTGCGCGGCTCCACCTGGTCGCCAACGAAGATGGCGCGGCTCTGTTCGAACAGCTCGTCCATGCCCTGCTTGCCGGCGCCGGAAACCGACTGGTAGGTGGAGACGACCACGCGCTTTATCTTGGCGGCATCGTGCAGCGGCTTCAGCGCCACCACCAGCTGCGCCGTGGAGCAGTTGGGGTTGGCGATGATGTTCTTCTTCTTGTAGCCGTCGATGGCGTCTGGGTTCACTTCGGGCACGATCAGCGGCACGTCCGGGTCCATGCGGAACAGGCTGGAATTGTCGATCACCACGCAGCCCGCAGCCGCGGCCTTGGGCGCATATTCCTTGGTCGGTCCGCTGCCGCATGCGAACAGGGCGATGTCCCAGCCGGTGAAGTCGAAATGCTCGATATTCTTGCACTTCAGCATCTTGCCGGTGTCGCCCAGCTCAATCTCGCTGCCGGTAGAACGCGAGGAGGCGACAGCCGCCACCTCGTCCATCGGAAACTCGCGCTCGGCCAGAATGGCGAGCATCTCGCGCCCGACATTTCCCGTCGCTCCGACTACGGCAACCCGATAACCCATCTCATCTCACTCCAATAACAGTCGCGCGCTAGCTAGCGTTCCTTTTCGCGCATGCAACCGTAATTGCGGTTTCAGCCGATACCGGCTTTCAGGCGCTGCTCGCTAAACCAGACCGAGGAGGTGTGCGGCGAGCACGAAGAACGCCGCAAACCCGCCAACCATGCCGGGCGCGGTAATCCACTTGCGCCCCACGCCCTCGCGCCAGGCCATCGCGTTCAGGGTGGCGAACACCAGCAGGAAGACGAGGCTGGCGCCGCTCACCAGCCCGTCCAGCCCGCCCACCAGCGCCAGCAGCAGGGCCAGCGCGGCGATCACGGTCACGGCGAGCGCGGGCGATCCCCCCGCATTGCGCTTGGCAAAGCGCTGCGGCAGATCGCCGTCCTCGGCCACTTCGCGCGCCAGCCGGGCGGAGGAGAACAATGTCGCGTTGATGGCGGATCCGGTGGAGAGCGCGGCCGCCAGCGTCACCAGCAGCAAGCCGGGCGTGCCCAGCGCCGCCTGCCCTGCATTGGCAAGCGCGATCTCGCCATCCTCGATCACCGCCTGTGTGCCAGTCAGCATCGGAACGGCCAGCGCCACCAGCACATATATCAGCGCGGCGCTGCCAATCGCCCATGGCATGATCCGCCCCATCAGGGCCTTGCGGTCCTCCATCTCGTCATAGTCGTAAGCGAGCAATTCGAAGCCTTCGTAAGCCATGAATACGCTAGCCGCCCCCACGATCACGCCCATCAGGCCGGGGGAGGTATCGATGGCAAGCTTTGCTTCGTCGAACTGTGACAGGCCGAACGCGGCAAGCCCCGCAAGGATCACCAGCTTGGCGACGACAATGGCGATTTCCACGCCTGCCGCCTGTCCTGCCCCGCGCAGGTTGAGCGCTGCCATTACTATGATCGCCAACGCAGCCATCGCCTGTGGCAACCACGCAGGTCCGCCAAGCGCGTTGCCCACGTAGGCGCCGAAGGTGTAGGCATAGACCGCGCAGGTGAGCACGTAGCCAAGCAACAGCACCCACGCCGACACTCTCGCCACCTTGCCTGCACCTGCATCGCGCAGGAAGCTGTAGATGCCGCCCGGCTCGTCCTTCTCCACCGTCAGCGCGGCAAGGCTGTGGCCGGTCGCATATGCCACCAGACCGCCCAGCACGAAACTGAGCGCGGCCCACTTCCCGGCAGAGGAGATGACGACCCCCAGCGTCGAAAATATGCCGCCGCCCACCATGCCGCCAACGGCGATGGCCCAAACCGCGGCGAAGCCCAGCTTGCCTTCTTTCACATGCCCATTCCTGTTCATCTTTTGGCAGGATAAAGCGCGTTTCGCTTTCGCCCGTCAAACTCCGCGCGCCGGTGCGCTGTGCTTAACTTCGGGATGTCGCCACACACGATAAAGGGCCGACGTTCACCTTCTGAGAAGCCGCCCCTTGTCGTTTAGCGATACACTCAACTGACCCACCCGATCTCGACATAGCGGGCGCTTGCCGGAACATCGGCAAACCCCTGCGACACCGTGATGCTCGCTCCGGCCTCGATCCGGCGCCGTGGCGGGGAGATGATCGCTTCGTAAACAGTGCGCTCCTGCTCGTCTCTCAGCACGATCAACAGGTCGGGCACGACCACTTCCTGTGCGCTGTCGTTGCGGATGGTGCCGGACAAGCCGAAATATTCCGTGCCGTCGGGCATGGTGCGCCGTTGCTGCTGCTCCGGCGGAAACTCCATCACGAGACCGTCGACCTTCGGAACGAGCAGCGTGGCGCCGGATGGGCTGGCGACGAGGGCCAGCATTATTGCGAGCATGGAGAGGCGCAGCGCAGCGAACATTGCCAACTCTCTCACGCCCGCAGGCCGCGCGCAAACGAAAAGGGCGGCCATTCGCAGGCCGCCCTTTGTTTGTTCCGGATCAGCGCGAAGCTTACTTCGGCTGGTTCTCGCGACGTTCGGCGATACGAGCGCGCTTGCCGGTGCGGCCGCGCAGGTAATACAGCTTCGCACGACGCACGATGCCGCGGCGAACCACGGTGATGCTGTCGATGTTGGGCGAGTACAGCGGGAACACGCGTTCCACGCCTTCGCCGAAGCTGATCTTGCGAACGGTGAAATTCGAATTGATGGAGCGGTTCGAGCGCGCGATCACGACGCCTTCGAAGTTCTGCACACGCGTGCGCTGGCCTTCGACAACGCGCACACCGACGCGAACCGTATCACCGGCGCGGAAATCGGGGATCTCCTTGCCATCGGTGAGGCCCTGGATTGCTTCGGCCTCAAGTTCCTGGATCAGACCCATTGGTCGTTCCTTTACAGTTTTCATGCTGCTCGCCAGAGGCAGGCTGGACCGGAGTGCCACTATGGCGCTCCCATAAATCCGGCCTGCGTAACCGTGTATCGTCTTCCGCGCGGGCTTTCCTCCACGCGGCTATCTTCGCATGATCCCCCGATCGCAGCACTTCAGGGATCGTGCGCCCTTCCCATTCAGCAGGTCGGGTGTACTGCGGGTATTCGAGCAAACCGTCCTCGAACGATTCCTCGTGCCCGCTAGAAGCCGCGCCCATTACGCCGGGAAGCAGGCGAATGCAAGCGTCGAGTATGGCCAGCGCGGCAGGTTCTCCGCCCGAAAGCACGATGTCGGCAAGGCTCACCTGCTCGATCTGCGGTCGCGCCTCGAAAAAACGCTCGTCGAACCCCTCGAACCGGCCACAGATGAAGGTGACACCCGGCCCTGCCGCAATCTCGCGGATGCGCGCCTGATTGATCGGCTTGCCGCGCGGCGTCATGGCGAGGACCGGTCGGCTGTCCGCCACGCTATCGAGCGCACTCGCGAGCACATCGGGCTTCAGCACCATGCCCGCCCCGCCCCCTGCGGGCGTATCGTCCACCGTGCGATGCTTGTCGGTGGCGAAGTCGCGGATCTGCACGGTCTCGCACGACCAGTCGCCCCGCTCCATCGCCCGCCCCGCCAGCGACAGGCCAAGCGGACCGGGAAACATCTCCGGGTAAAGCGTGAGGACCGTGGCGGCGAAGGTCATTCCGAGCGGTTCTTCGCCCGGTTGCGCGCATAGGCGTCGCCCAGCAGGCCCACGCCGAAGCCTGTAACAGCGGTCAGCACACCGATAACGTAGAACGCCATCGCCCAGAGGGGGGCCATGTTCTCGCAAGGCTCGGTGGTACAGCTCATGTCCTGCGTGAAGGTGATCCACAGCGCATAGGCGAAGCACGGCAGGCTAACGGGCAGCGCAGCTATGGCGGCGTTCTTCAGGCTGCGGCTTTCGGGATGATGGTGGGCGAGCACGTACCCAATGGGAAACGGCACCAGCACGACGGCAAGGAATATCAGAAACTGGGAGGTCATGGGGCCAGCGTTAGGCAGGAAAGCACCGGCGCGCAATTCGATTGATGCCCCGTGCCTAGCGGGACTTAACCCCCGCAGCCGCCGCAGCCTCCACCGCCGCAGCCGCCGTCGCCTCCTCCATCAGAGCCACCGCCATCGGCACCAGCGCCGGAGTTCTGCTGCCGCATGGCATGAAGCGGGGCGTAGGGTGTTCCCACCAGGATCCCGGTGCCGAACAGGCTGACGGCCAGCCCAGTCTCGCCTGGGGTCGTGGCGCTGCGGAGGCGCTGGGCATCGCCCTGCGCGCGCGAAAGCACGTCCTCTCCAGCCCGGGTGCGCGGATTGAACTTTGCCATCCTGATGATGCCCAGCACCGCGACAAGGATCATCATCATCGTGAGGTAGCCCCCGGGCTCCCCCTCCGCAGAGCCAGCCTGCCAGCGGAATATGCCCAGCAGGAGCAGGAAAGCATAGGGCAGCGTTGGTATGAGGCGGAAGGCCAACCGCTCGTTCGGCGGTATCAGCAGGCCCTTGTGTACCAGCGACCTCTCGGCAGCTTCGGCGTGGCCATCGAGGCTGCTTTTTGCGGCATTCCAGCTGATGTCACCCACAACGCGCAGCAGGGCCTGCTCGGCGCGGATCTGACCTTGCGCATGAACGGATTTGATGATCCGCTTCTTCTCCACGCGCAGATCGCGCCTGCCGAACAGCGCGGCCACGACACTTTCGGCAAAACGCGGCTGGCCACCGGCAAGAAAGGCGAGAAGTTCCGGATCCTCGACCTTGGCAAGCTTGCCGTCGGGACGCAGGAATGCCGGGATCCACAATCCCGCAAACACCGCTGCAACAATCAGCAGGCCATAGAACAGCAGGAAGTCCGCCCCGCTGTAACTGGAAAAGCCAATCTCCACGCGCCTACCCTTCCCATGCGACGCCTAATGCCACGCCAATACCCAGAACCACTGCGATCAATGCCGTCAGGCTGACGATACCAACCACATCTTTCAGGAATATAACCTGCGATGGAAAGACACGGAAGGCCCGCGGATGCTCCCCGAACCGGTCCGCCGCGGGTGACCAGATATCGGGCGGCGGCGCTTCGCCAAAAGCCTCCTGGTAGCTTTTCAGCGTCTCGGCATACTGATCATAGTAACGCGCCCGCTCGGCCTGCCCGCCGGCCGTGGGCCCGTGATGTAGCGGCGCGCCCAGCACATCGGGGCAGAAGCGTTGCCAGTAATCGCGCGTGTAGGTGAGATGCAGGTGCCATGTCTGGTCCACCTGGTCCGACGGGGTGACTTCGTGCCCTGCCGTCATGGCGAGAAAGCAGAAGCGGTAGTATTCGCGGATCACGCGTTTTGCGTAAGCGGGCGACCAGCGGTTTTCCCTCGCCAGGCGATCGCGGAAGGAAAGGACGGCGGTATCCGGTCCTATCGAATAGGTGAACAGCCGCGCCCGCAGCGCGTCGTGCTCAACCTTCTGCGATGTGAGTGCATCCATGGCCCGAGATTATCAGGCACATTTTACGAATTCCACTCCGTCGCCTTCGATTGTTGCACCTCCAACATCCACTGGGTCATAGCGCGCATCGGTGGCGGGACGCAGCACGGCCAGGGAATCCGGGCCCCGGCTTTCCAGAGGCATGTCCGGCAGCGGATCGTCCCAGTCGATGACAGGATAGTTGCCCAGCACGACGCGGCCCGTCTCGGGCGTGCCGTTCACGCTGGCTTCGATCACCAGTGTTTCGCCGGGGCTGGAGGTGATCTGGAAATCGGGACGGTCGCAGTCGGCGTCTACACCCTTCGCCGCCCAGCTGCCGGTGACGTAGTCGCGGTTAAGTGCAACGCCTCCCGCGCGTGCGGGATCGCGGTCGCGGGCCGGGGGCTGCATCGGGGCGATGCTTTCGGGGATGATCGTGCCCTCCCCTTCCATGCAGAAGCTGGCATCCGCCTGTTCGCCAACGAGCTCCACGTAATCGCCAACGCTCACGTTTTCGGCTTCGCCCGATATGGACCAGCGCTCCCCATCGGGCGTCACCAGCACCATGCATTCCGTGCCTTCTTCCAATCGCCCCTCCAGCGCAACGAAGCCGGGCTGGCCAGCGGGACGCGTGGCGGCGGGATCGGAGCCTTGCGATGGTGTGGGTGCCTCGCCCCCGCCACCAGAGCAGGCGGCCAGGACAATCATGGGGACGATGGCAGCGGTGCTGGCAAAGATTTTCCTCATGCAGGACTCAACATCCGCAGGCGGAAGAGTTCCCGATTAGCCCTCGATGAGTTCCGGCTCGTCGTTCCCCAATTGCGGAGCCTCGTCCTTGCCACGCCCCAGCCGGGTGGTGGCCCACCAGGCGGGCGGCAGGCAGCAGACGGAAAGGATCACGAGAGTAAGCAGCACGAGCGCCACCACGCTGAGCAGGAATTCATCGTCCGCGACCTCTGCCTCGAGGAAGAACCCGCCGAAGGCGAGGCTCATCGGCAAGAAAGTGGCAATGCCGGCAGCCCAGATAATGCGCGCCCGTTCTGCCATGCGCGGAAACAGCAGGTGCATCCCCAAGGCAAGACCGCCGGACATGCCCGCGATCAGGAAAATGGTGAGCAATACCCACAAGAGCCACATGGTGTTCTATCCTCAAACTTGCGTCCCGCCAGGTGTGTTAGCGAAGCAAGACGCTTGCCGCAAGGCCGAGAGATTTCCAGTGGCTTATTGATCAGCGAACGCGTCGGTGACGGTGAGGGTCGCATCGTCCCAGCCGGGCACGGCCTCTACGCGCATGGGGACCATGAAAGTCTTGCCGGCCTTGCCGTCTTCACCGGGCCGGCGGATTTCCACCACGTCGCCTGCGCCGAAATTCTGTACGTCGATCACTTCGCCCAGCGCTTCTCCGCTGGTCGATACGGCGTTCAGGCCGATCAGGTCGGTATGGTAGTACTCACCCTCTTCCAGCGCGGGAAGGGTTTCGCGCGGAACGGTGAGCGGGGTGCCGCGCAGTTTCTCTGCGGCGGTACGGTTCTCGACTTCGGCGAAGCGGGCGATGGCGCCGCCCTTGTTGTCGTCGCGAACCTTGGTCAGCGTCAGGGCACCGTCGTTGAAGGACTTGTGCCCTTTCAGCGAGGCGAACCCTTCGCCAAACAGTTTCAGGCGGACCTCGCCCGTCACGCCGTGCGCGCCGATGACAGCAGCAAGCGTGACGGGCTTGGAACCGGCCAAGATCAGCCTTCCGACTTCTCTTCGGCAGCTTCCTCTGCGGGAGCATCTTCCTTGGCTTCTTCAGCGGTATCCGCAGCTTCGGCAGCAGCACCTTCATCGGCGGCAGCTTCTTCAGCGGGTGCTTCTTCCTCAGCCGGAGCTTCGGCAGCAGCCTTGGCTTCTTCTTCGGCGGCCTTCTTGGCTTCTTCGGCTTCAGCAGCCTTGGTGGCCTTTTCCTCGGCGCGTTCCTTGGCAGCTTCGCCGGGCTCGCCCTTCTTGGGGTTGTTCTTCGGAGCACGCTCCAGGATGCCGGCAGCATCGAGGAAACGGTGCACGCGGTCGCTCGGCTGGGCGCCGACGCTCAGCCAGTAACGCACGCGGTCCTCGATCAGCTTCACGCGATCTTCGGAATCCTTGGGCAGCATCGGGTTGTAGGTGCCCAGCTGCTCCAGGTACTTGCCGTCACGCGCACGGCGGCTGTCAGCAGCCACGATGCGGTAGTACGGACGCTTCTTGGCGCCGCCACGGGCGAGACGAAGTGAAATTGCCATTGTAACTTACCTTTCCAGTCCAAATCTTTGGATAAACTTATTTCTTCTTGAGAAAATCCTGCATTTCGGGGGGCAGTTGCCCGCCGGGTAATCCGGGCATTCCGCCGCCGGGAAGGCCCGGCGCACCGCTGGGCGAACCGCCGCCAATTCCGCCGCCACCGAACATCGCGGCAAGGCCCTTCAGCCCGCCCATCTTGCGGATCTGCTTCATGGCGCGGCCCATCTCCTGATGCATCTTGAGGATCTTGTTGACCTCCTGCACCGAGGTACCGCTGCCCGCCGCCACGCGCTTCTTGCGCTTGGCGTTCAGCAGCGCCGGGTTCGCACGTTCCTTGGCGGTCATGGAGCCGATGATGGCATCCATGTGCACCAGAACCTTGTCGTCCATGTCGGCATTGGCCATCGCGGCCTTCGCCTTCTTCATACCCGGCATCATGCCCGCCAGCATGCCGAGGCCGCCCATGTTCTGCATCTGCTGCAACTGCTTGCGAAGGTCGTTCAGGTCGAACTTGCCCTTCATCATGCGGTTGGCGAGTTCCTCGGCCTCTTCCGCCTTGATGCTCTCGGCGGCCTTCTCGACCAGGCTGACAACGTCGCCCATGCCGAGGATGCGGTCGGCGACGCGCGAGGGGTGGAACCGCTCGATCGCGTCAAGCTTCTCGCCGGTACCGGCAAACTTGATCGGCTTGCCCGTGACAGCGCGCATCGAAAGCGCCGCACCGCCGCGCGCGTCGCCATCCATGCGGGTCAGCACCACGCCAGTGAGAGGGACTTCGTCGGTAAAGCTCTGCGCAACGTTGACCGCGTCCTGACCGGTCAGCGCATCCACCACCAGCAGCACTTCGGCAGGGGTGGAAACGCTGGCGACGGCCTTCATTTCGGCCATCAGGGCTTCGTCGACATGCAGGCGACCCGCAGTATCGAGCAGCAAGACATCGACGTTCTGCAGCTTCGCGCTTTCCAGCGCGCGCTTGGCGATATCCACCGGCTGCTGGCCGGGCACGATCGGCAAGGTGGCGACACCGGCCTGTTCGCCCAGCACGGCCAGCTGTTCCTGCGCGGCAGGACGATTGACGTCGAGCGAGGCCATCATGGCCTTCTTGCCCTGCTTTTCCTTCAGCAGCTTCGCGATCTTGGCAGTGCTGGTGGTTTTACCGGAGCCCTGCAGGCCGACCATCATCACCACGGCGGGCGGACGAACGTCGAGATTGATGGGCGATGCTTCGCCCGCGTTCGCGTCCTCGCCGCCGAGCATGGTGATCAGCTCGTCGTTGACGATCTTGATGACCTGCTGGCCGGGGGTGACCGACTTCAGGACTTCCTGGCCGATGGCACGTTCGGTGACACGGGCAATGAAATCGCGCGCAACTGGCAGCGCCACGTCGGCTTCGAGCAGTGCGATGCGCACCTCGCGCATGGCATCGCGCACATCCTTCTCGCCCAGCGCCCCGCGACCGCGTAGGCGGTCGAAGACATTGTTCAGGCGATCGGACAGCGTATCGAACATGCGCTACTTCAACTCCATTGCGGCGGAAGCCCGCCTGATTGTCAGGTCGCATCCCGAACCGGAAAAATGAAGCCCACTTTTCCTGGGATACTCCCAAACGCGAAAAACGCCGGCGGACGAAAACTCGTCGGCCAGCGTGAGCCCCAAAACGTGAATGGCGGCCCGTTATGTCTTACCACCAGACCGGAGCCGGGCGGTTTGTAATTGCTTCGATGGTGGAGCCTAGCGGGATCGAACCGCTGACCTCAACACTGCCAGTGTTGCGCTCTCCCAGCTGAGCTAAGGCCCCGTTCCATCGATGTCCGGATCTGTATCAGATGCCGTTTCCCTCTGCCAGTGGAACCCCATCGGCGTCGGGAGGTGGCCCTTTATGAGAGGAGTATTCCTTTCGCAAGGGTTTTTTCTAGCCCCGCTCCCCTTTAACGGCGAGCGGGGCTAGGAAAATCAACTATCGTCTTCCTTCTCGTCGTCCGCCGTCTGGACGCCCAGATCGTCGTCGCCGCCAAGGTCGACATCGTTATCGGGCGAATCGTCGTCGTCATCGACGTCGATATCCAGATCGTCATCGGCCAGATCCGAATCGGCTTCCTTCTTCTCGTCCTTCTTCTCTTCCTCGAACGGGATCGGCTGCTTCGTCTTCAGCACCGGTTCGGGCGTCCACTCGTTGCCGCATTCGATGCAGGTAACCGGGTCTTCCTTGCCCAGGTCATAGAAGCGTTCACCGCATTTGGGGCAGGTGCGCTTGGTGCCCCATTCTGCCTTCGCCATAAGTATATCCTTGTCTCATCCGGCCCGCCCATGATCGGGTGAACCGGGTAAATAGCGTTTGTTGCGTTTCAGAGTTGACCCGGAATCGCGAGCGGGCGCGCCTTGCCATAGGGCCATGCCGCTGTCAAAGCACCGCGCCGTTAGACGATCAGATAGGCAGTCCCTTGAGTCATTCCAACCCGCCCTCCCCCAAACGTTTCGAGAGGCCCGGCCCGCTGACCGGTCGTATCCGCGTGCCGGGCGACAAATCGATCAGCCACCGCTCCATCATGCTGGGCGCGCTGGCCGTGGGCGAGACGCGGGTCACGGGCCTGTTGGAAGGCGAGGATGTGCTGGCCACCGCCGCCGCCATGCGGGCAATGGGCGCCCAGGTGGAGCGCGGCGAGGATGGCACCTGGCGGATCAACGGCGTGGGTGTCGGTTCGCTGCTGCAACCGCAGCAGGCGCTGGACATGGGCAATTCGGGCACCAGCACGCGGCTGCTGATGGGGCTGGTCGCCAGCCACCCGATCACCGCGATGTTCACTGGTGATGCCAGCCTGTCGAAACGCCCGATGGGCCGCGTGATCGAGCCGCTCTCGCAAATGGGCGCCTCGTTCGAGGCAAGTCCCGGTGGGCGCCTGCCGCTGATGCTGCGCGGCATCTCTCCGGCGGTGCCGATCACCTATCGCCTTCCTGTGGCCTCAGCGCAGGTGAAAAGCGCCGTGCTGCTCGCTGGCCTGAACACCGCCGGGACCACCACGGTGATCGAGCCGGTGCCCACCCGCGACCATTCCGAGCGGATGCTGCGCGGTTTCGGCGCCTCGCTGGAGGTGAGCGAGGAGAACGGGGAGCGGGTGATTGCCATTCAGGGCGAAGCCGAACTGAAGCCGCAGGGTATCGTCGTGCCCGGCGATCCGTCCTCTGCCGCCTTCTTCGTCGTGGCGGCGCTGCTGGTGCCGGGCAGCGACCTCGTGATCGAGAACGTGGGCCTCAATCCGACCCGCGCCGCGCTGTTCGACGTGCTGCGCGACATGGGCGGTAACATCGAGGAACTGGATCGGCGCGAAATCGGCGGGGAGCCGGTGGCGGACCTGCGCGTGCGGCATTCGGCGCTGAGCGGCGTAGAGGTGGACCCTGCCGTCGTGCCAGCCATGGTGGACGAATTTCCCGTACTGTTCGTCGCCGCCTCGTTCGCGCAGGGCACGACCACCACCACCGGCCTTGAAGAACTGCGCGTCAAGGAATCCGACCGCATCACCGCCATGGCC
This sequence comes from Aurantiacibacter zhengii, assembly GCF_003584125.1. Taxonomy (GTDB): domain Bacteria; phylum Pseudomonadota; class Alphaproteobacteria; order Sphingomonadales; family Sphingomonadaceae; genus Alteraurantiacibacter; species Alteraurantiacibacter zhengii. The sequence goes on from NZ_QXFL01000001.1 coordinate 438,917, forward strand.
GAGGCCCTGACGCTGGCGGGCGCGCGGGTGGAAGAGCGCGAGGATGGCCTTGTCATTCACGGCACCGGTGGCGATCCGCTGCCCGGCACGCCCGAAGACGCAGAGGTCACGACGCACCTCGACCACCGCATCGCCATGGCCATGGCGGTGGCAGGGCTCGCCAGCCACAATGGCGTGACGGTGGACGACACCGCGCCCATCGCCACCAGCTTTCCCACATTCGAGACCTTGCTGGCCTCGGCGTCAGGCACCAGCTAGGCTGTGCCGAACCGGAGACTACAGCTCATGACCACCCGATCCTTCCGCCGCTTCGTGGCACCTGCGCTGCTCGCGCTGGCTGCCTGCTCCGGCGCTGCCCAGGCCGCAACGTATACGATGTTCAAGGACCCGAACTGCGGCTGCTGCGACCACTGGGCCGACCACGTTCGCGAAGGCATGGATACCGAGGTCGCCGTAACCCAGAGCACCGACATGCTGGCAGTGAAGGACGAACACGGCGTGCCCGCCCGGCTTCGCTCCTGTCACACCATGATCGTCGATGTCTACGTGATCGAGGGCCACGTGCCCGCCGCCGATATCGAACGCCTGCTGGCAGAGCGGCCCGAGGGTGTGCGCGGTCTTGCCGTGCCGGGAATGCCCGTCGGTTCACCCGGCATGGAGATGGGTGACCGCACGCAGCCCTATCAGGTGATCGCGTTCGGCGATGCGGGCCTGTCCATCTTCGCAAGCTACGAGTGATCTGAACTTCGCATGGGTCCGGATCTCGACATATTCGCCTTCATCGGCTTCATCGGCACTGCCTGTATCATCGGCGCCTACTTCTACCTGACGGCGGTCGACAAGCCGAACCCGTGGCTGCTCCACGGCACGAACCTTATCGGCGCGGCGCTGCTTTTTACGTCGCTGCTGGTGCACACCAACTGGCCCAGCCTGATCCTTGAAGGGTTCTGGGCCGCCATCGCCATCTGGGGCCTGACCAAGGCACTGCGCGGACGCAGGCGCACCGAAGAAGGAGCGCGTGAGGCATGATCATCGCGGTCGACGGACCCACTGCTTCCGGCAAGGGCACCATTGCGAAGGCGCTGGCACGGCATTTCGGTCTGCCGCATCTCGATACCGGCCTGCTTTATCGCGCCGTGGGTTATCAGGTCTCGCTCTACGATGGTGATCCGGACGATCCGGCAGAGGCGCTGGCTGCGACGCGCTTCGCCGACGAATTGCTGGGCCACCCCGAACTGCGCAGCGAGGCGACCGGTGGTCTGGCCAGCCGTGTCTCGGTCCATCCCGGCGTGCGCAAGGCTTTGCTGGAACGGCAGCAGGCCTTTGCCGGCCAGCCCGGCGGCGCAGTGCTGGACGGTCGCGATATCGGCACGGTCATTGCGCCAAATGCCGATGTGAAGCTGTTCGTCACCGCCAGCGTGGAAGCGCGCGCGCAGCGGCGCTGGCAGGAAATGCGCGACCGGGGCGAGAGCCACACCCTGCTGGAGATCGAGGACGACCTGCGCCGCCGCGACGAGCGCGACCGCACCCGCGCAACGGCTCCGCTCGTCGTGCCGGACGACGCCTTCGTGCTCGACACCACCGCGCTGGACAAGGACGCCAGCATTGCCGCTGCAATCGATGCAGTGCTGGAAGCGACCGGGCAGAAGCCCTGCCCTTGAACTACACGCGCGCCCTGGCCTTGCTGTCGGCAATCTGGGCGGTGATGCTGGCATGGTCCGGCTGGGCCCCTTTCGACCGCGCGACATGGCTGATGGAGGTGGCGCCAGTCCTGATCGCCTTGCCGGTCCTGTGGCTGACGCGAAAGGCATTCCCGCTAACGCCGCTGGCACTGGTGCTGACCGGCCTTCACGGCATCGTGCTGATGCTGGGCGGCGCCTACACCTATGCCCGCGTGCCCATCGGTTTCGAAGTGCAGGAATGGCTGGGTCTCGCGCGCAATCCGTATGACCGGTTCGGCCATCTCATGCAGGGCTTCGTGCCCGCCATCGTGTTTCGCGAGATGTTGCTGCGTCTATCCGTGCTGCGTCCCGGATTGCTGCTGACCGTCTTGCTGCTGGCATGCTGCCTTGCCGTCAGCGCCAGTTACGAACTGATCGAATTCGGTGCCGCCATGGCGCTGGGCCAGGGCGCGGAGGAGTTTCTGGGTACGCAGGGCGACCCGTGGGATACGCAGTGGGACATGCTGATGTGCCTGATCGGCGCGGCTCTGGCCCTACTGGCCCTCTCGCCCCTGCATGACCGGCAATTGTCGCGGCTCTAGCCTTCGACCTCGCGTCGCAGGTCGCTCATCAGGCCCAGCGCGAAAAGCCCCTCCACCACCAGGAACAGCGGGCCGACAAGGAAGCTGCGCAGATCGTCTACGAAGGCCGGTTTGCGCCCTTCGAACTTATGACCCACCAACTGGAATATCCACCCCACGACGAACAGCCCGATGCCTCCGCCCAGCCATGCAGCCTGCGACATCCAGGCGACGGCATGGCCCACGGCGACGAAAACCGCGAGCAACAGCGCCATCAACGCGCCGATGGCAAGGTTCAGGCGCAGGTAGAACACGGCAGCCAGGGCAGAGAGGAGGATCGCCGGCGTCAGGGTAATGTCCGCCCATCCCGATACGGCGATTTCCACCGCGGGCCGGGCAAGCAGCGTCATGATCGACAAGACGATCAGCGGAATGCCCACCACGTGCGTCAGCACATTGCGATGGTCATGGTGATAATCGCGGTATTTCGCGAGTTGCCGGGCGAGGGAATTGTCGGGTGTCATCCCCCTTCCCTACACCGGATTTCAAACGGCACAAAATGGGTATGACGACCCACGCAAACCGACTGGCGATATGCAGGGAATGGATTGGCCGGGATGGCCGGTAAGGTTTTCCCCTTCAGAACAGTGTTCCAGGTGTTCCAGGTTAGCGCTTCCCTGCCCCCTCGCGGAGTCGCTTTAACCTTGCCAAACTGCGCATTTTCGCATAGGCGCCCGCTCGTTCGACGGACGGATCACATGTCCGCGAGCGTGCAAACCAGCATGGTCGGCTTTCCACCGGGGCGCAACGACGCCTTTGCCTGCTGCATTTCACGCCCGCTCTCATGCCATTCGAAGAGCGCCCGTGTCGGCATCCGGCCGCATGGGCAGTTCGGCCCTTTTGCCCGCCTCTCGCAATCCCGCGAGGCGCGGAGACAAGACCCCCGGATCAACCGGGTGGCCGGAAAAAACGTGAAGTAGGAACTTAGAAACATGGCAACATCTGCCAATCCCAGCCGCGACGATTTCGCGGCTCTCCTTGATGAACAGCTCGGCGGCGCCGAGGGCGGCTTCGAAGGCCGCGTCGTCAAGGGCACCGTTACCGCAATCGAAAACGGCATGGCCGTTATCGACGTTGGTCTGAAGAGCGAAGGCCGCGTCAACCTCAAGGAATTCAGCCGCGTCGATGGCGAGCACGGCCTGAGCGTCGGCAGCGAAGTCGAAGTCTTCGTCGACCGCGTCGAAAATGCCGACGGCGAAGCCATGCTGAGCCGCGACCGCGCCCGCCGCGAAGCTGCCTGGGACAAGCTGGAAAGCGAGTTCGGCGAAGGCAAGCGCGTGGAAGGCCGTATCTTCGGCCGTGTGAAGGGCGGCTTCACCGTCGACCTCGACGGCGCCGTGGCCTTCCTGCCCGGCAGCCAGGTCGACATCCGCCCCGTGCGTGACGTGACCCCGCTGATGGACGTGCCGCAGCCCTTCCAGATCCTGAAGATGGACCGTCGCCGCGGCAACATCGTCGTCTCGCGCCGTGCCGTGCTGGAAGAAACCCGCGCGGAACAGCGCAGCGAACTGATCGACAAGCTGGCCGAAGGCGAAATCACCGATGGCGTGGTGAAGAACATCACCGACTACGGTGCCTTCGTGGACCTGGGCGGTATCGACGGCCTGCTGCACGTGACCGACATGAGCTACAAGCGCGTCAATCACCCCAGCGAAGTGATCGAGATCGGCCAGACCGTGACCGTGCAGATCATCCGCATCAATGCCGATACGCAGCGCATCTCGCTGGGCATGAAGCAGCTGGAAAGCGATCCCTGGGAAGGCGTCGGCGCCAAGTACCCGGTGGGCGCGAAGGTTACCGGCCAGGTCACCAACATCACCGAATACGGTGCGTTCGTGGAACTGGAGCCTGGCATCGAAGGCCTGGTCCACGTTTCCGAAATGTCCTGGACCAAGAAGAACGTGCACCCCGGCAAGATCGTCTCCACCTCGCAGGAAGTGGAAGTCATGGTGCTGGAAGTGGATTCCGAGAAGCGTCGCATTTCGCTCGGCCTCAAGCAGGCCCAGTCGAACCCGTGGGACGACTTCGCAGAGAAGTTCCCGGTCGGCTCCACCGTCCAGGGCGAAGTCAAGAACGCTACCGAGTTCGGCCTGTTCATCGGCCTGCCCGGCGACGTGGACGGCATGGTTCACATGTCCGACATCGCCTGGGGCATCTCGGGTGAAGACGCGCTGGCCCTGCACCGCAAGGGCGAGGAAGTCGAAGCCGTGGTTCTCGATGTCGACGTCGACAAGGAACGCATCAGCCTCGGCATGAAGCAGCTTGAAAAGGGTGCTCCCTCGGCTGAAGGCGCTGCTGGCGCTGGTTCGCTGCGTCGCGGCGAAGTCGTCACCGTTACCGTGCTGGAAGTCCGCGATGGCGGCCTCGAAGTTCAGGTTGGCGACGACGGCGCAACCGGCTTCATCAAGCGTTCGGACCTGGGCCGCGACCGTGACGAACAGCGTCCCGACCGTTTCCAGACCGGCCAGAAGGTGGATGCCATGGTCACCGGCTTCGACCGTTCGAAGAAGCCGAACTTCTCGATCAAGGCCTACCAGATCGCCGAAGAGAAGGAAGCCGTGGCACAGTTCGGCTCCGCCGACTCCGGCGCCTCGCTGGGCGACATCCTGGGCGAAGCCCTGAAGAAGAACGACTAAGCTCTTCGTTCCCTGCGAGGGAATTTGGAAAAGGCCCGTCCGGAGCGATCTGGGCGGGCCTTTCCTACATCTGGTGGTCGTGTAGAATGGCGCCCATGCTCAAGGTTCACCAGTTCCCCTGCCTGTCCGACAACTACGGCTTCCTGCTGCACGATCCTGTCAGCGGAGAGACCGCCTGCATCGATACGCCCGATGGCGAGGCGTACCTGCGCGAGGCGAAAGCCATGGGCTGGACCATTACGCAGATCTGGAACACCCACTGGCATCCGGACCACGCCGGAGGGAACGAGGCGATCAAGGCGGCCACGGGGTGCACCGTGATCGCTCCCTTGGTCGATGCTGAGAAAATCCCGGCTGTCGACCGTACCGTGCGCGACGGAGATTTCGTGAAACTGGGCGAGCACAGCGCCTGGGTGATCGACGTAAGCGGTCACACCATGGGTCACATCGCCTATCACCTGCCTGACAGCGGCATGGCCTTCGTGGGTGACAGCGTGTTCGCGCTGGGCTGCGGCCGCATGTTCGAAGGCACGGCTCCGCAGTTCTGGGACAGCCTCTCGCGCATCAGGCGACTGCCGAGCGACACGACCCTTTACTGCGCGCACGAATACACGCAGGCCAATGCGAAGTTCGCCCTGCATGCCGATCCGGAGAACAAGGCATTGAAGGATTATGCGAGGGAGATTGACGAGAAGCGGGCGGCAGACAAACCCACCGTTCCTTTCCCGCTCGCGCGCGAGTTGAAGACCAATCCCTTCCTGCGCGCCGACGATCCGGACATGCAGGCACGGTGGGGTGGTGACGCCCCGCACGAGACGTTTGCCACCTTGCGAGAGGCGAAAGACAACTTTTGACCGGCGCCGTCACTCTTCTTCCCTATGACGCAGAGTGGAAGTTGCAGTTCGAACGGGAAGCGTGCCTGGTTCGAGGCGCCCTTGGCGAGGCACTGCTGGCAATTCATCACATCGGCAGTACCAGCGTACCCGGCCTGCTTGCCAAACCGCTGATCGACATGCTGTTCGTTTTTCGCAGTCCCGAAGCGATAGAAAAGCGCGCGCCGACATTGGCCAGGCTCGGCTACGAAGCACGCGGCGAATACGGCATCGCGGGGCGGCAGTACTTCGTGAAGCGGGGCACCGGTGGAGAAAGCACGCATCACCTGCATGGCTACCAGGAGGGTTCGCCGCACATCACGCGCCACTTGGCCTTTCGCGACCTGTTACGCACAGACCCATCGACTGCGGCGCAATACGCAGCGCTGAAGAGCGCGATTGTCACTGGCGAAGCGGTGACGCGCGACGATTACCAACGCGCTAAGGCCAGTTTCATTGATCGGTGCGAACGTGAGGCGTTGAGAAGACGCTGAACGTAAAAACGCCGCAACCCGTGAAGGCGCGGCGTTTTCTTATTCTGTAGCTGTCGGTTGACTTGCGCAGGCTCAGAGCCCCGCGATTACCTCGTCGGCCAGCGCCTTGTCGGCAGCGGCGTTATGCTTGGCGCGGATCAGCTGCGCGGAAGCTGCGGTGGAGGCGTCGGCGGCCTTGGCACGCAGGTCAGCAAGGGCCTGCCGTTCTGCGGCAGCGATCTTGTCCTGCGCCATGCGTTCGCGGCGTGCGATCATCGCGGCGGTGTCTTCCTCGGCCTTTGCGACAATGCCGTCGGCCTCGCGGCGGGCATTGTCGAGCATGGCTTCAGCGTCCTTCTCGGCACCAGCGATCTTGGCGGCGTATTTCTCGCGCAGGCCCTCGGCTTCGGCGCGAAGCTGCTTGGCTTCATCCAGATTGTCGCGAATGGCCTTGATCTTGGCGTCCAGACCGCCGGTGATCGACTTGTGCACCTTGGCGCCGGCAAAGGCGATCAGCAGCAGCACGGCCATCGCGATCGAGACCCACTGAAAGGGTACCAGACCCAGCAGTTCGGGCTCGGCATGGGTCGCAGCGCCGTGTTCGTCCGAAACCTCGATCATCGCCTCTTGCGTGGAGAAAACTTCGGGCATCTGCTCGGTCGTCTCAGGGATAGTGGTCGCATTACCCATGGGCCATCGCCTTCTGCACTGCCGAGCGGGCTTCAGTCTCGGTCACGGTCACGTTGGCAAGGCGAGCGGTGATGTCCTGCGCAGCCTCTGCCGCAACGCTTTCGATCTCCGCCGCAGCCGCTGCACGGCTTTCCTCGATACGGGCTTCGGCGTCGGCCAGCTGAGCATCGATGCGAGCTTGCACTTCGGCCAGCTTGCCTTCGGTTGAAACCTGGGCCTTGCCCTTGGCTTTGCTCACCAGCGCCTGCGCTGCCTCGCGGTTGGCGTTCTCACGCTTGCGCCAGGCTTCCTCGGCCTCGTCCGCCGCATCGCGGGCTGCCTGGGCAGCGGAAAGATCGTCGGCAATCTGCTTGTCGCGCAGGCCCACGGTGTCCATCACCTTGGGCACCATGCCGCGGCCGACGACGAAATAGACGAAGCCGAAGATCACCAGCAGCCAGAAGATCTGGCTGGCATAGGTTTCGGCCAATTGGGCTATCTGGGGCATGGACGGATTCCGCCTATCTGCGCGAGATTACAAATTACAGGCCAGCCGGGCGCAACTACACCCGGCCAGCCGATGATCGAAGTCGATCAGGCGACGAAGATCAGGATCATCGCCACGACGAACGCCAGCAGGCCGAGAAGTTCGGCAGCGGCGAAGCCGATGAACAGGCGACCCTGCTGGCCGTCAGCGGCACCGGGGTTGCGCAGGGCGGATTCGAGGAACGAACCGAACACGTTACCCACACCGATGGCGGCCATACCGGCACCGATTGCAGCAAGACCGGCACCGATCAGCTTGGCAGCTTCCATATCCATGAGATTATCCTTTCAAGAGAATTCGTTACTTAGAGTGATTGCGAGATTAGTGCAGGTTCTCGGCGTCGTTGATGTAGAGCGACGAGAGAAGTGCAAAAACGTATGCCTGGATTGCGGCAACCAGAAGTTCCAGCGCGCAGATGCCGATCATCAGCAGGAAGCTGGGAACACCAACCAGAAGCCCGAAACCGGCGCCGGCGTTCCAGCCGTCGATCACGAAGCTGGACAGCACTTCCAGCAGCACGTGACCGGCCATCATGGCGACGAACAGTCGCAGGCCGAGGCTGAAGGGGCGCACGAGGAACGAGATAAGCTCGATCGGGAAGATGATCGGGATCATCGGCAGCGGCGTGCCGTGGGGCACGAACAGGCTGAAGAAGTGGAAGCCATGCTTCCAGAAACCCACGATCAGCACGATCGAGAAGGAAAGGATCGCCAGCACGCCTGTGACGGTGAAGTGGCTGGTGAAGGTGAACGGGTGCAGACCCACGATACCCAGCGGGAGCAGGCCGAGAAGGTTCGCGAACAGGATGAACATGAAGAGGCTGAAGATATAGGGCACGTACTTGCGCCCTTCCTTGCCGACGTTGGCTTCCAGCATGTCGTCGATGAAGCCGGTGAAGGTTTCCACCGTCATCTGCCAGCGACCGGGCACCAGCTCGCGCTTCATGCCGCCCAGCATGAAGACCCACAGCACGACGGCCGTGATCAGCATCCACAAGGCGGAATTCGTGAAGGCGATATTGAATCCGGCCACATCCATGTTCGCACCGAGCAGCGGCTCGATGGTGAACTGGTGCATCGGATCAACCTTGGCGGTTTCGGCTGCCACGTCTCTGTAAACCCTTGCGTTTCTAGTCCGTTCAGTCGCCCGAAGGCGGCTGGCTGGAAGACCGGATGATGTTCCTGAAGGCGACCACGATCCCGAGGAAAAGGCCGATCAACAGAGCCCAGGGATTGGTGTCGGTAAGCCATCCGATGGCATAACCGACGACCGCTCCACCGAGAATCCCACCTAACAGGTCTGCCAGCACCTTGTTACCAGCCCTGTAGCTGGCATCGGAGCCTTTGACCTGCGGCGCGTTGCGCTTCTCTTCTCGCTCGCGTGCGGCTTTCAACCGCCCTTCGAGCGCATCGATCCGCGCATCTTCGCCGTTGGGTTCCCGTGCAGGTTTGTCGTCACTCATGCCGCCTCCTGTAGGTGAAGGAAATGACACGCGCAACGCGCTACCCGCCGAGGGCGCCGCCCCCTTAGATGGGGGGGTATGGTCGAGTCAACCGGTGGAGGGGTCGGTTTTGCCGATATCTTCGCGATTGCAGCATGGTCGCGGCGAGGAAGCGGCGCCCCATGCTTCACTGGCCAACAGTGCGTCTTGCTCCTCTCTCATAGAGTGATAGCATATCGACCAGGCTTTGGGGGAAGCACGCATGACCAGAATTGCCAGAGAGCGATGGCTCCATTTCGCACTGGCGGTATTTATCTCGGGCTGCGTCTATTGGGGTTTCTTCTACACCTATATCGGCCCCTGGATTGCAGCAGGTCCGGCACAAGAATTGTCGCTGGCCGTCCATGTTCACGGGGTCAGCTTCCTCGCGTGGTACGCACTGCTTTTCGTACAGGCTTCGCTGGCGATGGCCCGTTCGATGAAACTCCATCGGTTGCTGGGCTATGCAAGCATCGCGCTTGTCATCGTGATGGTTGGTTCGGGCATGCTGGTGCTGGGCGTGCGGATGCGCGCAGGTCTCGGCGGCAGCGAGCCTTTCTGGGCAAGCTTCAGCCTTGCGATACTTTCGGGCCTCTTGCTGTTCGGCGCCTATTACGTGCTGGCTTTGCTGCGGCGGAACAGGCCTTCGGAGCATCGCCGGCTGATCGTAATTGCGGCCGCTACCGGCAGCGGCGCTGCGATCTTCCGCATCTTCATGGTGAACTTCGGATTTTCCGACACCGTTACGGTGCTCGGGATCCTTGCCACCAACCTGTTCATCGTCGCGGCTGCTGTCGGAGACAAGGCCATCACCGGCAAGGTGCACCGTACCTACAAGATCGGCCTGGCGGTCGCGCTGTCATTCGAAATTGCTATGCTTGGACTGGCTCTCACCGAACCCGGAGTAGCATTGCAGCGCGCGATCGTGCGCGTGCTGGAGCCTGCGCTGGTGCTGGCACAATAGGCCCCATTCAGAGTCTCGAAGGTGTCAGGGGCAGCGCGGATCACGCCGGGGCGGACCGTTTCCGCGCTGCTGCCACGTGCCGTCGGGCGCCTGGTACATTTCGCCGGGCGAGGTACGCGAGATGGCGAGGCAGCCCGCGGTAAAGGCATATTCCTCCAGCGTGGCGTTGTTCGCCTGCGCCTGCTCGGCATAAACCGCGCGGCGGCGATTGTTGATGTCGTTGACCATGGCCTGCAAGGCAGGCGAGGCAGCGCCCACGATACCGAGATAGCCGTCCATCTTCTCGCCAACCTGGCCGCTTTCGCGGGCCGCCTGGTAGGCCGGGTCGCGCTGCGCGGCGGCGGGGGACGCGAGCATGCCCAGCATCGCGGTTGCCCCGGCGATCTTCAAGAGTGTCTTCCCAATCATCATTTTCGTCGCTCCCTGCGGGATGCCCCGATCAGAAGATCGAGGAATTGTCTTCTATTGTCTGCTCGGCATCGTCTGCCAGGCGGTAGATCACTTCCTGCGTAATGTTGATGTTCAGTTCGATCACGATCGGCTCGTCAGGTGCTTCCAACGTGATGCACCCACCGAGCGAGATCGTTGCCGCCATCGCCACCACTGCGACCAGCCTGTGCCCTGCCCCTTTCATGGAGGGACTATGCACAGCACAGTCGGAATTCGTCAATTTCGGCATGGTCATGGCACAGGCTCGCTTTCCTGGGGCTGAATATCGGTTTCATCGTTTTCGAGAGCTTCGCGCAGGCGACGCTCGTCTTCCGCGGCTTCGGCGGCATCACGTTCGTCTACGGCTTGCTGGTCCACCGATTCCTGCAGTCGCACGCCATCGTCGTTGATCAGGCCAAGGCTACGGGGATCGCGCACGGCCGACGGATCGTAGAGGCTGCGCAGCGACGTAATCAGTTGGTAGAACGGAGCGCGGATATTGATGCGCAGTTCGATGGGCAGGTCGTCGATGGCACGGGTGATCAGGTTGCTCTTCGCGGTCTCGCCCTGCCCGATGCCCTCGAATCGCACCCGCGTCACCAGTTCGCCGGTAAGCGGACCGTCCATCAGGATCTGCATCTCATCATAACTGAGATCGCGCAGTGCGCTGAAGGCGTAATTGGCGAAGAACCCCATATCTTCGTAGGTTAGTTCGCCGATATAGGCGACGTTCCCGCCCGGCGGGCGCGATGTCAGCACGCCATTTTCCAGCCTGCCGTTACCGTTTTCGTCGAAGATGATCGGCACCACCCCGTCGAACACGCCGGTGGCGGCAAGGTTGCCCAGTTCCATCTGCTGCACGAATTGCGAGGCTTCCAGCCCCTCTATCACCAGCACGTAGCTGCGCACTTCCTCCACCCCGAAGCGGATATCGACCGGGCGCATCGTCAGCGTTCCGCCCATGAACGGCCAGGTACCGCCCTGCAGCTGCAGAAGTTCCCCGTTGCTCAGCTGGAATGTGACGACGCCGTCGTAGACTTCGATCCCGGGATTGACCCGGTCGATGGTGATGCGCTGGTTCGGCGCCGTCGTGAGGGCGAGCAGGTCGGTGAACCGGATCGTACCTCGCGCGCCATAAACCGGGCCGAATGCCGCCGCGAGATCGATACCGTCGGTGGTGAAACTTCCGCTGGAGGTAACGGCGTCCGCGTTCCAGTCGATCCTGCCGGTGCCCCGGACACTGCCCTGTACGTCGCTAACAACGCCCAGCGCCAGGCAGGTGAGGCCACGCGGGCGCTGCTGCGTGCCTGCCTCCTCCAGACATTGGCTGTAGGTAGGAGCAGGCTGCAGCGAATCGTCGAACACGAGGTTGTCGACGTTCAGATCCGCATGGCCGGTGCCGGTCGCCAGATCGTGGACGATTTGCACCTGCGTGATTTCGCGGTCCAGCACCGGCTCGCGCAATATGGCATCGGCGGTGATACGGTTGTCGAACAGCCAAAGGCTGGCATCGCGGGCGATCAGCGGCTCGAACCGGTTGTTCTCCTGACGGTCCTCAACCCGCAGCGCGGCATCGGTTATCGTCAGGCGATTGTCGTCATAGCGCCAGCTGCCCGCAGCGTCGAATATATCGAGCGGCACGGAGGCGAGGAACACGTCGGCCCCCTGGAAAGCACCGACGATGGTGTCTGCGGAGAGGTTTGCGCGAAGATCGGTGATGGTAAAGCGCTGCCCACTGTCCGCCGGACCGAGACGGATGTCGAGATCGCTCGCCGCAAGGGTGCCTGGCCAGGCAACACCAACCGGACCCGAGCGCACGGAGATTGGTGTTTCGGCCAGTCGTCCTGTCAGATCGAGCGCGTTGGCGCCCGCGGCAAATTGCAGACCGCCGGTGCCATAGCGCAGGATCGGCTTGCCGGAGGGCGGGCACAGCGTCAGCGATTCGCGCCCGAGTTGAAGGTTGGCAATCGTCAGCCGGTCGAACCGCACGTCGCGGCAGCCGCGCCACATGCTGAAGCTGCCATTGGCTGCCATGATGGCATCAAGCGGTAGCTCGAGCCCGGATACCATGCCGCCCGGTATAGCTCCGTCGGCGTAGGCGCGGCCATTCACGGCAATCTCTCCGCCGCGCCCTTGCAACAGGCGCACGTCGGACAGGGCAAGGGATGCGTTGCCCGCCGTGTATTCCCGCATTGCCATGCGCAGTTCCAGCGCGCCGCCGGGCGTTTGCTCCATGCGTCCCGAGATACGGGGCAGTCCCGCTCCGCCTGTCTGGAAATTGCCCGAAAAGAGCGGCAGTCCGCCCTCCCCCATGTCCACTTGCCCGCGTGAAAGCGCGAGCAGGGTTTCACCACTGCCGCCGCGCAGGCGAGCCTCCGGTATGGAGATGGTGGATCGCCCATCGCGCTGCCGCGCGGTAAAGCTGGCTTGCAACTGGCTGCCGCGCAGATCCCGCGCCAGGTTCAGGCCGATGCGATTGAGCAAGGGCTGGAGCAAGGTTCCGCCGGTCGCCTCGGCAGCGGCGGCTATGGCGCCATCGATATCGGGCCCCATGCGAACGTCTTCGCCTGCGATTTCGCCTTCCACTTCGAGCTGGCCGAAGTTTTCCAGCGCCCTCACCCTGCCTTCGACAGCCAGGTCGCCGAAGGCAGCGAAAGGCGTGTCGGCATCGACGGCGGCAAGATCGTAGCGAACGTTAAGGTCGCCATCGCGCCAGATGAAGCGACCGTCACCGCGAAGGCCCGCGCGAATATCGGCAAGGGCGACCGAATCGACATCGAAAGCTATATCGCTGGCGAAGTCGACAAGGTTGCGTTCGGCTTTCAGGTTCAAGTTCACGCTGGCATCGCGCAGTTCCAGCCCGCTACTCTCGCAATCCAGCGCAGCAATGCGCAAGGGACCGCGCAGCACGGGCCGTTCGGCATCGATTGCCACCCGTCCATAGAGCGTCACGTCCTGCGCCGCACAGTCGCCCGAGGCGAGCGAGGGCGCTACCGCCGCCAGTTCACCAGTGAAACCGCCCCGCAGATGGCCGCTGCCCGAAAGTTTCAGCCCGACCCGGCCATATTCGCTGTCCAGCAGGGCACGCCCGTCGTCGATTGCCAGACGCAAGCTGGGAAATTCGAAAGGACCGTCCTCGCCGCCATAAATGAACGGGTCAAGCGCCCCGAAACTCACCCGCCCATTCTGCAAAGTGCCGAACAGGCGCGGACGGATCAGGCGGACTTCGGTGATGTCCGGCAATCCCAGCCTGGGGGTGATCAGCACCTCGACGCGCTCAACAGTCAGGTCCGGCAGTTCGGGATCGCCGATCACGATATTGGCGAACACCTGCTTGCGCGGGGAGATTTGCACGATGTCGTAGATGGCGGGCACGCCCTGGTCGGCAAACGTATCGGCAATGAAATCGTCGGCGATTTCCTCGCGCTGCAACCAACCCAGCACTGCGGCGACCAGCAAGGTGACGATCGTCACGCGGAAACCCGCCCGCAAGGCGCGCCGCTTGCGCCCCCGTGGGCGATCGTTTCCGGTCTCTTGCGGGGGCTGCGACATTGCACCGCCACACTTGCGCGAGAGCGGCGACAAAGGCAATGCACCGCGTAAGGGAGTGAAAGCCTTTCGTGTCGCAGGATATTCAAAATTCAGCAAAATCATCTGCCGCGGGCCATCGCGCCCGGTTGCGGGAGCGATTGCTGGGCGGCGGTGCGGAGGCGCTGGCCGACTATGAGGTGCTGGAATACCTGCTGTTCGGCGCGCTTGCGCGGGGCGATACCAAGCCGCAGGCAAAGGCATTGCTCGCACGTTTTGGCACCCTTGCAGGCGTGCTGAACGCAGAAGCTGCCGCCCTGAAACAGGTGAAGGGGGTGAGCGACGCCAGTGTCGGCCAGATCAAGATCGCCGCACTGGTGGCCCGGCGCATGGCGCGTAGCCAGGTGCAGGATACGCCTGTGCTGGGAAGCTGGCAGGCACTGCTGGATTACCTCGCCATCGACATGGCGCACCTGACCACGGAACGCGTGCGCGTGCTCTATCTCAATGCGCGCAACCGCCTGCTGCTGGACCACCACTTTGGCGATGGCACGGTGGATGAGGCGGCGATCCATCCGCGCGAGGTCATCAAGCGCGGGCTCGACCTGGGCGCATCGGCCATGATCCTGGTGCACAACCACCCCAGCGGCAATCCGGAGCCGAGCCGGGCCGATATCCAGATCACCCGGCGTATTGCCGATGCGGGCAGACCGCTGGGACTGACAGTGCACGACCACGTGATCGTGGGGCGCGAGGGGCACGTTTCCATGCGCGCCAAGGGGCTGATCTGATCCCTATTGCGGCGCGGTTATCCCGTGCCGGGTATAGAATGCCTCCAGGTGCGGCGCCATGCGAAGGGCGATGGTCAGGTCTTCCTGGGCTCCATCAACATCCGCGTGCATCTTGGCCATGGCGCGCAGGTAGTGCGATTCGGAAAGGCCGGGCGATATCGCCAGCGCCCCGTCCAGATCGGCAATCGCGCCTTCGTAGTCACCCTGGCGGAAGCGGATCAGCGCCCGGCTATCCAGCGCGGCGGCAGCGTTGCTCGCACGCTCGATAGAGCGCGTGCACACGTCCAGCGCATCCTCCAGTCCAACGTTCCACAACCCGCGGAACCAGCAATCGGAATTGAGCGCATCGGCACTTTGGGGCGCTTGCGCCACCGCATCGGCCATAAAGTCCTGCGCATCTTCCAGCTTGCCTTCGGCAGCGGCGATGGTGGCCATCATGGACAGGTGCCAGACCATGTCGTCATCGGTCACTGCCAGCGAGTTCATCAGGTCGCGCGCCTCATCATACCGGCCATCGTAGGCGAGCATCTGCGCCACTTCGCGCGCCAGCCCGTTGTCGAGGTCGAGTTCGTATGCGGCCTGCATGTCCGACAGCATCGCCTTCTCGTCGCCCAGCGCGCGGTGCAGCCATGATCGGCTGCTGAATGCCCATGACGACGGCTGTTCCTCGGCCAGCACATCGAAGTCGGCCAATGCCGCGTCGAAATCATAGATCGACTGCAGGAACATGGCGCGCGCGATCAGTGGCTGGAAATCGTCCTCGTCGGCAAATTCGATTGCCTTTTCGTATGCCTCCAGCAGGGGTGCGGCGCGTTCGGCGCGCTGCGCGTCGGAAAGCTCCCAGCGCCAGGTCACGCTTTCGGGCGGAACCAGTTGCAGGGAATGGCTGCTGATCTGCCGGGCGGCGCGGCGCGCGTCCGGGAGGTCGTCAGGAGCGATCTCGCCAAGCAGCCCGAAGGTCTCTCCGGTTGCCAGCAGTTCGTCGCCGTCGATGCTGGCGGTGCGGGTTATGCGCGTGTTGCCATAGCCCAGTTCGATTTCCGGCTCCCCTTCAAGCGTGAAGCCATCGCCGCCCTCGGGCAGGCGCATACGCATGCCGAATGCCTGCCGCATGGGGCCAGGGGTCGCTACGGGAATGTCGCGCCACGCCGGGCGGGCACGGTTGGGGTTGAATTCGCTGACGTCCTCACCGGCATCGATGTTCGATCGCAGCCTTCCGTCCACCCATTCGAATTGCGCCTGTGCCACGCCGCGCACCTGCAGGCTGGCGACGGCTTCTTCATCGTCGTAGGCAATGTCCAGCGAACTGACTTGCATCGCCAAGTCGCTTCCGCCGGAAAAGTTACGCGCCATCGATTGCAGCATGGCCGGGTTGTTCGCATCGACCACGGCCTGCATCTGGGCGGCGGTTGGTCCAACGAACTGGATGTCCATTGTAACCAGCGCGGGAAAGTCTATCCCGGCGGAGTGATCCATCGTCACGTTCGCCCGCATCTGCGGCATGGCGAGATCGCGCTGCGTCATCGGTATCAGGTCTGCACCGCCTTCGCGCAGCGGCAGAGCGTAGTGAAACGGCGGCACGTCGGAAAGGGTCGCCAGCCGCGTGGCGGCGCTGGTCCCGTCCAGCCAGTAGTCGGTGCCATCGATAACGGCGTGGACGATCACATGATCGAACGCGGCGGGCAGCGGCAACAGTTCGGGCACCGCATCGCCCATGCGCGAACTGACCAGAACGGGTTCCGCCTCTATGTCCATTTCACGCAGCAGCGCCAGCAGCAGGACCGTTTTCGCCTTGCAGTCGCCGTAGCGCACCTCCCAGGTCTCATTGGCGGATTGTGGCAGGTAGTTGCCGCCATCCAGGCCGTTGAGCAGATAGCTCACCTCGTCCTGTACCAGCCGCACTGCGCGCGCGGCGCGGTCCAGCGGATCGTCCGTCTTGCCCATGATGCCGCGTGCCAGGCCGGCTACGTCGGAATCCGCGCCCACATCGGCAGCGGCATCGAAATGGGGGGCCATCACGGCTGAAACCTCATTCCAGTCGGCAAAGCTGCCTGCCCGCAAAACCGTGGGACGATGAAACCGTCGCGGAGCATCCATCGGCGTCGGATCCGGCTCCGCCAGCGGCAGGTCCACGGTGATGTACTGATACCCGTCACGCAGTTCCGGCTCCGCCAGTTCCACACGCTCTTCCACGTCCCAGTAGATTTCCTCATCCGCTGGCCAGCTCAGCACGGCGCGCGCGGTGCCCACCTGCCACGGCTCGCTGGGGAGGTACTGGGTAGCCTGCACTTCGTCGCCCAGCGCCTGGTCGGAGGTGGACACCGTGTGGGCAATGCGCAGCACGTCACCCTCGCGCAGACCCGGCACGGATACGGTAGCGGTCAGGCTGCCATCCAGCAGACGGTCTTCCAGCCCCTGTTCGCGCCGCAGGACATCGAAGGTCACGCCGCGTTCGAGCAGGTCGATCACCTCTCCATCGCGGTAGATCTCCATGCTGTGGACGATCAGGTCACCCTTGTCCGGCAGCCATTCCAGCGTTTGCGTGTTGGATTGCATCAGCGACTGGGGATTGTCGATCCGCTGCGCCCAGTCGACGTAGGCCCACGCGACCCCGTCCTCCAGCCGGTGCTGCCAGTCGAACAGCAGGGTGGCGGGGCCATCCTGGGCAATGGCAGCGTCGATGTCCGCTTCTTCGACCCAGGCAGGGGCCGGCTGGTACAGCGGTTCCTCTCCTGCATGGGCGGGCGCGCTCATGACAATGGACACCAGCGGAAGGGCGACGATAGAACGGTACATGAAATTCCCCTGTTTGCCGCACCTGCCGATGTTGCGATCTGCCTGTAATCACACCACGAACCCGGCATGAAAGCAACGTCGGCAATCGCGCGCCTTGCCATTTTCGGACACACGGCCTAGCCGCGCAGCGACTTTGCCACCCAGATATCATCCGGAGTTCACGATGGTCCCCCGTTACGCCCGCCCCGCCATGACAGCCATCTGGGAACCGGAAACCAAGTACGAGATCTGGTTCCTGATCGAAGCCCACGCTACGCAGAAGCTGGCCGAGCTGGGCGTGGTGCCCGAAAGCGGGGCCAAGGCCTTGTGGGACTGGTGGGCAACGAACCCGAAGATCGACGTCGCCGCCATCGACGAGAAAGAGCGTGTGCTGAAGCACGACGTGATCGCCTTCCTCGACTGGGTGGCGGACGAGGTTGGCCCGGAAGCGCGCTTCATGCACCAGGGCATGACAAGTTCGGACGTGCTCGACACGACGCTGGCGGTCCAGTTGGCGCGCGCCACCGATATCCTGCTGGAAGACCTCGATGCCCTGCTGGACGCGCTGAAACGCCGCGCGCAGGAGCATAAGTACACCGCCACCATCGGTCGCAGCCACGGCATCCATGCAGAGCCTACGACGTTCGGCCTCAAGCTGGCGCAGGCATATGCCGAGTTCGACCGCTGCCGCGATCGCCTGCAGGCCGCGCGGAAGGAAATCGCCACCTGCGCCATCAGCGGCGCGGTAGGCACCTTTGCCAATATCGACCCCAGCGTCGAGGAATACGTCGCCGAACAGCTCGGCCTGACGGTAGAGCCTGTTTCCACACAGGTAATCCCGCGTGACCGTCACGCGATGTATTTCAGCGTGCTGGCCGTCATCGCCTCCTCGATGGAGCGGCTGGCGGTGGAAGTCCGGCACCTGCAGCGCACCGAAGTGCTGGAAGCGGAGGAATATTTTTCCCCCGGCCAAAAGGGTTCGAGCGCGATGCCACACAAGCGCAACCCGATCCTGACCGAGAACCTGACCGGCCAGGCGCGCATGATCCGCGGCTATGCCATTCCCGCGCTGGAAAACGTGGCCCTGTGGCACGAGCGCGACATTTCGCACTCTTCCGTCGAGCGCTTTATCGGCCCCGACGCCACCATCACGCTGGACTTCGCCCTCGCCCGCCTGACCGGCGTCGTGGACAAGCTGCTCGTTTACCCCGAGCGGATGCAGAAGAACCTCGACAAGATGGGCGGCCTTGTCCACTCGCAGCGCGTCCTGCTGGCGCTGACGCAGGCCGGCATCACGCGCGACAACGCCTACCGGCTGGTGCAGCGCAACGCGATGAAGGTGTGGGAATCGGATGGCCAGATGTCGCTGCTCGACCTGCTCAAGGCCGACGCGGAAGTGACTGCCGCGCTATCGGAGAGCGAGCTCGAGGAGAAGTTCAACCTCGATTACCACTTCAAGCACGTGGACACGATCTTCGACCGCGTTTTTGCAGGGTAGCCGCACCACCCTTCCCATTGCGGGAACGCTGGCCTAGCATCTCATCCAAATCGCTAACGGGACAGGAAAGAAACGAATGCAGATCGTTCGCACCGTCATCTGGGTACTGCTGCTGGTAGGCCTGCTGCTGTTTTCCATCGCCAACTGGGATCCAACGGTAACCGTGACCATCTGGGATGGCATCGTGGTCGACACCAAGATCCCGGCAATCGTGATCGTGTCGTTCGCAATCGGCTTTGTGCCGATGTGGCTTTATCACCGCGCCAGCAAGTGGAAGATGCGGCGCAAGATCGCGAGCCTGGAGAATGCCGCGCGCACGGCATCCACCACGCCAGTCGCGGCCAGGCAGGATGTCGAGGAAGAACCCGTGCGCACGCAGCCCGACGCGCGCTCCGATCCCGATACACCGCTCAAGCCAACCGAACCCGTGGATGACAACGCCGAAACGACGGCGCAGCGCGGCGACGAAACCCGGTCCGCCCCGCTGTTCGGAGACGACATCGGCGATGGCACTCACCGCGATAACGACAGCGGCAGCAAGCCATGAGCAACCCTGTCTATCTCGCGCTTGACGTGCCGCAACTGGATGCGGCGAAAGCGCTGGTGGAGAAAGTCAGGGGCCATATCGGCGGGGTCAAGCTGGGTCTGGAATTCTTCTGCGCGCACGGCACCCACGGCGTGCACGAGATCGCGCACCTGGGCTTGCCGATCTTCCTCGACCTGAAACTGCACGACATTCCCAACACGGTCGCAGGCGCCATGCAATCGCTGCATGTGGTGGAGCCAGCCATTATGACCGTGCATGCCAGTGGCGGACGCGCGATGATGGAGGATGCGAAAGCTGCGGCCGGAGAGAACACCAAGGTCGTGGCCGTCACAATGCTCACCAGCCTGGACGAGCGCGATCTCGAGCGTACCGGCGTCGGCGGCACGCCGCACGATCATGTGATGCGGCTGGCCGAGCTGGCGAAGGACAGCGGCCTCGACGGTATCGTGTGTTCGGGACAGGAAGTGAAGGCGGTCCACAAGCAGTGGAAGGACGGCTTCTTCGTCGTTCCCGGCCTGCGTCCCGGCGGAAAGGCCACCGGGGACCAGAAGCGCGTAGTGACGCCGCGGCAGGCGCGCGACGATGGGGCCTCGGTGCTTGTCATCGGCCGCCCCATCAGCCGCGCGGACGATCCGCTTCAGGCCGCCCGCGAGATTGAGGCGACGCTGTAGAAAATTTTTCTGCATTCGGCAGCGTCGGCTTAACCCTTCACCAACACTGCCCGCTCCACTAAGTGAAGCCTATGTCAGACCAGCTCATAAAGATTTGCGGACTCACTACCGGCGACACCATCGATGCCTCAGTCGATGCAGGTGCGACCCATGTCGGCCTCGTCCATTTCGAGAAGTCGCCGCGCCACCTCTCGATCGCGGAGGCGGCGAAGCTGCGCTCGCGCGTGCCGGACCATGTGCAGGTCGTGCTGCTGACCGTGAACCTACAGCCAAAACCCACATCGGAAGCCCTGCAGGAAATCCAGCCGGACGTGCTGCAACTGCACGGTGCCGAAAATCCGGAGTGGCTGGCGCTGATTCGCCAGAATTCCAACCTCGAAGTCTGGAAGGCCGTGGGGGTCAAGGATCGCGGCGCGCTGGAACGTGCGGCGAAATACCGGGACAGCGCGCACCGCCTTCTCTACGATGCTGCCGCTGGCGCGTTGCCGGGGGGAAATGGCCTTGCGCTCGACTGGCGGCTGTTGCTGAACCATCGCCACGTTCTTCCCTGGGGGCTGGCGGGCGGACTTGGCCCGCACAACGTGGCCGATGCCATCCGCTACACCGGCGCGCCGCTGGTCGATGCCTCGTCTGGGCTGGAAAGCGAGCCCGGCAAGAAGGACCCGGCAAAGATCGCCGCGTTCTGCAAGGCCGCACGCGAAGCACGCGCCAAGGCAGCCTAGGTGTAGGGTCAAAGCAGAAAGGGCGGCCCGTAAGACCGCCCTTCCCGCCAGCTACTGATCGGCTCAGAAGTTAAAGCCAACGCCCACGGTTGCAGCGTTCACATCGATGAAGTCGCTGAAGAAGTGGCGATATTCCGCGCTCACGTAGACGGACTGGCCGACACGGTGGCTGTATCCGGCGCCAAGGTAGGGTGTGTCCTCGCCATCGCCGAACGCGTAGCCGCCGGCAGCGTAAAGGCGTCCTGCGTCGCTTACGCGGACACCGGCACGTGCGCCAAGACCCCAGACGAAGTCGGCACCGTCAGCCAGCAGGTGATCGGCGGACCCTTCAACGCCGATGAAGGCCGAATCGCCAAGGTCGAAATCGTATCCGAGCGCAGCGCCGGCCACGGCCTCTTCCTGGCCGCTAGCCCAAGCGACACCGCCACGCACTTCGGCGCGGCCCGTGCCCATGGCTTCCTGGGCCTGTGCTGCAGCAGGTACCGCAACCGCGGCGGCGAGCGTTGCCATTGCGATAGCAATCTTATTGGTATTCATGTCTCTCATGTTCTCCAGGACCCCCGAACCCGATGTTCGGACCCGTCCTGGCGCCTAATTGCGAGCGAGAACATTGTTGGAAAATGAACGAATCGATCAACCGCTAACAGCAAACGACTAGCGCCGCAGGCGATGCAACCATCCCCGACCAGAGGCCTATCTGGACACCCGCCCCTACCTCTGCCAATCGGCGATCATGACCGAGAACAAACCGAACTCATTCCGCAACCAGCCCGACGATCGCGGGCACTTTGGCCAGTTCGGCGGCCGCTACGTCGCCGAAACGCTGATGCCGCTGATCCTGGGCCTGGAAAAGGAATACAAGGCCGCGAAGGAAGACCCCGCGTTCAAGGCGGAGTTCGACGACCTGCTTGAACATTACGTCGGTCGCCCCAGCCCGATGTATTTCGCCCCGCGCCTGACCGAGGAGCTGGGAGGAGCGCAAATCTGGTTCAAGCGCGACGAGTTGAACCATACCGGCGCACACAAGATCAACAACTGCATCGGCCAGATCCTGCTGGCAATCCGTATGGGTAAGACGCGCATCATCGCGGAGACCGGCGCGGGCCAGCACGGCGTGGCCACAGCCACCGTCTGCGCGCGCTTCGGCCTGCCCTGCATCGTCTATATGGGCGCAGAGGACGTGCGGCGGCAGTCGCCCAATGTGTTCCGCATGAAGCTGCTGGGCGCGGAAGTGCGCCCCGTCACCGCCGGGCGCGGCACGCTGAAAGACGCCATGAACGAGGCGCTGCGCGACTGGGTCGCGAACGTCCACGACACCTTCTACATCATCGGCACCGCCGCCGGCCCGCACCCCTATCCGGAGCTTGTCCGCGATTTCCAGAGCGTGATCGGCAAGGAAGCGCGTGCGCAGCTGCTGGATCGCACCGGCAAGCTACCGGACCTGCTGGTAGCGGCCATCGGCGGCGGCTCCAACGCCATCGGCCTGTTCCACCCCTTCCTCGACGATCCCACGGTGAAGATGCTGGGCGTGGAAGCCGCAGGCCACGGCCTTGATGGTGATGAACACGCTGCAAGCCTCGCAGGCGGTTTCCCCGGCGTGCTCCACGGCAACAAGACCTACCTGTTGCAGGACGAGGACGGCCAGATCACCGAAGGCCATTCTATATCGGCAGGTCTCGACTATCCCGGCATCGGCCCGGAACACGCGTGGCTGAAAGAAACGGGCCGCGTGGAATACACCCACGCCACCGATACCGAGGCGCTGGAAGCCTTCCAGCTGCTCTGCCGCACCGAAGGCATCATCCCCGCGCTGGAACCCAGCCACGCCATCGCCGCCATCACCAAGGTCGCACCGACGATGCCGAAGGACGCGATTATCTGCGCAAACCTGTGCGGTCGCGGCGACAAGGACATCTTCACCGTGGCTGAGGCGCTTGGGGTGGAGATGTGACCTTCTCCCCCGCCCGTGCTGGCGTGTTCTTCCTCATCGGCCTGCCTATCGGCTTCGTTCTCTCGGCCCTCGGCTTCGTAGTAAGCGGGCAGGAAATCAGCGCGCCGCAGATTGCGCCGTTCGCCGGTGGAATTGCCATTGTGATTGCCGTGGCAGCGGGGCTATGGCGCCGGCCATCATGACCCGTTTTTCCGACACCTTCTCGCGCGGCCCTGCGCTCGTCTGCTTCATCACCGCTGGCGATGGCGACACCGCCGCCAATCTTGACGCGCTGGTCGAGGGCGGCGCGGACGTGATCGAGTTGGGGATGCCCTTCACCGATCCCATGGCCGATGGCCCTGCCATTCAGAACGCCAACATTCGCTCGCTCGGCAAGGGCACCAGGACTGCGGACGTTCTGCAGATGGCCACCGATTTTCGCGCGCGCCATCCCGACGTGCCGCTGGTGCTGATGGGCTATGCCAACCCGATGATCCGGCGCGGGCCGGAATGGTTTGCCGATGCTGCCGACAGGGCTGGCATCGATGGCGTGATCTGCGTCGACCTTGCGCCAGAAGAAGACGAGGATCTTGGTCCTGCCCTGCGCGACAAGGGAATCGCCCCCATCCGCCTTGCCACCCCTACAACCGACGATGCACGCCTGCCCACGGTGCTCGATAAGTCAGCGGGCTTTCTCTATTACGTGTCCGTAGCGGGCATCACCGGCAAGCAGCAGGCCGCTGTCGACACGATCGAGGCGAACGTCGCCCGCATCAAGCAGCATACCGACCTGCCCATTGCCGTCGGTTTCGGCGTGCGCACGCCCGAACAGGCCGAGGCGATCGCCAAGGTGGCGGACGGCGTAGTCGTCGGCTCCGCGCTGGTCGAGATTGTCGCCGAGCATGGGGAAAAGGCACCTGAACACCTGCGTGCACTGGTCGAAAAACTTGCCAATGCAGTGCATTCTGCCCGATAGGCCCCATCCATGAGCTGGCTAACCCGTGTCCGAGAGCGCCTGCCCTTTGGCAACAAGCGCGAATCCCCCGACAACCTGTGGATCAAGTGTCCGCGCTGTCAGGAAATGGTCTTCCGTACCGAGTACGAGGAGAACCTGAACGTCTGTCCGCGCTGCGACCATCATGGCCGCATCGGTGCCGACAAGCGGCTCAGCCAGATCATGGATGGCGACGATTTCGAACTGCTGCCTGCCCCCCAGGTTTCCGAGGATCCCCTGCGGTTCAAGGATACCAAGCGCTACAGCGATCGCCTGAAGGCGGCGCGCGCCAGCAATCCGCATAACGATGCCTTCACCGCGGCCTTCGGCACGATCGAGGGCAATCCGGCGGTTGTCGGCGTGCAGGACTTCACCTTTATGGGCGGCTCCATGGGCATGGCCGTGGGCGATGCCTTCTGCAACGCGGCCCAGCGTGCCATCGATGAAAATTGCGGCTTCGTCTGCGTAACCGCCGCCGGCGGTGCGCGTATGCAGGAGGGCATACTCAGCCTGATGCAGATGCCGCGCGCCACCGTGATGACGCGCCGCCTGCGTGAAGCGGGCCTGCCCTATATCGTCGTGCTGACCGATCCGACCACGGGCGGCGTTACCGCCAGCTATGCCATGCTGGGCGATGTCCAGATCGCGGAGCCCGATGCCCTGATCGGGTTCGCCGGGCAGCGCGTTATCCAGGAAACCATTCGCGAACAGCTGCCCGAAGGGTTCCAGCGCGCCGAATACCTGCACAAGCACGGCATGGTGGACATGGTGGTTGCCCGGAAGGACTTGCGCGAAACGCTGGCGCAGTTGCTGGACTATTTGACTCCGGCAAAGGCAGCCTGACCGGCGGGCGAGCCGATGAAAGACTTCGCCATTTCGGACAATGACGACGTGCAGCGCCAGCTGGATCGCCTGAGCGCTCTTTCGTTGCCGCAAGGGCGCATCGGGCTGGACGTGATCCGCGCCCTGCTCGATCGGCTTGGCAATCCCGAAAAGCACCTGCCGCCGGTGTTCCATGTCGCGGGCACCAATGGCAAGGGCTCCACCTGCGCTTTCCTGCGCGCCATGCTGGAGGCAGAGGGGCTTAAAGTCCACGTCGCCACCAAGCCGCACCTCGTCCGCTACAACGAACGCATCCGCATTGGTGGAGACCTGATCTCCGACGCCATGCTGGCGCAGCTGCTGGAGGAAGTGCTGGACGTTGCGGGTGACCTCGCGCCCAGTTTCTTCGAGGTCACGGCAGCAGTGACCTTTCTCGCCTTTTCGCGCGAGCCCGCCGATGCCTGCGTGATCGAAGTTGGCCTGGGTGGTCGTTTCGACGCGACCAATGTCATGGAGCGGCCCGCTGCCTGCGGGATTGCCTCGCTGGGTATCGACCACGAACAGTTCCTGCTGAACGAAGACCCCGAAGCGCCCTCGCCTGCCCGGAACCCCATGGTGCGCATCGCATTCGAAAAGTCGGGCATCGCCCGTCCCGGCTCGCCGCTGGTTACCCAGAACTATTCGCCCGATGTGGAGGCGGAGATCGAGCGGCGCGCGGGTGTTGCTGGCGCGCCGTTGCATATGCGCGGGCACGATTGGTGGGCAGAGGCAGGCGAGGATTCCATCGCCTATCGCGACCGTCACGGAAGGCTCGACCTGCCACTGCCAACCATGTCCGGCGCGCACCAGTCGGACAACGCCGCGCTGGCCGTCGCCATGCTGCGTCATCAGGACACGGTGCCGGTTTCAGCCGCCGCCATGGCCGAGGGGATTCGCAACTGCCGCTGGCCCGCGCGTTTGCAACGCCTCGGCGATGGCCCACTCACCGAACTGCTGCCGCACCGCCATTTCCTGCTGGATGGCGGGCACAATCCCGATGCGGCCAAGGCGCTCGCCCGGTATCTGGATAATGCACCGAAACCGGTAGATGCCGTGATCGGCATGATGGCCGCAAAGGACGCGCGGCGGTTCCTGGCGATCGTTGCACCGCAGATCGATTCGATCACGGCAGTGCCGATCCCCGGCAACGATTGCGTCGCGCCCGAAGTTCTCGCTGAACTGGCGCGGGAAGCTGGTATCGCATCTGTTAGATCGGCGGACGATGTGCCAGCCGCCATCCGCGCCATGACCGAGACCAGCGAAGGCACGGTGCTGATCTTCGGATCCCTCTACCTTGCGGGCAAGGTCCTCAGCCTCAACCGCGAGCTGCCTGACTAGGCGCTATTCCGCCGGTTCGGGCGCGGCATCGTGGCGATCAGGCGTAACGACGCCGGATTTCGCCCCTGCCCGGCTCACGCGAATCCATTCGAACACGCACAGCACCACGGCAACGAAACCGATCAGCGTCGTCAGGATGAACACGTCGTAATAGCCCTGGTCTTCGATCATCTCTCCCAGCGCGCCACGACCCAGCGTGCCAACTAGCAGCGTGAGGGAGGACAGCAGCGCATATTGCACGGCGGAGTATTTCTTCGAGACGATGGAACTCAGCCACGCGACATAGGCCGCCCCTGCGATGCCGATAGCCAGATTCTCCCACATGATCGTAAACGTCAGGCGCGGTAAACCTTCGGAGCCGAACGGAGCCATGAAGTTGATCAGGGCGGAAAAGCCGATGAAGTCACTGGCCGCCTGCATGTTCGCCCCGCCCGCTGCCATGTCGGCATAGAGCAGGTTCGTCAGCGCCGCGATCAGCGCCCCGAGAGTAAGCGTCGCCATACGGCCGATAACGGTTAGCAGGTAGCCGCCCAGCGCCAGCCCGGCGATGATTGCGCCCACGCCGAAGAACTTGGAGGCGAACGCCACCTCGTCGTTCGTATATTCCAGTTCGCCGAGGTAGAACGGATAGGCAAAGGTGCCCCAGATCGCGTCGCAGATGCGATATGTCAGCACCAGCGAGAGGATCAGCACCAGCGACCAGCCCATGCGGCCCACGAACTCCACCAGCGGCATGACCAGCGCCCGGTAGAGATGGTCGACCGCGTAGGAATTGCCTGCGCGTTCGGGCAGGTCCTCCGTCATCACATTTTCGCCCTTGGCCTTCTGCGAGGCGAGCCAACCAGCGATCAGCGCGGGAATCACCACGGTCGCCACGATGATCCACGGGCCGTAATTCACGGTGAAGTCGGTCGGGTTGGGCCGGTCTTCAGGCGCATAGGCCAGCGACATGTACATGAAGGTGAGCACTACACCGATAGCGAGCGCCCACAACAGGCCCACCGCGCCCAGCGCCTTTGCGCGCACCGATGGCTTCAGCTCGCCCTTCTTGCGCAGACTCAGCAGCAACTCGTCGGTAACGGTGCCGTCCACGTTTTCGCCCGCCTTGCTGTCAGGTGCGAAGAGGCCGGCGATACCGATGGCGAGCAAAATGCCGCCCATGATGAGATAGGTCTGCGGCCAGCCGATACGAGCCGCAATGATCAGGCCCAATGCCCCGCCCACCAGCGCGGCGAGGCGGTAGCCCATCTGGTACACGGTGGAGAGGATATCGAGCGTTGCCTCCTCGTCCGCCACGTCGATGCGCCAGGCGTTGATGGCAATGTCTTGCGTGGCGCTGGCGAGTGCGCCAATCCCTGCCAGCAGGCTGAACCAGCCAATCGCCTCGTTCGTCGGGTTCGACAGCGAAAGCGCGATCAGGATGACGCCCAGCAGGATCTGCGAGGGCACGATCCACTGCTTGCGCCGCCCCAGCTTGCGAAAGCCCGGTATCGACACCTTGTCGATCAGCGGCGACCACAGGAACTGGAAGGCATAGGCGAGGCCGATCAGCGAGAAGACGCCCATCGTCTCCAGCTCCACCTCGGCTTCGGAAAGCCAGGCGTAAAGCGTGCCCAGGAACAATGCGAAAGGCAGGCCGCTGGCAAAGCCGAACAGCGCCATGTAGCCGCTCTTGGGATTTTTCAGCGATCGCGCCAGCGTGCGCCAGCCGGGCTTGGATTTCTTCGTCTCGGCGGCCGCTTCGGCCATAAATTGCTCTCCGCTTTCGTACCTGAGTGTCGGTCTAGCCGTAATCCAGTGCAATGGAAGGCTGGATGAACGGGCTTTCAACGCCTAGAGAGCCGCAAATGTCCAAGGAAGAACGCCCCGAGGGTGATCGCATCGCCAAACTGCTCGCCCGCGCTGGTGTCGCCAGCCGCCGCGAGATCGAACGCATGATCGATGATCGACGGATCAAGATCGGCGACGAGTTCGTGACGACACCCGCCACGTTCCTGACCAGCCTGAAAGGCGTGACGGTGGACGGAAAGCCGGTGGCCAAGCCCGAACGCACGCGTCTGTTCGCTTTTCACAAGCCCACCGGCTTGCTGACGGCGGAACGCGATTTCTCGGGCCGCCCCACCATCTACACCGCGCTGCGCAATGCCTTGCCCAAGGATACGCCGCGGCTGATGCCAATCGGGCGGCTGGATATGAACACCGAGGGATTGCTGCTGCTGACCAATGATGGCGAATTCAAGCGGCTGCTTGAATTGCCCGCAACCGAAGTCTCTCGCACCTATCGGGCGCGCACTTTCGGCGATGTGTCTCAGGAACAGCTCGAATCGCTGATGGACGGGATCGAGATCGAGGGGATGCGCTATGCCCCCATCGATGCCAACCTGGAGCGGCGCACGGGTCGCAACCAGTGGATCGAGCTGTCGCTGGCCGAAGGCAAGAACCGGGAAGTGCGCCGCGTGCTGGAGCACCTCGGGCTGGAAGTCAGCCGCCTGATCCGCACCGCCTATGGCCCGTTCGGCCTTGCCGACCTGCCGCGCGGTGCGGCGCAGGAAATCCGCAAGGAAGATATCGAGCGGTTCCGGAGCAGCCTGAAGTGAGAATCATCGCAGGCGACTGGAAACGCCGGCAGCTTCGCGCGCCCACTGGCGAAGCCACGCGCCCCACGGCAGATCGCACGCGCGAGACGCTGTTCTCCATGCTGGTGAGTCGGCTGGGATCGTTCGAGGGGCTTTCCGTGGCGGACCTGTTCGCCGGTTCGGGCGCGCTGGGCTTGGAAGCGCTTTCGCGTGGGGCGAACAATTGCCTGTTTGTAGAGCAGGACGCTGCCGCCATTCGCTGTATCCGGCAGAACATCGCAGCGCTGCGGGCGCAACAGCAGTGCGAAGTGGTCGCCG
The DNA here is from genome assembly GCF_003584125.1 of Aurantiacibacter zhengii. Classification (GTDB taxonomy): domain Bacteria; phylum Pseudomonadota; class Alphaproteobacteria; order Sphingomonadales; family Sphingomonadaceae; genus Alteraurantiacibacter; species Alteraurantiacibacter zhengii. The sequence goes on from NZ_QXFL01000001.1 coordinate 467,838, forward strand.
GATCGGTGATGAGCCTTGGCGCCGCAAAGAGCGCAAGAGACCTCGTGCTGCTGGACCCGCCCTATGGCACCAATGCGGGGGCAGTCGCGATAGATCGCCTGACCCGTCTGGGCTGGATCGGCCCTGCGACATGGGTCGCCCTGGAAGTGGGTGCCAAGGAAGACGTGAAAATCAAAGCGCTGGAAGTCGATGCAGAGCGCAAGGTCGGCCCGGCAAAGCTGGTGCTGCTGCGCTGGCCCGCGACCTGACAGCGGCGAGCAAGGCGAAAGGCCGCCTGCTCTCGCAAACGGCCTTTGGCATCTGGTCAGTCGGTTAGCCGCTTAGGAGCGGTCACCCGGCCAGTATTCGAGCGGGCGGTCAACTCCCGGACCGCGACGTCCGGTGGCCCATGCGTTGATGCAGCTGTCATCAGCATCGCTTTCGCACACGGGATACTCGCCCTGGTGCGGCGCGGGGATGTTCTGCACCATCGCATTGCTAACGAAACGCATGTTCGAATTCGAATTCGAGTTCGAGTTCGAGTTCATCGCGCTGTTGGTGGTCGTTTGCTGGCTGGCGGGCATGGTGCCTTCCATCTGTGCGACCTGCGTCAGGATCGAATTCCAGGCAGCGGAGCGCTGTTCGGCGGGGATCTGGTATACCTGCGAGCGCTGGTTATCGTTCAGATACCACCACGCTTCCTGCTGGTCGTCGTTCAACGTCCAGTAGTATGTACGTAGATCGTCATTCCAGCCGAAGTAAGTGGTCTTCTGCTCCATCTCGTAGCTGTCGAACTCGGCCTGATCGGCGGCATCGAGTTCGTCGTACATCATTTGCTGGGCAGCGGTCATTTCCATGTGGTCACCGTTATGGTGATCGGCCAGGGCAGGCACGGAAATCATCGAAAGCGCCGCGGCAGCGCCAAGAATTACCTTGTTCATCAACTGTCTCCTGTATCGGTTCGCGTCGTTACTATTGCCTTTAGAACGACGTTATCTTGACCACTGTTCCGAAAAAGTAGGGTTCCCCGGCTCGTCGCTGGCCTTGCACGGTGCGGCTGTGTTCCCTAGTTGTTCACAGGTGACCCAGCCCCCCTCCGATAGCGACTCCGTTCCAGCCACCGCCGCGCCCGAATGGCTCGCCCATCTCAATGCGCCGCAGCGCGATGCCGTGCTGACGACGGAAGGACCGGTGCTGATGCTGGCGGGCGCAGGCACGGGAAAAACCGCCGCCCTCACCCACCGCCTCGCCCACATCGTGCGGGAGCGACTGGCATGGCCCAGCGAGATCCTGTGCGTCACCTTCACCAACAAGGCCGCGCGGGAAATGCGCGAACGCGTTTCCACGCTGACCAACGGTGCGCTGGAAGGCATGCCGTGGCTCGGCACCTTCCACTCGATCTGCGCGAAGATGCTGCGACGCCATGCGGAACTGGTCGGGCTGGAAAGCAACTTTACCATCATCGATACCGATGACCAGTTGCGCCTTTTGAAGACGCTGATCCGGGAAAACGATATCGACGAGAAGCGCTGGCCGCCGCGGCAGCTCGCCGGACTGATCGACAGCTGGAAGAACCGCGGCCTCAATCCCGATGACCTGACGGCGGTCGACAACGAAAGCTATGCCAACGGCAAGGGCGCGGAGATTTATCGTATCTACCAGGAACGGCTGAAAAGCCTGAATGCCTGCGACTTCGGCGACCTGCTGCTGCATATGCTCAACATCTTCCGCCGCCATACGGACGTGCTGAAAAACTACCAGCAACGCTACAAGTACATTCTCGTCGACGAATACCAGGACACCAACGCCGTGCAGTACCTGTGGCTGCGGCTGATGGCGCAGGAACGCAAGAACATCTGCGTGGTGGGGGACGACGACCAGTCGATCTATTCCTGGCGCGGTGCGGAAGTTGCCAACATCCTGCGGTTCGAAAAGGATTTCCCGGGAGCGAAGGTGGTCAAGCTGGAGCAGAACTATCGCTCCACTCCGCAAATCCTTGCCGCTGCCAGCGGACTGATCGAGGCGAACAGCCAGCGCCTAGGCAAGACGCTTTGGACGCAGTTGCCCGAAGGCCAGAAGGTGCGCGCCATCGGTGTGTGGGATGCGCCGGAGGAGGCGCGCCGCGTGGGGGAGGAACTGGAACGGCTGGAGCGCGAGGGATTGAGCCTTGAACAGGCCGCCATCCTGGTGCGTGCGCAGTACCAGACCCGCGAGTTCGAGGACCGGTTCATCCAGATCGGCCTTTCCTACCGCATCATCGGCGGTTTCCGTTTCTACGAACGCGCCGAAATCCGCGACGCGCTGGCCTACCTGCGCGTAATCGCCCAGCCCGCCGACGATCTGGCGTTCGAGCGGATCTACAACCAGCCCAAGCGGGGCCTTGGCGCCAAGACACTGGAAAAGATGTACCAGCACGCGCGCCGGACGCAGCAGCCGCTGGCAGCCGCCGCGCTGGAACTTGCCGACAGCGACGAACTGCCCGCCCGCGCCCGCAACACCATTGCCGCGTTGATGAGCGATTTCCTGCGCTGGCGCGAAATGAGCGAGGCAGTCAGCCCTTCCGAATTGATGCGCGCGGTGCTGGAAGAGAGCGGCTACGACGCCATGCTCAAGGCTGACCGCTCCACCGAAAGCGCTGGGCGGGCGGAAAACCTGATCGAACTTGCCCGTGCGATGGAGGAATACGAGACGCTGGGCGATTTCCTCGAACACGTCGGGCTGGTGATGGACAACGATGCCAACGACGACGAGGAAAAGGTCACCATCATGACCATGCACGCCGCGAAGGGACTGGAATTCGACCATGTGTTCCTGCCCGGCTGGGAAGAAGGCGTGTTCCCCTCGCAGCGCTCGCTAGACGAAGGTGGCCTGGCGTCGCTGGAAGAGGAACGCCGTCTCGCTTACGTCGCCATCACGCGGGCGAAGCGCCGTTGCACCATCCTCCACGCGGCCAACCGGCGCATCTATGGCCAGTGGACCAGCAGCATCCCCAGCCGCTTCGTCGAGGAACTGCCGGAAGAGCATATCGAAAGCGAAACCACGATGACCGGTGGCAAGTCGCTCTGGCAAGCCAACTGGAGCGAGAGCGAGGATCCGTTCGCCCACGTCTCCAGCAACAGGCCCGATCGCTCCAATGCTCGCGGACCGGGCTGGCAGCGTGCACTTGCTACGGGTTACGAGACCAGGCCTGCCCGCCTGAAGGAACCGGGCCGCAGCGCGGCGAGCTTCGCCGCCAAACCACGCGACGACGTGGAGATCGGCGCACGCGTGTTCCACGAGAAGTTCGGGTACGGAGAGGTCATCGGGCAGGAGGGCAACAAGCTGGAAATCGATTTTGAGAAGGCAGGCACCAAGCGGGTCATCGACAGCTTCGTTACTTTGGCGACCTAGATCGTTTCCAAGGCCGTCGATCGCCGCCATAAAGATGCGGACGAATATAAATTTGTTATAGAGCGCCGCATTCTTGTGGTTAAATAGCGCTCGGCCGGGCTGAACGGGGCTTGGCCAAGCTTGGACGGGGCGGAACATTGAAACAGCACGAACGCGATCCATTCGATTCGGCTGGCAGGGGCAGCCTGCCGGACATCTGGAAGTTCCTGGCGTCGATCCGCACACGGTTCGCCTTATCGGAAACCGAGGCCGGGTTGCTCAAAAATGCCATGTGCGAAACCGCCGTGTTTGCGCCGGGCGAATACCTGGTGCGCGAGGGTGAGCGGATTCACTACTCCTCGCTCATTCTCGAAGGGTTCGCCTGCCGCTGCAAGGACAGCCAGGATGGCGAGCGGCAGATCATGGAAATCCAGATCCCCGGTGACTTCGTTGACCTGCATTCCTATCCGCTCGAAGTGCTGGACCATGGTATATGCGCCATGTCCGATTGCCGCATCGTCAAATTCATGCACACGGATATTTCGCGGCTGATCGACGAGAGCCCGCGGCTTGCGCGTATCCTGTGGTTCGCCACCATGGTGGACGCCTCGATCCACCGGGAATGGATCATGAATATCGGCTCCCGTTCGGGCAAGGCGCGCATCGCCCACCTGTTCTGCGAGCTGTACAGCCGGTGCGAGGTGGTGGGCCTCACCACCGACCACACCTTCTGGCTGCCGCTAACCCAGACGCAGATCGGCGAGTGCCTCGGTTTCACGCAGATGCATGTGAACCGGATGCTGAAGGAACTGCGCGAAATGAACCTCGTCACCTTCCAGACGCAGCGGGTACAGATTCATGACTGGGATGGCCTGTGCGAACTTGCCGAGTTCGATCCGGCCTATCTCTACCTCACCAGACGCGAAGCCTGATCCGGCCCGGATTTCGGCTACAGCTTATAGGTCGGCTTGAGCGACCATGACTTGTCGGCATGGATGCGCAGTTCGTAGTCGCGTCCGCGCCAGCAGCGCAGCTCTACATCACCTGCACCGAAATGACGGTTTGCGATGCCGACGGCCTCCACGATGTCCGCGGCCTCGCAGACGATCTCCTCGTCGGTAGCGGAATCGGCACGCCTGCCGCGAAGACGAAAGCTTGCAGCTTCGGGCTTGCCGCTTGCGCGGTCTCTGCCGGTCATTTGCGACCCCCTGTTCCGTCCGTAGAGGCACCGGCCTCTGCGGAAGGGTCATGGCAAAGATGGGGCGTCATGCGCGACAACATAAGTCTATTGCGCGGAACATGGCCAAGCGGCTGCCTTTGCCCGCCCGGCCGTCACGCAAGCTTTCCCTTGGCCCGGGCGACCTGCTAACGGCCCGTCATGCCCCTGCGCGATATAGCCCTGCTGGTTCTCCTGTGCCTGATCTGGGCCGCGAATGTGCTGGTCAGCCGCGTGGTGGTGACCGACCTTGCGGTGCCGCCGCTCTGGTATGCCGCGCTGCGTTCGGTCGTAGTCATGGCCGCTCTCGCACCCTGGCTGAAATGGCCGGGCCGCGACTGGTGGCGGGTCGCGCTGGTGACCACAGCAGTAAGCGGCGGCGGTTTCGCCCTGCTGTTCGTCGGCCTGCAGGATGCAACCGCCTCCGCATCTGCCATCGTCCAGCTTTCCGGCGCGCCGATGACGGTGCTGCTGGCGATGGTGATCCTGAAGGAGCAGGTGCGCTGGCGGCGCGGTATCGGCATTGCCATGGCGCTGGGCGGCGTAGGGCTTGCGGTCGCTTCCCCCTCGGGCTGGGAAAACTCGGCCGGCCTGTTTTTCGTGTTTGCCGGAGCGCTGGTGGGCGCGCTGGGGTCGGTCTACCTCAAGACTATCGAACTGTCCGCGCTGCGAATGATGGCGTGGGCGGGCTTTTTCTCCACTGCGCTCCTGCTACCGCTGAGTTTCATGCTGGAGAGCGGCCAGGTTGCCGTGTCCCTTGCCGCCCCTTGGGAAATGCTCGGCGCGCTGGCCTTCTCGGGGCTCGTCGTCTCGGTATTCGCTCACACCGCCTATTTCCGCATTTTGCAGAAGAACGAGGCAGGCGTGGTCGCACCGATTACCCTGCTGACGCCGGTCTTTACCATCCTGATGGGTGCGACACTGGCGAACGAGCCGGTGGGCGCGGTGATGCTGGCCGGTGCTGCCCTGGCGGTTGCCGGGGTGCTGGTTATCGAGGTGCGTCCCAGCAAGACCATCTTCAAGGGTCTGCTGGTCAGGCCACGGCTCTAGCGTCCGGTCAGTTGAACCCCACGCCGAGGAAGTCGGGCTTGGGGCCATTCCATTCGCCAGCGGGTACAGGCTCTTCGTCCTGGTTGCGATGGCGCGACTGGCGCGGCTTTTCTTCCCGCTGCGGCTTGCTCTCGCGCTTTTCCTGGCGCGGCTTCGGCGTATCCTGCCGGTCATCGTCGCGGCGCGAACGAGAGCGCTTCGGCTTCTCGTCGCGTTCCTCGACGGTGTCGTCCTCAGGTTCTTCCTGCTTCGGCTTTTCCTGCTTCGGCTGGGCCTTTGGCAGTTCGACGCGAACGTCCTTCTTGCCGAACACGGGCACCTTGTTGCCGGTCAGCTTCTCGACGTTGTCGATAGCCTCGGCATCTTCGGGGGCGACGAACGTGAATGCGCGGCCCTTGGCCCCGGCACGGCCCGTGCGGCCAATGCGGTGGACATAGTCATCCGGGTGCCACGGCGTGTCGAAGTTGAACACGTGGCTCACACCCTTGATGTCCAGCCCGCGCGCGGCAACGTCCGACGCGACAAGGATGTTGATCTCGCCCGACTTGAAGCGGTTCAGTTCGGCATTGCGCTGGTTCTGGTCGATATCGCCGTGGATTTCGCCGCTGGCAAAGCCGTGGCCCTGGAGGCTCTTGTTCAGTTCGCGAACCGTCGTCTTGCGGTTGCAGAAGATGATCGCGGTTTCCACCAGATCGTTGCGCAGCAGCCAGCGCAGCGTCTCGCGCTTCTCGCGGCTCTTCACCGGGATCTTGAACGCGGTAATGTTCTCGTTCGTGGAAGCGGCACGCGTCACCTCGATCCGCTTGGGATTATCGAGGAACTTCTTGGCCAGCTTGGCAATGGGCGGCGGCATGGTGGCGCTGAACAGCAGCGTCTGGCGCTTTTCCGGCAACTTGTCGCAGATGAACTCGATATCGGGGATGAAGCCCATGTCGAGCATCCGGTCGGCCTCGTCGATCACCACCAGTTCACAGGCATTCAGCATGATCTTGCCGCGCTCGAACAGATCCATCAGGCGTCCCGGCGTGGCGATCAGCACGTCCACACCGTCGTTCAGGGCCTTTACCTGCTCGCCCATCTGCACGCCGCCGATCAGCAGCGCCATCTTGAGGTCGTTGTTCTTGCCGTACTTCTCGAAATTCTCGGCAACCTGGGCCGCCAGTTCGCGCGTCGGCGCCAGGATCAGGCTGCGCGGCATCAGCGCGCGGCGACGGCCGTTGGAAAGCACATCGATCATCGGCAGCACGAAACTGGCGGTCTTGCCGGTGCCCGTCTGCGCAATGCCGAGCACGTCCCTCATCATCAGCACCGCCGGAATCGCCTCCGCCTGGATCGGAGTTGGCTCGGTGTAGCCAGCCTCCTCGACGGCTTGGAGCAATTCAGGGGAAAGGCCGAGATCGGCGAAAGTGGTCAATGCGTAAGGTCCGGAAATAAGAGGAGATGCTTGTCATGCAGCACAAGGCATGCGCCGCGCCCTATGCAGCAGGCACGCAGAAAGTCAAGATTTACGGGTAAATCGTTACTGTCCGCTGACAGCGACCAGGCGGCTGAAATCGGTCACTTCGCAACTGGCCCCGGCGCGCGATTGCAGCAGGTCGCGCGCAACGCACAGGCGGCCATCCTCGCTTCGCTCGACATAAAACCCGGCATAGAAGGCGCGCGCCACACAGCTTTCGCCAAGGCTGGCCGCTAGGATTTGCCGCTGGCGGGTAAACATCAGCAGGCGATTGTCGGTGGTTGGCTGCACGCCGATGATGTCGTTCACCTCGACACAGTCGCCATGTTCGACTTCCGCAAAGCTCTGGCGCATCGGGCGGCGCGGCAGGTCTGCCATCATCTGCGAACGCGCGCGGGCGGGCGCGGGAGACACCCGCACGATTACCCGCTGCCGGATGCGTACCTGGTTCTGCTGCTGCGCGCGGTGCGCCTCGTCCAGCAGGGTGGTGGGCGAAACCTGTGATGGCCCGAAGCCCAGCGGCAGGGCGGATCGCGGCCCGGCCAGTGCGCCAATGTCCTGCGCTGCCACGCGCGCCGGCAACTGCGCCGCCACTATGGGGACAAGCAGAGCGACAAGCGCGAGGATGGCGACAAGACGTTTCATGCTGAAATTGGCGTTGGGGACCTGCGTGACGACGATCGGGAACTGGCGGACTACCGTTACTGCGCTCGGATAGCATGCGGGATTGAATGACGGCTTAACCCTCTCATCGGCCTTTGCAAGTCCAGCCGGTTAGTGGCAACGGAAGGTTGATGAGCACCAAGGACACATTTCTTTCTGGCGCAGCGCAGCTGCTGGGCGAACGTGGCTTCACCACCGATGCCGACATGATCAGCCCGTGGCTGACCGACTGGCGCGGACGGTTCACAGGGCGGGCGCTGGGGATGGCCTCCCCCGCCGACACGCAGCAGGTCGCGGCCCTTGTGCGGCTGTGCGGGGACCACGGCGTGCCCATCGTGCCGCAGGGCGGCAACAGCGGCATGTCGGGTGGTGCCACGCCGGACAAGACCGGCGATGCGATAGTGCTGTCGCTGCGCCGGATGGACAAGGTGCGCCGCTTCGATGTCGATGCGCGGCAGATCACCTGCGATGCCGGCATGATCCTGCAGACACTGCACGAAGCCGTGGAAGGGGAAAACCTGCGCTTCCCGCTGACGCTGGGAGGCAAGGGTTCTGCCACCATCGGCGGGCTGATCTCCACCAATGCCGGGGGAACCCAGGTGCTGCGCCATGGCTCAATGCGGTCCCAGGTGCTGGGGATCGAAGCGGTGATGGCGGATGGAACCGTGTTCGACTCGCTCCGACCGCTGAAGAAGGACAACCGCGGTTTCGACCTCAAACAGTTGCTGATCGGCTCCGAGGGGACGCTGGGCATCGTCACTGCGGCGACGCTGCGCCTGCTGCCTGCGCTGGCCGACCGTGCGGTGCTCTGGGCTGGCCTTGCCGACATTCGCGATGCGCGCAAGTTGCTGCTGCATGCTGAACGCGTGGCGGGCGATGCGCTGGAGGGCTTCGAAGTCATGCCGCGCCACTCGCTTGATGCCGTTCTGACGCACAGCGCCAATGCCCGCGCGCCCCTGCAGGATGCGCACCCGTGGAACGCGCTGATCGAACTGACCGCCGATGCCTCCGGTGCGGACGCCTTGCCCGCCCTCGCCCAGCAATTGCTGGAAAGCGCGTTTGAGCAAGACCTGGTGGCCGATGCCACGATCGCCCGTAACGAAGCCCAGGCAGAGGCGTTCTGGATGCTGCGCGACGAGATCGCTCCGGCAGAACGCGCACTTGGCCCTGCGATGCAGCACGATATCTCCGTCCCGGTGGCCGACATGGCGGATTTCGTGGCGGATGCCGTACCCAAGGTAGAAAGCGCCTTTCCCGGCCACACCGCGGTCGCTTTCGGACACCTTGGTGACGGCAATGTTCACTTCCACGTTCTCGCCCCGCAGGATGCGACGCCCGGCGAATGGGAAGAGAGTGAGGGCAAGACAATCAGCGCCTTCGTGCACGACCAGGTCACGGCCTGGAAAGGCTCCATCAGCGCTGAACACGGCATCGGGCAACTGAAGCGGGATGAGCTGGCAAGGCTGGCCGATCCGGCGCAGCTGGCCATCATGCGACAGGTTAAGCAGGCGCTCGACCCCAGGGGCCTGCTCAATCCAGGCAAGCTGGTGCCGCTTGAAACGGGGGCAGAACCTCTTTAAGGCCGCGCCGGACGAAATTCACGAAAGCCAACTTCGGATGTCGGCCAAGCTGCCGGAAAATCCGAATGCAACCTGATCGGAGAGTATGATGGCCAGCGCGCCGAAAGCCAGTTTGCCCGTGTTCTACAAGGAACTGATTCCCCTTAACAGCAACGATCATGGCGACTGGAATGCGCGCACGGTCGACAAGGCACCCTGGGTTGCCGGTCAGCACGCCGTTCCGCTGACCGTTGAGGAATTCCCCTCCGCGCAGCGCAATTTCCCGATCGTCTTCTCCGCCGGTGACCGCTCCGTGCCGCTGGCGCTGATGGGCCTGAACGAAGGCGTGAACGTTTTCTTCGACGAAGACGGCGCACCGCGCGACGACACGCCGCCGTACATTCCGGCCTATATCCGCCGCTATCCCTTCCTGCTGGCAAAGCTGGACCAGAATTCCGACAACCTGTCGCTCTGCTTCGACCCGTCGAGCGATCTTGTCGGCAAGTTCGATGAGGGCCACCCCCTCTTCACCGGCGACAAGGAACCCAGCGAGCACGTGAAGGGCCTGCTGCAGTTCTGCGAGAAGTTCGAGGAAGCCGGCAACCGCACCCAGTTGTTTATGAAGGAACTGGAAGACCACGACCTGTTGATGGACGGCGAGATCGCGATCAACCGGGCCGACAACCCCGAGCAGCCTTTCATCTATCGCGGTTTCCGCATGGTGAACCAGGACAAGCTGCGCGAACTGCGCGGCGACCAGCTGCGAAAGTGGAACGAGAACGGCCTGCTGCCGCTCATCTTCGCGCACCTGTTCTCGCTCGACCTCATGCGGAACATTTTCGCGCGCCAGGTGGAAATCGGCAAGGGTCCGCAGGGTATGACCGCAGGCGCAAACGCAGCGCCGGCCGAAACCGCCAAGAAGAAAAAGTAAGCGGGCTTCGGCAGCGCCGACAGGGCGCGCCGATTTCGCGACGAAACAGCGACAGGGGCGGCTCTTCGGGGCCGCCCCTTTTGCATGTGATCTTGAAACATTTTCCGGCAGGCTTATCTTTGATTTGTCCGGCCGGCGCTCCCCTCATGGCCCGGCCGGATAGGTATGCTTTTGCATACCTCCTCCCTGAACCTTGGCCGCCTCGTGCTTCGCGCACGGGGCGGTTTTTTCTTGTTTATTCAGCAGCCTGTGCGAAGCCGTTCGCACCCTTCGCAACTTCGTCAGCCAGCCGCAGGACAAGCGCGGAGAGCAGCTGCGAGACGGCCTCGATCCCCTCGCCCGGCTCCCGCAGCTGGCGATCGAGATAGGTCGTGCGGCACACCTCCAGTTGCATCGCGGAAATTCCACGCGCCGGCGCACCGTGGCGATCCAGCACGTAGCCGCCAGCGTAGGGCCGGTTGTGGGCAGCGCGCACGCCCCGCTCCTCGAAATGATCGAGCGCGGCAGACACCAGAGTGCTCTCGCAGGAGGCGCCGAAGCGGTCTCCCACGACATAGTCGACAGCTGCCCCCTCGCCTGCTTTCGGCCCCAGGGGAGGCATCGAATGGAGGTCCAGCAGCAGCGCCCCGCCCCACTTGTCGCGCAAGGCTTCCAGCATCTGCGACAGGGCAAGGTGATAGGGCGTGTGCACCTGGTCGATCCGCTTCGACAGTTCCGCCGATGGCAGGCGGTGGCGCCACAGTTCGCCCAGCCCCGGCAAGCGCCGCGGCACCAGGCCCAGCCCGCTGCGCGACCTGCGTCCTGCCGCAAGGCGCGAGCGCGCGAACCCGGCATGGGAGCCGGACACCATTTCCCAGTCCACATCCTCCGGCGAGCGATTGAGATCGATCATCGCCCTCGGCGCGCTGGCCACCAGCAGGGTGGCCCCCGTCGCCTCGCCAACGCCCCTTGCGATCAGGTCGACGTAGCGGTCCTCCAGCCGGGGCGCGGCTTCGGCGGGGTGGCGCATGCGGTTTATAAGGCTGAGCGGATAGTCGCGCCCTGCATGCGGCACGGCGATCAGCACCGGCAGCGCCAGCGCATTCCTGCGGTGCAGCACGAACGCGGGCTGGCCGTCGCCGCCAGGGATCAGGCCGCCTTCATGCGCCTGCGAATCGTTCGGGCCGGATGGACTGTGACTCATCTGGACATCAGTGCTGGCGGCGAAGGCTGGCCATGTCAAAGGCGGCGTGGATTGCTTTTGCCTGTCCCATTGCAGGTCAGGTGGTTTCAGGGGGCAGATTTTTAACGGGAATGTGCCTAGAGACGAGTTTCACACAGACTGACTGGAAGAGAAAGAAGCATGATCCGAATCCTGCTGGCCGAAGACGATACTGCGATGCGCACTTACCTCACGCGCGCGCTGGAGCAGGCTGGCTTTTCGGTCGTCGCCGTTTCCTGCGGTACCGAGGCGATGCCCCTGCTGGAAACCGAGATCTACGACCTGCTGCTTTCCGACATCGTGATGCCCGAAATGGACGGGATCGAACTGGCCCAGCGCTGCAACGAACTGAGCCCTTCGACCAAGGTGATGTTCATCACCGGCTTTGCCGCCGTGGCGCTGAAGGCCAATCGCGAAACGCCCCACGCCAAGATGCTCTCCAAGCCCTTCCACCTGAAGGATCTGGTGCTGGAAGTGGAGCGCATGTTCGAAGATAATGCTGTCGCGTCGCTCTGACGCGAAAGTAGGCTCTTGCGAAACGGACAAGGCGGCGCTAGATGGCCCGCCTGCCGCCCGAACAAGGCGGCAACACCCGAATGGTGTGGGCGTATAGCTCAGTGGTAGAGCACTATGTTGACATCGTAGGGGTCGCAAGTTCAATCCTTGCTACGCCCACCATTCGCACTCCCCTGTCCTGACAGTTCAGTTACTGCGGCCGGCCTCGGCCTCGATGCGCTCCTGCGCTTCGCGATCCATCTGCTCCAGCTCGCGTATGGTCTGTTCGATGGCTTTGTGGTGCTCTTTAAGTTCCACCAAGCGCTCGTTGATGCGCGATTTGAGGTGCTGCATCTGGCCGATGGTCCCGCTCTCGCCGTCATAGAGCGAGAGAAATTCGCCGATCTCGCGAATACTGAAACCCAGGCGCTTGCCGCGCATGATGAGCTGCATGCGGCCCATTTCCCGCCGGGAGTAAACGCGCATGGAGCCGACGCGCCCCGGCTGGATCAGGCCCTTGTCCTCATAGAAGCGCAAGGTGCGCTGGGTGACCCCCAGGGCTTCGGATGCTTCTGCGATACTCTTCAGGTCGCCCTGCTTCATATCCTCGAAACCGGGCAGGCTGTCGGTGAAGCTTTCCTGCTCTTCACTCATGCGCTTTCCTTTCCGGACGCTTCGGCAGCAGCTTCACGCTTGGCCTTCTCTTCTGCCACCAGCGCCTTCTTCTCCAGCTTGCCGACCAGCGTTTTCGGCAGTTCGTCGCGGAATTCGTAGGCGTCGGGCATTTCGATGGGGTTGAGGCGCATCTTGAGGAACTGGTGGAGCGTCGCCGCGTCCAGCTCCTCCCCTTCATGCAGGGCGATGAATAACTTTGGCGCCTCGCCCCGGTAGTCATCGGGAATGCCGATGGCGACGGCTTCCTTCACGGCTGGATGCTCATACGCGGCATCCTCGATCATGCGGGGATAGACGTTATATCCGCTGCACAGGATCAGGTCCTTGATGCGATCAACGATGAAGAGGTAGCCGTCCTCGTCCAGATAACCGATATCGCCTGTTCGCAGGGCACCGTCGATGAAGGTCTCATCGGTTGCGCCGGGGCGGTTCCAGTAGCCTTTCATCAGCTGCGGACCGCGCGCGCAGATTTCGCCGCGCTCGCCCTGGGGCATGATCTTGCCGGTTTCCGGATCGCGGATTTCCACTACCGTGTGCGGGAATGCAGGCCCGGCGGAATTTTCCTTCACCGGCGTGCGCCCGAGCAGGGGATTGCTGGTGATGATCGGAGAAGCCTCGGTCAGGCCATATCCTTCTGAGACAGGTGAACCGGTGCGCTTCTCGTATTGCAGGCGCACTTCCAGCGGCAGCGGCGCGCCGCCGGAAATACTGGTGCGGACCCCGGAAAGATCGGGCACCTTGTCATCCGGCAGCGAACCCAGCGCGTTGTAGATGGTGGGCACACCGAACATCATCGTCGGCGGCTTGCGCTTGATGGTGGCCAGAACCTCGTCCATCTCGAAGCGCGGCAGCAGGACCAGCTCTGCAGCCACTTCAACGCCGAAATTCAGCACGCAGGTAAGCGCGAAGACATGGAACAGTGGCAGCACGCCCAGCGTGCGCTCCTGCTGGTCGCGCTCCTCCCCGATATGCAGCAGCATCTGCGCCGAATTGGCGGCAAGGCTGGCGTGGGTAAGCATGGCACCCTTTGGCTGCCCGGTCGTTCCCCCTGTATACTGCAGGACCGCCACATCGTGCGGATCCTGCGGAACCTTGCGGAGATTGGCCTTGTGCGCAGCGAGATCGGCGTAATCGGAATAGACGATGCCATCGCGCTTGCTGGCAAGCGACGAACGCTTGAGCGTGCGCAGCCCGACACTTTTCCAGAACGGCAGGACATCGGCCATCGAGCACAGCACGACGCGCTCCATCGCGCTGCCTTTGGCGCCCCAGGCATTGGCGACCTTGGCATGCAGCAACTCCAGGTCGGGAACGGCCACCATCTTGGCGCCGGAGTTCGTAATGAGGAACTCGACCTCGCTATCGGAATAGAGCGGGTTCAGCTGCACCACGATCCCCCCGGCGCGAAGGACAGCATAGTACAGGATGATCGAATAGGGCGTGTTGGGCAGGCACAGGCCGAAGCGGTCGTCCTTCTGAAGCCCCAGGGCCTGAAGCCCCGTGGCAACCCTTTCCACCTCCTGACCGAGTTCGGCGTAGGTGTATTCCCGGCCAAGGAAATCGATGGCCACGCGATCGGGAAACTCGCTGATCGCGCGGTCGAACGCTTCGGTCAGCAGACGCGGACGCAGGTTCCCCTCCGCATCCAGGATCCGGCTGGGATCAAGCGGGTGAGACGTAACCGCCGCGTCGTTCATCGAACATCCTTTCCAAATGTGGCGCAGCTTTTCACCAAACTGCGTCTTGATTTCGCCGTGCTTGACGTATACGTCAGGCCACAGACTTTATCGTAACCATTCGGCGCAAAAGGTCAACAAAGGTCCATGCGCGAAAAAGAAAGGCAGATCAGAACCATGAGTGATGTCGTCATTGCAGGATATGTCCGATCCCCGTTCCACCCCGCGCATCGCGGCGCGCTGGCCAAGGTTCGGCCGGACGATCTGGCTGCCAACACCGTAAAGGGCCTGATCGAACGCACCGGCGTGAATGCCGAGGATATCGAAGACCTGCTAATGGGCTGCGCCTTCCCCGAAGGCGAGCAGGGCTTCAACATCGCGCGCCTTGTGGTGCTGCTGGCGGAATTGCCGCTGAGCATCGGCGGCATGACGATGAACCGCTTCTGCGGCTCTTCCATGAGCGCGGTCCACTATGCCGCCGGGCAGATTGCCGCAGGTGCTGGCGAAGTGTTCATCGCGGCAGGCGTCGAATCGATGAGCCGCGTGCCCATGACCGGCTTCAACCCGATGCCTAACCCCGAACTCGCCAAGCGCAGCGCCGCCTACATCGGCATGGGCGACACGGCAGAGAACGTGGCGAAGAAGTACGAACTCTCGCGCGAATCGCAGGAAAAGTTTGCGCTCGGCAGCCAGAAAAAGGCCGGCGAAGCGGTGCAGAAGGGTTCGTTCAAGGACGAAATCATTCCCTACACCCTGCCCGATGGCACGGTAATCGACACCGACGGCACGCCGCGTCCCGATACCACCGCCGAAGGTCTGGCTGGCCTCAAGCTCTCGTTTGACGAGAATGGCACCGTGACTGCTGGCACCGCTTCCCCCCTCACCGATGGCTGCGCCGCCCTGCTGGTGTGCAGCGCGGACTATGCCGCGAAGAACGGCCTGAAGGTGATGGCGAAGATCAAGTCGATGGCGATTTCCGGCTGCGCGCCCGAAGTCATGGGACTCGGTCCGGTCGAATCCTCCAAGAAGGCACTGTCGCGCGCGGGCCTGACCATCGACGATATCGACATCGTCGAACTCAATGAAGCGTTCTCCAGCCAGTCGCTCGCCTGCATCGGTGACCTCGGCATCAAGGAAGAGCGCATCAACCTGGATGGCGGCGCTATTGCCATCGGTCACCCGCTGGGTGCCACCGGCGCGCGTATCGTCGGTAAGGCGGCCAGCCTGCTGCAGCGTGAAGGCAAGACATACGCCCTCTCCACCCAGTGCATCGGTGGCGGTCAGGGCATCGCGACCATCCTGGAGAAAGCATAATGGCTGAAGCAACCATCAAGAGAGTCTGCGTGATCGGCGCCGGCACGATGGGTGCCGGTATCGCCGCCCAGATCGCCAATGCCGGCGTGCCCGTGCTGCTGCTGGATATCGCCCCCAAAGACGGTGACAACCGCAACGCGATTGCCGAGGGTGCGGTCAAGAAAATGCTCAAGACCGACCCTGCCCCGTTCATGGGCAAGCGTCCGGCCAAGCTGGTCGAAACCGGCAATATCGAGGACGACCTTGGCAAGGTGGCAGAGTGCGACTGGGTGGTGGAAGCCATCATCGAACGGCTGGACATCAAGCAGAACCTCTACGCCAAGCTGGAAGAGGTGCGGAAGGATGGCACTGCTGTTTCCTCCAACACCTCCACCATTCCGCTGGAGCAGCTGACCGATGGCCGGTCGGATTCGTTCAAGCGCGATTTCCTGATCACCCACTTCTTCAATCCGCCGCGCTACATGCGCCTGATCGAGCTGGTGGCAGGGCCGAAAACCAATCCCGATACGTTGGAAATGGTCCGCGAATTCGTGGACCGCAAGCTGGGCAAAACCCCGGTGGATGCCGAGGACAGCCCCGGCTTCATCGCCAACCGCATCGGCACCTTCTGGATCCAGCAGGCGGTGAACTCGGCCTTCGACATGGGCATGACGGTGGAGGAAGTGGACGAGATCGGCGGCAAGCCGATGGGCGTGCCCAAGACCGGCATTTTCGGCCTGATCGACCTTATCGGTATCGACCTGATGCCGCACCTGATGAAGTCGCTTACCAGCACTCTGCCCAAGGATGACTGGTACCAGAAGATCGCCCGCAGCGAGCCGCTGATCGAGGAGATGATCGAGAGCGGCTACACCGGGCGCAAGGGCAAGGGCGGCTTCTACACCATGGAAAAGGGAGAAGACGGCAAGCGCACCAAGATGGCGAAGGACCTGAAGTCCGGCGAGTACCGCGCCGCCGCGCGCCCCGGCCTGGTCTACGGTTCCGCCGCCAAGGGCGACCTCGGCAAGCTGATTTCCATGAAGGGCAAGGTCGGCGAATACGCGTGGTCCGTCCTCGGCCCGACGCTATCCTATGCTGCCAGCATCGTTCCCGAGGCGACCGCCACGGTGGTTGGCGTCGATGACGCGATGAAGCTGGGCTACAACTGGAAGACCGGCCCGTTCGAGATGATCGACAACATCGGCGCTGCCAAGCTGGTCGAGCGCCTGGAGGCTGACGACCTGCCGGTGCCCGAGATCCTGAAGATGGCGGGCGACCGCAGCTTCTACCGGATCGAGGACGGCAAGCGTCAGTACCTTGGCACCGATGGCGAATACCACGACATCGAACGTGCCGAAGGCGTGCTGTTGCTGGAAGATATCAAGCTGTCCAGCAAGCCGATCATGGCCAACGGCTCTGCCGCCCTGTGGGACATCGGCGATGGCGTCGTCGCGCTGGAATTCACCGGCAAGATGAACGCGCTGGACGAGCAGGTAATGAAGCTGATCCAGAAGGCCATTCCGGTGGTGAAGAAGGATTACAAGGCTTTCGTGGTCTACAACGAAGGGTCCAACTTCTCTGCCGGCGCCAACCTGGGCCTCGCCATGTTCGCCCTGAACATCGCGGCGTGGAGCGAGGTGGAAAAGAGCATCAAGGGCGGTCAGGATGCCTACAAGGCGCTGAAGTATGCCCCCTTCCCCGTCGTTTCGGCTCCGGCCGGCATGGCGCTGGGTGGTGGCTGCGAGATCTGTCTCAATTCCGATGCCATCCAGTCCCATGCCGAGACCTATATCGGCCTCGTCGAATGCGGCGTCGGTATCATCCCCGGCTGGGGCGGCTGCGGCGAATTCATTTCCCGCTGGAAGGACAACAAACGCCATCCCGCTGGCCCAATGCCTGCCGTATCCAAGGCGTTCGAAACCATTTCCACCGCGACGGTCGCCAAGTCGGCTGCCGAGGCGAAGGAATTGGGCTTCCTGCGCAGCGACGATGGCATCACCATGAACCGCGATCGCCTGCTTTACGATGCGAAGCAGCGCGCGCTCGCCATGGTGGATGGATACACAGCACCCGAGAAGCTCGAATACCGCCTGCCCGGCCCCAGCGGCAAGGCCGCGCTGGAACTGGCGGTCGACAGCTTCCACAAGCAGGGCAAGGCAACCGCACACGATGTGACGGTCGCTGGTGAGCTTGCCTATGTGCTGACGGGCGGCGATACCGATATCACCGAGATCGTGACCGAAGCCGAAATGCTGAAGCTTGAGAGAGACGCGTTCATGCGCCTCATTCGAAATCCGAAGACGCAGGCCCGGATCGAGCACATGCTCGAAACTGGCAAGCCGCTTCGCAACTGATCAGAGAGGATTTGTCCAATGCAAGTCTATGAAGCCCCCATCCGCGACATGCTGTTCAACATCAACGAACTGCATGAAGACGACGGTTTCGGCAATCTCGAAGGGTTCGAGGATTTCGACGAGGACGTGACCGTCGCGATCCTTGAAGAAGCCAACAAGCTTTGCCGCGATGTGCTGCTGCCGATCAACTGGCCCGGCGACCAGGAAGGCTGCCGGATCGAGAACGGCGTCGTCCGCACGCCCAAGGGCTTCCAGGAAGCCTACAAGCAGTTCTGCGAAGGCGGCTGGGCCGGTCTTGGCGTATCGCAGGAGTGGGGCGGCCAGGGTGCCCCACATTCCCTCGGCAAGATGGTGGAAGAGATGACCTGCTCGGCCAACCTCTCCTTCGGCCTCTATCCCGGCCTGACCGGTGGCGCGATGGTGGCGCTGGAGGCCTATGGCAGCGACGAGCTGAAGAACTTCTACATGCCGAAGATGGCCAGCGGCGAATGGTCCGGCACCATGTGCCTTACCGAACCGCATTGCGGCACGGACCTGGGCATGCTGCGCACCAAGGCAGAACCGCAGGACGACGGCAGCTACCTCGTCACCGGCAACAAGATTTTCATCAGCGCCGGCGACCATGACCTGACCGATAACATCGTGCACCTGGTCCTTGCGCGCCTGCCCGATGCCCCTCCGGGCGTGAAGGGCATCAGCCTGTTCCTTGTGCCGAAGTATCTGCCCAAGGATGACGGATCGCTGGGCAACCACAACAACGCAGGGCCAACGGCGATCGAGCACAAGATGGGCCTGAAGGCATCGGCAACCTGCCAGATGTCGTTCGAGGATTCGAAAGGCTGGCTGATCGGCAAGCCGCACCGCGGTCTTGAAGCCATGTTCGCCATGATGAACACAGAGCGCGTGGCCGTGGGTATCCAGGGCCTGGGTGTGGGTGAAATCGCCTACCAGTCGGCGGTGTACTACGCGAAGGACCGCTTGCAGGGCCGTTCGCTGTCGGGCGTGAAGAACCCCGATGGCCCCGCCGATCCGATCATCGTTCACCCTGACATTCGCCGGATGCTGATGACCATGCGCGCCTACAACGAAGGCAGCCGTGCGGTTTCGGCATGGGTCAGCCGCGCGCTGGATGCAGAGCACGCCTCCCCCGAACCCGAGGCGCGTGAGCGGGCAAAGGATTTTGTCGCGCTGATGACGCCGGTGGTGAAGGCCCTCTTCACCGACCTTGGCCATGAAAGCGCGCACCTAGCTGTGCAGGTCTATGGCGGCCACGGCTACATCCAGGAAACGGGTGTGGAACAGTTTGCCCGTGATGCGCGCATTGCGCAGATCTACGAAGGCACCAACGGCATCCAGGCGCTGGACCTTGTCGGCCGCAAGCTGCCCGATCGCATGGGCAAGAATCTGCGCAGCTTCTTCCACCCGGTCTCCCAGTTCATCGAAGACCACGGCTCGGACGAGAAGATCGGCAAGATGATCGCCGGACTGCAACAGGCTTTCGGCGCGTTGCAGATGTCCACCGGGCACATCGCGCAGAAGGGTATGAAGGATCCGGAGGAAGCGGCAGCCGCCGCGACCGATTACCTGCGTCTGCTGGGCTTCGTCGCCATGGGTTACTGCTTTGCGAAGGCGGCGAAGATCGCCCACGCCAAGCTGGAGGAAGGCACGCAGGAGAAGGACTTCTACGAAGCCAAGATCATCACCGCCCGCTACTTCTTCGATCGGCTGCTGCCGCCCGTGATGGCGCAGATGATGGCGATCACCAGCGGCAAGTCGAGCATGATGGACATGCCGGCGGAAGCGTTCTGATGAGGAGCGCCGCTAATCCGGCCTTGGACACCTTCGCTGGCGGGCTGAAAGTGCCCGCCATCGTTGCGCCCATGTTCCTCGTTTCCGGGCCTGACTTGGTGGTGGAAAGCTGCAAGGCCGGGCTTTGCGGCACCTTCCCTGCGCTCAACCAGCGCACCACCGAGGGGTTCGACGAATGGCTGTGCGAGATTGAGGAGCGGCAGGGTGATGGCGACGCGCCATACGGGGTGAACCTGATCGTCCACGGCTCCAACCCCCGGGTTGAGGCCGATCTGGAGGTGTGCATCAAACACAAGGTGCCGCTTATCATAACCTCTTTGGGGGCTGTGCCTGATTTGGTGAAGGCCGTGCATTCCTACGGGGGGCTGGTGTTCCATGACGTGATCCAGCGCCGCCACGCGGAAAAGGCTGCCGAGGCCGGTGTCGACGGTATCATCGCCGTTGCCGCGGGTGCTGGCGGCCATGCGGGCACCTTCAGTCCCTTCGCCCTTACCAGCGAAATCCGCGAGTTCTGGGATGGGGCACTGATACTGTCGGGCTCCATGAGCCACGGCGGGCACATCGCCGCCGCGCAGATGATGGGCTGCGACTTCGCCTATTTCGGCAGCCATTTCATCGCCGCCAAGGAAAGCATGGCTCCGCAAGGTCAGAAGGACATGATGATCGGCGCCTCTGCGAAAGACGTTACCTACACGAACAAGGTGACCGGCGTGGGCGCGAATTTCCTCACCCCCAGCCTGGAGGCAGCGAAACTGCATGATGCGCCGGGCGAAATGTCACTGAACGAGGAAGCCAGGGCGTGGAAGACCATCTGGTCTGCCGGGCATGGAACAGGGGCCGTGCGCGACGTGCGACCGACAAAGGACATTTGCCAGCAGTTGATTGCCGAATACGAAGCAGCACGGTCGAATTTTTGCGGATGACCGGCACCTGCGGCCCGCACGCTCGTTACTCCTGCTGAATGTCACGCACCATTGCCAGCAATGCCCCGCGCATAAACGCCATCGCCACGGCGGTACCGGAATGCGACGTACACACGCGCTACACGGAATGGGCCGCGTCCCAGCTTGATGACGAACGCAAGGCGAAGCTGTTTCGCCGGATGGAATCGCGCGGCGGGATATCGCATCGCTATTCGGTGCTGTCGGGCAAGGACGCCGCTCTCGACTTCGGCAGTTTTTACATGCGCGAGGAAGAACCGGGGACGCGGGCTCGCATGGAACGCTACGCCGCCCATGCGCCCGACCTGGCGATGCAGGCCATCGCCGGACTGCCTTCGACAGAGGGCGTGACCCATCTTGTCGTCGCCAGTTGCACCGGGTTCCTGGCCCCGGGCCTCGATCAAATCATTGCCCGCCGCCTCGGCCTTGCCGCCGGTGTGGAGCGGGTCTCCATCGGTTTCATGGGCTGCTACGCCGGTGTGACGCTCCTTCGCACGGCTGCGCACATTGTCCGCTCCGATCCCTCAGCCCGGGTGCTGGCTGTCGCGGTAGAGCTGTGTTCGTTACACCTCCAGCAATCGCAGGACATCCAAAGCCTGCTGGCCATGGGCCAGTTTGCCGACGGCGCAGCCGCCGTACTGCTCAGCGCCGATGGCGAAGGACTGGCGCTTGGCCAGGGCCTGTCGCTGGCACTGGAGGAAAGCGGCGACCTGATCACCTGGACCATCGGTAACAGCGGCTTCGTCATGCACCTTTCCGGCGAAGTGCCCGGCAAGCTGGGCGAAGCGCTGGACGACCCGGCTGTGCAGGAGACCATTCTAGGCGAAAATCCGCCGACCACATGGGCAGTCCATCCCGGCGGAAGGTCCGTGCTCGACGCGGTCGAGCGCGGCCTTGCCCTTCCCCCCGACGCACTCGACGCCTCTCGCGGCGTGCTCGACGAGTTCGGCAACATGTCCTCCGCCACTGTCCTCTTCGTGCTCGATCGCCTCGCACCGGAAAAGCCCGCCTCCGGCATCGCGCTCGCATTCGGGCCGGGGCTGGCGATGGAAGGGGTGCGTTTTGGCTGGATCGGCAGCGATGCTTGAACAGCGGCTGGATGCCGAGGAACTGATGGACGATCCGGCTCTGCCGGAAGCGGTCTATCGGCGCGTCCTGGCCGATCTGGCAAAGGTCAACCGCGCGACCCTCGCCTATCGTCCCACGCTTGAATTTATTGCCAAGGCGCTTGCGGGGCGCACGGAATTCACGCTGCTCGATGTCGGATTCGGCCAGGGCGACACCCTGCGGGAAATTGCCGGCTTCGCGGCGAAACGGGGCATCAAGGCAAAACTGGTCGGCGTGGACCTCAACCCCCGCAGCGAAAAAGCTGCGCGAGACGTAACCGATCCATCGCTGCCGATAACCTACATCACCGGGGACTATGCCGACCTGATGAGCGACAAGTGGGACTTCATCGTCTCCAGCCTCGTGGCGCACCACATGAGCAGGGACGAACTGCTGCTGTTCCTGCAGGTGATGGAAAGCGAGGCCCGGCTTGGGTGGTTCGTCAACGACCTGCACCGCCATGGCCTCAGCTACCTTGGCTACCCCATCCTCGCGCAGCTGGCCGGGTGGCATCGCATCGTGCGCATGGACGGACAGACCTCGATCGCCCGCAGCTTCCGCCGCCAGGAATGGCTCGCGCTGCTGGACGAGGCCGGTGTCGAAAAGGCGCAGGTCACCAGAAAATTTCCGTTCAGGCTGTGCGTATCCCGGATCCGCTGATCCTCGGCGCCGGCCCGGCCGGCTGTGCGGCAGCCATCGAACTGGCACGGGCGGGCGCGGAGCCCTTGCTGCTGGACCGGAACGAGGAAGTTGGCGATCCGCTTTGCGGCGGGTTCATGAGCTGGCGCACACTGGCACAACTGGATGCCATGGGGGTGCACACAGGTTCACTAGGTGGGCAGAAAGTGGACCACCTGCGCATCTTCGCGCACGGACGGGAAGCGCATACTCCCCTGCCCCAACCGGCGCTGGGACTGTCGCGGCACGCCCTCGATTGCGCCATGCGCAAGGCCGCAGTCGCCAGCGGTGCCCGGCTGGAAATCGATACGATTCGCTCGCTGAGTGACGGTTGCCTCCACGGGCAGGAGCGGGACTGGCAGGCAGATTGCGTCTTTCTTGCCAGCGGCAAACACGACATCCGCGGCCAGGCTCGCCCTCGCACGGCGAGCGATCCGGCACTCGGCCTGCGTATTCGTCTCCCCGCCAGCACAGAGCGAACCGCGCTGATCGGCTCTGCCATCGAACTGCACCTGTTTACCGGCGGCTACGCCGGGATCGTCCTTCAGGAAGGCGGATCGTGCAACATCTGCCTCGCCCTGCGGAAATCGGCACTTGCCGATGGGGGCGGCGATCCTGTGTCGCTGCTGGCGTGGGTAGCATCTCGCAACCGGCATTTCGCCCAGCGCCTCGGAAACGACTGGAAAAACAGTCGGATAGAGACGATTGGCGCAGTCCCCTACGGCTGGATAGCGCAGGAAACCGCGACGGGCCTTTACCGCCTTGGCGATCAGGCGGCCGTTATTCCCTCACTCGCCGGCGAAGGCATGTCCATCGCCGTGGCAAGCGGGAGAATGGCCGCGCGCTATTGGCTGCGTGACGGCGCCGACGGCGCGCCGGCCTACCAGCGCGCCTTTGCGGCAAGAGCCTATCCACCGGTGCAAATGGCAAAAGCGGTGCGGACGCTGGGCGAGACATGGCTGGGAAGCGAGGCCGCGCTGATGCTCTCGGCCATTTCGCCAGCTCTTGTATCGCACCTCGCCGAGCGCTGCCGAATTTCCATGGACAGCGCAGACTGACCCCTTGGCTTGCACCGGCGTGCGTCCCTGCTAAGAGGCCCGCAAACAGTTTCGAACTCCACCAATAGACAGGACCCCCCATGGCGAAAATTCAGGTCAAGAACCCCATTGTAGAGATCGACGGCGACGAGATGACCAAGATCATCTGGCAGTGGATCCGCGAACGGCTGATCCTGCCCTACCTCGATGTGGACCTGAAGTACTACGATCTCTCCGTCGAAAAGCGCGACGAAACCGACGACCAGATCACTGTCGATGCCGCCAAGGCCATCCAGCAGTACGGCGTTGGCGTGAAGTGCGCAACGATCACCCCTGACGAAGCGCGCGTCGAGGAATTCGACCTCAAGCAGATGTGGCGCTCGCCCAACGGGACGATCCGCAACATCCTTGGCGGCACGATTTTCCGCGAGCCTATCGTGATCGACAACGTGCCGCGCCTTGTTCCGGGCTGGACCGATCCCATCGTGGTCGGCCGTCACGCCTTTGGCGACCAGTATCGCGCCACCGACACCCTGATCCCCGGCGCGGGCAAGCTGCGCATGGTGTTCGAGGGTGATGATGGCCAGAACATCGACCTGGAAGTGCACACCTTCGACCAGCCCGGCGTGGCAATGACGATGTACAACCACGACGAGTCCATCCGCGACTTCGCCCGTGCCAGCTTCAACTACGGCCTCGACCGTGGCTGGCCGGTGTACCTGTCCACCAAGAACACCATCATGAAAAAGTACGATGGCCGCTTCAAGGACCTGTTTCAGGAAGTTTTCGATACCGAAGGCTTCAAGGAAAAGTTCGAAGCCGCCGACATCGGCTACGAGCACCGCCTGATCGACGACATGGTCGCCGCCGCTCTGAAGTGGAACGGCAAGTTCGTATGGGCCTGCAAGAACTACGATGGTGACGTGCAGTCGGACATCGTGGCACAGGGCTTCGGCTCGCTGGGTCTGATGACTTCCGTGCTCATGACCCCCGATGGCAAGACCGTAGAGGCCGAAGCCGCTCACGGCACCGTGACGCGCCACTACCGCCAGCACCAGCAGGGCAAGGCCACCAGCACCAATCCGATCGCCTCCATCTTCGCGTGGACCCGCGGCCTGATGTATCGCGGCCGTTTCGACAACACGCCGGACGTGGTCGCCTTCGCGGAATCGCTGGAAAAGGTCTGCATCAGCTGTGTCGAAAACGGCAAGATGACGAAGGACCTGGCCTTGCTCATCGGCCCCAGCCAGAGCTGGATGACCACCGAGCAGTTCTTCGAAGCCATCGTCGATGGTCTCGAAGCCGAAATGAAGAAGCAGGGGCTCGTTTGAGCCACTGATTTCACCAGAGTGGAAACGAAACCTCCGTTGCGCCATTAATCCGGCGTAACGGGGGCTTTTATCTATGACCAAGGCACGTCTCGAAGTCCGTCAGGCTGAAACTGGCGATATCCGCCGGATCGCGGCGCTGGCGAAGCGTGTTTACGAGGATTTTGCGCCTTACACCCAGAGCGAAATCCGCGGACAGCTGAACAACTACCCGGAAGGTTGCTTCGTCGCCCTGCTGGACGACAAGCTGATCGGCTATTGCGCCACCATGCGCATCGGCGGTGACAAGGCGCTGCGCCCACACGGCTGGGACGAGATCACCGGCAACGGATACGGCAGCCGCCACGACCCCAAGGGCGACTGGCTCTATGGATATGAACTCTGCGTCGATCCCAAAACGCGCGGTACGCGCATCGGGCGGCGCCTGTACGAGGAACGCCGCGCGCTGGCGGAGCAACTCGAACTGAAGGGCATTGTCTTTGGCGGGCGCATGCCGAACCTGTCGCGCAGCTGGCGACGGGTCGACGGGCCGGAAGATTACCTCGAAAAGGTCATAGCCGGGAAGATCCACGACCCGGTGGTGCGCTTCCAGCTCGCCAACGGATTCGAGCCTGTCGGCGTACTCAAGAACTACCTGCCCGAAGACAAGCGCAGCCGCGCCTTTGCCACGCACATGGTGTGGCGCAATCCCTTTGTGGACCAGGAAGCCAGCCCCAAGGCCCGCGTGCCGCGCGGGGTGGAGAACGTGCGCGTCGCCACGTGCCAGATGCAGGCCCGCGCGGTGAAGGACTTCGACGAATTCATGCGCCAGGTGCGCTATTTCGTCGATGTTGCAGCCGATTATGAGGCGGACTTCATCCTCTTTCCAGAGATGTTCACGCTGATGCTGCTGAGCGCCGAGGAAAAGGAACTCTCCCCGCTGGAAAGCATCGAGCGACTTTCCGAGTACACACCGCGCATCCGCAAGGCGCTGTCGGAGATGGCGCTCAAGTTCAACATCAACATCATCGGCGGCTCACACCCCACGCGCATGGACGATGGCGACATCCACAACGTCGCAATGGTGTGCCTGCGCGATGGATCTATTCACGAGCAGGAAAAGATCCATCCCACGCCCAACGAGGCCTACTGGTGGAACATCCACGGTGGCGACACCGTCGACGTGATCCAGACCGACTGCGGTCCAGTCGGCGTGCTGATCTGCTACGACAGCGAGTTTCCCGAACTCGCCCGCAGGCTGGCGGACGAAGGCGCGAGGATCATCTTCGTGCCGTTCTGCACCGATAGCCGCCAAGGCTACATGCGCGTGCGGTACTGCTCTGCCGCCCGCGCGATCGAGAACCAGTGCTACATGGTGCTAAGCGGCAACGTCGGGAACCTGCCCAACGTGGCGAACATGGATATCCAGTACGCACAAAGCTGTATCCTGACGCCGTGCGACTTCCCCTTCGCCCGCGATGGCATCGCGGCGGAAGCCACCGAGAACGTCGAAACGCTGACGATCAGCGACGTGAATCTGGCCGACCTGGCGTGGGCACGTGCGGAAGGCACAGTTCGCAACCTCGCGGATCGCCGGTTCGACCTCTACCGCATCGAATGGGAGCAAAAGGGCTCTGGCGGCGATGCGACTGACATCAGCGGACCTCCCCCAACGCGGCAGCATGGACCGGGTGGGGGTTAAGCTGGATTCTCACTGACGAGTTTGGACTGATCTCCGCTAACGCGAGTATATGCACCGCCATCGCCGTCGGCCGTAAACTCAATGAAGACCTCGACAGTGCGCTCGCAAATTGTGATGGGCCAGATTTCGGACCAACTGCCAGCATAGCGCCCTCCGAACACATCAGGACCAAGGTCGCTTCCCTCGTTTGCCACGCGTGTCACGCCAAGAGTGTGGGAAGCTTCTGTAGCGCATCCGACACCTGCGCTTCGCAAGGTGGCCAAGGCTCCCAATCGTGCCAGCGGAAGCGTATCGACGAAGAGGGAATCCCAAGCAATCGAGTCCCCGCGATTGACGCGGATGGTTCGAAGGTCTTCGTCCGCGTCCCTGATTACCATGAAGCGAACCGGCGCGTTATCGCACCCCGGAAGGCTTGCTGTAACAAACCAGGCGTTTCTGAGAGTTCCATTCAATACGCCTGTGAATACATATCGATCAGCCGTAGCGGGCCGCACGTCGCGGAGGGCGACCTGCGTATCTTGGCAGCCCCCATCCGGCCCATAGATTTCAGCGGCCGTTGTGAGTACCTCCTGCTCAAGTAGAGCATTATCGGGGCTGGGTGCGGCCTCGTTCCACTCGGTCAGCTTCTGCACAATAATGGGGTGTTGAGCACCAGCTGGATTCGCGAAGAATATCAGCGTGATAAATCCGACCAGGCGCAGATGAGACAATGACGATCTCCTGAAAGGACCGAATTAACCCGAGATTCTGAGGTCAAGCAACAGCAACCGCAGGCTCTTTCGTAGTCGCCTTGCTCACCAGCCAGATCGCCAGCCAGGAAGCTGCGAAGCCCGGGATGATCTCGTAGATGCCGGGGCCGCCCAGGAACTCGCTGTTCCAGCCGAGGGCGATCCACGCCATCACCACGCCCGCGCCCACCACCAGGCCTGCGACCGCACCTGCGCCGGTCATGCGCTTCCATGTTAGCGAAAGAATGATCAGCGGACCAAAGGCTGCACCGAAGCCCGCCCAGGCATTGGCGACCAGGGCCAGCACGCCGCTCTCCGGATCGCTTGCAATCACGATAGCCGCAACGGCTACCAGGGCCGTACTGATGCGTCCCACGGTCACAGCTTCGCGCTCGCTGGCGTCTTTTTTCAGGAACAGGCGATAGAAATCCTCGGTCAGAGAGCTGGAACTCACCAGCAGCTGGCTCGAGATCGTCGACATGATCGCGGCCAGCAATGCTGCCAGCAGGAAACCGGTCACGAACGGGTGGAACAGGGTGTTGGCAAGCAGGATGAAGATCGTCTCCGAATTCTCCAGCGTAAGGCCATTCATCTCCACGTGCGCACGGCCCGCAAGGCCTACGCCCAGCGCACCGATCAGCGCCACGAACATCCATGCGAGGCCGATGTTGCGCGCAGCTTTCACGCCGCCCTCGCGAATGGCCATGAAGCGCACGATGATGTGCGGTTGGCCAAAATATCCCAGCCCCCAGGCAATGGCGGAGAGGAACCCGATCGTCGTAAGACCGCCGAACCAGCTGAGGAAATCGGGATCAACCGCCCGCAGCGCATCGCCCGTCGCGGCCCAACCATCTCCGAACAGCACCACCAGTGGCATGACCACCAGAGCCACCACCATGATGCAGCCCTGCACGAAGTCGGTCAGGCTGACAGCCAGGAATCCGCCGACCATGGTATAGGCCAGCACCACCAGCGCCGTGAGCAGGACGCCCGCCATGTAGGGACTGAAGCCCATCACCGGCGCGTCGATGAACGTGCTCTCGAACAGCAACCCGCCCCCGACAAGTCCAGCGGCGGAATAGACCGCGAAGAACACCACGATGATGATGGCAGATGTCACCCGCAGCGCCACTGCCTTGTCCGGAAAGCGATTGGCCAGGAACTGCGGTATGGTAAGGGCATTGCCATATTCAACGGTCTGCCGCCGCAGCCGGGGGGCAACCACGATCCAGTTCACCACCGCACCGACGAAAAGGCCGATGCCGATCCATGCTTCGACCAGGCCCGACAGGTAAAGCGCCCCGGGCAAACCCAGCAGCAGCCAGCCCGACATGTCGGATGCGCCAGCGGACAGGGCCGCCACCGCCGGCGGCAGGTTCCGCCCGCCCAGCAGGTAGCCTTCGCTATCCTCGGTCGAGCGTTTCCAGGCATAGAGTCCGATGCCGAGCATCAGGATGAAATAGAGAGCGAGTGCGATCAGTGTCGGTGTCTGCATGGCCGCCATCCATACATGACAGGCAAGCGATGTGAACAGGTGGCAGCAAGTTTGCCAGACCCTTTCGCGGCGAGCCGCTGCAACGCAATATAGCGGTTGTTAAACTATCGCCAATCTTCGATAATGACGCCAATGCACGGTGCCGAAGCCATCTCCCCGATCATGAAGGACGCGTTGGTTATCCTCGGCGCGGCCGGTATTGTCATACCCCTTTTCGCCAGATTTCGCGTCACACCGATCATCGGGTTCATCCTGATAGGACTGCTTGTCGGGCCTTACGGGCTCGGCCGAATGGTGATCGAGCACGAATGGCTCTCGTATGTGACAATCACCGATCAGGAGCGGCTGGAGCCCTTCGCCGAATTCGGCATTATCCTGCTGCTGTTCGCGATCGGGCTGGAACTGAGCTTCAAGCGACTGTGGCAACTGCGCAGGCTGGTTTTCGGTCTCGGCGCGCTGGAATTGCTGGTGATCGGTTCGCTGATGGCAGCAATCCTTTCCATGATGGGGCAGTACTGGACCGGCGCCCTGGCGCTCGGCCTTGCCCTCGCCTTCTCCTCCACCGCTCTTGTCCTCCCCATCTCTGGCACCAACACGCCGGTAGGCCGCGCAGCCCTGTCGATGTTGCTGTTCGAGGACATCATGATCGTGCCGGTAATCTTTCTGCTGGGTGCGTTGGCGCCCTTCGCGCAGGAAGAAGGCGCGGTCAGCCTGATGGACACCCTGTGGCAGGGCCTTCTGGTGGTCTTCGTCATGATGGTAGCCGGTCGGCTCCTGCTGCCCCGCCTGTTCGCCCAGGCAGCGCGCACGAAGAGCCCGGAACTGTTCCTTGCGGCCAGCCTCTTGGTGGTAATCGGGGCCAGCCTCGCCACGGCATTCGTGGGCCTGTCGCCCATCGTCGGGGCACTGATTGCCGGCCTGCTGATCGCGGAAACGGAATACCATACCGAAGTCGAAGGCATCATGGAGCCGTTCAAGGGCCTGGCGCTTGGTATCTTCCTGATCACCGTCGGCATGAGCATCGATCTTGCGACCATCTGGAACAACCTGTGGCTAATCCTTGGGGCGGTCGTCGGCGTGTTGACCCTGAAGGCCGTGGTAACAGGCGTGCTCCTGCGGCTGATGGGCGCGCGCCGCAGCACGGCGACGGAGACCGGGATCCTCATGGCCAGCCCGTCGGAAACGACGCTGATCGTGCTCGCGGCCGCTACCAATGCGCTGCTGATCCAGCCCGGCACCGCTCAATTCTGGCAAATCGTCACCGCTATCGGCCTAACCATCACACCGCTGCTTGCGCTGCTGGGCCGTCACGTGGCTGGGAGGGTGGAGCCTGCGCCTTCGCTGGAAGAGATGGACGGCGATTCTGGAACCCCTCGCGTCATCATCGTGGGCTTCGGCCGCGTCGGCAGGCTGGTGGCGCAGATGCTGGACATGCACGGAAAAGCTTATGTCGGCGTAGATGCCGATGCCGATCTGATCGAGCGCGCTCGCCGCGAAGGCTATTACGCGATCTATGGTAATGCGATGCGCTCGGACGCGCTTGACCGGCTGGGCATCGACAACGCCCCCGCAGTCATCCTGACGATGGATGAGCATGTCCTTGCGCAGAGACTGGTCAAGAAGCTGCGCGCAGCCCGTCCCGACATGCCGATCATCGCCCGCGCCCGCGACAGTTTCCATGCGGCAGAACTTTACAAGAGCGGAGCCTCCACCGCCGTGCCGGAAACGCTGGAAAGCTCGCTGCAGCTATCCGAGGCGGCCCTGGTGGACCTGGGCGTAGCTATGGGGCCTGTGATCGCCTCGATCCACGAAAAGCGCGATGAATTCCGCGAGCAGATCCGTGAAGAAGGCGCCCTCGAATCCAAGCCGAAACTGCGCACGAGCACGGCAGAAAGCTGAAATTCTCGGAAATACAATGGGGTTGGAGCGTTGGTGGGGAAAGGAGAATTTCCCATGAGCGGACATACAGACCCCACCAAGCCCACCCCGAACGACGAAAAGTTCAAGCCCAAGAATGTCGCCTCGGATGACGAGCATGGTCGCGACACGCGCAACATGAAGGACGTGCCGCGTGGCAGCGATGGTGATCGCCGCCGCGCCGCCCAGAATAGAACCGACTAAACGTCAGGCCGCGACGGTTGCCAATGCGTCTCGCACGGCAGCCAGCGCGGCATCGGCATTGTCGCCGTCCGGACCGCCACCTTGTGCCATGTCCGGGCGGCCACCGCCACCCTTCCCGCCCAGCGCTTCTACACCCGCGCGTACGAGTTCGACTGCACTGATCCGGTCGACCAGGTCATCCGTGACCCCGACGGCAAAAGCGGCTTTTCCATCATTTACAGCGCAGATCGCGGCAACACCCGAGCCCATACGCCTTTTTGCTTCGTCCAGGAGCCCGCGAAGTTCCTTAGGGTCCATCCCCAAAAGGACTTGGCCCGAGAACTTCACGCCAGCGATCTCTTCGTCAGCCTTAGGCGCAGCCCCGCCGCCACCGCCGAGGGCAAGCTGCTTCTTCGCCTCCGCCAATTCACGTTCCAGCGCCTTGCGCTCATCCACTAGCGCCGCGACCCGCGCCTCGACCTCGTCCGGCGCGGTTTTCAGTGTGGCGGCAACCGATTTCAGCGCATCTTCACGGCGAACCACCCATTCGCGCGCGGCTTCGCCCGTCAGCGCTTCGATCCGGCGGACACCCGATGACACTGCACTTTCCGAGATAATCCGGAAAAGACCGATGTCACCAGTAGCGCGGACGTGCGTGCCGCCGCAAAGCTCGACCGAGTAGTTCCTGCCGCTGCCCTGCCAATCCGACCGTCCGATCGAAAGCACGCGGACTTCGTCGCCGTACTTCTCTCCGAACAACGCCATGGCACCGGCCTCTATCGCGTCGTCGGGGCTCATCAACTGGGTGCGCACATCCTCATTCGCCCGGATCTCGGCATTGACCTCGGCCTCGATGGCCGCGAGTTCGGCCGGGGCTATCGGCTTGGGATGCGAGAAATCGAAACGCAGGCGATCTTCGGCTACCAGGGATCCCTTCTGTGTCACATGCTCCCCAAGGTGATTGCGCAAGGCGGCATGAACCAAGTGCGTGGCCGAATGGTTGGCGCGGATCCTGTCGCGACGCCCGGCATCGATCGCCAGGTGGACAGTGTCGCCAACCGAGATGGTGCCCGACCGGATTGTGCCATGATGGGCGTGGAGGCGACCAAGCGGTTTCGAGGTATCCGAAACGTCTATCTCCAGTCGTCCATCGCCGGTGATCTTGCCTGCGTCGCCCGTCTGGCCGCCACTCTCGCCGTAAAACGGGGTCTGGTTCGTGAGCACGGTCACGTCCTGACCGCTGTCCGCGCGATCAACTTCTTTACCGTCGACTACGAGCGCAACCACTCTGCCTTCGCCCTCCGTGGACGCGTAGCCGGTGAACTCGGTGGCACCTTCGCGCTCGGCAATGTCGAACCAGTGTTCGCCGTCTGCAGATGCGCCAGACCCTTTCCATGCGGCCCGCGCGGCAGCTTTCTGCTGCGCCATCGCAGCATCGAAACCTTCGCGGTCCACGCCGACACCACGCGAACGCAAAGCATCCTCAGTGAGATCGTAGGGGAAACCATAGGTGTCGTAGAGCTTGAAAGCCGTTTCACCGGGAAGGCTGTCACCTTCTTCAAGCGATCCAGCCTCCTCGTCGAGCAGGCGAAGTCCTTTTTCGAGCGTCTGGCGGAAACGGCTTTCCTCCCGCTCCAGAACCTCGGTGATCAACGCCTGCGCCCGGCCAAGATCGGGGTATGCCTGGCCCATTTCGCCAACCAGCGTGGGCACGAGACGGTGCATCAACGGTTTGTCCGCCCCCAGAAGGTGCGCGTGACGCATGGCGCGGCGCATGATCCGCCGGAGCACGTAGCCACGGCCTTCGTTGGAGGGAAGGACGCCGTCCGCGATCAGGAAGCTGGTCGATCGCAGATGGTCCGCGATCACACGATGGCTGGCGAGTGCGCTATCTTCCGCGCGGGCACCAGAGAGGTCCTCGCTAGCGGCGATGATCGTCTTGAAAGTATCGGTCTCGAAAACGTTGTGAACGCCTTGCAGAACGGTGGAGATACGCTCCAGTCCCATGCCCGTGTCGATGCTCGGGCGCGGCAGGTTGCCGGTAATCTCGTCGGCTTCCTGCAGATGCTGCATGAATACCAGGTTCCAGATCTCGACGAAGCGGTCACCGTCCTCATCCGGCGAACCCGGGGGGCCGCCGGCCACATCAGGGCCATGATCCCAGAAGATTTCGGAGCATGGGCCGCACGGGCCATCCGAACCCATGGCCCAGAAATTGTCCTTCGTCGGAATGCGGATGATGCGGTCTTCCGGCAGACCGGCAATGCGTTTCCACAGGTCGAAGGCTTCGTCATCGGTATGATAGACCGTCGCGGTCAGGCGGCGGGGATCGAGACCAAACTCTTTCGTGACCATGGTCCACGCCAGCTCGATGGCGCGTTCCTTGAAATAATCGCCGAAGCTGAAATTGCCGAGCATCTCGAAGAACGTCAGATGGCGAGCCGTATAACCGACATTATCCAGATCGTTATGCTTGCCGCCGGCCCGAACGCATTTCTGGCTGCTGGTGGCACGCGGTGCCGGCGGCGTCTCCACGCCGGTAAACACGTTCTTGAACGGCACCATCCCCGCATTCACGAACATGAGCGAGGGATCGTTGTACGGCACCAGCGGCGCCGAGGGCACGATCTGGTGATCGTTGGCCGCGAAGAAATCGAGGAATGTGCGGCGAATATCGTTGGTCGAGGTCATGAATGGCGAATTAGGGAGCAAAGTGCGCCCCGGCAAGCCGCCATAAGCTACTAGCTGCCCTTCTTTGCTGTCACGATCCACGCGGCTGCGGGCAGTGCCACGATTCCTGCATGGCAACTGCGCTGGCAAAGCTCCCTCAAGCGGGCATGGAACCGGCCCTTCGCAGCATCATCGAGTTCGGCTGACGCGCGGGCGGCAGGGCCGATCCGACAGAAGTAGCCGAAGGCGTCGTCCACAGCGTTCTCGCCTGTTCCGGCGATCATGGGATAATCGAACTCCTCGAAAGCAACGTCAGCCCAGCCTCCCTCTTCGAGGATCGACCGTACGCGATCGCAATCAGCGAACGCGAAAGGACCGGGGGCCGTGGGATCCATCGCCGGTGGCACCCGCGGCAGTAATCGTATCACTTCGGTGAAGAAGGGATTGAGCGCGATATCCCGGAAGCAGGAGAACATCAGCGGCGCACCCTCTTTCGCCTGATGGGCCAGGTTGGCAAACGCTGTGACCGGATCGTCGAAGAACATCACGCCGTGGCGCGATATCACGAGATCAGGTTGTATCCCTGCTTCTGCTGACCATTCTGCAGCGTCAGAAAGGACGAAGTCGACGTTGCCCAGATGGCACGACCGTTCCTGTGCGGTGGCGATGAGTTGCGGTGATATGTCGACACCGGTGACCGTTATATCGGGCCGGCCACGGGCCATGGCGAGTGACAGTTCGCCCGCGCCGCAGCCCACGTCCAGGACATTACGAAAGCGGAATTTGCGCGTGCGTTCGAGCAGGCGTTCGGTGAGGAGCGTGAAGCTGCGGTCGGTACGGCGCCATTCGGCGGCCCAGGTCTCCCCGCTGTTGCCTTGCCATTCGCTCTTGTCGACCACGCCTTGCCTCCCGCTACTGCCGGAGCGTTATCGGTCGGGAAGGCATCGGTGGCAACTGCCCTGATGCGAAGAAGCCGGCGCGGGGGGCAGGAATGCCACCACTTGCCGGCTCCGGTTTCGCAAGGCCGTGCTTTTCGTGTTTTCGTCTGCGGCTTTCCAACTAATGTGGAACACCTGGAACACAGTCCTGGAGGCAAAAACCGCCAGGGGCCTTCTTGAGAAGATCAGTCCTCCGATTCCGCGTCCGGACCGGTCATCATCTCCTCGGCGACTTCGTCGGTTTTGCTGCGAATGGCAGCTTCCAACTTGTCGCGAATTTCAGGGTTTTCCTTAAGGAAGGTCTTCGCGTTCTCGCGGCCCTGGCCGATGCGCACGCTGTCGTAGCTGAACCACGAGCCGGACTTCTCCACGATACCGGCCTTGACGCCGAGATCGAGGATCTCGCCGATCTTCGAGATGCCTTCGCCATACATGATGTCGAATTCGACCTGCTTGAACGGCGGGGCGACCTTGTTCTTCACCACCTTCACGCGGGTGGAGTTGCCAATCACCTCGTCACGATCCTTGATCGCGCCGGTGCGGCGGATGTCGAGGCGAACCGATGCGTAGAACTTGAGAGCGTTGCCGCCCGTCGTGGTTTCCGGGTTACCGTACATCACGCCGATCTTCATGCGCAGCTGGTTGATGAAGATCACCATGCACTTGGAACGGTTGATCGAACCGGTCAGCTTGCGCAGCGACTGGGACATGAGACGCGCCTGCAGGCCGACGTGGCTGTCGCCCATCTCGCCCTCGATCTCTGCGCGCGGCACCAGTGCGGCAACCGAATCGACCACCAGCACGTCAATCGCGTTGGAGCGCACAAGCGTATCGACGATTTCCAGCGCCTGTTCGCCGGTATCGGGCTGCGAGACGATCAGTTCATCGATATCGACACCCAGCTTGCGGGCATAGATAGGATCGAGCGCATGCTCGGCATCGACGAAGGCGACGGTGCCGCCCTGCTTCTGGCATTCGGCCAGAACGTGCAAAGCCAGCGTGGTCTTGCCCGAGCTTTCCGGACCGTAGACTTCGATTACGCGTCCCTTGGGCAGTCCGCCAATTCCCAGAGCGATATCGAGACCCAATGAACCGGTGGAGATCGACTCCACGTTCATCGTTTCCTTCTGGCCCAGCTTCATTGCCGAGCCCTTGCCGAATGCGCGATCGATCTGCGCAAGCGCGGCGTCCAGCGCCTTCTGACGGTCCACGTTGGATTCCTTTTCAACCAATTTCAGATTTGCGCCTGCCATGACATGGCCTCCGTCTGCTTGCTAGGGTCGTGTTCAACTCTTCAACAGAAGCACATGTACCCACTTTGTTCCATAAGAACAAGAGTGGAACAAAATTTTTGTTGGATTTTCCGCGAAAGACACGCCCTTGCGCCATTCCCGCGAAGAAATCACTGCTAGTCAGTGACTTCCCCAACCTCCCAATCCAGCGTGCGCGTTCCGTTTGCCGGAACGTCAACCAGGATGATTCGCTGGCCATTGCGCAACCGTTCGCGCACGCCGCGAAAACGCCACTGGCTGTTGAAGCCCAGTTGCAAGCGCACGGTAACGGGATGCGGATTGGCGTTGGTGATCGTTGCGCGGGTTTCCATCCAGCGCGCCTCGTCGTCGCGCGGGTCTTTTGCGCCCGCATGGTTGCACGTCACGAAAACCTGCGAAGACTCTCCTAGTGACAGTTCGACATCCTGCCCGGAGGCGTAATCGCGCAGTGTTTCCTCTGCCACCAGCAGTTCCCCGCGCGGACCGCGTTCGAACACCGAGACTGTACCGGTGGGCAATGCCACACCCAGCCCGTGGCGCTTGTCGTTCACCGTTTCCAGTAACAGCCGGGCCTGCGTGGGATCGGCATTCCAGTTCCA
This sequence comes from Aurantiacibacter zhengii, assembly GCF_003584125.1. Lineage (GTDB taxonomy): Bacteria > Pseudomonadota > Alphaproteobacteria > Sphingomonadales > Sphingomonadaceae > Alteraurantiacibacter > Alteraurantiacibacter zhengii. The sequence continues at coordinate 504,137 of NZ_QXFL01000001.1, forward strand.
CGGCGTGCACTCACTCTCGTAGACCAGTTCGCCTTCCACACCTTCTTCGCGCAGGAAAGCGACCTGCTTCAGCCCTTGCGCATTCACGTCGACCGGCACCGGAACACGGTAAAGCTTCAGGTCGCCAAGCTGCTCCTCGCCCGCCATGACCGGGGTTGCCGATTCCATCATTTCACGCTGCACCCGGGCGCCCGTCACCACGATCAGGGCATCTTCGGAATAGGCAGCCATCGCCGCTGGAGGGGGTGGCGGCGGCGGCGGAGGCGGCGGATAGCCCACGGGTGAGCCGCGCGCCGTACTGCCGATCGGGTAGCACGTCAGCCGAAGAGGCCGCGCGGTTGGCGGATCGGCCAGATCCTCGAAATCGCTGGTCACGTTCAGCGTGCCCGCGACGGCCATCAGTTCCGCATCCTCGAAGCTCTGGCCATTGTCGTTGAGGATGGTGAGCCAGCTTGTCAGGTCGAAGCGAACGTCGTCGGCATCGCGTCCTTCGTGCAGGGTGGCGACGTAGCTTGCTTCCCAGTCGAAGCCCCAGGCGAGGTACGACAGGGTAACCGTATAGGTGCCGCCGCTGGCATCGCGGGTATCGATGGAGAAAATCGGTTCGGAGGAGAGCCCGTCGGGGATATCGTCGAAAGTCAGCCGCTCTGGCAGGCCCGAACAGCGCACCGCCTCGAACCCGTCTTGCGTCTGCAGCACCAGCCCGCCATCGGCTCTTGTGCGGATCACCGCTTCCTCGCTCGCCGCTTCTCCCGTGCCAGGGTTGGTGCGGGTGATGCGAACGCGGTTGCCCAGTGTGCCATTCACCAGCGCAGCAGGGCTGAGGAGGTCGGCGTTGCGGTTCTTCTCGATCGTGCCGCCCGGCAGTCCGGTGACGATGGCGCTGACTGCCACCATCCCCTCTGCCACGCCCTCGAAGCGGATGCGCGATTCGCCGGGCGGCAAGGTGACAGTCCGGGTTTCGGAGATCATCGCGAAGCCGCGCGGCCAGTCGGGGTTCATGGTGTCGCCCACGCCCCGATTGGGATCACGGTAGACGGTCACCGCGAGGCTTTCGGGGGACGAAGCCTGCACCACGGGCCGTTCCTGCGCGGCGGCAGGGACAGTGCACCCGGCGGCGATCAGGCATCCGGCAATTCGTGCGAACAAGTATCTCGGCAAAGAGGGGGGATGGCGCATTGCCCTTCCCCTAGAACCGCGTCTCGTATGTCACGCGAACCTCACGCTCGCCATTGGCGGGCACGGTGACGCGGTAACGGCGGCGATCGATATTCAACTGCTCGCCAGGCACATCTTCCGAAACGACACGGAAATCGCCGCCCCACCATCCCTGGTCCAACCCGCCCTGCGTCATTTCCACTTCCACCGGCGTGGGCTTCGCATTGGTGAACGTGTAGCGCATGGTGGTGCGATAGTAATCGACCGCCCTGTCTATCTCCACCTCGCGAACCTGCTCGCCATCGATGGTGACGCGGTAGCGCGCGCTGCGCTCGTACTCGGCGGCGGTGATCTTCTCGCGGCTCTCGACCTCGGTCTGCAGCGTGATGTCGAAGGCATCGCCGGTGCGCAGTGACAGGCGGCTGCCCATCGGCGTGTGGCCGATGCCGTTTTCGCCCACGAACTGCGGATTGCCCTGCGCATCGCGCTGGTAGAAACGCACCGTGCCAGCCGGCAGGGCATCGCCCAGCCCGCCCTCTCGCGAGGAGGAGAAAGCAATCTCGGACGAGACGTTACGCGGCCCGGAATCGTTGGTCAGCCATGGGACATAAGCGCTGTACACGCGCTGTGCCGGCACGCCCTGTACATCGAGGAAGCTGACCTGCTTGGTCTGCGCGTTGGCGATCGTGGTGCGTTCGTCCAGCGGATAGAGATAGAAATCGCCCAGCCGTTCGCGGTCTGCTGTCTCTGTGCCGGGGCGAACCATGCCGCGGCGTGGCCCGCTGGCGCCGCCATTGGGATTTCCCGCTACCAGCAGCGTGTCGGCAGCGTGAAACGTGGTGCCAGTGGTGTTGGTCAGCGTGACCCAGCCCTGCATGTCGACCGTATTGTTGACCTCGTCGAATAGCGAAACGTAGTCGGCAGTCCAGCCCAGCCCGGGCGTCAGGTAACGGATCGAGGCCGGGCGCGTGCCGCTGCTGGTGGAATTGAGCGTAACCGAAAGCGTCGGCCGGGCGCGCAGATTGGGCGGCACTTCGTCGAAGACTACGCGCACCGGCAGGCCATCGTCGCGCAGCACCTCGATCCGGTCGCCGATGCGCACCACCACGCCGCCGGCGGTGGAAAGCACCTCCGCCCGCTCGCGCACTTCGGCCCCGGTTGCAGGATTGGTGCGAATTAGCGTGACGGTCTGCCCGATGGCCTTTTCCATCAGCTTGGTGGGTGTGAGCAGGTCGAAATCGAAATTCTGTTCGACGATGGCGGTGTCGTCGGCATTGAAGCTGAGGGTAGCAGGACGAATCTGGGCCGAAACGTCGGGAAACTCGATCCGTGTCGTTCCGCGCGGAATGTTCAGCTGGCGAATGTCCTGCACCAGCGACTGGCCGTTCTGGTAGATGGTGACGGACACGTCGCCCTGCGCGGTGCCTTCGGTCTGCTGTGCAGACGCGGGCAAGGCCAGCGCACTGGCGGCAAGCAGCGCGGCGGCGGTGTGGCGGATGGTCATGATGGCAGTCCTCCCCAAAGAATGGCGATGATATAGGGTATCATGACCTGTATCGGTCATGAACAGCCTTTCGCCAGCGTTCGGGTAAGAGTGCTAACCGCCCTTTCGCGGGTTCGCCAGCACTTCGCCCACCTTGTCAGCAATTTGCTTCACGCTGAAGGGCTTGGGAATGAAGTGCATGGCCTCGATATCGATCTCGCTGCGCAGTTCGCCTTCGGCATACCCGGACATGAACAGGATCGGCAAAGCGGGATGCTGCTTGCGTATCTCGCGCGCCATGGCCGGGCCGTTCATGCTCGGCATGACGACGTCCGATACCACCAGGTCGAAAGGATGCTTGCCCGACCTGACGATTTCCAGCCCCTCGTCCCCGTCGCTGGCGGTGACGATGGTATAGCCCTGCCGCGCCAGCGCGCGCTCGGCCACGGCGCGGACCATGTCCTCGTCCTCCACCAGCAGGATGCAGCCACCGCCGGACCAATTGCTGCCCTTCTCCTCCACCTCGGTGCGCCGCAGTTCTTCTTCGGTCGCCTCGTGTACCGGCAGGTAGATGGTGAAGCGCGCGCCCTTGATGCCGCCATCCGCTGCCTTGGCATTGGAAGCGAAGATGAACCCGCCGGACTGCTTGATGATGCCGTAAACGGTCGACAGGCCCAGTCCGGTGCCCTTGCCCTGCTCTTTCGTGGTGAAGAACGGCTCGAAGATGTTGCCCAGCACCTTTGCGGGAATGCCGCCGCCGGTATCCTCTGCCACCAGCACGGTGTAGTCGCCTGCGGGGATGATCTCGCTGCCCATGCGGCGGATGTCCTTCGCCTCCACCCGGCGCGTGGCGAAGGTGAGCGTGCCGCTGGCGCCTTCCCCGCCCCCGCTCGACTGAATGGCATCGCGCGCGTTGACCGCGAGGTTGATGACCACCTGCTCCAGTTGGCGGGGATCGGCGCGGACCGGACCAAGGTTGCGATCGTGCCGGACCTTGAGAGTGATCTTCGCGCCCAGCAGGCGCTTGAGCAACTGGCTGACCTCGCTCAGCACGTCGGGAAGTTGCAGCACCTCGGGTTGCAGCGTCTGCTGGCGACTGAAGGCGAGCAATTGCCGCGTCAGGCTGGCAGCGCGGTTGGAGTTGGCCTTGATCTGCTGGATGTCGTCATAGTCGCTGTCGCCCGGAGTGTGCCGCAGCAGCATGAGATCGCAATAACCGATGATGGCGGTGAGCACGTTGTTGAAATCGTGCGCCACGCCGCCCGCGAGCTGGCCCACGGCCTGCATCTTGGTAGCCTGCGCTACCTGCCGTTTCAGCCGGGCCTCCTCCGTCGTGTCGGCCAGCGAGAGCAGCACGGCAGCCTCGCCCAGGCCGCGTACCCCGGCAAGGCCGATACTGACAGGTTCGTCCGGCTCGCCGCGCAGGCGCACGGCAACGTCGCCACTGGAAGCCGGTCCCTGGCCATAACGGCGAACCGCATCGGACATGGCGGTCTTGTCGCGCGGCACCACCAGGTCCGAGGGATAAGGCGGCAGGTCGGCGCCGATGCCCGATGCACGCCGGAACGCGGGGTTGGCGAAGAGGAACTTGCCGTCGCGGTTGGTGGTGGCAAGGCCCAGCGGCAACTGTTCAAGCAGCCCCTCGAGCTGCGCGGCCTGTCCCTTGCTTTCCCCGCCCCAGCCGCCAAGGCCGATGCCGCTGTCGATCAGCAGCATGATCGACGGCGCTTCTGCAGCGGTCTTGCCGGGCGTCTTCTCGCTCGCGGCGAGTTCCGGATCGACCAGCGGTATCTGCACCAGCGTTTGCGGCGAACCCTTCTGCCCCTCGCGGGAGAAGAAGATACGCTCCCGGTCGTCGGATCGCAGCAGGCGGACGAATTCCTGGCCCGACATGCTGGCGTTCTCGTCCCCCAGCGCGCGGCGGGCGAGTGCCGGGTTTGCCGCGCGCACCATGCCGTCCGGCGAAACCAGCGCCACGGCAATGCCGGCCGCGCCAAGTACCTTGCCGAACAGTCCGGTAATGTGGACGCCGATACCGGCCAGCGGATTGGTGCGGGTAACCGGTGTGAAGCGCCAGACGAGATATTCATCCCCGCTTCCGGCGCGCACGGCGCGGGCTTCCCAGCTCTTTTCCTCGTCGGCGACGACCACCGGCTCGCTGCCCTTCCCGTCGCGCCAGGCAGAGCGCGCCAGCCGGGTCAGCTTCTCCGCGCTCGCCCCGTCCACGGGAAGGCGCGGCGGGGCATTGCTGGAGCCGAACCAGAGCTCGAACGTGGCATTGGCGCAGACCAGCCGGTTGGCGCGGTCGGTAATGGCCACGGCCTCGTCGGCGCGCTCGATAGCGGCCACGGTGACGGACCAGTCGGGCATGTCGGCCACGGGCTGGACCTGCGCAGAAACCCGCGCCCGTGCAGCGCCAAAGGCAATCAGCCCCAGCACCACAAGACCGCCTGCATAGGCCAGCGTGGCGGCGGTGTTTTCGGTAGCGAACTGGATCAGCGCAATGCTGGCAAGCACGGCGGCTGCCACCGCGATGCCATCCATCAGAGGGCCCGACTCCTGCGCTTTCACAATCTTCATCGCAAAGGCCTTAGCAAAGCCGCCCCGTGCGCCCTAGACGGCAATTGGCGCCAATGCGCGAACGCGGTCACTCTGCCGGCTGGGCAGTCTTGAACTTGCCGCGCCGCTGGATCCACTTGCGGGCGACGACAAAACGCCAGACGAAGCTGGCCACGAGATAGCCGATTGCCGCGCCGACCACGGCCAGGATGACGAAGCCGAAGGCGGCCACACCGGCAATCTCCGCCCACTGCGCAAATGACTGGAACCACGTGCTCTGCACGTGTTCGTTCGCCATGCCGGTGGTCGCATCGTCGATCTTCAGCACGAACACGCCCAACCTGTGCGCCACCACCGCCCAGAAGGCGACAGTAAAGGGGTTGGTGATGAGCGTGGTGACGGCAGCCAGCGGCAGGTTGGCGCGCGATGGCAAGGCCAGCAGCACGGCCAGGAACGTCTGCCCCAGGGGGATGATGAAAGCGGCGAACACGCCCAGCGCAACGCCGCGCGGCACGCTGCGGCGATTGAAGCGCCAGAGTTCGGAACGCGCGATGGTGCTGGCCAGCGGAGCGAGCCAGCGATTTTTCGCCATCTCTTCCCGCCGGGGCATGGCCGGCATGCGTGCCGACAGCCACCGAGTCGCCCTTTCCATCATGGGATCGCCCATACTCCTTTGCGTCGCCATTGATAGATGGTTCTAGCCCAGGGAATGACAACCGTCGCTTAACGACGATATCCGGCTTTGGGCGACAATCGCGCTCGCCCTGTCGCATCCGCGAAAACGGGAGGGGCTTCAGCCCTTTTCGCGCATCAGGCGGGCCTTGTCGCGCTGCCAGTCGCGATCCTTGATCGTGGCCCGCTTGTCGTGCGCCTGCTTGCCCTTGGCCAGCGCCAGTTCGACCTTTGCTCGCCCGCGTCCGTTGAAATAGACAGACAGCGGAACCAGCGTCATGCCCTTGCGCTCCACGGCACCGAACAGGCGATTGATCTCGCGCTCGTGAAGCAGCAGCTTGCGGGGCCGCTTGGGTTCATGGTTGTGGCGGTTGCCATGGCTGAACTCGGGGATCGTGGCGTTCACGAGGAAGACCTGCCCGTCCTTCACCTCGGCATAGCTTTCGGCGATACTGCCCTGCCCTGCCCGCAGTGCCTTCACCTCGGTACCTTGCAAGGCGATGCCTGCCTCAAAAGTATCCTCGATAGAATAGTTGAACCGCGCCTTGCGGTTTTCTGCAACGACCTTTTGCTTGTCGAACGTGGCGGGTTTGGGGCGGGCCATAAGGTGGCGGCATGTAGGGATGCATTTGCCGAAAGGCAAAGGGCATGGCCCTACATCAGGTCCTCCGGCAGGGTCGGGTTGCTCAGAATACCGATGAACCGCTGCCAGCGTGTGGCCATGTCCGCATCGCGAGCCTCGACTGCCGCGCCGACGATCTCCGAACCCAGCCCGTAGTTGATCACGTAACTGCGGTAGGTGTCCATGAACCGCAGCGACTGTTCGGCGCGCTCGCGGCTCATCAGGCGATAGCGCATCGAGGCTTCGATCACTTCCTCGCGGGTCATGGTTTCATCGAGATAGGCTGCGGCAATGGTGTAATAGGCACCCGAGAGCCCCTCCAGCGCCTCGCGCAGCTCGTAATACTGCTCGATATTGCTGGCATCGATCCCTGCCAGCGGAGCCAGCACGTCGCGTTCGTATTCGAGCTGGCTAGTCCCCGGGAACGCCAGCTTCACGCCGTATTCGGCGCTGCCTTCGGAAATGATCGCGCGCGGGGAATAGAGCGGCAGCAGGGTGAATTCGATCTGCCCAAGTTCGTTCACCCGGTCCCGTTCGATCAGCGTCGAATAGACATGGTGACCGGGATAGGCCTCGTGACAGCCGACATCCACCGCGCGGTCGAGTCGCGTAGGCAGGTCGGTGTTGATCTCGATCACCGAGTGATAGTCGCCCTGGTAATAATTGAACCCGCCCCACGGCTTGTCGGTAACGAGGGAAAGGTCGAAGCTTTCACCTTCGGGCAGCGGGATATGCGGCAGGGTGCGCTTGCGGCATTCGTCAACGGCTGCATCGATCACGGCGCGAAGGCGGTCGTTGGGGATGATGAAGCGATCCTGATAGGCATTTAGCCGCTCGTTCAGCGGACCGTCGGAAAGATCGCCCGGCACCAGTTCCTCGATCCGGTCCAGCACCGGGTCCAGCGTGGTGAGGTCGATCAGTTCGGGGCGCACGCCGAACAGACCCTCGGCCTCGTCCTGGAAAGGAATTTCCTCGCCGCGCAGCATCCTCAGGCGCACCTTCGCGCTGGCAAGCATGGCCCGCAGGTAGCGCACCCGCTCTGCCTCCAAGGTTCCGGGTTGCGTCTCGATCAGGCCCAGTGTCGCGTCGAGCGCAGTGACGCGGGCCTGCAACATTGGCAATGTGGTTTCGTCGTCCTGCGCCGCGGCGCGGGTGGCGAGTTCCTCCGGCCCGTAATAGGCATCGACGTAGCCGGGGTCTTTCTCGCCAATAGCCAATTGCAACGCGAGATAATCGCGGGCCAGCACGTCGAGCGCGGGTGGCTGGATGCCCGGCATGGTAGCGCAGGAGGTGAGCGCGAGGGCGGCGACGGTGAGGATGGCGGCGCGGATCATTGGCTCAATTCCTTCGGGGTTCAGCGAAACTTTTGGAGCGAGGATCGCTTCCGAAACGGTTCGGCCCATGGTCTGGTGTCACAAGTAGGGGAAGAATGGTGAGGATGGTAAACACGATCAGCATCCAAGGCTCCATAGGCCAGACGAAAAAAGACCAAAAGTATCCGAAAAAAACAGGTAGAGCCCACAGCCCCGAGAGATTGCAATCATGAACGCGTCGAACGGTCCAACCAATCATGGGGACCATAAAGACTACGTAAATTGCATCGGTAATGTACTGCTCGACAGGAGCTTTCCAGAAAACAAACGCACATGACAAGCCAAGAAGGAACTCGGCACCGAGCCAGAGCCATCCGTCGGTTCGGCGCGACCTTCCAGAAAATTTGAAGGACTGCCGGACAAGTTCAACCAAGACCTCTATGACAGTCCGACCGTCAGATAGCTTCACTCCAAAATCCCCGCGAGTTCCATTGCCTCGTCCACTTGCCTTCTAGCAGTATCCGAGCAGGGCATGATCGGCAGGCGCACGTCGGGGCTGAACCAGTCGAACAGCTTGTTCAGCGCATATTTTGCAGGTGCGGGCGAGGCATCGGCGAACATCGCGCGGTGCAGCGGGTAGAGACGCTCGTTCAACTCGCGTGCGGTGGCGAAATCGCCCTCGGCAGCCGCGGCGTGGAAGTCTGCGCACAGCTTTGGCGCGACGTTCGCGGTAACGGAGATGCAGCCCACCTGCCCCAGCGCATAGCCTGCCAGCACCAGCGGGTCGTCACCCGAAAGCTGGCAGAAGTCCGGACCTGCGCCCATCCGGTGCGTGACGACGCGCGACAGGTCGCCGCTCGCATCCTTGATCGCCACGATCTTCTCCGGAAAGCGGCGGTGCAGTTCGATCACCGTTTCGGGCGCGATGTCCGTCACCGTGCGTCCCGGCACGTTGTAGAGAACGATGGGCAGGTCCGCACGCTCCGCCAAATAGCTGAAGTGCGCCAACAATCCTTCCTGCGAAGGCCGGTTGTAATAGGGCGCGACCAGCAGCAACGCATCGGCCCCGGCGTTCTGGGCTTCCTTGATATGCCAAAGCGCGGTCTGGGTGTCGTTGCTGCCGGCGCCGGCGATAACGGGTACGCGGCCCTTCGCCACTTCTGCGCAGACGGCAATCACCTTGTGATGCTCGTCATTGTCCAGCGTCGCGCTTTCGCCCGTAGTGCCGCACGGGACCAGCGCTTTCGATCCGCTTTCGATCTGCCAGTCGATGAAGCGCCGGTAGGCCTCCTCGTCGAAGTCGTCGCCTGCAAAGGGGGTGGCGAGCGCGGGAATCGAACCTGAGAACATTTTACGCCTCTCGTGCGTTGGTGTGAAAAGACGACTCGATGGAAAATCGCGCCGGAACAGCGCCCTTTCCCAATAGCCTTACCCCTTCGGAGGAATTATGTATTCAGCGCCTGATAAGGATGCGCCCCATAGAATGTCCAGCATGGTTCGACTTCCCCTTGTAGCACTCGTCGCGGCTCTGGCCGCTCCTTCCACTGCTTTCGCGCAGGATGCCGCCGAATGGGATCGCAATCGCGCCCAGCTCGTGGCCCAGCAGCCCGGGCCGATGGCGCGGGAAATCACCCGTTGGGAACGACTTTGGGAGGACCGTCAGGCCCAGTTGCCGTTCACCGAATACGCCAGCTTCCTCCTTGCGAACCCCGGTTTCCCGGATGAGACCACGTTGCGCGCCCGTGCCGAACAGCGACTGCGCTCGGAATTCACCGAGCCCGGAGTCCTGCTGCGTTTCTTCGCCAACGAAGATCCCGTAACCAACTATGCCAAGGCGCACTACGCGCTGGCGCTGATGGGTGAAGACCGCGCCGCGTCCGAACGCTGGGCGCTGGAAGCATGGCGTGGCGGCGAGATGAGCCCCACGGCGGAGGCCGCGCTGTCTGCCATGTACGGCAGCAATTTCTCGCAGGCGGACCAGGATGCGCGCATGGACGCGTTGCTCTGGCAGCGCGATCCCGAGGGTGCCGCGCGCCAGTTGAGCCGCACGTCGCCTGCAAAGCGCGACCTATTTGCCGCGCGCCTTGCCATCCTGCAGGGCGGCGATGGAGCCACCAGCGCGCCCGGAGCGATGGCCGACCCCGGCTATCTCTACAACCGCAGCCGGGAGCTGCGTCAGGAAGGCCAGACTCCGCAGGCGATACGCAACATCGTGGACGGCCCGCAACTCGCCTCCCTCCCCTTCGACCAGACCGCCTGGATCACCGAACTTCTCGCGGTGGCCCGCGCCGCTGGCACGCGCGACTCCGTTCGCGTGGCGACGCGCGCGATCGAGGCGTTCGAGCCGGGATATGACATTTCGATCGGCGAATATCGCTTGCGTGACGATTACACCTCGCTGATGTGGCTGGGTGGCACGAACGCCCTTTGGCAGTTGGGTGACGGAGCCGCCGCCGCGCCGCTGTTTTATCAGTACGGCGCCGCCGCGCGAACGCCGCAGACGCGTTCCAAGGGCTTCTTCTGGGCGGGCGAGGCCTATCGCCGCGCCGGGAACACGGCGGAAGCGACGCGCCACTACGAGATGGCCGCCGACTACGCCGACAAGTTCTACGGCCTGATGGCGCTCAACCGGCTGGGCCGCGACGTGCCCAGCTTCAACCAGTCGCCAGAAGGTGCGCCGACAGAGGCTGAACGCCAGGCGTTCCTTAACCAGCCGATCACCCGCGCCGTTTCCGAAGTCGCCCGCGATGCACCGTGGAGCACCGGTATCCGTTTCTACCGATCCATCGCCGACCAGGCCGAGACCGTGGGCGAACACGTTCTCGTCGCCGAACTCGCGCGCGATATCGGCCGCCGCGACCTCGCCGTGAACCTCGCCGATTCCGCCATGGAAGACGGGCACAAGGGCTTCACCCAGATCGGCTATCCCACGCTCGACACCCCTCCCGGCACCAACTGGACGATGATCCACGCGCTGGCCCGGCAGGAAAGCCAGTTTGCCGAGAACGCCATCAGCCATGCTGGCGCACGCGGTCTGATGCAGTTCATGCCCGCCACGGCACAGGAAGAGGCCCGCCGCGCCCGCGTGCAGTATTCGGCCAGTCGCCTGATCGACGATCCGCAATACTCGATGATGCTGGGTTCCAACCACATCGAGCGGCTGATTTCCTATTACGACGGCAGCTATCCGCTCGCCATCGCGGCCTACAACGCCGGTCCGGGCAACGTGAATCGCTGGCTGCGCGAAAACGGCGATCCGCGCGTGACGGGTGACTGGCTGCGCTGGATCGAGGAGATCGGCTTCTTCGAGACGAAGAACTACGTGCAGCGCGTGGTGGAAAACGCGGTGGTGTACGAACACCTCTATCCCGAGCGTACGGGCCGCGCCGGCGAACCGCGCCTCGTGACGGACTTCCTGCGCTAGAAGGGAACCGCGGTCGCGGGGCGCTTCATGATGCCAGCCGCAGCCTGTTGTCCTGGCCCATGTCCAGGGCAGGCAGGCTTGCGACTGCGGGCCTTGCCAGGAAGAAGCCTTGCACCAGGTCGATCCCGCATGATCGCACGGCAGCCAGTTCGCCGGGGGTTTCGACACCCTCGGCGATGACCGTCCTGCCCATTTCCGTGCATAGGCGTGTCATGGCGCGCACGATCTGTCGGCGTGGTTCGCTGGTATCGATCCCGCGCACCAGTTCCATATCCAGCTTGATGATGTCGGTGCCGAGATTGGCGAGTACGTTGAGGCCCGAAAACCCCGCGCCGAAGTCGTCGATCGCGGTGGCAAACCCCAGTTGCCGATACGCTTCCACGATTGTGGTGACGTGGGGGACGTCGAGCCTTTCGTGTTCGGTGAATTCGAAGATCAACCGGTCTTGCGGGAAACCCACTTCACGCGCGGTTTTCAAAGTCAGCTGGATGCAGGCCAGGGGCGAATAGACGGCATTCGGCATGAAGTTGATCGATAGTTTCGCATCAGTTTCAAGAATGCCAGCGGTCACTGCGTTCTTGATCGCGTTGACCCGGCAGAGTTGATCGAAGCTATAGCGGGTTTTCTCATCGACGCGGCCTAACACTTCACCCGCAGCTTCTCCGTTCTCGCCCCGCACCAGCGCTTCGTAGGCGAAGACGCCATTGTTGCGCATGTCGAAAATAGGTTGGAACGCCGTGGTTATCGCAAAGGGTAGCGCAGCGCCTTCGCGACATACGCCACAGTGCGAAAGTTTCCGTGCCTTGTCCATCTCCTTGATACTGGGACAAAAATGTTAATGCATTACCAAGCGCAGCGTGCTTTTGCAGAGGATGGTCTTAGGCGCATGACCGAATAAGGCGCTCGGGATCGCGAAAACGAGCTATTTCATTCGGTGAGATGGGCTAATGTCCCTGTATCCTATTCACTCCGCGCCAGACGCTGCGCCTTGGGCCGTGGCGAGAAGGAAATCCAATTGGCCTCCCAACTCCAGATCCCCACGGACCTCTGACGATGGCAAAGGTGAAAAACCTGCGCATGGCTCGCAAGCGCCGGGAACGCGCCGCGAAGGATAAGGCCGCGGCGGACGCCCGTATCCGTCACGGCGTACCGAAGGAACAGCGCGGCGTTTCACGGCTCGACGAGGCGCGAGCCAGTCGTCTTCTGGACGGAGCAAAGCTGGAGCGGGACGACTGATGCGCACGACTTATCTGGATGCAAGTGTGAGGCTCTACTTCCTCGACGCGGCAGCAGAAGGCGGCGCTATCGAAACGCTGTTTTACGGGCCCTTGAGCGAAGCCATGCAGGTCGCAGGCGGGCAACCGGAGGAGGTTCAGGCAGGTCTCTATATGCAAACCGACAACGATGTCGTCGCCTGGCTCGATCTCATTGGCGAAGATTGACTTCTCTTGCACGCTTTCGACCGTGTGATGGAGTGGCGGTTTTCGTTCGGAAGGCTATGGGGCGCACGATGCCGACACCAGACAAGACCCAGCCCATAACCCCCGCAGGGCTCGCCGCGCTCAAAGCACGTTACGATCACCTGCTCGGCAAGGAGCGCCCCGAGATTGTGGAGATCGTCAGCTGGGCGGCCGGTAATGGCGATCGCAGCGAGAACGGTGACTACCTCTACGGTCGCAAGAAAATGCGCGAGATCGACCGCGAACTCGCCTTCCTCGCAAAGGTCATGAAGCACGCGAAAGTGGTCGACCCCAGCCAGCAGCCGGACAAGAGCCGCGTGTTCTTCGGCGCGACCGTGACCATAGCCGACGAGGATGACGAGCAACGCACGCTCACCATCGTGGGGGACAAGGAACAGGATGCCAGCGGCGGAAAGGTCGGCTGGTCCAGCCCCATCGCGCGCGCGTTGCGCGGTGCGGAAGTGGGCGACCTGCGCACCGTTCGCCTGCCCGGCGGCGAAAAGGAATGGGAAGTTGTGGCGATCAGCTATCCCTAACGGCGAAAATTTTTCTGCACCGCTGTAAGACTTTCGGATCCTGGCGGACTACCCTTGCATGGCACGAGGGGAAAACACTTTGCACAAGGCACCGCTATCGCAGGATGATGCCTATCGCAGCGCTGCGGAGGAATATGGCAGGGCCATAGACCGGCTGGCGCGCGGTTACGAGGCGGACGCGGACCTGGCGCGTGACCTCGTGCAGGATATCCACGCCGAACTGTGGCGAAGCTTCGCCTATTTCGAAGGCCAATGCTCGGTGAAGAGCTGGGTCTACCGCATCGCGCACAACGTGGCCGTGACCCATGTCCAGACCGCGCTTCGGCGCAAGCCGGAAGCCCTAGTGGGCCTTGACGGTATCACCGAACTGGCCGCTCGCGACGATCTCGCCGCGCAAACCGAAGCCGTTCAATTGCGCCACCGCCTGCTGGCTACGGTGCACCGGCTGAAGCCTGCCGATAGACAAGTAATGCTGCTTTACCTGGAAGACCTGACCGGCGCCGAAATCGGGGAGGTGACAGGCTTGTCTGCTGGCGCGGTTGCCACCCGGATCCACCGCTTGAAAAACCTGCTTGCCGATACCCTTTCACACGAAGGAGACAGTCAATGATGTCCGACCAGATCGCTCGAGACAGCTGGAAGGCTGCCGATAACAGCGCGCCGCTTCCCTCGCTGGACGAACTGCGCGCGCGGGCCGACGGATTCCGGCGCGTGATCAGGCGACGCAACCTTGTGGAATACGCCGCCGGAATTCTTGTGATCGTAATGTTCGCCATGGGCGCGCTTACCGCACCCCTGCTGGCCTTGCGCATGGGCAGTGCGCTGGTGGCGGGCGGTGCCTGCGTGGTGATGTGGCAGCTGTATCGACGAGGCAGGCCGCTTTCCCCGCCCGAACATGGGGGCCGGATGTCGGTACTGGAATTCCAGCGGCGCGAGCTGGCGCGGCAACGCGATGCGCTGGACAGCATCTTTACCTGGTACCTGCTGCCGCTCATCCCTGGCATGGCGGTCATCATGGCCGCGCCGCTGCTGTCGTTGCCGCCCGATGCCTGGCGGATGCCGCCCGCCGATGCGCTGTTCGTGATGGCCGCGGTGGTGGGCGTGTTCGTCGCGGTCTACCTGCTCAACAAGTGGGGTGCCCGCCGCCTGCAACGCCAGATCGACGAAATCGACGCGCTGATGGCCGAATGAAAAAGGGCGCGCATGGCATCAATCCACGCGCGCCCCGATGTTAATGCCGGACCAAGCTTACTTGGCGGACTTGGCCTCGTCGTCTTCGCTCTCGGAGTCGGTTTCGAACAGCGAGGGGGTGGCCTTCTCGTCCGAAAAGTCAGGCGCGCTGCTGAAGTCGGCCCCGGACGAACCATTGGACGGACCATTGGCCGCACCTTCCACCAGCTTGCCAAGCGAGCTGCCGTCGAGGCCCAGTTCCTTCATCAGCCCGTCGAGAACCGGCGCCTGCGCGCGGTAGGCGAGTGCTGCGGCCACGGCATCGTTGGCAAGGTTGCCAGAGCCACCGCCTGCACCCGATCCGTTGGTTGTCGAACCCGGTGCGCCGGAGCGCTGGGTAAGGCCATCAACCTGCACGATCTTGATCGAGTCGATCGCTTCCATCGGCTTCGCGCTTTCGCGGATGACTTCCGGCAGGACCTTGAGCAAAGCCAGCTTCGTCTGCAGGCTGATCTGCTCCATCGACAGGATATTTGCCGCTTCGTTGACGGCACGCTGGCCAGCAGCTTCCACTTCGAACTTCACGCGGTCGGCCTCGGCCAGCAGCTTGGTGGCATCGGCCTCACCCTTGGCCGCCAGGCGAGCGGCTTCGGCGCGGTTGGTAGCAGCATCCTTGTCTGCCTCGGCATCGACGCGGATCTTGATCGCGTCGCGCTCGGCCTGCTTTGCCGCCTCGATCAGCTCGATCTTCTTCTGACGCTCGGCAATCTCGCTTTCGCGGGCCGTGGCGACCTGTTCCTCGGCAGCGACGGCCTTGGCACGCGCTTCGTCGGCATCGGCCTTCGCCTGGCTTTCCTCGCGGGACTTGTTCTGCACCGCGATCTGCTGTTCCTGACGAGCGATCTCGAGAGCACGGACCTGGTCGATGCGGGCTTCTTCCACCAACCTGTCGGCCTCGATCTGCTGCGCGTCGACCTGCTTCTTCGCCTCGATCCGGGCGGCATCGGCTTCGCGCTGCCGCTCGGCCTGTTCGCGGGCGATTTCGGACATCTGCGCGGCACGCCGCACTTCCACTTCACGCTCCTGCCCCAGCCGGGCGTATTCGGTGTCGCGGCTGATCTCGAAGCTCTTCTGCGCCGCCTCGAGGTTCTTCGTCTCCATCTGCACGCGCGTGTCCTGCTCGATATCGTTGCGCAGCTTCTTGCGCGCCTCGATCTGCTCGGTCAGCTTGGTGAGACCTTCGGCGTCGAAGGCGTTGTTGGCGTTGAAGTGCTCGATGCTGGTCTGGTCGAGACCGGTCAGCGACACGGACTCCAGCTCCAAGCCGTTCATGGCAAGGTCGTTGGAGGAGACCTGCTGCACCTTCTGCACGAAATCCGCGCGTTGTTCGTGCAGCTCGTTCATGGTCATGCCCGCCGCGACGGAGCGCAGCGCGTCCACGAACTTGCCTTCGACAAGGTCCTTCAGCATTTCGGGCTGCATCGTGCGCTGGCCCAGCGTCTGCGCGGCCATGGCGATGGCTTCGGCGTCCGGCTTCACGCGGACGTAGAATTCCGCCTTTACGTCGATACGCAGGCGGTCGAGCGTGATCAGCGCTTCACCGTCGCGGCGCATCACGCTGAGAACCAGCGTGTTCATGTTGACGGGCATGGTCTCGTGGAAGATCGGGAAGACGAGTGCGCCCCCGTTCATCACGACCTTTTCCCCGCCCACACCGGTGCGCACGAAGGCGACTTCCTTTGATGCGCGGCGGTACATCTTCAGCAGGAAGATGATGATGACGAGGACGGCGATTGCCCCTCCCACCAGCGTCACGAAGCCGAGATCCAGTAAACCTTCCATTTCTTCTCCTATCGTTATCTATGTGTCAGGACACCGGCGCCAGCTTGCGCTCTGCCAGGGGTACGCCGAAAAAGACGCTACCCTCGCGGCGCACGAGCAATACCTCGTCCCCCTCGTGAATGGTGCTCGCATCCTCATGTGGCTCGAGCATTACGTAATGCGCGTGACCATGACGGTCGCGCACTTTCGTTCTTGCAGGAGAGCCGCGTTCGGCTTTCCCGGTGGTTACGGTTCCTCGGCGACCGACGAGGCTGCCAAGCCCTACGGCGCTGGTCTCGTCCTGCGGCAGCAACCCGCCCAGCGGACGCACCAGCATTGCCGTCAGCGGCAGCGTCGCCCCGCCGGAAAACAGCGCGGCCAGCCACGGGTAGAGCGGATTGCCGGTAAGATCCGTGGCAAAGACCTGGATGCCCATGCCCACCACGGTGAACAGCAGCAGGAATACCATCAGCCACACCATCAGCGGCACCCGGCCCAGCCCCAGCAGGGTCAGCAAGGCTCCGCCGAACCCGGCAGAGGGCGCCTCCACGGCGTCTGCATTAAAATCCGGCGCTTCGAGGTCCAGGTCGAGTTCGACATCCCCGCCGAAATCGAAATCGCCAATGCCGATTACCTGCAGCACAAGCGCAAGAACCATCAGGCCAAAAGCGATCGCGAATGGCAGGTTATAATCGGCAAGCAGGCTCATCGTATCGCTCACCTCCCGGCGAGCAGCCGAGGGCGTCCTTTCCAAGTTTGGGTCAATTTTTCCGGATGCCCCTTCCCGTTCCATTCATATCGCAGAAATCCCGCGAAAATTCCAGAAAAACCGGATTCGGATGGTACGATTTTCGGGATTCCATCGCCGGGGAAAAGGCGCCTATATAATAGGTATGAAGCGCATCTTGATCACGGTTGCCCTGCTGGCCCTGGCATACCCCGTCATGGCGAAAGACAGCCTTGGCGTGTTCGGGCAATGGGGCGCATTTCGCGATCCCGCGGTGCCGCGATGCTACGCCATCGCAGCGGCAGAGACTGGGCGGGATCGCCGCGACTTCGATCCCTTCGCCAGCGTGGGGATATGGCCCGAACGGCAAGTCCGCGGGCAGGTCCATTTCCGGCTGAGCCGCGAATTGTCATCCAGTCCGCGCCTGCGCCTGGCTATTGGTGGACAGCGTTTCGACCTGGCCGGCGGCGGCGGTGACGCCTGGGCGACCGGCGCTGGGGACGATGCCGCGATCCGCACGGCCATGCGCGCCGCCAGCCGCATGACCATCAGCGCGACGGACAATCGCGGCAACCGGTTTACCGACCGCTATTCGCTGGAAGGCGCTGCCACGGCCATCGATGCCGCCCGCGTCGGCTGCGCTGCTCGGCGATAGACATGAAAAAGGGCCGGCGGGATCGCTCCCGCCGGCCCTCTTCAGGTCAATCGTGACGCGCCTTAGAAGCGCAGGCCGAACCCTACGGCGACCTGGTGACGGTCAAGATCGGCGTCGAAGCGGTCGCTTTCGCCGGTGTCATCATCGAAGAAGTCATCGTCGTTGAAGTCGAATTCGCCTTCGCTATAGTTGGAATAGCGGTATTCCAGCTTTACGAAGGTATTCTCGCTCATGGCGTATTCGGCACCGGCGCCCACGCGGTAGCCGTCGAGGTCCAGGTTCGTTTCAAGCTCGGTCGTGCCATCGTCGGCCAGCAGGTTGTAACGCGCGTTGGTGTAGCCGCCCTTCACGTAAAGCAGCATGTTATCACCGGCCAGGATACCGGCGCGCGCGCCGACATAGATGTCACGGCCCGTATCGAGCTGCGCGCCAAAGCCGAGGTCTTCCAGGTCGCCATCGACGATTTCCGTATCGGCGGTGGACTTGGACAGCTCCGCTTCCGCGCCCAGCACGATGCCGCCTACAGCTACGTCGTAACCAACGCCGACACCATAAAGCAGTCCGTCGATCGACTGGTCGTCCTCATCGTTGAACTCGTTGTCGACATCGCTGCCGGCCTTGCTGATGTCATACCCGGCGATGCCTTCGATGCGCGGACCGGTGAACGCCGAGTTGTCCTGTGCGGCGGCAGGAATGGCCAGAGCCGTTGCCGAAGCCGATGCGAGAATAAGTGCGATACCCTTTTTCATTTTTATTACTCCATTCACTTGGAGCGCGGTTTTCGTCCGCGCTTGGACCACCAGAATGAAGCACCTGCAGGCTTCGTTTCATTAACCCTGCACAACAACGGAGGTGTGGTTTTTCCGCAACAATATTGCTCGATGAACCGCCATATTCGTTCGATGAACGACGGGAACGTTTCGCTGTGGCCTGCAAGACGAAGCAATCTTTCACGCTTCATCCCTTAACGGTCTCAGATCAGCGTGAAATCTTGCGAGTTTCCCGGCTTATCGTTCAAATCTCCCGACTCATCGGTGGGTAGCGAGATTCCATCGGGAACCGGGAAAACTGCGCCCGCTTCCCAAAGCGCGCGCTTATCCCTATATCGCTGCCTCCCATGGCCGATACGACACTGATGAGCATTCCCGGACAGGTTGATCCGGTTCCCGTCGCGCGTGACATCACGCCGCGCGAGGATGGACGCGTGGACCTGATCGGTCTGCCGAAGAAGGATATCACCGCCCTGTTCGAAGGTGCTGGCCTCGACAAGCGTCAGGCCAAGCTGCGTGCAAAGCAGGTGTTCCACTGGCTCTACCATCGTGGCGTCACCGATTTCGAGGCGATGACAGACATCGCCAAGACCATGCGCCCGTGGCTGGCCGAACGCTTCGTGATCGGCCGCCCGGACGTGGTGGAGGCCCAGCACTCCACCGACGGAACGCGCAAGTGGCTGCTGAAGACCAGCGACGGGCACGAGTTCGAAATGGTCTTTATCCCCGATGCGGACCGCGGGACGCTGTGCGTTTCCAGTCAGGTCGGCTGTACGCTCAATTGCCGTTTCTGCCACACCGGCACCATGCGACTGGTGCGCAACCTGACGCCGGGCGAGATCGTGGGCCAGGTCATGCTGGCGCGCGATAGCCTTGGCGAATGGCCCAAGGGCCGGATGGACGATCTGGGTGACGAGGGCGAAGCGGAGTATACTGCCGATGGCCGCCTGCTCACCAATATCGTCATGATGGGCATGGGCGAACCGCTCTACAATTTCGACAACGTGCGCGACGCGTTGCAACTGGTGATGGATGGCGACGGGCTGGCCCTGTCGAAGCGCCGCATCACACTGTCGACCAGCGGCGTGGTGCCCGCGATGGCGCGTTGCGGCGAAGAGATCGGCGTGAACCTCGCAGTCTCCCTCCACGCGGTATCGAAGGACGTGCGCGACGAGATCGTGCCGATCAACAAGAAGTACGGGCTGGAAGAGCTGCTGCAGGCCTGCGCCGACTACCCCGGTGCCAGCAACGCCCGGCGCATCACGTTTGAATACGTGATGCTGAAAGACAAGAACGACAGCGACGAAGACGCACGCGAACTGGTCCGCCTGCTCAAAGCTTACAAGCTGCCGGCGAAGGTAAACCTGATCCCGTTCAACCCGTGGCCCGGCGCGGTTTACGAGTGCTCCACGCCCGAACGCATCAAGCGCTTTTCCGACATCGTGTTCGAAGGCGGCATCTCCGCCCCCGTGCGCACCCCGCGCGGTCGCGATATCGATGCGGCTTGCGGTCAGTTGAAAACGACTGCCGAGAAGAAAAGCCGTGCGCAGCGTGATCGCGAGGAAGCAGAAGCGGCGGTCCAGGCGGGCTGAGCGGCTTCGATGGGTAGGGGGACGACATTCTGGCGCTATCGCCGCCCCTTCACTCTCGATGGTTTTTCCTGCCGGGTCACGGTCCGCGCGCGAAGCGATGGCCTTGCGTCAGAACTGCGGGTGGGCGACGAGATCGTGGCAAGAGATGCCACGCCCATCGGAGGTACGGAGGCTGTGCGCAATCACCTTCTCTCGCACGCCCTGCCCGATGGTTCGCAGTTTGAAGTCGAGGCCGGTTACATCAGCGCAGTAAATGTCGGTATCCGGGTGCTGCGTGACGGCGCTGTCGTGCATGAAAGCCATCCCGGTCGCACTATCGCCTATCCCGAAAAGTACCGCGAACAGGCCCTGGCAATGAAGGGCGAAACCTTCGGAAGCGCCGTGCGCGATGCCTGGAACCACAGCATGGCCGAGCAAACCAGCAACGGTTACGACCCGGAGGCGTGGAAGCGGAACAAGGTGCCGCTGGCCGTCGATATCGCGCTGGGCCTGCTCTTCTTCGCTGTCGCAAAGCTTACCGATCTGACGACGGCTGCCCTTGTAGGCGCGGGCGCAGGCATCGTCCTCCTGATAGCCCAGCGAATGACGAAGGTTGACCTGCTGGGCGGGCTGGCAATGTTCGGCATCGTCATGATGCTGGTATCGGCGGGCCTCGCTTTCATGTTCCAGAGCGACGAGGCGGTGAAGTACCGCACCACTGCAATCGGACTGCTCACCGCAGCCTTGTTCTTCGGCGACGGCGTGACGGGCGGCCAAAGGCTCGCCAACCGTCTGAAGCGGTATCTTCCCTATGGCGACATCGACGTTGCGCGGCTGGGCATTGGCATGGGCCTGATGGGTGCGGTAATGGCCGGAGCCAACCTTGTCGTCGCACTCTACACCTCGACCGATTTCTGGCTGTTCTATTCCACCTTCGCCGATTTCGTGCTGACCGTGGGGCTGGTACTGGTGGTATTCCGCTTCGCTCGCGGTGAAATGCTGCGGGATGTCGCGCCACGCTACCGTGCACCTATGCAGCCTGAATGAGCGACGAAGCCACCCTCGCCTTCTATCAGCGCAGCGCGCCGCACTACACGTTGAGCTTCGGGCAGGCACCTTCGCGGCACCTCGATTCCTTTCTCGATCGCCTCCAACCCGGAGCCCGCGTGCTCGAACTGGGCTGCGGCGGAGGACGGGACGCGGCGCGCATGGCAGAACGCGGCTTCGCCATCGATGCCACCGACGGCACACCGGCCATGGTGCGCAAGGCGAACGAGCGGTTCGATCTCGCTGCGCGGGTCATGCTCTTCGAAGATCTGGATGCGGAACTGGCCTATGACGCGATCTGGGCGCATGCCTGCCTGCTGCACGTACCGCGCGCGCAGGTGCCCGCCATGCTGGCGCGGATATTTCGCGCCCTGCGCTTTGGCGGGTGGCACTATGCGAGCTTCAAGCTAGGGGACGAGGAAGGGCGCTGCCTTCTGGGCCGCCTGCACAATTTCCCCGACCCAGAGTGGATAGTCTCCGCTTACCGGGAGGCCGGGTTCGACATAGTCTCGACCGAGATATGGGAAGGCAGCGGCGCCGACGGCACCGTTCGCGACTGGATCGCCATAACGGCGCGCAAGCTCGACTGAACCATGATCGAAAACGGCTCGTCGCAAATTACAAAACCCAACAAGCCGTTCATCTTCGGTATCACCTTCATGAACGAAAAGGGCTCTCAGACACCCGAGCGATGTCGAATCGGAAAGGTAAAGCCCATGAAAAAGACACTTCTTGCAATCGCCGCCGCCTCGCTGGCCATTCCCGCCGCCCCTGCTGTTGCACAGCATGGACCGCCCTCCTGGGCCCCCGCGCACGGCTACCGCGACAACGACCGTCATGACCGTTACGACCGGCATGACCGTTATGATCGCCGCGACCAGCGTCGCCACCGCGTGTATGACGACCGTGGCCGCTATTACGAACCGCGCCGCGTGAGCCGTGGCGACCGCGTGTGGCAGGGCCGCGATGGCCGCTATTACTGCGAGCGCGAGAACGGGACGACCGGCCTGATTATCGGTGCTGCCGGTGGCGCACTGGTCGGACGCACTATCGATACCCGCGGTGACCGCACCGTCGGAACACTGCTTGGCGCCGCGCTGGGTGCAGTGCTCGGCCGCGAAATCGACCGGGGTAGCGCACGCTGCCGCTAACGCCTGAGCCAAGGCTGATTTGGAAGACGCCGCCGTTCCTGTTTTCCGGAACGGCGGCGTTTCTTGTTCAGCCTCCGCCTAGGCCGGTCGTCCAAAGGATTACCTGCCCCGCAATAGTCAGCACGCAGAACGTCAGCCCGAGGATCGGCACGGCTTTCCAGAGGTTCGGCACATCGTCCGGCTGGATTCGCCTCTTGAGTTGCCAGAGCGCAGCATTGACCATCGCGAAAACGATCAGGATTGCCAGGCTCGTGCCACTGGCCAGTGTGCCCAGCGGAATGAAGAGGGCAAGCGCCAGCACGATGCCGGTAGCCAACAGCGTGGACACGACGGGGGTATCCGTCGTCTCGTTCACGCGTCCCATCCATCCCGGCATGCCGCCTCGCCTGTCCCGGCCCATGTCCATCAGCAGGCGGCTGGCGGCAACCACCTGGGTCAGCGCACCGTTCACGATCACGAGCAGGCTGGCGATCACCAGTACCGTCTGGAGCGTTCCCTCGCCCTGCACTGCGGCATAGACCAGCGGGGCGTCTGCTGCGGCGATGTCGGCAATGTCGTCGCGCCCGCCAAGCGCCGCCGCGATGGCGAGGTAGAATACGAAAACGATCACGATGGTCACCACGATGCCGCGCGGCAGGTTGCGTTTCGGCTCTTTCAGTTCCTCCGCCGTCTGTGCCATGTCGCCGAAGCCGATGAAGGAATAGATCGCAAGGAACGCGCCTGCCAGGATCCCGCTCCACGCCTGGCTGCCGGAAAAGGCCTCGCCGCTGGCCAGTTTGCCCGGCCACGCCATCAGCCCGTCACGCGCCAGCCAGAGGATTGCGACCAGTGTGACGAGGCCGAGAGCGGTCGTTATGGTCATGAACCACGCGCTCTGCCTCATCCCGGCGATGGAAATGCCGCCCACCAATCCGACGATGCCCAGCGTCGCAAGCCAGTGCGGCACATCCATGAAACTGCCGAGGTAGCTGACAAAACCCGTCGCAATGGTCGCGCCTGAGACGATGTTGGCGACAATCAGCATGTACCCTGCAACGGAGGGCAACTTGTACGCGGTGCCGAAAGCTTCCTCCACGTAGTCGATCGCGCCGCCGGCAGTGGGTATGCGCGCACCGATTTCCGCAAACGATAGCGCGGTGAACACCGCTACCAGCCCAGCGACGGCATAGGCCAGCGGCGCACCCGGCCCGGCCTTTCCCATGACCTCGCCGATGACCACGAAAATACCCGCGCCAAGGATGGTGCCGGTACCGTAGAAAATGAGATTGCCCAGCCCCATGGAGCGTTGAAGTGCCATGTACGATTCCCCTTCCTTCTCCGTTTCCAATGGGCTGCGCGCGCGGCAGTTCCTCCTCCTGAAGGAACCCCGACGGTCGGCTTTTCGTTAAACGCCAACTTTTGGGTGCTGGAGAAAACTGATGGTCGAAACGCTTGGTCCGGCCTTGCCGCATGAATTGCAGGACAAGGCCCGCAAGGTACTGCAAAAGGCATGCGATGCTGAGATGCCGATCGCGGTAGCCGAGAGTTGTACAGGTGGCCTGCTGGCTGCCCTGCTTACCGATATCCCCGGTTGCAGCCATATCTTCGAGCGCGGCTTCGTCGTCTATTCCGATCAGGCCAAGTGCGACCTCCTGGGCCTCGACCGAGCCATGGTGGATGATTGCGGCGCGGTCAGCCGCGAGGTGGCCATAGCAATGGCACGGGGTGCGCTCGATCGCGGTGAGGCGCATTTGGCCCTGTCGATTACCGGCTTCGCCGGTCCACCGGGAGACGATGATGATGGCGAGGAAGGGCTTGTCCATTTGGCCTGTTGCAGCAAGGGTGGCACAATGAATCACAAGGAATGTCATTTCGGCCCCCAGGGCCGCCAGGGTGTGCGGATCGCGGCCCTCGATACAGCGCTTGACCTCATGGCCCGGGAAATCGGCGCATGAGTGCCGAGACGCACCCCTTTTTCGACATGCATACGCACGGGTTCGTGCGCGTTGCCACCAGCACGCCAAGGGTTCGCACTGCGGATGTTGCCTATAATGCAAGGGCGATAATCGAGCAGGCACAGATGGCGCACGAGCAGCACGTCGACCTGCTGCTGTATCCGGAGATGTGCCTGTCCTCCTACGCGCTCGACGACCTGCACATCCAGGCCGCCCTGCTGGAAAGCGTGGAGGCCCATATCGAGGCTATCCGCGAGGCTAGCGAAGACCTGACGCCGGTGCTGGTGATCGGCGCGCCGCTGCGCCGCAACGGCCGTATCTACAACTGCGCGGTGGTGATCGCCCATGGCGAGGTGCTGGGCGTTGTGCCCAAGAGCTACCTGCCCAACTATCGCGAGTTCTACGAAAAGCGCTGGTTCGCGCGCGGTAACAACTGCCGCGACCTGTGGATTCCGGTCAACGGCGCCGAAGTGCCTTTCGGCGTCGATCTGATTTTCGCTGGCCAGAACCTGCCCGGCTTCACCTTTGGCATCGAGATTTGCGAGGACTTCTGGAGCCCCATCCAGCCAGGCACGATGGCGGCGCTGGCGGGGGCCACGATCGTGTTAAACCTTTCCGCCAGCAACATCACGATCGGCAAGTCGGACGAACGCCACCTTCTCAGTCGCGCCAGTTCCAGCCGCGGGGTCTGCGCCTACGCCTATTCCGCCAGCGGTTTCGGCGAGAGCACGACGGACCTTTCGTGGGACGGCCAGGGCATGGTCTACGAACTGGGCGACCTGATGGTGGAGAGCGTGCGTTTCGAGCTGGAGCCCGAACTGTGCGTGACCGACGTCGATACCCGCCGTATCCTGAACGAGCGGATGCGCATGGGCACGTTCAACGATGCGGCCGAAGATGCCGGGCGACCCGAGGACACTTATCGCACCATCGGTTTCGATCACCTTTACTACCAGGGCGACATCGGCCTTCGCCGACCGATCCGCCGCTTTCCCTTCGTGCCCAACCGGCAGGACATGCTGGACCAGGACGCCTACGAAGCGTTCAACATCCAGGTCGATGCACTGATGCGGCGCATGAAGGCGACGCAATCAGAGTGCCTTGTGATCGGCATATCGGGCGGGCTCGATTCCACCCACGCGCTGATCGTGGCCGCCAAGGCGTGCGACACGCTTGGCTTGCC
Source organism: Aurantiacibacter zhengii (assembly GCF_003584125.1). Classification (GTDB taxonomy): domain Bacteria; phylum Pseudomonadota; class Alphaproteobacteria; order Sphingomonadales; family Sphingomonadaceae; genus Alteraurantiacibacter; species Alteraurantiacibacter zhengii. The sequence continues at coordinate 529,393 of NZ_QXFL01000001.1, forward strand.
CCGCTCCACCATTCGCGCCTACACGATGCCGGGTTTCGCGACCTCGGACGAAACGAAATCCAACGCGTGGAAGCTGATGAAGGCATTCGGCTGCACGGCGGAGGAGATCGACATAAGGCCCGCGGCCCGGCAGATGCTGACCGATATGGGTCACCCCTTCGCCGATGGCGAACCGGTATACGATGTGACGTTCGAGAACGTTCAGGCTGGCCTGCGCACCGATTACCTGTTTCGCCTCGCAGGCCATCACAAAGGCTTCGTGATCGGCACGGGTGATCTCAGCGAGCTGGCGCTGGGATGGTGCACCTACGGGGCGGGCGACCAGATGAGCCACTATGCTGTGAACGCGGGCGTGCCCAAGACACTGATCCAGTACCTGATCCGTTGGACCGTCAGCAGCAGGCAGTTCGATCCCGGTAGCGACGAAGTGCTGGAAGCCGTGCTGAATACAGAGATCAGCCCCGAACTCGTGCCCGCCGATTCGACCGGCGAAATCCAGAGTACCCAGAGCATTATCGGCCCCTACGAGTTGAACGACTTCTTCCTCCATCACACGATCCGCTATGGCCAGTCGCCCAGCCACATTGCCTTCCTGTGCTGGCATGCGTGGCGCGATATCGACCACGGGATGTGGCCGCATGCCTTTCCCGATGCGCTGAAGAACGCTTACGACCTGCCCGCCATCCGCAAGTGGCTGGAAAATTTTGCCAAGCGCTTTTTCCAGTTCAGCCAGTTCAAGCGCAGCGCATTGCCCAACGGACCGAAAGTCAGCGGTGGCGGCGCCCTGTCTCCGCGAGGGGACTGGCGCGCGCCCAGCGATGCTGTGGCCGATGTATGGCTGGCCGACCTGCACGAGAAGCTGCCGGAATGAAGCGCAAAGACCGGCACCAAAAGCCTGCTTGTCTCACCAGCCGCAGGCTCTAACCTTGCGGAATGAGACATCTTCCCATCACGGTCCTCTCTGCTGAGCGATGACGCGCAAGGCAGTCCTCGTAACCGGCGGCGCAAAACGCGTAGGCGCGGCATTCAGCCGGCGTTTTGCGAAGGCCGGCTGGCATGTCGTCATCCATTGCAACAATTCGCTAGAAGCGGCGCAGAAACTCGCTGCCGATCTGCCCAGCGCACAGGTGGCGCAGTGCGACCTTCTCGATACAGAGGCAGCGCAAGGCATGGTGCGCAACCTGGCCGCTGAACTGGACGACTGGCGCTGCCTCATCAACTCCGCGTCTATTTTCGATCCCGACGACGTAACCGCGATCGATATCGAGACGAACCGGCGGGCCATGCAGATCAATGCCGCCTCTCCGGCCCTGCTGGCGCAAGCCTTTTTCGCCAATGCGCGCAGCCGGGCCGGCCGCCGCGTGGTGCAGGTGACGGACCAGAAGCTTGCCAACCTCAACCCGGACTTCTTCAGCTATACGATGAGCAAGGCCGCAGCCGACATTGCCGCGCGGATGCTGGCGATGGCGCACGATGGCGAAGACCGCGTTTACACCCTTGCGCCCGGTGCGATCCTGCCCAGTCACGATCAGAGCAGCGAGGAAGCGCAACGCTCGCATCGGCTGAATCTCCTGGAACGCCATACCCAGCCTGACGAAGTGGCCGACGCCGCGCTGTTCCTTGCAGAGGGAACGCTTGCCAGCGGACAGTCACTCTACGTCGATTCCGGCCAGCACCTGCTGAACCAGCCGCGCGATGTGATCTATCTTGCAAGAGAAGGCAGCGATTGATGGAAAAGCCGGGAAAACGCCACGCGCTGTCCACGCGTATCTGGCACTGGATCAACGCCATCAGCGTGATCATACTCTTCATGAGCGGACTGAATATTTCGAACGCGCACCGAAGGCTCTATTGGGGCGACAGCGGCTTCGCCCCGGAACAGGCTTGGCTGGAAGTTCCGCGTTTCCCCGGCTGGGCCACGATTCCCGACTATTACAGCTTGGCGACGGCGCGCGATTGGCACGTGGTCTTCGCCCTGGTCTTCGGGTTTTCCCTGCTCGCCTTCATGATCCTGGCCTTTGCCAACGGTCACATGAAACGCGACATCTTTGCCCGCGCACGCGAATGGAAGCCTGCGAACATCTGGCGCGACGTCAGGGAACACCTGAAATTCAATTTCGATCACGGCGAAGGCAAGTACAACATCCTGCAAAAGATCGCCTATGCCGGGACCATCCTGGTCCTTATCCCGCTGATGATCTTCACCGGCATGGCGATGAGCCCCGGCATGGAGGCCGCCTGGCCATGGTTGACCGACGTGTTCGGCGGCAGACAGAGCGCACGTTCGATCCATTTCCTGGCCGCATGGGGGCTGTTCGCCTTTTTCGTCGTCCACGTGCTGCTGGTGCTGGCTTCGGGACCGATCGAGCAGATCAGGGACATGATTACCGGAGGGAAGGAATGATGCAGCGTCGCAATTTCCTCGTCGCGGGGTTCGCGGCCTTCGTGGCCGGCTGCAACGAAATCGGCAATTCGGACTGGTTCGGCAAGGTGGTGGAAGGGGCGCAAGGGTGGCACCGCGGCCTGCACCGCACGCTGGGCGGTGGTCGCATTGCGATGGCCCCGGAATATAGCCGTTCCGATCTCTCACCCTATTTTCGCGGCAACGGCAGTCTTTCAGTCGATACCGAAGCCTATCGCGAGGCGGAGGCGCAGGGCTTTGCCAACTGGCAACTGTCCGTCGGTGGTCTCGTGGATAATCCGGGCGCACTATCCCTGCAGGATATTCGCGCCCTGCCCCAACGAATCCAGATCACCCGCCACGATTGCGTGGAAGGCTGGAGCGCCATCGGTGAATGGACCGGCCCGCAGCTTTCCACCATCCTGGAGGCAGCAGGCGTCCAGCCGGAAGCTAACTTCATCGTATTCCGCTGCGCCGACAAACTGAACGGCGGGGACTATTACGAAAGCTGCGACATGGACGATGCCTTCCATCCGCAAACGATCATTGCCCATCGCCTGAATGGCGAAGCGCTGCCGGTGAAGAACGGTGCTCCCCTGCGCCTGCGGATTGAACGCCAGCTTGGCTACAAACATGCCAAGTACCTGACCGGTATCGAAGCGGTAGCCAGCCTTGACGATATCGAAGGGGGGAATGGCGGATATTGGGAGGATCGCGGCTACCAATGGTATGCCGGGATCTGACGGCGCTTTCCGTCAGCCAGGCGGATAGACCCGGTTCATGGCGTCCCAGTTGAGGCGAGCCAGTTCTTCGAGCACGTCTAGGTCTACGTCTGCCAGCTTGTTGACATAAAGGCAGCTCGCGCCCTTCGAATACTTGCCGAGCCGCGCCAGCAGTTCGTCGTTCTTTCTGCCTGTAGCTTCGTCGCAATAGCCCCCCATCAGATATAGCGAATGCTTCGCCTTGCGCGGAGAGAACCCGGTGCGCAGGAAATCCCCTTCCCGGCCACTGTCGTACTTGTAGTGATACTGGCCATAGCCGATCATCGACGGCCCCCAAATGACCGGCTCCTTCCCAGTGACGCGGCGGAACAGCGCATCCAAGTGGCGCGCTTCATCGCGTTTGCGCTCGTGATCGATCCCGTCGAGGAACGTCTGCACACTGATCTGCGTCGGCTGGGTCTGGTTCGCGCTCATGACCACGAAACCTACCCCGGAATTGACAGTGCGCCAAACGGTCCGCACACCCTTTTCGAACGAAACGAATTTCGGGAGATATCGCTTCTTATGTGGCTGCTGGACAAGATGCTGAAAAAACTGATCCGGGCGGGCAAGCTCGTGATCACCGACTACGACGGCAAGGTTTACGAATACGGTCCGGGCGGTGACGTGAACGGCGAATACGGCGAGCCGATCAAGGTGCGCCTGACGGACAGGAAGGCCAGCAGCCATATCGCCCGCTATCCGCAGGTCGGCGCGGGTGAAGCCTACATGTGGGGCTGGCTTGTCGTCGAAGAACCCCACGATATCCGTGACATGGTGCTGTATGTTACCAGCCAGGCGAAAGTGCACGGCGACAAGGCCCTGCAGCCACAGGGCACTCTGAAACGCCTGGCGCAGAAGACCGCGGCGAAGATCGACAGCGTCAACCTGAAAACCAAGGCGCGCAAGAACGCGGAGCACACCTACAACCTGACGCGGCGCCTGTACGAGCTGTTCCTCGACGAGGACCGGCAGTACACCATGGGTTACTACCGCGACACGTCGAACTCGCTGGAGAAGGCGCAGCTCGACAAGAAGGCGCATATCGCGGCCAAGATGTACATGCAGCAGGCGCGCGAGATGGATCGCCCGCTGCGTGTGCTGGATATCGGCTGCGGCTGGGGCGGTCTCGCGCTTTATCTCAACAAGCATTACGGCGCGGAGGTACTCGGCGTGGCGCTGGCACCAGACCAGATCGCCTTCTGCAAGGAGCGCGCGAAGGAAGCGGGTGTCTCCGACAAGGTGAAGTTCGCGCTGATGGATTATCGCGACGTGGAAGGCACGTTCGACCGGATCAGCTCTGTCGGCCTGCTAGAGCATGTCGGCACTCCGCACTACCCTGAATTCATGAAGAAAACGCACGAGCTGCTCGCGCCAAAGGGCGTGATGTTCAGCCACTGCTGCGGGCGCGCGGGCCCTCCAGGCTTCACCGACGCCTGGACGCGCAAATACATCTTCCCCGGCGGCTATATCCCGGCCCTGTCCGAACTGGTGACAGAGAGCGAGAAGGCTGGCTGGCAGGTCATGGATGTGGAGGCCATGCGCTTCCATTACAGCCACACGCTGGAGGAATGGTACAACCGCACCACCATGCACGAGGAAGAGCTGGTCGAGCTATACGACGAGGAATTCTTCCGCATGTGGCAGTTCTACCTTGCCGGGGCAGAGCAGAGCTTCCGTCACGGCACGCTGGTGAACTGGCAGATCCAGTACGTGAAGGAACGCGATGCCATCCCGATGACGGGTGATTACGTTTACGAGGAAAGCGCCCGCCTGCGTGACGTGGAAAAGCCGCCGCGCTGGCACCTCGACCCTGCGCTGAAGGAAGCGGCAGAATAAGACCCGAGGAATAAGAATGAGCCAGACCCTGATCGACCGGCTGATCGGCAAGGCTATCACGCACGGCACGCTGAAGCTGACCCTGCACGATGGCCGCACCTCCACCTACGGCACGCCGCATCCAGACTATCCCGATGTCGAAATCCGCCTCGCCGACAGCAAGGTGATCCGCGACATCGCGTTGGATACCAAGCTGGGCGTGGGTGAGGCCTACATGGATGGCCGCATCATCATAGAGCGCGGCGGGATCATGGAATTGATCGAACTGGCGCGGCGCAACGCCCCTTGGGAGGCGAAGGGCGGCTTCGGCCGGACTGCGCCTCATCGCAAGGTCCTGAAGCGCCTCGCCTACATCAAGGACAGCGTGAACAACCCCTTCAGTTCGAAGGACAATGTCGCGCATCACTACGATATCGGCAACGATCTCTACAAGCTGATGCTGGATCCCGAACACATGCAGTATTCGTGCGCCTACTGGCCGCGCGACGGCATGACGCTGGGCGAGGCGCAGGAGGCGAAGCTGGCCCATATCGCCGCCAAGCTGATGCTTGAGCCGGGCAACCACGTGCTGGATATCGGCTGCGGCTGGGGCGGCATGGCGATTTTCCTTGCCAGCCGTACCGACGTGAAAGTGACGGGGATCACGCTGAGCGAGGAACAGCTTGCCCTCGCCCGCGAAAGGGCCGAGGCCGCGGGCGTTTCCGACAGGGTGACGTTCAAGCTGGTCGACTACCGCGACCTTGCCGCACGCGGCGAGACATACGACCGCATCGTTTCTGTCGGCATGTTCGAGCATGTCGGCGTGCCGCAGTACGAGACGTTCTATCGCGATTGCGCCCGGATGCTGAGCGGCGACGGGGTAATGCTGCTGCACACCATCGGTCGCTTCGGCAGCCCGGTGGCGGCAGAGGCCTTCACGCGCAAGTATATCTTCCCCGGAGGCCATATCCCTGCGCTCAGCCAGATGATGGAAGCCAGCCAGAAAGTGCGCCTGATGGCGACCGACGTGGAAGTGCTGCGCGTGCATTACGCCAAGACGCTGCGCGAATGGTATGCCAGGTGCATGGAACATCGCGAGAAGATCGTCGCGATGTTCGACGAGCGGTTCTTCCGCATGTGGACCTACTACCTTGCGGCAGCGACATCGACGTTCGAATGGGGCGGACTGTGCAATTTTCAGGTGCAGTACAGCCGCAACCGCTACGCCCTCCCCCTTACGCGTGACTACATCGAAGAGGCCGAGCGCAAGCTGCTTGCTACCTGACGCGTGAGCACGTCGTCGCCCCTCACCCGCCGCGCAATCTTTTCGCAGGCCTGGCCGATCATGCTCGGGCAGGCCTCGGTGCCGCTGGTCGGCATTGTCGATACCGCCGTGATCGGCCGGACCGGGGATGCGACAGCGCTGGCGGGCGTGGCGCTGGGCGCGACGATCATCACGCTGGTGTTCTGGACTTTCGGCTTCCTGCGCATGGGCATGACCGGGCTGACCGCCCAGGCGCAGGGATCGGGCGACCGCGCAGAAGTGGAGGCTTTGCTGCTGCGCGCTCTCGCCATCGGTCTCGGTCTCGGCTTCATTCTGCTGGCGGCGAGCTGGCCGATCCGCGAGGCAGCACTGGCGGTGATGAGCGGAACGCCGCCGGTCGATGCCGAGGCTTCCGGCTATATGCAGGGCCGCTTTATCGGCGCGCCTGCCGCCCTCGCCGTCTATGCCATCAATGGCTGGCTGCTGGGCCTTGGCCGCACGCGAGAGGCGCTGGCGCTGCAGATCGCGATGAACCTGGCCAATATCGGGCTCGACGTGTGGTTTGTCTGGGGCATGGGGTTAAGCGCGTTCGGCGTCGGGTTGGGGACCGCCTGCGCGGAGCTTATCGCGCTTGCCCTGGGTCTCCTGATCGTCGCGCGTGTGGCGGGTGCCGGCGTGCTCGCCATCGTTTCCCGCACACCGCGCAGACTGCTGACGGACCGGGCCCGCCTGACGAAGCTGTTCGCTGTCAACCGCGACATCATGATCCGCACTGTCGCCCTGCTCATCCTTTTCACATGGTTTGCCAATTCGGGCGCACGCCTGGGGGCGGCGACGCTGGCGGCGAACCACGTTCTGCTACAGTTCGTCAGCTTCGCCGCCTTCATCCTCGATGCCTTCGCCTTCACGGCGGAAGAGCGCGTGGGTAGCGCCTATGGTCGGGGTGATCGAGATCGGTTCCTGCGTGCGATACGCTTGACCGGCGAATTCTCGCTCCTGAGCGGCGCCGCGCTGGCAGTCTGCTTCCTGCTTTTGGGAGGCCCGCTCATCGATTTTCTCACGACGGATGCGCAGGTACGCGACACCGCGAGAGCATTCCTGCCCTATGCCGCGCTGATACCGCTCATCGGGATGCCCAGCTATATGATGGACGGCGTCTTCATCGGCACGACCCGCGGACGGGCGTTGCGCAATGCCGGTGTCGCCGCCACGGCAATCTATATCGGCATCGACTTGCTGCTGCGTCCCTATGACAACACCGGCGTTTGGATTGCGATGACGGCCAGCTACCTCTTGCGCGCAGGTGGGCTGGCATTGTATTTCCCCGGCCTGCTCAAGGATATCCGCCAGTCAGAGGCCAAGACACCCGTATGATCCGCAATCCGCTGCCCCGCCTCTTCACCCGCGCCCTTACCGCCCTGATGCTGGTGCTGGCGACAATGAGCCTGGCCACACCCGCGCAGGCCGATGTGCAGGTCTCGTTTCATTCCTTCAATGGATCGGTTCTCTGGGGTCGCTACCCGCACACCTTCGTCGTGCTGGAAGGCGAGCTTGCGGACGGGACGAGAGTGAATGCGAACTATGGCTTCTCGGCCCGCTACACATCTCAGGCAATTGCCTCGGGCCCGGCGGAGCACATGATCATGACGGAGACCGAGCGCACCATCGCGGCGACCAATCGGCACTTCACGGTCACGGTAACGGACCAGCAGTACCGCCGCCTGCTGGCCACCGTACTAGCCTGGCGCGACTACCCCGGCGAGTATTACGACCTCGACGAGAACAACTGCATCCACTTTGTCGCTGCGCTGGCCCGCGTGGTGGGTCTGGATGCCGACGTACCCGACGAATACCTCCGCCGACCGAAGGCCTGGCTGAACTATATCGGCAAAAAGAACCCGCAGCTGCGGGCGCGCGAAATTCCCTGATCGCTACTCCCGTTTGCCGTAAGCGGAATGCGCTGCTAACCGCCGCGGCGCAATTTTCTTCAACGGGATTCGTCCATGTCCGAAATCAAACGCGTCGTTCTCGCCTATTCCGGCGGCCTTGATACCAGCGTCATCGCCAAGTGGCTGGAGACGGAGCGCGGCCTGGAAGTCGTGACGTTCACCGCCGATCTGGGCCAGGGCGAGGAAATCGAACCCGCCCGCGCCAAGGCACGCGCCATGGGCATTCCGGACAAACACATCTTCATCGAGGACGTGCGCGAGGAATTCGTCAGTGACTTCGTCTTTCCCATGATGCGCGCCAATGCGCGCTACGAAGGCGACTACCTGCTTGGCACTTCCATCGCCCGACCCCTGATTTCCAAGCGTCTGGTGGAGATCGCTCACGAGACCGGCGCCGATGCGATTGCACACGGCGCTACCGGCAAGGGCAATGACCAGGTGCGCTTCGAACTGTCTGCCTACGCGCTTGACCCGAATATCAAGGTCATCGCCCCCTGGCGCGAGTGGGATCTGACCAGCCGAACGGCATTGATCGCCTGGGCTGAGGCGCACCAGATCGCCGTGCCGAAGGACAAGCGCGGCGAGAGCCCCTTTTCTACCGACGCCAACCTTCTGCACACCTCTTCCGAAGGCAAGGTGCTGGAGGATCCGTGGGAGGAGACGCCCGACTACGTTTACTCTCGCACCGACCATCCGGAAGAGGCGCCCAACACCCCGGAATACATCACGATCGAATTCGAGAAGGGTGACGGCGTTGCGCTGAACGGCGATGCGATGAGCCCTGCCACGCTGCTGGCCGCGCTCAACGACCTTGGCCGCAAGCACGGCATCGGCCGGCTAGACCTCGTCGAGAACCGCTTCGTGGGCATGAAATCACGCGGGATGTACGAAACACCCGGCGGCGAAATCTATGCCCGCGCCCATCGCGGTATAGAGCAGATCACTCTCGATCGCGGAGCCGCCCACCTCAAGGACGAGTTGATGCCGAAGTATGCAGAACTCATCTACAACGGGTTCTGGTTCAGCCCGGAGCGCGAGATGCTGCAGGCCGCCATCGACCTCAGCCAGGAAAAGGTGGCGGGCACCGTCCGGTTGAAGCTCTACAAGGGCAACGCGATGGTCGTGGGCCGCAAGTCGCCCAATTCGCTGTATTCGGAAGCGCACGTCACCTTCGAGGACGATGCCGGCGCCTATGACCAGGCCGATGCCGCAGGCTTTATAAAGTTGAACGCCCTGCGGCTGCGACTGCTTGCTCAGCGGGATCGTTGACCGGAAATCGCGTCCTCCATGCTGCATTCGCGAGAAAACCGGGGATAGTTTCGCCTGTTACGCCGAGCTGTTGACTTATCCACCCTTGTCCACTGGCATTTCGCTCGAAAGTGGATAAGTCGACCATCGCGCCCTTGCCCGACTCGGCCCCTGCGCGCATTCTCAATTTATCGAGAGCGAAGACGGATTAGCTCCCTGGATCGCCTGCCGAATCAGGAAGACGAAAACCGAAGCGAACTCGACGCGATGACAGTGTCATTGCGGAGTAGGAACGGGACAGCGGAGCCTTCGGGCAACACCATCCCGGACTGTTGAGACCGCGAAGACCTATCATCGGATGGCCGGAGTATTGGACCCCGGTGTCAATGGTTCACGGCGCAGCTTGCTGCACAGCGGACCGCTCGAGACACCAGGGTAACAGCCCCGGCTCGGACAGGCAGCCAGACCTGTCGGGAGTGGCCTTGTGCCCCCTGACTGTCCAGGCACCGGTTCGGCACCGGCGCGAGCGCCGGGCGACATATCCTGATGGCCAAACCCTTCGGGGGGAGGAACAGATGGAGACACGCCAGGCGATAAGCGTTTCTTCGGAAACCCACCGCCGGTGAGAGTGGGGTCGGTAGCAATACCGACCCCATTTTCGTTTATCCGGCCAAAATTGTCGAGCCGTTCCCTAAGCGCGATGCAGTTCGTCGCATTTTCGCCCCATTTCACGGTAAGCCGCCCCGCCGAAGCGGCTACCTCCCGCCCAGGGACTCGGTGTTTTAACCGCATTGGGCTATCTCAGCCGCCATGGACGGGACAAATCCCAATCGCGCTATTACGCGCTGGCTGGCGCCTGTTGCTGCCTTGATACTGCTAGGCGGCGGCGGCATCGGCCTTGCGCAGGACGCGCCTGTCGGCACGCAGATGTCTGCCGACCTTGCTCCTGCCGCTAGGCAGGATCAGCCTGCGTTCCAGCCCAGCGAGCAGGCGCAGTTCGAAACCGCCTTTGCGCGCTTCGATACGCCGGCGGAGCCTGCCCTGCCCGATCACGCGGTGGACATTACCACTATCGAGCCTGCCGAGCCGAGCGCCACTCCTATCGGGCCCGGCGTTGCGAGCTACTACGGCCGTCGCTTTCACGGTCGCCCTACGGCGAGCGGGGAAGCGTTCGACATGAACGACCTTACCGCCGCCCACAAGACGCTGCCCTTCGGCAGCCGCGTGCGGGTGACGAACCCGCGCAACGGTGCCTCCGTCGTCGTACGGGTCAATGATCGCGGACCGTTCACGCGGGGGCGGGACATCGACCTGTCGCGCGCTGCGGCGGAGCAGATCGGCATCGTGCGTTCGGGCCATGGCCGGGTCGAGCTCGAGCTGCTCGACAACTAGGCACTACACCTCCAGTTCGCTCACATCGCGGAAGTTGCCGATCGTACCGCGCACGAAGGTGTTGAAGGCGATCGAGTGCCTGTCGACCTTGCCGGGGTTCGGCTCCACGTAATGATGCACCGCGCTGGAGAACAGCACCAGGTCGCCCTGTTTCGGCACCACGGCGTTGCGGGTGGTGTTGTAGATGTTGGTCCTGGCCTGATCGACCGCGAATTCCAGCTGGCGATAGCCGTTGTACCGCTCGAAGATCATATTGCCCGGCGGATCGGGCATCGGCGCGTAGTAGAGCGAGCCTGACACCACCGAGTTCGAATGCGTGTGCCCGTGCATCCCCACGCCGGGCGGATTGCGCAGCGCCCAGCTTTGCGTGACTTCCAGCTTTTGCGAGATCCCCATCACCTCCCGCGCAAAGGTGTCGAGCGCGGCGCGGACAGCTTCGGCCACGCTCGCCATTTCGGGGCGCCGGAACAGGTACAGCTCGTCCGAGATGTGGTTCACCTGGTTCTCGTGCATCTTCAGCGCCTTGATGAATGCCACCTGCTTCGGGCTGATGGCATCGGCGATGTTGGTGACGAAGTACGGCTCCGCGAAGAGCGGCTTGACGGTGAACTCCCGCTGGTTCGCCTGTGCGACGCTGACCATGGACTGCAGACCCCCCGGTGCTGTTGAACTGGTTGCCCACGATACAACAACAACCGTGCCGCCGATGCAAGGCCGCGTTTTCGCTTTTTCGCACAGCACAAGTCATGTTCGACAAGGGACTGCCATCGCCCGACCAGCGACATATACGCCCGACCAACGACATTCGCACGCCCGCGCCGTCACGCCCCGCGCACGTCTGCAGCCGATTCGCTGTCCGCCAGCCACCAATCGTCCTCGCAGCATTCGTAGGCCGCCAGCCGCTGCGGCTCGGCGCGGTGCCATTCCTCGTCCGAGAGGCCGCTCTGCTCCTGCGCATGGCGGGGGAGCGCGGCCTGCATGGACCAGAGGCGCTTTTCCGCCGGCGTGGCGGCCTGCGGTTTTGGCTCCCTCGCGGCGAATGTGGAACACATGGAACACTGTCCTGGTGTGAAAATCCCGCCCGGTCCCCCGGCCTCCTGCGCCTCGCCCTCGCCCAGCGCCTCTATCGCCTCGTCGAAGTCGTCCTCCCCCATCAGCGGCGCCTCGCAATCGTCGCAGGTTTCGCGCTCCTGCGCCCGCTTGTCGAGCCGCGCCAGGTGGGCGAGCAGCAGGCGGTCGGAATAGCGGGTGCGCGTGGCCACCTCCTCCCCATGGTAGAAGACCTTTTCCTCCACCCCGTTGAGCGCACGGTCGGCCAGCACCTGCTCGGCATGGTCGCGCGCCAGCACCAGCGCCGCATCCCAGCACTGCCGGAACGGCCACGAAGCCCGCCGCGCGCGATAGGCCGTCTGCGGAGAGACCTGCACCGCCCGGCACGCGAGCCGCACGTTGCCATGCTCCGCCAGCGCCGAGCAGAACGCCGCCTGCAACTGCGGGGTGAGCAACGGCGCGGGGCCGGGTTTGGAGGCTTGTTGCGGGGATCGCCCACCCCCGGCCCCGATACCTGCCCCTGCGGAAGCAGGGGGCTGCGCGAGGGGAGTTTCGGTTGCGCTCTGATCATCCCCTACCGCTTGCGGGAGGGGAGCGAGACTTCGCCCGCTGGAGGCGGGCTTAGTCGCAGCGGGGTGGGCACCTTCCCCCCGCACCAGCACGGCCAGGTCCTCCGGCGTATGCGGCAGGCCGTGGACCATCACCACGGGCGCAGGGTCGGGCGCTTCGGGTGCCCACCCCCGCCCCGCGGCAGAGCGCATCACGTACCCCCGCGCCGCCTCAGCGGCGTCGGCGGGCGCAGGCGCAGGTTCGTGCGGATCGGTGGGAGAGGGAATAACGCCCGAAAGGCTCTCGGGAATGTGGTCCGGTATGTCCTTGGGAAGGGTAAACCGGTCGACAGGCGTGTGGCGGGACATGGGCAGCTCCGTACTGGGGTCAGGTAAACCGCGAGAGGGAGCCACAGCGCCGCGCCAGTAGGAAAGCGCCTTCATATCCCCGACCGTCACCCCGGCGCACTTAGCAAAAAGCAAGACGCGGCCCATGCGCGAGGCTGGCGCGTTTCCGTTCCACCACTCTTGCGAAAACCGGACGGACCCCCGCCATGTTCACCCAGCTAAACCCGCCGCTGCCCGTATTCATCGTCGACCGCGGCAAGGGCCTCGCCATGGGCGTGATCGACTACGGACCCGAACACCACCTGATCTGGGTGACGGCGCTGGACGAAAACGGCGAAATCTGGTGCGCGCCCAACCCGAAAGTGCGGATGCAGGGGAACTGGACGATGGGGCGGGAGGTGCCGGAGGCTGAGTTTGGTGGACTTGGTGATTGAGGGTTTGCTTGTCTGGCGCACCCAAAGCTGGTCAGAATCTCCGATCATGCAGCTCAGAGATTTGCGAATTTCTCAGATCGCGCGCTCTTAGGATACACCTATTGGTAATCAATTTCCCAACTCAATATCCGGATGCGCAATTCGTCCCTCGTCAAAGAATTTATACAGGCTCTCTATGCGGCGATAGATACTCAGTAGCACCTTCGAAGCTACCACCTTATCGCCCTGCGCCATCTCGACCAAAGACTGGTAAGAAACTCCGTCGAGAAAAGACGATAATTCTTCAGAACGCTTAACCATCCGATCACGAATGGCATCAGTGAGAACCTTTTGTCGGTGTGCACCAAGAAGCTGATTCTGAGACATGGTACTGTACAGCTTATTATAAGCTTTCTTACTTAGTTTTACACTTTCACTGTACTGCTCAAGACTTTGCAAGAATTGATCAAATGCAACTCGCTTTGCCTTAATGGTGACGTACCCCGGAGAGTGATAACTTATCCCCCCCATACGTAGTTCACTATATTCTTGATTGTCGTTAGCTACGTCTGCGTAGAAACTTCTGTAGCTTCCACCGCCACGCCAAGGTTTCTCGAACGCGCTCGAAATTGCGGTCTTTTGGGACGACCCTTGGCTAAGTAGCTTCCATCGACGTATATCGTTTAAGATATAATAGACATCTTCCATTTTTCCGTACAGTTGCGAAAACTCACCGAGTTCCCAATTGCCATCCAGTTGGAAACGCTCTTCACTGTCAGGAACGAAGTTGTCGACTATTTCTATTTTTGAATGAACTCTCGCGAACACTCCCGCATCAGGGATCGTTGCTTTCAAGCTTTCGTTTGATGAAATGATTGGTTCGACCGTGACACTAGGATCATCGGGACTGTATTCGAACCTCCAGTAGCGCCGTGATTTTGGCCTAGAGAGCGCATATCTCAGATCAAATTTTTGATCTTGATACTCGATCAACTGTCGCTGCGAAAAAGAAGCTCCATAGTACGCGTTTTCCGGATCATCAGAGCAGCCCGAGGCAACAGCAAGAACGAATTCGTTCTTGCCTATCTCAACGAGTAGGATTTCGGGAATATCATACCAAAGCAAAATTTGGATAACTTTGCCTGGAAGCGCCTTACGCGTCATTATCGTGCTTTCGATGACTTTCGATGGCGCTCAAAACGTCGAAGTCTGCGTATCGCCAAAAATCGACGTGTTCCCCACGAAGCTTATGCTTACCTGCGGCTGCTGGAATTGAAAGTTCCGTGATCCAAGGATGGCGACGGCGCAAACCTTTGATCGCCAAAGCGGCATCTGGTGTCGTAAAAAGGGAGCACGAAGCCCACTGGCAGTCTGTAACCTTGTATTGAGCAGTCTTGACCCTGCCCAGTTGAGCGTGAGAGTGAAAATCAGTCTCGGAAAGGTCTTCACTCTTTGTAAGCCGGTACACGCGTTCCAGCGGCTCACTGACAGCGTCTTCTGGCGGACACTCCCCCGGTAGTGTTTCAGCATATTTTGAGGTCGACAAATGCCTCTCCCTGTATTCTCTGACGCATCTGCCACAAAAACATTTGGAATCAAGTCCGAGAAGGATGACTGTTATGATGGGGTTTTATCTGTGGCACTAAGGCACCAGTAAGCATTCCGCCCCCGCACTTCTGCAACGTATGTGCTCAGCACCTTGCTTCATTCCGCTCCGACCTACTAACCTCCCAACATCGGCTTCAAATAAGCCCCCGTATAACTCCCCTCCACGCCAGCAACCTCCTCCGGCGTCCCCTGCGCCACAATCTCGCCGCCGCGCACGCCGCCGCCCGGACCCAGGTCCAGCACGTGGTCGGCAGTCTTGATCACGTCGAGGTTGTGTTCGATCACCACCACGGAATTGCCCTGGTCCACCAGCCGGTGGAGCACTTCCAGCAGCTTTCGCACGTCCTCGAAATGCAGGCCGGTGGTCGGCTCGTCCAGGATATACAGCGTCTGGCCGGTGCTGCGGCGCGACAGTTCCTTGGCCAGTTTCACGCGCTGCGCCTCACCACCTGAAAGCGTGGTGGCCTGCTGGCCCACCTTCACGTAACTGAGGCCCACCTCGTTCAGCATGTGCATCTTGTCGCGGATGGGGGGCACGGCCTTGAAGAATTCCTCCGCGTCCTCGATCGTCATGTCCAGCACGTCGGCGATGGAGTGGCCCTTGAACTTCACCTCCAGCGTCTCGCGGTTGTAGCGGTTGCCGCCGCATTCCTCGCACGTCACGTAGACGTCGGGCAGGAAGTGCATCTCGATCTTGATCAGGCCGTCGCCCTGGCACGCCTCGCACCGGCCGCCCTTCACGTTGAAGCTGAAGCGGCCCGGCTTGTACCCGCGCGCCTGCGCTTCGGGCAGGCCTGCGAACCAGTCGCGGATATTGGTGAAGGCGCCGGTGTAGGTGGCGGGGTTGGAGCGCGGGGTGCGGCCGATGGGCGACTGGTCGATTTCGATCACCTTGTCGCAGTATTCCAGCCCCGTCACCCTGTCGTGCGCGCCGGCCACCACGCGGGCGTTGTTCAGCGTGCGCGCGGCAGAGGCGTAGAGCGTGTCGATGGTGAAGCTGGACTTGCCGCTGCCGCTGACGCCGGTGACGCAGGTGAAGGTGCCCAGCGGCAGGCTGGCGGTCACGTTGTTCAGGTTATTCGCCCGCGCGCCATGGACCGTCAGCTTGTGCCCGTTGCCCTTGCGGCGCTTTTGCGGAACCTCGATCTTGCGGCGACCGGTCAGGTAATCGGCGGTGAGCGAGTTCTTGGCCTTCAGCACCTGTTTCAGGGTGCCCTGCGCCACCACCTCGCCGCCGTGCACGCCCGCGCCGGGGCCAAGGTCCACCACGTGGTCCGCCGTGCGGATGGCGTCCTCGTCATGCTCCACCACGATCACGGTGTTGCCGAGGTCGCGCAGGCGCTTGAGGGTTTCGAGCAGCCGGTCGTTGTCGCGCTGGTGGAGGCCGATGCTCGGCTCGTCCAGCACGTAGAGCACGCCCGACAGGCCGGAGCCGATCTGGCTGGCAAGGCGGATGCGCTGGCTTTCCCCGCCCGACAGCGTGCCGCTGGTACGGTCGAGGTTGAGGTAGTCGAGGCCGACGTTGTTGAGGAAGCCCAGCCGCTCGACGATTTCCTTCAGGATGGCCTTGGCGATCTGGTTCTGCGTGTCGGTAAGGTGGCCGGGCAGCGCCTCGAACCACTTGAGCGCGTCCGCCACGGAATAGCGGGTGGGCTGGCTGATGTCGGTGACGCCGTCGGGTCCGGGGATCTTCACTGCCCGCGCCTTCTCGTTCAGGCGCGCGCCGCCGCAGGTCTCGCACGGTTGCGCGGTCTGGAACTTGCTCAGCTCCTCCTGCATCCATGCGCTTTCGGTCTGCGCCATGCGGCGGTTGAGGTTGCCCATCACCCCCTCGAACGCCTTCTGCACGGTGTATTCCTTGCGCCCGTCCTTGAAAGTGAGCGGCACGCGCTTACCCTTGGTGCCGTAGAGAATGACGTCGCGGTTCTCGGGCGAGAGTTCGCTCCACGGCGTCGTCAGGTCGAAGCCGTATTCCTTGGCCAGCGATCCGAGCACCTGCATGTAATAGGGCGACGGCGGATTGCTCTTGGCCCAGGGCACCACGGCGCCCTTCTTCAGGCTGAGTTCCTCGTTCGGCACCACCAGTTGCGGGTCGAACAGCTGCTTTTCGCCGATGCCGTCGCACGTCGGGCAGGCGCCTTGCGGGGCGTTGAAGGAGAACAGCCGCGGCTCGATCTCCTCGATGGTGAAGCCGCTGACGGGGCAGGCGAATTTCTCGCTGAACACGATGCGGTTGGCAGGGATGCCTGCGCCTTTCAGGTTGCCGCCGCTGTCGGCCTCATCCTCGCGCCCCGGCACAACGCCATCGGCCAAGTCGACATAGGCCAGCCCCTCGGCCAGTTTCAGCGCCTGTTCGAAGCTGTCAGCAAGGCGCGTTTCCAGCCCCTCCTTCACCGCGAGGCGATCCACCACCACTTCGATATCGTGCTTGAACTTCTTGTCGAGCGCAGGCGCGTCCTCGATTGCGTACATCTCGCCATCGATGCGCACGCGGGTGAAACCCGCCTTCTGCCATTCGGCCAGTTCGCGGCGGTATTCGCCCTTCCTGCCGCGCACCACGGGGGCAAGCAGGTAGAGGCGCGTGCCTTCGGGCAAGGCCATCACGCGGTCGACCATGTTGGACACCGTCTGCGCCTCGATCGGCAGGCCGGTGGCAGGCGAATAGGGCACGCCCACCCTCGCCCACAGCAGGCGCATGTAATCGTAGATTTCCGTCACGGTCGCCACGGTGGAGCGCGGGTTGCGGCTGGTCGTCTTCTGCTCGATGGAAATCGCGGGCGACAGCCCGTCGATATGCTCCACATCGGGCTTCTGCATCATCTCCAGGAACTGGCGTGCGTAGGCCGACAGGCTCTCCACGTAGCGGCGCTGCCCCTCGGCATAGATGGTGTCGAACGCGAGCGACGACTTGCCGGAGCCGGAAAGGCCGGTGATGACGATCAGACTGTCACGCGGGAGATCGATGTCGATCCCCTTGAGATTATGTTCGCGCGCGCCTTTGACGGAGATTTTTGTGAGAGCCATAGGCCGTCCAAGTGGGGAGTGGGGGGACAGGAGTCCAGTGGGACCAAGGGCCACGAAGCCACGCGGTCGTGTGCGATCACCATGTTCTTTAAATGTTCTCGTTCGTCAAGGTCATTTTCGCACCATTTCCAGTCATGACGGCCATATTTTTCGCTCAACGACATTTTCCCGGAGACGTACGGTTTTCCGCCCTTTTTTCGCAATAAGGCACTCTTCTAAATGGCTTTTCCGTAAAGAAGTCCCTTCGGGATTAACCAATTTTTAACCTTTCGAGCGAAGCTTTTGAGGTGGGAACGCAGATCTTGGGCGGGAATCCAGGAGATGCGAAATGAGGAAGAACAAAAACTATATCGGCCGTACGGCCTTGGTCAGTTCAATCGCCATTGCCGCTTGCCAGGCACCCTTGCTCTCGGCGCCTGTCCAGGCCCAAGCATTGCAACCCGCTGTCGACGTCTGCACGGGGATCTCGCTTAATCCATCTGCTGTCACCGATATCGTCGATGCAGCAAACGACCCGCTGGTAGGCGGACTCTCCACTCTTACCGACAACATTCTGGAAATCGACGCCGTGGTTGGTGCCCTGCCGCTGGTAGGCGCTATCTTCGGGCCGGGCGATACACTGGACATTACCGATCTCGATCTCGAAATCGACGATATCCTGGGTGATATTGCCGCAGGCGAACAGATCAGCCTCACCGTGCTCGATACGAATGGCAATCTCATCGCCCCGTCGGACCAGTGCAACCTTACCGCCGACGCCATCACCCTGAACGAAGAAGGCGGGATCGCCATTGGCGGCAACCAGATCACCGGCCTGGGCGAGAATGGGATGATAGCGAGTGCCGGCGAAATCGACGCAATCGCCTTTGGCAATGGAGCCACTACGGCTGCTGGCGCAACCGGAGCAATCGCGATTGGCGAAGGCGCAAGTGTCATGGCATCCGGTGTGAATTCCGTCGCCCTGGGTGCGGGCTCCGTCGCCGACCGCGGTCCGCTTGCCAACTATACCGCTCCCGGCCTTACGGGCACGTTCTATTCCGTGGGATCGGTGTCGGTCGGTTCTGCCGGTGCCCTGCGCCAGATCACCAATGTCGCACCCGGTACCGAGGCCACGGATGCGGCCACGGTGGGACAGGTTCAGGCCGCGCTTGACGCAGTTGCGGCGCTGGACTCCTCGCTTGGAAACGTCGTAGAATATGACGATGCGACGCAGGCAGCCATCACCCTCGGTGGCACTGATGGCACGACGATCGCCAACCTCGCGGACGGCGAAGTCTCTGCCACTTCGGATGAGGCGGTAAACGGTTCACAGCTTTTCGCCACCAACCAGTCTGTCGCCGTAAACGCCGGCGACATCAACGACCTGCAGACCGATGTGTCCGACTTGCAGGCCGATGTGGCGGCGAATACTGGCGACATCGCGGACATTCAGGCCGATGTAGCTGTCAACACCACCGACATCGACGACCTGCAGATGGATGTATCCGACCTGCAGGCCGATGTTGCGGCGAACACCGGCGACATCGCGGACATCCAGGCCGATGTGGCTGTGAATAGCGCCGACATTGCCGATCTTCAGGACACCGCGGTTCAATATGACGATGCGAGCCAGGCCAGCGTGACGCTGGGCGGCGCCGATGGTACGACCGTCACCAATGTTGCTGATGGCGCGTTGAATGCAGGGTCCAGCGACGCGGTGAACGGCTCCCAGATGTTTGCGACCAACCAGCAGGTGGATATCAACACGGCCGCAATCCAGGCCAACACCGATGCCATTGCCGCGATCAACACAAGCGGTGATGCGCTTGGCGTGACCTACGACGATGCGACACGCACCTCGGTCACGCTGGACGGTGCTGGCGGAACGACCATCGCCAATGTTACCGATGGTGAAGTGAGCGCAACGTCAGACGAGGCCGTGAACGGCAGCCAGCTGTTCGCGACGAACCAGCAGGTGGACGCCAACAGCGATGCCATCGACGATCTGGACGGACGTGTGACGGTGAATGAAGGTGACATCGCGAACCTCGAAACGGCGGTTTCCGACAACTCCACCGATATCGCCAATCTCGATGGCCGGGTTACCATCGTCGAGGAAGATCTGAGCGATATCGATGCGCGGGTCACCGTCAACGAGGGCAATATTGCCAACCTCGATACGGCGGTTACCACCAATACGACCAACATCGCCAACATCGATGATCGGGTAACCGTGGTTGAAGGAGACCTGGCCGATGTGGATGCACGGGTCACCAACAACACCACCAATATCGCAAGTATCGACGAGCGGGTTACCGTCAACGAAGGCAGCATCACCAACATCCAGACACGGCTGGATAATGTGCCGGTGACCTACGTTGCCAACGCCGATCCCTCAGTACCCAGCGATGTGCCCACCAATACGGTGGCATTCGTGGGAGCGACTGCCGATCCGGTGCGCGTCACCAATGTCGCCGCTGGCAATGTTGCAGCAGGTTCGACCGATGCCGTGAACGGATCGCAGCTTGCTGCAACCAATGCGGCCGTGGCGGATAATCGCACAGACATCGACCAGAACACGGCCGATATCGAGACCATCAACAACAACCTGTCCGGCAGCACGGTGGTGGCAGTGCAATACTCCGACCCCGACAATCCGACGGTCAGCAACGGCGGCACGATCACCAACGACGTGACGCTGGTGGGTGCAAATGGCGGTCAGCCCGTGGCCCTGCACAACCTTGCCGCAGGAACGGCTGCAACCGACGCAGTCAACCTGGGACAGTTGCAGGCGGGAATGGCCGATGTGCTGGCCGACTCGATAAGCTACACCGACCAGCAGTTCGGCCTGCTGTCGGCGCAGATCAGCGACGTCGCCTTCGACCTGGAGGAATTCCGTGAAGAAGCCTTTGCGGGAACCGCCGGTGCGATGGCCGTGGCAGGCATTCCGCAGACGATGGAGCCCGGACGTTCCATGTTCGGTGGTGCCATCGGTCACTATCGCGGCGAGACCGCATTCGCCATCGGAGCCTCGACCACTTTCAACGAAGGCCGGGGTGTCCTGAAAGCGGGTGCCACGGTGGACACCCACGGCGAGGGTGGCTTCAGCGCGGGTGCCGGCATCAGCTTCTAGCGCTTGCCCGGTCGAAGTCCCGGTTGCGTTACCGCGCCGACCTAATTGATGGAGCCGCGACAGCTACTCTGCTGTCGTGGCTTCGTCATTCCTGTGGCAGCGCGCCTGTCGAAGGTATCTGTACGGCTTCCGCAATGCTGGACGAACCCGCCCGCGATAACCATGTGCCATGTATGTCGTCGCGCCGCCTTTTCGTTGCCCTTCGTCCGCCCGAACACGTGGCCGAGGCCTTGCTCGACACGATGGAAGGCCTGCCCGGTGCGAGGTGGCAGGATGCCGACAATCTGCACGTCACCTTGCGCTTTGTGGGAGAGGTCGATCGCCACATGGCATCCGACCTTACCGCCGCACTGGAAAGCGTGCTGTTTGTCCCCTTCCCCCTGCACATAACCGGCGTCGGCCATTTCGAGGGAAAAGGTCGTGCCCGTTCGATCTGGGCACGCGTGGCGCCCAGCGCGGAACTGGACCTGCTGCAGATGCGCGTGGAAATGGCCTGCCGCCGCGCCGGGCTGGCGCCCGAGACCCGCAGGTTCACCCCGCACATCACGCTCGCCCGGCTGAACAGCGGCAGCGCGCCCATTGGCGATTGGCTTCATGCGAATGGCGCGCTAAGCCTCGGTCCATGGCAAGTCGATGGCTTTTCGCTGTTTGAAAGTGACCTGACACCCAACGGTGCGCTCTATTCGGAAATTACGAAGTTTCAGTGAGTTGCGCCATACATTTCGAAAGTTTCGCGGACGGTCATGTTGGCGAAACGCGGTCTTTAGCAACTTGCGAAGCGTGGGCCTGATCGGATGAACCGTGGACCGAAAGCGCCGCCGGTCCGTTGATTGGGTGAAACGATACACGGCAACCGCCGCCCGCTTTACTTTTACGACCTGCGCCGGTTGCCACAGGCACAACAGGATTCGCATGTCGAACACCGCACCGAGCGAGAACCCCATTAACGCACAGGCCATTGCCGCGCATGCCCCGCGGCAAAACCCGCGCGATGGTTCAACCCATCCACCCAGACCCGCACGAAGCAAAAGTGTTGCCACCCCCTCGCCGTCCAGTAAATCGGACGCGAGCAAGGAATTGCAGCCCGCACTTAGCTGGATGCGCGGCCAGATGGTGCGCGAATTTGTCAAGCGGATGCGCCGCAAGTATCGCGCCGCAAAAGGTGATGACCTGCGCGGCCGGATGCGCAAGCGCAAGACGGCGCTGGCAATGTCCGCCGCCGTGATGGGCTTCAGTACAGGCGCTGTCGATATTTCGCACTTCGATCCGCAGTACCAGATCAGCTTCGAGGATATCGATCCGACCCAGACCCGCGTTCACGCCCTACAGCTGAAAGTGAGCGACACGCTGAAGGAAGCATTGGCGGAAGAAGAGGGCGTTCGCCTCACCGTCTACCGTGACGTTGCAGGCTATCCTACCGTCGGCGTCGGCCACCTGGTACGACCGAGCGACGGCTTGAGGGTCGGCGACCGCATTACATACGATCAGGCGCTGCACTTCCTTGAAGCCGACCTGCGCAAGGCTGAAAGCGGCGTAAAGCGTCTCGTCGGCGACTTGCCGTTGTACCAGCATGAGTTTGATGCCCTGGTTGACCTCGTCTACAACGTCGGCGAAGGCAACGTGTCGGAAAGGCGCAGCCCCGGCCTCAACGCCGCGATTCAGACCGCCAATTATGACGGAATGGCGGACGAATTGAATTACACCACAGCCGGTGGCCAGGTCGCCCGGGGGCTCGAAATTCGGTCCGAACGTCGCCAGTCGATTTTCATGAACGCCGCCTATGAAGATCCGCGCGCTATCGAGGTAGATACCCGTGGCCGTGCGAGCATCTGATCACAGGCTTGAACCAACACTTTCGAACGGCCATTTGCCAGCCATGACGCACCGTCAGTCCAACAGAATTGCAAGACCCGCCCCGGCCCGTATCGTTGCCGCGCTGGCGGGTCTTGTGCTGCCTGCGTCCGCCCTGCTGGCAGCGTGTTCGGCACAGGAAGGGCCACCCG
Organism: Aurantiacibacter zhengii; assembly: GCF_003584125.1. Taxonomy (GTDB): domain Bacteria; phylum Pseudomonadota; class Alphaproteobacteria; order Sphingomonadales; family Sphingomonadaceae; genus Alteraurantiacibacter; species Alteraurantiacibacter zhengii. Next base: position 552,332 of record NZ_QXFL01000001.1, read on the forward strand.
TCGACGCATCCGGCGAAATCGGTGGTAACTTCGATATCCCCGCAGAGGCGGGCACGGCCGTCGTCCGCGCAGGGGAGGACCGCGATTGCCTGGTCGTCGTATGGGAACAGCAGGCCGCGCCGGACCGTGAATTCGACCGCGCGAACGACCTTGCCGAGGGCGGGCTGATATCCTGCGCGACCGGCACCAGCGCCAGCCAGTACGAAGCGACCCTTTCGGCCCTGCGCGATGCCGCCGCGCGTGACAGCCGCGAGGAATTGCTGGGCGCACTGGACGTACCGCTGCTGTACATCGATGCCGAGGGCAACCGCCGCGACCTGCGCGAAACCGATTTCGCCAGCCGCGACTTTGCCGAGGTGTTCTCGCCCGAAATGCTTGCGCTGATGCGCGGGCTCGACCTTGGTGACATGACCGTAGTGCCCGACCAGGGCGGCTTCTTCCAGCTCGGCGCGCTCTGGCTCCGTCCCGGGGAACCGGGCGGCAGGCCGCGCATCGTGACAATCAATCGGCAGGCGCTGTCGGAAGCGGCTAGAGCTTCCATTGAACAGGCGGAAACCTCGTCCTGACGAGTGCGTTCAGGCTCTTGGCAGGTTCAATCTGTAGGACTATGCGCCAAGTTTCACTCGAAACAACAGGGCCCGGCCATCCGGCGGGCTGCATAATTTCAAAAGGAAGAGACGCCCGAATGCGCAAGAGCACCCTTCTCGCCACCACCATGATCGCCGCGCTTGCCAGCGCCTGCACAACGATGGACAACGGCGACATGACCTCCACAGATGTCCTGCCCGGCACCGCCGAGTACAACCCGCAGATCCCCGAAGCGACCAGCGTTTTCGCAGAGCCTTCTCCGCTGTTCATGCACGCCCCGCAGTTCGACCGCGTGTCGGACGGCGACTGGCAGGGCATCATTGAGGAAGCGATCGCCATTCAGCTGGCCGAGATGGAAGCGATTGCCGAGAACCCCAATCCGCCCACCTTCGACAACACGCTGGTGGCGATGCAGCGTTCGGGCCAGGTTTTCTCGCGCAGCTACGGCGCGTTCAGCCAGATCGTTTCCGCGAACATCAACGATACCATCGCAACCACGGACGAGGAACTCGCCCCGCAGGTCGCCGCGATGACCGACAGCATCTATCTGAACCCGGAACTGTTTGCCCGTGTGAAGGCGGTTTACGACAACCGCGCCGCGATGAGCATGACGCCGGAAGATGCCATGCTGCTGGAAACCACCTACAACGAGTTCGTTCACCGCGGGGCACTGCTGGGCGATGCCGCGCAGACTGAGCTGCGCCAGATCAACGAGCGGCTGTCGTCGCTGTCCTCGCAGATTTCCCAGCGCATCACGACGGGGCAGAACAACGCCGCGATCTTCGTGGATGACCGGGCAATGCTGTCGGGCCTGTCGGACGGCCAGATCGAATCCGCCGCCGCTGCCGCTGCCGAAGCGGGCCATGAAGGCGAGTTCATGCTGAACGTCAGCAACACCACCGGCGTGCCGCAGCTCGCCCAGCTCGACAACCGCGATGTGCGCGAAATGCTGTACAAGGCGAGCATCGCCCGCAACCAGTCGGGCGAAGCGTCCACGCTACCGCTGATCCAGGAAGTGATCGCGCTGCGCAATCGCCGCGCCCAGCTGTTCGGAGAGCCGAGCCACGCTGCCTGGCAGATGTACGATCGCATGGTGTCCGATCCGGATGCCGCCATCGGCTTCATGGAAGAGATGGTCCCCGCCCTGCGCGCCACGCAGGAGCGCGAAGCTGCCGTTCTGCAGGCCCGCCTGGAGGAAGACGGCGAAACCTTTACGCTCGCCCCTTGGGATTGGCAGTATTACGCCAGCAAGGTTCGTGCGGAGCGCTACGCCCTCGATAACGAGGAGATCAAGCAGTATTTCGTGGTCGATAACGTGCTGGAAGACGGCGTGTTCTACATGGCCGAGCAGCTTTACGGCCTGACCTTCGAAGAACGCACCGACATCCCAACCTATCACCCCGACGTGAAGGTCTACACGGTCTTCCACGATGGTGAGGAACAGGCATTGTTCTACTTCGATCCGTTCCAGCGCGAGAGCAAGCGCGGCGGGGCGTGGATGAGCAACTTCGTCGAGCAGAGCCATTTGCTGGGCCTGAAGCCGGTCATCACCAACACGCTGAACATCGCCCCGCCCGCCGCCGGCCAGCCGGCTCTGGCAACCTGGGACGATGTCACCACGATGTTCCACGAATTCGGCCACGCGCTGCACGGCATCTTTGCCGACCAGCAGTACCCGGCACTTTCGGGCACCAACACCGCGCGCGACTGGGTAGAATTCCCCAGCCAGTTCCACGAAAACTTCGCCGCGCTTCCCGAAGTGCTGCAACGCTACGCCCGTCATAACGAGACCGGCGAAGTGATCCCGGCGGAGCTGGTGCAGGCCATCGACCGTGCGAGCAAGTTCAACCAGGGCCACAGCTTCGGCGAGATCATCGCCGCCTCGCTGCTGGACATGGAATGGCACTCGCTCGACCCGGACCAGCCCGCGCCGACCGACGTGATGGCCTTCGAAGGCGAAGCCCTTGAACGCATCGGCCTGCGCAGCGACCTGGTGCCGCCGCGCTACCGCACGCCGTACTTCCGTCACATCTTCGAACACGGCTATGATGCAGGCTACTACGCCTACACGTGGACCGAGATGCTGCACCACGATGCCTACAGCTACGTGGCGGCCAATGGCGGCATGACCCGCGAGATGGGCGACCACATCGTGAACACCTTCCTGGGCCAGGGTCATTCCAAGACCTACGAGCAGATGTTCCGCGACTTCACCGGCCGTGACCCGCGTGTCGAGCCGCTGCTGGAAGCACGCGGCCTGATCCCGGAAGATGACGATGTCGACGGCGTCGATGGTGCAGAAGGCGCTGTCTAACTGAATGTCGGGAGGGAGATTTGTTCTCCCTCCCCCGTTCGCCCTGATAGACGGGGACGTGGCTCAGTCCTGCGTGACCAGAGCGCGCTGGCCCGGTTCACCCAGCCAGCGTGCTTTCACGCCCCAGACTTCATGAATGATATCTAGCGACAGCGCCTCCTCGGGGGCGCTGTCTGCTTTCAGGCGTCCTGAATCCAGCACCAGCACACGGTTTGCGTGGTTCATCGCCAAGGCGAGGTCATGCACCACCAGCACCACGCCAACGCCGCTGTCGGCCTGCGCGCGCAGCACTTTCAGCAGGCCGAGCTGGTGCGAGAGATCCAGCGCGGCGAGAGGTTCGTCGGCTAATATCCATCGCGGTTCGCCGGCGAGCACCCGTGCGAGCAGGGCGCGGGCCTTCTCGCCGCCCGACAGGGTGGAAACCGGGCGCGTGGCAAAGTCCGACATGGCGGTTGCGGCCATCGCGTTGGCGACGGCGAACTTGCCCTGGTCACCGTGCGGCAGGCGGCCCAGCGCCACGAGATTGGCGACCGACACATCCCATGCGACTTCGCCCGATTGCGGCAGGTAGCCGATGGCCTTGGCGCGGTCTCGCGGCGGCAGGGCGGAAAGCACGGTACCTTCCAGCAGGACTTCGCCCTTGTCGGCAGGCAGCAGGCCCGCCAGCGCCGAAAGCAGGGTGGATTTGCCCGCACCGTTCGGACCGCAGATGGCGGTGATCTCGCCGCGATGCAGCGCAGTGGTGACGCTGTCCAGCCGGTCGGCAATGGCGATTGCACGTGTTTCCAGCATCACGCCGCCCTCCGCATGCGCAGCAGCAGCATCAGGAAGAACGGCGCGCCGATCAGCGAAAGCGCGATGCCGAGGCGCAGTTCGGTCACCAGCGGCAGGATACGCACCACCACGTCCGCCACCAGCACGAGCAATGCTCCCGCCAGCGCGCTCGGCACGATCAGGCTGGATGGACGCTTGTCGGTAAGCGGGCGGACAAGGTGCGGCACGATCAGGCCGACGAAACCGATGATCCCGGCCACCGCGACGCCGCTGCCCACGGTCAGCCCGGTGCCCACCACCAGCAGCGCCATCAGGCGGCCGGGGGATACACCCAGCGACCGCGCCGCAGGCTCGCCCAGGGTCATCGCGTCAAGATCGCGGCCCGCCAGCCACAGCGCGGCAAGGCCCGCCAGCGTCAATGGTGCGGCCAGCATGACGTCGGCCCAGCTGCGGTCCGTCAGCGCGCCCATAAGCCAGGTAACGATGCTGCTCATGGCAAAGGCGTTGGGCGCAAGGCTGATCGCGAGCGACGTGAGCGCGCCCGCCAGGCTGGCGATCATCATGCCCGCCAGCGTGAAGAGCGCGATGCCGTGCGCCGGGTTCGCCGTGCGCCCGGCAATCAGCGCCAGCAAGGCCATCGCCCCGCCCGCGCCAACAAGGGCGAACAGCGGCAACAGAATCGCACTGCCCACACCGATATACAGCGCGATCACCGCACCCAGCGCCGCGCCGGGAGCGATGCCGAAAAGTCCGGGGTCGGCCAGCGGATTACGCAGGTATCCCTGCATCGCCGCGCCCGCCGCGCCCAGCCCCGCGCCGATCACCACTGCGAGGACCGCACGCGGCATGCGCAGTTCCATCAGGATGGGAACCGCATTGGGTGTCACATCAGGATCGACCCATATGCGGCCCGCCAGCAGAGACAGAGGAACAGCAATCGCCACCAGCGCGGCGAAGATCAGGCTCGCGCGGTTCATGGCACCTGCCGCCTGATCTCGGTCAACCGCGCAAGGGCGCGCGGGATGGTGGGCCCACCGCAATAAAGCAATGAGGAGGGAAGGTCGTAATGGGCGACGCTGCGGGTCATGGCCGGATGATTGAAAGCGATCTCGTCCCCTGCCGTGATGACCACCTGCGGTGGATCGGCCAGCACGTTCTCCAGCGGCAGGTAGGCCCCCTGTCCCAGTCCGCGCGCGGCAGAAAGGCTGGCAAAGCCGCTGTGTTCCAGCAGCGCATTGGCGAGCGACCCTTCACCGCCCACGATGCCGCCCTGCTGCCAGAGCAGCGCTGTGACAGGCTCTCCCTGCCAGGCAAGACTTTCCCAGCTTGCGGCGATTTCGTCGGAAAGGCGCTTTGCCTCGACGCTGTTGCCGGTCGCTTCGCCCAGCAGGTCGATCTGTGCAAGGCTGTCTTCCAGCGTGCTGGAAATGCCGATGGTGACGACATCGATACCGGCCTGCTCCAGCGCCCGGCGGGTGGACGGCTGGATAAAGATATCGGCCACCACAACGTCTGGCGCCAGGGCCAGCACTTCCTCTGCCGTGCCACCGGTACTGGCGAACTGCGCCGCCTGCTCTGGCAGCATGGAACTTGCCTGCGGATCGTGGCTGTAGTGAGAAATGGCCAGCAATTGCCCCTGCGCAGCGATTTCCGCGAGGATGGCGTCGGCGCAGGGGTTCAGGCTGACAATGCTGGGACGATCGGTTTCGGAGTGCGGGTTTGCACTCCCGCAGCCGCTCACCGTCATCCCGGCGCAGGCCGGAATCCAGAGCCACCAGCGTGAAGCCAGCCCGGATCCCGGCCTTCGCCGGAATGACGAAGGAAGCGAACCGCTCAAAGCGCCAGCCGCGCCCCGATATGTGCGCCGGTGCCCGCCGTGCCGTACCCGGCAGCGGTCTGGTATTGCTCGTCCCACAGGTTTTCGACCCTGCCGAACAGTTGCACCTGCTCGCTTACCTGCCAGCTGCCGCGCAGGGTCATCACCTCGTAACCACCCAAGCGCACCGTGTTCGCGGCATTGTCGAAGCTGGATGAGACCACGCGCAGGTCTGCGCCCAGCGTCACTGCTGCAATCGGCGAGAACTCCCCGGTGAAGGTCGCCGCATGGCGCGGGCGGCGGGCCAGCGCGAGGCCCGTTTCGCGGTTTTCGGCATCGGTCAGGGTATAGATCGCGCCCAGCGTCACACCGTCGGCAGGCCGCGCCCACAATTCCGCCTCCACGCCGCGCGCGCGGGTGCGGGTGATATTGTCGTATGTGCCGAACGGACGGTTGGTGCAGATACCGGTCGTCTCGCCAAAGCAACTGACAAACGCGATCTGGTTATCGGTATTGCGCTGGTACACGGTCACTGCGCCATAAACGCGCTGGCGGGACAGTGTCCGCTCACCGTAGGCCAGCCCAAGGTCGAAGCTGGTGCTCTGTTCGGGATCGAGCGACAGGTTGCCGTATTCGGAATGCAGCTGGTACAGGCTGGGCGCCTTGAACCCCTCCCCAATGCTGGCGCGCAGCCGCCATCCGGGGGACAGCTCGTAGCTGGCATCCGCACCGAAACTGACGGCCGTGCCGAAGTCGGCATGATCGTCCACCCGTGCGCCGATGTGGCCGGAGATGGCGTTGTATTCGATCCCCGCCTGGACATAGGCACCGGTACTGCGGGTATCCTCGCCTGTATCGAACAGGGTCGTGTAACGCGCCCACTCGTTCTCCGCCCCGAAATTCAGCAGCAGCGGGCCGATGGGCCGCCATTCGCCGCGCAGGTCCAGCCGGTCGGACTGGCCCTGGCTGGTGAATGTCTCCGCCCCGCTGCCATCCAGGTTGTCACGGTCGGTGTCCGAAAAACTGTATGCGGCAGAGACGAACAGCGCGCCGGTATCCAGCACTGCCCCGGCAGAGCCGGTCCACTGGCGGGTTTCCTGCACCTCGTCGGTATCGGCCAGCGTGAAGTTCGGCGCGGGGAATCCGTCCAGTTCCAGTTCGCCCTCGGCATAGCGGGTGCGGGCGAACAGTTCGAAGCGGTCGTTGAAATAGTAACGCGCATGCCCGTTCAGCGCCCACTGCTCGAAGCCATCGGCCTCGGTGCCTGATTCGGCGGCGGAAATCCCATCGGTGCTGAACCACGTGCCGGACAGGCCGAGGAAGCCGGTATCGGGATCGCTCAATCCGCCCGATACCACGGTGCTGACGGTGTCGCGTGCGCCGTATTCGGCGCTGGCGCGCAGACCGCTGGTCGCACGTGTGGAGGCAACGATCACGCCGCCAATCGCGTCCGAGCCCCAGATGGTGGAGTTGGAGCCGCGCAGGATCTCAAGCTTGTCCAGATCGAGCGCCAGCAGGTTGCCGAAATCGTATCCGCCGGTGGGTGCCGCAGGGTCCGACACGCGCACACCGTCGATCACGGTCAGCACTTGTTCGGCCTCGCTACCGCGCAGGCGCACGCCGGTGAAGCTGCCGGTGCCGCCATTACGGGTGAAGGTGACGCCGGGCGCGCGTTCCAGCACGCGGGTCAGGTCCGCTCCCTGCACCGCCTCGATCTCGGCCTCGCCGATGACGGTTACGGCCTGGCCGGTATCTTCCACCTCGATACGCGTGCCGGTGGCGGTTACGGTGATGCTGGTCTCGTCCTGGGCGAACGCCGGACGCGCGAGAACAACGAGGGAAACGCCGAAAAACAGATATTTGTACACAATTCCTCCATCAAAAGCGAAACTGTCGCTTGTGACGGAGGGAGCGCGGAAATGCGCTCTCCCGCTGGCTTTCGGTACACCCCGCCCGATAGCGTAAGCGACCGTCTCAGGCAGGTCTCCTGGCTCCCGGATCGATGCTTCCCGCTCGCCTTCCCGCCCCCAAGATAACTTAGCGACAGTGGCAACAGAGCGGGTCGCTCCCCGGTCACAGTTGCGGGGGCAGCGCGGGTGTTTCACCCGCTTCCCTCTTAGGTTCGCTTTCACGAACAACCCGTGACGTCGGCGCCTCATTATGCGCGAGTGTTCGCAGATGCAATGGCGCTTGTTGTCATGGTTAACGGTCAGGTAAGCGGCGTCCCTGTCTGGAACGCCTCTTATCGCGTTGATGTTTGGGCAAGCACTTGGCGGTATGGGCGGGGCGTGGACCAGACCGCCTCCCGCCCAACCCCGCAGCAGTTGCTTGCCCGCCGTCGCCGCGCGCGCCAGTCGCGCCGCGCGCTGATCCTGCGCCGGCTGGGCGTGCTGGCTGCCGCGCTGGCGGTACCCGCGATCGCTGCTGAAACCGCGTTCGAGCCCGAGATTCCGCAGGCGCCCGCCAGCACGGTGGAACCGCTCGGCTTCGAGACTCCCGGCGAGAGCTTTCCCGGGTCGGCCTTTTACTACCTGCAGGATGCGCCGGCGCTCGCCGCCCCCGCTTTCACGCCAGCAGGCACCGCAACCGGGACAGCAGACCTTGCCCAGCCCGCACAGCCGGGTATCGGCCCTGCCGCTGCCGCGCTGGTCGCCATGGGCAGCGGCAGCGATATCGTCCGCGCGCAGGAATGCCTGGCCACCGCGATCTATTACGAGGCCGCCAGCGAGAGCGACGCAGGCCAGCGCGCCGTGGCCCAGGTGGTGCTGAACCGCGTGGCGCACAGCGCCTGGCCCGATACCGTATGCGGCGTGGTCTACCAGGGTTCGGCGCGGCGGACGGGTTGCCAGTTCACCTTCACTTGCGACGGATCGCTGGCGCGTCGCCCGTCTCGCGGCGGGTGGGAGCGCGCCAGCCGCATTGCCCGCGCCGCGCTGGCGGGATCGGTTTACGACCCCGTCGGCCTATCCACCCACTATCACACGCTGGCCGTGCACCCTTACTGGGCGCCCAGCCTCTCCCGCACAACGGTGATCGGCGCGCACGTGTTCTACCGCTGGCCGGGCGCGGCGGGAGAGCCTGCCGCTTTCACGTTCCGCTATGGCGGCGGCGAACCGCAACCCGGCAGGGCAGCCCCTGCCGCCATTGCACAGGCACAGGGTCCGGACCCGGTAGCGCTGGCCCAGGCGAGTTCGCTGTCCGCCGTGCCTGACGTCTCCGAAACATCGGCGACGGGTGGCAATGCCGCTGGGGTAGCGCCCCAGCCCGCTCCGTCTGCCGCCAACCGGTTGCCCAAGGCCGGCGCGGTACGCAGCGAATATGCCAACAGCGGGCGCTGGATCGAACGGCCCTGACCGGGCTTTGCGCCCACCCTCAATGTTTCGGAAACCATCCCTTCCAACCTTCGCTTAGCGCGCAGGTGGCATAGGAGTGTGCGTCGCCCGTCGCGGCCAAGACCAGAAACTTCGGAAGTTCGCCAGCCCATGCCCATCCGTTTTGCCGCCTCTCTCAAGCGTACCACTTGCCGGATGCCGCGCGCGCAGGCGCGGGCCATGCGATTCCAGCCCGCGAACGACAACCGGGGCAAGCGGGTGGCGAGCACGCACCTGCACGCGGCCCTGCGCCACTTTGCCGAGCATGGCCTTGCAGCTGCCGACCATGCGCGCCAGCAGGCCCTTTCTGCCGCCGATGCGGGTGACCGACAGAGCTTCGAATGGTGGCTGGAAATCTGCCGTGCGCTGGATCGGCGCATGGCCAGCCGCATCGACCTGCCGGTGCAGGCTGGCGGCTGAAAGCTCGCTCCGCACCAATACCTCCACTCCCGTTGACGCGCGATAGCGTTTCCCTGCCATGAAAGTGCGGGGAACCGCTGGCATTGCCACGCGTCTTGTGGTGAGATCGTAGGTAGTATTCCGCGCGTCTATTGCTATTGCGAACTGTTTGCAAAAACAAATGCCTATTGGCTGTTGCAATGCTTTTTCCAGCGCCCTAGGGCGGCCATATCGAATCCAGGTGGCGAGTCCCGCGTGGGCGCTGGGCAGTCACCAAAGGCAGGCTGAAGGCGCCCGAGAAGGATAGAGTTTCCATGGCTCGCAAGAAGATCGCCCTTATCGGCGCCGGCATGATCGGCGGCACCCTGGCCCACCTCGCAGCGAAAGCGGAAATGGGCGACGTTGTCCTGTTCGACATCGCCGAGGGCATGCCGCAGGGCAAGGCGCTGGACCTGTCGCAGTGCGGCCCGATCGAAGGTTTCGACGCCAAGATCACCGGCACCAATGACTACGCCGACATTGCCGGTGCAGACGTGGTGATCGTGACCGCAGGCGTGCCGCGCAAGCCGGGCATGAGCCGCGACGACTTGCTGGGCATCAACCTGAAGGTGATGAAGGCCGTCGGCGAAGGCATCAAGAACAACTGCCCCGACGCTTTCGTGATCTGCATCACCAACCCGCTGGATGCGATGGTGTGGGCGCTGCGCGAATTCTCCGGCCTGCCGCATAACAAGGTGGTGGGCATGGCTGGCGTGCTGGATAGCGCGCGTTTCGCCACCTTCCTCGCTTGGGAATTCGACACCTCGGTGAAGGACGTGAACGCCTTCGTGCTCGGCGGCCACGGCGACACCATGGTGCCCGTGCTCTCCTACTCCACCATCAACGGCATTCCGGTAAAGGACATGGCCAAGATCAAGGGCGTCGAGGAAAGCCGCCTCGACGAGATCGTGGACCGTACCCGCAAGGGCGGCGGCGAGATCGTGGGCCTGCTCGGCAACGGCTCCGCCTATTACGCGCCCGCCACCAGCGCCATCGCGATGGCCAAGGCCTACCTGGGTGACCAGAAGCGCGTGCTGCCCTGCGCCGCCTATCTGGAAGGCAAGTATGATGTTGATGGCCTATACGTCGGCGTTCCCGCCGTGATCGGTGCCGATGGTATCGAAGGCGTGATCGAAATCGACCTTTCGGACGAAGAGAAGAACAACCTCCAGGTCAGCGTCGATGCGGTCAAGGAACTGCTCGAAGCCTGCAAGGGGCTGGATAGCTCGCTGGCGTGATGGCGAAGTCTGGCTACCCCAAACGAATAGGACCCTCTTCGCACAAGGATGCGGTCCTCATCTACGGGTTAGGCGCCATCATCTCGTTCGCCTTTGCTTATGGCATACTTTGGCTTGCACCGTCTTTCGTCCTTGTCCTGCTTGTTCCACCACTACTCGGCATATTCGAACGTAAGCGATGGCGGGGTCGGACTTTAGAATTTCTGGTAATTTACTTAGTAGTCGTCGCATGCCCTACGATTGCCGCTGCACTCTTAATTTAGCCGAAGGAAGATTATGTCCATCCTCGTAGACAAGAATACCAAGGTCATCACGCAGGGGATGACCGGCAACACCGGCACTTTCCACACGCAGCAGGCGCTGGATTACGGCACCAAGATGGTTGCGGGCGTCACCCCCGGCAAGGGCGGCTCCGAGCACCTCGGCCTGCCGCAGTTCGATACCGTGCGCGAGGCCAAGGAAGCCACCGGCGCGACCGCTTCGTGCATCTACGTCCCGCCGCCCTTCGCGGCCGACGCGATCCTGGAAGCCATCGAGGCCGAGATCGAGCTGATCATCACCATCACCGAGGGTGTTCCCGTGATGGACATGGTGACTGTGAAGCGCGCGCTGACTGGCTCCAAGTCGCGCCTGATCGGCCCGAACTGCCCCGGCGTGCTGACTCCGGAAGAGTGCAAGATCGGCATCATGCCAGGCAAGATCTTCCAGAAGGGCAGCGTCGGCGTGGTCTCCCGCTCCGGCACGCTCACCTACGAAGCCGTGCACCAGACCACGGCGGTTGGCCTTGGCCAGACCACCGCTGTCGGCATCGGCGGCGACCCGGTCAACGGCACCAACTTCATCGACGTGCTCGACATGTTCCTCGACGACGATGCCACCAAGTCGATCATCATGATCGGCGAAATCGGCGGCAGCGCGGAAGAAGAGGCTGCCGAGTTCATCAAGCAGGAAGCTGCCAAGGGCCGCCGCAAGCCGATGGTCGGCTTCATCGCCGGTCGCACCGCCCCTCCGGGACGGCGCATGGGCCATGCCGGTGCCATCGTGTCGGGCGGCAAGGGCGATGCGGAAAGCAAGATCGCGGCAATGGAAGATGCGGGCATCCGCGTCTCCCCCAGCCCCAGCGAGCTTGGCACCACGCTGGATGCCCTGCTGAAGGAACTGGCGTAACCACCTGCCCGTTCAGGGCATAGCGGTTCAAGAAATGCGAGGCCCATGATGGGTAAAGAGCCTGACAATTTCCTCCCCGAGTTGCCGCCACAGGAAGGCGCGCAGCCGGGCCCGTCGTGGGGCAACCCGCGCTGGCCGCTGACCGACGATGCGGGCGGCTGGTCGCAGGCCATGGACCCGACCGACATGGTCGCAGTGGTCAAGCAGTCCGCTGCCAAGGCGGGCAAGCCGACCGATGCCGCTTCGATCGAGGCGGCGGCGCGCGATTCCATTCAGGCCATGCTGCTGATCCGCCTCTACCGCGTGCGCGGCCACCTGGCGGCAAAGCTCGACCCGCTGGGCCTGTCGCACACGGCCGAGCCGGAAGAGCTGTCGCTCGCATGGCACGGCTTTGCCGGGCAGGAAGACAAGGAAGTCTACGTCGGCGGTGCCTTCGGCTTCGACTGGGTCAAGGTCGGCGACCTCTATGACGCGCTGCGCATCACCTATTGCGGGCACGTGGGCCTGGAATACATGCATATCGCCGATACCGAGGAACGGCGGTTCCTGCAGGACAGGTTCGAAAGCCCCGAGGAAACCATCCAGTTCACGCCGGAAGGCAAGAAGGCGATCTTGCAGGCGGTGATCCGGGGCGAGGAGTACGAGAAGTACCTCGCCAAGAAATACGTCGGTACCAAGCGTTTCGGCCTCGACGGCGGGGAATCGATGATCCCGGCGCTGGAAGCGGTCATCAAGTACGGCGGCGCGCTGGGTGTGCGCGAGATCATCTACGGCATGGCTCACCGCGGCCGGCTGAACGTGCTCGCGAACGTGATGGCAAAGCCTTACAAGGTGATCTTCCACGAATTCTCCGGCGGCAGTTCCAACCCCGACGATGTCGGCGGTTCGGGCGATGTGAAGTACCACCTCGGCACCAGCACGGACCGCGAGTTCGACGGCATCAAGGTGCACATGAGCCTGGTGCCCAATCCCTCGCACCTGGAAGCGGTTGACCCCGTCGTGCTGGGTAAGACCCGCGCCCAGCAGGCCTTCCGCGACGATCTGGACAATCACGAGCAGGTGTTGCCCGTGCTGATCCACGGTGACGCAGCCTTTGCCGGTCAGGGCGTAGTGTGGGAATGCTTCGGCCTTTCCGGCGTGCGCGGTTACAACACCGGCGGCTGCATCCACTTCGTCATCAACAACCAGATCGGCTTCACCACCAGCCCCAAGTTCGCGCGGTCCAGCCCCTATCCGTCCGACGTGGCGAAGGGCGTGCAGGCCCCGATCCTGCACGTCAACGGCGATGACCCGGAGGCGGTGACTTTCGCCTGCAAGCTGGCCATCGAGTATCGCCAGACGTTCAAGCGCGACATCGTGATCGACATGTGGTGCTATCGCCGCTTCGGCCACAACGAGGGCGACGAGCCCAAGTTCACCCAGCCGCTGATGTACGACGAGATCAAGAGCCATCCGCGCGTTTCGGAAATCTATTCCGAGCGGCTGAAAAGCGAAGGCGTGCTGGAAGAAGGCACCGCTCCCGAAATCCGCTCGCAGTTCATCGCCCACCTCGACGAACAGTTCGAGGCGGCCAAAACCTACAAGCCGAATGAGATCGACTGGTTCGCCGGACGCTGGAGCGGCCTGCACAAGCCTGCCGATCCGGAATCCGCGCGCCGCAATGCCGAAACGGGCATCGAGAAGAAGCTGTTCGACAGCCTGGGCCGCACCCTGACGACCGTCCCCGACGATCTCGACATTCACAAGACGCTGGGCCGCGTGCTGGATGCCAAGCGCGAGATGTTCAAAACCGGTGAAGGCTTCGACTGGGCCACGGCAGAGGCGCTGGCTTTCGGCAGTCTGGTAACCGAAGGCTTCGGCGTGCGTCTGTCGGGACAGGATTCGGGTCGCGGCACCTTCAGCCAGCGGCACGCGATCTGGGTCGATCAGAACAGCGAAGAGAAATACGTGCCCCTCGCCGCCCTGCCCCACGGCAAGTTCGAGGTATACGATTCCACGCTCAGCGAATTCGGTGTGCTGGGCTTTGAATACGGCTTTGCCCTGGCCGATCCCAAGACGCTGGTTCTGTGGGAAGCGCAGTTCGGCGATTTCGCCAACGGCGCGCAGGTGATGATCGACCAGTTCATCGCCGCGGGCGAGGTGAAATGGCAGCGTGCCAACGGCCTCGTAATGCTGCTGCCCCACGGATACGAAGGACAGGGACCGGAGCACTCCTCGGCCCGCCTTGAACGCTTCCTGCAACTGTGCGCGAACGACAACATCCAGGTGTGCAACATCACCAGCCCGGCGAACTATTTCCATGTGCTGCGCCGCCAGATGCTGCGTCCGTTCCGCAAGCCGCTCATCATCATGAGCCCCAAGAGCCTGCTGCGCCACCCCAAGGCGAAGAGCGAGGCAAGCCTGTTCCAGACCGACAGCCATTTCCGCCGCATCCTCTCCGACGAGACGGAGATCGAGGATAGCAAGGTACGTCGCCTGGTGCTGTGCTCGGGCAAGGTCGCCTATGACCTGATGGAAAAGCGCGACGAGGAAGGCGTGGACGACGTCTCCATCGTGCGCATCGAGCAGCTCTATCCGTTCCCCGGCGAACCCTTGGCCGTGCGCATGAAGCGCATGACCAACCTGGAGGAAGTCGTCTGGTGCCAGGAAGAGCCGCACAACAACGGCGCGTGGTTCTTCGTGCAGAACCGCATCGAGGATGCGCTGACCGCCGCCGGCCACGATGGCATGCGCCCCCGGTATGCCGGGCGCGAGGAAGCGGCATCGCCCGCCACCGGCTATGCCAAGCGCCACCAGGCCCAGCAGGAAGCGCTGGTCTCGGTCGCACTCGGTCTTTCGGAACGGGGCAAGACTGCCGCTTCGCGCAAGACGCGCAACACGAACTAAGAGCTAGAGAGCCAAGGAAACGACCGCATGGCAACCGAAGTAAAAGTCCCCACGCTTGGTGAATCGGTCACCGAAGCCACCGTTGGCGAGTGGCTGAAGAAGCCCGGCGATGCCGTGGCGGCCGACGAGCCGATCGCAAGCCTCGAAACCGACAAGGTGGCCGTTGAAGTCCCCTCGCCCGTCGATGGCGTGCTGGCGGAATTCACTGTCGAGCTGGGCGAAACCGTCGAAGTGGGCGCCGTGATCGCACGTATCGAGGAAGGCGCGGAAGGAAAGTCTTCGTCCAAGCCCGCCGCTGCCAAAAGCGACGCCGCGGCGAAGGAAAGCGCCAAGGAAATGGAAAAGCTGCCCGACGATGGCGGCAAGGATGCCGGGAAGGGCGGCGATGCGCCCACGATGTCCCCCGCCGTGCGCCGTGCGGTGCTGGAACACGGGGTTGATCCCACAACCATCAAGGGCACCGGCAAGGATGGCCGTCTGACGAAGGAAGACGTGCTGGCCGCTGCCCAGTCGAAGCAATCAGGGTCCAAAGGCTCGGGCGATAGCGCGCCTGCCCCGACCCCTTCCCCCTCGCCTGCCCCGGCTTCTTCTGCCAAGGGCGAGCGCCGCGAGGAACGCGTCAAGATGACGCGCATGCGCCAGACCATCGCCAAGCGGCTGAAGGGCGCGCAGGAAGAAGCGGCGCTGCTGACCACCTTCAACGATTGCGACATGACCGCCGTGATCGAAGCGCGCGAGGCCTACAAGGATACCTTCGCCAAGAAGCACGGCATCAAGCTGGGCTTCATGTCCTTCTTCGCCAAGGCTGCGGCACTGGCACTGAAGGACGTGCCCGCCGTCAACGCCCAGATCGATGGCGACGAGATCGTCTACCACGACTACGTCGACCTGTCGGTAGCGGTCTCCGCGCCGAACGGGCTGGTCGTGCCTGTGGTCCGCTCCATCGACCAGATGAGCTTTGCCGAGATCGAGCTTGCCATCGCCGACTTCGGCAAGCGCGCCAAGGAAGGCGAGCTGACCATGGAAGACATGCGCGGCGGCACGTTCACCATCTCGAATGGCGGCGTGTTCGGTTCGCTGATGTCGACGCCGATCATCAACCCGCCACAGTCTGCCGTGCTGGGCCTGCACCGCATCGAGGACCGCCCCGTTGCCGTAAACGGCGAAGTGGTGATCCGCCCGATGATGTACCTCGCCCTGTCATACGACCACCGCATCATCGACGGCCGCGAGGCCGTGACCGCGCTCAAGATCATGAAGGAAGCGATCGAAGATCCCATGCGGATGCTGATCGACCTCTGAGGAATTACGAATGGCTGAATACGACTACGACGTCCTTGTTATCGGTGCCGGCCCCGGCGGCTATGTCGCGGCGATCCGCGCGGCGCAGCTGGGGTTGAAGACCGCTTGTGCGGAGAGCCGCGAGACGCTGGGCGGGACCTGCCTCAACGTCGGCTGCATTCCCTCCAAGGCCATGCTGCACGCATCGGAATTCTTCGATGCGGCGGCCAATGGAACGATGGAAAGCATGGGTATCGAGGTTAGCCCCAAACTCAACATGGAAAAGCTGCACGGCCAGCGTCTCGACGCGGTTGACGGGCTGACCAAGGGCATCGAGTTCCTGTTCAAGAAGAACAAGGTCGACTGGAAAAAGGGCCACGCCAAGTTCGTGGACGCGCACACCGTAGAGGTGGGCGGCGAAAAGGTTACGGCAAAGGAAGTGGTGATCGCCACCGGCTCCAGCGTCACCCCCCTGCCCGGCGTGGAAGTCGACAATGCCAAGCACGTGGTCGTCGATTCGACCGGCGCGCTTGAACTGCCCAAGGTGCCGGAGCACATGGTGGTGATCGGCGGCGGCGTGATCGGGCTGGAACTGGGCAGCGTCTGGCGTCGCCTTGGTGCCAAGGTCACCTGCGTCGAATTCCTGGATGAAATCCTGCCCGGCATGGATAGCGACGTTCGCAAGGAATCGCGCAAGATTTTCAAGAAGCAGGGCATCGAGTTCAAGCTTTCCACCAAGGTCACCGGCGTTTCGGTGAAGGGCAAGAAAGCGACGCTCACCCTCGAACCTGCCAATGGCGGTGACGAGGAAACGATGGAAGCAGACTGCGTGCTCGTTTCCATCGGTCGCAAGCCCAACACCGATGGACTGGGCCTCGAGAACATCGGCCTCGAAACCAACAAGCGCGGCCAGATCGAGGTGGACGGCGAATTCCGCACGGCCGTCGACGGCGTGCGCGCGATTGGCGATGTGGTGCCCGGCCCGATGCTGGCCCATAAGGCCGAGGATGAGGGCATTGCCGTCGCCGAATGGATCGCCGGAGACACCGGCATCGTGAACCACGATGTGATCCCCAGCGTCGTCTACACCTGGCCCGAAATCGCCGGTGTCGGCCTGACCGAAGAGCAGGCCATCGAAAAGATGGGCGGCGACGAGAAGGCTGTCAAAACCTCCAAGTTCCCGATGATGGCCAACAGCCGTGCCAAGACCAATCACGAGCCGGACGGCTTCGTGAAGGTCATTGCCGAGGCCGAAAGCGATCGTGTGCTTGGCGTCTGGGCCATTGCCTCTGTTGCCGGCACGATGATTGCCGAGGCGGCTCTGGCGATGGAATTCGGTGCGACGAGCGAGGACATTGCCTACACCTGTCACGCCCACCCGACCCATGCCGAGGCCATGAAAGAGGCCGCGATGGGCGTCCAGGGCAAGCCGATCCATATCTGAGGTGGCATTGCGGGATCGCGTACCGGCGCTGCTGGCGCTCGCGATCCCCGTGCTGGCGGGTGCGCTGTACATGGCGCTCGCTGGCGCTCCCGCGCACTATGCACTGACCAACCTTGGTGCGCTGGTACTGGCTTGCCTGTGGATCTTGGCCGGTCGCGGGCCGCACACCTCGCTCAGCCGTCACCTGATGACGGGCATCCTACTGTTCACGCTGCTGGCTGCGCTGGCGATCAGTCCACCCGCGATCTCCGTTACCGGGGACCGCGTGCTGCGCTGGTTCCCGCTCGGCCCGCTCAGCCTGCACACCGGCATGCTGGTGGCTCCCGCCCTGTGCGTGCTGGCCGCCCGCCACAGCACATTGGCGGCTCCGATCCTGCTGGCTGCAATCGTATGCGTCTGGTTACAGCCGGACGCGGCGACCGGATTCGCACTGACATTCGCTGCCGTGGGGCTGCACCATGTCACGCGCGACTGGAAGGTGGGCCTTGTCGCGATTGCGGGCTTCTTCGCCTCGATCAACATGGCCCTGCGCGGCGAACTGCCGCCGCAGCCCTTCGTGGAGCGGGTGCTGGTGGAGGCTGCTAGCATCAATATTGCGGCCGCCCTCGCGCTTGGCCTGGCGCTGGCGGCGGCGTTCGCGCTGTTGCTGTTCGCCATACCGTTCGACCGGGCAAAGCGATTCGCGCTGGCGGGGCTGCTGTTCGGTTTCGCCGTCCTTTCGCTGATGTCCAACTACCCCACCCCGTTGATCGGCTATGGCGCGTCGCCCATACTCGGCTTCGGCCTTGCCCTAGGACTGCACAGGATACCCAAGAGATGACCCAGCTTTCCCCCTTCCACCTCGCCTTCCCCGTCGACAACCTGGAGGCCGCCCGCGAGTTCTGGGGCGAGGTGATGGGCTGCAAGGAAGGGCGGTCCAGCCAAGACTGGTGCGATTTCGACTTCTACGGCCACCAGATCGTGGCGCACCAGGCACCCGGTATCGTGGCCAAAGCCGGACACGGCACCAACGCGGTGGACGGCGACGACGTGCCCGTACCGCATTTCGGCATTGTGCTGGACATGGATGAATGGAAGGCGCTGGCCGAGCGGCTGATCGAAAAAGGCGTGCAGTTCGATATCGCCCCGCGCGTACGCTTCAAGGGAGAGCCGGGCGAGCAGGCGACGATGTTCTTCCGCGATCCGGCAGGCAATGCCATCGAGATGAAGGCCTTTGCCGATCGTTCGAAACTGTTTGCCACGCACTAGCGGCGCGAGGCCCGAGCGCCTATCGGGCGAAAATGACTCGACGGAAAATCATGCGGCTCTTTGCCAGGTGGCATGTCTGGCTCGGCTGGCTGGTGGGCGTGCCGGTGCTCATGTGGACGGTGACCGGGCTCATCATGGTATGGCACCCTATCGAGTACGTGCGCGGCAACCATCTGCGCGCCGAACTGCCTCCTGTGCAGACGCAGGCGTGGGTGATGCCGCAGCTGGAAAGCCCGGTTCGCAGCCTCAGCCTGCAAAGCCTGCCGGACGGGCCGGGCTGGATCGTGGTGCAGGAAGACGGCAACCGTGTCCGCTATTCCGCAACGGACGGCAGTCCCTACGCCGCGGTGGAAGAAGGCAATGCAAGGTCGATAGCCGCGACGGCCTATGCTGGCGATGCAGCGCTGGAAGCCGTCACCTTCTTCCCGGCCGACGCCAATCCCCTGGATCTGCGCGCTGGCGTGGATGCCTGGCAGGCACGCTTTGCCGATGACACCCACATCTACATACACGCGCAGACCGGCGAAGTGCTGGCTGTGCGCAGCGGGTGGTGGCGGGTCTTCGATTTCATGTGGGGCCTGCACATCATGGACTTGCAGGAGCGCGAGGACACCAGTCATCCGGTCCTCATTATTTTTGCCGCCCTGGGCGTGGCAGGGTCGCTGCTCGGCTGCGTGCTGATGTTCCGTCGGCGCAAGGCACGGGTGCAGGTGCCGAAAGGGGCAAGGGCATGATCGCGCCGGTCCTGCCCCCGTTCCTGGACCTTGGCGGCACCGCCGTCTTCGCCCTTTCCGGGGCGCTGCTGGCCGCGCGGCTTAACCAGACCTTCGTGACCTGCGCCTTTTTCGCGCTGCTGACCGGTGTGGGCGGAGGCTCCGTGCGCGATGCCCTGCTGGGAGTGCCAGCATTCTGGTTGCGCGATTTCTATGTTGCGCCGGTCATCCTCATCACCGCGCTGATAGCATGGTTCATCCCGCGCAAGTGGTGGCAGGGGCGCGATAGCTGGCTCGAATGGGCCGATGCCATGGGCCTGGCCCTGTTCAGCACGCTGGGCGTTGCCAAGGCGCTGGCATTCGACGTTGCACCGCTGGCGGCAATCATTCTTGGCGTGGTGACAGGCTGTGTGGGCGGGATCGTGCGCGACGTGATCGCGGGCGTGCCGTCCATCCTGATGCGCCCGGAACTCTATGTGACCGCCGCGGCCCTTGCCTCTTCGTTGTGCGGGGTCATGCTACTGCTCGGCATGCAGCAAGCGTGGGCAATGGCAATCGCCGCGCTCGCAGGTTTCACGCTGCGCGGCGCGGCGATGGTGTGGCGGATCGAACTGCCCGCCTACTCGAAGGAAGCCAGCAGCTAGCGGGCACCCTGCTCGAAATCGGGAGCCTGCGCGGTGGTGTAGCGGCCGTCGCCTTCCCACTCGCCAGCTTCGTCGGCATCATCGTCCTGCCAGTCGGCGTCATAGCCTTCCTCGCCCGGCAGCGGACCGCCGGGATAGGCCGGGCGCGGATCGTCCGCACCCGGCACTGTGACCATCGGTGCCTCGTCGTAGGAATAGGCCTCGTCCGCCGCCGTGCGCGTGGTGGCGCGGGCGCGGGAATAGGCTGCATCGCTCAACTGGCCGGACGCAGAACCGGTTACAGAGCTGGCAGAAGACTGTGCGGAATAGGCGACGCCGCCGCCGTAATCGATACTGCGCACGTCGCCCGAATTGTCGATCAGGCAGGTCCAGCGCTGGCCATCGTCGAGCGATCCCGACACGGTCCAGCCCGCTGCATTGCGATCTGCCCGGTCGACGTTCTCCACGCGGTTGTCGCGGTATTCCACCTGCTCGACACACATGTCGACGGCGCTTTCGATCCCGCGGCTGTCGTACTGGCGATCCCGCCGGTCATCATAACGCACACGCTGGCGCCGCTCCTCGTAGCGATCCCGGTCGCGGTTGCGGTTGGAGGAGCTGAGGATAGCCGCAAGGACGCCGACCACAGCGACGCCTGCGATCACATCGCCCGCATCGACGCCGCGATCACGATGACGGTGGCGGTAGGGGCGATACCGGCGCCACTGGGTCGCGTCCTCCGCGCCGACCGGGAGAACCCCGGCTTTCACGGTATTGGTCACCGAAGCTGTCGCTACGGGCAATTCGGCAGCGGCGGCAGGCGTTGCGGCCATCGAGAGCGCAGCCGCAAGGGCCGTTGCGCCTGCAAAACGGGAAGGACGGAATGTCATGAGCGGTTCCCCCTGGGAATTCGGATTGCGGATATGGCTAGGCGGTCCAGACTTGCTTCAGCCTGAACCGCCCTTGCCTGTTTCATGGGTTGCTCAATCAGAGCCCGCGGATGCCATCAATGTCGATATCGACAACGCGGCCATTGCGAATGTCGCAGCTGAAGCGGCCTTCGTCCCATCCATCGTTGCGATAGCCACGGCGGTAGTCACCCCGGCCCCAGCCGCGGCGATCGTTGCGATAGCGGCGATTGTCGCGGACGGCGATCCGACCGTCTACTTCAAAGCCGCGACGTTCACGGTCGACATCGCGGATTTCGTACACCTCTGCGCGGCTGCCGGTGCGGCGCTGCGCATAGCGTTCGACTTCGCGGACGCACTGCTCAACGGCATAGCGGCCATTATCGTAACCGCCGCGATAGCTGCCGCGGTAATCGCGGCGATCATAGCGGTCGTAACGGTCATTGTTGCCGGAGGACAGGATGGCAGCAAGGCCGCCAAGGACCACGGCACCGGCGATCACTTCACCGGCGGAAATTCCGCCGCGGTCGCGATCGCGGTGATGCTGGGCGGCGGCAGGTGTGGCCATACCCATCACCATCGCGCCAGCCGCGACAGTTCCGAGCGTGCCCTTGGCGAGAGCTTTGGTAATGGACTTCATAAGGGGTCTCCTTCGTTTGCCGATGACCGGATTGCCACCGTCAACAAAGGTTCTACCCGAAGTGCGCTGAGGTGACGCTGAACCCCCTCGTTAGGAAATGTTCAGGAAACTAGCGCTTTACCTGAACGTCCTTATTCGCCCGGTTCCAACCCCGTCCAATAGGCAAGGAATGCCGCGATATCAGAGGCTTCGGCTATGGCCTTGTCCGTCGGCTTGCCCGAACCGTGACCCGCGCGTGTCTCGATCCGGATGATCTGCGGGCGTTCTCCCAGGTCCTCTGCCTGCAGGGCAGCGGTGTATTTGAAAGAATGGCCCGGCACCACGCGGTCGTCGGTGTCGGCAGTCGTCACCAGCAGCGCGGGATAGTCCGTATCGGGCTGGATGTTGTGCAGCGGGGAATAGGCCCGCAGGATGCGCCAGTCTTCCTCCCGGTCGGGATAGCCGTAATCGTCCACCCAGTAACGGCCAGCGGTCCACTGGTCGAAGCGAAGCATGTCCATGACGCCCACGGCAGCGTTGCCGGCCGCGAAAAGGTCGGGTCGCTGGTTCGCCACCGCGCCCACCAGCAGGCCGCCGTTGGATCCGCCCTGGATCGCAAGGCCGTCCTCCGGCGTCACGCCTTCGGCAATCAGGAACTCGCCTGCTGCGATGAAATCGTCGAACACGTTCTGCTTGTTCGCACGGCGTCCGGCATCGTGCCAGGCCTTGCCGTATTCGCCGCCACCGCGAATGTTGGCGAGCGCGAAGGCACCGCCCGCTTCCACCCATGCCATTCGGCTTGTGGAGAAGCCGGGGGTAAGCGACACGTCAAAGCCGCCATAACCGTAGAGAAGCGTGGGCACGGCCTCTCCGCTGGCAACAATATCAGCGCGCCGCATGATGAACATCGGCACACGGGTGCCATCCTTGCTTTCGTAGAAGCGCTGCTCGACCACGAAATCTTCGGGATCGAAGGTCAATTCCGGCTCTGCGAACACCACGCTGTCACCAGTGGCGACATCGTAGCGATAAATCGTGGCGGGACGGTTGAAGCTGGAAAAGCTGTAAAACATTTCCGGGCTGTCTGGATCGCCGGTAAAACCGCCGGCGCTGCCGAGACCGGCGAATTCCATCTCGCGCACCATCTCGCCATCCAGCGAATAAACATATGCGGCGGAAGACGCGTCCTCGAGGTATTCCAGCACGAGGTGTCCACCGACGAGTGCGGCCCCAGCGATGGGCTGCTCACGCTCTGCGATCACTTCGGTCCAGCCTGCCTGCGGGTTGTCCATGTCGATGGACACCACGCGGTAAAGCGGTGCCTGGTTGTTAGTAGTGAAGAACAGGCGCGAGCCAACTGAATCGATCAGGCTCCAGCTATCCTCGAAACCGGGCACGAGCACGCGCGCGTCCCATCCTGCATCCAGGTCTACCAGGTTCACTTCGTAACGGGAATCGGTACCGGTGGAGGACGTGATGAGCGCCCAGCGATCGTCACTGGTGGTCTGCGCCACGTGGTTGCGCTCGGGATGGTCGGGCGTGGCGAACACCAGCTTGTCGGCGGCCTGCTCCGTGCCCAGGGCATGGTAATAGACCGCCTGGTTCATGTTGAGAGCTTGGAAATCCTCGCCCTCCTCCGGCTCCGGGAAACGCGAGTAGAGGAAGCCGTCATCTCCGACCCAGGAAAGGCCGGTGAACTTGGCCCAGCGGATCTCGCCGCCGATCTGTTCGCCCGTGGCCACGTCCATCACACGCAGGATGCGCCAGTCGCTGCCGCCGTCCTGTACGGAATAGAGCAACTTGCTGCCGTCGGGCGAAGGCACCCAGCCCGCCAGCGCGGTGGCACCATCGTCGGCCCATTCGTTTGGATCGATCAGCAGGCGCGGCTCTGCATCCAGACTGTCGCGCACGTATAGCGGCGACTGGTTCTGCAAGCCCGAATTGCCGGTGTAGAAATAGCGTCCGCCGCGCTCGACGGGCACGGAGAAACGCTCGAAATCGTAAAGCTCGCCAATGCGGTTCGTGAACCAGTCGCGCGCGGGAAGCGCCTCGAGATAGGCGTCGGTCACGGCGTTCTGGCGTTCGACCCAGGCAGCCACTTCCTCGCTGTTGCGAACATCCTCTTCCAGCCAACGATAGGGATCGGCAACTTCTTCGCCGAACACCGTATCGACAACGTCGCCCTGGCGAGTTTCGGGATAGTCTGGTGCAGTCATGTCCTGCGCACTAGCGGGAATGGCTGTTGCGGCAAGCAAGGATGCCGCGAGAATCTGAAAACGCATGAAATCTCCGCGTGTTGGGATATGGTCATTGATGTAACCATCGCCCACGCGGATGCAAGCCCCGCCCTTGGTCGGCTACTCCGGCAAGGCAGCGAGAACATCGGCGGTGAATGCCTGGATATCGAAGCCGCTTCCGCCCGCCGGGTCTTCCCCGCGCCGCACGATCACGACATTCCGGCTGGGCACGACAACAACGAACTGGCCACGGTTGCCCTGCGCGGCGATCGTGTCCGCCGGAATGCCCTCGTGATTGTTGAACAGCCACCAGCCCGCTCCGTAGCCCATGTTGCGCCCCTCGGGCTGAGGGCCGCTGGGTGTGGAGACATATTCGACCCATCCTTCCGGCAGTATGCGCGTGCCGTCCGGCAGCACGCCGTCGTTAAGGTAAAGCTGCCCCAGGCGCAGCAAGTCGGGCGCGGTGGACCATACCTGGCTGGAAAGGATGTAGTTGCCCTGCCAGTCGGTCTCGGCAACGGTGTGGTTCATGCCAAGCCGTGCGAGCAATTCCGATGGTGGATGGGCCGTCAGGGTGTGCTCGATGGCCTGAACTGCAGCAAGGGTATCGTTATTGGCATAGCGAAAAGTAGAGCCTGGCGGATTCACCAGGGGCCAGTCGACCGCCACCTCGTCCACCGTCGCGCCGCCGAAATAGAGTGGATCGGTGCGGTTGCCGGGTGTGTCGGTATAGCGACCCGAGGCCATGCGCAGGGCATGATCGATGGTGATCGCGCGGCGGGGATCGGTGTCGCCCTCTCCCAGTCCGGCACTCTGCGTGACCGCCGCGTCCCCTCTCTGCACCGCCGCGCCTACCAGTGTTGCGGCGATGCTCTTGGCGACCGACCATGTACGCTGCGGCACAAGACCGTTGAACCCGTCGGCATAGGCTTCCCGGATTACGCCATCATGCGCCACGATTACCGCGGTCGTGCGGGCATCCTCGCCGTAGGCTCCGTCGAACGCGGCGGGAAATTGGGAATGGACCGCTGGAACGGTGCGCTGCGCCGCGGGAATTTCCCGGGTTGCCGTTTCGCTCCCCTCATCCATCGCGAGGAATGATGGCTCGAAGCCCGTTGGCTGGATCGAGCACCCTTCGCCATCTTGATGCAGGGCTATGCGCGGCGGCATCGTGTCGGACCATTCAACGGTCACGGCGTAGAGTACCCCGCCTTCATCGCGATAGAACCGCCCCTCGAGCGCGCCGATCAAATCGTCAAGCGGCTGCTGGATACCGCTCAGTTCCCATTGCCGCACGCTTTCGAGACTGCGCGACGCTCCGTTACGCTCGGCATTGGCGGTTGCGCTGCACAGGAACATGGCCTTGTAGCCGGCTGCCAGCGCGCGGTCGTACCGTGCATTCAGGTCTTCTTGCGAGATGCCCTGTGCGACAGCGGGGGCAGCGATAGCCAGCGCGGCGGCGGCGATTGAGATGGTGCGGATCATGCCCACCCTTGTGCCACGAACCAGCCAAAAGAAAAGGGCCGCCGGATCGCTCCGACGGCCCTTCGCTTGTTTCGTTACGAGCGCTTACGCGTCTTCGTATTCGTCCTCGGTCATCACCGGGCCGCTGTCCTGGCCCTTGGCATCTTCGTCGCGGTCCACGAGTTCGATGTAGGCGATGGCAGCGGCGTCAGACGCGCGGTAGCCGGCCTTGATGATGCGGGTGTAGCCGCCGTTGCGGTCGGCGTAACGCTCGGCCAGCACTTCGAACAGCTTCTTTTCCTGCGCTTCGTCCATCAGGCGGCTGTGCGCCAGGCGACGGTTCGAAAGGCCGCCACGCTTTGCCAGCGTGATCAGTTTCTCGACGTAGGGGCGCATTTCCTTGGCCTTGGCCGTGGTGGTGAGGATCTGCTCGTGCTTGATCAGCGCGGCAGCCATGTTGCGGAACATGGCGGTACGGTGCTGGCTCTTGCGGCTAAGCTTACGGCCGGAAATACCGTGACGCATTGTTACTTACTCCAGTTCGAAAAGGGCCCGTTTGACGGAAAGCCCAGTGCAGGCCGGAAAACGGGGTCCGGCCCAAGCCCCTGTGGTGGCAATTAGCCGAGCAGTTCCTGCTCCAGCTTCTTGGCCATTTCCTCGATGTTCTCAGGCGGCCAGCCCGGGATGTCCATGCCGAGGCGCAGACCCATCGAGCTCAGGACTTCCTTGATCTCGTTGAGCGACTTGCGACCGAAGTTCGGCGTGCGGAGCATCTCGGCCTCGGTCTTCTGGACCAGGTCGCCGATGTAGATGATGTTGTCGTTCTTCAGGCAGTTGGCCGAACGCACCGACAGTTCCAGCTCGTCCACCTTCTTGAGAAGGTAGCGGTTGAGCTGGTTGGTGTCGCTTTCCTGCGGCTCTGCAGCAACGCCGATCATGGCGCTGGACGGCTGCGGGATGCCATCTTCGAAGTGGACGAACAGGGTCAACTGGTCCTGCAGGATGCGCGCGGCATAGGCGATCGCATCTTCAGGGGTGACGGTGCCGTCGGTCTCGATGGTCAGCGACAGCTTGTCGAAGTCCAGTTCCTGGCCAACGCGGGCGTTCTCGACCTTGTAGCTCACCTGCTTGATCGGCGAGTACAGGCTGTCGACCGGGATCAGGCCGATGGGCGCATCTGCTGGACGGTTCTGCACGGCGGGCGAGTAGCCTTTACCGGTGTCGGCGGTCAGCTCCATGTTGAGCGTGGCGCCCTCGTCCAGATGGCACAGCACCAGATCCTTGTTGAGGATCTCGATATCGCCGGAAACGGCAATGTCGCCGGCTTTCACTTCGCCGGGGCCGGTGGCGGAAAGCTGCAGGCGCTTGGGGCCCTCGCCTTCCATCTTCAGCGCGATCTGCTTCACGTTCAGGACGATGTCGGTAACGTCTTCACGCACACCGGCGAGCGACGAGAATTCGTGCAGCACGTTCTCGATCTTGATCGAGGTGATGGCGGCACCCTGAAGGCTGGCAAGCAGGACGCGGCGCAGGGCGTTGCCGAGCGTCAGGCCATAGCCACGCTCGAGCGGTTCGGCGACGAAAGTAGCCTTGCGCTTCTTGTCGGTGCCTTCCTTGATTTCGAGAGTGTTGGGCTTCTTCAGTTCCTGCCAGTTCTTCGTATTGACGGACATGGACTTCCCCTAAAGGTATTTCGTGGCGCAAAGGCCGCGGAGCGCTGGAGCGCCGCGGCCGATGCGAGTGACTGTTTGCGAGGACGAATGCCCTCGCGGCAGGCTTCGATCAGACGCGACGACGCTTGGACGGCCGCACACCGTTGTGCGGGATCGGCGTCACGTCGCGGATGCTGGTGATGGTGAAACCCACCGCCTGCAGCGCCCGCAGCGCGCTTTCGCGGCCCGAACCCGGACCCTTGATCTCGACCTCGAGCGTGCGCACGCCGTGTTCGGCGGCCTTCTTGCCCGCATCGTCTGCAGCAACCTGCGCTGCATAAGGCGTCGACTTGCGGCTGCCCTTGAAGCCCATCATGCCGGCGCTGGACCAGCTGATCGCATTGCCCTGCGCATCGGTGATGGTGATCATGGTGTTGTTGAAGCTGGCGTTGACGTGGGCAACACCGCTGGAAATGTTCTTCTTGTCACGGCGCCGAATACGGCCTGGTTCGCGTGCCATCTGTCAGATTCCTTTATACCTAAGAAGGGAAAAGCGCGGGATAGTTCCCGGCTTACTTCTTCTTGCCGGCGATCGGCTTGGCCTTGCCCTTGCGGGTGCGGGCGTTGGTGTGAGTGCGCTGACCGCGAACGGGCAAGCCCTTGCGGTGACGCAGGCCACGATAGCAGGCCAGATCCATCAGGCGCTTGATGTTCATCGCGGTGTTGCGACGAAGGTCGCCTTCGACGGTATATTCGGCGTCGATGGTTTCACGGATCTGCAGGACTTCGGCGTCCGTCAGGTCCTGCACGCGGCGCGACTGGTCGATGCCGAGCTTGTCGGCGATCTTCTTCGCAGTGGTGGGACCGATACCGTGAATGTAGGTGAGCGCTACGATAACGCGCTTGTTGGTGGGGATGTTTACCCCGGCAATACGAGCCACTTAATTCTCCATGCTCCACAGGGGTTTCATCACTGGGACGCCCCTATCTCATCGCTACAATAATCCATCCGCCCGGTCCGAAAGCAAAAACGGGAGGCTTGCCAATGGCTGCCGCCTGTTAGTCACTATCGATACCAATGGACGAATAGAGGGCGCAGATAGGGTGATTCTGCCTGTTCGTCAACAGGCGAAAGGGCGCATACGGAATATTCCGCTGCGCAGCTGAAACCCCCCGGTTTCGATGTCATCCATATAGCCTGTACCGCAGCCCTAGTCAAAACCCCTTGGACGCAGCCCGACCCGGCTATTCCACAGGTCCACCCACATGGGCGACCAGCGCGGCAAGAAATTCGCTCTGCACACGGTCGACCACGGGAGCGATCCGGTCCGCCGGGAACCGCGCCTGCCCGCCCGCGACATAGTCCCAGCTGATGCGCGTCCCGGTGTCCACGTCCTCGAGCGTGACCGTAAGCGTACCGGCGAGCCCCTCCGACTGCAGCGGTCCGAGCGCGCCTGCCATCCGCAGCACGCTGCCTGGCATGACGGTGATGATCCGCATATGCTCAACCGAGCCCTCACCCCACCCCGCCGTATTCGGAAGTGTTTCGCAGAAGCATCCGCCTGCGCGGGCATCGAGACTGAGATTAGCCGAACTGTCGGACCATGTGTGCGTCCACCAGCCTTCCGGATGGATCAGGGCATCCCACACCGCCCGGCGGTCTGCAGCGACGACGGCGCTATCGTGCGTGGCGAACCCGCCGCTCGACGAGTCGACCACTTCGGCCCTGGCGGAAGACGCGGCCAGGACAGCCAAGGTTGCTGTCAGTAAAATTCGCATGTGCCCTCCCTCGATTGACAGAGGTATAGCGCCCCGGTCAGGAGGAGGCCAAGACCTTCTCGATCGCGGTGGTCACCTCATCGATGGAAGCCATGCCGTCCACCCGCTGCACGATGCCCCGCTCCTCGTAGAAGGGGAGGATCGGCGCGGTCTTGGCGCGGTATTCCTGCATGCGGGTGCGCACCGTCTCTTCGGTGTCGTCGGGCCGGCGCTTGAAATCGGTGGAGCCGCACTTGTCACACACGCCCTGCGTCTCGGGCAACTTGTGGCGGTCGTGATAGCCCTCCCCGCAGCTGGCGCAGGTAAAGCGTCCGGTCACCCGGTCCACCAGGGCTTCTTCGTCGACGATCAGTTCCACCACATGGTCGAGACTGCGATTGTGCTTCGCAAGGATATCATCCAGCGCAACAGCCTGTGCCTCGGTTCGCGGATAGCCGTCGAAAATGGCGCCTACATCTTCGCCCATGGCTTCCAGCTCTGCATCGATCAGAGCCGAGACGATGTCGTCCGAAACCAGTTCACCGCGATCCATCACGGACTTGGCCTTGATGCCGATCGGGGTCTGCGCCTTCACGGCAGCGCGCAGCATGTCGCCCGTGGAAAGCTGCTTCATGCCGTGATGGGCTACCAGCAGGTTGGCCTGGGTGCCCTTGCCTGCGCCCGGAGGGCCGAGAAGGATGATGTTCATGTAAACGCGATTCCCCCGAGTCAAAGAGCGTTCGACGCTAGCCTAGCGCATCCGGCCCTTCAACTTCGCCTTCTTGATGAGGTCGCCATACTGGTGTGCCAGCAGGTGCGACTGGATCTGGCTGATGGTATCGACGGTGACGTTGACGACGATCAGCAGGCTGGTGCCGCCAAGGAACAGCGGCAGGCCGGTCTGCGCGATACCCCATTCCGGGATGATGCAGACGGCGGTCAGGTAGATTGCACCGACCACGGTGATGCGGGTCAGCACGTAATCGAGATAATCGGCGGTGCGCTTACCCGGACGGATACCGGGAATGAAGCCACCGTTCTTCTTCAGGTTCTCGGCCGTGTCTTCCGGATTGAATACAACCGCGGTGTAGAAGAAGCAGAAGAACAGGATGCCGATGGCATAGAGCAGCATGTAGAGCGGCTGCCCGTGCGCAAGGTACTGGTTGAGCGTCACGATCACGCTGCCCCAGGTGCTGGAGGTATCCACAGAATTGCCTGCGAACTGCGTGATGGTCAGCGGCAGCAGCAGCAACGAACTGGCGAAGATCGGCGGGATCACGCCGGCGGTGTTGAGCTTGAGAGGCAGGTGCGAACGATCCGCCTGCATCCCCCCGCGCTGCGTGGCGCGCTTGGGATACTGGATGAGCAAGCGCCGCTGGGCACGCTCGAAAAAGCAGATCACCAGGATCAGGATCACGACCATGACGATCAGGCCGCCGATCAGGACGCCGCTGATCGAGCCGGTGCGACCGCCTTCGAACAGGTTGGCCGTGAACGTCGGGAACTGGGCAACGATGCCCGCCATGATGATGAGCGACACGCCATTACCGATGCCGCGTGCGGTGATCTGTTCACCCAGCCACAGCAGGAACATGGTGCCGCCGACAAGGTTGATGACCGAAACGATGCGGAACATGTAACCGGGATCGACCACGGCCTGCAGCCCGCTCGACGCAGCATAGGCTTCCAGTCCGCTGGCCAGGAACCAGCCCTGGATGGCGCAGAGGAAAACCGTCCCATAGCGCGTATACTGGTTCAGCTTCTTGCGCCCGGCCTCGCCTTCCTTCTTCAGCGCCATCAGCGACGGGTGCAGCGACGCTGCCAGCTGGATGACGATGGAAGCGGTAATGTAGGGCATGACGCCCAGTGCGATCAGGCTCATACGCTCCAGCGAACCGCCGGAGAACATGTTGAACATGTCGAGGATGCCGCCACGCGTCTGGTCGTACAGCGTTTCCAGGATCAGCGGATTCACGCCAGGCAGCGGAACGAAGCTGAGGAAACGGAAGACGATGAGCGCACCGATCGTGAACCAGATGCGCTGCTTGAGTTCGGTGGCCTTGCTGAAGTTGGAGAAACTCAGCGAGCTTGCGAGATTATCGGCGCGAGATGCCATGAGAAATGTCTAAATCCTGGTATTTGGCGCCGGACCCTCCCGGCTCAGGAAGGCTAGATAGGGATGCGCGGGCCCGATGTCGAACCCGCGCGTCCCATTTTCTGGTTACTTGGCTTCCTTGGCGGCCTTGTTGGCGTCGCGGCGAGCAGCCTTCTTTTCGTGCTCGGGCTTGCCGGGGTCGATCACGTCGACCTTGCCGCCAGCCTTTTCCACCGCAGCAACGGCACCCTTCGAGGCGCCAGCAACGTTGAAAGTCAGCTTAGCCGTCAGTTCACCCTTAGCCAGCAGACGCACGCCGTCCTTGCCACCACGGGCCACGCCAGCAGCCTTCAGGGCGGCGTGATCGATCGTGGACTTGGCGTCGAGCTTGCCGTTGTCGACCAGCTTCTGGATCTGGCCGATGTTCACTTCGGCATAGTCCTTGCCGAACGGGTTGTTGAAGCCGCGCTTCGGCAAGCGCATGTGAAGCGGCATCTGGCCACCTTCGAAGCCCTTTACGGCAACGCCCGAACGGCTCTTCTGGCCCTTCTGGCCACGGCCGGCGGTCTTGCCCTTGCCCGAGCCGATGCCACGGCCCACGCGCATGCGCTCTTTACGGGCGCCTTCGTTGTCACGGATTTCGTTCAGTTTCATAATCTGCACTCGCTTTCGCTTTGTTCGCGCTAAAAGTGGTATTCTCGAAATGGAAGCGGCCCGCTACTTGAGCGGGCCACCACCGTCAAATTGTTTGTCGGTCGAGAAAGGCTTCAGCCTTCCACGATCTCCACCATGTGCGGCACCTTGGCGATGGCGCCGCGCACTTCTGGGGTGTCCTTCAGTTCGACAACCTTGTGCATCTTGTTCAGCCCGAGGCCGATCAGGATCTTGCGCTGGCTTTCGGGACGACGGATCGGCGAACCGATCTGCTTGATCTTGATGGTAGCCATCTATCTTACTCCGTGATCGCTTCAGCTTCGGCCTGGGCCTCGGCTTCGCTCACCTGACCACCACGACCCAGCAGGTCGGCAACCTTCTTGCCACGACGCTGTGCAACCGACTTCGGCGAAGACTGGTTCACCAGCGCGTCGAAGGTGGCGCGGATCATGTTGTAGGGGTTGGACGTGCCGATCGACTTGGTCACCACGTCGGCAACACCAAGGCTTTCGAACACGGCGCGCATCGGGCCACCGGCGATGATGCCGGTACCGGCAGGCGCCGAACGCACGTTCACCTTGCCAGCGCCGAAGTGGCCCTTGCCGTCGTGATGGAGGGTACGACCTTCCTTCAGCGGGACGCGGATCATCTTCTTCTTGGCAGCAGCGGTAGCCTTGTTGATGGCTTCCGGCACTTCGCGGGCCTTGCCGTGGCCGAAGCCAACGCGGCCCTTGCCGTCACCCACCACGACCAGCGCGGCGAAACCGAAGCGCTTGCCGCCCTTCACCACCTTGGCGACGCGGTTGATGTGGACGAGCTTTTCGATCAGCTCCTCGCCATCGTCGTCACCACGGTTGCCACGGCGGTCGTCACGACCGCGACCACGGCCACGGCCACCATCACGGCCACCGCCACGATTGTCGTCACGGTTGCCACCACGGCCGCCACGCTGACGCGGACGACCTTCGTCGCCACCCGCCGCAGACTGGTTATCGGCCGCTTCGGTGGTTGCCAGCGACGGGGTCGGAGTCGAGCCGTCGATGTTCTCGTTCACCTGCGACTCGGCCTTGGCCGCTGCCGCTTCGGGCGTTTCCGCGGTGCTGGTTTCAGCGCCGGTGTCTTCGTTCTTGTTTTCGTCAGCCATCATCAGAACTCCAGCCCACCTTCGCGAGCGGCATCGGCCAGCGCCTTGACGCGGCCATGGAACAGGAAACCACCGCGGTCGAACACGACGGTCGTCACGCCAGCCTTCTTCGCGGCTTCGGCGATTTCGCTGCCGACCTTCTTGGCAGCATCGACGTTGGCGCCCGAACCCTTGCCACCCAGCGTGCTGGCGGCGGCGACGGTACGGCCGTCCTTGTCGTCGATGATCTGCGCGTAGATGTGCTGGCCGGTGCGGTGCACCGACAGACGGGGCTTGTCGCCCGAACGCTTGCGAAGCGCGGTGCGCACGCGGCGGCGGCGACGTTCAAAGAGGGAAAGCTTTGCCATCTTACTTCTTCTTCCCTTCCTTGCGGAAGATATACTCGCCGCGATACTTCACACCCTTGCCCTTGTAGGGTTCGGGCTTGCGCCATTCGCGGATCTCGGCAGCGAACTGCCCGACCTTCTGCTTGTCGATGCCCGAAACCTCGACCGTGGTCTGGTCGGGCGTCTTCACTTCCACGCCTTCCGGAACGTCCAGATCGACATCGTGGCTGAAACCGAGTTGCAGCTTGAGCTTCTTGCCCTGGGCCGACGCACGATAACCGACACCGGTGATTTCCAGCACCTTGGTGAAGCCTTCGGTGACACCATCGACCAGGTTCTGCACCAGCGTGCGGTGCATGCCCCAGAACTGACGCGCCTTCTGCGTCTTGTTCACCGGGTTCACCTGGATCTCGTCGCCCTCGATCTTGTATTCGATCAGGTCGAGCATGGTCATGGAGAGCTCACCCTTGGGGCCCTTCACGCTGAGGGTCTTGCCCTCGGTCTTGGCGGTCACTCCACTGGGAAGCGCCACCGGCCTTTTGCCAATGCGGCTCATCAGAACACCTCCGCGAGCACTTCGCCGCCGACGTTTTCGTTGCGCGCTTCGTTGTCCGAAAGCACGCCCTTGGGCGTCGAGACGATGGTGATGCCAAGGCCGTTGCGCACTGCCGGAAGCTCTTTCGAGCCCGAGTAGATGCGACGACCCGGCTTGGAGACACGGGCAACGTGCTTGATCGCAGGTTCGCCCTCGAAATACTTCAGTTCGATCCGCAGCGCCTTGTGCTTGCCGCTGGTGTCCTCGGAATAGCCACGGATGTAGCCTTCGCGCTGGAGCACTTCGAGCACGTTCGCACGCAGCTTCGACGCCGGCGAAAGGACGGAATCCTTCTTCGCCTGCTGGCCGTTGCGGATACGGGTGAGCATATCACCCAGGGGATCGGTCATAGCCATCTATCGTTTCCTCACCAGCTCGACTTGGTCACGCCCGGAATCAGGCCCTTGTTGGCCAGGTTCCGGAGTTCGATGCGGTTAAGCCCGAACTTGCGGTAGTAGCCGCGCGGGCGGCCGGTGGTGGTGCAGCGGTTACGCACGCGGGTAGGGTTCGCGTTGCGCGGCAGCTCAGCCATCTTCAGGCGCGCCATGAGACGCTCGGTATCGTCGAGCGACTCATCGTCGGCGATTGCCTTCAGCTTTGCGTACTTTTCCGCGTACTTCTTGACGAGTTGCTTGCGCTTCTCGTTCTTGTTGATGGAACTCAGTTTCGCCATTGGACTTAAGCTCTCTCTTGCTTTCTCAGGTCAGGGAAACGGCTCACGCCGCTTCCTTCTCTTCAGCCTCTTCGGCCGGGAACGGGAAACCGAACAGGCGCAGCAGTTCGCGCGCTTCTTCGTCGGTCTTGGCGGAAGTGGTGACGATGATGTCCATGCCACGCACCTTCTCGATCTGGTCGTAGCTGATCTCCGGGAAGATGATCTGCTCCTTGATGCCCATGGCGTAGTTGCCATTGCCATCGAAGCTCTTCGGATTCAGGCCACGGAAGTCGCGAATGCGGGGCATTGCGATCGTCACCAGGCGATCGAGGAATTCATACATGCGGTCACGACGCAGGTTCACCTTGCAGCCAATCGGCATGCCGTCGCGCAGCTTGAACTGTGCGATGGACTTCTTGGCCTTGGTGATCACCGGCTTCTGACCGGCAATCGCCTGCATTTCCTCGGCAGCGGTCTGGACCTTCTTCTTGTCCTGGCTCGCTTCGCCGACACCCATGTTCAGGGTGATCTTCTCAAGGCGCGGAACCTCCATGTGGTTCTTGTAACCGAACTTGTCGGTCATCGCCTTGACGATCTCGTCCTGATACTTCTTCTTCAGGCGCGGAGTATAATCAGCCATCGATGGTCTCCCCGGACTTGACGGCGACGCGCACCTTCTTGCCGTCCTTTTCTTCGAAACGGACGCGGGTGGGCTTGCCATCCTTGGGATCTGCAACAGCGACCTTGGCGATCGCCATCGGGGCGGGCACACGGTCGATGCCGCCCTGCGGATTAGCCTGCGAAGGCTTGCGGTGACGGGTCATCACGTTGACGCCCTCGACCAGGACCTTGCCTTCTTTCGGCATGACCTGCTGGACAGTGCCGGTCTGGCCCTTGTCCTTGCCCGAGAGCACGACAACCGTGTCGCCCTTCTTGATCTTAGCGGATGCCATCAGAGCACCTCCGGAGCGAGCGAAATGATCTTCATGAAGCCCTTGCCGCGCAGTTCACGCACGACCGGGCCGAAGATACGGGTGCCGATCGGCTCCTCGTTCTTGTTCACGAGGACCGCGGCGTTGCTGTCGAAACGGATCACGCTGCCATCGGGACGACGAACGTCCTTCCGGGTGCGCACGATCACGGCACGGTGCACGTCGCCCTTCTTCACGCGGGCGCGCGGCTGGGCTTCCTTGACGGAAACCACGATCACATCGCCGACAGACGCGGTACGACGCTTCGACCCGCCCAGCACCTTAATGCACTGGACGCGCTTGGCGCCGCTGTTGTCCGCGACGTCGAGATTGGATTGCATCTGGATCATCGATCCGGTTCCTTCTCTTGGCTTGCCGGGACGGTCCGATCATCGGCGCCCGGCAGTTCCTACGTCTAATTACTCAGCGCCACCGGGGGTGGCTTCGGCGACTTCCAGATCCGCTTCAACGGCCTGGCCTCGGCTCGCGACCAGGCGATCCTTCACCGCCCAGGTCTTCGTCTTGGAGACCGGCTTGGTCTCCTCGATACGAACCTTGTCGCCAACGACATATTCGTTCTTCTCGTCGTGAGCGTGATACTTCTTCGAACGCTTGATGATCTTCCCGTAAAGCGGGTGCTTCACGCGGCGTTCGACCAGCACGGTCACGGTCTTGTCGGTCTTGTCGGAGGTGACAGTCCCGGTCAGGATACGCTTGGGCATTGTCTACTCCTTACGCTTTCGCTGCTTCGGACTGGGCGCTTTTGGCGCGCTCGTTCTGAAGCGTCTTGATGCGCGCGATCTGGCGACGGACTTCCTTTACCCGGGCCGGACCTTCCAGCTGGTTGGTGGCAGCCTGGAAACGCAGGTTGAACTGCTCTTTCTTGAGCATGGTCAGCGCTTCGGAGAGCTGGTCGTCAGTCTTGGTGCGCAGGTCTTCGGTGTTGCTCTTGTCAGCCATTATTCGCCTCCCAGGTGCGAGGTGTCGCCGAAACGGGCGATGACCTTGGTCTTGATCGGCAGCTTCATGGCAGCACGTTCGAAAGCGAGCGCGGCCACGGGGCCGGGAACGCCATCGAGTTCGAACAGGATGCGGCCCGGCTTAACGCGAGCGGCCCAGTATTCGACGGAACCCTTGCCCTTACCCTGACGGACTTCAGCAGGCTTCTTCGAAACCGGAACGTCCGGGAATACGCGGATCCACAGACGACCCTGACGCTTCATCGCACGCGTGATGGCACGACGAGCGGCTTCGATCTGCCGAGCGGTCAGACGCTCGGGCTCGAGAGCCTTGAGACCGTAGGCGCCGAAGTTCAGCGTGGTGCCGCCCTTGGCATCGCCATGGATCTTGCCCTTGAAGGCCTTGCGGTACTTGGTCTTTTTAGGTTGCAGCATGATTCTTTACCTCAACGAGCCGGGCGGACGCCGGACGTCTGCGATTCCATCATCAGGCGGTCCTGCGAGGTCGGATCGTGACCCAGGATCTCGCCCTTGAAGACCCACACCTTGATGCCGATGATGCCATAGGCGGTCAGCGCCTCGGCTTCGGCATAGTCGATGTTGGCGCGCAGCGTGTGCAGCGGCACGCGGCCTTCGCGGTACTGTTCGACGCGGGCGATTTCCGCACCGCCCAGACGACCGCCGCACATGATCTTGATGCCTTCTGCACCAAGACGCATGGCCGACTGCATCGCGCGCTTCATGGCACGACGGAAGGCAACGCGGCGAACCAGCTGGTCAGCGATACCCTGGGCGACGAGCTTGGCATCGATTTCCGGCTTGCGGATCTCGACGATGTTCAGCTTCACTTCGCTGTCGGTCATCGTGGACAGCTTCGAACGAAGCTTCTCGATGTCGGCGCCCTTCTTGCCGATGATGACACCGGGACGCGCAGCATAGATCGAAACGCGGCACAGCTTGGCCGGACGTTCGATGACCACCTTCGAGATCGCTGCCTGCGGCAGGTTCGCGATGATGTACTTGCGGATCTCGATGTCTTCCTTGAGCAGCTTGGCATAGTCGCCACCTTCGGCGTACCAGCGGCTGTCCCAGGTGCGGTTGATCTGCAGGCGCAGACCGATCGGATTGCTCTTATGACCCATCTTACGCCTCTTCTGCTTCGCGTACGACGATCCGCAGCCGGCTGAACGGCTTCAGGATCCGCGTGGACTTGCCACGGCCGCGCGTTGCGAACCGCTTCATGGTGATCGACTTGCCGACCGACGCCTCGGCGACGACGAGGGCATCGACGTCGAGGTCGTGGTTGTTTTCGGCGTTGGCGATTGCCGAGGCGAGCACCTTCTGTGCATCGCGGGCCATCGCGCGCTTGGAGAAGGAGAGGATGTTCATCGCTTCCTCGGCCTTCTTGCCACGGATGAGGGCGGCGACGAGGTTCAGCTTCTGCGCGGAACCACGGATCGTGGTGCCGACAGCCAGCGCCTCGTTGTCCGCCACGCGGCGGGGAGACTTAGCCTTTGCCATTAGCGCTTACCCTTCTTGTCGGCAGCGTGGCCGGGGAACGTGCGCGTGGGCGCAAATTCACCAAGCTTGTGACCGACCATTTCCTCGTTGACCGAGACGGGCACGAACTTGTGCCCATTGTAGACGTTGAACGTCAGGCCGACAAAATCGGGCAGGATCGTCGAACGACGCGACCAGGTCTTGATCGGCTTGGTGCTGTTCGCTTCCTGCGCTTCCTGCGCCTTCTTGAGAAGGCTCAGCTCGACAAACGGACCTTTCCAGACGGAACGTGCCATTGGTGCTTACCTCTTCTTCTTCGCGTGACGCGAACGGATAATCATCTTGTCCGTCTGCTTGTTCTTACGGGTACGGGCGCCCTTGGTCGGCTTGCCCCACGGAGTAACCGGATGACGGCCACCGCTGGTGCGGCCTTCACCACCACCATGCGGGTGGTCGACCGGGTTCTTGGCGACACCGCGCGTCAGGGGCTTCACGCCCATGTGACGACGACGACCGGCCTTGCCCAGGTTCTGGTTCTGGTTGTCGGGGTTCGAGACCGAGCCCACGGTGCCCATGCAGTCGGCGCGCAGGTAACGCTGCTCGCCGCTGTTGAGGCGCACGATAACCATGCCGCGGTCACGACCGACCAGCTGCACATAGGTACCTGCCGAACGGGCGATCTGGCCGCCCTTGCCCGGCTTCATCTCCACGTTGTGGATGATGGTGCCGACCGGCATCTGGCCCAGCAGCATCGCGTTGCCCGGCTTCGTGTCGACCTTCTCGCCGGCGACAACCTTGTCACCAGGAGCGACGCGATTGGGCGCGATGATGTAGGACAGCTCGCCGTCCTCGTACTTGATCAGCGCGATGAAAGCGGTGCGGTTGGGATCGTATTCGATCCGCTCCACGGTCGCTTCCATGTCCCACTTGCGACGCTTGAAGTCGATGAAGCGGTACTTCTGCTTGTTACCACCGCCCTTACCGCGCGAGGTAACATGGCCCTTGTTGTTACGGCCACCGGTCTTGCGCTTGCCTTCGGTCAGCGACTTGACCGGGCCACCCTTGTGGAGGCCGGTCTTGTCGACCAGGACGAGGCCACGGCGCGCCGGGCTTGTCGGATTATATGTTTTCAGTGCCATCGGATCAGCCCACGCCTTCGGTGATGTCGATCGGATCCTGACCCTCGGCGAGGGTCACGATTGCCTTCTTTTCGTCGGAACGCTTGTAGGGCTTACCCTTCCAGCGCTTGCTCTTGCCCTTCGAAACGATCGTGTTCACGCTCTTTACCTTGCGATCGAAGAGAGCCTCGACGGCCTCCTTGATCTGCGGCTTCGTCGCATCGTTCGCCACCTTGAACACAACGGCATTGTCTTCGGACAGCAGCGTTGCCTTCTCCGTGATGTGCGGAGCGAGAATCACGTCGTAGTGACGCGCATCGATTGCATCTTTCTTAGCCATTGAAACGCGCCTCCAGCTTCTCGACAGCGTCCTTGGTGAGGACCAGCGTGTCGTGGTTGAGGATGTCGTAAACGTTGGCACCGACAGCCGGCAGCACGTCCACACCCGGCAGGTTGCGGGCAGCCTTGGCGAAGCCATCGTCGACACTCTCGCCGCCGATCACCAGCACCTTGCCGTTCCAGCCATTCTTGTCGAAGTGACCCTTGAGGGCCTTCGTTTTGGCATCCTTCAGTTCCAGGCTGTCGAGAATGATCAGGCCATTCTTCGCCTTGCTGGACAGAGCCATCTTCAGGCCGAGCGCGCGCACCTTCTTGTTGAGCGACTGCTCGAAGTCACGCTTGCGGGCACCGTGGGCCTTGCCGCCACCGATGAAGATTGGGGCGCCGCGGTCACCGTGGCGAGCGCCGCCGGAACCCTTCTGCTTGCCCCACTTCTTGCCGGTACGGGCAACGTCCGAACGCTCACGCGTCGGGCGAGCCGTGGCGCGGCGGTTTTCCAGCTGCCACGTCACGACGCGGTGCAGGATATCGGCACGCGGCTCGACACCGAACACGGCGTCGTTCAATTCGACGTCGCCGGCGGCCTTGCCGTCAATTTTCTGGACCTTGACCTTCACGATCAGGACTCCTTCTTGTCGTTAGGATCGGCCTCGGGCGTTCCGCTTTCGGTACCGACACCCGCGTCCTGCTGCTGGATCAGCTTTTCCTGCTGCTCCGGCGAAACTTCGGGATTGGTTTCGACTGCTGCATCCGCCTCGATCAGGCCGGGGGTCGCATCGTCGGAAGAGAACTCGTCGGCATTGCGGCGCATGGCACCGGGGAACGGCACGCCTTCGGGAAGCGGCAGCTTCACGGCGTCCTTCACCAGCAGCCAGCCATTCTTGGCACCCGGCACGGAGCCGCGCACGAAGATCAGGCCGCGCTCTGCGTCGGTGCGCACGACTTCCAGGTTCTGCTGGGTGCGCTGACGGTCGCCCATGTGGCCGGCCATCTTCTTGTTCTTGAAGACCTTGCCCGGATCCTGGCGGTTACCCGTCGAACCGTGCGAACGGTGCGAGATGGAAACGCCGTGCGTCGCGCGCAGACCACCGAAGCCCCAACGCTTCATCGCACCAGCAAAGCCCTTACCCACGGTGTGACCCGTGATGTCGACCTTCTGGCCAGCGACGAAGTGATCAGCAGTGATGGTGGCGCCAACGGGAAGGAGACCTTCCTCGTTTTCCACGCGGAATTCGGCAACCTTCATCTTCAGGCCAACGTTCGCCTTCGCAAAGGCTTCACGCTGCGGCTTGTTGACGTTCTTCTGCTTCGCATCGCCGGCGCCGAGCTGCACCGAGAAATAGCCGTCGCGATCGGCCGTACGCTGTCCGGTAACCTGGCACCCTTCCAGCGACAGAACGGTCACGGGTACGTGACGTCCGTCCTCCTGGAACAAGCGGGTCATCCCGACTTTCTTCGCGATCACGCCTGTGCGCATGACCCAAACTCCTTACACAGAGGCACAAGGGGACCATCCCCAGGTGCTTGCCAGCCCAAGTTTTGATGCATCGCCCCGTCCGGGCTGAAATGCTCTCACGACCGGGGTCGATTGAGCGAGACGGGGGACGCAGCCCGGATGTATCCGGCGGTATCCCTATGTCTTGCCTGATCCTTGGCGGATCGGGCGGGGCCAGTAGGAGCCCCGAAAAATCTCCGGCGGTTTAGGGTCCTGCCAGATGGACCGGTCGAACAGCGGCTTAGGCCAGCTTGATTTCGACGTTCACGCCCGCAGCGAGGTCCAGCTTCATCAGCGCGTCGACCGTCTGGGCGTTCGGCTGCACGATGTCGAGCAGCCGCTTGTAGGTGCGCACCTCGAACTGCTCGCGCGACTTCTTGTCGATGTGCGGGCCGCGGTTCACGGTGAACTTCTCGATACGCGTCGGCAACGGAATGGGACCACGAATGAGCGCGCCGGTGCGGCGTGCGGTGTCCGCAATCTCGCCAGTTGCCTGGTCGAGCACGCGGTGATCGAAGGCCTTGAGGCGAATGCGAATATTCTGTGCGTCCATAATTTCCGTCTACCGATGCGAAAGAGCCAAGCGGACCTTGAACTTCGCCGTCTCCGGCCCGCCAAAACAAAAAGGCCCGCCCCGCTTATGCCCGGTTTCCCGGAACGGGCGGCCTTGAGTGAATTCATTGCGGAAGAGACGAATCTCTTCCTGTGAGCGCGCATATACGGAGGAGTGAGTATCCTGACAACCCCCGAAATGCGGCAATTTTGCCGACCCCTCCCCTTCGCGCGTCAAAGCGTTCCGAAATGAAGGCGGCCTTCATAAAAAGGGCCCGGCACTCGCTGACGAGTGCCGGGCCTTTCTTTTCCGCGACGCCAGGCGGCGCCGGTGGAATTACTTGGTGATCTTCGAGACGACGCCCGAGCCAACCGTACGGCCACCTTCGCGGATAGCGAAGCGCAGGCCTTCGTCCATGGCGATCGGAGCGATGAGCTTCACGCTGATCGTCACGTTGTCGCCCGGCATCACCATTTCGGTGCCTTCCGGCAGGATCACTTCGCCCGTCACGTCGGTCGTGCGGAAGTAGAACTGCGGACGGTAGTTGGCGAAGAATGGCGTGTGACGGCCACCTTCGTCCTTCGACAGGACATAGACTTCAGCCGAGAACTCGGTGTGCGGGTTCACGCTGCCGGGCTTGGCCAGAACCTGGCCACGCTCGACGGCTTCACGAGCCACACCACGGATCAGGGCGCCGATGTTGTCACCAGCTTCACCACGGTCGAGCAGCTTGCGGAACATTTCCACGCCGGTCACGGTGGTCTTCTGAGTGTCCTTGATGCCGACGATTTCGACTTCGTCGCCAACGTTCACAACGCCGGTTTCGACACGGCCGGTCACAACCGTACCACGACCCGAGATCGAGAACACGTCTTCGATCGGCATCAGGAACGCCTGATCGACCGGACGGTCAGGCTGCGGGATGTGCTCGTCGACAGCCTTCATCAGTTCGATGATGGAGTTCTTGCCGATTTCGTCGTCACGACCTTCGAGAGCGGCCAGAGCCGAACCCTTGACGATCGGAATGTTGTCGCCGTCGAAGTCGTAGTCGCTCAGCAGTTCGCGAACTTCCAGTTCGACCAGTTCGAGCAGTTCTTCGTCGTCGACCTGGTCGACCTTGTTCAGGTAAACCACCAGAGCCGGCACACCGACCTGACGCGAAAGCAGGATGTGCTCGCGGGTCTGCGGCATGGGGCCGTCGGCAGCGTTCACCACCAGGATGGCGCCGTCCATCTGCGCCGCACCGGTGATCATGTTCTTCACATAGTCAGCGTGGCCGGGGCAGTCGACGTGCGCGTAGTGGCGCGCTTCGGTTTCGTACTCAACGTGAGCGGTCGAGATGGTGATACCGCGCTCGCGCTCTTCCGGAGCCTTGTCGATGTTTGCGAAATCGACAGCCGAACCGCCGTAGGTTTCAGCCATCACCTTGGTGATCGCAGCCGTCAGCGTGGTCTTGCCGTGGTCGACGTGACCGATGGTGCCGATGTTGCAGTGCGGCTTGTTCCGCTGGAATTTTTCCTTCGCCATTTTCTCTAAAAACCTCTGTTAGTCAAAAGTTGAATTTCACCGGGAGAGGAAGCGGCACCCGTTGAATAAGGCGCCGCCCCTAGACGCTTGCCCTTGGTTAAGCAAGCTTCTCCTTGATCTCCTGCGCCACATTCGACGGTACTTCGTCATAGTGGCTGAACTGCATCGTGTACTGGGCGCGGCCCTGGGTGAAGGAGCGCAGCTCGTTCACGTAGCCGAACATGTTTGCCAGCGGCACGTGAGCCTCGACAACCTGTGCGTTGCCGCGGCTGTCGGTGCCCTGGATCTGGCCACGACGGGAGTTCAGGTCGCCGATAACGTCGCCCATGAAGTCTTCCGGGGTAACCACTTCCACCTTCATCACCGGCTCAAGCAGGATGATGCCGGCCTTCTCGGCCGCTTCGCGCATTGCGCCGCGACCGGTGATTTCGAAAGCCACCGTGCTGGAGTCGACGTCATGGTACTTGCCGTCGATCAGTTCGATGGTGAAGTCGATGATCGGGAAGCCGACAAGGTAGCCGCTCTCGGCCTGCTCGCGCATGCCCTTCTCGACCGACGGAATATATTCGCGAGGAATATTGCCGCCCTTCACATTGTCTTCGAACACGATGCCCTGGCCACGTTCACCGGGGATCACGCGAACCTTCGCTTCACCGAACTGGCCCGAACCACCCGACTGTTTCTTGTGGGTGTAGGTCACTTCGACTTCGCGGCGGATCGATTCGCGGTAAGCCACCTGCGGCGCACCGACGTTGGCTTCCACCTTGAATTCGCGCTTCATGCGATCGACGAGGATGTCGAGGTGAAGCTCGCCCATGCCCTTGATGATCGTCTGGCCCGATTCATGGTCGGTCGACACGCGGAACGAGGGATCCTCGGCGGCCAGGCGGTTCAGGGCGACGCCCATCTTTTCCTGGTCGGCCTTGGTCTTGGGCTCCACCGACAGCTCGATCACGGGCTCGGGGAATTCCATCCGCTCGAGAATGATCGGGTTCTGCGGAGCGCACAGCGTGTCGCCCGTGGTGGTTTCCTTGAGACCCGCGATAGCGACGATGTCACCGGCGAATGCTTCCTCGATGTCCTCACGGTTGTTGGAGTGCATCAGCAGCATGCGGCCGATCTTTTCCTTCTTGTCCTTCACCGAGTTCAGCACAGTGCCCTTGGAGAGCTTGCCGGAATAGATACGGGTAAAGGTGAGCGTGCCCACGAAGGGGTCGTTCATGATCTTGAACGCCAGCGCGGAGAAAGGCTCGTCATCCGAAGACGGACGGGTCTCTTCCTTGTCGCTGTCGGGCAGCACGCCCTTGATCGCCGGAACGTCGACGGGCGAAGGCATGTAATCGACCACGGCGTCGAGCAGGGGCTGCACGCCCTTGTTCTTGAACGCCGAGCCGCACAGCACGGGCACGAAAGCCTGCGCCATGGTGCCCTTGCGGATCAGCTGCTTCAGCGTTGCCGCGTCGGGATCTTCGCCGGATTCGAGGTAGGCTTCCATCGCGTCGTCGTCCTGCTCAACGGCAGTCTCGACCAGCTTCTCGCGATATTCGGCAGCCTTGTCGGCGAGGTCGGCGGGGATGTCGACGTAGTTGAACGTCGCGCCAAGGCCGTCGTTTTCCCACACGATGCCGCGCATGTTGACGAGGTCAACCACGCCCTGCAGGTCGCTTTCCGCGCCGATCGGCAGGTAAAGCACCAGCGGCGTCGCGCCGAGGCGGTCGATGATCGACTGCACGCAATAGTAGAAGTCGGCGCCGGTGCGATCCAGCTTGTTGATGAAGCACATGCGCGGAACCTTGTACTTGTCCGCCTGGCGCCACACGGTTTCGGACTGCGGCTCAACGCCGGCAACGCCGTCGAACACGGCGACCGCGCCGTCGAGCACGCGCAGGGAGCGTTCGACTTCGATGGTGAAGTCAACGTGTCCCGGCGTGTCGATGATGTTGATGCGGTGCTTGGGGCCTTCGCCATCTTCGGCCGACCAGAAGGTGGTCGTCGCAGCGGACGTGATGGTGATCCCGCGCTCCTGCTCCTGCTCCATCCAGTCCATCGTCGCGGCACCATCGTGCACTTCGCCGATCTTGTAGGACTTGCCGGTGTAATAGAGGATACGCTCGGTCGTGGTGGTCTTGCCGGCATCGATGTGCGCCATGATGCCGATATTGCGATAGCGCTCCAGC
The DNA here is from genome assembly GCF_003584125.1 of Aurantiacibacter zhengii. Taxonomy (GTDB): domain Bacteria; phylum Pseudomonadota; class Alphaproteobacteria; order Sphingomonadales; family Sphingomonadaceae; genus Alteraurantiacibacter; species Alteraurantiacibacter zhengii. The sequence continues at coordinate 596,979 of NZ_QXFL01000001.1, forward strand.
GGATAGTCGCGGGCCATGTTACAATTCCTTGGGTTGGGGGCGGAGGCAGGCTCGCGCCCCATATAGTCTTTAATGTGACAGCTTGAAGGCCCGGACGGATCGCCCGGGCCCGCAAGCGGCTCGCCCTACCAGCGGTAGTGCGAGAAGGCGCGGTTCGCGTCCGCCATGCGGTGCGTGTCTTCGCGCTTCTTCACCGCGTTGCCGCGGTTGTTGGCAGCATCCATCAGCTCTGCCGAGAGGCGGGCGCTCATGGTGGTTTCGGCACGGCCGCGCGCAGCGGTGATCAGCCAGCGGATGGCAAGCGCCTGGGCACGCTCGGGGCGAACCTCGACCGGCACCTGGTACGTGGCACCGCCGACACGGCGGCTGCGCACTTCGACCTGCGGCTTCACATTGTTCAGCGCTTCATGGAACACGGCCACCGGATCGCTCTTGGCACGGCTCTCGACAGTGTCGAGTGCGGTGTAGACGATACCTTCGGCCACGGCCTTCTTGCCGTCCAGCATAAGGTTGTTCATGAACTTCGACAGCACCTGATCACCAAACTTGGGATCGGGCAGGATTTCCCGCTTCTCGGGACGACGACGACGTGACATTTTTCAAATTCCTTCGGAATGCGGCAATCACCTCCGTGACTGCCTTGCGGCGCCGGCCCACTCCCCCTCCCGGCCACCCAGAGCATACCCGCGTAGGGTAGCCGGGAGGGGGAGCGGCCCGCCGCCGCGCCAAACTTACTTCGGACGCTTGGCGCCGTACTTCGAACGGGACTGCTTGCGATCCTTCACGCCCTGCGTGTCGAGCACGCCGCGCAGCACGTGGTAACGCACGCCGGGAAGGTCGCGCACACGGCCGCCGCGGATCAGCACCACGGAGTGTTCCTGCAGGTTGTGACCTTCGCCCGGAATGTAGGCGATGATCTCGCGCTGGTTGGTCAGACGGATCTTCGCAACCTTGCGCAGTGCCGAGTTCGGCTTCTTCGGAGTCGTCGTGTAGACGCGGGTGCAAACGCCACGCTTCTGCGGGCTGGACTGCATCGCGGCAGACTTGCTCTTCGTCTTGATCGGCTGGCGGGGCTTCCGCACAAGCTGGTTAATAGTCGGCATAAATTCTCTTCACCGTTTGCTGGGCTTGGCTCTTGCCTCCCGATCCGACCGCTCAGGGCAGACGGCGGAAGGTTCGACCCTTCGCCCGTGGATGGCACCACCGGCAGACCGGATGGAATGTATCGGGTTCGTGCAAGCAGACGGCCTGGCCTCTTCCGCAAGGGAGAGCTTGGCGACCACTCGCGCGAGCCTGAAACGCTCCACCCGGAAACCTTGGTACCGGGTTACTTTGACGGCTGCCCCGAGCATCGCTGCTCCAATAGAAAAAGGCTCCACCAAACGGGGAGCCCCGGGACATGACCGGCAATGTTCAGCTCTATCTGACCGGGACTCGCTACGAGAGCTGTCTCGGATGGGGGCGCACTTAGTTGGATTTGGGTGGAGGGTCAAGGGTCATGCCACGATGCCTCGCGCGGAATGATGCCAGGCTTGCCGGAGGGTTACGGGAAAACACCAAGCATGCTATGACCTCATACTCTTCAAGATCGAATTCAGCATCGGTAACATCATGCCTTCCACCTTCAATCTCTCGGATGTCTTCAGCAACCTGACAGGCAAGCAAAAAGAAACCATTACATTGCTGGCGGAAGGTTTCACGAGCAAGGAAATTGCGTCCATCCTTCAGGTTTCGGAGTCGGCTGTAGTCCAACGTATCGAGACCATGCGCAACAAGACCGGGGGTTTGCTTCGCAAGGAGCTTGTGCGTGAATACCGCCAGTATCTGTCGGAGCAGGAGACCGACACCGACCAGCCTGGCTGTAATGAACTTACAGGTAAGATTTTTCATCTGCAGGACGTTGATGAATGCGCCGATAGGGAGCCCCGGCAACACCCGCAGGGCGAGATGGAATTATCCGATTCCATGGAGTTCATCGTAACGTCCCCATGGGCAAACGACCTGCAACCCAAGGTGGTGCCAGAGGTGCTCGACGGCAGGAACGCCGGACTCAATCGCTGGCTTGCAGCGTGCGGTCTCGCGGTGTCGATCAGCGCGGTGATGCTCGTACTGCTTTCCGTTGCAGGGGAGCTTGCCGCCCTGATCTGACCTTGGTCTGCCGAGCCTCTGTCATAATTTTCCCCGGCTGGAGCGACCGGGCACCGGAGTGCTTAACATGCTGACCGTAGAAACAGCAGGCAAGCGGGTCGCAACTGATCTTGAAGATGCGGAACGCCTGACCAATGAAACCTTGCGAGCCATGAGCCGCCTGCAGCACAGTATGCTCAACGTCAGGCTCGATACCGAGCTTCCCCAGTACCAGGGACAGATGGCGATCATTCGCCTTCAGGAGGCGCAGAAGCATCTCGTCGACGCGATGACCAACCTGACGAAAATGCACAAGTCATTGCGCGATGACTTCACCAAGATTACCGGCCTTCCAGACGAACCTGGTCGCTGCCCCGTTTCGCGCGAACTTGGCGTCGCAGACGAGGTCACCATCGCCGCCTGAGCAATCCCGTAGCGGCGCTGAAGCGAGGGGATATCTCATGGAAGCGCTGCTCACGGAATACAGGGCCTACGTCCAGTACCTGATAATCTTCTCGCTCACCGCATATGCGTTTGCGCGAGGGGACGGCCCCGAGAAGGAAGCAGGGGCCATATTATCAGGCATGGTCGCAATGGACGTGGTCTACCATCTGCTTTTCCCCGATGCCGGCGTGTATCAAGAGATCGACCCAGGTCATTTCCTCATCGATCTCTGCGTCCTGATCCTTCTGGGACGCCTCGCCGTTCGGGCCAACCGGGTTTATCCGATATGGATGCTGGCAGCGCAAATTATCTCAATGTCGATGCATCTCAACAGAGAGTTAAGTTCGGCAATCGAACCGATCGCCTATCTCGTGCTCACGAGGATACCATCGTATTTGCAGCTTCTGGCGTTTGGCGCAGGCCTTTGGGCGCATCACAAACGCATCATGAAATACGGCACGTACAGATCCTGGCGAACTACCTGAAGCCGTTATCGGGCGCGAATGCGGCGCGTCATGCAGCTTTTCTACTGGAAAAGTTCGGATCCATTTCCAAAATCCTGAGCGCGTCGCGCGAGGCACTGCTGGCTGCGCTTCCTGACGCACCGCAAGTTGCGATGGCGATCAGGGCCATTTCCGAAATTGCCTATATCGGGGTTTCGGAGACCCTGCGGGCAAGCGTATTTTCCGTTCGGGATCCCCTTTTTCACGACTACCTCCTTGGGCGGTTGCAGCATCAAAAATCCGAAGAATGCCTGGCCGTCTACCTCGATCGTGATGGACGGTATCTCAAGGTGGAGCATTTTGGCATCGGCACCTCCACGAAATTTGTCCTTCCGCTTCGCCAGATCCTCCAGCGCGCCCTGGAACTCGGTTCTTCGGGATTCGTGCTTGTTCACAATCATCCGTCCGGCTGCGCACTGCCAAGCGAAAGCGATCGAACCACAACTGCCAAGGTCAGGATTACAGCCGAAAGCCTCGACTGCCCCTTGGTCGATCATCTCATTGTCGCGAACCAAGCAATCTACAGCATGAGTTACGGCAAATATCTGTTTAAAAAGGAATTATAATGTCCGGAGACACCCCCCCTGCTCCAGGTCCCGACGACGGGACTGTGACGTCTCCCCAGCGCCTTTCGAACCTTTCGAAGTTCGGCAATCTTGCGGAGGTTATGGAAAGCGATCTCAGCGACGAGATAAAGACTGCATGCGTGGAACTCAGGAAAGAAGGAGACGCCCTGATAAAGGGCCGAAAAAGCGGTTCGGGTAGCCCCTGACAGCCGTCGGAGTGCTGCTGAATCCTTGATCACGCAATCGATGCAAGCGCGTCTTCTGTCGAACTGGAGAAGCTATCAACCGGCCCGATTGATGGCTGTTTCCTGGCAGGAAATATCCCTTTTCGACCGGAAAGGAACGAGGGTTCATGCTCTCGGCGGAAGAACTGTCTTTTCTTCGCTAAGGCAAGACTACTTTTCGCGAACTCTGGCAGCGATGTGATCTAGGACTTCCCTACAGGTCCCCACCCAAGCTGCACCAGGGCGCATGACCAGGCGGACTAGCCCACCAGCGTGGGGCGGCCACAGCGCAGGCGGTCCACTGTCACGTCTGCCGCGCCCAGTTTCACCCCCAGCAATCCGGTCAGCTGGTTCACCAGGATATCGAGCGAAGGTGCGGCGGTGCCCAGCGCATTGCCCACCAAGCTGGCAACCCCACCAAGGTTCAGGCCCAGCCCCAGCGCGCGCACATCCAGGTCCACATCTTCCGCCAGGGATCGCGCGGTGCCTTCCAGTGCGTCTATGGTGCCCACCGTCTTGGTTTGGCGGTCGTCCACGTCCTCCGGCGTGAAGTGGATTTCCTGCGCCACGTCGCCGCCGATCGAGATATCGGCATAGGCATTCACCTTCAGCAGCGAGGTGTTCACCACGCGGGCAGGTTCCAGCCACAGCGGGGCGGAAAAGTCGTCGAACAGGTCTGTGTTCACATCGGCAATGGCGGCGGTACCGATGGAGGGCTTTGCCTCTATGTACACGCCGTCGCTGCCGTCGCCCGCGTCGCACACGATGTCGGTCATCTGCGCTTCGGCGGATGCGAGTTCGGTGTAGAGCGGCACCCGCATGCCGCCGCCGAGACCGGCTACGGGCAGCAGCCCGGCCACCACCGACAGCCGCGTCTCGGCCGTGCGCAGGGTGACATCGCCCATGGTATCCACCGTCAGCCAGGGAGAGCGTTCCTCCGAATAGCCGCCTGCCAGCCGGACATTCACGCTCGCCAGCCCGGTAACGTCGGTCTTCAGCGTTGCCTCGTAACTGTCGCCGTGGGCCGCCTGCAGCAGGCTGCGCAGCAGGGAATAGGCATCGACGGACACGCCGGAGCGGCCATCGTTCACATCGGTATTGCCGAGCGGGCCGAGGTCGATCAGGTCGGACAGTTGCACGAAGTCGCTGCTCGCCAACGCCGCCACCCGCTCCAGCACGGCAGCCAGTTGCGGGTCGTCGCTGGCATCGGCCATCGCCTGCACGGCCTGGTGGAGGGGGGTGCCCGCCTCGAAGATCGCGCCGAAGGTTTCGCCCTCCATCTCCTGCAACGGCCCCAACGCCTCGGCGAAATCGAGCACGTCTATCTGCGTATTGGAAAGCACGCCGACATCGGCGGGCGTAAGGTTGAGCGCAGTCCCCGCGAGGGCAGACAGCAGGTTGTCGGCAAGCCCGCCCGGCAGATCCGCCACACGCGTGCCGAGCATGAACCCGGCCATGTCCGTTCGCGCGGCGGTGGCGCTGGCGGTGACCTGCGAACTGGCCCCGGCAGTGACGAAGCTGCCGAAGAACAGCCTGACGTCCTGCGTCAGCTGCACGCGGGTGGCGTTGGGATAGAGCGAGGTCTGGTCGAAACGCTCCTGCCAGGAAATGGTCTTGTCACGCCGGTATTCGCCATCCAGCACCGCCAGGATCGATACATCGCGCACGCCGTTTTCGGCGATGACTTCTGCCACGATCCCTTCTTTCGCCACATCCGCGCCTGCCGATACGGCGGCGGCGGCGGCGGCATCGGCGATGTTCTGCAGACGCCGCTCTGCCAGGTAGAGCGAACCCAGGTCGAGGGCGAAGGCGCCCATCGCCATCAGCGGTGGCAGGGCCAGCCCGAAAAGCACCGCGCTGGCGCCGTCTTCGTCGAGAAAAATGTCGCGGATCGATCGCATGGTCAGCCCCTTCCTAAAGCGAGTTCAGCCGCACGCGTGCCTGCCGCGTGATCGGGCTGGCGGGCAGCGGGATGATGGAAGCGCTGAGCAGCACGCTTTCCGAGTAGTCATAGGAAACCGCGACCGTGTAGACGTCACCTTCCAGGCTGGTGGACACGGTCACCTTGTCGGCATTGACGGTGCCGGCTGACAGCACGCCATCGTTCACCATGTCCTGCACGATGTCCTGCCGGTCTGCTTCGTCGATCCCGGCCAGCGCCGCGCGCGCGCCTTCGTTGGCCGCTTGCTGCACACTTTGCGCGGCCATGAACCAGGTGCCGTAACTGATGACCCCGAACAGCAGCACGATAATGATGGGCAGCGCGAATGCGGCTTCTACCAGCACCGCGCCCTGCTCGTCCCTGGCCAGCCTGCCGCCAAGGCGACGCGCACTGGTGGCCGAGAACCGATTGATTATGTGACGGTTTTCCATGCTGCACAGTGTTCCATGCAGTCATCAACCAATCTGAAACCCGGTGCCGCACGGCTTTTGCGGGTTTTACGCAAACTTTGCGGAGCGGCAGGTCGCCAAGGGGCGCATAAATGCGTGCAAGGTTAATTTCGACCAACCCGCAGATAAGGAGGCTGTCAGCGCAAATTGCGTAATTTCGCGCGCGGTCCGCGAATCGCCCTGGTCAGGCGCGGGTCATGATGATCGAAGCGCCCTGCATGCCATAGGCGCCGTGCAGCGGAACCATCGACAGGTGCACACGCAGGCGCTCGGCATTGTTCGGAGTCAGCTCTACCATTGCCTGCTGCGGGGTGTTCTCCTCGAACAACAGGTCGAACAGATTGCGCAAGGCGATGCGGTCCTCGCGTACAGCCAGATCCTGCAACCTTCTACCAAGAAGCTTCTCTGGCTTGAGACCGATCCATTCCGCGAAAGAGGCGTCGGAGCGTTCGATCAGCCCGCGCGGGCTGATGCGCACATAAGCGACCGCATGGTGAAAGCTGATGGCGTCCAGCATGCCCTGCTTCATGTCGGCCATGCGGTAACGCTCCACCTCCTCAGTGATGTCGCGCATCATCAACACCAGTCGGTCCCCCAAGGGGATGGTCGTGAGCTGGGTCCAGCAGCCCTGCTCGAACACCGAGGGCAAATCGGCGGTCAGCCCTTCCCGGGTCGACAGAGTGCGGCGATACTGGACCTGCATCACGCTGCCTTCGATATCCGGCATCGCGTCTGTCAGCTTCAGACCCTTGCGAAGCGGCGGCAGGCGGCAATACTGGCGCGCACGCGCGTTGGCGTAGATGATTTCTTCCTCGGGCGTGCAAAGGATGACGCTCTCCTTTAGCCATTCAGCCAAGCCGGTGAGGCGCTCCTCCGTCGCAAGGGCGTTGGAGTCTCCCGGCTTGTGGGTCAACTGCTGGTAGAGCCTGAGGCCGGTAAGCACGTGAGTAGTGCGGCCGTGAGCGGTGATGAACACCGGCGCGGTTAGCGATGCATCACGCCACTTGCCGAAAGAACGGACAATTTCCGCCGAGGTGACGGTGGTCTTGCCGACAGAACCCTGGTCTTTTAAATCGTCTTCCACTGCGGCCCCCGTCGCTCTGGATCAGACTGAATATTGATAATAGTATATGCGCTTCGTGAAATTGACGTAGCGGAAATTTTCCGCACGCTATTTCTACGACCGGCCTTTAACACGCAATTGGCTGTTTTTGTGTAGAAACTTTTACTTAATGGCTGAGCGGCCTTGATCCGTCACGTGCGCACGGCTTTCCGTCCGTGCCTGAATACATCACGAGCGCAAGAAAAAAGGCGGAGTTCGCACCCCGCCCCTCTTCCTGCCTGCGTGTGTTCTGTTTTCAGTCCTCGTAGGCGGCCTCTTCCATGGCATCCGCAGCGGCATCCACTGCAGCTTCCATCGCCTCCCAGTCCTGTTCCACCCGCGCTTCCAGGCCCGGCGTGACCGTCAGCGTGTAGGCGCCGCCCGACCCGCCAAAGCCCTGCGCGCGAATGCGCAGCGCGTCGAGCAGGGCGGGATCGCCCGCCAGCGTGCCCAGGTCGATGGGCAGCAGCGCGTTGAGATCGCCCGCGCCATCGTCGTCGCTTTCCACCATGGCAAAGCCCAGCGGGGTGTCGAAGCCGAGTTCGATGTAGGGATCGATGGCGCCGCCGAAATCAGGGTCGGCCGCGTCGCTCGCGGTCATGCGGATTGTGACTTCGCCGTTGCCTGCGCGGATGGCGGCCTTGGCCTCCTCGCTCAACTGGTAGTCGATCTGCGTGGGGCTGGTCGTGGGCGCGGCTTCCTCGTCCCAGCCCTCGGCCAGTTCGCCGCTCGCCTCGTCATCGATGCCGATCACCTGCAGGGGCAACTGGGCGGGCATTTCGCGCCGCTCGCGCACGCGGAAGCGGTAGGAACCCGTGGATTCGCCCAACCCGCTGGCAGCAAAGGTGTAGGTGCCGCTGTCCTCGAACGTATGGCGCAGCAGCGCATTGAGTGCGCCGCCGCCGTCATCGTCGAAGGCGATCGTTTCGCCCGAGGGATCGCGCAGTTCGAGATAGGGGTCGAGCCCGTCTTCAGTGGCGATTAGCGCGGCTTCCACCGTCTGCCCCGCGCGGGCCTGCATGGTAAAAAGATGCTCCCCCCCCACCAGCATCCCGGTTTCGCGTGCGCCATAGGTCACCGCGCGGGTGCCCACCTCGACGTATTCGTTGGTGGAGAGGCGCAGGTCGAAACTGCCGCCGTAACCTTCCCCTTCCCCGGCCCATTCGCCGTCGAAACTGTCCACCTCGATGGTGAGCCGGCGGCTGCGGCCTTCCGCGCCGATCATCACGCGCGAATTCAGGCCGTCGCCAAAATCGTCGTTCTCCCCCAGCAGTTCGCCGCGCGCATCCTTTACCCGCAGCACCGGATCGAGGTTGCCGGTGGCGATGACATCGACCTGCAGGCCGGTGTCGGCTGGCAGAGTGACGGTGAATACCGAAGCCTCCCCGTCGATGCGGCCCTGGAACACGCGCACGTCGCTGCGCTCCCCATCCAGATCGCGAACCTGGGCGAGAGCGGGCGGCGCCATCAGGGCAGCGACACCGGCCAGCAGGAGCGAGCAGCGAAACGTTGTTGTCATCGAGAATCCCCCTTCGAAACCGTAACCGGCACAGGTGCCATCAGGCAGCACATTCGCACCCCAGCGTCAAAGCCTAATGGTGCCTAACCCCTCCACTCGTCGCTTAGGATTGCCCACAGCCACGTGTCGGTCCAGCCGATGTGCGTTTTCATGGTATGCCGCAGGTGTCCCTCGCGGGTAAAACCCAGCCGCTCGAGCAGCGCGTTGGAGCGGTGGTTGCGCGGATCGACGTCGGCGAAGATGCGGTGGTAGCCTTCTTCGCGAAACAGGTGGGTAACGAGCGCGGACACGCACTCGCGGGCGATCCCCCGGCCCTCGTTCCCCGGCACCATGATATAGCCAATCTCGGCAACCTGCTCGACATCGCTGCTGGCCACCATGCGGAAAACGGGCGTGCCGCCATCCCTCGGCACGGCCACCCACGTGCGACCGCCCCACTTGCCGCCCGCGTCGAACAGGTAGTCACGAAACTCCTCGCGATCGTCGAACGGCCCGCGGCCCCAGTAGCGCATCGCATCGTCGCTGGAGAAAGCGGGCCACAGCGCCTTTTCATCGCCATCATGCAGGGGGCGGCAGGTGAAGCGCGGAGTGGTTATAGTAGGGGTTTTGGTCATATCGCTCACGGCACCGGCACGGCGCTATGCCCATTGAGCAGGATCGAGGGCATACAGTTTCGCCAGCTGTTTATACAGGTCTGGCTCTTCGCTGCGCATCGCTTGCGGCTTTTCGAAGAAGGTCACGGTCGCTTCGGCGAAGAATTCCTGGTGGTTGGTGGCGCCGTAGGGATCGATCAGGGTGCTGCGGCCGCTTTCCAGCCTTTCCACGTGGCCATTGTAGGCATCCAGCATGGCGCGCTCCCAGTTCTCGTATCGTTGCCCCTTGCGCAGGATGGGAATGCCATTGGTGTGCCCGGTCAGGCCATCGAGCTGGTGGGCAAATTCGTGGATGACGACATTGTGCCCGTCGTCCGGGTCGAGACCGCCACGACGAGCATGGTCCCATGCCAGGACGACCGGCCCCCGCTGCCAGCTTTCGCCCGCAGTGCCGATATTGCCTTCGTGAACCACTGGTCCATCATGCCTTCCACGCCCTGTCAGGAAGCCGGCGGGATAGACGAGAATGGTGCGCAAGGTTTCGAACCAGACCGGACTGTTCACCACCAGCAGGCACGCCTGCGCAGCGATGGAAAGCCGCATCTCGTCTTTCAGCTCAAGCCCGCCCGACCCGTGAAACGTCACCTGATCGAGGAACAGGTTGATCTTCCCTTCCAGCGACGGGCGCAAATCTTCGGGCAACCGGCGGAGCATCGGCACGAGCCTGTCCACGACCGCGCGCTGCTGCGATGTCAGCGGCGTAGCCAGAAGCCGCGCCCGCCTGCGCCTGCGCGACCAGCTGCGGTATATGAAACCCAGCGCAATCAGCGCGGCGGCAAGGATTGGCCAGTAGCTCATCGATCAATCCGCTTGTGGTTCGCATCCATACTTACGCGAGGGCGGGTCACAGCCCTCCTTGAAGAAATCGATCACGCGCCCGTCAGGAACTCCACCAGCGCCCTCACCTTCCTCTGTCGCCACTGCGGGCGCGGGGCGACGAGCCAGTAGGCGCGGCGGCAGTCTTCCTGCTGCTGCAACGCTTCCAGCCGACCGTCGGCAAGGGCTTCCTCCACCAGCGGCAACGGCAGCCACGCGCGACCGATCCCGGCGATGGCGGAGGACAGGACCTGTCCGGCATTGCCCACTTGCAGCACGACCTCCGCGCTCTCGGGCGCCTCGTATGTCGGCCAGCTTATCCACGCATCTGGCGCGCCGGGTGCGGCGACCACGACCTTGCACCCGTCCACCAGCTGCGCGCCCTCCAATTCGCCCGGACCTTCCACCAGCCGGATGGCAAGGTCCAGGTTGGCCTCGGTGAAGTCGGCGTTCTCATCCGCCGTCAACTGGATGGTGATGTCGGGATTGGCCTTCCGGAAGGCCGCAATTCTCGGGGCAAGCCACTGGGCAAAGAATTCGCGCGGGCAGGCGATGGCATAGTTGGAGGAGCTTTGCCCCGCCTGCATGGCCTGGACGCTTTCCTCGAACTTCAGGAAACCGTCACGCAGCGAATCGAGGCCTGCCTCGGCCTCATCGGTCAGTTCCAGCCCCTTTGACGTGCGACGAAACAGCACGACGCCCAGCACATCCTCCAGCGCACGAATCTGCTGGCCCACGGCGGCGGGCGTCACCGCCAGTTCGTCTGCCGCGCGGGTGAACGAGAGGTGCCGCGCGGCGGCATCGAATACGCGCAGGGCGTTGAGGGGGAGATGAGTGCGTTTCATGGCTGTTTCCAGCCACCGGCTCTAGGAAAGGCAAGGCCGCGCGGCAAGCAGGGATGCAGGCCCATGCCCTCGCTCAGCCCTGGGCCGTGCCGATATCGGTAGAATTCAGTTCGCGCTTTCAGCAGGGGCGGCAAGCGGGAAATAGGGAATCGCCACCTCGAACTGCGTGCCATCCGCATGGAGGAAGGTGTAATGCCCTTCCATCGCGCCGATGTTGGTGGTCAGCTCGCAGCCGGAGACGTAATCGTGGGTTTCGCCCGGGGCCAGCACCGGGGTTTCCCCCACCACACCCTCGCCATCGACGATGTTCCCCATGCCGTTGGAATCGGTGATGCGCCAGTGGCGGCTTTTCAGCTGCACGGTTTCGTCCCGCCCGTTTTCGAGGCGGATGTGATAGACCCAGAACCAGCGCCCCGCCCCCACGCGCGACTGTTCCGGCATGAAGTTCACCGACACCCGCACGGTAACCCCGGCGGTGATGGCGGTGTGCTGGAACAGCGATGAAATTGCGGCACTGGTCATGTACGACAAGGTAGCGGCTTTCAGCCGTGCCACAAGGGGTGCTTCGGTCTTAATCCGCCGGGTTGTGGCGCGCGAGGAAGTCCACCACGGCATCGTAATAGGCTTGTTCGTCCTCCGGCTTGTCGAAGCCGTGGCCGGCTTCCTCGAAGCTGAGCGTTTCCAGTTCGACACCGGCGCCCCGGGCGCGGCTGACCATCAGTTCGTACTGGTCGTAGGGCACCACGCTATCCTCCTCCCCGTGCACCAGCAGGACGGGGCGCGTCAGGCGCCCCACCTGCACGGCGGGCGACACATCGTCGAGGTCGAAGTTGGTCTGGTCGCCATCGACCCTGTCCCACCAGCGCCCGCGATTGCGGCCAAACAGGAAGTCGCGGTTGTAGTGCAACTGCCGCTCGAAATGGGTGACCCCTGCAAAGCTTACGGCGCAGCGGTAGATTTCGGGGTTGCGGATCGCTCCCCACAGCGCGGCGAACCCGCCATAGCTGGACCCGAGGATGCAGACCCGTTCGGGATCGACCGTCCCCTGCGCCACGAGGTGCGCCACCACGTCGTCGAGGTCGTCCTGCATGGCGCGGCCGATCTGGCCGTTGCCCAGCAGTTCGAAACTTTCACCAAACCCGCCGGAGCCGCGAAAGTTGGGCTGGACGACGGCGTAGCCACGATTGGCCAGCAGCTGCACCATGTCATCGTATTCGTCCCAGTCGCGCACGCCGTAGGGGCCGCCGTGGGGATGTACGATCAGCGGCAGCGCCTTGTCCCCGCGACCTCGCGGAAGGGTGAGATAAGCCTGGATGGATGTGCCGTCCCGTGCCTCGTAACGGAAGCTAGCGGGCTCGCTCAGATCCTCTGCCCGGATCTGCGGTCGGTATTCGGCAAACAGGACCAGTTCGCGCTCGCCCGGTGTGAACACATGCAGCGCGCCCGGATCGGCAGGACCGGATTGCAGCACCAGCATGCGGCTGCGATCGTCGGCAATACCGCGGATGGATACCCAGCTTCCCGGCAAGGCGGTGGAGAGCTGCTCCTGCCACTGCCGGATCTGCGGATCGATCCACTCGCGGCGGAAATCGTCGCCTGCGTAGCCTACCGAGAGAGGAGTGCCGTCGCGGTCGAGATTGACCGAATCGATATCTGCGCTATCGGATTCGAACACCACGGCGCCGGGTTCCCCGGTGTTGAAGTCGAACTCCATCAGTGCCTGCCGGTCCCGCCCTTCGGGAATTGCGAACACGAAGGCCTTGTCGCTTCCGGACCGCAGTCCGGTCCAGTTCCAGTATTCGAACGCGTCCTCGTCATCCACGCGGGTGCGGGCGATGACGCGGAAGTCGTCCTGGCCATTGCTACGATATTCGAGATGGCGGCGCCCGCCGGTTGCCCGGCCATAGCCAAGGCGCACGTCGCCGGTCTCGTCGGCGAACCAGTCCACCACGCCATCGATGGGACGCTGCACCAACTCACCTTCCGGCGGTCCGGCGGCAAGGTCGCTCAGGTCGAAGCGGTACACGCCAGGATAGCGGCCCAGCCCGTAAGCCATCGAAATCAGTACGAAATCGCCATCGGGATCGACGTGGATGATATTGTCGCCATTGAAAGCCATGCGCCGCAGGACCAGGGGCTGCAGGTTGTCGGTGCCCATTTCCAGCGCCATCAGGCGGCTGAAATAATAGGTCTCGCGCCGGTCCTGCATCATTACCGAGATCAACAGGCGGTTGTTGCCCGCCCAGCGGAACCAGTTGAAATCGTCCTGCTCCCCCACGATGATGGCATCGGCCATTTCCAGTGTCTGGGCATCGAACACGGTGAGATAAAGCTTCTCGTCCACCAAGGCAGTGAAAGCCAGATGTTTGCCATCGGGCGAAAGACGTGCCCCGTACAGCTGCGACTGTGAGGCAAAGGCTTCGGTGGGAATTTCCGCCGGAATTTCCGCAGCGGAAGAACCGTCTTTATCCTGCGCCATCGCCGGTAGTGGTACCAGCCCGGCCAGCAGCGTCAGCGCCGCCGCAATCATCGTCTTCCGCATATCTTCGTAAGCCCCCGCACGCCGTTGCAGGGAGGAAGATAACGAAAGCAAGGCGTTAGGCAATAGAGGGAATTGCCCCCCGGACTGCTCTACCCGGGCCCTAAAATGCAACCCTGTCGAAAGCCTGTCCGATATCCTCGATCAGGTCGAGCGGATCTTCCAGCCCCACGTTGATACGCAGCATCCCGTCCTCGATACCCGCCGCGGCGCGCCCTTCTGCACCCATGTTGTGGTGCGTGGTGGTGGCCGGGTGGCACATCAGGCTTTTCGCATCGCCGATGTTGTTGGAGATATCGACCAGTTCCAGCGCATTGAGGATCGCCATGGCATTCTCCTTCGCCTGCTCTCCCGAACCGGGCGCGAAGAACGAAAAGATCGGACCTGCCGCCGACATTTGCCGGTGCGCCAGTTCATGCTGCGGATGGCTGGGCAGCCATGGGTGCAGCACCCGTAGACCGCGATCCTCGATGAACTGCGCCACCTGCAGGGCATTGGCGCTCTGCACGGGTGCGCGCAGGGGCAGCGTTTCCAGCCCCTTCATCACCACCCAGGCATTGAACGGCGCGCAGATCGGCCCGGTGTTGCGCTGGAAGGGCGAAAGCTTCTCCTCGATCCACTCCTGGCTGGAGCAGACCGCGCCCGCCATCACGCGGCCCTGCCCGTCCATCATCTTGGTGGCGGAGTAGGCGACAACGTCTGCGCCGAACTCCAGTGGCCGCTGGAGGATGGGCGTGGCAAAGGCGTTATCCACGACGGTGGTAATTCCCTTCGACCGCGCCAGGCCGCAGACGAATTCCAGGTCCACCAGGTCCATCGTGGGGTTGGCCGGGGTCTCGAAAAAGAACGCCTTGGTGTTGGGCTGCACGGCGGCTTCCCACGCGGCGTTGTCCGTGCCGTCGATGGCGGTGTGGGTGATGCCGAAACGGTTGAGCACGTTGTCGAGAATCCAGCGGCACGAGCCGAACGCAGCGCGTCCCGCCACCACGTGATCGCCCGCAGAAAGCATGCACAGAAGCGAACTCGTCATCGCCGCCATGCCGCTTGCCTGCACCAGGCACGCCTCTGCCCCCTCCATCGCGGCGATGCGGTCTTGCAGCATCTCCACCGTGGGGTTCTTGAAGCGGGAATACTGCATACCCTGCGCGTCGCCCGCAAAGCGCGCGGCCACTTCCTGCGCGCTGTCGAAGGTAAAGCCGCTGGTGAGATAGAGCGCTTCGCTCGTCTCGCCATGCTCACTGCGGTGCGTACCCGCACGCACGGCCTGCGTTGCGGGACGCCACTTTGCGGTGATGCGAGGATCG
The DNA here is from genome assembly GCF_003584125.1 of Aurantiacibacter zhengii. GTDB lineage: Bacteria > Pseudomonadota > Alphaproteobacteria > Sphingomonadales > Sphingomonadaceae > Alteraurantiacibacter > Alteraurantiacibacter zhengii. The sequence goes on from NZ_QXFL01000001.1 coordinate 612,012, forward strand.
GTGCCGGTTGTCTTTTTCATCTCAGGCTGCGTTTAGGCAGCGACCGGGCGTGGAGCAAGCCGAGTCAGCGGCCACGCAACCATTTCAGTGCGCCGGCCTCCAGCCCCTTGAACTTTGGCCAACCATCGCGCGTATCGTCCAGCGGTGCGAGCAGCAGCGGGGTATCATCGGGCAACTGCCACTTGATGCGGTGATAAAGTTTCGAACGCGAAAGGTCTGAGCGCACCAGCCAGAGACCCGCTGCCAGCGGTTGCGCATCGCCGTGCCAGTCGAACCCGTCCGGCAGATCGGCGTCGAACCACGACAGGTAGAGTGCCTGCACGTTTTCCTGATCGCGTTTGCGGGCCATGCGAGACCAAGCCGCGACCCGGTGTGTTGTTCCAATGGCAATTGTCATGTGCTGCGCGCCTGCTATTCCCTGCCCGCAATGAGCGCGCCGCCCGTCCATCCCCGCGATCCGATTGTCTGGAACAGCCTGATCGCGCTGGCTTTCCTGCTGGCTTGCCTGGTGCGCCTCACCATCCCCAGCACGCCCTACTTCGACGAGGTGCATTACCTGCCCGCCGCGCGCGCGGTGCTCGACCTGGTGCAGGCGACCAATGTCGAACACCCGCCGCTGGCCAAGCAGATCATCGCCGCAGGCATCGCCCTGTTCGGCGACGAGCCCTTGGGCTGGCGCATTTTCAGCGTTGTATTCGGTACGCTAGCGCTGTTCGCATCCATGCGGACGATATGGTTCGCCAGTCGCACCCGAACCGCCAGCCTGCTGACCGGACTGTTCGTCGCCACCAATTTCCTGCTGTTCGTCCATGCGCGCATCGCCATGCTGGACGTGTTCATGGTCGCGTTCCTGCTGTTGGCTGCATGGATGTTCGCCGCAGCCCTGCGGGAGAACGAGACCGCGCGCTGGCGGCTGGCCGTGGCGGGCGTCGCGCTGGGCTGCGCCATGGCATCGAAGTGGAACGCCGTTCCGCTTGCCGTGCTGCCGGGCCTCGCCTTCCTTGCTGCGCGCTGGGCGGCGGGGCGGCGGCGGCTGGTAATGTCCGCGCGCGGATGGCCGATCGGCGGGATGACGCTGTGGGAGGCGGGGCTGTGGCTCGGCCTGGTACCGCTGCTGGTCTATGCCTCAACGTTCTGGCCGTTCCTCTACTGGAACGTTCCGGGGGCCGACCGCACGGGCCTGATCGACCTGCACCGGCACATGCTCAGTCTGCAAACGCAGGTGCCCGAACCCCATCCCTACCAGAGCAACTGGTGGGACTGGGTGATCAACCGCCGGGCGATCTGGTACCTTTACGAGCCTGTCGACGGTGCCCAGCGCGGCATCATGCTGATCGGCAACCCGGTGACGATGTGGTTCGGCCTCATTGCCATGGGCTGGTGCGCATGGACCGGCTGGCAGAGCCGCTACGACGCGCCCCGGTGGGACTGTATTGCACTGGTTGTGGTCTACATTGTCAGCCTCGGCCTGTGGATCGTCGCGCCCAAGGCGGTGCAGTTCTACTTCCACTATTTCCTGGCCGGAATGGCGATCAGCGCCGCGCTGGCACTGGCAGTGGAGAGACTGGGTCAACGCGGAGAGCGGCTGGTGCCCTGGGCGCTGGTGCTGGGCGCACTGGGGTTCTTTCTGTACTGGTTCCCGATCCTCACCGCCGCGCCGCTGGACGATCCGCAGGACTTCCTGAAATGGGCGTGGACGCAGGGGTGGCGCTAGGCGGCGGCCCGGCGAAGGCGACTATGCGGTATCGGACCGAAGCGATTTTGCTCTTGCTTTGGCGGCCAAAAGAAGATGACCCAGAATGCCACAACCAAGCCGAGTGCTACCGCATTGAGTGGATAGTCTAGCCCGGGTGAAAGCGACTGCCCGGTCTCCCAAAGATACGTTCCATAAGCCTTCAGGCACAGGGTGGCTGGAGCGACAAGAGCGATCCACCCCGCGTTGCCGAAATCATGACAGCGTCGGATCATGGGCACAATTATCAGCATACCCATCAGGATCAGCGAATAAGTGTCTGGCGTTGCCAGACTGAACTCCCACACATCTTTGATAAGCCAGAGTGTAGCATTTGCCAGCCCCGTTGCGGCGAGCACGTAAATGACTAGACCGGTTCGCGACGTGCGCCCTCGGGGATCGACAAGTCCTCGCGAAAAGGCTGACAATTCAGTCAGAATTGTATGGTGTGCCTTCGCGCTCATGCACTAAGCGCTAACAGCACCCTCGCAATTCGACAAGTTAGCCGAAGGGGCATCGCTAGCCCTGCTTGCGGCGGTCTTCGAGGTCGAACACCTCGATGGTGCCGCCTTCGGAGTGGTCGATCCGCACCGGTTCGCGTTCGTCCATCGTGTCGAGATCGGCGAAGGCCTGCTCGATCTCCGCGCGTTTTTCCAGGATGAGGCGAGCAACGCCTTCGGTCAGGCCGCCTTCGTCACCAACCCGACCAAGCGCAGCGGCGATATCGCCGATGACCGCGCTTTTCGGGGTCATGTGCAGATGCCCCCGGTTGTCGACGTAGGCCTCGATAGACTTCGCCATGCTCCGTGTTTCCCTGTTGTTGCGCCAAAAAATATACAGCGCAACCCCCTGTTAAGCAAGGATCAGCCACGATTTTGGTTAATGCTATCCGCAACTATTCTTGGGCTACAAAGGACTGGCCTTTAGTTTCACTGGCGCTGTTCTTTTCGCACAAGTAACGGCAATTTTCTGCAATGATCGCCCGGACAGGACTAGCGGAAGCGTCCCCAGACGAACTTGCTGGACAGCGCGTAATTCCAGACCGAGGCTATCGCCACACCCACCAGCGCGGCGGCCCACCAGACCAGCCCCTGATCGTTCAGCACGGTCGCTACGGCAACGTTGGCGAAGGCACCCACGGCGCAGGCACCGCAGAACTTCAGCCAGCCCCAGAACATGTCGTTGGCCCCGCCCAGCTTTTTGTCGCGGTAGGTCAGCAGGTTGTTGAGCCAGAAATTGAACGTCATTGCCACCATCGTGGCAATCGCCTGCGCCCATCCGAAACCGATCTCTTCCGGCCAGTAAAGCACGGCGAGAACCGCCATGTGCACGAAGACGCCCAGCCCGCCGACCATGCCGAACAGGGCAAAGCGGACTGGGATCCAGCGACCAAGGTAGCGATCGATCAGCCCGGCGACGAAATCCACGACCACGCCGTTGTCCAGCTTGCTCTCGCCGCTCAGGCGTTCGGCAAATTTCAAGGGGAATTCCTTCACTTTCAGGCGTGGCTGGGCGGTTGCGAGAATATCCAGCATGATCTTGAAGCCGATGCCGGAAAGCTTGGGTGCCTGCTGTCGCAGTTGCTCCGTGCGCAGCAGGAAGAAGCCGCTCATGGCATCGGTCAGTTCGGTGCCGGTCAGCTTGCGGGCCAGCGCATTGGCCACGCGGCTACCGGTCTCCCGGCCCTTGCTGGACAGGCCATCGGCGTTGCCGCCCACGGCAAAGCGGCTTGCGTAGGCAAGGTCGTAGTCACCCGACTTCACCGCCTGCAGCATGTCGCTGAGCAGCGCGGGATCATGCTGGTGATCGGCGTCCATCACGGCCACGAAGGGCGCGGCGGTGGCACACATGCCCTCTATCGCGGCGCTGGCGAGGCCGCGGCGACCGATGCGCTGGATCACCCGGATGCGTGGGTCGGTCTGACCGATGCGACGCGCTTCCTCTGCCGTGCCGTCGTGCGAATTGTCGTCGACGAACACGGCTTCCCAGCCAGACGGCCCCAACGCCTTTTCCAGCCGTTCCACCATTGGCGCGATGTTGCCGCGTTCGTTCAGGGTGGGCAGCACGACGGCCAGCTCCAGCGGACGCGATGCCTGCGCTTTTGCGAGCGTTGCGGCCGTCGCGATCTGCTGCTGGAATTGTTCGTGGCTCATCTTCATGCTCCCCGGCTAGCGGGAATTGTTAACCATAAGGTTACCGGGAAAGCGAATTACAGCCTCTCCAGCACGGCGTCGCCGATCTCGGCAGTGCCCGCAGAGCCGCCCAGATCGCCGCCCAGCACGCCTGCCTCCAGCGTGGCGGCGATGGCTTTCTCGATGCGCAATGCGTCCTCCTCGCGGCCCAGCGAGTGGCGCAGCAGCATGGCCAGCGACAGGATCATCGCCATCGGGTTGGCCTTGCCCTGCCCGGCAATATCCGGCGCCGAACCGTGGATCGGCTCGTACATGCCGAAGGTGCCGTATTCGGTCTGCCGCTCGCCCAGCGATGCGCTGGCGAGCAGTCCGATGGAACCGACGCACATGCTTGCCTGGTCGGACAGGATATCGCCGAACAGGTTACCGGTTACGATCACGTCGAACTGCCCGGGATTACGCACCATCTGCATGGCGGCGTTGTCGACGTACATGTGGCTCAGCTCGACGTCGGGATAGTCGGCGTGGGTCTCTGTCACCACGTCGCGCCAGAGCTGGCTGGTTTCCAGCACGTTGGCCTTGTCCACGCTGCACAGCTTGCCACCCCGGCCCTGCGCGGCGCGGAAGGCAACATGGGCAATGCGGCGCACCTCGTCCTCGGCATAGGACATGACATCGTAGCCCTGCCGCCGGCCGTCTTCCAGCACGCGCATGGCCTTTTCGCCGAAGTACACGTCGCCATTCAACTCGCGCACGATCAGCACGTCGATCTGCCGCGCGATCTCGGGCTTCAGGCCGGACATGTTCTCAAGCCCCGGAAACATCGTGGCAGGGCGCAGGTTGGCGAACAGGCCGAGGTTGGACCGAAGGCCAAGGATCGCCTGCTCGGGCCGCAGGTGCCGCTCCAGGTTATCGCACTCGGGATCGCCTACCGCGCCGAACAGTACGGCGTCAGCGTCGCGCGCCGAGGCCAGCGTTTCTCCGGGCAGCGGGTGGCCGTGATTGCGATAAGCGGTGCCGCCGACTTCGGCTTCGATGAGTTCGAGACCGGGAAGCTCCAGCGCATCCAGCACGCGGCGCGCCTGCGCCATGATTTCGGGGCCGATGCCGTCACCGGCAAGGAGGGCTATCTTCATTTCAGGCAATCCGTCCCAGCAATTCTCTCAGGCGATTGCGGGCCGCCATAACGTCTGCGCGCCGGTCGGCAAGCAGGTAGTGATCGATTGCGGGGCCTAGCGCGTCCATCACCTCCAGCACCTCGCCCATTTCGCCGGGGGGCCGCTCTCCCGCTCCGCCATAGCCCAGTTCGCGCAGCAGCAGCACCTCGTAACCCACCAGCGCGCTGGCCCAGCCGCGCGCGCTAGGTGCGTGACAGATCGCGGAAAGCGTGCCTTCCAGGGCATTGAAAAGCGGCGAATAGGGTTCGCGCTCCGGCAGGGCCGAGGCGGTGAGCGCGGTGATCCACCCGATGGCGGCGGCAGGCAGTGGCTCCGCCAGCCACGGCCCACGGCTTTCGGTCAGTTCCACCTTCGCAAATGGCAACTGGCTGGCTGAGCGGGCGCTGAGTTGCAAATCAACCGCGTTGCCGGGGATCATGACCGGCCGCAGGTTTCGTCCGCGTCCGCCCGCGACATAGCCCGCGACCACGCCGAACTCTTCGGTCAGGAACCGCGCCACCACCGCCGTCTCGCCGTGCTGGCGCGCGGCGATCAGGATGGCGGGAGCGCGAACGTGCATCCGGCTGCTGTGCGCAAATCGGTGGAATGCTGCAAGGGTGCAGCGACGCGTCGGCGCCTGCGGACTATGCCTTGTCGGCCAGCTTGGCTTCGAGCGCGGCGATCTTCGCTTCGAGAATGTCCACCTTCTCGCGCGCCATGGCCGCCATGTCCTTCACCGCATCGAACTCCTCACGGCTGACGAAGTCGAGGCCGCCCATGGCTTCCTTCAGCTTCTCGCGCGCGCCGTCGCGGGCTTCCCGGCTCATGCCGGCAAAAGTGCCAGCCGCGCTGTTGGCGAGTTTGACGAAGTCGGCGATCAGGGGGTTCTGGCTCTGCATGGGTTTTATTTGGGGCCTGCGCGCAAGAAACTCAACCTACAACTCTATCCGCTGCACTGCGCCCGACTCCTCCACCGCACCCGCATCGGGGTTGGCTTGCAGGAACTGCCAGTTCAGCAGTGTGGCGAACAGCGCCCAGGCAAGGTAGGGCAGCAGCAGGATGCCAGCCCATCTGCGCACCTTGAAGAACAGCACGATGGTGACGATCAGCGTCACATCCAGCGCCACGATCACCCACAGCGCCAGGGCGATATCCTGCATCGCGAAGAAAGTCGGCGACCACGTCAGGTTGATGGCGAAATGCACGATGAAGGCGATGATCGCCCACACCCTCAGGCGCGATCCCCACGCCGCGCAGACCATCGCAAAAGCCAAGCCCATCATGAAATAGAGGATCGTCCAGACGATGCCGAACGTGGCGGGAGGCGGGAACAGGTCGGGCTTTTCCAGCGACTGGAACCAGAGATTGTCCGCCGCGCTGCCGCTCAATTGTCCGGAAAGGAAGCCAAGCAGCATCACCGTGGGGACGATGAACAGGGACCAGCGGATCAGGCTGGCACGCAACTGCGCGGGGGAAGCAAGGCGGTTCATCCGGTGGAGCGACTCCGTGATTCGAAAAGCCAATCTGGCGGGAGGTCAGCTATCACGCAAGGCGGAGACCAGGTATTCCACGTTGCCCTCCGTTCCCGTTATGGGACTTTCGGTTATGCCCTGGATGGTCCAGCCGCCGCTTTCCAGCCATTCACGCACCTCGCCGCACACCCGCTGGTGAAGGCCCGCATCGCGCACGATGCCGCCCTTGCCAACCTCGCCTTTCGCCACCTCGAACTGCGGTTTGATGAGCGCCACCAGCTGGCAGCGCGGGGCGGCGAGCGCGAGCGGCACCTCCAGCACCTTGGCAAGCCCGATGAAGCTGGCGTCACACACCACCCAGTTGCACGGCCGGTCGATGATGTCGGGCGTCAGCGCGCGGGCATTGGTCTGCTCCAGCACGGTGATGCGATCGTCCTGCCGCAGCTTCCAGGCCAGCTGGTTGGTGCCAACATCCACGGCAAAGACGTGCGCCGCACCGTGGTGCAGCAGCACCTCTGTAAAACCACCGGTGGAGCTGCCAATGTCCATCGCCACCGCGCCGGTAGGATCGAGGCGGAAATGCTCGATAGCGTGGGCCAGCTTTACGCCGCCGCGCCCGACCCAGGGATGATCGCGTCCGCGCACCTCTATCGCCCAATCTTCAGGTATTTGCTGGCCGGACTTGTCGACGCGGCTGAGCTTTCCGGGCGGCCCGGCGAACACCAGGCCCGCCATGATCAGCGCTTGCGCACGGGTGCGCGATTCCGCTTCGCCGCGTTCGACGAGCATTGTGTCAATTCGGTTACGGGACGGCTTGCGCGAATTCATGGGGACCGCGATAGAGCGGGCGATGGCCTCCGGTCCAGAAGGAACCTGCCCGATGAAGTTTCGTCATGCCTTTCCCCTCGCCCTTGTCGCTGCCTCCCTGGCGGCCTGCAACGATAGCGAGGATATAAATGAAGACCCCGCAGCCACCCAGCCCGAGCCGGTGTTGACCAGCGCCCCGACGCCCACCGCCGCGCCCGACGGCACGGCGCTGGTGACGGGCAGCTGGGACGTGAATGAGAACCCGCAAGGCGGCGCGGCCTATTTCGGCGAGCCCGAAACCGATGCGACGCTGGCCATCGAATGCGACAGTCTTTCGGGCACCGTGACTCTCGCCATCGCATCCGACGCCGCGCAGCCGCAGCCATGGCGCATCGATGCCGGCGGGGAAGCTGCACGCATCGATATGGCCCCGCGCGACAGCGCCATGCTGCCTTACCTGGAAGCCGAGATCGAAGGCGACCTCGCCATCTTCCATGCCTTTGCAACGCCTGGCGAAGTGGTCGTGCTGACCTCGCCGGACGGTGAACGGATGCAATTCCCGACACATCCGGGCATCTCGCGCGTATTGGATGCATGCAGCTAATGAAATCGAACCTCCTCGCCGCCTCTTCCGCCCTGCTTGGCGCATTGGCCCTGTCGGCCTGCGTGCCGCCCTCGCCAGAGCCCACGCCGGTGCCTTCTCCCACCCCCACGCCTACGCAGGCCCAGCCGCAGGCTGCACCCGTGCAGGTGGTGACGCCCAGTTTCGACAACTGGATGGACGCACCGCAGACGCCGGGTGACTGGCGCTATGCCGGGAACGCGGGCGATCCGCTGGCCTCTTTCGGCACCGGGCGCACGCCCGATACCGTGCAACTCATCATCCGCTGCGAGCGTGCATCGCGCCGCGTCAGCATCGCCCGCGCCGGAACCGCGCCGGGCCAGGTGGAAATGCTGATCCGCACCGAAACACAGGACCGCCGACTGACTGCCAGTCCGTTCCGCGAGGGCGATATCGAGCTGATCGTCGCGCAGCTTGCCGCCAGCGATCCGCTGCTGGATGCAATGGCTTTTTCGAAGGGACGTTTCGCGGTGGATGTGACCGGCAAGAGCCCGATCTATGCGCCCGCCTGGCCGGAAATCACCAGGGTGATCGAGGATTGCCGCAGGTAGCCCTGGCGAACGCACGATTATCGCTGTGAAAAAGAATAATACAAGTCTTGCGTTCGGCCTCTGCGTGATTCACAAATGCATGCAAGACCAGCGGTCCACGCGGTCTTGCCCCCGGTGAAACGGCAGGGTTCTGGCTCAAAAGCGCGAAAGGAGGTGATCCGATGTCTCATGGTTCAGCAGGGAGGTCGGTGATGACCCATGCGGAGCATATTCGGTAACTTCTACTCGCCGAGTAAGGTTTCGTGGGCGGTCTAACTGACCGCTGACCATGCGAAGGCCAGTTACGCATCGAGCGTAGCTGGCCTTCTCATTTTTGGGGCGTACCCTTCATTATGCCGAGGCTCCCGGAGGGAGGTCGGCGACGACCCGGCAAAGCAACCGTTGCGAGCTGACCTTGCGAGCAACCCGGAATGTCGGCTTTCGTCAGACATGCAGGAGACGGCGAACGTCCGCGATTGGGGTGGGAAGCCGACCCTCTAAGTCGCTCTTCTGGTCTTGGAGCGAATAATTAGCGCGAGGATGAGGCAGAGCATTGAAGCCGCTAAGACCAATTGTGATGGCGTAAACAGAAGAGCATCTAGTCGCAAGCTTTCCGCCATGTTCGAGACCCAGGTCATGCCGCCGAGCACGCCGAGCAGAAATGCAGAAGCCCACGCCAAAAGGTCAGCGACAAGTTTCATCCCTAGTACCTCATTGCTTATTTCATTGGTCATAGGCTCGCAAATTCGTTCAACGTCCGCAATCGGGTCGCTAGCTGACATGCGGCTTTTGGCCCCAAGAGTGGCAAAGCGGCCAGTCCGCTTTTGGGCGTGTCGTCCCCGTTATCGAACGTCTGATTAGGGGTGGAAAGCGGACTGAAGTTTCTCTGCTCAAAGGGTGACCAGGATTAGCTCTCTGCCAGCTAGTGGGACGCCCACAAAAGTATCAGGCACACCAACCACCTCGTAGATTTCGTACGGTTTGTCGGCCAAGGATACCGTCTCGAAGTATTCAAAGGTTACATCATAACTGACGTCAATCTCAGAAGAGACTGCGCTGGCGTGTTCGTTGGGAAAAGTCGGCTTAGGCGAAGCGACGACCTTCGGCGCTTCCGCATAGAGCGATGAGCGCATCGAAATCTGCTGAAACCCAGCGGTCAGACTGGGAACCTCTTGTTCCGAACACGAAACAGTAAACACTGCCGAGATGCACAGAGCTGCTGCAGATCCTCGACCTATTCTCATGCGCAGCCCTTTGTTCCGAGTAACATCGATCAGCTTATGGGCTTTGATCTCCAAGTCCACAATGTCCGCAATCGGGTCGTTAGCGGAAAGTCCGCTTTCATCTCCAATCATGGTATTGCTGCCAGTCGGTTTTCAGGACCGCCCCCTGTGCCAACCGTCTGTTTATGAGTGGAAAGCGATCGACCAAACAAACTGGGCTAACGTTTTAATCTCGCAACAAAGAGCGCGACGGTTCGATACGAAGGCGAGCGTATCTCTGGAAAAGGCTACGCACGTCGTTGGCAGCTAGTCGATAGAGCCGCCATCTGCATGGCGCGCACGCCAGTAATTTGCGCCGGTCTGATCCTGCTGCCTGATATGCGGGACGTCCACTTGCTGTGCTGGATCGAGCGTCACCCCGAGATAGTCGGCAGTTTGCGCTACCGCCTCATCGGGATTTTCGACGACATCTTCGTACCATAGCACCAGCGGAGTTATGCCGGTCTCACGGTACATTTGTTGCCAGGCTTTTTCCTGGATAGCCAGCTCATGCCTGGCACGAAGCACAACTGCCTCGGAATACTCGGGAGCCTCGCCCGGGCCGGCTTCCTGCTCGGCTCTCCATATGCCCGAAAGGCTTGCCCGTGCCAGCGAGATGGCGTGGGCATCTTCGTCCCGTCGGCGGAGTTGGACGACTTTGCTTGCAGGCCCCGCTCGCAACAGAAAGCGCATCGCCGAGGCAAGAAGTGCCGGGTTGGTGCGGGCGAGTTCCTCCATCTGGAGGGGGAATGCCTTCACGCCGAAGACACCATTGGGCGAAGTCCGCCGTGCCAGCACCATTTTCCAGAGCTTTATCTGGCCTTCGGGCGAGGTGCTGACGGCGCCCTGCGGTCCGCTGGGCTGGAAATTGAGATACTCAAGTGGCGCGCCAAGGCAGCCGGTACGCCATAACAGATGACTGAGATACGTGCTGCCCGTCCGCGGGACGCTGGCCAGAATGTAGGGTTGCGCCAAGCCCGCAAATTCGGGCCAGTCGAACCGTTCTTCGTGACCAGTGATGATACCCTCGACGGACACTTATTGCCTCCAGGCGGTTCATACTCTCGCTCGTCGTGCGATGCACTACGAGAGGTGGTGACGCATAGTGATGATCTAGCCAGAGTGCAAAGCCACCAATTTGGTGCCCCACATGCGGATACTGCGGACATGCGGGACGTAAGCTTTCCGGTGGAAGACGCGAAGCTCTTGCCTCTCCCCGCGCCCTTGCCTAATCGGCTAGCCCATGAAATTCGAGCATATCCAGCACCCCGCACCCGTCCCCGGCGCCACCCGTGCGCAGGCCATTGCAGATCCCGGTTTTGGCAAGGTGTTCACCGATCACATGGTGATGATCGACTATGACGAAGGTGAAGGCTGGCACAGTGCCACACTCGGCCCATGCGAGCCGATCCCGCTCCACCCAGCGGCGAGCGTGCTGCACTATGCGCAGGAAATCTTCGAGGGGTTGAAGGCCTACAAGCTGACTGACGGCACGATGGCGTTGTTCCGGCCCGAGGCGAACGCCAAGCGTTTCAACGCCAGTGCCAAGCGCCTCGCCATGCCGGAATTGCCCGAGGACCTGTTCATCGAGTCGGTGAAGCAGATCGTGAAGAAGGATGCCGACTGGTTCCCCGGCGTCGAAGGCGGTTCGCTCTACATCCGTCCCTTCATGTTCGCCAACGAGCACTTCCTGGGCGTGCGTCCGGCGACGAAATACAAGTTCATCGTGATCCTCTCGCCCGCTGGCAATTACTTCAAGTCAGGCGCACCGGCGGTGTCCGTGTGGATCAGCGAATATACCCGCGCCGCCCCCGGCGGAACGGGCGCTGCCAAGTGCGGCGGCAACTACGCTGCCAGCCTCGTCCCCACAGGAGAGGCTTTTGCTAAGGGGCACGACCAGACGGTGTTCCTCGATGCTGCCGAACGCAAGTGGATCGAGGAACTGGGCGGTATGAACCTGTTCTTCGTGTTCGACGACGGGCGCATGATCACACCCCCGCTGGGCGGCACGATCCTGCCCGGCATTACCCGCGATTCCATCATGACCCTGGCGCGCGAACAGGGCCTCGACGTGGCCGAGGAAATGTATTCCATCGACCAGTGGCGCGACGATGCGCAAAGCGGCAAGCTGGTGGAGACTTTCGCCTGCGGTACGGCTGCGGTCGTGACGGCGGTGGGCAAGGTTGCCGGGCGCGACGGTGAATTCACCATCGGCAGCGGCGGGCCGGGCCAGTTGACCAGCACACTTCGCGAGAAGCTGGTCGGCATCCAGCGCGGCACCGTGGAAGATACGCACGGCTGGGTGATGAAGCTGGACTAGAGCGCCAGCGCCACCGGCTCCTGCCCCGGCTTCCACGGCTTTTCCCGCTGCATCACAGTCTTGAACAGCGGCGACTGCAGATGCCGTTCCAGCCATGGGTGCAGGTTCGGCAGGTCGGCCGCATCGAACCACTCGCGATCATGGTTGGCGAATTGACGGATGAAGGGGAAGATCGCCGCGTCCGCAATACCGCGCCGCTCTCCGCATAGCTGGCCGCCTTTGGCCAGCCGCGCGTCCAGCTTTTGCAGGAATTCCAGACCACGCGCGCGGTGCGGCAGCGGGTCACAATCGCCGTAGCGGTTGGGGTATTTGTAATGGTCGAGCGCATGCTTGAAGGGACCGTCGCATTCGGCGATGAGTTCCGGATCATCACGCTCCAGCCAGCCTTCGGGATCGTTCCGGGCAAGCGCCCAGCGCATCACTTCGATGCTTTCCTCGATCACCGGTCCATCGGGCAACACCAGCACCGGTACCGTGCCCTTGGGCGAGGCTTCCAGCATGGCATCGGGCTTGTCCGACAGCTTCACCTCGCGCAGTTCGCACTGCGTCCCGCTCACCACCAGCGCCAGGCGGGCGCGCATGGCGTAGGGGCAGCGGCGGAAGCTGTAGAGGATGCGGTCAGGAATGGTCGTCTGGCTCCGGGTCATCGTCCTTCACAAGCTGGCTGGGCAGTACCGCCCCGACGTGGGCACGCCCCTGTGCCATAGCAAGCTCTTCCTGCCGCTGCCGCTCGCGATAGGCCTCGCGCTGTTCGTCGGTGCGTTCATCCCAACAGGCGGGGCAGCTGACGCCTTCCTCGTAGTGTTCGGATTGCATGTCCTGTGCGCTGACCGGGCGACGGCAGGCGAAGCACAGGCCGTAGCTGCCCAGCGCGAGGCCATGGCCCACGGTCACGCGCTGGTCGAACACGAAGCACTCGCCGCGCCACATGCTGAGGTCTTCCGGCACCGTTTCGAGGTATTTCAGGATGCCGCCGTTCAGGTGGTAGACCTCCTCCACCCCTTCGGCCTTCAGGAAGGCAGTGGACTTCTCGCAGCGGATGCCGCCGGTGCAGTACATCGCCACCTTGGGCTGCTTGCCCTCCCCCAGCAACCGCGCGCGCTCGGCGCGGAACCACTCGGGGAAGTCGCGGAAGCTGGGAGTCTTTGGATCGATCGCGCCTTCGAACTGGCCCACCGCCACTTCGTAGTCGTTGCGCGTGTCGATCACGATCGTGTCCGGGTCGGCGATCAGGTCGTTCCAGTCCTGCGGATCGACGTAGGTGCCCGCGTTGTGCGCAGGGTCGAGATCGCCCTGCCCCATCGTCACAATCTCCTGCTTTAGCCGCACCTTGGTGCGGTGGAACGGCATGGCGACAGCGCCGGAGAACTTCACTTCGATATCGGCACAATCCGGCAGCGCGCGAATGTGACCGAGCACCGCGTCGATGCCCGCAGGCGTGCCCGCGATGGTGCCGTTGATCCCCTCCTTCGCCAGCAGCAGCGTGCCCCGCACGCCGCCCGCCCGGCAGGCCGCCAGCAACGGCCCGCGCAGCGCGGCGGGATCCTCGAACGTGGCAAAGCGATAGAGTGCGGCGACGCGGATGGGCGCGTTGTCGATAGGAAGCGGGATGGCCATGCGCCGCCCCTTAGCGATCCGCTGGCGGCGAGGCCAGACCGCCGCGCGGGCGGGCCTGGAACACAGTGAACGGTGCCCTGCAGCAGAATCCGCCAAATGTGTCGCTGCGCATGGCGGGTACCGCGCCACGCGCTCCAGCAGGATGTTTGAATTGCCAACACAAACTGGACACCGCTTTCCGGGAGTGTTAGGCAAGCTAGACAAGTTGTAGTGTAAGTCTAACGGCACAGTTGGGGTGTCCGCATGTCCATGCTCAGCTTCGAACGCAAGTACCGGGTGGCCGGGGGCACCCTCGTCGGCGGCAGCTTGTTCGATTTCTGGGTTGGGCCTTTCTATGTCGGGTTCTTCGGCGTCACGACAGCGATATTCGCGCTCGTGGGGACGCTCCTCATCATCTACGGCGCAGCCATCGGGCCGACCTGGAACATCTGGCAGATCGACATCGCCCCGCCCGCCATCGAATACGGTCTGGGTTTCGCGCCGCTGAAGGAAGGCGGGCTCTGGCAGGTGATTACCATATGCGCCGTGGGTGCCTTCTGTTCATGGGCGCTGCGACAGGTCGAAATAGCCCGCAAGCTTGGCATTGGTTTCCACATCCCCATCGCGTTCTCCGCCGCGATCTTCGCCTACATCAGCCTTGAGGTGATCCGCCCGGTGATGCTGGGCGCGTGGGGACACGCCTTTCCCTATGGCATCTTCAGCCACCTCGATTGGGTTTCGAACGTCGGTTATCAGACCCTGCATTTTCACTACAATCCGGCGCACATGATCGCCGTGACCTGCTTCTTCGGCACCACGCTGATCCTGGCGATGCACGGAGGGGTCATACTTTCGGCCGTGAATCCTCCGGACGGGGAGGAAGTGAAGCACGGCCAGCACGAAAACCAGTATTTCCGCGACACCATCCTCTATTCCATCGGTCCGCTCGGCATCCATCGCCTTGGCTGGTTTGCCGCCATCAACGCCGGCCTGTGGAGCGCGGTGTGCATTCTTATCAGCGGGCCGTTCTGGATCGACGGCTGGCCTTACTGGTACGACTGGTACCTGCAACTGCCGTTCTGGAACGACATGGGTCTGGACGGACTCCACTGATGGCCTCCTTTCACAGCCTCTATTCCCAGATCCAGATTCACGGGCCTCACGACGAGGGCATTCCGCTGCGTGGCCACGAGTTTCCGCGCATCGGCAAACCATTTCTTAGCCGCTGGATCGGCAAGATCGGCGATCCGCAGATAGGCCCAACCTATCTCGGCTTCTGCGGTATCGCCTCGCTCATCTGCGGCTTCATCGCCATCGAGATCATCGGCCTCAATTTCCTCGCCCAGGTAAAATGGAACCCCGTTGCCTTCATCGAGGGGATAGCCTGGCACCGGCTTGACCCGCCGGATGCGAAGTGGGGTTTTTCGCCCTTCGTCCCGCTGGAGGAAGGGGGCTGGTGGATAATGGCGGGCTTTTTCCTCACCGCGTCCATCCTGCTGTGGTGGGGGCGCATCTACCTGCGGGCCAAGGCGCTGGGAATGAACACGCATGTCGCCTGGGCTTTTGCCTCCGCGATCTTCCTCTACCTTTCGCTGGGCTTTATCAGGCCAATGCTGATGGGATCGTGGCACGAGGCACCGCCGTTCGGCATCATTCCGCATCTGAACTGGACGGCATCTTTTTCCGTCCTTTACGGCAACTTCTACTACAACCCGTTCCACTGCTTCTCGATCGCGTTCCTCTACGGCTCGGTCCTGTTGTTCGCGATGCACGGCGGCACAATCCTCGCAACTTCGCGCTTCGGCGGGGAGCGGGAGACCGAGGAGATCATGGATCGCGGCACTGCGGCCGAACGTGGGGCGCTGTTCTGGCGCTGGTGCATGGGTTTCAACGCCACGTTCGAATCGGTGCACCGCTGGGCCTACTGGTTCGCCGTGCTGACAACCTTCACCGGTGCCATCGGCATTCTCCTTACAGGAACGGTGGTAGACAACTGGTACCTGTGGGGCGTCAAGTGGGGCCTGGCTCCCGACTATCCGCAGACCTACCCCGACATGGTGCTGCCACCCGAGATCGCCGAGCAGGTACGCGCCGCAGCCGACAGTTCGCAGACCGCCGTCGATACGCTGCCGCCGCCGCCCCCGGCGATGGAGGGCGCACCATGAAGCCGGCACCCGAGAAATCACGCACAAGTATAGTGGGCATCGTGGCCTTGGCTGCGGCGGCAGTGACCCTGCTGTTCCTCATCGTGGTGCCCAAGTGGGATGCGCCGTGGGATCCGATCGAATCGCGCGAATGGGGCTGGCGCGGGATAGCGATGAACACTTTCACCTCGGAACGCACGCGCACCGACCCGCTCAACCTGATACCGCCGGAGATACCGGCTTTCGAACCGAGCGGACAACCGGCATCGGCCGTCTACCAGAACCTGCAAGTGCTGGGCGGCCTTGATTCCGCCCGCTTCGACCACCTGATGGCATCGATCACCGAATGGGTCGCCCCCGAGCAAGGGTGCGGCTATTGTCATGACCTGACCGAAGGGTTCGCATCCGATGCCATCTACACCAAGCAGGTCGCCCGAACGATGCTGCAGATGGTTCGCGACATTAACAGCAACTCTCGCCATGTCGGCCAAACGGGCGTTACCTGTTACACCTGTCACAGGGGCCAGAACATCCCGTCGAAAGTGTGGTTAAGGGGTGCCGAGCCTAAGCCGCCGATGGGCGGGATCGTGGGCATGCCGCCCCCGTGGAACCGCACTGCCGAAAACATGCGCGATTTCTTCCCCCGCCGCCCGTTCGAGGATTACCTGCTGGATGACAAGACGATCACCGGCGCCCAGGCGCGCGCGGTATCGGGCGAGGTGGCCGATCTCAGCAAGCTTGAAGACATCTACATTTTGATGATGCAGATGTCAGATGGAATGGGCGTCAACTGCACGTTCTGCCACAACAGCCGCGCTTTTGCCGACTGGTCGCAAAGCACACCCGCCCGCATAAACGCCTGGTATGGCATTCGCATGGTCCAGCGGCTGAACAACGACTATCTCGTAGGATTGCAGGACATCTTCCCGGCGAACAAGCTGGGGCCACTGGGCGATGTGGCCAAGGTGGACTGCGCCACGTGCCACAACGGCATGTCACGCCCGCTGGGCGGGGCACCGATGGCGGCGGGTTACGAGGCACTCCATGCCACAGGCATATCGCGTGATGCCATCGTGCGAGAGACCGCTTACGAAACACGCAACGCGCGCATGGCCGAAATCCAGGCACCGCCGCCCGATCCAGCAGGACTGGTGCAGGGCGAAAGCGACGGCGAGTAGGAGTGCCGGCTGGGCCTTGTCGCTAGCAGGCCGCTGGCAGGCCGCTAGCCGTGGCTCCGATCGAGATAGCCCGCGAAAGCATCGACGCTCGCCCGGCCAAACCCCTCCAGCTTCACCGCGCGACCGGTCTCGGGATCGGCCAGTTCGAGGTGACCGCCAGCATCGCGTTGAACCAGCAGGTGGTACTCGCTTGCTTCATCGCGCAGCGGCTGCTGCATCGCCAGCGCGCGGACCGCGGTCATCGCGAATGTATCACCTTCTACCACGAGCCGGGTCAGCTGATGCCCCTGCTCGTCCGATACCAGCATCTCCCCGCCGGGCAGCGGGGTGAACACCAGCATCCTGCTCTCCGGCGCATCGACAAGGGCGGCGGTCTCCAGCCGGCCGACTTCGTAGTGGCGGGCAAGCGGTATGGTGGTGACGGTAAACCCCACGAGCAGCGCCGCGCCGATCAGGGCGCCGCGCGGCACTCTTATCTCAGACACGGGCTTCAGCCCCTACAGGCGTCTGGGCACGTGCCTTGTCCTTCACCGGGGATTGCGAAGGATGGCGGATCCCGGGCGCGGCCCGCATCAGTGCGTCGACCAGTATCTGTCCTGCGGGCGAATCTGCAGGAAGAGCGCGAAGCAGGGGCACGGGCTGCTTCCACTGCGTGGCCAGCGCGTGCGGCCACAGCGCCAGCCAGGCAATCTTGTTGGGGCGGCGCAAGGTCAGGGCGATATCGCGGCTGCCGCGGCGATCCCGCTCGCCCACATGGGCAATCTGCCGCAGCGGGATGTTGACCGTTCGCGTCAGCGCCACGCCCACCTGCAGGATCACGCGGCGATCGGTGATAATATAAGTGCTGGTGGTTGCGAGAAGCCATGACCCGAGCTGCACGAAGGCGAGGATGACCGCGGCAAACGGCAGCACCAGCAGCGGGCTCAAGGCGATCTGCATCAAGCCTGCCCCCTGCTGCACCGTAGCCAGCAGGGGCAGCAGCGCTACCAGCGCGAGATAGGTCGCCAGCATGGGCCAGCGAAAGAGATAGCGCGACAGTGCCGAGCGAGCGGGCTTGCCGTGCCACAGCACGCGCTCCCCTTCGGGCAACGGGCCCGGCAGGCCTAGCTCGATATCGATGGGCTGGTTTCGGGGCGCCGGGGCGGTCATGCGGGATCGTGGATCTGGCCCTGCCGGCCGGAGAATCGCAGTCCGCCAGCGAAGAAGCCGTTCAAACGGTCTTCTTCGCGCATGGTTATGCAATCGTCGGCCGCGCGCACCGGCACGCGGCGCAGGTCACTTTCGGCAAGGGTCGTCGCGCGCACGATACGATCTTCCGGCAAGGCCTCGGCAAAGAACGCCGGAACGAGGCGGCGCCCTTCGGCTCCGTCGATAGAAACTTCGTAATAGCGCAGGAAAAACTCGGCGCGGTTGAACCACAGATCGTGGACCTTGCCGACCTTGCGTTCATCGGCGGAATAGAGGTCCCAGCCGCGCGGATCGGGATCGCCGGATGGAATGTAATATTCCTGGTAGTCGTTCAGCGGGATGAGCTTGGGATCGCCCTCCACGTCAAGGTCGGGCTTTTCCTCGCGCAGCCGAGTCCACGCTGCCGCACCCACGCCTTCCATCAGCGGATCGGCGCCGGGCAGCATGGGAAAGCCAATCGGGGGTAGCTGGTCAGCGGGCCGGACATTCTCGGGCTCTTCGACACGGGGAACCTGTACCGTACCGCGACCGTGGGGCCGGTTGAATATCTTGGGGGAGGGAACCGCCGGAAAACCCTCGGCCCGGTGGATACGCCCGTCGGGGCCCTCCATCTCCAGCGGGTACCCTTCTCGCTTGTCTTCACGGCGCAGGTGGTAGACCAGCCCGGCGAAGAACAGGACAAAGGCGATCACGCACAGGATGGCGGCGTCGAGGTTTCCGACCAGATTTTCATCCATGGCTCGCATCTATCGCATCGCCTGCAAGGTGTCCAACATAATTGTCGGAAGTGGTGTATAGTTTACTAAACACACTAGGTTCACTTATTGCCGTTAAGGGATCATCACGGCGTTTGTTTTCCCGTTGGCGAAACGGGATCGAAAGTACACCTGCGAAGGCGATGCTGCAGAAATCTACGATGGCTCAAAATCGGTAGACGAGGGTGAAGCTGAGAGGGCTTTCGATGACTTCTTAGCCCGTTGTGGTCCGCCCAGCTTCGACGATTGCGTCTAGCCATTTCTTCGTGTCCACAATCGGACCGTAAGCAGAAAGTCCGATCTCGGCAGCACTGACACAGGGAAACCGCGCGCTATCCTGCGTCCACTCGACTCACCCCTCCATTGTCACCACGATCTTGCCCTTGGCGTGGCCTTCTTCCAGTTCGGCCATTGCCTTTTCTATGTCGTCGAAGGGATAGCGGCTGTCGATCACCGGCTTCAGGTCGCCGCCAGTTGCCATTTCGGCGAGGTAGGCGAGTTCGCTGCCGCTGGGGTGCATGAAAATGTAGCGATAGTCAGCGCCTGCCTTCCGGGCCTGCTTGCGCAGGTCGCGGCTCATGGCCCAGAACACGGCGGCAAGACCGTAGCGGCCGCCAAGATCGCTCGTGGCAGTGCGCGGTTCGGGGGTGCCGGCGATGGAGACCACACGCCCGCCTTCCTTCACCACCTTGAAACAGCGCGAAAGGGTGTCATCGCCGATCAGGTCGAACACGCCATCTACGGGATCGATTACGTCCTCGAACTTCTCGTGCTCGTAATCGATCACCACGTCCGCGCCCATGTCCTTCACCAGTTCGCGCCCGCGCTCGGATGCGGTAGTGACGACTTCCGCGCCAAGGTACTTGGCGATCTGGATGGCGAAGGTACCCACGCCGCCTGCGCCGCCGGTGATCAGCACACGGAAGCCCGGCCCGATTTCCAGTTCGTCGCGCAATGCCTGCAACGCGGTAAGTCCCGCCAGCGGAATGGCGGCGGCGGTTTCGAAGTCGATGCTTTCGGGAATCGGGGTCAGGAATTCCTCCCGCACCACGGCATATTCGGCAAAGGCGCCCAGCCGTTCCTTGCCCACGCGGGCGAAGACGCGGGTGCCTGGCGGAAAGCGCGTGGCGGCCCTGCCGTTCGCTTCGACAACGCCTGCCAGTTCGTTGCCCATCGTGATCGGCAGCTTCAGCCGCAGGATCGGCTTCAGCGCGCCCTCGCGGATCTTGTAATCGACGGGGTTGAGACCGGCAGCCTTTACCCGCACCAGCACTTCGCCAAGGCCGGGCGTGGGCCGCTCCACCTCGCGCATCTGCGCCTTGTCGGCATCGCCGTATTCGGTGAGGGTGTAGGCTTTCATCGGAACGCTCCATAGGTATCGGTGAGTGGCGCGAACCCCGCGCCCTTTAGCTCACCAACACCCGCGACAGCGCCGATGTTCCGCCAGCCCTACACGCTGTCGGGATAGATGGGGCGGATATCGACCGGAATGTCGTCCATTCCGGCAATCGCCGCTTCGGCGTGCTCGTCCAGCCGCGCGTAGCGATCGAAGAACGCCTTGGTGCCCACGTAGTCTCCCCGGGCCTGCAGCATCAACTCAGTGCGCAGCAGTTCGGTCAGGCCACTCACCAGCTTGGCTTCATCGATCACGTAGTGGCCCTGGCTCTCGTCCCAGGCGAAGGAGCCGTAATCCAGCAGGAAGCCGTACTGCGCCGCCGCGCCTTTGCCGTGGGCTTCCTCGATGCCGAAGCGCATGGAGCGGAACAAGCCCGCGACATAGGTAGCCAGCAGTTCGCTCTTTTCGCTTTCGGGCAGTTCGCCGCGCTCCATCATGTAGAGGAGGTTGTAGATGCCCATCACATCGGCCTTGCTTTCCTCCAGCGCCGAATACTGCTCGCGCAGCTGCTCGTTCACCGTGGTCTGCTGGCCATCGACGGTGATCGTGCCCGGCCCCAGCGAGTGGCTGAGTTCGTGGAACAGCGTGAAGAGCTGCATGTACTTGCGGCTGACCAGCGCGGCCTGTTCCTGCGACAGCACAACGTCGGCAATGGGGTCCAGGATACGGTCGAACTTTGCGCCCAGCACGTTGGAGAGGATCACCTTCTTCGCGCCCTTGGCCTCGCGCACGCGCTCGTCGTTGGGCAGGTTGAAGGCGATGGTTTGCACGCCGGGCACGTTGTCACCGCCGCCGTGGATCTGGTCGGCCACGGCAATGGGGCTTTCGAAACCGCGCGCGAAATTGTGGTATTGCGGATCGATAGGAAGGTTGCCTTCCATGTCGCGCAGGTAGCCGACATAGCGATCGAGCGCGGCGCTTTCTTCTGGGTTCTTCAGTGTCACGAAGCTCTCGAACGCGGTCTTGGTCCCGTACAGGCGGTCGGTGTAGACCTCGTAGGGGCCGATGGCGACTTCGATGGGGGTATCCGTCAGATCCATCCACGCCATTTCACTTTCGAAATAGTCGTCGGTCAGGAAACTCTCGGCGCGCAGGGAAAGAAAGCGCTTGAGGCTGGGGTTGGTGGTGATTTCGGCAGCTTCGCGGAGCAGCTCGGCTGCGGGCTGCAGGAATTCGGCGTACTCCTCGGAATAGGGCACCGCAACGAAGCCATCGCCTTCGCGCTTAACCACGGTGTAGGGGCTCATCAGCGCCTCACGCTGCTCGGGGTTTGCCTCCAGGTAGGCATCGAATTCCTCGCGCGTCAGGTCTGCCGGGTAGAAGCCTGCGCCTTCGGGCCATTCGGTCTCGCCGTAGAAGGGGTGGTTGTCGTCCACCGCATCCCACGGGCCGAAATTGCGGTCGAACATGTCGAGAATCTCGGCATTACCGCTCTGCGCGATCTCCTCGCGCACGGTCGGCAGGTCACCGCCGCGCTGGCGCAGATAGATCTCGTCCATGTAGCCGCTCGCCTCGATCAGCAGGTTCACCACCTGCCGCTCTTCCGCGGTGAGGTAGCTGGTGTCGGGCGCCATCTCCACGTCGGCAATGCTGGCGCGGCTGGCGGCCATGTCATAGCCTCCCACCTCGGCCTGCTCGGTGGCGGCGGTGCAGGCGGCCAGCAGGGCAACAGGGGCGGTGGCGAGCGAGAGGGCGATGATAGCGCGGCGCATTCGGAACATCCTTCGATTGGTAACAGGCGCAAGCATCTAGCCCAGCACAAAGCCGGAGTCACGCGCGCTTGGCGCGATCCGCAGGCGCTTTTACACCGGCGTTGCAGGGGCGTGAAACCCACGGATGTGCGTGACGGGGGCTGTCAGCCGATAAGGTCAGGCAGCGCCATGGCCCCCTGCGTTTCCGCCTGTGCCGTCATCCGGCGGGCATCTTCCCACGCCCGCGCCATCAGAGCCTCGGCCAGCATGGCCTCCACCGGGTTGATACCGATGCGGGCCTGATCGAGTGCAGCGCTGGAATAAAGGAAAATGTTGCGCTTTGCCTCGCCCGTTTCCGGCACCTGCGCGCTGGCAAACTGGCGCTCGTCATTCGCCAGTTCCACGGCCACGCGGTGTTCGCCTGCTTCCAGTCCTTCGAAACGATAGGTGCCCTGGGCATCGGTCACGGTGGAAAGACCCAGCTCTGGGATGACGACCTGCGCACCGGCCACGGGACGCGCGGTGGAATCGTTCACCGTGCCCGAAAGGTCTCCGGCAAAGGC
Source organism: Aurantiacibacter zhengii (assembly GCF_003584125.1). GTDB lineage: Bacteria > Pseudomonadota > Alphaproteobacteria > Sphingomonadales > Sphingomonadaceae > Alteraurantiacibacter > Alteraurantiacibacter zhengii. The sequence goes on from NZ_QXFL01000001.1 coordinate 634,557, forward strand.
GGAGGTCGGCAAGGCGATCAGCGCTGCAGCGCTGGCGAAAATGGCGATGCGGGTCATGCCCGCATCTGAACAGTAACAGTGTTACGCCTTGAAGACTCTTAGGTGACACGGACGCGACCGGCCTAGGCCGCAGCCAGCAGTTCCTCCGCCCCGGGCGAGGCTTCCAGCAATTCGATCAGCGCGCGTTCCCAGCGGTTCTGGTACTGGGTGCGGCGCGGCAGGCGCATACTTTCGCGCCATTCCTCCTGCCGGGCGATCAGGTCGATCACGGCGGGGTGGACATAGCTTTTTCGCGTTACCGCCGGCGTGTTTCCAAGGTATTCGGCCACCCGTTCCAGCACTGACTTGATCGTCAGCACCTCCCTGGCTTCTCCAAGCAGCCGCAATGCCATCACGCTGGCATGCCATGTGCGGAAATTCTTTGCAGAGAACGCCGCGCCCATCGTTTCCGAAAGGTAAGCGTTGACGTCGCCCGAAGTGACATCGTGCGCCACGTTTTCTGCATCTATCCAGCAGAACAGGTGCTGGCCGGGCAGGTCCTGCATCTTGCGCACGCACGTGGCCAGCGCCGTATCGGACAGTTCCACCTCGCGCTTCTTGCCGCCTTTGCCGGTATAGCGCAGGCGCAAGGTGCGCCCGGTAAGCTCCGCATGGCGTCGACGCAGGGTTGTCGCCCCGAAACTGCGGTTCTCGCGCGCGTAGTTCGTATTGCCCACGCGGATAGCGCCAAGGTCCAGCAGGCGCACCACGCTGGCCGTTGCGCGGTCGCGGTGCAGGTCACGCATCCGCATGTCCTCCTCCACCCGCTTGCGCAAAAGGGGCAGGCGCTTGCCGAAAGCCACGCACCCGTCGAACTTCTCGCTCTCGCGCCAGCTGCGAAACTCAGGGTGATAGCGGTATTGCTTGCGGCCCTTGGCATCGAAGCCGGTGGCAAGGATATGGCCGTTGGGCGCCGGGCAGAACCACGCATCGACATAGGCGGGCGGCAGGGCGATGGCGTTCAGGCGCTTTTTCTCCGCCGGATCGGTAATCAGCTTGCCGTCGGGATCGTAATAGGCCCAGCCCTTCCCAGCCCCCTTGCGAGTGATGCCGGGAAGGCTGTCATCCACGTGGATGAGGTTGGACGGGCGCGTTGCCATGGTCCGCGCTTAACGGACTGATATGGCGCGCGGTTCCGCACGATGAAATTTAGCGCTTAGCTGACGGGAGCCCGCGGTCCCGGTGCTTCTGCCACCTCGGCCACGATTTCCCGCGGCGCCCCGGCACGGCGGGGGAATTTCACCACCAGCATCAGCAGCAGGCCGATGCCGTGCAGGCCCAGAACGATGATGAACATGCCGGGCAGTCCTCCCAGGCTGCCCGACAGGCCGAAAACCCACGCACCGATGCTGATGCCGAAATTGCTGCACGCCATGTAGAGCGTGAACTGGGTCGCTGCGACGCTGGGATGGCACAGCCGCATCGAGATCGGCAGCGCCGCCACGGTCAGCAGGATGTCGAACACGACCCAGCCGAACACGAAAACATAATAGAGCGAAGGATCGCTCCAGATCGACTGCGCGGCCAGCATCAGGGTGGAAAGCGCCATGAAGATAATGAAGTACCCTATCGTCGCCTTCTTCGCGCCGAAGCGGTCTCCGACCCAGCCACCCAGGCTCAGGCCCAGGATGCCCGCGACAAGCTGGGCCGTGCCGACGGCGCCGGTGATGGCGGCTTCGTCCCACCCCACTTCGCCCGCGCCCAGCACCGGCGTGATGGCGGTGAACATGCCCATGTGAAATCCGCGCACCAGCAGGATGGGCAGCCACAGCAGGCTGACGGGCAGGAGCAGCGACTTTGCCGTGTTGGTGATGATGGGCCACCACGCGCCCAGGTGGATTTCCGCGTTGCGCGGATGGGTCCGCCCCTCGCTCCACGGCAGGCGCCGTTCCCCGTCGCGCTCGCGCAGCAGCAGGATGTGTGCGGTGATCAGGGCGATGAAGCAGGCCGCCAGGGCATAGGCGGCAGACGGGCCGAAATTGGCTATGGCCACGCCCGTCAGGCCCGTGGCCATGGCAATGCCGATAGACTGGCCCCCGAACATCATGCCGCTGGCCCGCGCCCGCTCTTCCTCTTCCATGATGTCGACAGCAAGCCCGTCCACCGCGACATCCTGGAACGTGGTCGCCATGTTCACCACGAACCCGGCGATGCCCAGCAGGAGGATGTCGTCGACATCTGGCCGCATCACGGCGCAGGCGATCAGCAGCGCGATCATCACGCATTGCGCCCCCGCGATCCACGCGCGGCGGCGGCCCATGGGCAGAAAAGTGTACCGGTCCATGATGAATCCGTTCACCAGCTTCAGCGTCCACGGCAGTGCCGTCAGCCCAAGCACGTAACCAATATCCGACGCGTCGGCCCCGTTGGTCGCCATCCATGCCGGGATCGCAAACCAGAATAGCCCGATCGGCACGCCTTGCGCGACGTAGAGGATGAACAGCGTGAACAGCCGCAAGCTGCCCGACTGCGCCAGGATGAGTCTGCCGTCAGGCTGCATGTTCGCCAAAGATACCCCCTGTATCTTGCGACCTGATGCGACCCAGGCGTGCAGTATGCGCACAAGACAAGCGCAAATGCAAAACCGCAGCAAGGACGGCTGCCGGCGGGGTAAACCTATGCTTGCTTGCAGCACCGCAGCCCGCAACCCATCTTGCGCGCCGACGACCCGTTTCTGGAGAGCCTAGTCCATGTCCGATACCTACACCCCGCCCGCAGTCTGGCAGCCATCCGAGAACGGAGGCAAGTTTTCCGGTATCAACCGCCCCACCGCCGGCGCGCGGGAGGAGAAGGAGCTGCCGGTGGGCGAGCATCCGTTCCAGCTCTATTCGCTGGGTACGCCCAACGGCATCAAGGTGACGATCATGTTCGAGGAGCTGCTCGAACGCGGCTATGCCGGTGCGGAATACGATGCGTGGAAGATAGACATCTCGGAAGGCGACCAGTTCGGCTCGGGCTTCGTCGATCTCAACCCGAATTCGAAAATCCCCGCCTTGCTCGACCGGTCCGGCGACGAAGCTTTCCGCGTATTCGAAAGCGGCGCGATCCTGCAGCACCTGGCAGAAAAGTTCGACTACCTGCTGCCTAAGATCAACCCGGCCCGCGCTGAAACGCTGAGCTGGCTAAGCTGGCAACTGGGCACCGCCCCGTTCATCGGCGGCGGCTTCGGCCATTTCTACGAATACGCGCCGGAGAAGTACAAGTATCCCATCGACCGCTATGCGATGGAAACCAAGCGCATCTTCGACGTGGCAAACAATCGGCTGGGCGAGATCCGCTTCCTGGCGGGCGACGATCTGACCATTGCCGACATCGCAACCTATCCCTGGCTCAGCGCGCTGTACCACGGTGCCTACAGCGGATCTGACAGGTTCCTATCGCTGCACGAATACGAAAACGTCGGCCGCTGGGTGAAGGAAATCGACGCGCGTCCCGCTGCCATTCGCGGTCGACTGGTCAATTCCAAGGCCATGCCCGAACGCCACAGCGCCGCCGATTTCGGCAAGATCGAGGACAAGAGCCTGTTCGATCCGGTGCGCAAGCGTATCGGCGACTAAGGCCATAGCCAAAAGGGGCGGGTTGCGCGCTGCGATCCGCCCGCTATATGAGCGCGCTCCTGCTGGGGTGTAGCCAAGTGGTAAGGCACCGGTTTTTGGTACCGGCATTCGCAGGTTCGATCCCTGCCACCCCAGCCACTTTTCCCACCCGCAACCGTATCAGAGACCGCGATCAATCCCGCGGGCGGCGGCTGACGAACACCAGCCCGGTCACGGTCAGAACGCTTGTTCCCAGCACGACCAGTGCAGCGCCCGCTGCGCCCAGCGCGTCGACCAGCCATGGCAGCGCCAGCAGGCCGATGGCCGTGGGAATGCCGCGCAGCAGGAAATTGGTGATCGCCCTGCCATGCGCCAGCAGCAGCGCCTCGAGGCTGGCACCGGACAGTTCCAGCGCGGCGGCGGCGGCAAGGATGATCATCGGCCAGTACGCAGCCAGGAATGCGCTGCCCGCAATGGCAATGATGATCCATTCGCCTGCGACAAGGCCGAAGCCGATAACGACCGCGCCGGTAACGATTGCGATGCGGGTCATCTTTGCTGCCAGCAAGCGCGCATTCTCGGGATCGCGCACCAACTCGGGATAGACCGCGCGAAGCAGCGCCTGCGCCAGTTTTAGCAGTCCCTCGCCCAGTTGCGCGGCCACGCGGTAGATGCCCGCCAGCGCCGCGCCGCCGAAAGCGCCGACCAGCAGCACCAGCAACTGGCGGCTGGCAATGGTCAGCATGCCGGAAAGCGATGTGCCGATGACGAAGCTCCACGCCTTACCGTCCTGTTCAGCCCCGGCTTCGCGGGGAAGGCGCGACAGGCTGAAGCGCCGCCAGTCTATCCGCTCCGTCTGGCCCGCCATCCACCAGTACATTGCGGCGGTCGCAATTTCGGCGATGCCCCAGACGACGAGGAAGGCGGTAATATTCGGTGCGAATACCGCAACCACGCCGGCCCCGGCAGCGCGCATGACGCTGGTGGTCGAATCCGCCGCAGCAGCGCGGGCATATTTGTCATGCACGCGCAGCAGCCCGGTCGGCGTGGAGCGGATGGCGAGCAGCGAAACGAGGGTGAACAGGAAGGTCGGCATGCGCAGGTCCGGCGCGATGGGTAGCCAGTCGCCCGCCAGCCAGAGGATCAGCGCCGCCGCCACGGTGCCCGTGACGATGGTCAGCGCGTCCAGCGCGAGAGCAAACCCGGTGGCGGTGCCGCGATCTTCCGCCGTCTGTCCCCAGCGGACGACGGCCTGCCATGTCTGGAAGCTGGTAAAACCTACAACCAGTTGCGCGAAGGTGAAGGCGATGACGAACTGGCCGAACCCTTCCAGTCCCAGCGCGCGGGTGGCAAGCGCCAAATAGACGAGGCTGAGCACCGCGTTGATGCCGCGCGCGCCCATCAGCCAGCCGGTGTTCTGTAGTGCGCGGCGCATCATAGGCAGCCGCCCTGCCCCACCCTTGCGGGAATTGCAAAAGCCAACTTATCGCCGGTAAATCGGATCAGTCGCGCGGGGGCAGCGGTTCCTGCGGATTGTTGGGCACCAGGATCAGCTCGCCCTGCTCGATCCGTACGCTGGCGAGGCGCGATAACAGGTTCATGCCGATCACGTTGGTATCACCCAGCCCCGGCGCGATCACCGCGTCGAGGCCGTTGGCAGCGACATTGCCAAAGCGCAGCGACTCGATGTTCGTCAGGTGCGCAGCCACCGCGCCGTTAGCCGTCTGCAGGCGGATCGGCAGCCCGCCGTCGCGCGGCTCGAGCCCCGCGATCTGCGCGGTTCGTTCGCTTACCGCGGTCAGCGTGGCACCGGTATCGACCATGAAGGGAAAGCGCTGGCCGTTAACCTCTGCGTCCAGCCAGTAATGCCCGTCACGCGACAGGGCTACGCGAGTTTCCCCGCCCTGCACCACCTGCTCGGGCATTCCCAGTTCGGGCACGGCCATGGAAAAGCGCGGGTCCAGCCGCGAAAGTTGCAGCACCACCAGCACCAAGATCGCCATCAGCGAAAGCGTGCTGGCAAAGCGCAACAAACGCCCCAATGCCGGCACCCGCGATATCAGCATCGAACCCAACACGCCTGCCGCCATCGCGGCGATAGCCGCCATCAGCAGACCCGACTTGGGTATCTCGCGGATCATCATGGCGATCTGGTCGAAGATGGCGGCGGGGTCCATGGCGGGCAATATAGGGCGCGATGCCCGAATTTGCGAAGGCCGTTTCTAGGGCGCGGCGCGCTTGATCGTGGCTTCGGCCAGAATCACGGAAAAGCGCCCCTGCGCATCGGTCCAGCGTGCGATCGGCGTCCAGTGGCCCGCCAGCAACAGCGTGTTCGAACTGCGCGCGTCGAACTTGTGGCTGTTCTCGGTATGGATGGTCTCGCCTGCCCGCATGGAGAAACTTCTGTCTGCCACGCTGAAAGTCACATCCTCCTCCGCCACGGCGTGCATCTCGATACGGGCGAAGGTGTCGTTCCAGCGTGCCTCGTGATGAAATTTCTGCACCGGGATGGTGCCATCCAGCTCCCGGTTGATGCGGCGCAGGAGGTTGAGATTGAATTCCGCCGTCACGCCGCGTGCATCGTCGTAGGCGGCTTCGAGCACATCCTTGTCCTTGATCAGGTCCATGCCGATCAGCAGCATGGCATCGGTGCCCAGCGTTTCCCGCATGGAGCGCAGCAGGTCGACCGCGCTACGCGGCACCATGTTGCCGATGGTGGAGCCGGGAAAGAAGCCGAGCTTGGGCATATCGGCCACCTCGGCCGGCAGCTGCACTTTCTTCGTGAAGTCCGCTTCGACCGGATAGACCGGCAGGCCCGGGAACTTGGCAGACAGGTCGGCTGCGGCGGCGCGCAGGAAATCGCCCGCAATATCCAGCGGCACATAGGCTCCCGGATCGATGGCCTCGAGCAGCAAGGGCGTCTTCACCGAGGAGCCCGAGCCGAACTCCACCACCGCGCGGCCCGAACCGACAGCGTCGGCAAATTCCTGGCCGCGGTTCTCCAAAATCTCTTTTTCCGAACGGGTCGGGTAATACTCGGGGACCTGCGTGATGTCCTCGAACAACTGCGAACCCGCATCGTCGTAGAGCCAGCGCGCCGGAATCGCCTTTTGCGGCTGGCCGAGGCCTGCCAGCACGTCGGCACGAAAGGCGCGGTCGACCCCGTCCTCGTCGAGATCGACGAGCTGGATGCCTTCGGAATTTGCCATCAGATATCCTTTGCCAGCCGCAGGCCGGTGAATTGCCAGCGCTGCTGGGGATAGAAGAAATTGCGGTAGCTGGCCCGCGAATGGCCGCGCACGGTGGCGCAACTGGCACCTTTTAGCACCCACTGGCCGGCCATGAACTTGCCGTTGTATTCGCCCACCGCGCCTTCCGCGGGTTGGAACCGCGGATAAGGAAGATAGGCCGAGCGCGTGAACTGCCATACATCGCCGAACAGCTCTGCCGTGCCAACAGGCGTCGGCGGCACGGCAGCGTCCAGCTGGTTGCCCGCGCTGGCATCGAAGCGCTGGCCCGTCTCGGGTGCGTCCTGTCCGCGGGCGATGGCTTCCCACTCGAATTCCGTGGGCAGGCGGCACCCCGCCCAGGAGGCGAAAGCATCGGCTTCGAAATAGGAAATGTGCGACACCGGCGCATCCGGATCGCGTTCCTGCCAGCCTGCGTGCGTGAAATGCTCGCCCCCCGCGCCCTCGCCGCGCCAGTAGAGCGGCGCGGTAATGTTGCAGCGGTTCAGCCAGTCCCAGGCATCGGACAGCCAGAGCCGATGGTCCCCATAGCCACCGTCGGCGATGAACTGGTCCCACTCCCCGTTGGTAACGAGGCGGCGCGACATGGCGAACGGCTCCAGCAATGTGCGGTGCGCCGGGCCTTCGTTGTCGAACCCGAAACCTTCCGACTGGTGGCCGACACGGGCGATGCCGCCGGGATGCTCGATCCAACCGTCCGCCTGTGCCGGCGCTGCCGGACCCGGCCTGTCCCACATTGCGGGCCCGAGCGGGTTTTTGGAAAACGCATGCTTAATGTCGGTCAGCAGCAGTTCGATGTGCTGTTGTTCGTGTGCGAGACCCAGTTCGATCAGGTCAAGGCAGCGCTCGTCATCCAGCAGCGGCTCCATCGCCGCGTTCACATGAGCGCGCCATTCCAGCACGTCGGCCAAAGTCGGCCGGGTGACAAGGCCGCGGTTGCCGCGCGCGATGCGCTCTCCCTCGGTCTCGTAATAGGAATTGAACAGGAACGGAAAAGCCTCGTCATACAGGCGGTAGTCGGGCAGGTGATCGCGCAGCAGGAAGGTCTCCCAGAACCACGTGGTGTGGGCCGCGTGCCACTTCGCAGGGGATGCATCTTCCATAGACTGGATCGTGGCATCAGCCTCGCTCAGCGGCGCCAGCAACCCTTCCATCAGGCTGCGGGTGGCCACGAAACGGTCTGCGAGCGCGCCCGGGGGCGTGCTGGAACCTTTGCGGATACTGGTCTGGGGCAAGGCCGTCTCCCGGGGGGCTTTTTCCTGTGTCCTACGAACGAATGCCAAATCGGGTTTCCGATTAACACCCGCAAGGCACAGAAAAAATCGGGACAAAGTGCCTAGGCAGCGCGCCTCACCTGGTTGCGTCCGGCTCCCTTGGCCTCGTACAGCGCGGCGTCGGCGCGGCCCAGCAGGCAGTCGCCCGTGTCACCTTGGCGAAAGTACGCAAGGCCCGCACTGATGGTGACCCGGGGCAGGCGTGTTCCGGCAAAGCCCTGGCCCACCGCCTCACACAGACGCTCGGCAAGCTGACTAACGGCATGCTCCGGCGTGCCCGCGATCAGCCAGACGAATTCCTCCCCGCCGATGCGGCCCACCACATCGCCTTTCCGCGCCTTGCTGCGCGCAATTTGTGCCACTTTCTGGATGACCTCGTCGCCCGTCTGGTGGCCATGGGTGTCATTCACGGCTTTGAAATGGTCGATATCGAACAGGATCGCGGCCAGCGGTCCGCCGTAGTTTTCCGCTACCACCACCATGTTGTCGAGCCGGGCCAAGGTATGGCGCCGATTCGGCAATCCGGTAAGCGAATCGGTATTGGCCAGCTTCTGCGCCTCCGTCGCCAGCTTCATCGCGCGGTTGCGCGCGGTGTCGAGCGCTTCCTCGCGGCGGACCTGCTCGGTCACGTCCATCGCCACGCCAAACACCGCCGACCGCTCGCCGCGCCGGTCGAATTCGTTGCGCACGGACATTTGCAGCACGCGTTTCAGCTGGTTGGCCGGCCTGATGCAGAACGTGAAGCGATAGGTATCGAGCGTTTCCCGGTTTCGTTCGATATGCTCGAAAAGCTCCTCGCCGCCGGGCGGCATGCGATGCCTTACATCGCCCGGATCGGGGGCAAGCGATCGCGGCAGGCCCAGCATTTCCAGCATGTTTGGCGAATAATCCTGCCTGCCCCCTGCCAGATCGAGACGCCAGCGGCCGATACGCGCGGTTTCCTCCGCCAGGTTGAACAGCATCAGGCTCTCGCGCATTTCCCGGTTGCGGGCGATCAGCTCACGCTGCAGCTGCTGCCGGTGCATCAGCGTGGCAGCAACCGGCAGGGCCGTGGCCAGCATGGTCACCATCCACGTCTGGAAGACCAGGGTCGCCTCCGCCGCGCTGACGCCGAGATAGGGCATCGGCGATCCGGACACGACGCTCAGCGCCGTGGCGACCGCGGCATAGACTAGCACGACCAGCAGGCTGGCCATCTGGCCATAGCGGACCGCGGCAATAACCATCGCTGCAACCAGCAGCGGCATCAGCGTGACCTCGTGGACCTGCAGAGCAAGCAGCGACAGCAGCGCGCAGCCAAGCAACAGGGTGTAAAGCGAGCGCTCCACCGTCCCGTCATCCACCCCGCTTCCGCGCGAAGTCAGGTTGCGCAGCACCATCAGCAGGACCGGGGCGAAAATCACCACGCCCAGCACATTGGCAAGGTACCACCAGGCGAACTGGGCAAACGTCTGCTCCGCGCGAAACGGGATGGCTATCAGCGCGCCCGCCAGGCATCCCGCCATGGCGGCGGCGAAAAGGCCACATATCTGCTGGAATCGGCGCGGCAACCGGGCGCGTCCGCCAAGCACGCGTACGCTGACCATCGCGATCAGCGCGGATTGAACGACGCTTGAAATGGCAAAGGCTGTCGCGAGCAGGAGGGGCGTGCCGATCAGGTAAGACGTTGCCGCCTGCATCGGCAGCAGGACGAGTGCCAGGCGGATCCAGTGCTGCTGCCTCACCCCGTAGAAGGCAGCGACCATGGCGCCCGCCGGTGCCCAGACCACGATGACGCCGCCCAGCATATCGCGCAGCACCAGCGATCCGAGCGCCAACATGGCCCAGACCACTCCCGCCAACACCGGATCCCGCAGCGCGCGCCACACTTGCACCTGGCAAACTCCCTGAAAAATCAAGGTTTAGCATAGCCGCGGTTAGTTAACGGCCAGCGCAAAGCAGGCCAGGTATTATCCCCGGAAGGGGACAGGAAAGCCTACTCTGCCGCTTCGCGCGCTTCGCCAAGTTCGAGATTGATCATCTCGGCCAGCATGAACGACAGTTCCAGCGCCTGCGCGGCGTTCAGTCGCGGATCGCAATGGGTATGATAGCGATCGGCGAGGCCAGCATCGGTAATGGCCACCGCGCCGCCAGTGCACTCTGTCACGTCCTGCCCGGTCATTTCGACATGGATGCCGCCAGCGTGGGTGCCTTCGGCGCGGTGAACCGCGAAAAAGCCACGCACTTCGGACAGGATGCGGTCGAAAGGCCGCGTCTTGAAGCCGCTTTCGGACTTCACGACATTGCCGTGCATCGGATCGCAGCTCCACACCACCGGGTGGCCTTCGCGCTGGATGGCGCGCACCAGCGGCGGCAGGCCGTCCTCGACCTTGCCCGCGCCGAACCGACTGATCAGCGTGATCCGTCCCGGTTCGCGCGCGGGGTTGAGCACGTTCAGCATCTGCAGCAGCGCATCGGGCTCCAGCGAGGGGCCGCATTTCACGCCGATTGGATTGTTGACCCCGCGCAGGAATTCCACGTGCGCGCTGTCCATGAAGCGGGTGCGGTCCCCGATCCACAGCATGTGGGCGGAGGTATCGTACCAGTCGCCGGTCAGCGAATCCTGCCGCGTCATCGCCTGCTCGTAAGGCAGCAGCAGCGCCTCGTGGCTGGTGTAGAAGGTCGCGGTCTTGAGCGATTGCTGCTCTTCGATATCGATTCCGCAGGCCTCGATGAAGTCCAGCGCCTCACCAATGCGGTCGGCGATCTGCTTGAACTGACCGGCCCACGGGCTGCGGTCCATGAAATCCAGCGTCCAGCGGTGGACTTCGCGCAAGTTGGCGTAACCACCGCCCGCAAAGGCGCGCAGGAGGTTCAGCGTCGCCGCCGCCTGTGAATAGGCGCGGACCATGCGCTGCGGATCGTTACGGCGCGATTCGGGCGAGAAGTCGATACCGTTCACGTTGTCGCCGAAATAGCTGGGCAGCGTGATGTCGCCCTGCGTTTCGTAATCGGAACTGCGCGGCTTGGCGAACTGGCCCGCCATGCGCCCGACCTTCACGACCGGCATCTTGCTGGCGAAAGTCAGCACCGCGGCCATCTGCAGGATCACGCGGAAGGTATCGCGGATATTATTGGGCGTGAATTCGGCGAAGCTTTCCGCGCAGTCGCCGCCCTGCACCAGAAAAGCCTCCCCCGCAGCAACCTGCGCCAGGTCGGCCTTCAGATTGCGGGCTTCACCGGCAAACACCAGCGGCGGAAACCCGGCCAGCGTGCCCACGGCCTCTGCCAGGGCGTCCGCGTCTTCGTACTTTGGCAGGTGCTTCGCGGTGAAACGGTCCTGCTTCCAGCTATCGGGTGTCCAATTGTCTGCCACGTATCCACTCGTTCATGTCGCCCGCTCCCCGCCGGGCCGAAAAGTCCAAAAGTGTCGGGGAGCCACGGCTCCTACAGTCAGGCTTGGCGGGGCGCAAAGGTTACATGCGAAACGGGCGAATGCGAACTTTGGCGTGTCAGCGGCCCGACATTGCCTCCCCGCCAGACGCGCCACCGTTTTCGGGCAGCACCGAGATACGCAGCCCCGGACGTGCCGCCAGATATCGCTGAGCCAGTGCCTGCAGTTCCTGCGGGGTCGCGTCGGAATAGTCGCTGTAGAGCGACTGCAGGTAAATCGCCCGGTTGCGATCGAAGGCAGCGCCTTCCAGCTGGTTGAGCCAGAAGGTATGGCCGGTGCTGGCGCGCTCTATGCGCTGGCGAACCGGTTCCACCACGCGGGCCAGTTCGTCCGCCGTCGGTCCGTTTTCGGCAAGGTCGGCGACAATCGTCTCCGCCTCTTCATAAAATGCCGGGACAAGCGCGGGGTCGATCTGCGCGAGGGCGAAGATAAGCCCACCCGACTGCGTGTCGAGCGGCCAGCTGGAGGTGACGAAGGGCGAATAGGCCGCCCCCGCGCGCTCTCGCAGACCGTCCATCAGGCGGTTGGAAAAGACCTGGGTAAGGAGATCGAGCTTGCGGCTCTGCACCAGTCCGGCAGACCCGCCCGCCGTGGGCCAGGCGATGACGGCAGCGGCCTGGTCGGAATCGCCCTGGTGGGTCAACCGAACGGGGCCACTACCAATTTCGGGAAACTCCAGCGGGCGGCTGGCGATGTCCTCGCTCAGCGGCATGCGCGGATCGAGCGCGCCGAAGGTGCGGGACAGTGCCTCCACGGTTGCGGCGCGGTCAATGTCGCCAAACACGGCCACCTCGACCGGTCCTTGCGCGAGGAGGCGCGACCAAGTGCGGCGGAACCCTTCGGCAGTAGCGGCCTCGATCTGGTCCGGCGTCGGGGTTGCAAAACGCGGATCACGGTCACGCAGCAGCCAGTCCAGATCGCGGTTCAGCACCCCGTTGGGATCGCGGTTGTACGATTCGTAACCCAGCAGCGCGCTGGCCTTGGCCCGCTCGAACGGTGCCGGATCCCAGCCCGGCATCTGCAGCTTGGCAGCGAACAGATAGAGCTGGTTCGCCAGGTCTTCCTGCCGGGTCAGCCCTTCGAACACGAAGGCGCCGTCCTCGATCCGGAAATCGAAGCCAAGCTTGCTGCCTGCCGCAGCGCGGTCAAGGTCGTTCTGATCCAGCGGGCCGACGCCCGAATTGACCAGTGCGATGGGAGCAAGGTGGGCATAGGCCGCCTCGTCATCGTCGAACCCGCGCCAGCCTGCGCCGAAGCGGACACGCACGGTGACGCGGCCCGGCTCGTTGTTGCGACCGAACAGCAGCGCGCGCACACCGTTGTCGAATTCCAGCTTTTCCACGTCCAGCACGCCCAGCGGTTCGCGCAAGGAGGGAAGCGTGGGCTCCCCGATTTGCGGCAGGTCGGCAAAGTCGATGGGTTCGGCATCGTCACGCGCATCGGCCAGCGCCACGGCGGGCGATTGCAGTGCGGCGCGCAGTTCAGCCTTGTCCGCATCCAGCGGATCGGGCGTCAGCATGATGGCGCGGATGACCTCGCCATCGAACAGGCCCTGCGTGGCCTCCTGCACCTGCTCCGGCGTGAAGCGTTCGCTGATGGAGCGGAAGACTTCGAGGAAGGTCTCCGGACTGGCAACAGCCTCGCGAATGTCGACGGCCTGCGTAATCTGGTCTGCCAGCTGCGATCCGGCCTGGATACGCGACTGTTCCACCATGTCCACGAAGGCGACATCGAACAGGGCGACAGCCTGGTCGATCTCCGCCTGGCTGGGGGGATGGTCCAGCGCATCGGCGATCACGCCGCGCACATCGGCCAGCGCCGCCTCCCAGTTCTCACCCAAGGGAGTGATCGAAACGAAGGTGCCATCCACCGTGCGGCTGATCTTGTCCCGCCCGACGGAAGCGAGCAGGTAGCTGCCCCCTGCCCGTGCGCGGGTCTCCAGCCGCCGGTTCAGCACGGCAGAAGCGACCTGCGATAACAGGTTGCGGCGGTTGTATTCGAGGTTGTCGACCACCTGCACCCACGGTCGCATAACGGCAAAGGTCAGAGCGCGGGTCTGGCCGGGTTCGACGATGATTTCCACCTCGCCGACCGGATTGTCGGGATCGGCACCAGCGGGCGCGACGGGATCACCAAAGTCAGGCGCGGGCACGGGTTCGCCCGGCACTTCCCAGTCGGCGAAATATTTTTCAACCATGCTGGCGAGCACGTTCACATCGGCATCACTAACCAGCACGACGGTGGCGTTTTCCGGACGATACCAGCGCTGGTGGAAAGCCTGCACCGCTTCGGCAGAGGCCCCTTCCAGCGTCTCCACCGTGCCGATGGGGCTGCGGTTGGCAAGCCGCTGTCCGGCGAACAGCGTCTGCGCCGTCGCCTCCTGCACGCGGCGCGCAGGACCGGCCCGTTCCCGCCGTTCGGAAAGCACGATTGGCACGTCGGTCGCGACATTGTCGGCCGAGAGCGTGGGCTGTGTCACCATGCCGGTGAACAGGCGCACGGCATCGTCCATGCTGGCACGCGTCGCATTGGGAAGGTCCAGCTTGTAGACCGTTTGCGTCGGGCTGGTGGTGGCGTTGGTATCATTGCCCAGCGCCGCGCCCTGCCGCTGGAAGTGCGGGATGGCCTCGCCCGATCCGAAATAGACCGACTCGCGAAACACCAGGTGCTCCACCAGGTGGGCAAAGCCGCGCTCTTCCTCGCGCTCGTTGATCGAACCGGCATCGATGGCGACACGCAGGCTCATCTGGCAGGGCGGAACCCCGTTCTGCCGCACCGCGTAACGCACGCCGTTGGGCAATTCCCCGAACAGCCACTGTTCGTCGATGGGGATGTCGGTGCCGCGATAGATCCACGGATCGTCCGGCTCTGCATATTCCGGCGCGTCCGCCTGGGTTGCCGCAATCGTGCAATTGGCCTGGAACTGCGCAAAGGCAGGCGTTGGGGCAAGCAGGACTAGCGGAAGAAAAGAAAGCGCGGCGCGCGAGAGAAATGTCATGCTGTCCCTTAGGCCATGAAGCGATGAAGCAAGGGTGAATAGTCGTGAAGAAAGCCTTGCGCCACCCAAGCGGTTCCCGCCCTTGCGGGTGCCCCGCCCCGCGCCTACATCGCACAGCATGTTCATCGAAACCGAAACAACGCCCAATCCTGCCACGCTGAAGTTCCTTCCGGGCCAGCAGGTGATGCCGTCCGGCACCCGCGATTTCGCCACGCCGGAAGAGGCCGAGGCCAGTCCGCTGGCGCAGGCTCTGTTCGACACAGGCGAAGTGACCGGCGTGTTTTTCGGCAGCGACTTCGTTTCCGTCACCGCCGCGCCGGGCGTCGCCTGGGCCGACCTGAAGCCGCAGGTCGTGGCCGTGCTGCTGGACCATTTCGTGTCGCAGGCGCCATTGTTCACTGGCGGTGATGCCAGCGGCATTTCCGTGCCGCCGGAGGACGAGGAAGCCGATCTCGGCGATGACGAGGGGACGGAAGAGATCGTCGCGCAGATCAAGGAACTGATCGAGACGCGTGTGCGCCCCGCCGTTGCCAACGATGGCGGCGACATCCGCTATCGCGGTTTCCGTTCCGGCGTGGTGTACCTGGCAATGCAGGGCGCCTGTTCGGGCTGCCCCAGTTCCACTGCCACGTTGAAGCACGGGATCGAGGGATTGCTGAAGCACTACGTCCCCGAAGTGCAGGAAGTGCGCGCGGCCTGATTGCGCTGCGATTGAACGATTGCGCGCCTCTCGCGTTGGCTGGGTGAAACCAATCCACCGGAGATAATCCCCCCATGACCGACACGCTTTCCGATTCCGACCTCGACCTGATTTTCCGCGAAGCGCGCAGCATGAATGGCTGGCAGGACCGCGAAGTCACCGAGGAGCAGATCCACGCCATTTACGAGCTTGCGAAAATGGGGCCGACTTCGGCCAACCAGCAGCCGGGCCGTTTCGTGTGGTGCAAGTCGAAACAATCGAAGGAACGCCTGGCAAAGTGCGCCAGCGAGGGCAATCAGGATAAAATCCTGACCGCTCCCGTCTGCGTCATCATCGGTTACGACCTCGACTTCCACGAGCACCTGCCGTGGCTGTTCCCGCATACGGATGCGAAGAGCTGGTTCGAAGGCGACGAGGAAGGCCGCCGCGAACACGCGTTCCGCAATTCTGCCCTGCAAGGTGCCTACCTCATGCTGGCGGCACGGTCGCTGGGCCTCGATTGCGGCCCGATGTCGGGTTTTGACCAGGATGCGACGACGAAGGAATTCTTCGCCGACCAGCCGCGCTACCGTGCCGACTGGCTGTGTTCCATCGGCTATGGCGACCGCACGACCATCTTCGAGCGCAGCCCGCGCCCCGATTTTGACCGTTTCAACCAATTGATCTGATCGCAAACGCCCCCTAACCGGGGTGGGTGAGAACGCTTGCGATAGAATGTGCGACAGAGGCCTGCTCTGCGGCCCTGTTCGATGGTTCCGCACTGGTCGATGGCCGGTGCGAGACCATCGGACGCGGCCATGCCGAGCGGCTGGTGCCCATGATCGCCGAATTGCCTGGCAGAGGGCGTGCAGACCGCATCGTGGTCTCGCTTGGTCCTGGAAGCTTTACCGGAGTTCGGATCGGACTTGCCGCCGCCCGCGCCCTTGGCCTTGCCTGGGGTGTGCCTGTACTGGGTTATCCGACGCTCTACCTCGTGCGTGCGCGCGGCAGCGAGGTGCAGTCCGGCGCAGTCACCGTTTGCATGAACGGCGGGCACGGCGAATATTTCGTGCAGAACTTCGCTGCCGAGGGAACCGCGCAGGACGAAGTGCGCTCGCTTCCCCCTGAACAGGCTGCGCAGGCCGCCCGGCACCGGGTGATCGCGGGTAACAGGGCGCAGGCAGTGGCAGACCTGCTGGACGGGGAGGTGCTGGCGCTGGAACTGCTGCCAGATGCCAATTACGCCTGCCTGCTGGACGATGCCTACCTGTCCCCCGACCTCACCCCGATCTATGGCCGCGGCCCCGATGCGAAGGTGCCGATGCCCAGGGTACGAGGGCGCGACCTGTGACTGACGCGCTGGATGCCATCATGGCCGTCATGGAAGACGCCTTCGATTCGCAGTATGGCGAGGCATGGACACGCCGCCAGGTGGCGGATTCGCTCACCTTGCGGAACGTATTCTTCACGCTGATCAATGCAGACGGCACGACCGATGGCGAGCCCGAAAAAGTGAGCGGCTTTGCTCTCACTCGCCAGGTACTCGACGAGGAAGAAATACTGCTTATCGCCGTGCGTCCGTCGTGTCGCGGGAATGGCGTAGGAAAACAGTTGCTTGCCGAAGTCATTGATCGCGCCCGAGCCAGAAATGCCGCACGCATTTTTCTTGAAATGCGCGACGGAAATCCGGCCGAGCATCTTTATCGTCGATTTGGTTTCGAAAAAATCGGCCATCGTCGCGGCTATTACCGCGGCGCTGTAGGCGGACCATTGGATGCCATTACTTTTGCGAAAGATATTTGAAGAAAGCACTTAAGTAAGCGCAATCTTAATACGATTTCCTATTCGCGACCTTTTTTTCCGGAATTTATCTACCGAAACCCTTGTGAATACTCTGTGAAGGCGTAAATGCCCCGCATCCTTCCCGGCAAGAGGAAGGTTGAATAACGGGTCCCGCAATACAGAGGTACACATGGAAGTTTCCGAAAACGGCGCGAATGAAATGCTGATCACTTTGACAGCAGACATCGTTACCGCCCACGTCGCCAACAATAATGTCGATGGTGAAAGCCTGCCGAAACTGATCGAAACCGTCTATGGCGCGCTTTCCGGTCTCGGCAACGAAGAAGTCGTCGAAGAACGCCCCGAGCCTGCCGTTTCCGTGCGCGCTTCGGTAAAGAACGATCATCTCGTTTGCCTGGAAGACGGCAAGAAGATGAAGATGCTCAAGCGTCACCTGATGACCGATCACGGCATGACGCCGGAAGAATATCGCGAGCGCTGGAATCTGCCTGCCGACTACCCGATGGTCGCACCGGATTATGCGGAAAAGCGCCGCGAGCTGGCGAAGAAGATCGGCCTCGGCCGCAAGCCCGGCCAGAAGCGCGGTCGCAAGAAGGCCAGCTAATCCCCTGAAGTCGGCGCAACTGTCGCGCTTGAGTGAAACGCCCCGGGCCTTTATGGCTTCGGGGTGTTTTCATTTTTTTGGCGGGACTTGCCTTGCATCAGCAGATCGACCTTGAAGCCCTTTGCGCCGAACGCGGCCTGCGGATTACCGACCAGCGGCGCGTAATCGCGAAGGTGCTGTCGGAGAGCACCGATCACCCGGACGTGGAAAAGGTGCACGAGCGGGCCAGCGCGGTCGATCCCAAGATCTCCATCGCCACCGTATACCGCACCGTGCGCCTGTTCGAGGAGGCAGGTATCCTCGATCGCCACGACTTCGGCGATGGGCGCGCCCGTTACGAAGCCGCGCCGGAAGCGCACCACGATCACCTGATCGATGTGGAAAGCGGCAAGGTCGTGGAATTCGTCGATCCTGAACTCGAGGCTCTGCAAAAGCAGATCGCAGAGAAGCTGGGCTATCGCCTGGTCGATCACCGCATGGAACTTTACGGCGTGCGGATCGACCGCGACAACAAGAGCTGAGACCGCACGGCATGGCACCCGCTGTGGCCCCACCTGCGGCGACCGCCATATCGCCGCTGGGCTGGTTGCTGATCGCCTTGCGCATATCCATCATGCTGGTCTTGCTGGTGGTATGCGTTCCCCTGCACTACCTCTGGAAAGTGCTGGGTCTGCGCCGTTTGTGGCCGCGTGTTTTCCTGTCCGGGGTGGGCATGGCCGCCGGCCTCGACCTGCGTCGCCACGGCAAGCGGCAGCCGGGCGCGCTGCTCCTTTCGAACCACGTGAGCTGGCTGGATATCTTGGCGTTGTCCCACGCTGCCAACAGCGCCTTCATCGCGCACGACGGGCTTGCGCAATTCGGTTTCCTGAAATGGCTGTGCAGCATGAACGACACCGTCTTCATCGCTCGCCATCGCCGGTCGGACGTCGGCAACCAAGCCGACCAGATCCGCGAGGCACTGGCCAATGACGGAACCCTGACGCTGTTTCCCGAAGGAACGACGAGCGACGGCACCGCGATCATTCCCTTCAAGTCCAGCCTGCTCGGCGCGCTGGAGCCGCTGCCGGAAGGCGCGACGGTGCAACCGGTCGCACTGGTCTACGACGATGCGCCGGAAGTCAGCTGGGTGGGCGAGGAGCCGGGACTGGACAATTTCAAGCGCGTGCTCGCGCGGTTAAGGCCCGTGCGGCTCGACGTGCATTTCCTGCCGCCCGTCAGCGGCGACGATCTTGCCAACCGCAAGGCCATCACTGCGGCGGCCCATCATGCCATCGGGTCGGTCGTGAATTAGCGGGGCAATTGAACCGAGCCCGCACTTCGCCTAAGAGCGCGCGCATCATGAAACCTACCGACACCCCCAAGACCTACAGGGTCAAAAGCTTCGGCTGCCAGATGAACGTCTACGATGGCGAGCGCATGGCCGAACTGCTGGAGGCCAAGGGCATCACTCCCGCGCCCGAAGGCGAGGCGGCGGACATGGTGGTGCTGAACACCTGCCACATCCGCGAGAAAGCGACGGAGAAGGTCTATTCCGACATCGGCAGGCTGGTGAAATCCGGTGCCGAAGCAGGGAAGGAACCGCTGATCGCCGTCGCGGGCTGCGTGGCGCAGGCAGAGGGCGAGGAGATCATGAAGCGCGCGCCTGCCGTGGGCATGGTGGTGGGCCCGCAGGCCTACCACCGGCTGGGCGACATGCTCGATCGTGCGGTAAAGGGCGAACGCTCCACCGATACGGACATGCCGGAAGATGCCAAGTTCGCAGCGCTTCCCAAACGCCAGAAGGTGTCGCCCACGGCTTTTCTCACCGTGCAGGAAGGGTGCGACAAGTTCTGCACCTATTGCGTGGTACCCTACACGCGGGGCGCGGAGATTTCGCGCCCGTTCAGTGACCTGGTTGATGAAGCTGCGAAACTGGTGGACGCCGGAGCGCGCGAGATCACCCTGCTGGGGCAGAACGTGAATGCCTGGAGCGGCGAGGACGCGAAGGGTCATGCGGTTGGCCTCGACGGCCTGATCCGGGAACTGGCCGGGCTGCCCGACCTGCAGCGCATCCGCTACACCACCAGCCACCCGAATGACGTGACCGACGGCCTGATCGCCGCGCATGGCGAAGTCGACAAGCTGATGCCCTACCTGCACCTGCCGGTGCAAAGCGGCAGCGACCGCGTCCTGAAGGCGATGAACCGCTCACACACGGCCGAGAGCTATCTCAAGCTGCTCGAACGCTTTCGCGCGGCGCGGCCGGACATTGCGCTATCGGGCGATTTCATCGTCGGCTTCCCGGGTGAGACCGAGGCGGAGTTCGCACAGACGCTCGATATCGTCGATGCGGTGGGCTACGCGCAGGCCTTCAGCTTCAAGTACTCCCCCCGCCCCGGAACGCCCGCCGCCAGCATGCCCGATCACGTGGCGATGGAGGTGATGGACGAACGGCTCCAGCGCCTGCAGGCGCACCTGAACCGCGACCAGTATGCCTTTAACAAGGCGAGCGTTGGCAAGACCTGCGACGTGCTGATCGAGCGCAAGGGCCGCAAGCCGGGCCAGTGGCTGGGCAAGTCGCCGTGGCTGCAGTCGGTGTTCTTCGACAGCGAATTGCAGATCGGCGACACCGTGCGCGCCGAACTGGTCCACGCCGGTCCCAGCTCCCTCCAGGGGCGGCTGCTGGAGCACGCGGTCGCCTAGCCTGTTGTTGCGTAACGGTGACTTTCCACCGCCATCTTGACCTGTCCAGCTTGCCAGCGCGCGGGTGAAGCCTATCTTTGCCCGTAGCCAATCGAAAGGAATCGCCAAGAGCCGCATGGCACGCAAACCTCCCCGTGACGCCGGCGACAATGCCGCCACGATCGCCCATCCCGAACAACGACGCGACGCCTCAAGGCGTGCCAGGGTGGAGGTTTCGTTCGATGACCAGACCACGCTTGGCGCATTGTTCGGGGAATTCGACGCCAATCTCGTACAGATCGAAAACCGCCTGGGCGTCTACATCGCCGCGCGCGGCGACACGGTTTCCATCGAGGGTACGGAGGACGATGTCGCCCGCGCCCGCGATGTGCTTGTCAAACTGCACGAGAAGCTGCTGACGGGTGAGGATATCGATGCCGGCGCGATCGACGCGCTGATCACCATGGCGGACCAGCCACTGCTCGATGGCATTGTCACCGGCGCGGCCAAGGGTCCGCCGATCATGATCCGTACCCGCAGGAAGACGATCACGCCGCGCAGCAATATGCAGGCGGACTACATGCGCCAGCTGAACAGTCGCGACATGATCTTCGCATTGGGGCCAGCGGGCACGGGCAAGACCTATCTGGCCGTCGCGCAAGCAATCAGTCAGCTGATCACCGGCAGCGTGCAGCGCCTGATCCTTTCGCGCCCCGCGGTCGAGGCTGGCGAGAAGCTGGGCTTTCTGCCGGGAGACATGAAAGACAAGGTCGATCCCTACCTTCGCCCGCTTTACGACGCGCTTTACGATTGCATGCCGCCCGAGCAAGTGGATCGCCGGCTTGCCAGCGGAGAGATCGAAATCGCACCCATCGCCTTCATGCGCGGTCGCACGCTGGCCGATGCCTTCGTCATCCTGGACGAGGCGCAGAACACCACGCGCGAGCAGATGAAAATGTTTCTCACCCGTTTCGGCCAGAACAGCCGCATGGTGATTTGCGGCGACCCGCGCCAGGTCGACATTCCCGGCGGTGATCGCATGAGCGGCCTTGCCGATGCAGTGGAGCGCGTCGAGGGGCTGGAAGGCATCGGTGTAACCCGGTTCACCGCCGCCGACGTGGTGCGCCACCCCATCGTGGGCCGCATCGTGGAAGCCTACGAAGGCCCGGCGGAAGGGCGCGGTCACGCCGACTGATCCCTTGGAACTCGAAATCGACATCGAAGAGTGGCCGGCAGGCGACTGGGAGGCCCTGGCCGATCGTGTAGCCGAAGCCGCGCAGCAGGTAGCGCCAGAACTCGCCAACCCGCGCCTTGTCACCAGCCTGCTGTTCACCAGCGACGCGCACGTGCACGAACTCAACCGCGAGTGGCGCCAGCGCGACAAGCCCACCAACGTGCTCAGCTTTCCAATGCTGGAGCGCGGCGATCTCGTCCATCTCGACCCTGACGAGGGGCCGCCTGAAATGCTGGGCGACATCGCCCTCGCCCACGAAACCTGCGCCCGCGAAGCCGAGGCCAAAGGCGTGGCGCTGGAGCATCACGCCGCGCACCTGATCCTTCACGGCCTGCTCCATCTGGCTGGCCACGATCACGAAATTTCGGACGAGGATGCGGAGAAAATGGAAGCGCTGGAAGTGAATGCGCTTGCACTAATGGGGATAGCCAACCCATATAGCGAAACCAGTTCCTGAACGGAGAAAGTAACAGGGCAATGCCCGATAGTGACAGACCTGACGATTCCCAGACCGGAGAATCGGAGAGTAGCAGCGGCGCCAGTAGTTCGGGGGGGCTATGGAATGCCATCCGCGGACTGTTTGACGACCAGGGCGACACCAGCCTGCGCGCGCAGCTGGAAGAAGCAATCGACGAGCACGAGGACGAGGCTGCGAATGGCCGCGATCATCCTTCGAAGGGGGACCTTTCCTCCGTCGAACTGACCATGCTGCGCAACCTGCTGCATTTCAGCGAGCACGATGCCGACGACGTGGCAATTCCGCGCAAGGAGATCATCGCAGTCGAGGCGACCGTGCCGTGGAAGGAGATGGTCGACCTGTTTGCCGAACACGGCATCTCGCGCATGCCCGTCTATCGAGACCAGCTGGACGACGTGATCGGCATGATGCACCTGAAGGACGTGTTCGCCTATCTCGCCAGCGGTAAGGAGCCGCCTTCCGACTGGACCGTGCTGATGCGCCAGCCGCTCTACGTGCCGCAGGCCCGCGGTGCGCTGGACGTGCTGGCCGACATGCGCCAGCGGCGCGTACACCTGGCCATCGTGGTAGACGAGTTTTCCGGCACCGACGGCATTATCACCATCGAGGACCTGGTCGAGGAAATCGTCGGCGAGATCGAGGACGAGCACGACGAGGCCCCGATCGAGCAGGTCGTCGCCGTGGATGTCGGGGTCTGGGATGCCGATGCCAGCGTAGAGCTGGACGATGTCGCCAAGGTTGTCGGCGATCCGGCCCTGGCCGAGGTGGAGGAGGCAGTCGACACGCTGGGCGGCCTTGCCTTCGTGCTGGCAGAGGAAGTGCCGCAACCCGGCACGATCCTGGACCATCCCAGCGGCTGGCGGATCGAAGTCACCGCCGGGGATGAAACGCACGTCACCCGCCTGCGGCTTCATGCGCCGGTCCGGGAAGAGAGCCTGGAAGACGCCTGACAGCCATCAGAGTGACAAGTTCCTCGTCCTGCACACTTTTTTGGTGCAGTGCGGCAAAAACTTGCCCCCCACTGCAAATTCGGTCTCGACAGAGGCCGGTTTTCTATCGAGATTGCATAAATGCGCCGCCTGCCCCCACTTCGCGCCTTGGAAGCGTTCATTCGCGTGGTCCGGCTGGGGTCGGCGCGCTCTGCCGCCAGTGAACTGGGGTTGAGTCCGTCGGCTTTGTCCCGGCGAATCAGCAACCTGGAAAGCTTCACCGGGCGCAAGCTGTTTTCACGCTCTGGCCAGACCATGCGGCTGACCGACGAGGGCCGAGTCTTTTACGATGCCGTCGCCCCGCACCTGGAATCGCTGGCGGCGGCAGTGGAGTCGCAAAGTGAAAGCCTTCAACTGATGCGCCTGCGGCTGGGCGTGATGCCGCTGTTCGGCACGCAGCGGCTGTTCCCGCGCCTGAACGAACTGCGCAAGGTTCATCCGCGCCTGCATCTGGATATCGACACCGGGCCGCATCTGGTCGACAGGGTGGGCGATACGCTGGATGCCGCCATCACCCTTACCCACATGCCCGATCGTTCGCTGTATTCGATCCAGCTGGACCAAAATACCGTGCACGCCATCGCCAACACCGATCTGGTCGCCGAACTGGGCGAAAACCCAGGTATCGAGGCGCTTTCGCGGCAGACGTTCCTGCTGCACACGGACATGGTGATGAGCTTCGATGCGTGGAAAGCGGCGCTGGGGCTGGAGAAGCTGCAACCGGCCGCTATCGATCACTACGATTCAGGCCAGCTTATCCTGGAGGCGGCGGCACAGGGCATGGGCATTGCCGTAATGCACGACGATCACCTTAACCGCATCAACGATCCGCGCCTGGCCCGCCTGTTCGACAAGGAGATCGCGAGCCCCTATTCGTACTGGTTCGTCTGTCGTCCGGCAGACCTGGAAGCGCGGCCCGTGCGTATTTTCCACGACTGGGTAAGAGACGCCGGTCTCTAGCCGGTGCCATTCAAGGACCGGAAATGAAAAGGGGCGCCTCAGCGGGCGCCCCTTGTTGCATCAGGCGACGGTGGCCTTGACGATCTTGCCCGGGTTGGCGGGCGGCTCGCCGGTCGGCAGCGCGTCGACATGTTCCATGCCGCTCTCGACCTCGCCCCAGACGGTGTACTGGTTATCGAGGAAGCGGGCATCGTCGAACACGATGAAGAACTGCGAGTTCGCGCTGTTCGGGTCCTGCGTGCGCGCCATCGAGCAGACGCCGCGAACGTGGGGTACGTTGTTGAATTCCTGCTTCAGGTCGGGCTTGTCCGAACCGCTCATGCCGGTGCCGGTGGGATCACCGCCCTGCGCCATGAAGCCGGGGATCACGCGGTGGAAGACCACGCCGTCGTAGAAGCCTTCCTTCGCCAGTTCGGTAATGCGGGCTACGTGATTGGGGGCCACGTCACCGCGCAGCTTGATCACGACGTCGCCGCCCTTGCCATCGCCGCAATCGAGGGTGAAAGTCAGTTTCTCTTCGGCCATTCCAGTGTCTCCTTGCAAAGTTGGGGGCGCGTTAGAGGATCGCTGCGCGAAAGTCACGGCTACCGTGTTGCTGCGCCTTGCTTTTGCGGCCACAGGGCATAGACCGCGAGACATGGCCGATACCGACCTTCACGAACATGATGCCGAAGCCGCCACGCCCGAGGACAGGGTCCAGGGCGAAGGCCGGCAGTTCGACGAGGAAAACCGGCTGAAGCCAGAGTTCGTGCGCCAGGTTCGCGAGAGCCTGCGCGATGACAACGAGGATAGCACCTACGACCTCGTAGAACCGCTGCACCCCGCCGACATCGCCGACCTTTTCGAACTGTTGGAGCGGGACGACCGACGCGAACTGGCCGGTGCCATCACCGACCTGATGAGCGGCGAAGTCGTGGCCGAGCTGAACGACTACGTCCGCGAGGACATGCTGGAGGATCTTCCGCCAGAAGCCGTAGCGGAAATCGTCGGGCAGCTGGATACCGACGATGCCGTCCAGCTGATCGAAGACCTCGACGAGGGTGACCAGCGCGCCATCCTGGCCGAAGTGGAAGCGGGCGACCGCGCGGTTATCGAGACCGCCCTCGCTTACCCAGAGGAAACCGCGGGTCGCCTGATGCAGCGGGAGCTGATCGCGGTACCGGATTCCATGACCGTGGGCGACCTCATCGATTACCTGCGCTCCGAAGAAGGACTGACCACCGAATTCTGGGAAGTGTTCGTGGTGGATCACCGGTTCCACCCGCTGGGCACCTGCCAGCTTTCGTGGATTCTGCGCACGCCGCGGTCGGTGAAGATCACCGACGTGATGAAGCGCGACCAGACGCTGATTCCGGTGGAGATGGACCAGGAAGAGGTCGCGCTGCGTTTCCAGAAATACGCGCTGATCTCTGCTGCGGTGGTGGACGAGAACGGGCGGCTGGTCGGCCAGCTGACCGTCGATGACATCGTGCACATCATTTCCGAGGAAGCTGGCGAGGATACACTGCTGCTCTCGGGTGCTGGCGAAGGCGACATTAACGAGCCGCTGCGCGATGCCTATTCGGCGCGCGTGCGCTGGCTGGTGGCGAACCTTGGTACCGCCGTGGTCGCCTCTGCCATCATCGCCTATTTCGGGGCGGCGATCGAGCAACTGGTGGCGCTGGCCGTTCTTATGCCGATCGTCGCCAGCATCGGCGGGAATGCGGGTACGCAGACCATGGCCGTAACCGTGCGCGCCATCGCCATGAACCAGCTGACCAAGTCCAACACCTCGCGCCTCGTGCTGCGCGAACTGAAAGTGGCCCTGATGAACGGGGCCACCATCGCGGTGCTGATCGGCCTGGCCACGGCGCTGATCTTCAGCCCGCAGCTGGGCGCGGTGATTGCCGTGGCCATGGTCATCAACATCATCGTTTCCGGCATGGCAGGCGTTCTGGTTCCGGTCACATTCGAACGGCTGGACCAGGATCCGGCCGTGGCGAGCAGCGTCTTCGTGACCATGATCACCGATTCCATGGGCTTCTTTGCCTTCCTCGGCCTGGCCGTCGCGAGCGGTCTCGTTTCCATGTAACGCCAACACGGGCCACAGTTCGGGTTCGACCCCGAGTGCGCTTGTGAAACGTCATCGGGATAGAACGTCAGCAAAGCGAATGACTTTGGAGAATGCGGCATTAATCATGATTGAATTATGCCTTTGAACGCAATGGACATTCTGGTATAATTCAAGAATAGCCAGCGGTTTTGAAAGAAACCGATAATAATTCCGGCATCCCAATCCCACTGAAATACAAATTCTTCCTTTAAACGGAGAACTGCTCATGTCCGTGCATGAAGCGCTGGACCGGTTGGAAGAGACCTATCGCCTCATGGTTTCAGCCACGCTCTCGGATCGGCTTCCGGACGCTGCGGAGATCCTTGCGCTGCGCCAGCGTTTTGCCATCGAGTTCGGCAACCTGATGCTGGCCCTGAAGGACGACCTCAAGGGGCAGGGAAATCATTCGCTGCACGACGAGGTGCTGGACCGCCTGAAAACCCTGCGCATCCGGCTGATGTCCTACACGCTGGCGTGGCAACCGGCGCAAATAGAGGAAGATCCCCTTGCCTATCGCGAAGCGGCGGAGGGCATGGCCGAAATGGTCCAGCGGTTCATCACCGATACGCGCACCCTGCTGAAGCATGCCGCATCGGGCCGCGACCGGGGCGAGCCTTGAGTCCCCCGCCGCCCATCCTATCTTGGGAGCAATGCCGCTTCACCTGACCAAGATTGCCTTCGGAGCGGCCAACTTCACCGATATCGAGAGCTGGTATGCCGGTCGGCGCAGTCCGCATGTCACCACCCGCTATCGTCCAACGAAGTGGGAACAGTGCATCGGCGGATCGCTGTTCTGGATCCACCAGCACAATATCGTCGCCCGGTCGAAAATACTCGGTTTCTCGCAGACCGATAACGGCCGCTGGCTGATCGAACTGGAGCCGGAACTTGTCCGGGTCATGCCCCGGCCCAAGCGGGCGCACCAGGGCTGGCGCTACCTCAAGGGCGAGCCACCCCGTGATCTGGCGGAGGGCGAGGAAATCGGGGAGATCCTGCCCGGCAAGCTGGCGGGCAAGTTGCAGCGCCTTGGGCTGATCTGAGGCAGTGGCCCAGATTGGCGCAGCACCGGGGATATGCAACTCCCGTATTGTGCGCCGCAGCATATCGTTCTAATAAGGGCAGGAACCAAGGTTAGTGCAACTGGTTACTGCGTCATGAATTCCAAGGAACAGCATATCCGACCCGACGAGAAGCTGATGGCTCGACTGCACAAGGCGTGCAGCGTGTCTCGCAATGGCGGGGCGTTCGAGATGCGGGAGCGCGAAGGTGGCGATTACCTCGTCGAACCGCGCGCCACTGTGCGCAAGCGTTCGACCCTCGGTGCATCCATCAATTACAGCCCCAGCAACGCCTGAAGCGGCTTGGTCGCATTTGACGCACGTTTGCGCGTCTCCGGTTGGCTGGCTCGGAACATTGCCCCGGCCTTTCCCGTTGATCGGAAAAGGAGAATGCAAATGCCCGAACGCCAGAGCCGTCACCCCGATAACGATCTGATCGACAGCATGCAGGATGGTGCCACGCCATCGCAAGGTAGCCGATCGGGAGGTGAAGTGAACACCCGCGTCGGCACGCGAGACGAGATCAACCGCGCAACCGACCCCGACAACCGCGAGCCCGAAGTGGGCAGCGACAATCCGGCGCAGGATGCCAAAAAGGGCCCGAAGACCCGCGCCGCGATCCAGGACGAACGCAACGACTCCTGATCAGGCAAGCCGCTGAGCGGCCCTTAGATAATGTAAGACCTCGTCGGCGCATTGAAGCGACGGCGAGGTTTTCTTTTGCTCGACCATAATATGCAGCGCGCTCAAAAATGCCACAGCGCCTAGCCCGCATTTTCCTTTGCGACGATCTGCGACAGAGCTTGGGCGAAGCTTTCCGGCTCCTGCGCGCCTTGCAGCATGTACTTGTGGTTGACGATAAAGGTCGGAACGGCGGCAATCCCGCCGCTGACCCCGCGTTCCTCTTCCGCGCGTACGGCAAGTTCGAGCGCCTCGTCCTCCAGCGCCTCGCGTGCTGCCTTGCGGTCAAGGCCGACGCCCTCGCAGATATCCGCCAACACCTCGCGGTCAGCCATGTTACGGCGCTGCTGGAAATGGGCGGCGAACATCGCCTCCTTCAACCGCGTCTGCTTCTCCGGCCCGTGACTGGCCAGGGCCCAGCGCAGCAGCTTGTGACAGTCGAAGGTGTTCCACATCATCGCAGGCGGTGCTTCGCCCTCGCCTTGCCAGCTAATGGGAAAGCCGACCCGCTCCGCCGCGCCCTCCAGTTCGGATCGCATGGCTGCAATCTGCTCCTCGCTGCGGTTGTAGGTTCTGGCGAGCTGTTCGGACTGCAACCTGCCTTTGGGCGGCATCTGCGGGTTGAGTTCGAATGGCATCCAGCGCACCGTTACTTCGACTGCGTCTCCGGCAAGGCGCACGCCTTCGGAAAAACTGCGCCAGCCGACCACGCACCACGGGCACATCACGTCGGACCAGATATCGACGACCACCGGCATGCTCATGCCATGTTCTCCAGCCAGTGGTTCAACAGGTAGTGGGCGATGGCCGTGCGCGGCGGGGGAAGGAAGCTGTGAGCATCCGTCGGGTTGGCCATGGCATCCGCCACTTCATCCCGCGTGAACCAGCGCGCGTCCTCGATCTCGGTCTCGTCGATCAACAGATCGCGTCCTTCGGCAAAGGAGTGGCAACCGATCATCAACTGGCTGGGGAACGGCCAGGGCTGGCTGGCGATGTAGCTGACATCGCGCACGCGCACGCCGACCTCTTCCCAGACTTCGCGCTTTACGCCTTCCTCGATGCTCTCGCCCGGTTCTAGGAAACCGGCAAGCGCTGAATAGCTGCGTTCCGGCCAGCCGCGCCCGCGCCCGACCAGTAGCGCCCCCTCGTGCTCGACCAGCATGATCGCGACGGGATCGACGCGGGGGAAATGCTGCGCCTCGCACGATAAGCAACTGCGCTGCCAGCCGCCCTTGGCAATCTGCGTGTTGCCGCCGCACTTGGCACAGAAGCGGTGCCGGGCGTGCCAGTCGGCTATCGAACGTGCGCCGCCGAACAGGGCCAGCTCTGCCGATGGCAACTGCATCAATGCCATCATCGTCTCGCGCATGGTGACGGCTTGGCGCATATCACCCTGCGGCGGAACGGCCACGAACAGCGGCGCACCCTGTCGCAGGCCCAGGTAGACAAGCTCCGCATTCTCGCCGGTCCCCGAGAGGTTGGTGGTCAGCAGCGCACCGTTCTCGAAGCGCGGCATCACGCCGTCTAGCGCCAGCAAGCGCGCATCGTCCCGCGCGCGAAGCTGCGCCAGTTGCGCGGGATCGGCACGGGCGTGATCGTCGCGGTCGAGGTCATGACCTGTAAAGGCGAGCGGTTCAGTCAACGGAACGCGGCCAGTTACGGGCAAGCCTTGCCATGTCGTTCGCTACGGCCAGCGGGAAATCGCCCTGCACATCGTAGGCATCGACCGGCATGTACTGGGTCATCAGGGTATGGCGCAGGCCCCATCGCTTGTTGACGAGACCCACCGTGCCAGCCGCGCCGAACCAACCGAACAGCCCTTCGGTCTCGCCCGTCCCGACCAGACCTCCCGCGCCAAAGCCGAAAGAGCGCCCGTTACGCTGGAACCGGCCATTGGATGCCAGGGTTTCGGGAAACAGGTCGGACGTAGCCAGATCGACAGCAGCCGCGCTGGTGACCTGCGTATCTTCGATCACTCCGCGCCCCGCCAGCATCTGCAGGAAGCGGTCGTAATCGCGCGCGCTCGACACAAGCCCCGCACCGCCAAAGGGAAAGGCCGGTTCGTCCAGGTAGACCGAACTGGAAGGCAGGTCGATCGGCACCGGAATGCCGCCCAGCAGGAAATAATTGCCGGTAAACCGCTGAACGTCCTCCCGCTTCACGCGAAAGCCGGTGGAGGTCATGCCGCAGGGCGTGAAAATGCGGTCCTCCAGGAAGCTCGCAAAATCCTGCCCGCTTGCCACCTCGATCACCCTGCCCAGCAGGTCAAGACCTACGGAATAGCTCCAGCGCGTACCCGGTTGATAGACAAGCGGCAGTTCCGCCAGCCCGTCCGCGAAATCGGCGAGCGAAGGGGCGGGCGCGCCTCCGAAAATCTCCTGCGCAAGGGCCATGTTGCTGACCTTGCCGGGAACGATGCCGTTGGCACGGTAGGCGGCATTGATCGGACCGTTCTGCACGATGGTGTAACCAAGACCCGCAGTATGGGTCAGCAGGTGGCGGATCGTGATGGGCCGCACGGCCGGCTCCAGGTTGTCGCGCGTGATCGGACCGTCATACTGGCGCTGCACCTGCATGTTGGCGAATGCAGGCAGCACGTCGGCCAGCGGCTGGTCGAGTTCCAGAAGGCCGTCGTCGATCAGCATCACGGTCGCCAGGCCGGTGATTGGCTTGGTCATCGAATAG
This sequence comes from Aurantiacibacter zhengii, assembly GCF_003584125.1. GTDB lineage: Bacteria > Pseudomonadota > Alphaproteobacteria > Sphingomonadales > Sphingomonadaceae > Alteraurantiacibacter > Alteraurantiacibacter zhengii. The sequence continues at coordinate 665,009 of NZ_QXFL01000001.1, forward strand.
ATGCGGAACAAGGTGTCCTCGTCCACCCCGCCGCTCCCGCCGAACGTGCGCGTACCTGCGGCAATGGTATCCGCTTCACCCTGGCCAAGGCCGATGCGCGCCACCATGCACGGCACGATGTCCCGTTCGACATAGCCGCGCACGAGATTGGCCACCGTGGGCCAGCGGACCGCTGCGGATTCGCGCGCGAAAGCAGGCCCGCTAAAGGGAAGCGTAGCGGCGGCCGCGCCAACACCAATCATGGCGGAGGAGCGGAGCATCGTGCGGCGGGAAACGGATTGGGAGACGGACTGGTTCAGCATCGGGCCGGCGACCTCAGGCAAGGGGTTGGCATCCAGGGGATTTGGCGTGGCGCAAGGCTTAGGCAGCGAAAACGGATGCCGCAACCTTGCACGCAGGCGCTGTGTTATCTATCTATAACACATGCTGAACATCATCTCGATTCTCATCGGCCTGCTGTCGCTGGTCATCGTTATCCCGGCACAGATCCCGTTCTTGGGCTGGGCGAACTGGTTTGCCCTGCCCTTTGTCGTGGCGGGTGTGGTGATCGGGCAGCTTTCCAGCAGCAATTCGGGCCGGAATTTCTGCCTGATCGTGCTGCTGATCGCCGCGATCCGGCTGACCTTGGGCGGCGGGTTTTTCTAGTCCCGCTTTGCCAGTACCAGCCGCGCCGCCTTGGCGAACAGCGTGGGCAGGCCCGCGTCCTCGATAGCGTGGACCGGCCACCATTCGCCTTCGCCGTTGGGCGTCGGGCGTTCTCCCGCGTGAACCGCCACGCCAAGCTCGATATCGAAGTGGGTAAAGCCGTGTCGCACCACGCCGCCGGCCTTCCACGCACCTGATACCGGCGCCTCGCCGTGACCATCGCCGCGGGCCGACCAGCCATCGTCGGGCAAGGCGCGCATGCCGCCCAGCATGCCGGTGCCGGGCCGCTTAACAAGCCACACCTTTTCGTCTCGCTCGATCCAGAACGCCGTGCCTGTCCGGCTGGGCCGGGCTTTCTTCTTCGCCTTGACCGGTAATTCCAGCGGGTTACCCTCCGACCGGGCCCGACATTCGGCACTGAGCGGGCATAGCAGGCACTTTGCATCGCGCGCCGTGCAAAGGCTCGCGCCAAGGTCCATCATGGCCTGCGCGAAATCGCCCGCACGTTCATCCGGCGTGATCGTCTCGGTCGCCGCGCGGATGGCCGGGCGCGACCCCGGCAGCGGATCGCGGATGGCGAACAGGCGGGACACGACCCGCTCCACATTGGCATCCACCACCACCGCACGCTGGCCAAACGCAATCGCCGCAACGGCTGCCGCCGTATAGGCGCCTAGCCCTGGCAGCTTACGCAGCTCGGCCTCGGTTTCGGGAAATCCGCCCTGCTCCGCAATTACGCGGGCACATTTCACCAGGTTGCGGGCGCGCGAATAATAGCCCAGCCCGGCCCAGGCGGCCATGACATCCTCTTCCGGCGCGGCAGCCAGCGCCCCGACGCTTGGCCACGTCGCCGTGAATTTCTCGAAAAAGGGGATAACAGCGGCAACAGTCGTTTGCTGCAGCATCACCTCGGAAAGCCAGACGCGGTACGGGTCCGGGCGGGGCGCACCCGGTGGCGCCCGCCACGGCAGGGCGCGGGCGTGACTGTCATACCAGGCGAGAAGCTTGTCTGAAACGGTGGCGGACACGTCGCGGCTATGGCATGGGAGCGCCAGCCATGAAACGCGACACACCACCGAAATCGGGGAAGACTGCCGGAAAGGGTGCAAAGCCCTACCAGCGCCCGCGCGGCGGCCCGGCGCGGCCGGTGTCCGAACTGGTACCGCAGATCGGGCGCGCCGCCTTTCGGCGCTATGGCTTCGTGCAATCCAGCGTTGTTACCCGCTGGCCCGAGATTGTCGGCCCTACCCATGCCAAGGTCTGTTCGCCCGAAAGCATCCGCTTTCCGCCCGGAGAGAAGAGCGAAGGCATCCTGGAACTGGTCGCCCTGCCCGGTCATGCCACGCTGCTGCAGCATGTGACGCCGGAGATCATAGAGCGGGTAAATCGTTTCTTTGGCTATCGCGCCATCGCCCGCATCAAGATCCGGCAAGGCGCGGTTAAGCCACCTGCTGCTCAAGAGAAGCGCGCTGCACCACCCTCGCTCAAGCCCATTCCGATGGAACTGGGCGATTCCCTGCGCGATGTCGGCGATCCTGAACTCAGGGCGGTGCTGGAGTCACTGGCGCGCAGCGTGGCGCGCAAGGAAGAGGACGAACAGGAATGAAACGTACGGCGGCCGCTGCATTGGCGGCGATTGCAATGTCTCTCGCGCTTTCGGCAGCACCTGCCATGGCGCAGAACTGGAATGCAGAGATCGTGGAGACCGACCAGGGCTATCGGGTGGGCGATCCTGAAGCGCCGCTGCAAATCATCGAATTCGTCAGTTATTCGTGCTCCCACTGCGCCGAGTTCGAGCGCGAGGCGGAGGCCGAGCTGCGCTATCTCTATGTGCACGAAGGTTATGCCGCGCTGGAAGTGCGGCATCTTATCCGCAATCCGATAGACCTTGCGGCAGCCCTGTTGACCGAGTGCGGTGAGCCCGCCCAGTTCTTCGACAATCACCGCGCCGTGCTGACCACCCAGGATAGCTGGATGGAAACCGCCCAAGGCTTGAACGAGGCGCAGATTCAGCGCTGGCAAAGCGGCACGATCAGCAGTCGCATGCGCGCCATCGCTGCCGACCTTGGTTTCGACGACCTTATGGAAAGCCGGGGGCTGTCCGCCAGCCAGGTTACCGCCTGCCTGAACGACGAGGGCCGCGCCCAGGAAATCGCCGAGATGTCCCGCGCCAATGCCAGCGAATACAATGTGCCGGGCACGCCCAGCTTCGTACTCAACGGCACCCTGCTGGACGGGGTGCATGCCTGGCAGCCGCTGCGCCAGGTGCTACTGGCCGCGCGCCAGAATAGCGAATAAGGCAGAGCGAACAGGGGACAAGCCTGTGCAAAAGCGCCGATTCGCGGGAAACGGCGCTTTTCAAATACCAACCAGCCGGTTCTAAACTGCGGGATTACCCGATCGGGCCGGACACGATCAAAACGGAAAGCTTTTGAACATGACCAATTTGCGCCGCATCGCTCTTGCCGCTCTCGCCGCGCCGCTGGCTTTGGCGCTGTCCGCCTGCGGCGACGATGCTGACGGTGAACTGACCTCCAGCGAACCGATCGAACATATCGCCGCACCCGAAGGCCAGGCATGGACCGACGTTGTCCAGGTAACCGACAGCGACGGATACCTGCTCGGCAATCCCGATGCTCCGGTCAAGCTGATCGAATACGGCTCGCTGACCTGTGGCGCCTGTGCCAACTTCGCCCAGACCGGGGCGGACGCGTTGAAGGAAAAGTACGTTTCCACCGGTGTCGTCTCGTTCGAGCTGCGTAACCAGGTTCACAACGCCTTTGACCTGACGCTGGCCGCGCTGGCCCGTTGTTCCGCGCCCGAAAGTTTCCACCCGCTTGCCGACCAGGTATGGAAGAACTTTCCGCAGGTCATGGGCGACATGCAGAATGCCCAGTCGCAGCTCGCCAATCTGGGCGAGGTTCCGGAAAACCAGCGGTATATCGCGATTGCCGAGGCCGCCGGGTTCCTTGATTTCTTCGCCGCGCGGGGCATCAGCCGAGACCAGGCCGCGTCCTGCCTCGCCGATAACGAAGCCGTACTGGCCATCGCGGAGCGTTCGGACAAGCAGTCTGAAGAACTGGACGTGACCGGCACGCCCACCTTCATCCTGAACGGTCGCAAGCTCGATGAAAATCGCTGGCCCGGGATCGAAGCCGCTTTGCAAACCGCTGGCGCGCGCCCGGCGGAAGGCTGAGGGTTAGCGGCGGGCGCCTATGGAGTTTCGCAAGCTTAGACTTAGCGGCTTCAAGAGCTTCGTAGAGCCCGCCGAACTGCGCATAGAACCCGGCCTTACCGGTGTCGTCGGCCCCAATGGCTGCGGCAAGTCCAACGTGCTGGAAGCCATCCGCTGGGTAATGGGTGAAAACTCGCCCAAATCCATGCGGTCGGGCGGCATGGAAGATGTGATCTTCGCTGGCACCTCCACCCGGCCGCCGCGGGATTTCGCCGAAGTCGTCCTCCACGCGGTGGACGACAGGGGCGAACCGCTGGACGTGACCCGCCGCATCGAACGCGGCGCGGGCAGCGCCTATCGGCTGAACGGCGACGACGTGCGCGCCAAGGATATCGGACTGCTGTTCGCCGATGCTGCCACCGGCGCGCATTCCCCCGCCCTCGTCAGCCAGGGCAAGATCGCGCAGGTCATCGCGGCAAAGCCCACCGAACGGCGGATGATGCTGGAAGAGGCAGCCGGGATCGCTGGCCTGCACGTGCGGCGCCGCGATGCCGAGAGCAAGCTGCGCTCGACCGAGAAGAATCTCGAGCGGCTGGAAGACCTGATGGCAGGCCTCGATTCGCAGATCGGGTCGCTCAGGCGGCAAGCGAAGCAGGCCGAACGCTACAAGGTGCTGTCGGACCAGATCCGCGTGGCCGAGGCGCGACTAGTCTTCGCCCGTTGGCGCGATGCCGCCGCTGCAGCGGAGGCTGCGCGCAAGCAGGCGAAAGGCGCGGACGAGGCGGTTGCCGATGCCCAGACCGCCGCGAAAGACGCCCAGAAGGTGCAGGCCGCACTGGCTCAATCGCTGCACGAACTGCGCGATGAGCTGGCGGACCGGCGAGACGATGCCAGCGCCCACGGGCACCGCATGGCCGCTCTTGCCAGCCAGCTTGAAGCTGCCGAGCAGCGTCTGAAGGATCTCGACCGGCAGAAATCGCGCCTTGAGGAAGACCGGGTCGACGCAGATCGCATGACGCGCGATGCCGCCAATGCCCTGAAAGACCTCGAATCAGCGCTCGACAAGGGGGCCAAGGCACTGCTGGCAGACGAGGCGAAGCGCCCCGATATCGCTAAGGCCGTCGACAAGGCGGAGAGCGAGGGACGCAAGGCCGAACTCGCCTTGGCCAAGGCAACGGCGGACCATGCTGGCGTGGAGGCCGAATGGCGCGTTGCCGAAGCGGAGATCTCGCAGGCGCAATCGCGCGTTGACAGGCTGGATGCCGAAGCACGGCGGCTGGAAGACCAGCGCGCCGCCTTGCTGGGCGAGAGCGACCCCGACGAAGACGTTATCGCCGCAAAAAAGTCTGCCGAAGATGCCGCCGCCCGCCTCGCTGAACTTCGCGAGGGGCTGGAAACCGCCCGCTCCCGCAAGGACGAACTCGCCACCGTGCGCGACGAGGCCGCATCGCAGCTTTCCACCGCCCGCGCCGAACTCGCAGGCGTCGAGCGGGAATGGCAGGCGCTGAAGCGGGACCGTGAAGCGCGTGAGCGGCAGAAGAAGGGCGGCCACGGCCTGCCCGCTGCGCTCGATCGCGTGTCTGCCGAGCCGGGCTACGAACGCGCGCTTGCCGCCGCGCTTGGCCGCGATGCCAAGGCACCGCTCGGCTCGCCCGAGGCGAAGGCGGAAGGTCGCTACTGGACCGGCTCCACGCCCCCTGCTCCGGTGGCAGACAGCCTTGCCGCTCACGTGCGCGATTGCCCGCAGGAACTCGCCGCCCGCCTCGCGCTGGTGCACGTTGTCGAAAGCGACGACGCGCGCGACCTCAAGCCCGGCGAATGGCTGGTGACGAAAGACGGCTTCCTGCGCCGCTGGGACGGCTTCGTCGCCCGCGGCGAGGGCGCTGCCGAAGCGGCACGGCTGGAAGCGGACAACCGCTTCGCCGCGCTGGAAGGCGAACTGCCCGCGCTGCGCGAAGCGGTCGAAGCGGCGTCCAGCGCGCAGGACGCGGCGCAAAGGGAACTGTCAGACCTGCAACGCGATCTCGTGGCGCAGGAACGCGGCATCAACGAAGCGGCCGAGGCCGAGCGGCAAGCCCTTCGCGCGCAGGATCAGGCAGAGGCACGGCGCGAACGGCTCGCCGCCCGGCGCGCGGAACTGGCGGAAAGCGGCAAGGACCTGGATGAGCAAAAGGCTGCGGCGCTGGCCGACCTGGAAGCCGCCAGGGCGAAAAAAGCCGAACTGCCCGACCCCGAAAGCGGCCGCGTTGCGCTCGAAGCCGCCCGCGCCAAGAATGAGGCCGCGCGCGAAGCCGCGCAGTCTGCCGCCGCCGCGCTCGCCTCGCACGATCAGGCGCTGGCGGTGTCGCGCGAACGCGTGGCGACGCAGCGCAAGGACATGGCCGCGTGGCAGGCCCGCGCCGGAGACGCGGCAAATCGCCTCGCCGGCATGGAAGCCCGCTTCGAGGAAATCGCCGAGGAGCGCGCTGTCATCGCCGCCAAACCCGCCGGGCTGATGAAGGAGATCGAGGGCGGCGAGGCGGTTCGCGCGCGGCTGGGCGAGGAACTGGCCAAGGCCGAGGCCGCCGTGCGGGAGACCGAGGAACAGGCCCGCGCTGCCGATGCCCGGCTGAACGAGGTCAACGAAGCCCTTTCCTCTGCTCGTGAGAACCGCGCCACGCTGGCGACGCGCGCCGAGAACGAGGAACAGCGCCGCGAGGAGATGGCACGGCTATCGGGCGAACGCTTCCAGTCGCCGCCTCCGCTGCTGCCGCAGAAACTCGAATTCGACGAAGAGAGCGTGAAGCAGTCCGCCGCCGAGAGCGAGGAAATGGACCGCCTCACCGCCAGCCGCGAACGGATCGGCCCGGTCAATCTTGTCGCCGCCGACGAGCTCGAGCGGATCGAGGCCGAACACGGCGCGAGCGCTGCCGAGCAGGCCGAACTGGCCGAGGCGGTGGCGCGCCTGCGCGGCTCCATCGGCAATCTCAACCGCGAGGGGCGCGAGCGCCTGCGCAAGGCGTTCGAGGAAGTGGACGGCCATTTCCGCAAGCTGTTCGCCCGCCTGTTCGACGGCGGTCAGGCGCACCTGGCACTGGTGGACAGCGACGATCCGCTGGAGGCCGGGCTGGAAATCTACGCCCAGCCGCCGGGCAAGCGGCTCCAGTCCCTCAGCCTGCTGTCAGGCGGCGAGCAGGCGCTGACGGCCACCGCGCTGATCTTCGCCCTGTTCCTGACGAACCCCGCCCCCATCTGCGTGCTGGACGAGGTCGACGCCCCGCTGGACGATGCCAATATCGAGCGCTTCTGCGACTTGCTGGACGCGATGAACCGGGACACGAAGACCCGCTACCTGATCGTCACCCACAACGCCGTGACCATGAGCCGCATGCACCGCCTGTTCGGCGTGACGATGGTGGAACGCGGCGTCTCCCGGCTGGTCAGCGTGGATCTGGGCGAAGCGGAAGCGATGGCGGCGGAGTAATCGAATCGCGTCGAACTTTCATCCGCCTCGGTAAAATGTGTGGCCGCGGTTCGGGGGTACAAATGCCTTTAAGATGTTTTCCGGCTCAACCTTTTCAGCTTCAAGTTCCAGTTCGGCTTCGTCGTCGGACAACCAGCAAGTCTGCCGATCTAGGTTTGTCCTCACCATGCCGAAAGCTCTTTCGGACGCGAACCTGACGTTCGATGCAAGCACATAGCGGTGACAGAAGAAACCTGCAGGTCTTGCGTCGATTTGCGGAAACCTGAATGCAGGTTGTTCGACAAGCCAATTCAGTCTTCCGTGAATATGAACAAGATAACAGCGCATATCCCTAATCCAGAACCGCCCGCGGCCCCGGTCCTTTCAGGCCTAGCTTGTCATCCTTGTTGTAGAGCTGGCACTTCGTCAGGCTGAGGCAGCCGCAGCCGATGCACTGGTCCAGCTGGTTGCGCGTGCGGTTGAGAAGGGTAACTTTTGCGTCGATCTGTTCGCGCATGGCGCGGCTGATCTTGCGCCAGTCCTCTAGTGTGGGGTTGCGCCCTTCAGGTAGTCCGGCGAGGTGTTCTTCGATCTCCGCCAGGCCAAGGCCCAGTTTCTGCGCGATCAGCACAAAGCTGACGCGGCGGATATCGCTGCGCAGGTAGCGCCGCTGGTTGCCGCCGCTGCGCAGGGGATTGAGTAACCCCTTCTCCTCATAGAATCGCAACGCCGAAACGGCGACGCCGGTGCGCTTGGCCAACTGGCCGATGCTGATGAATTGCGCCTGCAAGATTTATCCCCGCTATCCCCGATTTCCACAAAAGCTTGACCTCAACTTAACTTGAGGTTGCATCAATGGGCAAGCAGTGATTCGGCGCGTTCTGCAAGGGACGCGGCCAAATCGTTGCGAAACAACTGTTTGCCAGGAGAATATCGCATCATGTCTCAAGCCCGAATCGAACACGTCAACCTGACCGTATCCGACCTCGACAGCTCGATTGCCCTCTTCGAAAAGCTGTGCGGCTGGCACGTGCGCATTCGCGATATACACGGCGTGCGAGGCGAGTTTGCCCATGTCGGCGGCGAAGATACCTACCTCGCGCTGTGGGCCGACGGCGCGGATTACTCGGGCCAGCAAAAGGGCAAGCCTTTGAACCATGTCGGCATCGAGGTTGCCGACCTGGCAGTTGCCGAACGGGTGGTGCTGGACGCCGGGCTCAAGACGTTCAGCCACGGAAAATACGAGCCCGGCCCGCGAACTTTCTATTTCTTCGACTGGGACGGGATCGAATTCGAAGTGGTAAGCTACGCATGAGGTGAGCGGGACGACGTCAAAAGGCCTGTTCGTAGACCCGCGAGATGTCGCCATTCCATTCGCCCTGGTACAGGTCGAGCAGGCGCTGGGCGGGCACCTTGCCGCTGGCGACGATGTCCTTGAGCGGGGCGAGGAAACCGCTTTCGTTGTCGCCCATGGAGTTCTGGCGGCCACGCGCCACCAGTCCGTCGTGCGCGATGTCGAGCACGTGCCGCGCCAGATCGCGCAGGGTGCCGCCACGCGGCAGCGGCGCATCGAGCGCCTGCGCGGGCACTGCGTTGCGCAGATGCTCGCGCTCTTCCATCGTCCAGCCCTTCACCAGGTCCCACGCTGCATCGAGCGCCGCATCATCGTAGAGCAGGCCGACCCACAGGGCGGGAAGAGCGCAGATGCGGTTCCACGGACCGCCGTCGGCACCGCGCATTTCGAGGAAGCTTTTCAGGCGCACCTCCGGGAAGGCGGTGGAGAGGTGGTCCCACCAGTCGCTCGGCGTCGGCAGTTCGCCCGGAAGCGCGGGCAGTTCGCCCTTCATGAAGTCGCGAAAGCTTTGCCCGGCGGCATTGATGTAGGTGCCGTCCCGGTAGACGAAGTACATCGGCACATCGAGCATGTAGTCGACGTAGCGTTCGTAGCCGAAATCATCGTCGAACACGAAAGGCAGCATCCCGGTGCGGTGCGGATCGGTGTCCGACCAGATGTGGCTGCGGTATGATAGGAAGCCGTTGGGCTTGCCCTCTGTAAAAGGCGAATTGGCGAACAGCGCGGTGGCCAGCGGTTGCAGCGCCAGGCCAGTGCGGAATTTCTTCGCCATGTCGGCTTCGCTGGAATAATCGAGATTCACCTGGATCGTGCAGGTGCGCAGCATCATGTCGAGGCCCAAGTTGCCGACGCGCGGCATGTGGTTGCGCATGATTTCGTAGCGCTGCTTGGGCATGATCGGCAGGTCCTCGCGCGCCTTGTCCGGCCACATGCCGAGGCCCAGGAAACCCACGCCGCACGCCTCGCCCACCAGCTTGCACTGGTCGAGGTGGCGGCCGGTTTCGGCGCAGGTCTGGTGCAGCGTTTCCAGCGGCGCGCCCGACAGCTCTAGCTGGCCGGCAGGCTCCAGGCTGATCGTGCCGTCGCTGCCGCTCATGGCAATGGTGTTGACGGTGCCGTCCGGCCCGCGCTCTTCCACCGGCTCCCACCCGAACTGGCGCATCGACATCAGGATGTCGCGAATGCCGCCGTCCTCGGCATAGGTCGGAGCGCGGAAATCGGCAGTCCTGAAAACGAGCTTCTCGTGTTCCGTGCCGATTCGCCACTGCTCGCGGGGCTTTTCGCCAGCCTGCATCGGGGCGACCAGCTGGTCGCGGCTTTCGATCACGGGCTCCTGGCCCTCTGATGCCTTGCGCGTGCTCATGGGTGCAAGCCTCTAGCGGAACAATGGCGATTGGCCACCAGCAATTTGTGTGGGCGGGCCCTGTCAGCCATCGCCATCCCAATCGCCGGCCAGCCCCATCCATAGCGCGGTGGCGGCAAGCGCGGCGGTTTCCCCTCGCAGTATCCGCGGACCCAGCGAGATGGGCCGCGCCTGCGGATGAGCGCGGATGGCCGCGCGTTCGGCATCGTCGAAACCGCCCTCGGGCCCGGTAAGGATCGCGGCCTTGTGCGCGCCCTCCCCGCGCTCGGGATACTTCGTGAAAGTGAAGGCTTCTGCGGCTGGCCGTCCGCCCTCCTCGTCGGCGAAGAACATCAGGCGATCTGCGGGCCATTCGCGCAGCAGCGCATCGAGCTTCTGCGGCGCAGCCAGCGAAGGCAGCGCGGTGCGCGCGCACTGCTCTGCCGCTTCGGTGACGATCGCACGCGCGCGCTCCGGGTTCAGTTTGTCTGCCACGCACCGGCGCGTGATGACGGGGTGGATGGCGGCAACGCCCAGTTCCGTGGCCTTTTCCAGCACCATGTCGAACCGGTCTTTCTTCAGGAGTGCCGGGCACAGCCAGAAATCGGGCACAGCTTCGCGCTCGCGCAGTTTTTCGGTCACCGACAGGGTGACGGAGCGCTTACCGACGTTCTCGACCGTGGCAAGCCACTCGCCGGTACGGTCATCGCACAGTATCACGGCATCGCCCGTGGATACGCGCATCACCTTGGCCAGGTAATGTCCCTGCTGCCCGTCGATGCTAAGCGAGTCCCCAGCAGACAGGGCATTCTCCACGAACAGGCGCGGGGCGGACTTGGGCGGCCATGCGGGTGTAGCGGGCATGGTTTCGCCTTTAGCCACAATCCTCATCCCGGCGAAAGCCGGGATCTCGTTCGGATTGGCGAAAGATCACGGCTTTCGCCGGGGTGGCCTGCAGGGTATGGCCGCCTCATGTCCGCCGAGACCATCACGCCAGACAGCGAACACCGCTCGCTTGCCGAGCGCCTGCCCCAGCCCATGCGCGACTATGCGCTGCTGGCGCGGTTCGACAGGCCGATCGGGTGGTGGCTGCTGTTCTGGCCCTGTGCGTGGGGCACGTGGCTGGCAGGTGCGGGTCTGCAATGGCAGCTGGTCGCATGGTTCCTGCTGGGGAGCATCGCCATGCGCTCTGCCGGTTGCGTCTACAACGACATCGTCGACCGCGATCTGGACAAGAGCGTTGCCCGAACGGCCAGCCGACCCATCGCCAGCGGAAGGGTCAGCCCACGGGCCGCATGGGCGTGGCTGCTGGTGCTGTGCGGCCTCGGGCTGGTGGTGCTGTTGCAACTGCGTTGGCAAGCCCAGCTGGTGGCCCTCGGTAGCCTTGCGCTGGTGGCAGCCTATCCCTTCATGAAGCGTATCACATGGTGGCCACAGGCGTGGCTGGGGCTGGTGTTCACCTGGGGCGCGCTGGTGGGCTGGTTTGCCTTGCGGGGCGACATGCTGGGCGTGCCCCTGGCCCTGTATGCCGGCGCGTTCTTCTGGTGCATGGGATACGATACGATATATGCCATGCAGGACCGGGAAGATGATGCGCTGGTGGGGATCAAGTCCTCTGCCCTTCGCCTCGGCAAGCAGGTAAAGCCCGGTGTGGCGGTATTCTACGCGGCTGCCGTCGCCCTGTGGGCCTTCGCCTTCTGGCAATTGCGCGGAGACTGGGTGGCGCTGCTGGCGCTTGCTCCCGCGGCGCTGCACCTTGGCTGGCAAGTGGTGACGCTGGACGGCGGCGATCCCGCCAATCCGCTCGATCGTTTCCGCTCCAACCGCTGGACAGGCGCGCTGGTGGCGGCTGCTTGCTTTGTCGTGGGAAATGCGGGCGGCTAGACGCTATTCGGCGGGCTGCGGGGCGGCATCCGGCTTGCGCGGGTTGGCCGCGCGGAAGAAGCGCGACAGGCGCGAAGTGATGACGCCATTCTCTTCCATCCAGTCGTAATAGGCGCGGTACTTCTCATCCTCGGCCAGCAGGTGTGCCTCTTCCGTCCGCGCGCGCCAGTAATATATGCCGCTCACGCAGGCGAGGAAAACCGTGTTGCGGATGGCGTCCGTCAGCGAATCCGATGTGACCAGGAAGGGCATGTAGCAGAACCACCAGAAGGCGTTTTTCGACAGGTAGGCCGGATGCCGCGTATAGCGATAAGGCCCGTTGGTGATGACACCGCGGTAGGTAAGGTTCGAGAAGCGGATGCCAAAAGCGACCGTCGCCCAGGCGTAAATCCCCGTCAGGAAGACCAGCAAAGCGGCCCACAAGTAAAGCATCGGAGCGTTGCCCGCGAACCAGAAGGCCCAGTCGGCAGTGTTGTATTCGTACTGGATCACCCCTCCGTTGCCCATGATGCCATAGACGAACGGGGGATAGCACAGCAGCGCCGCTACCCAGCCCGCGAAGAAGGGATTGCCGCTGCGGATATGCGCGTCGAGCGGGCGCAGCGTAAGCAGGTAGCCGACCGTGCCGATCTGCACGTCGATCACGAACAGCAGCTCGAACAGCGTCACGCCCAGCCGCACCGGATCGTGTACGATATCGGCACCGTTGGCCTCCACCACGGCAGCGAAGCCCGGAGGCAGGATGCCGATCATGAACGCGCTGAAGAACCCCTTGATGATCCAGGCGCGCCAGTGCTTCTTCACCTGCTCGCCGTCCCACGCCTCGCGTCCGACAAGCATGGCCCCAAAGTGCCAGCAGTGATCCTTCGGGTTCACCATCACCCGGTCGATCCAGATCATGTAGGGGACGGAAAGGACGAACATGGGCACCACGGCCCAGCCGATCACCTGCATCGCGAAGAGGTAGTTCCCCTCCCAGTACCACCGGCCAAGCATGTAGAACGCGCCAATGATGAACCAGGTGGCCCAAAGCCCCGCAAGCTTGGTGATCGAGATGTCGACCACCTCGGACACCGATCGCCTTCGCGACCAGTCGATGCCGGTGGAGGTATTGCGGTGGACCTTTTCGACCAGCAGCGACCATGCCGCCATCGCCAGGCCCGTGAGCACCATTGTCGCCAGCGCGGCATTGGGACCCGACAGGCGTCCGCGCTCGTTCGCCCAGCCCATCATTTCGCAGATTTCGGGCCAACCGCGTGCGAATACGATACAGGCTAGCAGCGTGACGAGCCCTACAAGGCCCACCCACGGGGATACATCGCTAACCGGTGGCCGCGACTTGTGCGTCTGCGCGTTCATCCCCGCCCTGATAGGCGCGAAGGGTTAAAGGGCGGGTAACACCCGGACCATTTTCAACCGGGACGTCCCGCGGCGGGACAAATGCCCCTGGCGTCAGCGGTAGGCGTGGATCCTGCCCTTGTCGTCGAGGATATAGAGCATGTTGTTCGCCACGACCGGAGGCAGCGAAACGCCATCGTCCAGGCGGGTGAAATCAAACACCTCTCCGGTCATCACATCCAGGCTCTTCACATAGCCGCGACTGCTGGCAACCCACAGACGTCCGCTGGCCAGCACCGGACCGGTCCAGAAGATCGGCCCTTCGCGATCTTCCGCGTCGCGCCAGCGGTCAAGCTGGGTGATCCAGCGGATACGACCGGTTCCCCGCTGGATGGCGAGAAGCTGCGCCTCGTCGGTCAGCGTAAACACCCATTCGCCGATAACCGTTGGCGTGGAAATCCCTGCCAGCGTTAGTTCCCAGATGCGTTGGCCCGTCAGCAGTTCATAGGCCGCCATGCGACCGCCCTGACCAAGCGCATAGACGCGGCCCTGGTCGATGATGGGATCGGCGTCGACGTCGGTCAGCGTGCCGACCTGCGTGCTGATGGAAGTGCGCGCCAGCGCGTCGGACCACAGTTCGCGCCCGTTTTCGTAACGGTAGGCAACCAGTTCGCCGGTGGAGAACCCGGCGACAACGGTGCCCTGCGCGGCGGCAGGAGCAGCCACGCCGAACACGCCGGACTGACCGGAGGCAGCGGCACGCTGCCACACGATTGCGCCGTCTTCCGTGCGCAGCGCGAAAACCTGGTTATCCTGCGTCATCACGAACACTTCGTTGAACGCGATTGTCGGTCCGCCGCGCAGCGGACCGGCGGGCTTCACGCGCCAGATTTCCGCACCGGTCTCCGCATCCAGGGCAACCACGTCGCCCACGCCGTTCGTCGCGTAGACGCGGCCTTCGTTATAGGCAGCACCGCCGCCGAAGGTCGCATCCTCCAGGTCGCCGGTCACCTCGATCTGGTGCCGCCACCGGCGCGCACCCGTTTGCGCGTCGAAAGCGTGAATTTCCGCCTGGGTATCGACCACGAACAGCTTTCCCGCACCTACGACCGGCGAGGCCGCAAGGCGGCGCGTCTTCGTCGTACCGGAAATGCTGGCGGTCCACGCCCGCGCGGGATTGTTCGACAGTGTCACATGACCTGCCACCTTGGCCGCGTTGCCACCAGCCTGCGGCCAGGTTTCGTTGGTGGTTGCGGTCGGCACGACGACCGTCACATTGGCCAGCGCCGGGTCGGCGGAGATATCGGTCGCGATGCGCGAAAGGATCGGAATACGGTTGCCGTTCGTGGGCGTTTCGTCATCGTCCTTTCCGCCGCCAAACAGACCGCCGGCACAGCCAGCCAGAGCTAGGGCCATCAGCGGAGCGGCGATTCGGGTCGCCCATGTACGGTTCGGGCGGCGCAGGTTCATCATCGTTTTCATACTCGCTTCTATTCGACCAGCTCGACCGAGGTATCTTCCGGTGCCTGGCCAGTCAGTTCGGCCAGGGTGGCATCGACATCCTCGATGGCATCGAAGCCCAGCAACCCGGCAAGCTGCCGCGTGCGGCTGCGAATGGATTGAGGCACATCTTCATTGCCCGACAGGGCCACCAGCAGGGCGCCGGCCTCGTCGGTCTTGTTCTGATCCAGGTAGGCGTGCGCCACCAGTTCGCCGGCGCTGCCGTAATAGGGACTGTCAGGCACCGCGAGCGGCCCCACGCGGTCGATCACTTCCTGTGGGTCCATCTCGTCATATCGCGCCGTCACGCTGCGGATGGTGGCGATGTTGCGGATTTCCTCGGGCAGGTCGCCATCGCTGGCGATTCCATCGTAGAGCGTGCCCGCTTCCTGCGTATCGCCGCGTTCCATCGCGATCCCGGCGCGCAGCATTGCGGCCATGGCCGCTGCGCCGCCTTCGCCATCTGCCAGTGCAGCCAGTTCCTGATCGGCTGCGTCGCTGTTGCCTGCATCCAGCTTGTCGATTGCCAGCACCAGCTCTTCGGATTGCCTCTCCAGGTCACTTTCCCGCTCGTGCTGCCACCACAGGAACCCGGCAAAGGCCGCCATGACCACCACGAAGGCGATTGCCAGTGGCACACCAAATTTCTTGGCGAAATTGCCCACTTCGTCCTGGCGAACGGCCTCGTCCACCTCGCGCATGAGCATATCCTGCTCTGCGTCGGCGCGCCCCTGCGACTTTGAACGGGCTGGCAAATTGGGGTTGGTCGGTTCTTTGGCCACTATCTGTCGATCATGCTGGATTTGATATCAAGCCGCGCTCTTTAACGGATGGCACAGGCTTTTCAATCGAAGAGGCGAGAGTGTCCCCGCCGGGGTGAACGCCCCATGAAGGGCCAACCTGCGCCAAGTCACTGGCCTCGCGGATATTTCTGCATTAGCCCCCAGTAAAGCGCGCGATAACGTTCGATCATGCGCCGCTCGTCGAACTCCTCGCGCGCCTTCTGCCGGTTCGCCTGCCCCATGCGTTTGCGCAGGGCGGGATCGTTTGCCAGCCGCGTCAGCGACTTTCTCAGCGCGTCCTCGTCGCCTGCATCGACAAGTGCGGGGCCATTGTCGCTTGCCACCATGGAGCCGATGTCGCCCACGCGCGGCGCGACGACGGGCAGTCCGGCAGCCATCGCTTCGACCACGGAGATCGGAAACTGTTCGGAATGGCTGGACAATGCAAACATGTCGAACAGTCCCACCAGCTTCGCCGGTTCCGCTACGAAACCGGGCAGGTGCACGCGGTCTTCCACGCCGCGGCGCTCCGCCTCTGCCAGCAGGGCGTCGCGCTCCGGCCCCTCCCCCGCGATCACCAGCTGCCATTCGGGCGGCATCCATTCCATCGCCCGCACCAGCATGTCGAGCTGCTTCACCGTGCGAAGACCCGCCATCGTCCCGAGCCAGAACTCGCCCTTGTGCTTGATGAGACCGGGAAGGATATCGCGCTTGGGCGGCGCGGCGAACGCACGGGTATCGATGCCGTTGGGAATACGCCGCACGCGGGTGCGCGGCTGGCTCCAGACGTTCAGAGCGATATCCTCGAGGGTGGCGGATGGCACCACCAGCGCCGCCGTGCGTCCTAGCGCGATCTTGCGATACCAGTTGCGCCGCTTCTTCAGGCGGTTCGCCTCGTCCTCGTTGAAGCCATCCTCATGATGCACCAGCGGCGGCAGCTTGAAGGCGTCGGCGAATACGGTGTGCGCCATTACCGCGTCGATCGCGCCCCAGTTGTAGGTGCAGACAAGGTCGTAGCCCGCCATCGCTTTCGCCAGTGCCGCCAGCCGTCCCGGAGTGGGTTTGCCGCCCAGGGCAGGGAATTTTGGCCACGACACGCGCGCCTTCTTGCCCAGCATCTGCGCAGCCCCGCGCCTTTCCAGGTCACCCGAGACAATCGCGTGGTCCACGTCCTTGCCCCATTCGTTGATGAGGCGGACATTGCGCAGTTCCTTGCCGCCGGCATCGAAGGTGGAATGCAGGTGCAGGATTTTCGGCGTCTTGCTCATGCCCTCGCCACCTTGCCCAGCAGCCGTGCGATGGCTTCCAGCGCGGCGGGTTCTTCTAATGTGGGGGCATGGCCGACGCCGGGAACGGTGACCGTTTCCATCCCTTCGACCTCTTCACCCATGCGCCGGAAAGTGGCCTCCGAAAGCAGATCAGACAGCTCACCGCGCAGGGCCAGCAGCGGTTTGCTCCCCAGCGACCTGAGCGCGGGCCACAAATCTACCTCTATGCCCGCTCCCGGCTGTGCAAAGGGCATGGCGATCTTCATGTCGTAGTCGTAAGCGATGCGGCCATTTCCCGAAACGCACATCAGCCGCTTGGTATGGCGTAGCCAGTCCTCGATCCCGTATTCGGGATAGATATGCTGGGAACTGTCGCGCATGGCCCATGCGGCGTGCATCCAAGTGGGGTAGCTGCGCCCCTGGCCCACGTAATCCCTGATACGCTGCAACCCCGCTTCCTCGATAGCCGGACCGACATCGTTGATGACGGCACCGGCGATGTTCACGCCCGACTGCGCCAGCAGCATGGTGATGATCCCGCCCAGCGACGTTCCCACCAGAACGACTTCGTCCAGCCCTGCTTGCTCGATCAGGGCGGTCACGTCCTCCACGTAGTTTGCGGGGGTGTAGCTGGCAGGATCCTTGGCATAGTCACTCTGCCCGCGTCCGCGCAGGTCTGGCGCAATCACCCGCCACTCGCCGGAGAAGGTTTCCGCCAGAGGCTCGAAATCGCGGGCGTTGCGAGTCAGGCCGGAGATGCAGACTATCGGCGGGCGATCGTCCCGCCCGGGATAGTCCCGATAATGCAGCACCAGTCCGTCGCTGCTTTCCCACGTGCCCGTCGAATAGGCGGCGTCGCTCAATTCAAGCCCCTTGTATGCGCGCACCTTGCGGGCGCGGTGTCGAAGGCCCACTAATGGATGGATGCGACACGAACCGCAACCGGCCAAGTACACTCCCGACACACGAATCGAGGCGGTGGCGGATTTCCTCGCCGATCCCGTTGCAGCGGCACGGTTTCCGCTGGCCACTCTGCGCTTCCGCAATGACAGGTGGGACAAGGCGGTCGGCCTTGCCTCATTGTCGGACGAGGATTGGGTGCGCCATTTCGGCAGGTTCGATCCGCTTCCGGACAATCTGCCCCAGCCGCTGGCGCTGCGATATCACGGCCACCAGTTCCGCGTGTACAATCCGGAAATCGGCGATGGGCGCGGCTTCCTCTTCGCCCAGATGCGCGACGGGGGTGGCCGCCTCCTCGACCTGGGTACAAAGGGCAGCGGCACGACACCCTATAGCCGCACGGCCGACGGACGGCTGACGCTGAAAGGCGGCGTGCGGGAGATCCTTGCTACCGAGATGCTGGAAGCACTGGGGGTCAACACGTCCAAGACTTTCTCCATCATTGAAACCGGCGAAGCGCTGGAGCGGGGCGACGAACCCTCGCCCACGCGGTCCGCCGTCATGGTGCGCCTCAGCCACGGCCATATCCGCATTGGCAGTTTCCAGCGCCTCATGGCTCTTGACGAGAAGGATCATCTCGAACGCCTGGTGGACTATTGCCTGACCACCTATCCCGGCCCTCCCCCGCCGGAGGATGCACCGGGGCGCGACGAACCGGCCATCCGGCTGATGCACCAGGTGACAGAGCGCATGGCAGACCTTGCCGCCAGCTACATGGTGGCAGGATTCGTCCACGGTGTGCTCAACACCGACAACATGAACATTTCCGGCGAAAGCTTCGATTACGGTCCATGGCGGTGGCTGCGGCAGTGGGATCCGGGGTTCACCGCTGCATATTTCGACCACAGCGGCCTTTACGCCTTCGGTCGCCAGCCGGAGGCGATCCGCTGGAACCTGGGCCAGTTTGCCATCGCGCTGCGGCCCCTGGTGGAAGCACAGCCCCTGATCGCCGCGCTGGAGCGGTTCGGCCCTCTCTATCACCACGCAATGGCCAGACGGTTCTGCTGGCGCCTGGGCGTGAAGTCGCGCGGCCTGGAGGCCGACGCGGGCGTCATCGAAGCTGCCGAGAAAACGATGCGGGAGCGCCGGACGGGTCCCGACGATTTCTTCTTCCGCCATCGCGGCGGCCGCGATGCCCAAAGGGGCCTGGTGGAGGCGTTGGAGGGCTATGAGCCGCTTGATAGTAGCCACGATTTCTGGAGCGAGGGAGCTCCTGAATCCATGCTGATCGACGAGGTGGAAAGCCTGTGGTCCGCGATAGACGAGCGCGACGACTGGGCACCCCTTCACGATAAAGTCGCGCGCATTCGTCGGATGGGCCAGGCGCTGGGCGAGCCGCCGGCACCCCCAGCGCACGCAAGCTGATTGGCGCAACGCCAGTGCAAATGATATGCTGGAGCGCATCGCTGCATCCAACAGGGGGAAAATCATGCGCAAGCTTGCCGTTCTGGGTCTCGCCACGGTCGCCGTCGCCACATCGGCCTGGGCCATCGAACCGGGCAATTGGGAAACCAACAGCCGTCTCGACGATATCCAGTTGCCGCCCGGAATGCCGCCACAGGCTGGCGAGATGATACGCGGCATGATGGGCGGCGAAGGCATGACCGCGCAGAACTGCGTGACACAGGAAGATCTCGACAATTCGCCAGAGCGTATCTTCGACGAAACGAACGGCGAATGTCGCTATAGCGAGTTCGAAATGTCGGCAGGCGAGATTCATGCGGTGGCGCAATGCCAGAGCGAACAGGGCACCATGGATATGACGATGGACGGTACCTACACCGCATCGACCTATGACATGACAATGTCGATGCGCGGCGACATGGGGATGGGTCCCATGACAATGACCTTCGACGTGACGGGCCGTCGCCTTGGCGACTGCGGCTGAGGCGCTTTCCTGCCAAGATTCCAACCCGCGTTTGCGCACAATTCCGGTTCCGCTTGAAACCAGTTAGCCCTACGGGGTTTTAACTGTACGAGTTAACCGCCACTTTGCGCGCTTCCGGCATATTGGGTAAGCCGCGCACCACGATCATTTTAACGAAAGGCACCCCGCCTTGAGCCAGACCGCCGAACTCATTTCCTATGAACCTGCCACCGGTGCCGAACTGTGGCGGTCGAAGCACGGTGATGTCGATGAACTGGTGGACCGCGCACGGCGCGCGTGGCCGGCGTGGGCGTCCGAACCGCTGTCACGGCGCATCGAACTGGTGCGCCGCTTCGCGATCCAGGTGGAAAAGGATCAGGAAGCCTTTGCCGAACTGATCGCCCGCGAGACGGGCAAGCCGATCTGGGAAGCCCGCACGGAAGTCGCGGCAGTCATCGGCAAGGTCGATATCTCGATCCGCGCCTATTCGGAGCGTACCGGGCAGCGCAAGCTGGACAGCGCGCTGCAGGGGTCTGCCGCGCTGCGGCACAAGCCGCACGGCGTCATGGCGGTGCTGGGCCCTTACAATTTTCCCGCCCACCTTCCCAATGGCCACATCATCCCGGCGCTTATCGCGGGCAATGCCATTGTCTTCAAACCATCCGAAAAGACCCCCGCGGTCGGCCAGAAACTGGTTAGCTATTTCGCCAAGGCCGGGATACCGGAGGATCTCGTGCAGTGCCTGATCGGCGGCCCCGACGAGGGCAAGGCACTTGTCGCGCACCGGGGCGTGGACGGCGTGCTGTTCACCGGCTCTGCCCAGGTCGGCATTGCCATCAACCGCAAGCTGGCCACCGATCCGGGCAAGATCGTGGCGCTGGAAATGGGCGGCAACAACCCCATCGTGCTATGGGATACGCCCAAGATGGAAGATGCGGCTGCGCTGATCATCCAGTCCGCTTTCACCACCGCCGGACAGCGCTGCACCGCAGGTCGCCGCCTGATCGTGAAGAGTTCCATGTATGATGAGGCGGTGAGCGCGGTAAAAACGCTAGCCAATCGCATTATCGTGGACGAACCCTTTGCCGAACCGCAACCGTTCATGGGCTGCGTGATCGACAACAACACGGCAGACCAGCTTACCGAAAGCTTCCTCTACCTGCTTTCGAACGGCGGGAAGGCCGTCAGCCACATGCGCCGCCCGGTGGACGACAGGCCGTTCCTCTCCCCCGCCATCATCGATGTGACAGGCATGAAGGAACGCCCCGACGTGGAACTGTTCGGGCCGCTGTTGCAGGTCGTCAAAGTGGACGACTTCGACGAGGCGATCGCGGAGGCGAACAACACTCGCTTCGGCCTTTCGGCGTCGCTGATCGGCGGTGAGCCGCAGCAGTATAACCGCTTCTGGGCAAATATCCGGGCCGGCATCGTCAACTGGAACCGCCCGACCAATGGTGCATCCAGCGCCGCGCCATTCGGCGGTATCGGCTTTTCGGGCAACCATCGCCCGGCGGCCTACTACGCAGCCGATTATTGCGCCTACCCGGTCACCAGCACCGAAGTGGATCAACCGCGGGCCAGCGTGGGCGTGGGCTTCCGCGAAGCCTGAGGCACATACGGCCCATACTTTCAGGGCGCCCGGACCCGAAGATCCGAGCGCCCTGGCGCGACCCCCCTAAAAACACGACCCGAAGGGCCGCGCTACGATTGCTGCCCAACAGGGGAAGGCAGCATCGATCTCATTGTTTGTAAAAACAATTTTTCGTTATAGGGACGCGTCAATACCGCCCTTCAGCTTAATATCAAGCAACGTATGAATTTTGCGCCGCTGGATTGTTTTCCGCAATTTGAGGCGATCAAAGACGTGGCGTCCTGCCCTTTCCGGCCCTAGGGAGCCGCGATGGCAGAACAGCATACCAGCCAGCGGCGCGCCCTGATTCTCGCGTTATGCACCCATGCCATCTGGGGATCGATGCCGGTCTACCTGCTGCTGGTGAAAGACGTGCCGGCGCTGGAATACGTTGCCTGGCGCACTGTATTCACGCTGCCGATCTGCCTGTTCTTCATCATCCGATCGGGAATGCTGGCGGACCTTTACCGCACGCTGTCGACCCCGCGCGTCATGCGCACGCTGGCAGCCAGTTCGGCGCTTATTGCGGTCAACTGGTTCACCTATGTCTGGGCGATCCAGAACGAGCAGGTCTACGCGGCGAGCCTGGGATACTACATCTTGCCACTGGTCATGATGCTGCTGGGATTCGTGCTGCTCAAGGAGCGCCTGAGCCGCCCGCAGACCGGCGCGGTAGTCCTCGCAGGGATCGGCGTAACTGCACTGCTGGGCGGCGCACTGACCACCCTTTGGGTAAGCCTGACGGTCGCCACCACCTTCGGTGTCTACGGCCTTCTGCGCAAGACGGTGGCAGCAGGTCCGCTGCTGGGGCTGACCTGCGAAACGATCATCCTGCTGCCATTCATGGCCGCATTCCTCGCATGGACCGAGTTCAGCGGCGGCGGTGTGGCGCTGGGGCGCGACACGCTGGAAACGCTGGCCATCATGTTCGGCGGCGTGATGACGGCGGTCCCACTGCTGCTATTCGCGACCGCTGCACGCGCCCTGCCCTACACCACGGTCGGCTTCCTGCAGTTCATCTCTCCGACCATTATCTTCATCCTAGGGATCACGCTGTTCCAGCAGCAGATGAAGCCGGCACAGCTGGTCTGTTTCGTGCTGATCTGGGCCGCGGTAGCGCTGTTCAGTTGGGACATGCTGCGGGGCGCACGCCGTTCGCGCCGCGCAAGGATGGCCCGCGGCGTCACGCCCTGATCAAGCGACGAAGCGCCAGCGCAGGGTCTCTCCGGCATGGAACGGGACAAGCTGGGTATCGTCTGCCTCGACCGCTTCAGGAACGTCGCAATCCGCGCGTTCCAGCGTCACTCGTCCTTCGTTTAGCGGGAGGCCGTAAAAGGCCGGTCCATGTTCGGATGCGAAACCTTCGAAAGCGTCGATGGCATTTTCTTCTTCGAACACCGCGAGATAGCTCTCCAGCGCGAAGGGGGCATTGAAGATGCCCGCACAGCCACAGGCGCTTTCCTTGGCCTCGCGCGCGTGGGGCGCGCTGTCGGTGCCGAGAAAGAACTTCGCGCTGCCCGATGTGGCTGCACGGCGCAGCGCCAGCCGGTGCTTCTCGCGCTTGGCGACCGGTAGGCAGTACGCGTGCGGCCGCATGCCGCCCACCAGCATGGCATTGCGATTGATGTGCAGGTGCTGCGGCGTGATGGTGGCCGCCACGTTTGCGCCAGCGCTTTCCACGAACTGCACGCCCTCTTCGCTGGTCAGGTGCTCGAACACCACTTTCAGCTGCGGCAGATCGTTCAGCAGCGGCGCCAGCACGCGCTCGATGAAAACCGCCTCCCGGTCGAAGATATCGATGTCGGCATGGGTCACTTCGCCGTGAACGCACAGCACCATGCCGATCTCGGCCATCGTTTCCAGCACGTCACGGATATTTCCGATGTCGGTCACCCCGCTGTCGGAGTTGGTTGTCGCGCCAGCCGGGTACAGCTTGCAGGCCGTGAACACTCCCGCCTCGAACCCGCGACGCACCTCTTCGGGATCGGTGTTGTTGGTGAGGTAGCAGGTCATCAGCGGGGTGAAGTCCGCTTCCCCGGGCAATGCGGCAACGATCCGGTCGCGATAGGCCTCGGCCGCTGCAACGGTGGTTACTGGCGGGGAAAGGTTCGGCATCACGATGGCGCGGGCGAACTGGCGGGCGGTATGGCCCACCACGGCTTCCAGCATGGCGCCATCGCGCAGGTGAACATGCCAGTCATCCGGGCGGCGGATCGTCAGGGAATCGGTCATGCCAGCCGCCTTAATCGCCTGCAGACTGCTTCGCCAGCCATGCCGTGCCGTCGCATACACCCTGATCCCAGGTTCGGGTGACCTTGCTGGCATCGGAGAAGTCGATCTTGTCGGCGGCAACTTCGCAGCTGGGCATTACGTAGGTCCTGCCGGGCTCCTCCGGGCAATGGCGATAGCGCGACGTGAGCAGCACCAGCGTTTCGCCCTCGCTTTCCAGCGGCAGCGGCGCCTTGTCCAGCATCCCCCCATCAAGCACACGGCAATCCTGCCATTGGGGCACATCGAAAACAGGGGGGATCGTCGCGGCGGCGCAGATCAGATCGACCAGCTTGCCATCGCGCGCCGCCTGTCGACCGTCGACGCGTACTTCCTCGAGCCCGGCGGCCCGTGGCCAGACAAGGTGCGGGGTAGAGCGGACGGACTGGTCCAGCTTGTAAATCAGGCCATAGAAAATGGCCGAAAGGTGCGGTGTGAACTGTTCGGGAGGTACGCTGAGCGCCACCTCGTATTCCGGCCCATCCGCGACTCTCTCGATCGCCTCCCTGTCCAGGGTCACATCCACCACCTCGCGATAGATCTCCTGATGAGGGGTGAAATTGGATTTGCCTGCCGCGACATTCGAATCGTTGACGGAGAACGCTTCCTCCATCACCGCCAGCAAGTCATCCTCCCGCCCGGCTATCCAGCAGGCCGCACTCAGGGCACCGCCCGAAACGCTGCTGATGCGCTCTGGCCGCAATCGTTCGAAATCGCCCACCTTGCTGAGGAAACCGCCGTGCCAGAAGCACCGGATGCCTCCGCCGGAGAAAACGACCTGATCGTATGTGCGCGCCATTGCATTGCCTATCGCGGAGCCGGGCCTATCTGTCACCCATGAGTTCGACCCGCCTGACCCGCCGCGCCCTCGTGCGCGTATCCGCCACCGACGAAGCGGAAGACCCCGCTGCCTTCCTGCAGGGATTGCTGACGAACGACGTGAAGGGCGAGCTTCCGGTCTATGCCGCGCTGCTGACCGCACAGGGCAAGACCATGTTCGACATGATCGTCTGGCGCGATGGCGCGGACATCCTGCTCGATTGCGAGGCCGAGGTTGCCGAAGATTTGGCGAAACGCCTCTCCCTTTATCGCCTGCGGCGCAAGCTGGCGATCGGTGTGGAAGACACCCTGGCAGTGCACTGGCAGGAAGCACCGCGCGACGGCGCATCGCTGGATCCACGCCTCCCCGCGCTGGGCTACCGCTGGCTGGCCCCGGCGGACGAGACCGAAAGCGGAGCGGACGAGGCATGGCGCGCTGTACGGCTTGCTCACGGCATGCCGGAAGGCGCGCGGGAACTGGGAGACATTCTGTGGCTGGAGACCAACGCCGTCGAACTGAACGGCGTCAGCTTCAACAAGGGGTGTTACATCGGGCAGGAAAACACCGCACGGATGAACTGGCGACAGAAAGTCAACCGCCGCCTCGTGGTCGTGCCGCTCGAACGCTCCGAGGAAAAGCGGCGCAAGGCGCTGCACGAAGACCTCGGCCTCGCCGTCGATCACCTGCGTGTCGCAGATATCCCGAGCGACCTTGTGCCCTCATGGCTCGACCTAGGGGAAAGCGGCGAGGCCTAGACGTCGACCCCGTTCCTTTCGAACGCGGCTATCATCATCGATTCGGCGCGGTCACGTGCGGTCGTGCGCTCTACCCCAAGGGAATCTGCCAGTTGCTCTCCCAACAAGGCATCCCCCAATGCCAGCAGCACGAGCGAGAAAGTGGTTTCGTGCATCGAGCGTTCGGAACCGTGGGCGACCTCTTCAGGATGCAGGTCGTCCACCAGCGCGTGAATGGTGTCGATGATGGGATTTAGCGCATCCTCGTTACCCGATGCGAGCATCCAGCTGGCCAGCGCGCCGCCACCTTCTCGGCCAAAGGCATCGAAGGTCAGATCCACCACTTCGCGGGGCGAACCGATACCGGCACGGGTGGCGCGCACTGCCTCGCCAATCGAGTCGCAGACGGTTTGCGCGAGGTGGCGCGCCAGTTCCTTCTGCAAACCCGAAGCTGAACCGAAGTGGTGCAACAGATTGGCGTGTGTGCGCCCGATGCGGCCCGCCACGGCTTTCAGCGTCACGCTTTGCGGACCCGTCTCGATCAGCAGCGCGCGCGCAGCTTCCAGTGCGGCGGCGCGGCTCTCTTCAGGGCTCAGACGCTTCTTTATTGACACTAGTGTAAGTTTCCCTAGATTGACGACAAGCAATTGTCGAACAGGTACGTGATATGACTGCACAACCCCACTGGCAAGAATCCCCCCGGCAAGGAACCTCGCTCACGGTGAGAGACATGCGTTTCGCCCGCGGGCAGAAGCGGGAACGCGGCACAGATCCGGTCGCATCGGCGTGGTTCGCCGCGCTGTCTTGCAGTTTCCCGCGTGGAGAGGCGATGTTTATCGAGGCGGTCAAGGCGCACCGCGACGGGGTGCCGCCCCAACTCGCCGCCGAAATCCGCGATTTCATTCGGCAGGAAGTGAACCACTCGCGCGAACACATCGCCTTCAATCGCGCAATAGAGGATGCCGGATACGACATCACCGAAATCACCGCGCGGGTGAACAGGCTGGTCGACGATACGCTGGCGACGCCGCCGATCGTGCAGCTTGGCATCACCTGTGCGCTTGAGCATTTCACTGCCATGTTCGCTCACCAGTTCCTGAAGAACCCCGGTTCGCTGGCCACCGCCGGAATGGGCGATCCGCATCTGTGGCTGTGGCACGCGGTGGAAGAAATCGAGCACAAGGGCGTGGCCTACGACACGTGGATTCACGCCACCCGTGACTGGCCAGCGTTCAAGCGCTGGCGGGTGCGTTCGCTGCTGATGGTGCTGGTAACCGTCCGTTTCCTGCGCAATCGCTCCAACGACGCACTCGAACTGTTGCGCCAGGACGGTATCGAGGGATGGCGGGCGCGCTGGGGGCTTGTCAGCTACCTGTTTGGCAAGCCGGGCATCCTGCGCAAGATCTTCCTCAAGTGGCTGGGCTATTTCCGTCCCGGTTTCCATCCGTGGGACCATGATGACCGCCACCTGATCACCCAGTATGACGGCGAAGACTCTCTGGCAGAACCCGCAGAGTAAGGCCTGTCCTCCCCGTCGCCTGGCGACAGGGAGGAATCTTGTCAGGCTGCCTTCTCGTCCGGCATGCTGACCTCCTCGAAGAGATTGCAGACATACCGCCGTCCCAGAAAAACCTCGCCACCACGCGCAGCGCACGGAGTGGGGCTGACTTCTCCCGTCTCGACAAAGCCGTTCGCCTTCAGCACTTTGCTGCTGGCGGGATTGTCCAGGAAATGCCCGGCGGTGATCTGCGTAATCCCGAACGCCCGTGCCATCGACATCAGGCCCCGCACTGCCTCGGTCGCGTAGCCGCGCCGCTGCCACCGGCGGCCGATCCAGTATCCCAGTTCGTGGCCGTTCTCATCGCGCTCCAGCCCGACTTGTCCGATGATCGGAGCTCCGTGGAGTTCGGGAAGCGTTACCGAGAATTTCATGGCACCTTGCGGAAGCGGGCGACGGCAGAAAGCCTTCGCATCTTCCTCGCCATAGGGCCACGGCGCGCGCGATAGCATGCTGACGACGCGGAAATCGGCGATACCGCGATGGATTTCACGCCAGTCTTCAGGAAATGTTGGCCGCAAAAACAGCCGCTCGGTACGCATGAACATTGGTATTCTCCCCATTACCGAGTGCCCGCCTCCAGTGGGCCACCGGTGTTTCAAATTCGGGTCTGACCGCGAGTCGGATCAGGCCAGTGAGGAAGGAGAATCAAAAAAGGAGACGGGGCGGCCCCATCTCCTTCCGATTTTTCGAGTCCTGTGCGGCTCGAAAAGGGCCATCCCGGTGGATGACCCTTTTAGCGAATCATCCGGTTATTCGGCGGCTTCCGCCATCGCGTCTACCGATACGTATTTGCGGCCAAGCTTGCCGTCGTGGAAACGGACCTTGCCCGCTTCGAGAGCGAACAGCGTGTGATCCTTGCCCATGCCGACGTTGACGCCAGGATAGAACTTCGTACCGCGCTGACGCACGATAATGTTGCCCGGAATCACTTCCTGGCTGCCGAACTTCTTCACACCAAGGCGACGACCTGCTGAGTCGCGACCGTTACGCGATGAACCGCCTGCTTTTTTATGTGCCATGGTTCCGGATCCTTACTTTTCGTCGGCCGACTTGTCGGCGCTCTTCTTGGTTGCCGCAGCCTTCTTAGGCGCAGCCTTCTTTGCAGCCGGCTTCTTGTCGGCGGCAGCTTCCTTCTTCGGAGTCGCCTTCTTCGCCGGAGCCTTGGTTTCGGTCGCCTTGGCTTCTTCCGCGGAGGCTTCAGCCCTCGGGGCTTCTTCCTTCTTGGCGGCAGCCTTCTTGGGCGCGGACTTGCCTTCACCGACGGCAGTGATGCGCAGCAAGGTCATCTGCTGGCGGTGGCCGTTCTTGCGACGGTAGTTGTGACGACGACGCTTCTTGAAAACCGTCACCTTCTCGGACTTGGCCTGGGCGATCACTTCCGCCGAAACCGTAACCTTCGAAGCGTCGGCCAGGTCGGCACCTTCGCCGGCCAGCAGAACATCGTCCAGCACAATCGTTTCGCCAGCGTCACCCGCCAGCTTCTCGACTGCGATCTTGTCTCCTTCGGCGACGCGATACTGCTTGCCGCCCGTGCGCACTACTGCGAACATGGTGCTCAAATCCGTTTATCTGGTGTCTTCTGCCGCATCCCGACCCGAGTGAATCCCGGACCATTTCTCGGCAATGACAAAAAAGGCGCCCACAGGGCACCGGAAAGAGCGCTGCCGTTAGGCGAAGCGCCGATAGCTGTCAACCATCACATGGCCGAATCTACGACCAAAATGCGTGCTGGAAAGCTTTCCGTGCCGAATGTAGGGAAAGCAGCCTATGGTGCAAGTCTCCCGTCTCTTTCCCGTCGCCGCTTTTGTGCTGCTGGCCGCATGTGCTGCACCAGAAGGTGAATATCCTTCGCTCGCCATTCGCGATGTGGAGCGGGTCAGCGGTTCGATGGAGGTTGAGCCCGCTCCACCGCTACCGGCCCCGCCTGCCTCAACCCTCGCTTCGCTGGACGAACTGGCCGCCGCAGCGCGGGCTGCGCATCAGCGATTCGGAGCGGCAGAGTCGCAGGCGCGCAGGATTACGAGTTCCGCCGTGGGCGCCGCTCGTGGCAGCGAGGCTTGGGCACGCGCGCAAGTCGCCATCGCCGACCTCGAAGCGCAACGCAGCCAGGCCATGATCGCTCTCGCAGATCTCGACCGCATCTACGTAGAGGCAGCCACATCCGCGCAGGCCACCGAATCGATTGCAGAGGTGCGCAACCAGGTCGATGCGCTTGTCGCGCAAGAGGACGCCGTAATCCGCTCGTTGCTGGACATGCTGACCGGATAGGCTTGGTCCCGACGGGCTGCCCCGCCCGAAAGACGGTCCAGGTTGTGAGACAAGAAAGACGCGCGGGATCGAATCGATCTCACCCGCGCGCCAGTAGGGAGCTGTTTTCGCGCTTCAGACCAGCGCGGCAATGGTTATGCAGATGAGGCCCCATGCAAAGATCAGCGCCGGCAGGATCAGCACCTGCACCGTGGCATCACGCGCGCTGGCACGGCCATAAGGGGTCATGATGCCTTCCTGCCGGAACCGGGCCCAGGTCTTGGGCTTGCTTTTGGTTGCCGGGGCGAGCCGGGTCCAGAGCGCCGGCACACCGAAACCGGCGACCACGAAGAAGGCGAAGATGATGAAGGGGATGACCATCTCCGGATTGCCGAAGCCGAGCGCCAGCGTGCCGATGAAGCCGAGAAACAGCGCTACGGTGGCGACATAGAGCCCGGTGGGCAGTTCGAAAGTGCGATCTGTCGGCGGTACGACACGCGGCGCTTCGATGCGGATATCCGCCTGCTGGGCAATCTTTTCGCGGGTAAGTTGTTCAACCATGATGCAATCCTTCCTGTGTCGGGAAGGCTATGCAACGAGTCGGGCCGGTTCGCTTTGACCGGGATCAAATGTCCCAGCGACTGGCGTCTTCGTGATCCTGTTCGCGTGGCTCTATCCAGTGCCAGCCGTCGCTGCGCTTCTCACGCTTCCAGAACCAGCTGCGTGATTTCAGATGGTCCATGGCAAAATCCACCGCCTCGAAGGCATCGCGGCGATGACGGGCGGCAGCGGCAACCAGCACGATGGCGGCGCCGGGGCGCAAGTACCCGGTGCGATGGTGGATCAAGAGACCGTCAAGCGGCCATCGTCCCTCGACCGTATCGGCCAGCGTTTCCATTCCGGGCAACGTGAGGCGTTCGTAGCTGACGAGTTCCAGGACCTTCACATCGCCGTCCGGGCGAACCTTGCCGACAAAGCTGGCAATGCCGCCCGAAAGGGGATGGTCCTTGGCGAACAGGCCCAGCGCCTTGCCGGGCGAGAAGCCCTTCTCCAGAAGCTGGACATCGCGCACCATGTCAGCCGCCCGACACGGGAGGAAGCAGGGCAACCTCGTCGCCGTCCTGCGCGCGAAGACTTCGCTTGTCGGCCAATACCGTGCCATTCACGGCAATCTTCGTACGATCTTTGCCCAGTGCGGCTGCAAGATCCTCACCCAGCACCTCGGCAAGATCGACCCATTCCAGCGGCCCGGCGACTTCGCGCTCCCCCTGCCCCGCAAGGTCGGCCATCTTGCCGATGAAGACCACGGTCACAGCCATCAGCCGCCCGTGACAGACATGTGCCGCGGCTGCGCTGGCGCGGCGCCTTCGGAGATGGCGAAATGATGCCGTTCCGGCTTGATTCGCATCGCTTCGTCCAATGCAGCAGCGAGATCGGCGTCGGGCGCATCTGAGCGAAGCGCAGCGCGCAGATCAACCTTCTCCGCCCCGCCAAGACAGGCGTAAAGCTGCCCGGTCGCCGTCACCCGGATGCGATTGCAGGTAGCGCAAAAATTGTTGGTGAGCGGCGTGATGAACCCCAGCCTGCCCCCGGTTTCCTCTACCCGCACATAACGCGCGGGGCCGCCCGTGTTGTCGGCAATATCAGTGAGGGTGAAGCGCTGTGACAGTTCGTCGCGCACGGCAGGCAACGGCAGGTAGTGATCGACACGCTCGCCATCCACTTCCCCCAGCGGCATGACCTCGATCAGGGTCATGTCGTGGCCGTGGGTGCCCGCCCATTCGACAAGGAAGGGAATCTCGCTCTCGTTCAACCCCTTCAGCGCGACCGTGTTGATCTTGACCTGCAACCCCGCACGCTTCGCCTCGGTTATGCCGCCCAGCACGTCCCCAAGCTGGTCGCGGCGGGAGAGGGTTTCGAACTGTTGACCGTCCATCGTATCGAGCGAGACGTTCACGCGCCGAACCCCCGCTTCGAACAACGGCTGCGCAAACTCCGCGAGGCGCGTGCCGTTGGTGGTAAGCGTGAGTTCGTCCAATCCATGGCCCAGCCTGCGGCCGAGGGCCTTCACCAGTTCGATGACATCGCGCCGCACCAGCGGTTCGCCGCCGGTCAGGCGGATCTTGTTGATGCCGCGCTCTATGAAGGCTAGCCCGAGCCGGTGCAGCTCTTCCAGGCTCAACACGTCCTTCTTGGGCAGGAATGTCATGCGTTCGGGCATGCAATAGGTGCAGCGCAGGTCGCACCTGTCCGTAACCGACAGCCGCAGGTAGGAAATGCGCCGCTGGAATGCGTCGATCAGGGGCTGCGAACAACTCATACTGTCTTGAACCTAGGCGTTCTCTCCGGAATTGCCATGGAGGGCGAACAATTGCCCGGTTACGCCCGGGGCGCCGTCAAGGTACTCACACATAGCGGCAATGTCGCTGCCAGCTCCTCCCTGCACGCCGTTAACGCGGCATGGCGTGGCCTCGCGCGCAAGTTCCTCCACCGCCGCCCGGCGCCAGTGCAGGTGCGTGTGATCGGCAGGATCGAACAAAAGCACCAAGTCCTTGCCCGCCGCGTGACGCGCTTCGGGCAGTATGCGGGCGTGAAAGGCCGCCGCCGCATCCAGCGGCGAATCGGGCAGTTGGCGCGCTTCGATGCGGATCAACGGCATCAGCGCCTTTCCCGCACCAGGGTGATGCCGATCTGTTCGTCTGCCTCGCTGAGCGCGAGCTTGACGATCTTGACGCTGACCTCCTCGACGCGCGCATCCTGCAGGAACAGGGTCTCGCACACGTGGTCTGCCACGGCTTCGATCAGTTTGTAATGCCGGTCCCCCAGCGCATCGGAGCAGGCGAATTTCAGATCCATGTAATTCTTGCTGCAACTCAGCGACGTTTCCGGATCGTAGTGCGGCTGCTCTTTCAGCTTGGCCCGTACGCTGAAGCGCAGCGGCTGCGGCTTGCCGGTCTCTTCCGAATAGATCCCGGTGTGGACCATGTGGACGAAGTCGATGAGTTCGAGATGAAGGCTGTCTGCCATGATGGCGCGCGTGATTGCAGGCCCCGGCCCGATTGGCAAGGAACCTTGCGCGGGCAACGACATCCCCGAACGGGTCTTTCGTCGCAGTTGACGCTGCTGGCGAATTAGGGTGAGTCACTGGAAAAACAGGAAAAGGAAATCCCGATGGTCGAAGCGAACGAAACTGCCGCGCCAGCAAAGGACAGCAAGACTGGCAAGACCATGAAGTGGATTGGCAATTTCGTACTGGGCGGTGCGCTGATCCTGATTGTCGTCGTCGTCGTGGCAGCCACGCTGGCCCGGTATGACATTATCGGGAAGATGGCTGGCTTCGGTCCCTTCTACCTGGCACTGAATCCGTCGCGGGCGCTGACGGTTATCGGCATTCTGGCGCTCGGCTTCGCCATGTGGCGCAAGACCGGCCACGTGGTCAAACTGGCGCTCGGCACGGTGCTTTCGGCAGGATTGCTGGCAACGATCTACGCGCTCCTGCTGATTCCGGCCGAAGGTAAGCCGCCAATCCATGACATCACCACGGACCTGAACGATCCGCCGCAGTTCACCACGCTGGATGTCGATACTCCCGTCAGCACCGGCCCCTTCACGCAGGAAGAATGGCGCGCTTACCACGAGGAAGCCTACGGCGATATCGAGCCGGTCGTGATCGACAAAGCGCCTGCCGAAGTGCTGGCCAATGCCCGCGCGCTGGCAGAGGCGCGCGGGTGGGAGATCGCCGCCGCCGATCCTGCAGCGGGCCTGCTGGAAGCCACCGCAACTGCGGGCTACGTGCGCTTTTACGATGACGTGATCGTGGAGGTTACCCCGGTGGCCGATGGCTCAACCCGCGTCGACATGCGCTCTGTCAGCCGTGTAGGCGTTGGCGATGTTGGTTATAACGCCGCGCGGATCGAAAGCTTTCTCTCCGACCTGCGCACCATGAACTAGGTCAGTCGTTGCGCCACCGCGCGAAAATCGCGGTGGGCAGCAGGCGGCCTTCGGGGCCATCTTCCTGCACCGCCAGGTCGCCGTGCTCCACCGTGCCCGGCAGGCCTGCAAAGGCTTCTGCCAGCAGGCCCCCTAGGGCCAGCGAACTCATGCGCACGGCATAGACCGTCAGGAACAGGAAGCGGCTGTCGGCATCGAGTAGCTGCCGGCAATCGGCGATCAGGCCCGGCAATCCGTCCTCGATGCGCCAGGTTTCGCCCTTTGGCCCGCGGCCGAATTTCGGCGGGTCGAGAATGATGCCGTCGTAACGCCGTTCCCGCCGCACTTCGCGCGCGGTGAACTTCACCGCATCGTCGATCAGCCAGCGGATCGGGCGGTCATCCATGCCGGACAGGGCGGCGTTATCACGCGCCTGTGCCACGGACTTCTTGCTGGCATCGACATGGGCTACCGGGCCACAC
Source organism: Aurantiacibacter zhengii (assembly GCF_003584125.1). Taxonomy (GTDB): domain Bacteria; phylum Pseudomonadota; class Alphaproteobacteria; order Sphingomonadales; family Sphingomonadaceae; genus Alteraurantiacibacter; species Alteraurantiacibacter zhengii. The sequence continues at coordinate 698,238 of NZ_QXFL01000001.1, forward strand.
TTGCTCAGCGCCAGTGAACCGACGCCGGTATAGCCGAACAGGTTGAGAGTCTGCGCATCGTCGCGGCCTGCCAGCCGTTCACGCATCCAGTGCCAGACCGGGGCCATGTCGGGAAAGAACCCCAGGTGGCGGAAAGGCGTGCACTGGGCCGTGAAACTGACCTCTTCCCAGCCAAGCTGCCAGACGCCTTGCGGCACGTCGCGCTCGAACTGCCAGCGCCCCCCGCCGTCCTCGTCGCTGCCGGGCACGAATTCGCCGTCTGCCTTCCAGTCGGCAAGGCGCGGAGACCACATGGCCTGCGGCTCGGGCCGGATGAAACGGCGATTTCCATATCGCTCCAGCTTGCGGCCGTGCCCCGAGTCGACGAGGCCATAATCTGGCCAGCCTTCGCCGACCATCAGCACCGGATCGCGAGCCAGCTCTGCCATCAGGCGGAAGGCACCGCGTGCCGGGACACATATTGCGCCACGGCATCATAGGTTCCGGGCAGTTCCTCGAACGCTTCGGTCCGTTCGAACAGGTCACCCACGCGCATCGGCAGGTACGGGCGCAAACCTGTCGAGCGTTCCACGGCATCGGGGAATTTGGCCGGATGCGCGGTCGCCAGTGTGATAACCGGCGTAGATGCATCGAGCCCGGCATGGCGTGCGGCGTGAAAACCGATAGCGGTGTGAGGGTCGAGCACGTAGCCGCACTTTTCGTTCGCCCAGGTCATCGCCTGCGCCATTTGCGCCTGATCCACGCGAGCACTGCTGAAAAGTCCCGCCGCCCCTGCGCGCTGCGCGTTGGTAAGCTGCATGGCCCTGGTTGTCTCGAAACCGCGCATCTGTTCCGCCATGGCCGCGCCGTCGCGCCCGCCCAGGTCGAACAGCAGCCGCTCGAAATTGGAACTGACCTGAATATCCATGCTGGGCGAAGCCGTGGGTGTGACGCCCCCTGCCGAATAATCGCCTGCGGTCAGCGCCCGGTGGAGAATGTCGTTTACGTTGGTGGCCACGATCAGCCGTTCGATCGGCAAGCCCATCTTCGCGGCCACGTACCCGGCAAAAACGTCCCCGAAATTGCCGGTCGGCACGCTGAAGGCGACCTTTCGGCGCGGCGCACCCATCTGCAGCGCAGCGGCGAAGTAGTAGACCACCTGCGCCATCAGCCGCGCCCAATTGATGGAGTTAACGGCGCTGATGCGATACTTGCCGCCGCGCGATGCAGCCATGGCATCGTCGTTGAACATGCGCTTCACCATGGCCTGCGCATCGTCGAAACTTCCCTCGATGGCGAGGTTGTGGACGTTGGGCGCGCGCACCGTCGTCATCTGGCGGCGCTGCACATCGCTGACGCGGCCCTTGGGGTGGAGCATGAAGATGTCGACGCGCTCACGGCCCGCCACGGCATCGATGGCCGCACTGCCGGTATCGCCGCTGGTGGCGCCAACGATGGTGAGGTGATCGTCGCTCTTGGCAAGGAAATGCTCGAACAGGCGGCCCAGCAATTGCAGCGCCACGTCCTTGAACGCCAGCGTGGGGCCGTGGAACAATTCGAGGATCCACTGCTGCTGGTCCATCTGCACCAGCGGGGTAACAGCCTGGTGCGAGAAACGGCCGTAGGCGCGGGTGCACAGGTCGCGCAGCTCCTCCACCGTCAGCGAGCCTTCGACGAACGGCGTCATCACGCGGACGGCGAGTTCGACATAGGACAGGCCGGACATTTCCGCGATCTCGTGCTCGGAAAACTGCGGCCAGCTTTCGGGCACATAGAGGCCGCCGTCACTGGCGAGGCCAGCCAGCGTCACGCCTTCGAAATCGAGCGCAGGGGCGCTGCCACGGGTGGAAATGTATTTCATCGCGACCGCGCCGTTAAAGGCATGGCGCACGCCGGGCAAGCAAGCAGTGGTTGGCGCGCTGTCATCTCCGCTTGGTCCCGCCTTCCCTCCAGCGCCGACGCAAAGCGAGGAAATAGATCACCAGCGCGGTAAGCGCGAAGAAGAACCACTGGCCTGCATAGGCGAGGTGATTGTTGGGCAGATCGCTCGGGTCCGGCTTGGCGAGCGGCTCAAGACCAGCCCTCGGTTCGCTGGCGACGACCTCGAAGTCGTTGCCGGCAGTCGACAGGATGCCGGTCACCGTACCACCATTCCATTCGGGCTGCTGCGGAGAGCGAGACCAACCTATCGTGGCGAACAGGACGGCACCCGTACCGTCATCCGAGGCAGCTTCGTCGCATGCGAACATGTGAACATAGCCCGTCTGGTCGTTTGCGTTGCGCCCTGCCACGCCTTTCCAGTCGCTCGGATTGGCACAGGCGATTTCGACCGTGCGGAAAAGACTGTCATCAAGGTGCGCAACTTCGTTCGGATCAGGACCTGGCGGAAAAGCCTCGAACCCGCGCAGGACAGGCAAATTTTCGTTCGCCTCGTACTGGGCGATCAGCGCTTCCTTCTCGTCCATCCGGCCAAGCTGCCACACGCCCAGCGCCACCATCACGGCAGCGGCGGCGATCACGAGAATCGTCGGTATGATCGGCACGCGTCCGATGTTCACGATAGGTCGCTCCCGTCGTGGCGGTGCTCTTCGGCGCGGCGTTGGTATTCGGTCACCAGCAGCCATGCCTTCGTGATACGAAGGCCTGCGATAACGCCGATCACGGTTAGCGGCACCCACAGAATTGCATGGACCCACCAGGGCGGCTCAACGCTAAGTTGCAGCCACAGTGCCAACACGACAATGATCGTGCCCACACCCAGCGTCAGGAACGCTGCCGGACCGTCGCCGACATTGAAGCGCGAGTAGGCCAGTCCGCACGACGGACACTTGTCGGCGAACTTGATCCATCCGTCGAACAGGGTTCGCGCACCGCAGCGCGGGCAGGAACCGAAAAGGGCGGCCTCGCGCATGGCGGGCCGCCCTATTGTTGTTTGGGTGTCGTCCGTCACGTTGGCTTAGTGGACTTCGGCGCCCCAGCCACCCCAGACGTAGACGGTGATGAAGAGGAACAGCCACACCACATCGACGAAGTGCCAATACCAGGCAGCGGCTTCGAAACCGAAATGCTGGCGCGGCGTGAAGTGACCAAGGTAGGTACGACGCAGGCACACGATCAGGAAGATCGTGCCGACGAGCACGTGGAAGCCGTGGAAGCCGGTCGCCATGTAGAAGGCCGAGCTGTAGTTGGTGCCGCCGAACGGGAAAGTCGCGTGGCTGTATTCGTAGGCCTGGATGCAGGAGAACAGCACACCCAGAGCAATGGTCAGCCACAGGCCCTTCTTCAGCCCGTCGCGATCACCGTTGATCAGGCAGTGGTGCGCCCAGGTAACCGTGGTGCCCGAACACAGCAGAATCAGCGTGTTGAGCAGCGGCAGGTCGAACGCATCGAGGACGTGGACGCCTTCGGGCGGGAAGGTTGCCAGCGCCGCAGCGCCGTCCTGGCCCACCATGCTTGACCAGAGGCCCGCCGCGGCATCGTAGGCCAGCGGAGCCGGGAACAGGGCGAAATCGAACCAGCTCCAGAACCAGCCGACGAAGAACATCACTTCCGAAGCGATGAACAGGATCATGCCATAACGCATGTGCAGCTGCACCACCGGGGTGTGATCGCCGCGCTGCGCTTCGTTCACGATCTTGGAGAACCAGCCGAAGAACGTGGCGATCAGGCCGGCGATGCCGAGCCCGAGCACGATGCGCCACAACCCTTCAGGGAAGGCTGCTTCGTCAGCGTGCATGTACATGACCATGCCGGTGGTGAAAGTCAGTGCCGACATGGAGCCGATGAACGGCCAGATGTCGGGGTCTAGGATGTGATAATCGTGGTTCTTGGCACCGGCCATGATGTTAGTCCTGATCCTTGGGTTTGATGCGCCTGTAATGCGTGGTGGCTGTCGGGTCCAGAGGCTAGCTCGGATCCTGGTCTGCGCGGTGGAAAGTATACGAAAGGGTGATCTGCTCCACACCTTTCATGTTGGGATCGTCCAGCGCTGCGGGATCGACGTAGTAGAGCACCGGCATGCGGATCTCTTCACCCGGCTGCAGCGTTTGTTCGGTAAAACAGAAACACTGGATCTTGTTGAAGTAGCGGCCAGCCTGTTCAGGCTCCACATTGAAGGTGGCGGTGCCGGTTATCGGCGCGTCGGAGTTGTTGCGCGCGGTATAGAAGGCCATGTCGCGCTGGCCGATGGCCACGGTGTCGGTCACCTGGACCGGCTTGAACTCCCACGGCATATTGCGCGCGGTGTTGGCGTCGAAGCGGATCGAATAGCTAACGCCCCCGGCGCTGGCGGCGAACTGTTCGGCAAGGGCAGCATCGGATTCGCTCGCGACCTGCGTGGTGCCGCCAAAGCCCGTGACGCGGCAGAAAAGATTGTAAAGCGGCACGGCGGCGTAGCCCATGCCCAGCATCGCCAGGGCCATGCCGAAGCCGAATAACATTGTCCGCTTGTTGCGGTCTTCCAGAGTTATCGTTGCCATCAGTCGCTCATCTGCACGATTGTGATCATGTAGAACAGCACTACGAAGCCGGCTAGGATCAGTCCGACAACGATGTTGCGCTGCCTGCGGCGGCGATCGAATTCCTCTTTCTCGTCCGGAGTCATGCGAACACCACGCGATCTATCACGAGCGCCCCGAAGAGGGCGAAAAGGTAGAGAATGGAATATGCGAACAAGCGCTTTTCCGGGCGCATGGTATCGCCCTCCACGCTCGTGCGCAGGCCCACCGGCACCGACAGGGCAAGGAAGAGGCCCGAAAGGGCAATGGCCGACAGACCATAGGCAGCGCCGGTCCCGCCGATCCACCACGGCAGCACGCTGAGCGGCAGCAGCAGCGCGGAGTAGACAAGGATCTGGCGGCGGGTCGTCGTCTCTCCCCGTGCCACGGGCATCATCGGGATCCCGGCTTCGGCGTAATCGATCTTCACCCACAGGGCGAGCGCCCAGAAATGCGGCGGGGTCCACATGAAGATGATGGCGAACAGCAGCAGCGGCATGGCGGTAATTTCATTGGTCACCGCAATCCAGCCGATCAGCGGCGGAAATGCGCCGGCAGCGCCGCCAATGACAATGTTCTGCGGCGTGTTGGGCTTCAGCCACATGGTATAGATCACCACGTAGAAGAAAATGCTGAATGCCAGCACGGTGGCGGAAAGCCAGTTGACCGCCAGCCCCATGATCACGATCGAGGTGCCCGACAGCAGCATGCCGAAATCGCGCGCATCCTCTCGCCGCAGCTTGCCCAACGGCAGCGGGCGGCGCGCCGTCCGCTTCATCTTGGCGTCAATGTCGGCTTCCCACCATTGGTTCAGCGCCCCGGCCCCGCCAGCAGCAAGCGCGATGCACAGGATGGCGGTGAAGCCGATGACCGGGTGGATTGCCCCCGGCGCGGCCAGCAGGCCGCACAGCGCCGTGAACACCACGAGGCGCATGACCTTGGGCTTGGTCAGAGCGAAGAAAACGCGCCAGTCGGCGGGAAGCTGTGTCGCGATAGGGGCTGCGGTTGTGGTCACGTTATCAATCTCTATGCGAAAGGGGCGCACCGTCTCCGGCGCGCCCCCTCCCGTTTTCATTCAGGCGAGGGCCGCCGATCAGGCGTTCGCCGGTTTCGGGCTGATATGATCGTCAGCCGAGTGGTGCTCCTCGATTACCGGCAGCGTTTCGAACTGGTGGAACGGCGGCGGGCTGGAAAGGCTCCATTCCAGCGTCGTCGCGCCTTCGCCCCAGTAGTTGGCTTCCGGCTTCTTGCCGAAGAAGATCGCGTACAGGATGTTCACGAAGAAGATCACGATCGACACGGCCATGATCATGTAGCCGATGGTGGCGATCTCGTTCCAGTAGGCGAAGGCAGGGGTGTAATCCGGATAGCGACGCGCCATGCCCTGGAGACCCAGGAAGTGCATCGGGAAGAAGATCACGTTCACGCCGACGAAGAACACCCAGAAGTGCAGGTGTGCCAAGAATTCGGAATGCCAACGGCCGAACATCTTCGGGAACCAGTAGTACCAGCCCGCGAACATGGAGGTAACCGCACCCAGCGACAGCACGTAGTGAAAGTGCGCCACCACGTAATAGGTGTCGTGCAGGTTGTCGTCGATGCCGCCATTGGCCAGCACGACGCCGGTCACGCCGCCAACGGTGAACAGGAAGATGAAGCCCATGGCCCAGACCATCGGCGACTTGAACTCGATCGAGCCGCCCCACATCGTGGCGATCCAGCTGAATATCTTGATGCCGGTGGGAACCGCGATGACCATGGTTGCCGCGGTGAAGTACATCTTCGTGTTCACGTCGAGGCCCACGGTGTACATGTGGTGCGCCCAGACGATGAAGCCGACCACACCGATGGCAACCATGGCGTAGGCCATGCCGAGATAACCGAATACCGGCTTCTTGGAGAAGGTCGCGACGATCTGCGAGATCATGCCGAAGCCCGGCAGGATCATGATGTAGACTTCGGGGTGGCCGAAGAACCAGAACAGGTGCTGGTAGAGCACCGGATCGCCGCCGCCCGCAGGATCGAAGAAGGTGGTGCCGAAGTTACGGTCCGTCAGCAGCATGGTGATGGCAGCAGCCAGCACCGGCAGCGCCAGCAGCAGCAGGAATGCGGTGACCAGCACCGACCACACGAACAGCGGCATTTTGTGCAGGGTCATGCCCGGCGCGCGCATGTTGAAGATGGTGGTGATGAAGTTGGTGGCACCAAGGATCGAGCCCGCACCGGCAAGGTGCAGTGCAAAGATCGCGAAGTCGACCGCCGGACCGACCGAGCCCGAGGTGGAGAGCGGCGCATAGACCGTCCAGCCAACGCCGGCACCCATGCCCGTGCCGCCGGGCACGAACATCGAGAACAGCAGCGAGCAGAAGCCAGCCACGGTCAACCAGAACGAGATGTTGTTCATGCGCGGGAAGGCCATGTCCGGCGCGCCGATCATCAGCGGCACGAACCAGTTGCCGAAACCGCCGATCATGGCGGGCATGACCATGAAGAACACCATGATCAGGCCGTGCGCAGTGATCAGCACGTTCCACATATGGCCCTGCTGGTCGAAGCTGGTGCCATCGCCGCCCAGCATGTCCACGAAGGTACCGAGGTACTGCAGGCCGGGCTGCGCCAGCTCGACGCGCATTGCACCTGAGATCGCGCCACCCACGATACCCGCGATAATCGCGAAGATCAGGTAGAGCGTGCCGATGTCCTTGTGGTTGGTCGACATGAACCAGCGAGCGAAGAACCCCGGCTTGTGATCGGCATGATCATGCGCGTGGTCTTCGTGGTGGGCGTCGAAACCTTCAGCGGTGGTGGCCATTTTTATGGAACCTTGTCTGCTATAATCGTCAGTTAAATCAATCAGGCTGCTTCGGCGGCAGCTTCGGCCGCTTCGGCTTCCTCGACAGCTTCGGTGTCACCGGCTTCGGCGGCATCCTCTGCGGATTCGGCATCCTGCACAGCAGGCGCGGCGTTTTGCGCCTCGATCTGCGCGCGCGTCATGCCGCCCGGCTGGCTCTGCACCCATGCGTTGAATTCATCCAGCGGGCGCGCCTCGATGGCGATCGGCATGTACCCGTGACGGGCACCGCACAGCTCCATGCACTGGCCGTAATAGATGCCCGGCTCGGTGATCGTCAGCATCTTCTCGTTGATGCGGCCCGGAACGGCGTCCAGCTTGAACCACAGCGAGGGAATGCCGAACGAGTGGATCACGTCCGCGCCGAACGTCTGGATGCGGATCGGCACGCCGACAGGCACGACCATGCGGTTGTCCACGGCCAGCTGGTGAGGCTCGCCAGCATCCAGCGCTGCTTCCTCGCTCAGCATGTTGGACACCACCTCGAACCCGCCGTTGTCGACGTATTCGTAACCCCAGTACCACTGGTAGCCATTGGCCTTGATGGTAAGCGCGTCTTCCGGCGGTGACTGGTACTGGCGCGCCAGCAGCGTGATCGACGGCACCGCGATGACTACCAGGATCAGAACCGGGATTACCGTCCAGATCACTTCGATAAGGGTGTTGTGGCTGGTGCGCGAGGCAACCTTGTTGCTCCGCTTGTTATAGCGCACCACGACCCACAGCAGCAGTCCCAGCACGAACAGGCTGATCACGGTGATGATCGGCATCAGGATCGCATCGTGCATCCACAGCGCATAGTCGCCGTTGTCGGTGAACTGCGGCTGGAAGGTCATCGATTCGACAAAATCTTCTTCCGCGCCAACGGGCTGTCCCTTGATCATTTCGGGACCGTAATAGTCGAAAGCCGGAGCCTCGGCAGCCGATTCCTCGACCGCAACGGCATCGGGGTCAGCAGCGCCTTCCTGCGCCATCGCACCGTAGGGCAAGGCACCCAGGGAAAGGGCTGCCAGCACGAAAAGTGCGAGGAAATTTAGTTTCTTGCGGGCGAATGCGCCGAAATTCATGGTTTCAATGCTTTCCATTTTTCGTCCCGGGCACGAATGCCCCCAGACCCCGACAGGGGCCGCCAACGCCGCGCCTATACGCGCGCTTGCCCCATGCCTCAAGCGCAACTAGGGACTTTTTTCCCAGACGCCTATCCGGACCTTGGTCCAAGGGTGCCCGATTACTTGCGATTGCCGAAGCGAAAGGACTGGCCAGCACCATGACACAGGACGAGGTCCTCGATGAATTCCGCGCCAGCGGTGCCCTGCTCGAAGGGCATTTCAAGCTGTCCAGCGGTCGTCACAGCGGACACTACCTGCAATGCGCCCGCGTGTTGATGAACCCCCATCGCGCAGCCCGGCTGGCCGAAGCACTGGGTGAAAAGCTGCCAGGCGAGATCCTCGATTCGCTCGATGCCGTGGTCTCCCCTGCGATGGGCGGCATCATCATCGGGCATGAGATGGGCCGTGCGCTCAATCTCGATGCGATGTTCCTCGAACGCCCGGATGGCGAGTTCCACCTGCGCCGCGGCTTCGCGCTGAAGCCCGGTGCGAAAGTGCTGATGGTGGAGGACGTGGTGACCACCGGCCTTTCCAGCCGCGAGGCAATTGCCGCCGTTGCCCGCGAGGGCGGCGAAGTGCTGGCAGAGGTGGCGCTGGTCGACCGCTCCAGCGGCTCTGTCGATCTGGGAGTCCCGTTCTTCCCACTTATCGACATAGACTTCCCCACCTATGCCGAGGACGAATTGCCTGCCGAACTGGCCGCCATTCCGGTGACAAAGCCGGGCAGTCGCAAGTGAGCATTGCTGCGCGCCTTGCTGCCGCATCGCTCGCCTGCGCCATCACGGCGGGCTGCGCGTCGACGGGCGGCTCCTCCTTTGACGAGCAGGGCGCCGATCTGCGCGCCTATGCCACACTGGTCGACAATGGCTTTACCGGCGATGCCGCGTTCATGCGTCCGGGAAAGTCCGACACCATCTATTACGGCGCTACCGAGCCAGACGGGGCCGCGACACGCACGATCGAAGGCTGGCCGTGGGCGTCCGTCACGAAGCAGGTGATTGCCGTTCTGGTGATGCGCGAGGTGGAAGATGGCCGGATCTCGCTGGGTAGCGACGTCGGCCACTGGATCCCTGCCCTGCGCGGCCGCGGGCTGACGGTGGAAAACCTGCTGCGCCATCGCAGCGATTTGCCTAACCCCGACGATACGGCCCCCGATGAGAGCGGCTTTCCCGCATTCTACTCCGACGAAAGCGATGCCCTCGCCTATTGCACCCGGCAGGGTGAAGCCCCGGCGGATGGCGGCTGGGCCTACAACAACTGCGACTACATCGTGCTGGGCGCGGTGCTTGAAGAATCGACGGACAGCAGCTTGGACCTGCTGCTGGCGCAGGGGATCGGGCTCGAATCGGGTTGGATCAACACCAGCTTCCTTACGTCCGACAGCGAGCGCGATTTCGCCTCGCGCAGCGAAGACGACGCGGGCCGTATCGCGGGCTACGGAGCCGCGGGCGCGCTGGTGGGGCCACTGGACGACATCCTGGCTTTCGACCGCGCGCTAATGACCGGACGGCTGCTGGGCGAGGATGCCCTGGCCCGTCTCTGGCGCAGCGATCCGTCATCGGGTTCCATGGCCCTGGGTCAATGGGTGTTCGAGGCTACGCTGGCAAGCTGTGACGCGCCTTTGCGCATTGTCGAGCGGCGTGGGGCCATTGGCCGGTACCAGGTGCGCAACATCATGCTGCCCGATCGCGGCATGGCCATCGCGCTCGCGACCGACCAGGCGGATTTCGACTTCGGGGAAATCTGGACCGGCAGCGGCGCCATGCACGATGCCCTGGCTGAATTGGCCTGCAGCTAGAATTGCGTGGCAGGTTCGACTAGAGGCGCTGCCAGCATGACCCATATTCTTCGCCTAGGCGTGAACATCGATCACGTTGCCACCATCCGCAACGCGCGTGGTGGCGACCATCCCGATCCCGTGCGCGCGGCAGAAATCGTTGCGCGGTGCGGCGGTGACGGGATTACCGCGCACCTGCGCGAGGATCGCCGCCACATCCGTGACGAGGATTTGCGGCGGATCCAGGACGCGACCGACCTGCCGCTGAACCTGGAAATGGCCGCGACCGACGAAATGCTGGCTATCGCCCTTGCGCACAAGCCGCATGCCGCCTGCATCGTCCCGGAAAAGCGCGAGGAGCGCACTACGGAAGGCGGGCTCGACGCTGCTGGCCTGCACAATCACATCGCGCCCATCGTGGGGCGCCTGCTGGACGCTGGCATCCGCGTATCGCTGTTCATCGAGGCTTCGGAACGCCAGCTTGATGCCGCGCTGCAGCTTGGTGTGCCGGTGGTGGAATTCCATACCGGCGAATATGCCCACGCCAGGCTGGATGGCGACTCTGCACGGCTGGAAAAAGAGCTGAAGCGCGTTGCCGACATGGCCGCGCTGGCGGCCAAGAACGGGATCGAGCCGCACGCCGGGCACGGTCTCACCTACGAGAACGTGCAGCCGATTGCCGCCATCCCGCACCTGGCCGAGCTCAATATCGGGCACTACCTGATCGGAGAGGCGATCTTCTGCGGTCTGGAACCTGCCGTGCTGAAAATGCGCGAACTGATGGATGATGCTCGATGAGGTGGGCACGATGATCATCGGTCTCGGATCCGACCTGTGCAATATCGAGCGCATCCAGAACTCCCTCGATCGCTGGGGTGAGCGGTTCAAGCAGCGCAGCTTTACCGACGTGGAGAACGCAAAGGCCGCGCGGCGTCCGCACACGCAAGCAGGCACCTATGCCAAGCGGTTCGCGGCGAAGGAGGCGTTCAGCAAGGCAGTGGGCACGGGGTTCAAGCGCGGTGTCTACATGAAGGATATCGGCGTGGTGAACGCCCCGTCCGGTGCGCCAACCCTGGCATTAACCGGCGGTGCGAAGGCTCGGCTGGAAGAAATGACGCCGCCGGGCCATACCGTTTCCATTCATCTTACTCTTACTGACGATCATCCATGGGCACAGGCCTTCGTGATCATCGAAGCCCATCCGAAAGCCTGATCCCCACCGCCATGAGCGATAAAAAACCGAAGAAGCCGATCGACTGGTTCGCGGAACTGCGCGGCCTTGGCCTGATGCTGCTCGCCGTGCTGGCCTTCCATACCTTCGTGGCAAAGCCGTTCTACATTCCCAGCGCCAGCATGGTCCCAAACCTGCTGGTGGGGGACCGGCTGGTGGTGTCCAAGTACCCCTATGGCTGGTCGTGGGTCTCCACCAGCTTCCACCTCGCCCCGCGCGCCGACTGGCGCATTGCGCCCGGCACTCCGGAATACGGCGACATCGTGATCGCCGTGCCGCCACACAAGGCAGAGGATTACATCAAGCGTGTGGTCGCCCTGCCGGGAGATACCATCGCGCTGGTGGACGGGCAGATCATCCTCAATGGCGAACCCATCGTGCAGGAGGTGGAGCCGCCGGTGCGTTTGCCTGCCGAGAACGACGATATCTGTAGCTACGGCACCGAATGCCTTTCGGTTTTCGCGCCCTACCTCGTCACGCTGGAGGACGGCACGCAGGTCTACGAGCCGCCTACCTATCGGGAAACGCTTCCCAACGGCGCGAGTTATCTCATCATCGACCACATGGACCAGGCGCTTGACGATATGGCAGAAATCACCGTGCCCGATGGTCACGTGTTCCTGATGGGGGATAACCGCGACCATTCGGCAGACAGCCGCGCGCCGGTGTACGCCAGCGGTCTTGGTGGCCCGGTCCCTCTGGAAGACGTGGGCGGTCGGGCCGAGTTCATAACCTTCTCGCTCGATGGGCAGGCCACGTGGAATCCGATAAGCTGGTTCCAGGCCTTGCGCGGCGGGCGCGCCTGGACCAGTTTGCGCCCTGAAATAAGGGGAGAGTGAACGTCATGGGCAATCCTGCCGGACCCAACGACGACGGCAAGATGGGGGCGAGCCCCACGCGCATCTCCTCGCCGGAACTGCGGTTCGAGGCATGGCGCGCCCTGACCTGGACCCTGGTGGTCGGCCTGGTCGTGCTGGCCGTTTACATCTCGCAAAGCCTGCTGGTGATCTTCGGCGCTATGGTCTTCGCGACGCTGGTGGATGGCGGTTCGCGGCTGATCGGCCGCTGGCTGCCGATCGCGCGCGGCTGGCGCATCGGACTGGTGCTGCTTGCAACGGTTGCCTTCCTCGTCTGGCTCTCGATGTTCGCCGGGTCGCAGATTTCGCAGCAGGCCGCCGAATTTCCTTCCATCCTGGAAGAACAGACCCGTTCGCTCTTTGGCTGGATGCGCGAACAGGGTTTCCAGATCAGCATGGACACCGTGCAGTCGATGGCCAGCCAGGCGGCCAGCGGGTTCGGCACCGTCACCCGCGCTCTGGGCGGATTGCTGGGCGGGCTGACCACGCTTGTGCTGATCGTCATCATCGGCATCTATGTTGCCGCAGAACCGCGCCTTTACGAGCGCGGGGTTGCCTGGATGCTGCCGAAGGCGCGTCGCGGCCAGTTCTATCACACCGCCAGCCAGATGGGCTACACCATGCGCCGCCTGTTGTTCGGCAGGCTTGTGGGCATGGTGTTCGAAGGGTGCTTCACCTACATCGCCCTGCTGGGCTACGGACTGGTGACGGGGGACCAGATCCCCATGGCCGCGCTGCTGGCAATCCTTACCGGGCTGCTGGCCTTCATCCCCAATGTCGGCGCGCTGATTTCGGGCGGCCTGATGGTGCTGGTAGGCTTTTCGGGTGGGGCCCAGATGGGCATCTACACCATCGTCGTCTATCTCGCCGTCCAGAACATCGACGGCTATTTCGTGATCCCGATGATCGCCCGCAAGACGGTGGACCTCGCTCCGGCGCTGGTGCTGGCCATGCAGTTGATCATGGGTATCCTGTTCGGCATCCTCGGCCTGTTGCTGGCTGACCCGATGCTGGCCATGATCAAGGTTGCGCTGGAAGAACGCGCCCGGGCAAAGGACGCGGAGGACGAGACCATGCTGGATGAAAATGCGCGGCAAACCGCGGGCCATGCCACTACCCTGGAGAACGACCCTGCGTAAGTTCCTCTATATTGTCGCCTTCCTGATCGTGCTGGCGATTGCCGTGCTGCTTGTCCTGCGCCTGTACGCGGACGAACTGACGCAGATGGCTCTCGTGCCCGATGTCGAATTTACCGAGCAGGATGCCCTTGCGGACAACGCCTACCAGGATCCGGCCATGTGGTTCAGCCGTCCGGGCAAGGGTGTGAACGATCCGGCCCGCTGGCAACCGGCCTTCAGTGAAGAGCTCTCAACCCGCGCCGCGCCTGAAGAACCCGAGGACGCGCAGGACACGCCGCGCTTCGCCGTGTTCTTCATCCACCCGACCAGCTTCCTCGATAACGATGCGTGGAATGCCCCGCTGGATCATGAGGATTCGCAGAACCGCGCCCGCCTTATGGTGCGCGGCATGGCCAGCGCATTCAACAGGGCCAGCGAAATCTGGGTTCCGCGCTATCGCCAGGCGACCTACGGCGCGTTCCTGACCGATGCCCCCGAAGCCGGGCGCGCGCTGGATGCCGCCTATGCCGATATCGAGCAGGCCTTCGACTTCTTCATCGATTCCGTTCCGGAGGACACGCCCATCGTGCTGGCAGGGCACAGCCAGGGCGGCTATCACGTCGTGCGCCTGCTGACCGAGAGGCTGAAGGGCACACCGCTGATGGAGCGGGTTGCCGTCGCCTACCCGGTCGGCATGCCGATCTCGATCGAAACCGATCTGCCAGCGCTGGGCCTGCCCGCCTGTGCAACTGCCCAGCAGGCCGGATGCGTCGCCAGCTGGGCCAGCTTTGCCGAGCCTGCAGAGCCGGGCCAGTACCTGCGCCTCTACAACGAAACACCCGGTATCGACGGGCAAAGCCGCACCGATACGCCTATCGTGTGCGTCAACCCGCTCACCGGCAGCCTAAACGGCAGCGCCGACGCGGAACGCAACCTGGGTACGCTGGTGCCCGATGGCGATCTGGCAAACGGAGAACTGATCGCAGGTGCCGTGCCCGCCCGCTGCGATCCCGATACCGGCATCCTGCTGATCGGCGATCCGCCCGACCTGGGGCAGTACGTGCTGCCGGGCAACAACTACCACGTCTACGATATCCCGCTGTTCTGGCGGAACCTGCAACAGGATGTGGTCAACCGGGTGCGCGCATGGCAGCAAGCACGACCCTCGTAACCGAAGACGCGGCCGAGTTTCGCAATGCGCTGCCGCTGGGCGGCGTGCTTCTGGGGCTGGACCTTGGCACCAAGACCATCGGCACGGCCATTTGCGATGCCGGATGGAGTTTCGCGACGGCGGGCAAGACCCTGCCCAAGGGAAAGTTCACGCGCGACGCAGCAGCGCTGGAAGAAATATGCAAGGCGCGCTCCGTCGCCGGGATCGTTCTCGGCCTGCCGCTGAACATGGATGGCAGCGCCGGCCCGCGCGCCCAGGCCAGCCGCGCTTTCGCCCGCAACCTGGCCGGTGAGCAAAGCCCCCTTGGCTTGCCGGTACTGCTGTGGGACGAACGCTGGTCAACCACGGCAGCCGAGCGAGACATGATCGCGACCGATACCAGCCGCCGTAAACGCGCCGAACGTATCGACAGCCACGCAGCGGCGATCATTCTGCAAGGCGCGATAGACCGCCTGGCGGGCGGAATTCTCTAGCGAGCGAACGGCTGCAACCCCGGCCGGTAACGCAGAATCCCACGCCGAAACCGGGCAGTCGGCTGCCGACCCCGTTGCGGACGTAGCAATGCGGTCGCGTCGGTTCGAAAACCGGACATTTAAGAAGCATCAGGTTATGTAGGACAGTGCGCCTCAACTAAGCCATGCGAACCTACGCTGGTCATCCCGAAAGCCGACTTTCATCATCGGAAATGAAGCTTCGCTCCAGTGAAGGAATGACTCTGGTTGCTCAAAACCGATAGCGAGCGCTGACCCGCAACTGGCGAGGCTCCACCGGATGGATGTGCAAGTCCTCCATTCCTGCTGCCTCTCCCGCCAGACGGGATTCGTAGAAATAGGTAATGTCGGCATCTTTGGCGTCGAACACGTTGAACACCTCCGCGCCCAAGGTTAGCGGACCGAAGTCCCAATATCCGCCGAGGTTCACCAAGGTTGTCGGATCCGACTTGACTGAGCCATCCTCGATCAGCGGAGCGCTGCCGAAATGGCGTAGCTGGGCAGTCAAAGTGAGGTCTGTCACCGGCTTGACCGTTACACCGCCTGCAAAGACTTCCGGCACGGCACCAGGAATGTCGCGCATCCCTGCGGGTGGGCCGACATAACGGGCATCGGTACGGGCATAGCTGGCATCGAGCAGCAGCCAGTCGGTCGGACGCCAGAACAGGTTTGCTTCCACGCCATAACGGCGCGAACCGTCATTGGCCTCGGTCGCTCCGCCATCGCCCACGAAGACAAGTTCGGAATCCAGCTTCAGCCAGAACCCGACAAGGGACGCGTGGAAACTGCCTTGCTGCACGCGCGCGCCGATTTCCGCGCCTTCGGCCCGCGCGAAGACCGGCACCCGGTCTGCCGGATCGCCACTTACCGGATCAATGGTAATGGCCGCACCGCGCACGTCGTTGGAATGGAAGCTCTGCCCATAATTGGCATAGAGCTCGAGTGCGTCGGTCACCTGCCATGCCAGCGATGCCTTGGGAGCGAGGATGCCGTCATTACCATCGCCGGAATTAGCCGCGAGATCGGCGGAAACATCATAGGAGATATGGTCATAGCGCAAACCAAGGATCGCGCGCAGGCCAGGAGCGAGCGTAACTTCGCCATTGGCATAGAGACCGAGGCCAGTTTCATCGACGCTGTCAGTCCGAATGGGCGTAGTGGCCACACCGCCCACGCTGTTGAACAGGCCGACCTTGGAAATGGCATCATGCCGCAGGTCCGCACCCAGCGTGAGGTCAAATGCTCCCAAGTCGAATTGGTGATCGACCGACCCGCCCAGAACCCAGCGCCGGTCAACCTGCACGAACTGGTCGCCGTCCACCGGGTCTTCGAGGAAGTAGGTAAAATTGGAGACCAGCCGAAAATCGTAGAATGTCGCAAAGGCGTTATAGGTGGTCGATCCAATGGTCCCGTTCACCACCGCGCCCAGCCTGGTCGTCTTGCCGCCCAGATCGGGGTCGATATTGCCGAAGCGGTCAATCAGCCCATTGTCGATGGCGCGTTGCGGCACCTGGTCGGTTGAGTTCCATTTGGAATCGTAAGCGTTGAGCTGGACCGAGAAGCTGCTGTCATGCCCTTGCGTGCTGTATTTGATCAGGCCTGCGAACCGCTCCAGATCCTCGTCCAGCACCCACGGACCGTCGTAGAACTGTGTTTCGGCCGCGATCAGCAGGTCACCGGAGCCAACGCGTGTGCTTCCACCTGCGACGCCGCGCAGGAAGCCGAATGCCCCCGCTTCCACCTTGGCAAAGGGATCGAGTGCGTCAGCCGTCGTGAAAGCGACCGTACCCGCTGCGGTGAAATCGCCGACATCGGCAAAATACGGCCCCTTGCGATAGTCGATGCGCTCCAGCGTTTCCGGAATAACAAAGTTGAAATCGAGATATCCTTGGCCGTGTCCATGCGTACGCATGTTGATCGGCGCACCATCGACGAAGCCCGCGAAATCCGTGCCGTGGTCGAGATTGAAACCGCGCAGGAAATACTGGTTGGCCTTGCCGCTGCCCGAATGCTGCGTGGCGATCACGCCGGGGACGTTCTCCACCAGCTCTCCGGTGCGAGAGATCGGCACGTCCTCGAAATCGGCATAGCCGACCGTGCCTTGCGATCCGGATTGGGCCACACCGATCACTTCAAGGGCGCGGCCATAAACAACGATCTGGTTGTCGGCCTCGTCAGTGCCTTCCTCTTGTGCGAATGCAGACGTTGAGAAAAGACTGCCGAGCAACATCGCGCTAAGTGCCTTTGTCGCAGTGCTTCCGCGCATGTCTTCCCTGACTGCTAATTTCTTGATTTTGCGAGGGGCACCATAGATCGCTCCGAAGACAAAGGCCAGCCACCCAGGGTCAGCTTTGGAATAACTAGAACGCGAAACCGACAGTCTCCTACCGGTTCAGCCTACGTAATTGGTGGATTGTCCGGTTTGTCGATTTGCCATCTGAAAGCCGACTTTCGGGAAACCACCCCGTTTCGGCCACCCTGCTTCTTTCGCGGTCGGCCCGATAGCGGTCGCCTGTTCCTATCAGGCCTCGACCGAGTGACCTAAATCCGCTCCAGCACCATTCTCCTGCGCGTCGCCTCGCGGGCGACCAACCGGCTGCCGCTGTCTTCCGCGCACCGCCACAGTTGGTCGCGCTCTACCGGGTCGAGAATTGCGGCCTGCGCTTCCAGCGCCACCAGGCGCATCCTGTCGCTGGGATGCGTGCGCGCGAAGGTATGCGCCAGGTCACGTGCCTCCTCGCATCCCAGGCCCACAGCCACGCGCATGAAAGTTTCGTTGCCGCCGGGGCTGATCACGCCTGCGATCTCGTCCTTCTCGACATCGAAGCGGTACTGGTCGAGCAACCCCTGCGCCCCGTTAGCGTGCATGATGTTGATAGAGACCGACAGGCTTCGGGCGGCAATTGCGAGTGAACGTCGCGGTGCGCGCGGTCATGTAAGCCAGGAAGGTGCGGTTGTCGGCCAGCCGCCGGCTGGCCAGATCGATCCTGGGAAGTTTCATGAGAAGTCATCTCCTGCAACGAAACGGCACCGCGCTGTTTCGTTGCAGGAACGTGTGGCGGTGCAAACGCCGCGACTTAAGTTAAATGATTGTCGTAACGCGGTTTTGACTTTCTACTCGCGGTGGAGAATTACCACCAGGCCATGCGGCGACGGCCCGGAATGGGGGAGGATGAGGCGCTGCGCGTCCGCCCGTGCGCGATCAACTATCGCGGCAGGCACGGCGCGGTCGGCTATCACCGCATCCGCGCTGCCCAGCAGCCGGGCTTGGCGGATGGTCAGGTCTTCCGGATCGTCGCTGGCAAGGGTGAAGGTGAAGACCGCATCGGCACCTTGGTCTGCCGCGCCATCGAGCCACGCCTGCACGCGCCCCTCCCCGCCAGAGACAAGCGGGTCGAGCGGACCGCCCTCCCCCAGGGCCTCGTCCAGCGCCCGGCGGCGTTCGCCCATGTCGGGAAACCGCGTCTTGATCGCGGCGCGCATGGCAGAAAGCTTCTCTGCCAACGCGCCCAGATCGGCAGGAAGCAATCTTTCCAGCCGCAAGCGCAATTGCTTGGCCAGCCCGGCAGAGGCCCCGCTGGTGCCGACAGCGATCAGCACCGGATCGCGTTCCAGCAGGCTGGGTGTGGTGAAATCGCACAGGTCCGGGCGATCGACCACGTTCACCAGCAGCCCGGCGCAGCGCAGGCGAATGGCATCGCCCTCGCACATCTTTTCATCGTCGTGGGCGATGAAGGCGAGGCGCGCGCCCTCGTCGATACCTACCTGCATATCGGCCACAACGCGGCCACCGGCCCGCTCGACCAGTCGCCGCTTGGGCTCTGCCATGGCCCCTTCCCCCAGCACGATCACCGGCTGTCCGGCAATGCGGTGGAAGAGAGGCAGCGAGCGCATCAGTCGAGCAGAAAGTCCGGCACGCGCTCCGCGTCCATGATGGCGTCGGCGGGAATGCGGTCGGCCACTACGGCGAACTGTTCGCCGTCCACAAGCACCTCGGGCACGAAACCGCGCGAGTTATAGCTGCTGGCCATGGTTGCGCCATAGGCGCCGGCGGTGCGGAACACGGCCAGTTCGCCGGATTGCAGCGCTTCGATCTCGCGATCGGTGGCGAAGGTGTCGCCGGTTTCGCAGATCGGGCCGACGATGTTGGCAACCATCCTGTTGCGCGTGGGCGATACTGCGTCGAAATCGTGCCAGGCACCGTACATCGCCGGTCGGGCGAGATCGTTCATCGCCGCATCGACAATGACGAACGGCGGGCCGTTGCCGCCACGCTTCACGCGCACCACGCGGGTGAGCAGGACCCCCGCATTGCCAGCAATCACGCGCCCAGGCTCGAATGTCAGGTGAACATCCCATCCCTCCGTGGCGCGCGCGACCATCGCGCCGTAGTCTGCGGGGCTGGGCGGTTTTTCGCTGGCCTTGTAGGGCACGCCCAGCCCGCCGCCCAGATCGACATGCGTGATTGCATGGCCATCGGCGCGCAGGTCCTTCACCAGCTTGCCAACCTTGGCAAAGGCGGTCTCCAGCGGTTCCAGATCAAGCAACTGGCTGCCGATATGTACCGCCACGCCGCGCAGGTTCAGGCCAGGCAGCCTCGCCAGATCACCGAACACTTCCCGAGCGCGGACCAGCGGAATGCCGAACTTGTTCTCGGCCCGGCCGGTGGAAATCTTCTCGTGCGTCTTGGCATCGACATCGGGGTTGATGCGCAAGGTGGCCTGCGCCTCCAGACCCTGGTCCGCGGCCAGTTCGGCAAGTTCCCGCCCCTCTTCGGAGGACTCGATGTTGAACTGGCCGATGGCCTTCTCCAGCCCCAGTTGCAATTCGCCCCGTGTCTTGCCGACACCGGAAAAGACGATCTTGTCCGCCGGAATGCCCGCGGTCAGCGCGCGCACCAGTTCTCCGCCGGAAACCACATCTGCGCCAAAACCCTGGCGGCCCAGCACTTTGAGAACCGCGACATTGGGGTTCGATTTCACGGCAAAGGCAACCAGCGGTTCCCTTCCCGATGCCTTTACGACCGGCTCCAGCCCTTCACGGAAAACGCGCGCATGGCGTTCAAGCGTGGCGCGGGAATAGACGTAGACAGGCGTGCCTACGTCCTCTGCAATGCGCGACAGCGGCACATCCTCCGCATGGAGTTCGCCGTTCCTGAGCTGGAAATGGTCCACTTGAATTCAGTCCAATCAACGTTCCGGCGGGAGGTCGAAGGGATCGTCCTCGCGCTCCTCGCTCTCCCGCCGCAATTCCACACTGCGTTCGGGCGCAGCCTGCGGATCGAGCTCTAGCAACTCCTCTGCATCGAGCGGTTCTGCAGCCCCATAGGGCGCAGGCGGCAGGGTTTCGCCCGCCGCCGGCTCGAGATCGGCAGTCTGGGCGCAGGCGCCCAGTGCGAGTGCCGGCAGCAGCAACAAAAAGCGCTTCATGAATTCATCCCCAGTGCTTCGCGGGCCTGCGCCACGCGTTTGCGAACCTCGTCGGGCGCGGTGCCACCATGAGACTTGCGTGCAGCCACCGATGCTTCGACCGAAAGCGCCTTGTACACGCGTTCGTCGATGCGGCTGTCGATGTTAGTGAGTTCGTCCATGGTCAGTTCGTCCAGCGCCTTGCCCTGGCTCTCTGCCAGTTTCACAGCAGCGCCGGTGATGTGGTGCGCCTCCCGGAAAGGAATGTCCGCCTCGCGCACCAGCCAGTCTGCCAGGTCCGTGGCCGTGGCATAGCCCAGTTCGGCAGCTTGGCGCATACGGTCGGTTCGGAAAGTCGCATCGGCCACCATGCCGACCATGGCGGCGATGGAAAGGCGCAGCAGGCTGGCGGCTTCGAACACCGGCGGCTTGTCGTCCTGCATGTCCTTCGAATAGGCAAGCGGCAGGCCCTTCATCGTCACCATCAGCGCCGTCTGGCAGCCGACGATGCGCCCGGCATGGCCGCGCACCAGTTCTGCCGCATCGGGATTCTTCTTCTGCGGCATGATGGAGGAGCCGGTGGAAAGCGTATCGGGCATGCGTACGAAGCCGAACGGCTGGCTGGCCCAGATCACGAATTCTTCCGCCAGCCGCGACAGGTGCAGCGCGCACTGGCTGGCCGCCGTCAGATAATCGAGCGCGAAATCCCGGTCCGATACGGCATCGAGGCTGTTGGTCGTCGGCCCCGCGAAGCCCAGCGCCTGCGCGGTCATCTCGCGGTCGATCGGGAAGCCGGTGCCGGCCAGCGCCGCGCTGCCCAAGGGGCACTGGTTGAGGCGCTCTCGCGCATCGCTGAAGCGGCTGACATCGCGCGCGGCCATCTCGTAATAGGCCATCAGGTGATGGCCCAGTGTCACCGGCTGCGCTGTTTGCAGGTGGGTGAAGCCGGGCATGATCGAATCGGCATGTTCACCCGCACGGGTCACCAGCGCGCGTTGCAGCGCCTCCAGCCCCGCGATCGCCTCCTCCATCGCCTCGCGCACCCACAGGCGGAAATCGGTCGCCACCTGGTCATTCCGGCTGCGCGCCGTATGCAGACGCCCGGCAACCGGGCCGATCAGTTCGGCCAGGCGCGATTCCGTGGTCATGTGGATGTCTTCGAGGTCCCAGTCTTCGGGCACGCCATCGGCCTCGTACTCGGCGGCGACCTTCTCCAGACCACCGATAATCGTCTCGGCATCCTCGTCAGTCACGATGTCGCAGGCGGCCAGCATGGCGACATGCGCCTTGCTTGCGGCTATATCCTGACGCCACAAAGCCTTGTCGAACGGGATCGACGCATTGATCTCGCGCATTATGGCAGAGGGGCCCTCGGCAAACCTGCCGCCCCACATTGCATTGGAGGATGTATCCTTGGCCAATTCGCGCCCGTTCCTGATCTGCCTTGCCGCCGGTGCGGCCCTGTCTCTTGGCGCGTGCGATAACGGTGCGGAGGATGAGGCGCAAGAAAACGTGGACGTTGCCGTCCCAAGCGAAACTATCGAACTGACCGGCTCGATGGACACCAGCTTTGCCGGCGAAACCATTCCCGAGGTTACCGTGGTCAACCCTGCTGGCGAGGAACTGCTGCTGTCCGATGTGGGCGAACCGGTACTGCTGAACCTTTGGGCGACCTGGTGCGCGCCGTGCGTTGTGGAGATGCCGCTGCTCGATGAACTCGCCGCCGACCTGGAAGGCCAGGTACGCGTGGTCACGGTAAGCGAGGACATGCGCGGGGCGGACGTGGTGGAACCATTCTTTGCAGAGCGTGACCTGCCCAACCTGCCGCAGTGGCTGGATCCCGACAACGAACTGGCTTTCACCTTCGGGGGCGGTCCGGTGCTGCCGTTGACCGTACTCTACGATGCCGAGGGTAACGAATTGTGGCGCGTGATCGGGGCCTACGACTGGGGCACCGAAGAAGCCCGCGCCCAGGTGCTCGATGCGCTGTCGGAAGAGAGTGCGGACAGCGAATCGTAATCCGGCGCTGCCAGGCCCAGCTTCTGCAGCGGTGCCCCTGCCAGCCCGGCCAGTGTAATGGCCTTCAGCCGCGGACCGGGAGCGATACGCGAACCGGGTGCCATGAAATGATCGCGGAAAATCGCAGGCCAAGGCGAATCGGACTGGAACGGCGGCGTGAACCACCGGGTAAGCCACTGGTATAGCTTCACGTGGCCCGCACGCAGGCTCAGAAACCGGGAAAGGGCGATTGCGACATCGTCCGATTGCCCCAGGGCCATCGCCAGCCCGTAGGCATCGAGCAGCGCCATGTTGGCGCCCTGCCCCAGTTGCGGGCTGGCAGCGTGCCAGGCGTCACCGATGTGGACGATCCGTTCGCCCACAGGCTCTTTCGTGGTGCGGTGCGCATAACGGGCAAAGGTAAGCTGCGCCGGATCGGTGAACTGGCCCACAAGGTGCTTGCATTCGGGCCACAGGGCACAGACCTCGTCCCGCCATGCGGCCAGGCCGCGATCCTGCCATTGCTCGAAACGCTCACCCTTCAGCGACCAGAAGAAAGCGGCGCGCCCCTCGCCAACCGACAGCAGGCCGACCATCTGCTCCGCCCGCGCATAGCGCTGCTCCAGCAGGCGAGGACGAAACGGGCCCGTCGCGGGCCAATCAATCGTTGCCCACAGCGCGCCATAGGGCAGGTAATGCGGCGGTTTGGGCACCAGCTGCGATCCCAGACCGGCCGCGTCGATCACAAGATCGTGCGGCGGGGAAGTGGTGCCATCGGCAAAGGCAAGACGGCGCTTATCGCCATCCGGCGCGCTCCCCTCCACGTCGTGCCCGGTAGCGACCGCAATTCCTGCTGACCCAACGGCTTCGTAGAGGATTCCGAACAGGCTGGCGCGGTGAATACCAAGTCCGAACGCGCCCGGCATCGTAAGGTGGCGGTACTCGGCCTCGAGCACCGGCTCGCCTTCGGTGTTCAAGCCGAGCAGCTTATCGACCGGCGCACCCTTCTGCACCGCCCGCTCCGCCAGACCCAGCGCTTCGAGCACGGCAAGCCCTATAGGCTGGATCATGAGACCGGACCCCACGGGTCGCGGCGCCTCGAAGCGTTCGTAAAGCGTGATCTGGTGCCCCTGCCGGTGCAGCAGCAGCGCCGCAGCCAGTCCCGATATCCCGCAACCGACAATGGCAATTTCCAGCGGCCGCATCTTTCCCTTCCCCATCCTCGCATCTTTACGGGATGGCGCGCGCGCTACAAGCGACATGGCTGCTTGCGAAAGCTGGTGTTCGGACGATTGGCGCAGCTAGTAATGCATCTCGTCTACACAGTGGTGTTCAAATAACCCAAACCCACGTAGTTCTGCGGGTTTCCGCCCCATCGCGAAGCTTCTGTGGAGCTCCGCTTCTAGAACCCCGAGGGTCGACGCACTGTGGGTGCCGGAACAAATGTTGTGGCTGAGGTTGATCCAACCGGTGCTTGGACCTCGGGATCATAGTCCTCGATCAGCGGCTCATTCCCGGCATCGGCCTCTTCAGCGATAACGCTTTCGGCCTCATCGGGTTCGACATCTGCATCAGCGACATCATACCACGAGGCATCTGCTGCGCTGGCATTGTCGTGAACCTCGCTGGAGTGTGCGAGCGCGGCCCGCGGTGTTGGCTCGACGCCCCCGGAACCCCCGAAATTCTCATCGGCTCCGGATTTGCTTGCAATAACATCCTGCGTTGCAGCTTCCAGTCGACTGGTGTCCTCGGTGTCTTCGAAGATGAACGCTACGCCTGCGAGGACAAGGCAGGCAATCAAGAGCGTTGGCTTGCTTTTCACGATCTATCTCCTGCCGCGACTGCTCTGACTGGGGGCGGCACTGGCCTAGCGATAGAATTCGAAGAAATTCTTAACACTCATCCTCGCAGAGGTCCTTCCCACACAAGCCGAACCCCCGAGGCGATAACGATTTATTCGAGGCGATAACGATTTATTAGGGCCGTTAGGCGAAAAGGCATTAGCTATCATGCGGGAAAAGGCGTCAGAATGCGCGCGAGTAACAAGATCAGACAGTTCCTCGGCAAGCTCATCGCTTGTACGCAGGGCGGCGTCACGACGCTTGCCACTCTAGCTCTTCCCGTTCTTATCGGGTCCGCCGGACTGGCCGTCGACCTGAACCGCGGATACCAGCAGCGCATCATCAACCAGCGTGCTGCTGACCTGGGCGCGCTGGCCGCGGCGATTGCTTTCCAGAACACCAGCGATGCCGCGATCCTGACCCCAACGGCTCGCGATGTAGCGGTTGCAAATGGTCTGGTCGGTGCGACTGTTGTCGCAACGCTCGTCAACGATTTGCCCAACGCCGGCGACCAATCCGTGCGCGTCACCGTAAACGAACTGGTGCCTTACACCCTTGCGAGCGTTCTCGGACTGTCGGGTTCCTTCGACGTGGCTGCAGAATCCATGGCAAGCCTTTCGGGCGGCACCAGTTTTGCGGCACCCTGCTACCTCGCTCTCGACGGTGGAAAGGCGGCCATTTCGGTAACCGGCGGCGCCTCGATCGACGCACCGAACTGCTCGATCGCGGCGATTGGCGAGATCGAGAACAAGGGCCAGCTGATCCGCGGCGCCGATATCATCTCTGGCAGCAGTGACATCTACGTGAACCACGGCGAACTCGACGCAGCAACCCTGCGGTTTGCAGGCAGTTTCAACAAGCCGGGCTGGAACAACGCCGTCCCTCCGCCAAAGGATTGGATCAACGAGGCGACCCCTCTTTCAGACCCTTGGGCGAATAATCCCGATCGCGTTGCCGCGATGGCACTGCTCGGCAATTTCAGCAGCCCGCCGGCGCTGAGCGACCCGTCGACCCCCAACGGCAGTGACTGGAAGTTCACCTGGAACCCCAGCAGCGCGGTTTCAGCTTACCGGCAGGGGACCAGCGGCAATTACATCGTCCCTGCCGGGGTCTACAATATCAGGAAGTTCGAGGTCGCAGGCGGAATCAACGTGACGTTCGAGAACGGCTCGATCATCCGGGTGCGCCAGGGCGTTTCCATTGGCGGTGGTTCGAATGTCAATTTCGGCGACAGCGATGTCTATGTGAACGGCGGCTTCGACAGCGGTTCGAACGGCGTCACATTTGGCAACGGTGCGCTCTGGATCGGAAGTGGCCAGGTCCGCTTCCAGGGCACCAACCGCAAGGGTGATGGCGATGTGCTGATCAATGCGGACGTCAGCCTGGGCGGTGGCCAGCACCTCCTCGTCGGAGACGGCAACCACTATTTCGGCGGACTCGATATCGGGGGCGGCGGCACTGCGCGCCTTGGTGCAGGTGATTTCGTTGTTGCCGACGGCATCCGCATCAGCGGAAACAGCGAACTGGCCATTGGCGATGGTGACATCATCGTGGGCCCCGGGAACGGCAATCGCGCCATCTTTCTCAGCGGCAGCGCGCGGTTCTTCATGGGCGACGGGCAATTCAGCGCCAATGGCGATATCGATACAGCGGGCGGCAGCCGCCTTGCTTTTGGCCGAACGCCAAATCATTACATCAACGGCGATATGAAGATCGCGGGTTCCGTGCTTTTCGGTGCAGGCCGCTACACAATCAACGGCGATTTCGAAAACGGCACCGGGGGCACCACCTGGCCCTACACCTCGGGGTTGACGGGCGAAACTTACGGTAGCGTTCTCGAAGGCGAGAGCGTCTCCGGTTTCGACATGGCGGGCATCAATGTCACCTTCGTTCTGGCAGGCACGATCAAGCTTGCTGGCGGGGCAAAGACGAAGCTCGAAGCAGCGAACTACACGCAGGCCGGCGGTTTCATTTCGGAACTGCTGCTGACGACCGAGAACGATGACGATGCAAACTGGACGGGCGGAAGCCTGAGTTCGTTCGCCGGAACACTGCATCTGCCCAATGCGCAGGTCAAAATGGCTGGTGGCAACAGCACCAGCACAACGAAGTGCATGACTCTCATTGCCAACACGATCCGCGTCAACGGTGGCGCCGCGACCGGCTCTGCCTGCACGATGATGGAAGACCTCGGTGGTGGCGGCAACAACACAAGAGTCAGGCTGATAGGATAGATCCCATGCGCAGTTTCTCTCTTTCGACCATACGGCGCAACGAAGATGGCGTGGCCACTGTGGAGTTCGCCCTCTGGGTCACCGGGTTCTTCATGATCGTCATGGTGGCGCTTGATTTCGGAATGTTCTTCATCGAGCGTGGCAAGGTCAACGAAGCCGTTGCGGCATCTGCCGTTGCGTCCTTCGAGGAAGCGGACAACGTCAACTTCGGTGTTCTGCCGAATTATGTCCGCAGTATTGCCGATAACCAGGCCATAACGGTTGCCATGTCCTGCAACGGCGTGGCCAACAGCTGCACGAACCTGAACCGCACGTGCGCGTGCCTGAAAACCGATGGAACCTATGTCGCAGCCGCCTGCGGCAACATCTGCACCGGTCCTGATGTTACCGGGGGATCGACAGCCGGCTATTATCTGACGATCGAAGCGGACCAAGGGTTCAATCCCGTCGTCTTGCCAGCTGGCCTGCTGTCCGACACATCGGTGACGCAGCAAGCCACGGTGCGGCTGCAATGAGCTTCATACGAAGACTTCGCGACGACGCGCGAGGGGTGTCGACCATCGAGTTCGCCCTGCTCGCGCCGGCATTCCTGACGCTGGTATTCGGCACGATCGAGGGCAGCCGGATCGTGTGGACCAAGAACACGCTGGATGAGGTGGCTTTCGCAACAGCGCGGTGCATGTCGGTCAGTCTGGAGTGCGAAACCGAAACGGAGCAACAGGATTTCGCTGTCGACCGCGCGGCCTCCTACGGGATCGCGATCGTGGCGGCAGACGTGACCGCCACAGCCGATGCGGACTGCAACGGATTTCC
>NZ_QXFL01000010.1 GCF_003584125.1 Aurantiacibacter zhengii
ACCTACGTCGAGCACGACTGCGTCGATTTCGGCATGCAGGACCAGAAGATACCGGGCGACGGTGTCGTGACCGGCAGCGGCACGATCAACGGGCGGCTGGTCTATGTCTTCAGCCAGGATTTCACCGTGTTCGGCGGCTCTCTCAGCAAGCGTCACGCGGAGAAGATCTGCAAGGTGATGGACAATGCCATGAAGGTCGGCGCGCCGGTGATCGGGCTCAATGACAGCGGCGGGGCGCGCATCCAGGAAGGCGTGGCCAGCCTTGGCGGCTATGCCGAGGTGTTCCAGAAGAACGTGCTGGCATCGGGCGTCATCCCGCAGCTCAGCCTGATCATGGGGCCGTGCGCGGGCGGGGCGGTGTACTCACCGGCCATGACAGACTTCATCTTCATGGTGAAGGACAGCTCCTACATGTTCGTGACCGGGCCCGAGGTGGTGAAGACCGTCACCAACGAGGAAGTCACGCAGGAAGACCTCGGCGGCGCGGTGGTGCACACGACCAAGACGAGCGTTGCCGACCTTGCTCTCGAGAACGATATCGAGGCGCTGCTGGCCGCGCGCGAACTGATCGGCTTCGTGCCGGAGAGCAACCGCGACCCGCTGCCGCACCTGCCGACCGACGATCCGTGGGACCGGCGCGAGGACAGCCTCGACACGCTGATCCCCGCCAGTTCCAACATGCCCTACGACATGCACGAACTGATCCGTAAGGTTGTCGACGACGGCAACTTCTTCGAGATCCAGCCAAAGCACGGCGCGAACATCATCACAGGCTTTGGCCGGATCGAGGGCAAGCCCGTGGGCTTCGTCGCCAACCAGCCGATGGTGCTCGCCGGCGTGCTCGACATCGACGCCAGCCGCAAGGCGGCGCGCTTCGTGCGCTTCTGCGATGCGTTCAGCATCCCGATCGTCACCTTCGTGGACGTGCCCGGCTTCCTTCCCGGCACGAGCCAGGAACACA
This sequence comes from Aurantiacibacter zhengii, assembly GCF_003584125.1. Lineage (GTDB taxonomy): Bacteria > Pseudomonadota > Alphaproteobacteria > Sphingomonadales > Sphingomonadaceae > Alteraurantiacibacter > Alteraurantiacibacter zhengii. The sequence continues at coordinate 962 of NZ_QXFL01000010.1, forward strand.
ACGGCATCATCAAGCACGGCGCGAAGCTATTGTTCGCCTATGCCGAGGCGACCGTGCCCAAGATTACCGTGATCACCCGCAAGGCCTACGGCGGCGCGTATGACGTGATGGCATCGAAGCACCTGCGCGGCGATCTCAACTACGCGTGGCCCACGGCAGAGATCGCCGTGATGGGGGCGAAGGGCGCGGTGGAGATCATCTTCCGCCAGGACCGCGACAACCCGGACAAGATCGCCGAGAAGACCAAGGAATACGAAGACCGCTTCGCCAACCCCTTCGTGGCGGCATCGCGCGGCTACATCGACGAGGTGATCTACCCCCACTCCACCCGCCGCCGCATCGCCCTGGGCCTGCGCAAGCTGGCCGGCAAGAAACTCGAAAACCCGTGGAAGAAACACGATAACCTGCCGCTTTAGCTGACATGCATAGGCTCACCACCATCGGCTACGCTCACGCCACGCAGGATGCACTGGTCGCGGCGCTGCGTGAAGCGAACGTCGAACTCCTCGCCGACATCCGCGCATTGCCGCTTTCGCGCCGTGCGGGCTTCTCGAAAAACTCGCTCAAGGCGGCAGTGGAAGAGGCGGGCATCGAATACCGTCACTTCAAGCATCTCGGCACGCCGAAGGAAGGCCGCGATGCTGCGCGCAAGGGCAATTACGCCGCATTGCTCCGCGTGTACGAGGGACAGCTCGAACTGCCCGAGGCGCTGGCGCAGATGGTCGAGTTGCAGGCGCTCGCCGCCGAAAAGCGCACGAGCCTTTTGTGCTATTGCGGCGAGGCGGAGAAGTGCCATCGCTCCCTGCTGATCGAGCACGCCTTTGCCGACACGCCGGTCGCCCATCTGCATCCGCAACTACCGACTTAGGACCGTAATGCGCCCTCATGCGTAAGGAAGGCATGTGGTTCGATACCTCGTCCGACATGTGGCAGATATTTGTCACCACGATCGCCATCTACGTCGCGCTGATCCTGATCCTGCGCGTAGTGGGCAAGCGATCTCTGGCCAAACTCAACATATTCGACCTTGTGGTGACCGTGGCGCTCGGCTCCACGCTGGCCACGATCATGCTGAGCGCGGACACTACCTGGTCCGAAGGGATCGTCGCCTTCGTTACCTTGTGCGGCTTGCAGTGGGGTCTTTCGTGGCTCAGCTTGCGGGTTACATGGTTCAAGGCACTGGTGCGTTCCGAACCGCGGCTCCTGCTGAGCGATGGACAGTTCCTCGACAAGGCCATGCGCGAAGAACGCATCCTGCGACAGGAAGTCCACGCGGAAGTGCGCAGCCACGGCTTCGGTGACCTGGAAGACATCGCCGCAGTTATTCTGGAGACCGACGGCTCTTTCAGCGTCATTCCCAGAAGCCGGGTGGATACAGGCAGCGCGCTAGAGACCGTGCTACGCGAACCGCACGATCCGGTGAAAGGAGCGAAACCCGCGCGCTAGCCGGACCCGTTCGGGCGAGCGGCGCGTTGATGCATCATGTGGTTCGACAACTGGCCAGACATTGGCACCATCGCCCTCACGACCCTCGTGATTTACGCCGCGCTGATCGCGATCCTGCAGATCGCCGGCAAGCGGAGCATTGCCAAGCTCAATATCTTCGATCTGGTCGTTACGGTTGCGCTGGGCTCGATCCTGGCATCGGTCATGCTGACCAGCAGCCTTTCGGTGGCCGATGGCCTGGCCGCCTTCATCGTGCTGGCATTCCTGCAATGGGTGGTATCGTTCCTCTCGGTGCGGTTTGGCTGGTTCAAGCAGGTGGTCCGCTCCGATTCGCGCATCCTCTTCAAGGATGGCGAGTTTCTGGAAAAGGAGATGAAGTCCGAGCGCGTTACCCATGGCGAAATCGAAGCCGCGATAAGGGGCAAGGGTCATGGCGACATGTCGCAGATCGCCGCCGTCGTTCTGGAAACCGATGGCAGTTTCAGCGTGATCGAGGGGCCACCTGCCAGCCAGTACAGCGCTCTCGATCGGATGCTGAAGGGCAACGACAAGTCCGAAACCGGCGGCACCTAGTGCGCCTGTAGCTGCTCGCTCAGGAAAGCGGCGACATCTTCCATCGCTACCTGCCTGTCGACGAAGGCCTCGCCGATGCCGCGCAGCAGGATGAAGGGCAGGGTGCCAGCATCCATCTTCTTGTCGTGCAACATGTGCGCTGCGAGGTCCCGGCCGGTGCAATCCATGCCCAGCGCAGCAATCTCGGTACGCAGCCCCGCCGATGCGATGGCCTGCGTCACCCTGTTGGCATCGTCCAGCGAGATATAATCAAGCCGCGCCGAATACCGTGCCGCCAGCACCATGCCGAGCGCCACCGCTTCACCGTGCAGCAGCCTGTCCGAAAACCCCGTCTCCGCCTCCAGCGCGTGGCCGAAGGTGTGTCCCAGGTTGAGCAGGGCGCGCGTGCCTGTCGTCTCGCGTTCGTCCTGCGCCACGATGCGCGCCTTCGCCTCCACGCTGCGGGTAACCGCGTATTCGAGCGCTTCGGCTTCTCGCGCGGTGACCTTTGCGCCGTTTGCCTCGCACCAGGCGAAGAAGTCCGGATCGCCAAGAATGCCGTATTTGATGACCTCGGCATAACCCGCGCCCATTTCGCGCGCGGGAAGAGTGCCCAGCGTTGCGGTATCGGCCAGGACCAAAGCGGGTTGATGAAAAGCACCGACGAGGTTCTTGCCCGCGCGAGTGTTGATCGCGGTCTTGCCGCCGACACTGCTGTCGACCTGTGCCAGCAAGGTGGTGGGGATCTGCACGAAACCGCAGCCGCGTTTCAGTACGGCTGCGGCAAAACCCGTCAGGTCGCCCACCACGCCGCCACCCAGCGCAAATATATGGTCGCCGCGCTCGACACCGTGTTCCAGCAGCCAGTCGACCAGCTTTTCCAGCACGCCCCAGCTTTTCGCGCCCTCTCCCGGCTCGGCGATGAACCAGTCCACGCCCACCCCGCTCGCGCCAAGGGCGGCTTCCAGCCTGCCGCCATGCGCGGCATGAGAATTGCGATCTGCCACGGCTGCGACCCGGTCCTTGCGAATGAAATCGCGGGCAAGGTAACCCGCATTATCGAGCAACCCGTGGCCGACATGCACGTCATAGCCGCGCCCGGCCAGTTCAACGCGGATCACAGCCATCGGTCGAGTTCCTTCAGAATGCGCGCCACCGCCTCGGTGTGGGGGCCGGCGCTGCTGGTAACGTGTATCGGCGCCCTGGTGTAGGCGGGTTCGCGCTCCGTCTTCATACGCGTCACGATTTCGCGTGTATTGCCGCCCCGCAGCAGCGGGCGCCTGTCGTTGCGGCTGACCCGCTCGACCAGCACGTCGATATCGCTGTCCAGCCAGACGGCGATGCCGCCGTCCAGGATGATTGCGCGCGTTTCGTCCTGGACGAAGGCGCCGCCGCCGGTTGCGATGACGCAGTTGCGGCGGTTCTCTTCCAGTAACCGAGCGATCACGCGGCGTTCACCGTCGCGGAAATAGGCTTCGCCAAATTGTTCGAATATCTCGGGAATGGACATGTTGGCCGCTTCGGCAATTTCGTCATCGGCGTCGATGAACTGCGCGCCCAGCGTCCCTGCCAGTTTGCGACCGACCGTACTCTTGCCCACGCCCATCATGCCGACCAGCACGATCGGGCGTTCGATCCGCCTGCGGATGGCGCGGATTGTCGCATCATCGGGTAAGGGCGTGGCAATGGTCATTGCCGCAAGGCCTATAGTTGGGCTAGTCGCGCTGGCAAGCATGAGCCGTGTTTAGGGCGGCCAAGGGAAGCTATTTGCAAAAGTGTCGAAACGACGGATGACGATTGTGGTTCTTGTGGCTGTGGCGCTGGCGGTGATGCTGGGCGTTGCCTGGTACGATGGCGGGCGCGAAGAACAACGACTGATCGTGGAGCCCGTTTCGCTGCCGGAGGGCAATTCGTGAAACGCGCCGTATTCTTCATTAGTGCTGCCGGGCTGACGCTGTCTTCCTCGCTGGCGATGGCAGGCGGCCCGGAAGACCTGCTGCCCGATATCTTTCGCGATCCGCCGCCGCAGCAGCAACCGTCGCCCACACCTACACCCACGCAAACGCGCCCGGCCACGCCTTCGCGGCCTTCGACCCCGTCCGCTCCTGGTGGCAGCGGCGAGGTGGTGCAGCCCATACCCGACACGTCCAACTCGTCCGGCAGCACTTCGGTCAACGTGCCTGCCGATTTCCCTTCCCTGGCAGAGTTGGAAGGGATGGAAGAGGACGAGATCAACGAGCTGCTGGGCCTGAGGCCGAAGTTCGACATTCCCGCCGCGGCCCGCCGCGCGGTGGAGAATGTTGGCGTGATAGCGCAGGCCGAAGGGGGCTTTCCCAGCCGTTCGCTGGCCAACCAGCCCGCGGCCCTGGTGTCCGCCGTGCTGCAGGCCAGTGACGGTCCGGTGGTTTCGCGCTGGGGCCACATCCTGATGCGCCGCGCATTGGCGAGCAGGCTGGAAACGCCGCGCGGTCTGAACCCGGTGGCCTTTGCCGCGATGCGGGCGCGCGTACTTGCCAACATGGGCGAGGGCGCGGTGGCGCGGGCTTTCGTGCAGGATATCGACGGTTCGGAGTACGATCCCGCGCTCGCGTCTGCTGCATTCGATGCCTATCTCGCCACAGGTGACGTGCTGGGGATGTGCCCTGTTGCCCGCCTGCAGAGCGATCTTGTCGACACGCCCGAATGGGAGATGCTGCAGGCCATCTGCTCTGCCTATCTCGGCGATACGCGCAGCGCCGATCGCCGCCTGCAACGCGCCTTCGGCACCGGCGTGGCGGACGAGATCGACGTGCGCCTCGCACAACGGTACGCCGGCGCTGCCGGGGAAGGTGGCCGTGCAGTCAATATCGAATGGGACGGTGTGGATGAACTGACTCCGTGGCGGTTCGCCATGGCGCGAGCGGTGGGCGAGGACCTGCCGGAGAACCTGCGCAATGGCGGTGGCCTGTCCTATGATATTTCCACCGTCCTGATCCCGGCAACCCCGCTGCTGCAGCGGGTGGAAGTGGCAGACACAGCCGCGGCGCGCGGCGTGCTTTCTTCCGCCGCCATGATCGATCTCTATTCGCAGCTTTGGTCCAGCGACAGCTACGATGCGGCTGACAAGAGCCTCGCCGCCCAGTTGCGAGAGGCATACGTCGCCAATACCCCCGCACAGCGTGTGGCGGCGATGCGCCAGTTGTGGGGGGAGGGTAATGACTATGGCCGCCTTGTCCTGACAGCCTATGCCGCAGCCCGCCTGCCGGTCAGCGAGGATATGGAGGACGACGCGGCAAACCTGATTGCCTCCATGCTGGCGGCGGGGCTCGATCGCAACGCCATGCGCTGGGCCGATGTAGTACCGGATGGAAGCAAGGCATGGGCCCTGCTGTCGCTCGCCCGCCCAGGTGCCGATGGCGCCGTGGACGGGGGCGATATCGACAGTTTCCTCGACGATGATGGCAGCGCCAACATGCGCACGTCCGCTTTCCTCCTTGCTGGGCTGGCGGGGCTTGGCCGGATCGATAGCGACGACCTTGCCGATTTCTCCGAGCGTGTAGGGGCCAACTTCGAACGCCGTAGCGCATGGAGCGACAAGATCGGACGCGCGGGCGAACTGGGCAATTCCACCCTCGTCGCGATGCTGGCCGGGCTTGGCATGCAAGGCCGAAGCTGGGAGCAGATGACGCCGCGGCACCTCTATCACATCGTGCGCGCGTTGAACGCAGCGGGCCTTTCCGCCGAAGCACGGATGATCGCCGCGGAGGCGGTCGCGCGCGGCTAGGCCTGTGTCCGCCGCCATCGACAGCTTCCTGGCCATGCTCGCTGCAGAGCGGGGCGCGGCACCGAATACGCTGGCCGCCTACCGACGCGACCTCGAGGGGAGCGAAGCGGTGATTGGCGACCTTGTTGACGCGACCCGGTCGGACCTCGAAAAACTCCCGCGAGCGTGGAGCGATCTTGCTGCCTCCACCGTCGCGCGAAAGGTCTCCGCGCTGCGACAGTTCTTCGACTTCTGCATCGATGATGGCTTGCGCGACGATGACCCCTCTGCCGCGCTGCCGCGTCCGCAGGCGCGCCGTCCGCTGCCTAAATTGCTGAGCCATGCAGAAGTCGCGAAGCTGTTCGACCAGGCTGAAAGCGAGGCCGCCAGCGACCGTCCTGCGCCGGTGCGCATGCTCACGCTGCTCGAACTGCTCTACGGCTCGGGCTTGCGAGCCACCGAACTTGTCGCCCTGCCGCTGGCCGCCGTGCCGCGCGACGCGCCGTTCCTGACGATCACCGGCAAGGGCGGGCAGCAGCGCTTGGTGCCCGTATCGCGCCGGGCGCAGCACGCCATCGGCAGGTGGCTGGCGCTGCGCGAGGGCAAGTCCGCGTTCCTGTTCCCCTCTCGCCAGAAACATCTCAGCCGCATCAGGCTATACCAGATGCTGAAGGAACTTGCCGCGCGCGCCGATCTCGATCCGGCGAAGGTCAGCCCTCACGTGCTGCGCCACGCCTTTGCCACGCATTTGCTGGAGGGCGGGGCAGACCTGCGCGTGCTGCAGACCCTGCTCGGTCATGCCGATATCGCGACCACGCAGATCTACACCCACGTCGATTCGGCGCGGTTGGTGGCGCTGGTGAATGAACGGCATCCTCTTGCAGGCGGGCGCGGAGCGGAGTAGCGGCTCTGGCATGATTTCTTATCTGGAATTCGAAAAGCCGGTAGCCGAACTGGACGCCAAGATCACCGAACTGCGCGACGCCGCGGGAGAGGATGGCTCGGTCGACATCTCCAAGGAACTGAAGCGCCTGGAGAAAAAAAGCGCGACCCTGCTGGAAAGCACCTATCGCGACCTGTCGCCGTGGCAGAAGACGCAAGTGGCGCGCCATCCCGGGCGCCCGCACTTCCACGATTATCTGCGCCACGGTTTCACCGACTTCATGCCGCTAGGCGGAGACCGCGCCTATGCCGACGACCAGGCGATCATGGGCGGGCTCGCCCGCTTGGGTGAGCGCAAGGTGATGCTGATCGGGCATGAGAAGGGCAACGATACCGAGAGCCGGATCCGTCACAATTTCGGCATGGGCAAGCCCGAGGGTTACCGCAAGGCTATTCGCCTGATGGAACTGGCGGACCGGTTCGGCCTGCCGGTGGTGACGCTGGTGGATACGTCTGGCGCATTTCCCGGTATCGAGGCGGAGGAGCGCGGCCAGGCAGAAGCGATCGCCCGTTCGACCGAAGCCTGCCTTGGGCTGGGCGTGCCGATGGTCGCCGCTATCGTGGGCGAGGGCGGCTCTGGCGGGGCGGTGGCACTGGCCAGCGCGGAACGGGTCCTGATGTTCGAGCATGCCGTCTATTCGGTGATCTCTCCCGAAGGCTGCGCTTCGATCCTGTGGCGCACCGCTGCCAAGGCTCCGGAAGCGGCGGAAGCCATGAAGATGACGGCGCAGGATCTTGCGAAACTGGGCGTGATCGACCGGATCGTGGCGGAACCCGTTGGCGGGGCGCAGCGCGATCCGCAAGCCGCGGCAGAGGCACTGGCAACGGCCATCGGCGAGGAGCTGGACGCGCTGGCAGGACTGGATGCGGACACGATCCGCCGCAAGCGCGAGGATCGCTTCCTTGCCATCGGCAGCAACATCTCTCGCTGATCGCAGCAGGGTCTCTCCGCCCGGTCGGGAACATCATTGCGGCAATTAGGTTTCCTCCTGCAATAACTGCAACGCCAGGTCGTGTGCGTTGCGTGTCCCTTGAGGAGGCCCGAATGCCGCTGAAAAACACCCGAAAATTCACTGCAATGGCGCTTGCCGGAGCCGCCTCGCTAGCGCTGGGCGCCTGTGCAAGCGTTCCCGGTGCGAATGTCGCTCCCGGATCGCCCATTACCGCCGAAGAGGCGCAGCTCGGGGCTGAAAATCACCAGGCCTTCGTTAACGAGTTCGGCGGCGCGATGACCGGGCCCTACGCCCGCTATGTCGACCAGGTCGGCTCCAACATCGCATTGCAGTCAGGCCTCGCCACCCGGCCCGACGCATTCGAGGTGACGCTGCTGAATTCCAGCGTGAACAACGCCTTCGCTGTGCCGGGCGGCTACGTCTATGCGACCCGCCAGTTGGTGAACCTGATGAACAACGAGGCGGAACTGGCCGCCGTGCTGGGGCACGAGGTCGGCCACGTTGCCGCGCGCCACTCCGCCCGGCGGCAGCAGGCCGCGCAGCGCAACCAGTTGCTCGGCCTGCTGGGTGCCGTGATCGGCGGCGCGGTACTGGGCAGCTCCGAACTGGCAAATCTCAGCCTGCAGGGCTCGCAGCTTGCAACGCTTGGTTATTCGCGCAGCCAGGAACTGGAAGCGGACCAGCTCGGCATCCAGTACCTGAACCGCGCGGGCTATGATCCCAACGCAATGTCCACCCTGCTCGCCAGCCTGGCCGCGCAAAACCAGCTGGATGCGCAGTTGCAGGGCCGCGAGAACGCGACGATTCCCGAATGGGCAAGCACGCACCCCGATCCCGCCAGCCGCGTGCAGAACGCGCGTCAGCTTGCCGCAGGTGGTACGGGCGTGGTCAATCGCGAGACCTTCCTCAGCCGCATCGACGGCATGATCTATGGTGACGATCCCGAACAGGGCGTGATCGAAGGGCGGCAGTTCATCCACCCGATCCTTCGCTTCAGTTTCACTGCGCCGCAGGGCTTCTACATGGTCAACGGCACGCGCGCCGTTACCATTAATGGCGAACAGGGGCGTGCACAGCTTACGGTGGGACCGTACAACAACGATCTCAACGCCTACGTGCGCAATGTCTTCAACGCGCTGGGCGGAGAGCAGCAGCAAATCACGCCCTCAAACATAGAGCGCACCACGGTGAACGGGTTGCCCGCTGCCTACGGAACTGCACGGGTGAACAATGGCCAGCAGCAGGTCGATGTCACAGTCTTTGCCTACGAGTTTAGCAACGACACGGCCTATCACTTCGCCGCTATTACTCCGGCAGGACAGGCGGGCGTCTTCAATTCGCTCTACCAGTCGATGCGCCGCGTCAGCGCGAGCGAAGCGGGCAGCGTCGTTCCGCGGCGGGTTGACGTGGTGACGGCGGCGCGCGGTGATACGGTGCGCACCTTGGCCAGCCGGATGGCTTACACCGACGCCCAGGAAGCCCGTTTCCGCGTGCTGAACGGGCTGGGTTCGGGCGATCAGATCGTGCCGGGACGCGAATACAAGATCGTCGTCCGCTCTAACTGAGCCGACGGTAATAAAACGAAAAACGGGCCGGCGCGTGCGTCGGCCCGTTTTTCATGGCGCGTTTGTTTCGCGCAAAGAAAAGGGGGCGCCAGGTTTCCCTGACGCCCCCGAATTCCGTCCTAACCAGTTAGCCTTGGTTGGCGTCGTTTGCAGCGCTCAGCTCGGTCTGAACGTTCACGAAGGTGTTCGTCAGTTCGCCGCCGAGGCTCTGCATGGCGGTGATGGCAGCAACAGCGATAAGAGCGGCGATCAGGCCGTATTCGATGGCGGTCGCGCCCTGTTCGTCCTGGACGAGGTTCTTGAAGAAGGTCATTTCAAATCTCCTGGTTGTAATCTTCGGTACCCGGCTCAACCGGATGTCACCGTTCGAGCAATTTGATTTCTACGTAGAAGGTGTTGAGAAATTCCTAACCGCCTTCATTGTTGTTGACGGCTTCATATTTGTCGCTCACGTCGCCCCACATTCCGACGGTCTCGGTTGCGAGACCCTGCAGGGCGGTTACCATCGCGATCACGATAAGCGCCGCGATTAGGCCGTATTCGACAGCTGTCGCCCCCTGGGTGTCGCGCAGCAGGCGCTTGATGAAATGTTTCGCAAACAACGCTGGTCCCCTGGTTAAACTGCGACAGCATGCGGTTTCGCACTTGAGGTTTAAGGATTCCTTTAGTCGTATGGTTGACGTGCAAAATATTCCGACATGGTTGCTGGTCGTGGCGCTTGCCCTGTTCGACCAGGAAGGCCGCGTCCTGCTGCAGCAGCGTCCCCCCGGGAAGCATCACGGCGGCATGTGGGAATTTCCCGGCGGCAAGGTCGAAGTGTCTGAAAAACCTGTAAAAGCGCTTATCAGGGAGATTGCGGAGGAGCTGGGCCTGGAACTCGACGCAGCGATGCTGGAACCGGCCTTCTTTGCCGAGGAAGGCACCGATCCGGCGATTGTCCTCAATCTTTACACTTCGCGCCAGCCGGTGGGAGAGCCGCGGGCACTGGAAGGGCAGGACTGGGGCTGGTTCTCTCTTGCACAAGCGGCGGCATTGCCACTGGCACCGATGGACCGAAAACTATTGTCACGCTTTGCCGGATAGGGGTTGCCAAGCTGCAAAACCCTCCCTATTTGCCCGCCTCTCAAGTGCGCCAGTAGCTCAGCTGGATAGAGTACCTGACTACGAATCAGGCGGCCGGAGGTTCGAATCCTTCCTGGCGCACCAAGAAAGGGACTGACCTGAAAGGGTCGGTCCCTTTTTTGGTTCTGTCGCAGAAAAGTTCGGACGGCCGCCTTATTTCGTGATCGGTGCAGGGCCAGGAATCGGTGACCCTGCCTTTTCGTCCATGCTGCGGAACCCTTGCCTGCGCTCGCCTGTTCATGGTGCAAATACATTCAACAGGAGTTCGCCACGTGTCCCACGACATCTTTGCCCGCCTCAAGGAAGATCACGAATCGCACCGCGCCATTCTCGACAAGCTTGCCGAGACCCACGGCGAGAGCAACGAGCGCAAGGAATTGCTGGAGCAGTTCACCAAGGAAGTGAAAAGCCATGCGGCGGCGGAAGAGCAGGCGCTCTATTCCACGATGCTGCGCAAGCCGCCGACCACCGACATGACGCGTCACTCTGTGGCCGAGCATCACGAGCTGAACGAGCTGCTGAACGACCTAGCGGCGCAGGACATGTCGACCTCTGCCTGGATGGCCGCTTTCAAGAAGCTGGACCACGATTATCGCCATCACATCAACGAGGAAGAGGAAGATCACTTCCCCGAATTCGAGCCATACCTTACCGACGAAGACCGCGAGCACATGCGCAGCGTCTTCGACCGCCGCAAGGCGGAGGAAAAGGACGAGGCCGAGGTGACGCCTGAAAAGATGGAAGACGCGAAGGAATAGGCGCGAGCCGCAGCGGAGGGCGCGTTATTGGAAAGAGTTGAAAACCGGGTCGAGGACTACGATGATTCCTCGATAGAACCGGGCGTCTGGCGTTATGCCAGGGCCCGCAAGGTTCGAGTCGTCATTGACGGAGCGGATTATTTCGACCTGATCCAGCAGGCCATGCTGAAGGCGCGCCAGCGCATCCTGTTGATCGGGTGGGATTTCGACACCCGCATCCATCTCAAGCGCGGTCGCCGCTGGTGGCAGAAGGGCTGGAAGAGCGAGTACCCCTCGCGCCTGGGCAGTTTCATCATCTGGCTGAACAACCATCGGCCTGATCTGGAAATCCGCATCCTGAAATGGAGCTATGGCTTCCTGAAGTTCTTCGGGCGCGGGGCCATGGCGTTCGACCTCCTTCGCTGGTGGCGCCACCGGCGAATCGATTTCAAGTTCGATACCGCGCACCCGGTAGCATGCTCACACCACCAGAAACTGGTGATCATTGACGACGATTTCGCCGTCTGCGGCGGCATCGACATGACAACCCGGCGGTGGGACACGCGCGAACACCTGGAGGACGAGCCCGGTCGCAAACGGCCCGACGGGACACCCTATGGCCCCTGGCACGATCTTACGATGATGATGGAAGGCGAGGTAGCCAGCGAACTGGAGCGCCTGGGCCGCGCTCGCTGGGTAAGGGCAGGGGGAAAACCGCTTTCAAAGCCGCATCCCGACCCTGGAAGCGCCTGGCCCGATAACCTTGCGCCGCATTTCGAGGACGTCGAGGTCGGGATCGCCCGCACCCGTGCCGAATACGACAAAGACCCCAAGGTCGACGAGATAGAAACGCTCTTCCTGCGGCAGATCGCCGGCGCGAAGCGGTTCGTCTATGCGGAGAACCAGTATTTCACCTCGCGCACCATCTGCGAAGCGATTGCCAAGCGCCTGTCGCAACCGGACCCGCCCGAGTTCACCATCGTCATGCCGCATACCGGGGAAGGCTGGGCAGAAGCGACCGCGATGGATCCCGCGCGCGACGAGCTGGTCGCCGCGCTGGAGGAACTCGACACGCATGACCGCTTCAATCTCTACGTCCCCCACAGCGGAGAGACGCCTATCTATGTTCATGCCAAGCTGATGATCGTGGACGACCGCATCCTGCGCGTCGGCTCCGCCAACATGAACAACCGTTCCATGGGACTGGATAGCGAATGCGATGTGTTCATCGACTGCGACAGGCCGGGTAACGCCAAGGCAGAACCGGCCATCCGCGCCATCCGCGAATCGCTGCTGTCCGAGCATCTGGGCATCTTCAAGCAGGACGTGTCTTTCCTGATCGAGAAGCACGGCAGCATGGCGGGGATGATCGATTACATCGGTGACCGGAACAGGCGTTACCTGCGGCGTCTGCGGCCTGCCAGGCACGAAGACTGGGAACGCGGACTGGCGCTCGACGAAAGGCTCGATCCGGAACAGCCGGAGGAGCTTTTCGATTTCGACAAGTCAGACCGTGGCCTTTTCCGGCGGGGCAGCCTATTGGCCAAGGCGCACAGCAAGCTGAAGAGAAGGCGCAAACCCGCGAATGAGTAGCCTTGTAGGTCCGGACGAGGACGATCCCCGGGGCAAACCCCCGGTTCCCGAAGACGTGCAGGAGGCGATCCGCACGCTTATCAAATGGGCGGGCGACGATCCTACCCGCGAAGGGCTGCTCGACACGCCGAAGCGCGTGGCACGGGCGTGGAAGGAATACTGCGTCGGCTATGCCGAAGACCCCTCCCATCACCTTGCCCGCGTGTTCGAGGAAGTGGGCGGTTATGACGAGATCGTGCTGCTGAAGGACATTCCGTTCCAGAGCCACTGCGAGCATCACATGGCCCCGATCATCGGCAAGGCGGCGATTGCCTATCTGCCGACCGACCGGGTGGTGGGCATTTCCAAGCTGGCACGCGTGCTGCACGGCTTTGCCCGCCGGCTTCAGGTGCAGGAACGCCTGACCGCAGAGGTGGCCCAGTGTATCCAGGATCATCTCAACCCCCGCGGCGTTGCCGTGGTGATCGAAGCCAGCCATGCCTGTATGACCGCCCGCGGCGTGCGCACCCCAGGCGTGAGCATGGTGACCAGCCAGGTCATGGGCACATTCCGCAGCGACCCGCGAAGCCGCGAAGAAGTACTCAAGCTGATGGGTTACTGAGCAGGCCGACTGGCCGCCGAGACGAATTGAAAGGAAAAGAATGACTGCATTGCGCGTAAGAGGCGGGCAGAAGCTGGTCGGCAAGATCGAACCCTCCGCCAACAAGAACGCGGTGCTCCCGGTGCTGTGCGCCACGCTGCTGAGCGAGGCGCCGATCATGCTGCGCAACGTTCCCGAGATCACCGATGTGCAGCGCATCCACGCATTCTTCAGCGAGCTTGGCTCCACGGTTGAGTGGGACAAGTCTGCCAAAACCCTCAGGATCGATCACTCGACCATTTCATCCAGCGCGAAAGCCAAGCTGCCGCAAGCCATGCGCGCATCGATCATGATGATCCCCGGTCTTCTCTCGCGCCTTGGCGAAGCACGGCTGGAACACGAGGTGAAGGGCTGCACGCTGGGCGCGCGCGAGATCGATCCGCACGTACAGGTGTTCAAGGCGTTCGGCGCGGATGTGTCCTACGAAGGCAAGGACATCGTGTTCCGCAACAGCCACAAGGCCGACGGCACGCGCATGTGGCTGGAATATGCCTCCGTCACCACGACCGAGAATTTCATCATCAGCGCGCTGACCGCCAACGGCACCAGCCAGATCGTGAACGCTGCGTGCGAACCGCATGTGCAGGAAATGTGCACCTTCCTGGAATTGATGGGCGGCACCATCCGGGGGAAGGGTACCTCGATGGTTTCGGTCGACGGGTGCAGCAGCTTCAAGGCAGTCGATTACACCTTCGTGGAGGATTTCCACGAGATCGCCACCTTCCTCGCGTTGTCCGCGATCACCGGCGGCGATGTCTCGGTGCGCAATACGCGGCCCGAGGATTTCATGCTAATCGACAAGACGTTCGAGAAGTTTGGCGCCCATGTCGAGCACAAGGATGGCTGGTCGCGCCTTGCCGCGCCAGAGGAGCTGGTGGTGCAGAAGAACTTCACCAGCCACCTGACGACCAAGGTGGAAGCCGCGCCGTGGCCCTATATTCCGGCTGACCTGCTACCGATCTTCATTGCCCTTGGCGTGAAGGCGCGGGGACAGACGATGTTCTGGAACAAGGTCTACGAAGGTGGCCTGACCTGGCACACAGAGCTAAGCTTGTTCGGCGCGCACACGCTTCTGTGCGATCCGCACCGGCTGATTACCTTTGGCGGACAGAAGCTGGTTCCGGCCACCGTGACCAGCCCATACATCATTCGCGTGGCTATTGCCCTGCTGATGGTGGCTGCATCGATCGAAGGCGAATCGACCATTCTCGACGCCGATCCGATGCGCCGCGCGCATCCCGATTTCGTACCCAATATCGACAGCCTCGGCGTCGACGTATCCTGGGACGACTAGACAGGGGGAAGGGGCCGTATGGTTCCGCTCCAATTTGCAAACTCGATTGAAAACAAGGAATTGAAAATGCGCAAGATCGTACTCGCTGCAGCCATGGCCGGCACGGCCCTTACCCTCAGCGCCTGCGGCGAAACCGCCGAAGAGCCTGAGGAAGCCGAGCCGATGGAAACCGTCGAAGCCGGCATTCCCGCCGACACCGAAACCGGTGCCATTACCGACGCCAGCACGGCTTCCGTCGAGGAACTCATGGCTGTCGACGGCGTCTCGCAGGAACTGGCCGATGCCATCGTCGCCGGGCAGCCCTATGCCGACGTTACCGAACTGAACGCCGTGCTGCTAGCCAACGTCAGCGAGGAAGAGGCGGCAACGGTGCTGGAAAACGTTTTCGTGCCGATCAACCTCAACGAGGCATCCAACGAAGCCATCGCGCTGATCCCGGGCATGAGCGACCGCATGATCGGCGAATTCCTGGAATATCGTCCCTACGAGAACATGGATGAGTTCAACCGCGAAATCGGCAAGTACGTTGACGAGGACGAAGTCGCTCGCCTGCGTCGCTACGTCACTCTCTGACGCTGCTGGATAGCTATCTTCACGATCTCGATGGCGGCCATGATCCCGATGTGGATCCAGGCCGTCGTCGGATCGAAGCTGGCCAGAACCCAGTGCACGAACATCAGCACCGCCGCCGGGTAAACGAGGCGGTGCAGTTTTTTCCATGACCGCTTCATGGCCCGAACGGCCTTGTCGTTCGATGTGATCGCCAGCGGGATGAACAGCGCCAGCGCTAGCCAGCCTGTCAGCATGTCGGAATTGCCGGCCTCTTCCAGCACCGGCTGAAACGCCCCCTTGTGCCATAGGTAGATGGCGGTGTGAGCGGCTGCATAGGCGAAGCTGGCCACGCCAAGGTCCCGCCTCCTGCGCAGCAACCAGATGGCCCAGGGAGACTTGCGAAACAGCAGGCGGACCGGCGTCACGGCCAGTGTCACCATCAGCAGCCACGCGGCCCAGTCCCCGGTGTCGCCGATCGCGTGACCGTATCCGTAAAGGTCCGGGGTCATCACCCAGCGCCAGCCGATCCAGATTGCGGGAAGGGCGAGGGTCAGCCAGAGGAATGGCCGTGATCTCAGAAACTGCATGGTTTGTCCGTAGCCCTGTTCCATAGCTACAAAAAGGGCGCCGCAGCGGGCGCCCTTTTCTTTGGTCGATGTGGCGAAGGTCCTAGAGCTGGCCGAGCATGTGCTCCGCGCTCGATACCTTGAATTCGCCGGGATTTTCCACGTTGATCTCGGTAACCACGCCATCTTCCACGATCATGGAATAGCGGTTGGAACGGGTGCCCATGCCATAGCCGCTCATATCGGCGGTAAGGCCCAGCGCCTTGGCAAATTCGGCACTGCCGTCGGCCAGCATCGTGATCTCGTCGCCGCCATCGGCCTTGTTCCAGGCGCCCAGCACGAAGGCATCGTTCACCGATGTGCAGGCGATCTCGTCCACGCCCTTGGCCTTCAGTTCGTCGGCCTTATCAACATAGCCCGGCAGGTGCTTGGCAGAGCAGGTCGGCGTGAAAGCGCCCGGAACCGCGAAAAGGGCGACCTTGCGGCCCGCGAAGAAATCGCTCGACTGCACGGCTTCGGGGCCATCGCTCGTGGGCTTTACCAGCTTCACGTCGGGAAGCTTGTCACCTTTGGAAATCGTCATTTAATAATCCTCCTGTCACCGTCCGGGCTCCGACATAGGTGCTGCCGCCAAGTCCGCAAGCGGAATGCCATTTACCCGGCATTAAACAGGGGTTGTCCCCCGTCGCGCCGCCCACTATGTGCGGTCGCAGCATAGGCGTTGCATGGAGCCCCGGCGACGCATTACCCGAACACGACAGGAGACGTGCCCGTGGCCGACGCCGCTTTCAACGACTACATCATCAAGGATATTGCGCTTGCCGACTATGGCCGCGCGGAAATCAACATTGCCGAAACCGAAATGCCGGGCCTGATGGCCACGCGCGAGGAATTCGGCGACGCGCAGCCGCTGAAGGGTGCCCGCATCACCGGCAGCCTGCACATGACGATCCAGACCGCCGTGCTGATAGAAACGCTCACCGCGCTGGGTGCGGAAGTGCGCTGGGCCACCTGCAACATCTTCTCCACGCAGGACCACGCGGCCGCTGCCATCGCCGCGCAGGACATTCCCGTTTTCGCCGTGAAGGGCGAAAGCCTGGCCGAATACTGGGACTATGTCGGCAAGATTTTCGACTGGTCGACCGATGACGACCAAGATCAGACCGCCAACCTCATTCTCGACGACGGCGGCGACGCCACGATGTTCGCGCTGTGGGGCGCGCGCGTGGAAGCGGGCGAGGACCTGCCCGAGCCCAACAATGCCGAGGAAGTCGAATTCCAGCGTTCGCTGAAGGAATTCCTGAAGCGCAAGCCGGGCTACCTGACGAAATCG
Organism: Aurantiacibacter zhengii; assembly: GCF_003584125.1. Lineage (GTDB taxonomy): Bacteria > Pseudomonadota > Alphaproteobacteria > Sphingomonadales > Sphingomonadaceae > Alteraurantiacibacter > Alteraurantiacibacter zhengii. Next base: position 17,999 of record NZ_QXFL01000010.1, read on the forward strand.
GTGAAGAACATCCTGGGCGTTTCGGAAGAAACCACCACGGGCGTCCACCGTCTCTATGGCCTTGCCAAGAAGGGCAAGCTGCCGTTCCCGGCCATCAACGTGAACGATTCCGTCACCAAGTCGAAGTTCGACAACCTCTACGGTTGCCGCGAATCGCTGGTGGATGCCATCCGCCGCGCGACCGACGTCATGCTGTCGGGCAAGGTTGCCTTGGTTGCCGGCTACGGCGACGTGGGCAAGGGCAGCGCACAGTCGCTCCGCAATGGCGGCGCGCGCGTTCTCGTGACGGAAATCGATCCGATCTGCGCGCTGCAGGCGGCGATGGAAGGTTACGAGGTCGTGACGATGGAAGAAGGCGTGAAGCGCGCCGATATCTTCGTCACCACCACCGGTAACGAAGACGTGATCACTGCCGAGCACATGAAGGCGATGAAGCCCATGAGCATCGTGTGCAACATCGGCCACTTCGATTCCGAGATCCAGATCAGCGCTCTCGACAACTACGAGTGGACCGAACTGAAGCCGGGCACCGACCTGGTGAAGTTCCCCGATGGCAAGGAAATCATCGTCCTGGCCAAGGGCCGCCTGGTTAACCTAGCCTGCGCCACCGGCCACCCCAGCTTCGTGATGAGCTGCTCCTTCACCAACCAGGTGATGGCACAGCTGGAACTGTGGGAGCGCCACGAGCAGTACGAGAACGATGTTTACGTCCTGCCCAAGAAGCTGGACGAGAAGGTCGCGGCCCTGCACCTCGACAAGCTGGGCGTTAAGCTGACCAAGCTCAGCAAGCAGCAGGCCGACTATATCGGCGTGCCGGTAGAAGGTCCGTTCAAGCCGGAACACTATCGTTACTGATCTGCGGTTTGCACCGATGAAAACACGAACGCCCCGGCCATTCGCGCCGGGGCGTTCCTTTTTGGGCATCAGGACTGTCGGGATTTGCCTGCCGCCCATTGCAACTGCGCCCCCTGTCCCATAGCTGCATAGGCAATGGAATTGACCCCATCCGCGATGGCCCTGCTGGGGCTGATGCTGGCCGCGTGGACCTTTGGCGCGGTGTGGCTGGTCGTGGGCTCCCTCCAGCGCGCCCGCGCGGCGCGCCATGCCCGCAACACCGTTCGCCGCCTGTCGCGCATGATCGACGATGCGCCCGCCATTCCGCTGCTGGTGCGTGCCGATGGCAAGATAGAGGGGCCGGACAGGCTGGCCAAGTGGATCGGACTGGATACCCTGCCGGGATTTCTCAGTGAGCTGGGCGGCGGTCTGGTGGACGAGGAACTGAAGGACCTGCGTGAAGCCGTGCGCCGCACGCAGAAAACGGCCGCACCGTTCAGCATGGTCGTGACACCCAAGGGTTCCACAAAGAGCCTTGCCGTGCGCGGGCAGCTGGCCGATCCGGTCATCGCCACGGGCGGAGCTGCCATGGTATGGTGGTTCGACTTTTCCGAAAGCCAGGGCGAACTTGCTCGCCTGCGCGAGGAAACCGCCCGCGCGCGCAACGATTTCGCTGCGCTGGTCGGCCTGATTGAGGCCGCGCCCATGCCGATGTGGTTCCGCGGCCCGGAAATGGACCTGCGCCTGGTCAACAGCGCCTATGTCACCGCAGTGGGCGCGAAGGATGCCGCGAGCGTGGTGGACAAGCAGATCGAACTGGTGGAACCGGTGGACGGTCTTTCAGCAGCGCAGATCGCCGGACAGGCGCACAGCCGCGACCTGCCGGTGGAGCGGATCGTCCAGGCAACCGTGGGCAACCAGCGCCGCACACTCCGCGTGTCGGACCTGCCGCTGGGAGAGGAAGGCGTTGCCGGATACGCCATCGATATCGAGGAGATGGAGGAGCAGACACGCGCCTTCCGCGCTTTCCGTGCGGCCCAGCGCTCAATGCTCGACCAGCTTTCCATCGGCGTGGCGCAGTTCGATCCCGACCGCCGCCTCGCCTTTTCCAACCAGCCATTCCAGCGCATCTTTGCATTGCCCGGTTCCGCCCGTGTGGACCCGCCCGATTTCGACCGGTTCCTGGACCTTGCCCGCGACGCTGGCCGACTGCCCGAAACGCGCGATTTTCCGTCGTGGCGGGCAGAACTGGCGGCATGGTTTACCCAGGATGCCCCGGTGGAGGATGCCTGGACGCTGCCTGACAGCACCCACCTGCGCATCGTCGCCCAGCCGCTGCCCGACGGCGGTCTCGTGCTGGTGGCGGAGGACAGGTCCGAACAGCTTGCGCTTTCGGCCACGCGCGACACGCTGCTGCGCACCCGGACCGCCACTTTCGATTCGCTTTTCGAATCGCTCGCGGTGTTCGCGCCCGACGGCCGGATGCAGCTGTGGAACCGCCGGTTCCCCGCCATCTGGAACCTGCCGGAAGAGTTCTTCGACGAGCATCCCCATGTCGACGAATTGCTCGACCGAATTGCGGACCGTCTGGCGCGGCCCGGTCAACGCACCGCCATTGCCGAAGTCGTGCGCGCTGCCACGCTGGACCGGCAGCAGCGCGGCGGGCGGGTAGTGCTATCCGACGGGCGTACGCTGGAATTCGCCGGTGTTCCCTTGCCCGATGGCAACGGCCTGCTGACGGTGCTGGACGTAACCGATTCCACCAAGGCGGAAGAGGCCCTGCGCGAACGCAACCAGGCGCTGGAGGAGGCGGACGCGGTGAAGACGCGGTTCCTTGCCAACATGAGCTACGAATTCCGCACGCCGCTGACATCCATCGGCGGCTTTGCCGAATTGCTGCAGACCGGGGTCGCGGGCGAACTCTCGGACCAGGGCAAGGAATATGTGGGCGCGATCATCGCCTCGGTGGAGCGGCTGTCGCAACAGATCGAATCGGTGCTGGACCTGACGCAGAGCGAGGCTGGCCTGCTGCCCATCGCCACCGAGGAATTGGAACTGCTGAGCTTTGCCACACAGGTGGTGCGGGCGCGGGAAGACGCCATCGAGGCAAAGAATATCACCCTGGACCTGCGCGGCGACAAGAGCGCGGGATCGGTACAGGCAGACCGCCGCCAGTTGAGCCGCGCGGTGGGCAACCTGCTCGACAATGCCATTGCCGCGACGCCTGAAGGCGGGCGTATCCTCGTCGCGCTGGGCCGCCGTAAATCGGGCGCCCGCATCGTGATTTCAGATAATGGCGAGGGGATGCGCCCCAGCGAACTCGCCCGCGCGCTGGACGGCTATCGCCTGAGCGGCAGCGACGGAAAGGATGGCAAGCGCGGCCTCGGCCTGCCGCTCGCCCGCCAGTTGATCGAGGCCCATGGCGGCAGGCTGGAAATCCAGTCGGAGAAGGGCGGAGGCACAACGGCGACGGTGAAGCTGCCTTGAGGATCGAACTTCCGGACCTGAAGGCGATGCAGGGCTTCGGCCAGCGCATCGCGGCCCGGCTGCAGTCCGGCGATGTCGTGGCGCTGACAGGTGGCCTCGGTACTGGCAAGACGACCCTCTCGCGCGAAATCCTGTCCGCACTGGGCCATGAAGGCGAGGTGCCTTCGCCGACCTTTACGATCATCGAAACCTACGACCATCTCGATCCGCCGGTGGTCCACGCTGATTTCTACCGCCTCGAGCATCCGTCGGAGGCAGAGCAGCTTGGCCTCGACGATTACCGTGAGGGCGCAGCCTTGCTGGCCGAGTGGCCCGACCACGCTGGCGGATTTGCGAATGAGGCAGCCTGCCTGCAAATCACGCTGGAAATTGCCGGTGTCGGACGCATTGCCGTTGTGGAACCGGGCGCAGGTTGGCAAGGACGCTGGCCATGACATCGACTCTTCCCGCAGGGCTGGACGAATTTCTGGAAACCGCCGGTTGGCATGGCGCCGAGATCGAGCCGCTGCCCGGCGACGCCAGCTTCCGCCGCTATTTTCGTGTCCGCTCCGGTGACAATCACGCCATGCTGATGGACGCACCGCCTCCGCACGAGGACCCCGGTCCATTCCTGCACGTCGGTAAATGGCTGACAGGCCAAGGCCTGCGCGCACCGCAAATCCTGGCGGAGGCGCCGGAGCGCGGTCTCGTGCTGATCGAGGATTTCGGACACGACCGCATGCGCGACTGGCTGGAGGTCAATCCGGCGGAAGAACGCCGCGCCTACCGCGATGCCATCGATGCGCTGGTGAACCTGCACCAGTGCCCGCCTGGGCCGTTCGAAAGCTATACGCTGGAGACCTACCTCCGCGAGGCTTCGCTGTTTCCCGACTGGTTCTGCAAGACCGCGGGCATGAACGTCGATTCGATGGGCTTTGCGACCGCGTGGCGCGAAGCGCTGGGGCCGCTGCTGATCCGCCAGCAGCCGGGCGTCACCGTTCTGCGCGACTATCATGCCGAAAACATCATGCTGCTTGGCCCGCAGGGGGAATATTCGGGCGAGCAGGGGCTGATCGACTTTCAGGATGCGCTTGTGGGGCACCCCGCCTACGACATTGTCTCGCTGTTGCAGGACGCGCGGCGCGATGTGTCCGCCGATCTCGAAGCCGAGATGTTGCAGCACTACAGTAGCCGGATGGACGTGGGCGAGACATTCGCGGCGGATTACGCCGTGCTGGGCGCGCAGCGGAATGCGAAGATCGTGGGCATCTTCACCCGCCTGTGGAAGCGTGATGGGAAGGAGCGTTACCTGCCGATGATCCCGCGCGTCTGGGCTGCCATGGAGCGAAACCTTGCCCATCCCGCGCTGGAACCTGTCGCCCGCTGGTTCGCTGCCAACATACCGGATACGGTCCGCGCAAGGCAGGGAGGCATTTTCGGGTGAGCAAATTGGCCAGCGATACCGCGATGGTGCTTGCTGCCGGTATGGGCAAGCGCATGCGCCCGCTTACGGCCACCCAGCCAAAGCCGATGGTGCGTGTCGCGGGCAAGGCGCTGGTGGATCACGCGCTGGACAAGCTGGCCGATGCCGGCGTCGCGCGCGCGGTGGTGAACGTGCACTACCTCGCCGATTCCATCGAGGCGCACCTGGCGGAGCGCAAGCATCCGCAAATCATCATTTCCGACGAGCGCGAGCAGTTGCTGGAAACCGGCGGCGGGATCGTGAAGGCGGCAGAGCACCTTCCCGATCCGTTCTTCTGCCTGAACTCCGACAACATTTGGCTGGATGGCCCGGTCAACGCCTTTGCCGACCTGTCGGCCTTCTGGGATGCGGACAAAATGGACGCCCTGCTGCTGCTGGTGACGCACAAGGCGGCGCACAATTTCAGCGGCAAGGGCGATTTCCACATGGATGCAGAGGGCCAGTTGCGGCGCCGCCAGTCGGGCAGGATCGCGCCCTACATCTTCACCGGCATCCAGCTGATTTCCACGCGGCTGATGCGCGATGCGCCGGATGGCGCGTTCTCCACCAACGTGTTCTGGACCCGCGCGATAGAGGAGGGCCGTCTGTACGGTACGGCCTTTACCGGGCAGTGGTTCGAGGTGGGCACGCCGCAGGCCATCCGCCCCACCGAAGAAGCCCTTTCGGAAGTATGAAACCGGGTCTAGGCTGACCTGATGGCGGGGCGGCAAGACATTCAAACACCTCAGGTTTATTCCATTGCTGCGCATCGCGGATTCGCCGATGCGCTGGTGGCGGGGCTGGTGCCGCGCTACGGCGAGGACGCCTTCGGCCTTGCCCGCTTGACGCTGCTGCTGCCCAGCGCGCGAGCCGCGCGGACCATGAGCGAAGCGTTTGTCCGCCATGCGGGCGAGACTGGCCGGCCGGGTCTGCTGATGCCCCGCATGGTGCTGGTGGGCGATCTCGATCTCGACGAATCGCTGGGGCCGCTGTTCGATTCGCTGGGTGCAGGCGCTGCGATCCCGCCCGCCGCCGATCCGACACGCCGATGGCTGCGCCTTGCCACGCTGATCCGCGAAGTCCGCGGCGACAAGGCCCCGCGGGGCGCCGCGCTGCTCCGCTTGGCGCGCGAAACCGGCCAGGTGATGGACCGCCTGCTGGTGGAGGAGATCGCCCCGGACGATCTGCTGTCGGACGGCGTGCTGGACATGGTGGGCGACCTGTCGGAGCACTGGCGGTACAACCTGCACCTGTTCGCCACGGTACAGCGCTTGTGGCTCGACGACTTGCAGAAGCGCGGGGAGCGGGACGCTGCCGCCCGGCGCAACATGCTGTTCCGGGAGGCCGCGCGGCGCATGCGCGAAACACCGCCCGAAACGCCTTTCGTCGCCGCCGGTGTCACCAGCGCCGCACCCGCACTGGCACGGTTGCTGCGTACGGTATCCGAATTGCCGCAGGGCGCGGTGGTGCTGCCCGATCTCGACCTGTCGATGGGAGACGAGGTGTGGGACGAACTGGGCAGCGCGGGAGATACGGCAGGCGAAACCCCCTTCGCCAGCGGCGATGCGCTGACCCATCCGCAATATCATCTGAAACTGCTCCTGAACCGCATGGGCGTGGCGAGGGCCGAGGTGCAGCAATGGCACCGTGCCGGTCTCGCCAAGGGTCCGCCAGAGCGCACGCACGCCATTTCCAGTCTCTTCCTACCGCCCGAAGCGAGCAAGGCATGGGTGAAGCTGCCCGCGGCAAAACGACGTATGTCGGGCGTGAGACTGGTAGAGACTGCCAATCCGGAAGAGGAAGCGCAGGCCGTCGCGCTGATGGTGCGGGAGGCGCTGGACGAGCCGGAAAGGCGTGTTGCCGTCGTCACCCCCGACCGTGGCCTTGCCAGCCGTGTGGCCCAGCACCTGCGGCGCTGGCACATCGAGGCAGACGATTCCGCTGGCCGCCCGCTGGGCGAAACCGCTGCGGGGCGCGTCCTCCTTTTGCTGGCCGAAATTGCTGCTGAGCCCGCCGCACCCGTTCCCCTGATTGCCCTGCTGGAGCACCCCCTGGTGGCAGCGGGTGAGGGCAGGGCCGCGTGGCTGCGCGCCGCCCGCCGGTTCGAGCTGCAACTGCGCGGTCCGCGGAAGGCACCCGGTCTCGCCCCGCTGCACCCGCTGGCCAGGAAGGCGGGCGTCGAGCCGTGGTGGCAGGATGTCGAAGCTGCTCTTACCCCGCTGCTGGGTGCCGGTAGCGAAGCCGATCTCGCCACTTGGCTGGACCTGCTTGCCGAGGCGGGGGAGGCGCTGTGCGGCGAGAGCCTTTGGGCACGCGAGGATGGCCGGTCGTTGTCGGCCTTTGTCGAGGACCTGCGCCTTCACGCGCGCGATATCGCCACGCCGCTGGAAGCCGACGAACTGCCTTTCGTGCTGCGCGATGCGATGGACCGCGTTGCCGTGCGACCTCCCTATGGGGGTCATCCGCGGGTGGCGATCTACGGCTTGCTGGAAGCGCGCATGACGCGCGCGGACCTGGTCATCTGCGCGGGCCTGAACGAAGGGACCTGGCCGCCGCGTCCGGCAACCGATCCGCTGTTGGCACCGGGCGTCCTGCGTGCGCTGGGCGTGCCGGGCGCGGATTTCCGCATCGGCTTTTCCGCGCACGATCTTGCCGGGGCTCTCGGCGCGCCGGAGGTGGTGCTGACCCGCGCGCGGAGGGATCTTGCCGGGCCTGCCATCGCCTCCCGCTTCCTGCTGCGCGTGCGGGCCTTGCTGGGGGAGGACCTTGTTGCGAGGCACGAGGACAGGGAAGTCGTCACGCTCGCCCGCGCGCTCGACGATCCACCGCAAGTGCCGCACGCCCCGCGCCCGCAACCGTGTCCTCCTGCCGAAATGCGGCGGCAGGACATCAGCGTTACCGCGCTCGATAGGCTGCGCAGCGATCCCTACCAGTATTACGCCGCCAAGCTGCTGCGATTGGGCGAACTCGACCATGTCGATGCCCAGCCAACGCCTGCCTGGCAGGGCGAACTGGCGCATGCGATCCTGGAGGACTGGCACAACGGCAAGGGTGAACTTGCCGAGCTGGCCGACCGTCACCTGCGCGAAATGTCCGCCCACCCATTGATGCGCGCCCTGTGGCGGCCACGCCTGCTGGCGGCGCTGCAATGGGTTGCCGAAGCGATAGAGGCCGACCCGGAGCGCAAGCCAGTCGCCATAGAGCAATGGGGTGAAATGACCGAACGAGGCATCCGGATCTTCGGCAAGGCCGACCGGATCGACAGGCTGGCCGATGGCTCGCTCGCCGTGGTCGATTACAAGACCGGCAGTCCGCCAACCGGCGCGCAGGTAGAGGAAGGCTTTGCGCTGCAACTCGGCACCATCGGCCTGATTGCGCAGGCCGGCGGGTTCGACAACATCACCGGCGATCCGGTGAAGTTCGAATACTGGTCGCTGGGGAAGGCCAAGGCCAAGGACCACAAGACCGGCTTCGGCTATGTCTCCACCCCGCTGCTGGAAGGAAAGAAGCGCACGGGCATCCCCCCAGAAGATTTCCTGCCCGAAGCGCGTCGATACCTCGACGACGCCTTGGATCGCTGGCTGCTGGGGAATGAGCCTTTTACCGCGCGCTTAAACCCCGATGCGCCGGGCTACGACACCTATGACCAGTTGATGCGGCTTGCCGAGTGGCAGGGGCGGGACGAGGCATGAGCGGCCCAAGAACAGGTCGGGTCTTCCCCCTCAAGGACAACCAGTCGCTGGCTGTCGATCCGCGCGACAGCGTGTGGCTGTCCGCGTCGGCGGGCACCGGCAAGACGCAGGTGCTGTCCGCCCGCGTGCTGCGCCTGCTGCTGACGCCGGGCGTGCGGCCCGAGCATATCCTGTGCCTCACCTTCACCAAGGCAGGCGCCGCCGAAATGGCAACCCGCGTGAACGAGGTGCTGGCGAACTGGGTCCGGATGGAGGACGACCGGTTGGTGGCCGACCTGCGGGCCATCGGCGCGGATATCGATCCCGAAACCCGCGCCCGCGCCCGCACGCTGTTCGCAGCCGTGCTCGATTGCCCCGGCGGGGGGCTGCGGATCGACACGATCCACGCGTTCTCGCAGTGGCTGCTGGCTGCATTCCCGGAAGAGGCTGGCCTGATCCCTGGCACCCGCCCGATGGAAGATCGCGACCGCGACATGCTCGCCGAGCGCGTACTGCGCGAACTGCTGGTGGACTGGGAGAAAAGCGACGCCGCGACGCAATCGGCGCTGGAAAGCCTGTCGCTGCGCATGGGCTCGGACGGGGCGCGAGGCTGGCTGATGCGCTGCGCGGCGGCGCGCGGCGTGTGGTTCGGTCCGGGTGCATGGCAACCACCAATGGAACCGCGCGTGAAGCGGCTGCTGGGCTTGGATGCCGACGCCTCACGCCAGGATCTTGCAAAACTGTGCGCGGATGACGCGTTCGATACCGATGCATTGCGGCAATGGCGGGCCGCGCATGCGGCGTGGGGCACGAAGACGGCGCTCGGTTGCCTTGAAGCGATCGATGGGTGGCTTGCGGGTGACCACAATGCGCGCTTCGACAGGTGCGAGGACCTGACCAAGGCGCTGTTCACCCAGAAAGGCGATGTCCGCTCGCTCGCCAGCCTCGAAAAGCACGACCCATACGTTGCCGATAGCGCCGCCCGCGTTGCAGAGCATCTCGCGGCCATACAGGAGCAGGCGACCCTGCTCGACCTTGTCGACACCATCACCCCCGCACTGGAAGTAGGCCGCAAGTTCGCCATAGCGTGGGACGAGGCCAAGGCACGCGAGGGGCTGGTCGATTTCGACGATCTGATCATGCGCGCCGCCCGGCTTCTAGGCAATTCGGACATGTCGGCATGGATCCGCTACAAGCTGGACCGCCGCTTCGACCATATCCTAGTGGACGAGGCGCAGGATACTAACGCGGCGCAATGGGCCATCATCGACGCGCTGACCGATGATTTCTTCGCCGGGCTGGGACAGGCCGAAGACAGGCTGCGCACGATCTTCGTGGTGGGCGATTACAAGCAGGCGATCTTCCGTTTCCAGGGAACGAGCCCGGAGAACTTTGCCGCAGCACGCGCCAGCTATGCCAGGCGGCTGTCCGACTGGGTGCAGGGCGCCGCGCAGGCGCGCCAGGGGATCGATGCGCGCACCTTGCAGGACCTTGGGCTGGGCCGGTCATACCGCACGGCGCAAAGCGTCCTCGCCTTTGTGGACGAGGCGATCGAGGCTATCGGTCACGGCAATTTCGGCCTCGACCGCAAGCCCGACCCGCACATCGGCGATGATCGCCCCGGACTTGTCACGCTGTGGGCGCCTGTTCACGGACACCCGGACGAGGTGGAGGAGGAGGGCGAAGACGGCCCCGAGATCGGCGTCTCCGAACCCGAACGCCGCATGGCCGAAAAGATCGCCGACCAGATCAAGCGCATGTGGGACGGCGGCTTCCCGCTGGTGAAAGACAAGGCAAACCCGCGCAATGCCACGCCGGGCGACTTCATGGTGCTGGTGCGCAAACGCAAGGAACTGGCCGGGCTGATCGTGGCGAAGCTGCACGCTGCGAACGTGCCCGTGGCCGGTGTCGACCGGTTGCGGCTTGGCGCGCCGCTGGCGGTGAAGGATTTGATGGCCGCGCTCCGTTTTGCCGCGCAGCCGCGCGATGACCTGAGCCTCGCCTGCCTGCTTGTCTCGCCGATTTTCGGATGGAGCCAGGGCGACCTGCTGGAATATGCCGCGCGCGACAAGGGCGTGGCGCTGTGGGATCACCTGCGCGATCTCGACGCTGGAAGGCCGCAGGAAGCTGTCGCCATGCTCTCGCAACTGCTGGCCCTCGCTGATTTCGAGACGCCGCAGGCCCTGCTCCACTGGGTGCTGCTCGGTCCGTGGAAAGCGCGCGGCAAACTGGTCGCGAGGCTGGGCCGGGAAGCCAACGACCCGATCGACGAACTGCTTAACGCCGCGCAGCAATTCAGCGCCTCCAGCACGCCCAGCCTGCAGGGCTTTATCCGCTGGTTCGATGCGGGCGACGGGGAACTGAAGCGCGAGGCGGAAGGTGCGGGCGACATGGTGCGGGTGATGACCGTGCATGGATCGAAGGGTTTGCAGGCACCCATCGTGATTCTGGCCGATGCCTGCGGCGATCCCGATGCCTCGCGCGCGTCCGGTCTCGAACTGGAGGAAGATCTGCCGGGCGGGGAGGGGCGCACCATCCCGTTACCGGCGCTGCGCAGCGAAGAACGGGTGGGCCGCATCCAGGCCGCTGCCGATGCCGCCAAGGCGGCCGAGCGGGAGGAGCACTGGCGACTGCTTTACGTGGCGATGACCCGCGCCGAGGAAGCGCTGTTCATCGGCGGTGCGCTGGGCAAACGGGAGAAGGAGCCTGCCGAGGACAGCTGGTATGCCCGCCTTGCGCCGCTGTTCGATGCCGTGCCGCTGGACGATCCCACTTGGGGTTGGCGGCTGGAGCGCGGAGAGCATGCCGAAGCCGTGCCGCACAAGTCGCAACAGGCATTGCCGATCCCGCCGGTGCTGCCGAGGTGGGCGACCACGCCCATCGGACCCGAACCGCGCCCGCCGCGCCCTCTTGCGCCGTCTGCCGGGATGGATGAGCAGGGCGCGGATCCGCCGCTACCCGCCGATCAGGCCGCCATCGCCGCGCGGCGCGGGGTGCTGATCCACGCGCTGCTGGAGCGTCTGCCCGACACCCCGCGCGACCTGCGCGAAAGCGGCGGGCGGGCCTGGCTGCAACGGCACGGGCCGGATCTGTCCGATGCCGAACGCGACGAGATGCTTCAGCGGGCCTTGGCAGTTATCGACGAACCCGAGTGGCAGGGCCTGTTCGGCCCCGATGCACTGGCGGAGGTGCCGCTTGCGGCGACCGTCGGGGAACAGGTGATCGCCGGTACCGCAGACCGGCTGCTGGTAACGCCCGACCGGGTGCTGGTCGCCGATTTCAAGACGGCGCGCCGTCCACCGGGCAGTCTGGCGCAGGTTCCCGAATCGACGCTGCGGCAGATGGGCGCCTATGCCGCAGCACTGGCGGTGATCTATCCGGACCGGGCGATAGAGGCCGTCGTGCTCTACACCCAGACACCCCGGCTCATCGCCATTCCCGCGGACGTGCTGGCCCGTCACAAGCCCTAGTGTTGGCGGCCCCAAGGAAAGCTTTTGTTACCCAAGCATTGAGTCCCTGAACGAAGCGCCTAGTTAGGGTGCCAATTGAATTCAGGAGAACATTGATGGCGACCGTGAACGTAACCGATGCCAGCTTCCAGTCAGACGTGCTGGACGCCGACAAGCCCGTGCTGGTGGATTTCTGGGCCGACTGGTGCGGCCCCTGCAAGATGATCGCGCCCGCACTGGAAGAGATTTCGGACGAGATGGCGGACAAGGTGACGATCGCCAAGATGGACATCATGGAAAACCCCGACGTGCCCGGCCAGATGGGCGTGCAGTCGATCCCCTACCTGGTCGTGTTCAAGGACGGAAAGCCAGTGGCCCAGCAGATGGGTGCCGCGCCGAAGAACGCACTGAAGAGCTGGCTCGAAAGCGTTCTCTAAGGCCGTCAGGCTTCAAGCGAATTGAGCCGCGCCGCCATGTCGTCCCACAGGGACGGTGTGGCGGCGGCGACCAGACCTTTGCGGTCCCATTCGTCCACCCTGTAGGGTGACCCGTCATCGGGGCGCGCAACCTTGCCGCCCGCTTCCTCCAGCCACAGGCAGCCCACGGCATGATCCCATGCCAGCGTGCGCTCGAATATCGACACGTCGTTCTCGCCCAGTGCGAGGCGCGGGTATTGCTCGGCAGCGCAATAGGGAATGTCGGTGAGGCGATAGTTCGGGCAGATGTGCTCGATCATCGCGGCGCGCTTGGTATCATCCATGAAAATCAGCGAGATCGCGGCCACGGGCGGGTCCTCTCCGGTGGTACGTGCGGTGATGCGCTCTCCGCCGACATAGGCTCCCTTGCCGCGATGGGCGGCGCAGAACCGGCCCGAAAGGCAATCGTAGATCCACCCGCTTTGCGCGACGCCATGATCGGCCTGCGCAATAAGAATGCCGAAGGGCGGCTGTCCGCTAGCGAAGTTGCGGGTGCCGTCGATCGGATCGACGATCCAGCACGGCCCCTTCAACCGTTCGAGCACCGACTTGTCCTCGTGCGCGGCTTCTTCCCCTACGCAGAGCAGGCCGGGGGCAAGCTTTGCCAAACCTTCCTGCAAGGCGACCTCGCTCTCCCTGTCGGCGATGGTGACGGGGTCGTTGCCACCCTTGTCCTCAACTTGGTGATCGGCAAGGTTGCGGTAGCGTGGCAGGATGACCCGTTCGGTCACGTCACGGCACAGGGCCAGGATCTCGCGGTCGATGACGCTCATGACCGGTAATCCGCATTGATCGCAATGTAACCGTGGGTGAGATCGCAGGTCCATACCGTTGCCCGGCCTTCGCCAAGCCCCAGGTCGACGTCGATGTCGATCTCATTGCCCTCAAGATGTTTCGCCACGGGTGCTTCGTCATAGTCGGGAAGGGGAAGTCCATTTCTCGCCGCCCACACGCCGCCAAATGCGATGCCCAGCTTGTCGCGGTCGGCAGGCTCGCCCGCCTTGCCCACCGCCATCACGACGCGGCCCCAATTGGCATCGCTGCCCGCAATCGCCGTTTTTACCAGAGGGGAATTCGCGATGGCGAGCCCCACGCGACGGGCGCTCTCGTCCGATTCTGCGCCAGTGACATTCACCGCGATGAATTTCTGCGCGCCTTCGCCGTCGCGCACCACCAGATGCGCCAGCTGGCGGCACACATCGTGCAGCGCTGCCATGAAGGCATCGGCCCCGGCATCGTCGAAACCTGCAAGCGGCGCGTTGCCTGCCTTGCCGGTGGCGAATGCCAGCACGGTATCGCTGGTGGACGTGTCGCTGTCCACGGTGATGCAGTTGAACGTGCCGGCACTGGCTGCGGAAAGGCACTGTTGCAGGAAGGCCGGGTCGACCGCCGCGTCGGTGAAGATGTAGCCGAGCATCGTCGCCATGTCGGGCGCGATCATGCCGCTGCCCTTGACGATACCGTTCAGGATAACCTTCGTATCGCCCAGCATGGCGGTGGCGGTGGCACCCTTGGCGAAGGTATCGGTGGTGCCGATGGTTCGGGCTGCGTCCTCGTAGGAAACCTCTGGTGCATCCAGAACCCGTGCGATGCCCGCCTCGGCCTTGTCCTTGGGCAGCGGCACGCCGATGACCCCGGTGGAGGACACCAGAACGTCCGACGGCTTGCAATCGAGATGATGCGCCACCTGCGCCATGATCTGCTCCACCGCTTCGCGTCCGCGATAGCCGGTAAAGGCGTTGGAATTGCCGGCATTGACCACCAGCGCACGGGCCTGGCCCAGCTTCACCTGTTCGCGCCCCAGCTCCACCTCGCTGGAACAGCAGACGTTGCGGGTGAACACGCCTGCCAGCGCCGTGCCTTTTGACAGTTCGGCATAGGTGAGATCGGCCCTGTCCCAGTTCTTGTAACCCGCACGGCCAACGCGGAGTGTCACACCCTCGATCGCGGGCATATCGGGAAAGGGCAGGGCGAGGGGCGATCTTTCTAGGTCCATGCCCGCCGCCATAAAGGCCCTTTACCTGCGCGCCAACACGACAATTCACGGCTGTAAAAGCATCGCTGGTGGACTTTGGGGAATGACGCGCTATCTGGAAGGCGAGATGTTACGCCAACTGCTTACCCTCCTTGCGCTTGTTTCGGGCCTCGGCCTGGTTGCCACGCCTGCCGTGGCGGCACAGGCCAACGTGGTCAGCGTGGCGGCATCGGGCGATACTTCGGACTGCCAGGTCGTCAGCCTGCCGCTGGAACTGGTGCGCGGCAAGGCGCGTGATCCGCAGGTCCGGCAGCCATGCAGGCCGCGGCCCCTCATCGTCCACACGCCCACCGTGCAGTTGCAGGCAGACCGCGCGCACGAATAGTGCCGCATGCTCCTTACATCGCCTGATTAATTCCGGCTGCGCACCCATGCGCGGCCTCTTTCCATATTATCTGACAGGATAGGCCCATCATGTGGCAGACCATCGCCAAGTCCGTTTTCGGTTCGTCCAACGACCGTTACGTCCGTTCGCTCGACAAGATCGTCGGGCGCATCAATGCGCTTGAAGAGCAGCTCGAGGATTTCTCCGACGACGAGCTGAAGGCGCAGACTCTCAAGTTCCGCAAGAAGCTGGAAGAGGGCGCGACCCTCGACGATATTTTGCCCGAAGCTTTCGCCACCGTGCGCGAGGCATCGAAGCGCGTCATGGGCATGCGCCACTACGACGTGCAGATGGTCGGCGGCATCGTGCTCCATCGCGGCGAAATCGCCGAAATGAAGACGGGTGAGGGCAAGACGCTGGTCGCAACGCTGGCCACCTACCTGAACGCCATCGAAGGCAAGGGCGTCCACGTCGTTACCGTGAACGACTACCTCGCCCGCCGCGACGCGGAATGGATGGGCCAGCTGTACGGCTTCCTGGGCCTGACCACGGGCGTGATCGTGCCGAACCTGCCCGAAGCTGCCCGGCGCGATGCCTACGCCGCCGACATCACCTATGGCACGAACAACGAATTCGGTTTCGACTACCTGCGCGACAACATGAAGCAGGAGCGCCGCCAGATGGTGCAGCGCCCCTTCAACTACGCCATCGTCGACGAGGTGGATTCCATCCTGATCGACGAAGCGCGTACCCCGCTGATCATCTCCGGCCCGACCGAGGACAAGAGCGACCTTTACATCGCGCTGGACGCGATGGTGAAGCAGATCGTGAAGGACCAGGAGGCGCTGGAGAAAGAGCGCGGTGATGAGCTGACCGAAGAGGAAAGCTTCTACACCAAGGACGAGAAGACCCGGAACATCCAGCTCACCGAAGAGGGCGTGGAAGAGATGGAAAAGCGGCTGATCGCCGCCGGCCTGCTCGAAACCGACAACCTCTATGACGTGGAGAACACGCAGGTCGTCCATCACCTGGACCAGGCGCTGCGCGCGGTAGTGATGTTCAAGAAGGATACCGATTACATCGTCAAGGACGACAAGGTCGTGATCATCGACGAGTTCACCGGCCGTATGATGGACGGGCGGCGCTGGTCGAACGGCCTGCACCAGGCGGCAGAGGCCAAGGAAGGGGTGGAAATCCAGCCCGAGAACCAGACAATGGCCTCGATCACTTTCCAGAACTATTTCCGCATGTATCCCAAGCTTTCCGGTATGACCGGCACCGCCGCCACCGAGGCGAGCGAGTTCTGGGACATCTACAAGCTGAACGTGGTGGAAATCCCCACCAACGTTCCCGTGGCGCGCGTGGACGAGGAGGACGAGTTCTACAAGAACACGCTCGACAAGTTCGCCGCCATTGCGAAAGCTATCAAGGAAAAGAACGAGATCGGCCAGCCGGTGCTGGTGGGTACGGTCTCCATCGAGAAATCCGAGCTGCTCAGCCAGTTCCTCGACAAGGAAGGCGTGAAGCACGCCGTCCTGAACGCCCGCATGCACGAACAGGAAGCCCACATCGTGGCGCAGGCGGGCCGCATCGGTGCCGTTACCATCGCCACCAACATGGCCGGTCGCGGTACGGACATTCAGCTTGGCGGCAACGTGGAATTCCGCGTCGGCGACGAGCTTGCCGAGATGGAAGACGGCCCTGAAAAGGATGCCGCGATCGAGCGCATCAAGGCCGAGGTGAAGGAAGAGCGCCAGAAGGTGAAAGAGGCAGGCGGCCTGTTCGTGCTCGGCACCGAACGCCACGAGAGCCGCCGCATCGACAATCAGCTGCGCGGCCGTTCGGGCCGCCAGGGCGACCCTGGCTTGTCGCGTTTCTACCTCTGCCTGGAAGATGACCTGCTGCGCATCTTCGGGCCGGACACGCTGTTCTCCAAGATGATGAACGCCAACCTTGAAGATGGCGAGGCCATCGGCTCCAAGTGGCTTTCCAAGGCCATCGAGACCGCGCAGAAGAAGGTCGAGGCGCGCAACTACGAAATGCGCAAGCAGGTCGTGCAGTACGACGACGTGATGAACGACCAGCGCAAGGTCATTTACGACCAGCGAGCCGAAATCATGGATTCGGAGCGCGTGGACGATGTCGTGCTCGACATGCGCCAGGATGCCATCAACTCGCTGGTGGTCGAAGCCTGTCCGCCAGGCTCCTACCCGGAACAGTGGGACGTCGAGGGGCTGAAGGAAAAGGTCGCCGACGTGCTGGGCCTCACTCCGCCGATCAACGACTGGATGGAAGAGGATGCGGTCGAGCCGGAACTGATCGAAGAGCGCCTGCAAGACCTGGCCGAGGAGCGGCTCAACGAACGGACTGCGGAAATTCCCGAGAACTCGTGGCGGCGGGTGGAGAAATCCATCCTGCTCGAACGGCTCGACTATCACTGGAAGGAACACCTCGCCACGCTGGATGCGCTGCGCCAGGTGGTGTTCCTGCGTGCCTATGCTCAGAAGCAGCCGATCAACGAGTACAAACAGGAAGCCTTCGGCCTGTTCCAGACCATGCTCGACACCCTGCGCGAGGACGTGACGAAGGTTCTGATGACGGCGCAACTGCGTCCCGCGGCTCCGCCGCCGTCGCCGCGCGCCCTGCCGGATCTGCCCGACTTCCTGACCGGGCACGTCGATCCGTTCACGGGTGAGGACGACAGTAACGATGGCGACGGTTCGGAACGGATGCAGCCGCTGTTCGGCACCCTGGCCAGTTCGCCCGTGGCAAGCACCGGCACCGCCGGTTCCGCCCAGCGCGAAAATCCCTATGCCGACAAGAACGTCAGCCGCAATGCGCCGTGCCCGTGCGGTTCGGGCAACAAGTACAAGCATTGCCACGGCGCGGTCGCCTAACGGCTTGCCTGCAAGTTTGAAGCAGATAGCATGGGGGCGAAGGAGAGCCCCCATGCCATCCACTTTCAGGCCCATCGTCGCCGCCACGTCGAGCCTTGCCGCACTAACCCTCGCCGGCTGTTCGGCACTCGAATCGCCAGCCCCGGTCAGTTACGCGCTGGCCGACATGGGCGATTACATCATGGCCGCAGTGCTCAGCCCGGCGCGCCCGGCCGAGGACAAGGCTCGCGATGAAGCGCGCCAGCCGGAGGAGATCGTCGCATTTGCCGGCGTGCAGCGCGGTGACACGATTGCCGAGATGGCGCCGGGCGGCGGTTATTACACGCGCATCCTGTCACAGACAGTCGGGCCAGAGGGCAAGGTCTATGCCCTGATGCCGGCCTTTTATGCCAACCGCGAAGGCGGGCTCGACACCATCAATGCCATCGCCGAACAGTATGGCAATGTGGAGGTTGTCGTGGTGGAAGGCTACGATGCGATGTCCCTTCCGGAACAGGTCGATCTCGTCTGGACGACGGAAAACTACCACGACTTCGCCAACGGCGATATCGGCGTGACAAATGCCTGGGCCTTCGATGCGCTGAAGCCCGGCGGCATCTACTTCGTGGAAGACCACGCTGCCCCCGGCACCGGCCTTGCAGCCACCTCGACCCTCCACCGCATAGATCCTGCCGCCGTGCGCGAGCAGGTAGCCGCCGCCGGCTTCACGCTGGAAGCGGAGAGTGACGTGCTGCGAAACCCGGCAGACCCGCACACGGCCGGACCGCGCGAATTCGGCGGCGTGACGGACAAGTTTGCTTTCCGGTTCAGAAAACCGGGTTAACAAACCCGACCTCTGGCCTTGATTGCGCCGCCCGAAATAGTTGCAAAAAATTTTTTGTACGTGGCGGAACCGCTCGCGATTTAGTGCATTACTGCGATTACAAGGCTGCGCTTTCTCCCTGGCTGACGAGTCAAAGAAGCGCGGCCTTTGTTTTGTCCGGACTGGACAGCTTTGCGTGAGCAGCTCGCCATCCCGCACTGCTGGTAGCCAACTTTGCCCGCATGGCTCCCATGGTTAACTTCATATTAGCCGCTTGCTGCGACACCCCCTGGTGACACACGCGAAGGGGCCAGTGATGCTGCACTCGATTTCTTTCTCGAAGAGCCAACCCCTGTCGCCGACGCATGTCCGCTAGACAGGGCAGGGCGCTGGGTATGACACGGCTTCACGGTCTCGACGCGCTGCGCGGCGTGGCGGCACTCGCCGTGTTCCTGCACCACCTTTGCCACTATTACTTCCTGCCGGACCTGCTGCCGATTGCGGGGCGCTCGGTCGACCTGTTCTTTGCGCTTTCCGGCTTCGTGATGGCGCGAACCTATGACGCCAAGCTGCGCGAAGGGCTTGGTGCCACCCGCTTCCTGCTGAAACGATACAACAGGCTCGCCCCATGCGCCTTCATAGGCGGGGGGATCGGCCTCGTCTTCGCCGTGGCGACCGGATATTTTCCGAACCATGTCGTGGTAGCAGGTGTGATCGGGACGATCCTGTTCCTTCCCGTACCCATCGGCGCATTCACCTATCCCCTCAACGGCGCGGCATGGTCTTTGACGGTCGAGCTGTTCCTGAACTGGGTGCACGGCGCTTTCCTGGCCCGGCGCGAACGGCTGTGGCTGGTGCTTGCCGTGGCTGTCGCGCTCTATGCAGTCGTCGCCTGGCGCGACGGCGGTACGCACTCGCTCAGCAGCATGGCTTACCTGCCCAATACCCTGCTGCGAGGGCTGTCGTGTTACGTGATCGGGGTGATCCTTTACCGCACCTGCGGCGACCGCGCCCTGTGGCGCAGTGCTGCGCCAGCGGTGATCGCCTTTCCGTTCGTGACAGCGGCCTTGCAGTACGCCCTCGCAGACTGGATAGCCTCGCTGGTATTCCTCGGCCTGATCCCCGTGTTCATCCGCGGTACGCTGGGGCAGATGCCGGCTGCCATCGGCGGCGTACTGGGCGGCCTGTCATACCCGCTTTATGCGACCCATTTCCCGATCATCCTGTTCAGCAGGGCGCTGGGCATCAGCCCGCTTGGCACCACCGTAATCTGTCTGGCGGTCGCCGCATTGCTGATGCTGACAGTGGAAGCGGCGCGGACCGGGAAGAGCAATACGCGCGCGTCCGATCAGATGCGTGCGCCGCATCCGGGTTGATCGCTTCCGGCTGATTTGCGTTGAGCTTTCCACCGCGAACCGCGTTCAGCGAAGTGGAAAATGGCTCCCCGAGTTGGAACCATTCCCTTTATCGCTGGCCTTCGCTTGCCTTCGATCTTTCCCAGATTTCCTAGGGCCTTCCTCGCCGCATCCTTCGCACCCCTTCGTTGCAATTCGCTAGAAGCCGCATTATGATGTGGGAGTAAATGAGGGATAGACCTGTGCCGAAGCTTACTGCTCTGAAAGTCCAGAAGGTAAAGACACCCGGTCGCTACGGTGACGGGGGCGGGCTGTATCTGCTCGTCGCAAAACCGGGCAAGGGATCGTCGGAACCCATCGGTTCGAAGTCGTGGATGCTGCGAACGGTGGCAAAAGGTTCGGATGGGAAAACCCTTCGTCGCGACATTGGCCTTGGTCCTGTCGATCTCGTTTCCCTGGAGGAAGCGCGCGACAAGGCGCGAGAATTACGCAAGGTGGCTCGCGCTGGCGGCAATCCGATTGCACACCGCGATCAGCGGGACGAAACGCCCCCGACATTCCGTGAAGCCGCGAAGGCTTGCCATGATGCCAAGCGGGCAGGCTGGTCCGAGAAAAACGCAACGTCCTTCCTTTCCAGCTTAGGACAGCACGTGTTCCCTGTAATCGGAGATAGCCCGGTCAACATGGTGAGCGATAAAGACGTGGCCGCTACGCTTGCTCCGCTCTGGACCACAAAGGCTGCAATGGCGAAGAAACTGCGCGCCCGGATCGGCCTCGTTCTGAACTACGCGAAGGCAGAAGATTGGCGGGCAACTGGCGCTCCGCGTGAAGCGCTTTCAACCCTGCTGCCTAAGCAACCCAGCGAAGGCAACTTTGCCTCGATGCCATACGATCAGGTGCCCGCGTTCTTTGCCAAGCAAACCGGCAAGGGTGACACGCCTTCACGGCTGGCCCTGCTGCTTCAAATACTGACAGGCGCTCGTCATGGTGAAGTGCGGTCGGCCATGTGGTCGCACTTCGATCTTGAGAAAGCGCTCTGGCACCGGCCAGCCGAATTGATGAAGTCGGGCGAAGCGCACACCGTCACGCTGTCTCCCCAAGCCCTAGCCATATTGGAGCGGGCGCAGGCGATCAGGACAGACGCGCGGGATTGCCTCGTATTTCCTAATCGCAACGGTGCTGCGCTGACCGACAACGCGATAAGCAAGCTGGTGCGGCCTACTGGTTTCACGGCCCACGGTTTCCGCGCGTCGTTCCGCACTTGGGCGGCTGAACGCATGTCTTCAATACCGGAGGCGGTCGCGGAAGCTGCGCTTGCCCACAAGATACCGGATCAGGTCGTGCGCTCCTACAATCGCGCGAAGTTCCTCGACCTGCGGCGAACCCTGCTCGATGGCTGGGGCGCGTTTGTCGCGGGCGAGGGCGCGAAGGTGGTTCAACTCCCGCTTCGAATGTGAAAACTACGTTAAATCATGTATTTAGTGCGTTAGGGCGTTAAATAGCGAAGATCGCGCATTTCGTGAACATTCCTCTGCACCCGCTGGCCTTCGCCAGCTTCTCGCAGAAGGAAATACAGATGGAACCTCTTGCCCTACCTCCGAAAGAAGCCTTTGCCGCAATTGGTGTGGGAGTCACCAAAGGCTATGAACTGATTGCTTCCGGCGATCTTCAAACGTTCAAGGTTGGCCGCGCCACGCGGGTAACAACCGAGAGCATCCGTGCATACGTCGCCCGGCAGATTGAATTGTGCAGCAAGGCTGCATGAGAAATGGAACGCCACGAAAGGGCCGGCACCCATAAATGCCGAAGCCGCCACCCTGGGCAAGGGCAGCGGCTCTGGAATGATCAGCTTGGCGGCGATCACCGATTTTCTACCGCGAAACGCCCGCTGCTGCAAGCCAATCGCGCCATGAGGGACCGCCTCGCGATCCTTCGATGGTCGCACCCCTGGTATCCGCGCCGGAGGGTTTTAGCATGACAGTCCTGAAACACCCGGCGCGTCCGGTCAGGGCCATCCACGTTCGCGGCGTCTTCGGCGATTGGCAAACAAGCTTTGCGGGCGACAACTGGCGTCCTGCCTTCCGAACCGAATGGGGAAGCCTGCAATCTGTATTGCGCGAAGTCGAATTTTCCAACGTGCGACAAGGGCTACCGATCATCGTCCATACCGAGGATTGGGAGGTTGCGATATGATCCCGCCACTCGACCCCTCTCGCGCGGCCACTGACGCTGCGCGGCCTACCGCAGTTCGGTGTGGACTGACACACGTGTCGGTCGGCCCCCTCGGTGATGATTGGACTGCTGTGTCATGGTCGCCCAAGAGTGGCCCGAACCCGCTCTGTTTGCCGCGTCCGTATGAACTCGCGGTGGATCATGCGCGGGCTTTCGTCGCCTTGCGCCCCCTCCGCTGTGTTCTCGACCTGCCCAATGGGCTGGGCGATATGGAGGGGCGCGGCCTTATCCACGTGGAGGCAAGGGGCGCCGCCGTTGAAATCGTCCACGAAAGCGCGAGCGGCAGTAGCTTCGCAATTCTGCACCGCTTCATGCTGGGCAATGAAAAGCGCGCTCTCCTTTTCGCCCTCGACAAGCTGACGGAATATCCGAACCGGAAGGGCGCCAGCCGCCTTGGGCGGGTGTCGGTATGATGGACTTCAATCAGCGAGTCTATCGTGGCGATAGCCAGAGGCCTCAGCCTCTCGACCTGGACGCGATACGCGCCGACCATCCCCTTCCGGCAGTTGTCGCCAATGCCGGTGTCAAGCTGCAGCGAGCCGGAGCGGAATGGAAGTGTTGCTGCCCGCTTCATAGCGACCGCACTCCCTCGTTCACGATCTTCGACAATGGGCGGCGGTGGTGGTGCTTCGGCTGCGGTGTGGGCGGTGATGTGCTGGACTTCATCCAGGCGCTGCACGGTGTCGGGCTGCGAGAAGCTGCAGCGATGTTGGGTGAGCATGGCACCCCTGCAGTATCGCTGCCTACAAGACCGGCGGAGGAAACCGGCGACCGGACTGGCGAAGCACGGGAAATCTGGCGCGCCGCCTCTCCCGTGAAAGGCACGCCAGCCGAAAGCTACCTGCGCTCGCGCGGTATCACGGTAGACCTCCCGCCTTCGCTGCGGTTCACCTCGATCCCCTACGGCAAGCGCGGTGGTGCAATGCCCTGCCTTGTCTGTTGCATACAGTCGCCCGATGGCCCGGTTCAGGGCATCCAGCGCGTCTATCTTGCGCCGGATGGCTCTGGAAAGGCCGATGTGCCGAAACCCAAGCTGTCGCTTGGCAAGGTGGCGGGGGGTGCCCTGCGTCTCGCCCCACTTGATGGCAAGGAACTCGTCGTAACAGAGGGCCCGGAAGATGGCCTGACGCTGTTGCAAGAGCTTCGTCGACCGGTCTGGGTGGGATGTGGAACATCCATGCTCCCTGCGATGCAATTCCCTTCCACGGTGCGCAGCGTAGCGATTGGTGGGGACAACGATGAGGCCGGGCGGACGGCGGTTGAAAAGGCCGCCCACACCTACGCCAGCCGGGGCCTGACGGTGCGGTCATTCTTCCCGCCGGAAGGCAGCAAAGACTTCAACTCGTTTCTGAACAAGGAGGCCGCGCAATGACGGCTCAATCTATCCAGTCGCGTTTCGACGAGGGCGAACGTGTAAGCATATGGCCGGTCCCGGATATGTCGGTGCTCAATGCCGGTCGTCGTTCTCCGGTGCCCATGCCCACTGGCCTTTTCGGGGATGCCTTCTCCCTGCTGGCCGATATCGCGGAAGGGACCAGCACGCCGCCCGATTATCCCGCGATTGCATTTCTCACTGCCTGCGCCAGCCTGATCGGCGGCAAGCGGCGAGTTCGTCCGTATTCTACTGCGTCCTGGGCTGAGCCTTGCATAATCTGGGCCGGTGCCGTTGGAGACCCCAGTTCGCGCAAGTCTCCTGCCCTCGACACGGTGACCGAACCCCTTCGCAATATCGAGCGGGATCATGCCGAGAATCATAAGTCCGCCCTGCGAACGTGGCAAGAGAACATGGAGGCCGCGAAGGCCACCAAGAAGAACTGGCAGGACAAGCTGTCGAAGGCTGTGAAAGAGAACCTGCCGCCACCATCGATGCCGGACGGTGCTGAAGAGCCGCAGGAGCCTGTTCGTCGCCGCACGGTAATCATGGATGCGACTCCGGAGGCGGTTGGGGCCATCCTGGGAGGCAATCCGCAAGGCACGCTCCACTTTCGCGACGAGCTCGCCGGGTGGCTGGGATCATTCGAGCGCTACAGTCCGGGCGGGCGAGAATTCTGGCTAGAAGCCTACGGCGGTCGCGCGTTTACGATCGACCGGAAGGGATCTGCCAAGGGGCCGATTATCATTCCGTTCAACGGCGTCTCGGTCTGCGGGGGCATTCAGCCTGCCAAGCTGGCCGATGCGCTGCTCTCGTCGCCTGACGATGGTCTGGTTGCCCGCTTCCTCTGGGCATGGCCGGACAAGTTGAGCGTGGTGCAGCGCCCTCGTCAGGCTGCCGATATCGGTGCGCTTGAAGGGGTCTATCGCCGCCTTGATGGTCTTTCGTGGGGTCAGGATAGCGAAGGTCGGCAGACCTACATCACCTTACCGCTGTCGGACAACGCGGCGGATATCTTCGAGCGCTGGCAGCAGGACAACGCGGCCCTCGATGATGACGCCTCGGCGCTGTTCAAGTCCTTCGTCGGCAAGATGGACGGCACCGTTCTGCGCCTCGCGCTGGTTGCAGAACTGATCGCCTGGGCATGGAACGGCAGCGCGGAGCCGCGCGAAGTCTCGGCCACATCGCTGATCGCAGCGGCAGAATGGGTGGACGACTATGCGAAGCCGATGGCTGAGCGGGTCTATGGCGATGCCGCCCTCCCCAAGGTGGAGCGCAACGCTTCAGTCTTGGCGCGCTACATCGTCAAGCAGGGCTTCGACCGGATCAACCTGCGTGCGCTCAAACGCTCCCCGCACAAAAGCAAGTTGTCGGGGCTGCGTTCCGGCGATGCGATGAACGCTGCGATCGAATGTCTGGTGGACGCGGGTTGGTTGCTTGCTGACCTGGCACGCGATGGCGAAGCACCCGGACGCCAGCGTTTGGATTATCTCGTCAACCCAGCCGTTCATGGAGGTGCATGATGAGCTGGAAAGAATATGCCGAAAGCATCCAGAGAGCCGGGGACGTTAGGGACAATAGGGACAGTAGGTGCGAAAGAGCGACTAGCGCCCCTCGCCCTTCCCCTGTGCCAAGGGTGGTTGCCGATAGCCTTTACCGCGAATGGGTGAAGGCATTGAACGCCATTGATCCCTGCGACCCGAACGACGGCTTCCCCCAAGAGCACTGGAGGCGGTTACACACCGCCTCTTTCTGGTGGCTTGAGGGCTACGGTAGGCAGGCAGCGCGTGACGGCTGGGTAACAGGGGACGTGTTCGGTCTCCGGAAAGGTTGTGAGCGAAGGGGCGGACTGATCGACCAGATGGACGGTTGCCGCGCTTTGGTAATGGAGGGCCGTCGGGCGCGCTGGCGGTCCTATGGCGTGGCCTTCAGCTATGCGGCTGGGGCATATCCTGATCTGCCTGCTTGGTGGTCGGTTTGAGGATATCCGCAATCACACGGGTCAAAGCGACTGCAATCGGTTTCGGCGCGGCTCAGTCCAATTCGACCTGCTTGCCGAAGGACTTGCGCATTTGTGCTTCCCAAAGACTGAAGTCTGCCCTTTCAAGCACAGCGATCTCGCCGCTCGCACGATTAAGACTTACTGCGATGCGGGCCAGCCGGACTCTCCCGAAAGCTGTTCTGTAAATCGCCGCGCCATAAATGAAGGCGATCAAGCTGTCGTGACCAATCTGTTGGGCCCCGCCGCCGAAAACGTATGAGCTGTCAGCACCAATAAGTGCGTTGGTGGCATAATCGGTATCGCTCAACACTAGATTTATCGGCCCCTGTGGTGGGGCATCGCTGGCGCACAAGTCGGCAATCAAAATGACAACGCCGGTTCGTCCCATATTTCGCAAGGAAACCGTGACAACGTCTTGTGAATTTTGAACGATCTTCGGCACGAGGAAACCAGACTCAGCAGTTTGAAAGAGGGAGACGCTAGCCTCCGCGGCTTTAGAAGCAGCGCTTGCCGCGAACGCGGCCCAGGCCGTAAAGCTAATCGTTATGATGAGCGCCACGATCTCGAAGAAAGTCAGCCATAGTTGGCTAGCCGCGAGGCTGTTAGATTGGTCTGTAGCGCCAACCATCGCCCATTGAGCGCACAGATCGGCGTCTTCCCTGTTTTCGGGTGCCGAGCATTTGGGCTCATACCTTTGAGGAGATGTCTCGCTGTTATTGGTTGCTTTCGGGAGCCTCGCCTCTCTGGCGGGCTGATAAGATTGCTGGGTTGTATTGGCTTCTTCAATCGCCCGCAAAAGGTTATAACCGGTGTATGATCCGCCACCGATTACCGCTATTCCTGCGACGAGCAAGACGATACGCCAATAGCGCTTAAACATAATATCAGAAGCACCCCTGTGAGCTTGCCCAGCTTGATTATGGTCCGGTTTCTTGCAGAGTGTCTACCTTCGTCGAACAAAAACGCGAAGTTGCGTTGTCAATTAATTGGAAGGCTTCTGAAGAGGCACGACAGCGGAGCGCCTAAATGATAATTGCGGGTAAGGGATATGCCGGAATTATGTTAGCGATGTCCGCGATTGCCGGGTGTGGCCCGAGGGACGGCGACTCAAATGTTGTGATGGCCGATAGCAGTACATCATCGGCGGAAGAGACGATGAGTAGCGGCCCGCGCCCTGCTAAGAACGATCGTAGGCATATCACACAGTCGGAAAATGAGATGGCTAGCGAGCCATCGGACATTGAGCCTGGCCTATCCATGCCGGCCCCTGCCTCAGTCGAGCGCGTGGAGCTTGTCGAAGCAGGGCAACGTAGCCCAGGGCGCGCATTCACTTCGATAGCAGCTTGCGAGAGAGCTAAGGAAGCGTTGGCGAAACACGACGAGGAAACTTGCGATCCGCGTGCGCTTCTTTGCGTGCCAAATCAGCGGACTTGTGTGTCTCTCGATTGATTTGAGAAGGTAAGGCAAACTGGGTGATGCTTACAGCACCATCGCAGCGGCAATCGCCCCCATTAGCGTCTCGATCGGCACCGGCACGTTGCTCGACCGATAGCCCGGGTTCATCGCGAACCGCTCGCCGTACTGCTCGATCCAGTGGCGGCCGTTCAGCCGCCAGGCGCGCTGCAGGGGCGCCACCGGTAAGAGATAACAACGGCGGCTGGGAGCGAAGGCATAGGCAATAAAATCACAAGCCAGAGGCTTCTGTATCCAGCCAGGCTTGCCTCGCTGCGCGTCGCTCCAACGCTCTAGCAGGATATCAGGCCAGTCGTTCATGCGGACCTTCTCGTCGACCGTATAGACCCGGCCCGACGCGAGAGTAATTACCCGGTCGATACCGCCGCGCTGTGCCCATCCGTCCTGTCGGACGCTAACGGCGCTGATCATCGTAGGGAAGGCGCGCAGGTAGAGTTCATGCCACCATGGCGCATCGGTGAACTTTTCGGACAGGGCGAGGCTATCCCGGAATTCGTGTATCTTCGGCACGTTAAAGCGCCCCGACGATGAAGCCGGGGCGCTGCTGGTTTGTTGGAAGCGGCTCGCCATTATCGCGCCTGTTTCACCGATCACCCTAGAAGGCGTCGGTAGTCCTCCACGGTCTGCGCGACATAGGACCAAGACCAAGATTGGGTGCCGCCGTGGCAAGGCTCTAGCACCTTATCCAGCTTCCAGCGCAAAGCCTCTGCGTCGGGCGCTGGCATGTCCAACAAGGCGCTTTGTGCATCGCAGAACACATCGCAGAGACGTTCCAATTCGTCGTGCGCTGCGTGGTAGTCGTGGGCCTTGGCGACAACCTCGCGCCGCTTCTCGTCGTATTGAGCGGTCCCTTTCGTCACGCCGTTAGAGCGCAAGCGCGCTTCTAAGGCATCCTCCAAGGGCTGCACCACGTTGCGATAATACGCGTCGCAGGCCGCGTCGGCTTCCTGCATCTTGCGCATGGCCGCGTCCCATTCGGTGCGGTCGGCTGGCGCTGCTGCTACGCTGGCGGGAATGGTGGAGGCCGCGACAAGCGCGGCGCTTCCGGTGATGAATTGGCGACGGTCGGTCATGCTGCTTCTCCCGCCAGACGGGCCATGTCTTGCGCAACAATCTCGAAAGCATCGCCGCTTAGATCGCGGTCGTTCCAAACTTCGTCGCGTTCGATCATTTCGACCTTAAAGAGAGCGGCGGCAAGATCGGGCGCTGGAGTATTGGCCAATGCCACCTGCGCTTTCCAGAGGGGGCGATAGAATCGCTCTGTGGTCTGCTCTTCCTCGCGCACAACTCGGTCGATTGCAGTCTCCCATTCGGCCAAGGCTTTGGGGGGGGCGTCCTTACGCCAGTTGCGGCCAAACTTGAACTCTAGGTCCAATTCAATCCGGTCAGATGCCTCACGCAGTTTCGCGGGTGCGCCATATTCCTCCCATGCGCGGGATAGCGCTTGCAGGCGAAGGTAGTCCGCAAGGCGCTTGTCCCATTCGGTCCGGTCGGCGGACAGGTTAGTGATTGCGCTTGTCGCGGCCTGCGCAAGCATCGAGGCGTAGCCGTTCTGGGGGTGCCAGTTGTTGCCAATGTAAGTCATGCTGCGCCTCCCGCGTCCAGCTGCTTCGCTGCTCGAAGTATATTCGCAATCTTCGTCTCGCGGGCGGCAAGCGATGGGAGCGCCTTGGGGAAGGCGATGATCTGCGCGCAAGCCGGAACGGCGCGGCTGTTCGCTTCCTCGATGATGGTTGTGCATTTGCGCTGAGTCCAGCGTGCCAGCTTCATGGCTTGATGAATGTCGAGCGAGATTGTTACCTCGTCGTTGCCGCTGGGTATAGTGATAGTGATACGGTCGCCGTCCTGGTTGGCGAACGGTTCATCCGTGGCTAGTATGTGCATAGTCGTGCCCTTTCAGAGAGGGTGAGATTAGCGGCGGGTGGAAAGGTAGTAGCTTCCGCTCGCCGCGCCTCGGCTTCATGCCTTGGCTGATAGTTTTCTAACAGTCCGTTTGATTGACAGTCAAGCCCTGTTGTTATATTTCTATCACCCATGAATGGAAAACAATGCAGGATGGCGCGGGCTGGCCTTGGCCTTTCGCCGCAAGACTTGGCCGACCGCGCGGGTGTCCATTATATAACCTTGCGTCGGCTCGAAGCTGGCGAAGGGGTTTCGGAAGACACGCGCGGGAAGATTGAAAAGGCGCTCGCTGATGCTGGCGCAACCTTCTCAAAGCGCGGTGGCCGGATCGGCGCGACGGTGCCGGAATAATTCTAGCGGTCTAAGCGCGGTCGTCCCGCTCGTCTGCTACGTCTGCGAACCTGCCAAGCGTGCGCAGATATTGTCGGTCGCCAAGATACCACGGCGCGACGGTCGCAAAGACAACTAGGCCCACGACAACCTGCGCAGTCTCTCCGGCTCCAAGAAACTCTAGCGCAGCTTCGGTTAGCGCCGCCAACAGGCCAGCGCCGACGACGAACAAACCAATGAAGGCGAGAAGCCAGAGGCCGCGCTTCCAGCGCTCCACGGCGCGAAATACTGGCGAGGGGCTGTCGAGGCTCTTGCTACGGTCCACGGCGTTTCTATGCCACAACTGCGGGCGGCGGTCTATTGGCTGTCCTGCTCCCGTAGTGCCAGGATAATTGCCTTTCGTGCACGGTGTGAATGGGAAGCGCAGTGGCGGCTTTCCCACGGTTCACGCCGAAAGCGGAAATTCAGCTAACGACCCGTTAGCGGACCAAACGAATTTGGGTTAAAGCCCAGTATGCCTCTACGTATTCGGACCTTTTCTCCTCTGCTCCTGCTGCCAGCTTTGTCCAGCTGTAGCTATGCCTATGATCTACTGGCCGTGATGATTGATGGACAGTTGGCCTTCGTGGTGGATACCTCATCCGACTATCAGCCAGACTGCCTGAACAGCATCGACGTCCAAGCTGATGATGATGGACCGCCAGCGTCACCAGCACCCGGCGATGACAGACGACTTGTCGAGAATGGCAACGTTTACTGGTGGGATTACAGAGATGTCCGCTCTTGCGAGGATGGCTTTCCGATTTTCTACGGACGCCCACTAACCGGCCCTCGGGCCGAAAACATCGGTTATGTGAGTGCGAAGCCGTTGAAGACAGGAGTGGTCTATAGTGTGGGCACCTCGGGCGAAGGGGCTTACGGCTTCGGCTGGTTTCAGATCCTACCCAATGGTGAGATCAAGAATTATCAGAGCGACCCAACTCCGCCACTCCGCGACGACGAAGGCTATCTCGTGGAAGGGCGGTCGGACACTTCGAGCTAAGGTCCGCTTCCCACCCATCTCGGACATTCCGCCCGAAAATGCTGCATCTCGAAAGCAGACATTCCCATAAAATCACTTGGAATCATCGACTTATCCGTTTCTGCTAACCGCAAATAGCTGCGTGAACCGGACTATCAACTCTGAATGGCTGCTTTTGAAAAAATCACGCCGAAACCGGACATTCTGCTAACGACCGAGTGCGGACATTGTTGACGTGCAACTGGCGAGTTATTGTACGGCTAATGACTTTTTCCAAGCACCTCATCTTAGGTCTCGTCGGAGCACTTTCAGTCACTGCCTGTGATGACGACGATGCGGCGGTATCTCGTAGCTTGGTTGACGCCGGATTTTGGCAGTCGAAAGATGTTTCCGCAGACGAGGCGATCGAAGTATTTTGGAACTTGGGCGGAGGCCTCAATGACGAACCTACGCACATCCTCTCATATCAGATCGGGCCAGGAAACACGCTGAAGGTTGCCCACCTTGAACGATTGGGTGCAACAGACCGGACCATCGCCGAAGAAGTGTTTCAGTTACCGGCAAATGTGGCGGACAATGCCAGAACTCAGTTATGGCGCCTTCGACCGAGGAAACTTGGGAGCTTCGATGACCCTAGTATGTTCGTTCGACCAATCGGTTGCGAGCCTATTAGCGCACACGATGTTGCAGAACTGAACGTCGCTTTCCTGAACGATAATGATACCTCGCAGGTCACTGAGGATGACCTGATGGCACTTTTTGAACTTCCCAGCAGGAGAAGTTGCGACAACGATCATGCGAGACAAGCTCGACAGCTACTTTCGAGGGTGATCGAAGGACTTCCAAAATCGCGCGTGACAAGAGATTTCCTCGAAGTGGACAAATGACTGCTTTCCACCCATTAGCAGACCTTCGACAGCGCGGGCGATCCACCCAAGACCGGACTGGCAGCTTTGCCACGGTGGAGCCGAAAGCAGCCTGTCAGCTAACGACCCGATTGCAGTCATTCATCGCGCAGGGCAGACTACGCTCATGGGCAAACGATCTGGCGTTCCTCACCGAGCTGAAGAGTTGGCCGCACTCACAAACGAAGAGTTGCAGTCGGAGTTAGAGCGTTCGCGCGCGCGATTGAACATCGCACCTTCCGCCAAAATGGCGAAGCTGTGGCACAAACGAATCCATTGGCTTGAGAGTGCGATTGCTTCTCGGTCTAAATGACCGCTTTCCACCCTACATTCGGACATTCAGCTTTCTAATTCGCCACGCCAAAAGCAGTCATTCCCTATCGCGTAGCGCCAGGACGATCTCCGGGCACAGGTTGCGCAACTCGATTAGCGCCATGTAGGCTTCGCCCCTTACCTGAAACAGACCGTTGTGGACCCCTGCCTCGGGGAAGGTCTTGCACCTGTCGAAAGCATTTTGGACGCGGTGGGCGAGTTCTCTGCTCATGCGTAGCCAATGCCGCAAAGGCACGATTCGGGAAAGAACAAAGCGAGGACGGGAAGCGTTAGGCCGTTAAGTAGCGTGGTGGGAAAGCTTTGGGCAAAGTTGGTGCGAAAGGAAGCGCCATGCATCGAACAATCCATTGCACGCCCATCAAGTTTCATGCGCCCCAGAAGCTAGTGGACGCCATACATGAGGAAGCCGCCCGACAAGGGATGAACCTCTCGGAATTCATGCGTTCTATCGCGCGTGAAAAGGTGGGGCTCAACTGATGCTTATCGACTACGGCCAAGCGCTCCTCGCTGGGAAGACCCTTGTCCCTGGCTATCACGAGATGCAGCAAGAGCGCGAACGCTCCACGCAGATGGCACTGCTTAACGAGCGTGCCCGACAGGAGATGAAGATCGCACTCGCGAACCAGCAGCGCGAAGAGGACTATCTCGCCGATGCTGCAATTACGTTCCAGAACCCTACCGCGGAGAGCGTCGCTAAACTCCATGCTCGCTACCCCCAGCACTCGCGAGCGATTGCAACGGCCTGGGAAGCGCGCGACGAAGAGACACGACAGAACGAACTGACGCAGTTGTCGACCATCGTTCAACGCATTCGCATGGGCAACATCGAGGGTGCCGCGCAATTTGCTCGCCAGCGATACGAGGCCGATGTCGAGGCAGGGACCGCCGATGATGGAGACCTCTTTGTTGTCCGTGCCTTGGAAAGCGGTGATCCCGATGCGGTTGCGCGCGTTGCGAACGGCCTTCTCATCGAAATGTCGGCGGCGGTAGGTCCGGAGCGCTTCGGTGCAACCTGGGAGAACCTGCGGCAGGAAGAGCGCCAGCAGGATCGTCATGCTGCGGTGTTGGCCAAGGATGAAGCCGAAGCTGGGGTCGCTGCGGCAGAGGCAGCAGCCGCGCCACAATACTACGGTGCGCGGGCCGAACGTGAGGCGGCGAACGCCGATATCGCTGAAAGTGATGCCCGGTTTCGCGATCAGGAAAACCAGTCGGAGATCGCAAACCGGAACGCGCGAACCGTTGCCACCACACGCCGCGATGCCAGAGCAGCGGCAAGAGCAAGTGCACCGCGCGGAACGTCTCGCCCACGCCGTCCGACCTATTCGCAGTATGCCAGAAATGCTGATGGGGTTCGCATCGGGTTCAACACTGCAACGGGCGAGTGGGAAAGGGTCAACTGATATGGGACTTATCTCGCGCGAACTGTTGGCTATGTGCGGCATGGACCCAGATGACCCGAACGCCATCAAGAAGAGGGCGGCTGAACTGGACCGGCTAGACCGCGCTCCGGTGAAGGTTCTCGACCCCTGCGGCGATAGCCCTGCGACGGTGCATTGATGGCCAGCGCTGCAACGCCTCCCACCGGTTTCGTGCTTGAGGAAGAACCACGCGCGACCCGACGCTCCGACGCCCCGCCACCTCCGCCGGGGTTTGCTCTGGAAGTCGATAGGCCTGATACGCCGGAACCGGACGCCCGGCGCACACCTGCCCGCGTCATTACCGGTGAAGTCGTCGACGGTGACACGATCCGAAGCGATGGCCCGAACGTGCGCCTGTGGGGTGTCGACGCGCCGGAACTGAATCAGCCGGGGTGGAACAGGGAGGGTGAACGGGTGCCTGTCGGGGAAGTGTCTCGCGATGCGCTGGCCGCATACCTGGCGCAAGGCACTCCCCTCATGGGCGATACTGCAATGGAGTCTTGGGGGCGACCTGTCGCACCAGTGACGGTTGATGGCAGGGATGTAGGCCGGGACATGCTGCGCTCTGGCGACGCCTTCGCCGCGCCCGATTACCTGTCTGCCGACCCTGATCGTCGTTTCGATTATGTAGGCGCTGAACGGCTCGCTCGCCTCAATCGGCTGGGCGTGCATGGTGTCCAGACGCAAGACCCTGCCGACTACCGGGAGAATGGCGAGCTCACGCCGGAACAGCGCAGGCGCGGGCACTCATGGTTCAACCAGACGCCTTTCGAGGGACTGACGGAGGAAGGCCGGACGCAGTGGCTGGGCGTCCTGCGAACGGGCACGGCAGACGAGATTGCAGCGAAGGCGCGCGAACTCGGCTTCACGATTGATGAAGATCGAAACCGTGACTGGGTAGCGTGGCGCGACAACGAGCGCTCGGCTGGCCGGGAGCCTGTCATTGACCGCGTGCTTTACGAGCGGGAGGTGCCCAAGCCTCTGATCGATGGCGGCGGCGGGCAGCTAGGCGCTGGCGTGCGCGGCTTTGGCGACGAGTTTGTTCTAGGCGGACTTGGTGAAGTCGGCGCGGTGGTCGATGCGCTGGGTGGCACGGAAGGCCGCGAAAACATCTGGAATAGTGATCGCCGCCTTGCCGACATTTGGCACAACAATAATGACCAAAACGCTGCAATACTCGGCTACGATTCCGCGAACTATCCCGTCACCTCCACTACCAGCCGGATCGGCGGCGCGCTCACTTCGGGCTTTGTCTTGCCGTATGCCCAAGGGATGCGCGCCCGGAACCTCGCGGCTTATGGCGCGGGCTATGGCGCTACTTCCGGGTTCCTCGGCACTGACGGTTCGCTAGGGGACAGGCTAACGGGTGCAGCTATCGGAACGGCGGTGGGTGCCATTGCTGACCCTGCACTTGCCAAAGGCCTCGATCTGGCTGCGCCCTTCGTGGCGCGCGGTGCGCGTGCTGTGAGTGATCGCGTCCGTGGTGCTGGCACAAGTCGCCGCGCCGTGGAAACCACAGGCAGCGAAGCGGCGATGAACAATGCCCTCGATCTGCCGCAAGGCAAATTGCCGCCCCTTCCTGCTGGCGCTCGCTTGAACACTACCGCAGCGATGGCCGATGATCTGGGCGAAGCAATCTCGGCCCCTGTGCAACGTCCGCAGCGCCTAGACCAGCCGTTAGAAGATCCAGCACGCCGGGAGATTGCCGACAACATCAACCCGCGTGATGTGCTGCCCATGCCGTCCAACCGGGTCGATGGGGTGGAGGAAGCGGCAAGCATCGACGCTGGCCGTTACGCGGAAGCGCGGGCACCGAACGAACGGGACGAATTGCAGCGCCGCACTGTGCGCAACGTCATGGGGCGCGAAGTGCCCAAGGTCGGCCCGATTGATCTGGTGGGCTGGCTGCGCCTTCGTGGCGGTCTGCGTGAAGAGAACGGCGAACTTGCCAGCTTGGGCATTACGAACAACGCTGCACGCCGGGGAATGGATTTCGCAGGGCAGGAAATGCGTTTTGGCCCGATGCTGGCCGATGACGGCATGACCCTCGATGATGCCGCGTTTGCCGCATGGGAGGAAGGCTACTTCCCGGAACTGTCAGAGCGGCCCGATGTGAACACGTTTCTTGAGGCGCTGGGGGAAACCTACAACGGCGGCTCCGGTCGGCGCTTCCATGTTGACGACTTCGCGGAACTCGATGCTTACTATGGCAGGCAGACCGAACGCCTCGACCTGGAGCAACAGCGTTATGAAAACGGGGAACCCGTCTATGAGGACCGGGCCGTTGCCGCTGCCGCAGACCAGCCGTTCCCGCCCGTGGAAGCCTATGAAGAATGGCCTAGCGATGCGATTGGCCGCGTGGGCAACATCGACGTTACGCGCCTCGATACTCCGCAGGACATTCGCCGCGCCCTGAAAACTTCTCACAATGCCTTGGGCGGATTTGATGCCGCCACACGCGGGCGCATTACCAACGCAGAAACCGAACGGCTGGCCTCCGAACTGAACATGACGGCGGACCAACTGCTAAAGCGTCGTCGCGGGCAGGCGTTCAATGCAGAGGAAGCCTTGGCCGCTCGCCGCATACTGGCGAAGTCTGGCAACGAACTGGTGAACACTGCACGGCGCTTGCGTCAGATGGGCGACAATCCGGGGAGTGAAGCAGAAGCAGAGTTTCGCAAGAAATGGATGCGCCACGTTGCCATTCAGGAACAGGTCGCGGGCATGACGGCGGAAGCTGGCCGGGTGCTGCAACAATTCCGGCAGGCGGCGAACAGCCGGGAAGTGCGCGGCGATGTGCTGGAAGCCCTTATCCGTGGTGGTGGCGGCTCGAGGCGGATGCAGGAAGCTGCCGATGCCCTGATTGATATGGCCGAAACGTCACCGGGCAAATTCAACGCCTTTGCTGAAAAGGCAATGAAGCCCAAATGGCGCGACAAGATCAGCGAACTTTACATTAATTTCCTGCTCTCCAATCCGCCTACGCATGTCGTGAACATGGTAAGCAACACGCTTACGGCGCTCGCGCAGATTCCCGAATATGCGACCGGGGCGGCTATCGGTGCAGCTCGTCGCGCTGTGATGCGCGATCGGGCGAAGGATGCGATCCGTGCCAGTGAAGTCGGCGCTCGCACCATCGGACTGTTGCAGGGGGCCAAGGAAGGCGCTCGCCTGTTCGCCCGCGCGCTTCGCTCTGGCGAGCCTGACGACTTCGTATCCAAGGTCGAGGGCGATCAATACAACGCTATCAGCGGACTAAAGGGCGAGGTTATCCGCGTGCCGACGCGCCTGCTCACGGCGGAAGACCAATTCTTCAAAGGCATTGCTCGCCGGATGGAACTCAACGGGCAGGCTGCGCGCATTGCCAGCCGGGAAGGGCTGCGCGGCGATGCGTGGGACGCCCGCGTTGCGGAACTGGCCGCGAACCCGACCGATGAAATGCTGCAACGCTCGCTGGACTATGGGAAATATCTCACGTTCCAGACCAAGCTGGGCGAGACCGGGCGGCATGTGTCGGGTTTCGCGCAATCCAACATTCTCGCAAAGGTGGTGCTGCCCTTCGTTCGCACGCCCATAAACCTGATGAAGTTTGCAACGGAGCGGTCGATTGCAGCGCCGCTCCTGGGCGAATGGCGGGCGGACTTCCGGGCAGGTGGTGAGCATAGGGACTTGGCCGTTGCCAAGATGCTGCTCGGCACCGGGTTTGCAACGCTGTTCTATGAAGCTGCGCTTGAGGGCCGGATTACCGGAGGCGCTCCCCCTGACCCCGCCAAGGCTCGGTTGATGTATGCGGACGGCTGGCAACCCTACTCGATCCGCGTTGGCGACCGCTGGATTTCCTATTCTCGGCTTGACCCGTTCTCCACCACGATTGGCGTTGCTGCCGACATGGCGACGCTGCCCGATGGTTTGAGCGACAGGCAAAAGGACGACAAAGCAATGCTCCTCGTTGCCTCGATCTTGGGCAACCTTGCTAGCAAGACCTGGCTCTCTGGTGTCTCGGCATTCAGTGAAGCACTGATGGAGCCGGGGCGCTATGCGGACAACTGGCTGCAACGCACGGCTGGCGCTTTTGCGGTACCCGCTGGTGTGGCTGGCGTGACGCGCGCTGTTGATCCTGTGATGCGGAATACAGACAGCGTTGGCGAGGCGATACAAGCCCGCGTGCCGGGTATGTCCAGCGGCCTGATGCCGCGCCGCGATGTGTTCGGGGAGCCTATCGAGTTTGACAGTCTCGGCCCGGACTTCGTGTCGCCGTTCTGGCAATCGCAGGCGCAAGACGATCCGGTCGTGCGGGAAATGCTGCGCATCGGAAAGAGCGTTAGCGCGCCTGGTCGGCAATACACCGAAGATGGCGAACGGGTGGATTACACGCCGGAAGAATATGACCGCTATTCCGAGATTGCGGGTCGCCTGACCTACAACGCGCTGCTCGGTGAGATTGCTTCGCCGCGATGGCAGAACGTAAGCGACAAACATCGACATAAGCTGGCCACCGACGCGATCCGAGAGGCCCGTGCAACCGCTCGTAGCGTGATTGACGATATGTCCTACGAGCTACCGGAACGCGGTGCGGTGCCTGAATTGATGCCAGCCGATACGCGGGCGGAGCCTGCCCCTCTCCCGACGGGGTTCTCCGCCGACGGTGTTCCTGCACCTCCTCCCGGCTTCACGGTGGAATGATGGAGGAGGAACCGAAAAAAACCGGGCGGAAACCGGATGGCACGTTCGCGCCAGGTAACAAGATGGGCGGTCGCCCACCGGGTTCGCTGAACAAGACGACACTGGCCGTTCGGGAACTGCTGGATGGTGAAGCGGAAGCCCTGACGCGCAAGGCTATTGATCTTGCGCTTGCGGGTGATGGACGTGCACTGCGCCTTTGTCTGGACCGCATAGCGCCGCCACGGAGGGACGGACCAATTGAGTTCGAACTTCCCCCAATAAAGACGATGGAAGACGCAGCGAAAGCATCTGCGGCGCTGTTGGATGCGGTGGCGGCTGGTGAAGTCACGCCCGATGAAGCGGGACGCGTGATGGCGTTACTCACCGCTCATAAGCAGCTTGTCGAAAGCGGTGACTTGGAAGCCCGGATTGTGGCCTTGGAGAATAGACAATGAGAAACCTAGAAAAGCGCGTGTCCGAACTTGAAATGTCCCGCGTAGATGGAAGGGCAGAAGTCCTGGTTGATCGTTGCGCAATGACAGATGCGGAGTTGGTGGCTTTCGATGAAGCTGCTCGCCGGTACCGCGAAGTCGGCCCCCGCAAGATGCAAGACCACGAGTTGCGGGCGATCTTCAACGCGCCGCGTGTCGATGCGATGCCTTTGGTTGCTGTTCAATGACGGGCTTAAGGAAGCGTCTGCAATTGCTAGAACAGGGCAATTCCGGAATTGTCTGCATTCCGCTGGGCGAGGGTGAAGCGCCGGAGAGTGCCGCCGCCAAATACGAGCGGCGGACCCCTTCCACCGGAAAACAAACTATCGTGTGCCTGACGGCGCTCGATCTCGCCCTTTAGCCCGGCTGCTCTGCCGGGCACGGTATGGGGCTACTGTCCCATTCGTCCCTATTGTCCCGCCTGCCATTCTCGCAGCGGCAACGATCTGGCGGGAACCGAAAAGCCTGATACGCTATCGTCTCGCTTTTGGATCACAAACCCATCCGAGTCTCCTCAATTGAGCGTTCCTATTGACCATCACTACCTGCCTCAATTTTACTTGAGGCGTTGGACCCGAGGAGAGAAGCTTTATCGGTATGTGCGCCCACGGAAGGGTTCCGCCATACACCAAAAGAAGGTGACACCCGCAGCGGTCGGCTATCAACCACATCTATATGCTTATTCGGACGGAACCGACGAAGCGGATCGGCAGAGGCTCGAAACACGTTTTTTCCAACTTATAGACGACCGTGCCGCCGCTGCTCTGGCAAAAGTCGAAGAGGGGCAAAGAGGCACTGCAATTGACCGAGTTGGGCTGGTGCAATTTCTTCTCTCACTGCTCCATCGTAGCCCAACGCGCATTGAGCACCTGCGCGACGAACTGGCTGAGCGTATGAAATCCGTTCCGGGCTTCGATGCAAGCGACCCTGCCCAAATAATGAGGATTGCAGACAGTATAAACGATCTCTTGAGCGATCTAATTTCATCAAGAGATATGGTGCCCTTCGTGGCGGAGATGAGAGTCTTTCGTGTGGACGTAGAGGCCAAAGTGAAACTTCTGACGTGCGACATACCCCTAATGCAGTCACACGGGATCAAGAGGCCTGACGCATTTCTCATGCTGCCGTATGCGCCTAATCGACTTTTAATATTGGCGCATGATGAGCGCGTGGCGCTCTCTTTCTCCTCCCAGGAAAAGGAAGCACTCGCAAACGCAGTGAACGACGCGGTAGTGAAGCAAGCAAGACAGGTGGTGATCGCCTCCAACGATGAAGCACGAGCGTTCATAGAAGCGAGGTTTGATCCATTTTCACCGCCGCCGCCAGAAAACGGGCTTCTTACTTGGGCGGCGCCATAAGACAATGCGCCGCGGTCTATTGGATTGCTGGCGCATTTTAGCACGCCTCCCAGTAGCTCGGGCAGCACGGGTGTTGTCGTGAACGGCTTTCCGAACGTCATGTGGTAGTAAATGAGGGAGCGAACTGAGGCGGCCCCAAGATTCGCTAGATCATTCAACGCTTTGGTGGAATGAAATGGCTCCCCGAGTTGGATTCGAACCAACGACCAAGTGATTAACAGTCACCTACTCTACCGCTGAGCTATCGGGGAGCAGCCCGTCAGGCAGGTGAGCGCCTATATGGGCCGTGATTCCGTTTGGCAAGTGTCGAATTGCAGGCTTTCGTCAAACCGCGAACTGTTCGGCCACGATGCGCTCGTCCAGCGCCTGGTGCGGATCGAACAGCAGGGTCATCTCCATGTCGCGCGCCACTTCGATATGCACTTCCGCCACGTCGCGCACTTCCTTCGAATCTGCCACCGCGGCCACCGGGCGCTTGGCAGGTTCGTTCACACGGAAGCGCACCTTGCTCCTGTCGGGCAGGATCGCACCGCGCCAGCGGCGAGGGCGGAAGGGACTGATGGGGGTGAGGGCAAGCATGTTCGAATCGAGCGGCAGGATCGGGCCGTTTGCCGAAAGATTGTAAGCCGTGGATCCCACCGGCGTCGAAAGCAGGATTCCGTCGCCCGCCAGTTCCGGAATGCGGACCCGGCCATTGACGGAAATCTCGACCTTCGCCGTTTGCCGCGTTTCACGCAGCAGGCTGACTTCGTTGATGGCGCAGTAGGTGTGCGTCTCTCCGCTCTGCGTCGTTACGTGCATGCGTAGCGGCAGCACCGACATCGGCTTGGCCTCGCTCAGCCGCTGACCAAGGCCGCTGGCACCGTGATAGCGGTTCATCAAAAAGCCTACGGTACCCAGGTTCAGGCCGAACACCGGACGGGTCTTGCCGCCATCCAGCATGGTGTGAAGGGTGTCCAGCATCGTCCCGTCGCCGCCCAGCGTGATGATCGCCTCGGCCTCGTCTTCGCTGACGAAATCGTAGCGACTGCGCAGTTCGTCGGCTGCCCGGCGGGCCCGGTCGCTTTGCGAATGGACCAATGCCAGCTTCTGGAATTTCGGGTTATCGCCTGCCACGAACTGTATCCTCCCGCCGTGCGTGGCGCGACCCTATGGAGCAGCGTCCCGATTTGCAACGGGAC
This sequence comes from Aurantiacibacter zhengii, assembly GCF_003584125.1. Lineage (GTDB taxonomy): Bacteria > Pseudomonadota > Alphaproteobacteria > Sphingomonadales > Sphingomonadaceae > Alteraurantiacibacter > Alteraurantiacibacter zhengii. Next base: position 58,451 of record NZ_QXFL01000010.1, read on the forward strand.
TGTCGGTTGGCAAGACTTACCCCGTGGATTAGGCCAACAGCCATCCATGCCGATACCCGTACAGATCCACGACCGCAGGCGCCGGACGGACCGCCGTCGCAGCGAGCCGCATCCCGTCAGCGAAGACCTTGCCGCCGCGCTGACGCACGATGCGGTGGAGATCCTGTTCCAGCCACAGTATCGCACCAGCGATGGCGCGCTGGCGGGTGCGGAGGCGCTGGTGCGGTGGGATCATCCGGAGCACGGCAGCCTTGCCGGCGATTCGGTGGTGGCGATCGCGCAGTCCGGGGGCATCGCCCGCAGGCTTGCGCGTTACATCGCGCGTATGGCCATGACGCAGGCGGCGCAGTGGCCCGATCACCTGCGCCTCTCCCTCAATGTCACGGCGATGGACCTGTTCGACCGGACATTTGGCGAAGACCTGCTGGACATGCTGGCAGGCACCGGCTTTCCCGCCCGGCGCCTTACGCTGGAAATCACCGAGCAGGCACTGGTGGCCGACCTCGACCGCTCGGCCGAGCGGCTGCGCGTGCTGGCGGAAAGCGGTATTCGCATCGCGCTCGACGATTTCGGCGCGGGGTTCTGCAATTTCAGGTACCTTAAGGTGCTGCCGCTCCATGCGCTGAAACTGGACCGCGCGATGATCGAAGGCATCGCGACGGACGAGCGCGATCTCGCCGTGCTGCGCGGTATCGTCGCCATGGCCCGGGCGCTGGATATCGCGGTGATCGCCGAAGGGATCGAAACGAGTGAGCAGCGCGAAGCGGTAAGGCGCGAGGGTTGCGAGACCTGGCAGGGTTTCCTGGGGGGCAGGCCGATGCCGGGTTCCGACTTCGCGAAACTTGTCGGCGCCTAACTGCCCTTCTTCTTGGCCTTGCGCACCACGTTGCTCAGGCCCTTGGTAAGCTGGAACAGCCCGTTCAGGCGGCTTTCCGGATCGCCCCAGGCGCGGTTGATCTGCAACTTCATGTCGGGCCGCAGCTTGGCCGTGCCCTTCAGCCGGTCGACATAGGCGACGAGGCCGACGGGATCGGGGAAGTTGTTCTCGTGGAACGTCACCAATGTGCCGCGCGCGCCCACCTCGATCTTGGCGATGCAGGCCTGGATAGCCTGGGCCTTGATCTCGATCAGGCGGATGAGGTTCTTGGTCGGCTGCGGCAGTTCGCCGAAGCGGTCGATCATCTCGGCTGCCAGCGCCTCGACTTCGCCTTGCCCCTCGGCCTGGTTCAGGCGGCGATAGAGCGCCATGCGCACGGCCAGGTCGGGCACATATTCCTCGGGGATCATGATGGGCGCATCGACGGTGATCTGCGGGGAAAGGCCGGTGCGGTCCGCTTCCAGCCCCACGTCTCCCGCCTTTGCGGCCATGATCGCGTCTTCCAGCATCGACTGGTAGAGTTCGAAGCCCACTTCGCGGATATGGCCCGATTGCTCGTCGCCAAGCAGGTTGCCTGCGCCGCGAATGTCGAGATCGTGGCTGGCGAGCTGGAAACCAGCGCCCAGCGAATCGAGATCGCCCAGCACCTTCAGCCGCTTTTGCGCCACTTCGGAAAGCGCCGTGTCCTTCTCGGTGGTGAGGTACGCATAGGCGCGGATCTTGGCCCGGCCCACCCGTCCTCGCAGCTGGTATAGCTGGGCAAGGCCGAAACGGTCGGCGCGGTGGATAATGATCGTGTTGGCGCTGGGCAGGTCCAGCCCGCTTTCGACGATAGTGGTGGAGAGCAGCACCTCGTACTTGCCCTCGTAGAAGGCGCTCATGCGCTCCTCGATCTCGCCCGCTGCCATCTGGCCGTGCGCGGCGATTACCTTCACCTCGGGCACGGTCTCGCGCAGCCAGTCTTCAAGTGCGGCCATATCCGAGATGCGCGGCACCACGATGAAACTCTGCCCGCCGCGATGGTGCTCGCGCAGCAGTGCCTCGCGGATCACCATGTCGTCCCATTCCATCACGTAGGTGCGCACGGCAAGCCGGTCGACCGGCGGGGTCTTGATGGTGGACAGTTCGCGCAGGCCCGTCATCGCCATCTGCAGCGTGCGCGGGATGGGCGTGGCGGTAAGGGTAAGGACGTGAACGTCGGCGCGAAGCTGCTTCAGCTTCTCCTTGTGGGTCACGCCAAAGCGCTGTTCCTCGTCCACGATCACGAGGCCGAGGTTCTTGAACTTCGTGTTCTTGGAAAGGATCGCGTGGGTACCGATCACGATATCCATGTCGCCCGATGTCAGCGCGTCCCGCGTGTCCTTCATCTCCTTGGCGGAGACAAGGCGCGAGAGGCGCCCGATTTTCAGCGGGAAGCCGGAAAAGCGATCGACGAAATTCTGGAAGTGCTGGCGGGCGAGGAGGGTGGTTGGGGCCACCATCGCCACCTGCTGCCCGTTCATCGCCGCGACGAAGGCGGCGCGCAGGGCCACCTCGGTCTTGCCGAAGCCGACATCACCGCAGACGAGGCGATCCATCGGTTTGCCGCTTTCGAGGTCGCGCAGCACATCGCCGATGGCCTGTTCCTGGTCCTCTGTCTCCTCGTACTGGAAACGGTCCAGGAATTGGTTGTAGCTGGCTTCTTCTGCCTCCAGCACCGGAGCCTTGCGCAGGGCGCGGCGCGCGGCGACTTCCATCAGTTCGCCCGCGATGGCCTGGATGCGCTCCTTCAGGCGGGCGCGGCGTTTCTGCCATGCTTCGCCGCCAAGCCTGTCGAGCGGCGCGCCTTCCTCGGATGAACCGTAGCGCGAGAGGACGTCGAGGTTCTCGACCGGGATGTAGAGCTTGTCGCCGCCCGCGTATTCCAGCATCACGCAGTCGTGCTGGCTCTTGCCCACAGTGATGGGTTCCAGGCCGAGGTACTTGCCGATGCCGTGGTCGACGTGGACCACAAGGTCACCGCGCGATAATGCCTGCAATTCGGCAAGGAAGGCGTCGGCATCCTTCTTTTTCTTGCGACGGCGAACGAGGCGGTCGCCCAGCAGGTCCTGCTCGGTGATGACTTCCAGTTCGTCGTTCGCAAAGCCGGTATCGAGCGGCAGGACCATTGCCGTCGTGCGGCCTTTTGCCGCCGCGCCCAGCGCCTCCTGCCAGGTTTCGGCAAGGCCCACGGGCGTGCCTGCTTCCTCGATGATCGAGGTAATGCGGCTGCGCGAGCCGGTGGAATAGGCCGCCAGCAGCGGTCGCCTCCCGGTCTTGCCCAAATCCTTGAGATGCGCGGCGGCGGCCTCGTACACGTTCTTGCCGGCGGAACGCTCGGGCGTGAAATCGCGTGCGGAGCGGAAGCCGAAGTCCACCACCTTGTCGCTCTCCGGCTCGGCGAAGATCGACGTGCGGTGGATAGGCCAGTCCCCCATCGCACTGCCGAATTCGCCCTGCGTCAGGTATAGCGATTGCGGATCGAGCGGACGGTAGCTGCCCTTGGCTTGTCCCGAAATATCGCCGCGCTGGCGGTGGTAATCGCTGATATCCTTCAGCCGTTCCTCTGCAGCGGGCAGCGCGCCGGAATCCATTACCAGCACGTCTTCCTTGCCCAGGTGGTCGAACAGCGTGGACAGGCGATCCTCGAACAGCGGCAGCCAGTGTTCCATGCCCGCCATGCGGCGCCCGTCGCTGATCGCCTCGTAAAGCGGATCCTGCGTGGCGTGCGCGCCGAACATCTCGCGATAGCGGCTGCGGAAGCGCTTGATACTGTCCTCGTCCAGCAAGGCTTCACTGGCGGGCAACAGCAGGTGGCTCTCGATGCGTTCGGTCGTGCGCTGGGTGCCCGGATCGAACAGCCGCAGGCTTTCCAGCTCGTCCCCGAAGAAATCGAGGCGCAGGCCCGCCTCCAGGCCGCTGGGGTAGATATCGACGATGGAGCCGCGCATCGCGAATTCGCCGGTGTCCACCACGGTATCGACGCGGGTGTACCCCTGCCTGCGCAGCAGCGCGGCCAGGCTCTCGTGCCCGATCTCGGTCCCCACCTTGAACTCGCGCACCGCCTCGCGGATGCGGAACGGCGTGAGCACACGCTGAAGCAGCGCGTTGATCGTGGTGACGACAAGCTGGTTCGCCTTCCCTCCGGATTGCAGCGAATGAAGGGCCGACAAACGCCGCGCGCTTACCGACAGGGCGGGGCTGGCGCGGTCGTAAGGCAGGCAGTCCCACGCGGGAAACTCGATCACCTGCAATTCGGGGGCGAAGAACTGTGTCGCATCGGTCACCGCGCGCATGGCCGCATCGTCGGGCGCGATGAACACCGCCCGCTTTTTCGCGGCCCGCGCCAGATCGGCCAGCACCATGGGCTGCGCGCCGCGCACCACGCTGGCGAGCGTGAGCGGCGACTTGGCCGACAGGGTACGGGAAAGATCGGGCATGAAGTTCTGGAAGGTTTAAGCGGCTGAGTGGTTCCGCCGCGCCTTGCCCTTAGATTTTCACATAGTCCAGCTTGCGCATGGCATCCATCTGCTGTCCGGCGAATTCGGCGGGCACATCCTGCGTGCCTAGCGCCCATGCCATGACATCCACATCGTCACGGTCCAGCAGCGCCTCGAACCAGGCCAGGCCGTCCTCGTCCCATTGGGCATGGTAGGTATCGAAATAACCGCCGAACATGTAATCCGCCTCGCGTGTCCCGCGGTGCCAGGCGCGGAAACGGGCGCGGTTCAGGCGGGTGGTGAGATCGGCTTGGTCGGTCATCGAAAACGGGGCCCCTCAGGCGAGAGGCCCCGTCTAGCCACTATGGCGCGCCGATCAAGGGTGCGTGTGGGTGTAGAGGGTGGTGGACTTTTCGATCATCCCTTCCATTTCCTCGCGCAGGGCTTCAAGCTGCGCCTCCCCGCCGACCATTTCCGTCAGAGCCTCGACAAAGGCCATCCGCCCTGCCGGGGCGTGGCTGTCGAAATTTCCCATGCCGCCGGGCATGTCGGCCACCGTGATGATATCGTAATCGGGGCTCATCATCACCCAGTGGATCGTCTCGGCCGCCGCACCCGATGCCTCGCGGGCAGGATTGACGTAGGTATCCATTACCTCGAGCCAGCGCTGCTCGTCGGCCCCGTCGGCAAACTTCAGCATCGTGACGGCGTAGGTCGTGCGCGGCTCTTCTGGCTCGTCCTGCGCAAAAGCCGGAGTCGCGGTGAGTGCGAGTGCCGCGGCACAGGCGGCAATCTTCAGAGATTCAAGCATAAAAGTCCCCCTATCGACCGGGAGTTCATCCCGGTTTTGAGCGACCCTCGAGAAGCGTATTACCACGTACCGCCCGATGGGCGAAATCGCAGGCGTTGAAGCTTTCGCGGCGGGTGCTTCGCATTGCCGCCGGAATTCACTAGAGCACGGTCATGCGTCCCGAAATCCTCATCCCGCTCTTTGCCGAGACCGACGGGCTCGATGGCATCGGGCCGAAGCTGAAGAAGCCGCTGGAGAAACTGGGCCTCACCCGTGTTCGCGATGTGCTCTACCACCTGCCCGAACGGTTCGTGGTGCGCCGCGCGGTGACGGATCTCGACGATGCGGGCGTGGGCGAACAGGTCGTGGTTGCGCTGGATATCGTGGAACACCGCGCCAGCCGGTCTCCGCGCGGGCCTTATCGTGTGATGGCGAGCGATGCGAAAGGCAACATCTGCGCGCTCACCTATTTCGGGCGGGCGAGCTACACCGCGAAAAAGCAGCTGCCGGTGGGCGAGAAACGCTGGGTGGCGGGTCGCCTCGACCAGTACGACCAGATGCTGCAGATCGTGCATCCCGATCACGTGGCGGAAAAATCCGAGCAGGCGATGGGGCAGATGGTGGAGCCGATCTATCGCCTGTCCGAAGGGCTGACCCAGCCGCGCATCACCAGCCTTGTCGAGCAGTCGCTGGAGCGCGCGCCCGAGCTGCCCGAATGGATCGAGCCGTCCATGTTCCGCCGCGAGGGTTGGCCTTCGTGGCGTCAGGCCATCGCGCAGGCGCACAAGGGAGAGAATGCGAAGGCGCGCGACCGGCTGGCCTATGACGAACTTTTCGCCAACGCGCTGGCGCTGATGCTGGTGCGAGAGAGCAACCGCAAGCGCAAGGGACAGCCCCTGCAAGGTGACGGACACCTGCGGGACAAGCTGCAACTGCCGTTCCCGCTCACCGGCGCACAGCGGCGCAGTATTGACGAGATCGCGGGAGACATGGCGCAAAGCTCTCCGATGCTGCGCCTGCTGCAGGGTGACGTGGGCGCGGGCAAGACGGTGGTTGCGCTGGAATCGATGCTGATGGCGGTGGAGGCGGGTGCGCAGGCCGCCATGCTTGCCCCCACCGAACTGCTCGCCCGCCAGCATTTCAAGACCCTGCGCGACATGGCGCGGCCTACAGGCGTTGAAATCGCCCTGCTGACGGGCCGCGACAAGGGGAGGGCGCGCGAGTCCATCCTGATGGGGCTGCTCGATGGCTCCATCGATATCGTCGTCGGCACCCATGCGATCTTCCAGCAGAGCGTCGCCTACAAGAACCTGGGCCTGGTGGTGATCGACGAACAGCACCGTTTCGGCGTTTCGCAGCGGCTGATGCTTGCGCAGAAAGGCAGGGTCACGCCGCACACGCTTGCGATGACGGCAACGCCGATCCCGCGCACGCTGGTGCTCGCCAATCACGGGGAGATGGAAGTCAGCCGTCTCGACGAATTGCCGCCCGGCAGGCAGGCTATCGACACCCGCGTGCTGCCGGTCGACCGGCTGGAAGATATCGTTGCTGCCATTGGTCGCCACATGGAAAGCGGGCAGCAGGCCTACTGGGTGTGCCCGATGGTGCGCGATAGCGAGACGATGGACGACGACATCGCCGCCGCCGAGGCGCGCTATGCTGGCCTGAAGGAGCGTTTCGGCGATGACGTAGTGCTCGTCCACGGCCAGCTTGCGCCGGAGCAGAAGGACGCCGGCATGGCGCGCTTTGCTGCGGGCGAGGCGAAGGTGCTGGTCGCCACCACGGTGATCGAGGTGGGCGTCGACGTACCCAATGCCACACTGATGGTGATCGAGCAGGCGGAGCGCTTTGGCCTTGCCCAGCTGCACCAGCTCCGCGGCAGGGTAGGGCGCGGCAGCGAGAAATCGACCTGCCTGCTGTTGCGCTCCAGCGAACTGAGCGAGACCGGCCAGAAGCGCCTCGAACTGATGAAAAGCAGCCAGGACGGCTTCCTTCTGGCCGAGGAAGACCTGAAACTGCGCGGCGGCGGCGAGCTGCTCGGTACGCGGCAGAGCGGGGAGGAAGGCTTCTCCATCGCCACGCTGGAACAGGTGACCCGGCTGCTCGACATGGCCAATGCCGATGCGAAGATGCTGGTGGAACAGCAGGGCGGCCTGGCCAACCCCGAACGCGGGGAGGCGGCGCGCACCGTGCTTTATCTGCTGGAACGCGACTGGGGCGTGCAGACACTGCGCGGTGGGTAGCTGACAAAAACCGGATTGCGCGGCGTTCAAATCGGAGTAATCAGCAGCTTCCGGCTGGTCGAGCAGGAAGGGCCTGCAGCAAGCCTGGTGGATTTTTCCCATATATGATCTTTGACCGGGTCAAGCCGCTCGACGCCATCCTGGCGACGGCAGAGCGCAAATCCTTGCATCGCACACTTTCCGGCCTCCAGTTGATGCTATTCGGCGTCGGTTGCATCATCGGCACGGGTATCTTCGTCCTCACCGCAGCGGGTGCGCAAAAAGCCGGGCCGGGCCTGATGCTGGCCTTCCTGATTGCGGGCGCTGTCTGCATCGTTGCCGCGCTCTGCTATGCCGAAGTGGCGGCAATGATCCCCGTGGCCGGGTCCGCCTATACCTACACCTATGCCTCGTCGGGCGAATTCCTCGCCTGGACCGTGGGCTGGGCGCTGATCCTGGAATATGCCGTTGCCGCCAGCGCGGTTTCCGTCGGCTGGTCCGGCTATTTCAGCGGCACGATCCTGCAGGAATTCCTGGGGCTCCAGTTACCGCCGTGGCTATCTGCTGGGCCGCTTGCGCTGGGCGGCGCTCCGGGCGGCCTGATCAACCTGCCCGCCATGATCATCGCCTTGCTGGTGACCTGGCTGCTGATGATCGGGACTAGCGAAAGCGCGCGCGTAAATGCCGTGCTGGTGGCCATCAAGGTGGCGGCGCTGACGGCTTTCGTGGCCCTGACGCTGACCAGCCCCGAATTCGACACCGCACGTTTCAACCCGTTCCTGCCCGCCGGCGTGCTGGGCGAATTCGGGTCGGGCCTTGGCGCGGTGGGCGCGGCGGCGACGATCTTCTTCGCCTACGTCGGTTTCGACGCGGTATCCACCGCGGCCGAAGAAACCAAAAATCCGCAGCGCAACGTGCCCTTCGGCCTGATCGGATCGCTGCTGTTCTGCACGGTCTTCTACATCCTGGTTGCCGCCGGGGCGATCGGAACGATCGGAGGCCAGCCCATCATGGGGCCGACCGGAGTGCCATTCCCCGCGGGAAGCGAGGAACTGGCGCGCCAGTGCGCCATGCCGCAATATGCCGCCGCCCTGGTGTGTTCTGACGAAGCGCTGGCTCATGTGTTGCGCCAGATCGGGTTCTCCGGGGTCGGCAACATGCTGGGCATCGCGGCCTTCCTCGCGCTGCCGTCGGTCATTCTGGTGCTGATCTTCGCCCAGACCCGCATCTTCTTCGTGATGAGCCGCGACGGGCTGCTGCCCGAACGCCTGAGCGCCGTGCACCCCAAATGGAAGACGCCGCACGTCGTCACAATGATGACCGGCCTCGTGGTTGCCATCGGCGCGGCGTTCTTCCCGGTCGGCCTGCTGGCAGACTATGCGAACGCCGGCACACTCTATGCCTTCTTCATGGTCGCGGTGACGGTGATGGTGCTGCGCAGAAAAGATCCCTTGCGCCGCAGGCCTTTCCGCATGGCTGGCGTGTGGATCATTGCGCCCCTGACGCTGGCGGGTTGCTTCTACCTCTACCTCAACCTGCCCTGGCAGGCGATCCTGGTACTACCGGCATGGGGCCTTGTCGGGCTGCTCGTCTATTTCGGTTACAGCCGCCGCCGCAGCCACCTGGGCCGGGGCATTGTCGAAGTGGTCGACGAAGTCGGGGGCGAGGAGACCGCAATTCCGATCCACGCTCCGGACTGACGAGGGGCAGGGCACTCCTGCGCTTGCCAAATGGTTCGGCGGGGCTAGTCTCCGCCGAAACCATTTGCCGGAGTGCCCACCCTTGACCAACCGTTTTCTCGCCGCATCCGCCCTGGCGCTGGCTGTCGCCGTGCCGCAGCCGCTCTTCGCACAGACAGCCGAGGACGATTTCACGCAGCTGCGCGAGGAAGTGTGGCAATGGACGCTCGACAATTCACCATGGCTGTCCACCAGCATCGGCGACCGGCGCAACGATGGCGACCTGGGCGATCCCTCCCTGGAAGGTTACGAGCAGCAACTTGCCGAAACCCGTGAATACCTCGCGCGGCTTGAAGCCATCGACGAGGACGCGCTGCCCGAAAACCTCGCCATCGATTATGCGCTGATGGCACGCGATTTCCGCGATACGATCGAAGCGTCGCAGTTCGACCAGACCCGCTACATCACTTTCACCAACCGCGGCGGGCCGCAGGGGGCGATTGCCGGGCTGCCCTATTCCTCGCCGCTGTTCACCGTGGCCGATTACGACAGTTACCTGACGCGGATCGAGAGTTTTCCCGCCTATATCCAGGCATTTATCGCCCGCAATGAAGGCGGTATCGAGCGCGGGCTGACGCAGCCGTGCGAGCCGATGGAAGGGTACGCGGATTCGGTCAGCGGCCTGATTGCCGAAACGCCGGAAGATTCGGTCTGGTGGCAGGCGTTCGACACGCGCCCTTCGGCGATCGCGGAAAGCGACTGGGCGGACCTGCAGGTGCGCGCCCGCACCGCGATCAGCGACGGGGCGTTCGAAGGGCTGGGCACCTTCCTTGAATACTACGAGGATAAATACGCCCCCAACTGCCGTGCCGGCGCATCGCCCGGCATCGGCGAGACCCCCGGTGGGCAGGAATACTACGCCTACCGCGTGCGCAGCTTCACCACCACCGACATGACGCCGCAGGAAGTTCACGACCTGGGCCTGTCCGAAGTGGCGCGCATCCGGGCCGAGATGGAAGCCGTGGCGGCAGAAGCCGGTTTCGACAGCCGCGAAGAGTTCATCGAACACCTGCGCACCGATCCGCAGTATTACCCGACCGACGAGGAAAGCTACCTGGCAACCGCCGCGGCGCTGGCCAAGGAAATCGACGGGTGGATGCCCCGCCTGTTCGGCAAATTGCCGCGCCTGCCCTATACGGTACAGCCGATCCCCGCCGCCAGCGCTCCGGGCAATACCACCGCCTATTACGAAAGCGGATCGCTCTCCACCGGACAGCCCGGCATCTACCGCGTAAACCTGACCGAGCTCGATCAGCGACCGCTGTGGGAATTGCCCGCACTCGGCGTGCATGAGGCGGTACCGGGCCACCACCACCAGATTTCGCTGCAGCAGGAACTGGATATCCATCCCCTGCGCGCCAACGGTACTTTCTTCACCGTGTTCGTGGAGGGCTGGGGCCTTTATTCGGAGCGGCTGGGCATCGAGATGGGCCTCTACGATACGCCGGCGAAGCAAATGGGCAGGCTTTCCTACGAGATGTGGCGGGCCAATCGCCTCGTCGTCGATACCGGACTGCATGCCCTGGGATGGACGCGCCAGCAGGCGGTCGACTTTATGCTGGAAAACACTGCCCTGTCCGAAGGCAACATCAATGCCGAGGTCAATCGCTACATCACCTGGCCGGGGCAGGCGCTGGCATACAAGCTGGGCGAACTGAAAATCCGTGAACTGCGTGCCCGCGCGGAAGAGGCGTTGGGCGAGGATTTCGACTTGCGCGCCTTCCACGATACGGTGCTGGAAAACGGCTCGGTCCCGCTCGATGTTCTGGAAGCGCACGTGGACGCATGGATCGCGAGCGAACTGGCAGCTTAGGTTTTCCTACAGTTTGCAAGGTGGGCGAGGGGGGAAGGAATGCGCTTCTTTCCCTCTCATCTCTCTCATCCCGCCTCGCATCCTGCGCTTTCCCACCCCCCGCTTTTCTTGACACCAGGACTGTGTTCCATGTGTTCCAGGTTAGTTGGAATTGCGGGTAATCGCGCAGTTGCCACCGGTTCATCTTGCCTGCCCTACGCCGCGCCCCTAAACGGCTCCCGAATTCTCGATACAAGGCATCAGTCCTCCCAGTGAAGTCCTCCACGTGATCCTCTCCCCCTTCGAATGGACCATTGCCAAGCGCTACATGCTGCCCGGCCGCAGCGAAGCCGTGATTGCGCTGGTGGCGGGCATATCCATCACCGTGGTCATGCTGTCGGTCGCCATGCTGGTGATCGTGATGAGCGTGATGAACGGCTTTCGCGCCGAACTGCTCGACCGCATTACCGGGCTGAACGGCCATGCGGTGGTGCAGGCCTATGGCGGCAGGCTGGAAAACTGGGAAAACGTGCTGGAGGAGGTGCGTAACACCCCCGGCGTCGTCGAAGCGTCCCCGTTGATCGAACAACCGCTGCTCGCCACCTACAATGGCCGGGCCGAGGGTATCTTCGTGCGCGGCAACACGGCCGAGGATATCGACAAGATGGCGGAGAACGTCGTCGTCGGTGACATGTCGAAGCTGCAGCCCGGCTCGCGCAACGTGGCTATCGGGTCGCGCCTGCAACAGAATCTTGGCATCCGCCTTGGCGATACGCTCACCATCATCAACCCGCAGGGCCGCCCCACGCCGTTCGGAACGGTTCCGCGCCAGATCGGCTACACCGTCACGGCGGTGTTCGAAGTGGGCCTCTACGACTTCGACGAGCGCTTCGTCGTCATGCCGATACCGGAGGCGCAGACGCTGCTGATGATCGGCGATTCGATTTCCATGATCGAGGTGCAGACCGAAGACGCCGACCGCGTGAACGAGATCATGGCGCCGATCCAGGCGAGCCTGAACGGGCGCGCAGTGGTGACGGGGTGGCAGGACATGAACGCCAGCCTGTTCGAGGCCTTGCAGGTAGAGCGGGTGGCCATGGCCTTTGCCCTCGGTATCATCGTGCTGGTTGCTGCTTTCAACATCCTGTCCTCGCTGGTGATGCTGGTGCGATCGAAAACGCGAGACATCGCCATCATGCGAACTATGGGGGCGACTCGGCGAAGCCTGCTCAAGATCTTCGTAACCACCGGTTCCATCGTGGGCGTGATCGGCACACTGTCGGGCGTTACCCTGGGCTTGCTGGTCCTGCTGTTCCGCCAGCCTATCGTGGAATTCATCAGCTGGGCCTTCGGCGTCGAGCTGTGGGATCCCTCCGTCCGGTTCCTGACGGAGCTTCCGGCGCGGACCGATCCGATAGAGGTGCTGGTAATTGCCGGTTCCGCCATGGGGCTGGCTTTCCTCGCCACGCTTTATCCGGCGTACCGGGCGTCGAACACCGACCCCGTAGAGGTGCTGCGTTATGAATAGTCCGGCGCCGGTCATTGCCCTGCGCAACCTTGCCCGCAGCTTCGAGCAGGGGGGCGTGCGCATCGATGTGCTGCGCGGCGTGAACCTGCAGATCGCTCCCGGCGAAATCGTGGCGCTTCTCGGCCCTTCCGGCTCCGGGAAGTCGACCCTGCTCCAGGCCGTGGGGCTGCTGGAAGGCGGCTTCTCCGGCCAGATCCAGTTGGCGGGGACCGAGGCAAGCGACCTGGACGCTGCCGGTCGCACGACCCTGCGGCGCGAGCATCTGGGCTTTGTCTACCAGTTCCACCACCTGCTGCCCGATTTCAACGCGCGCGAGAATGTCGTCCTCCCGCAACTGCTGCTGGGTGTAAGCCGCAGGGATGCCGAAACGCGCGCGAATGAATTGCTCGGCGCGCTGGGGCTGGAACATCGGCTCGACCATCGGCCCAGCCAGCTTTCCGGCGGTGAACAGCAGCGCGTCGCCGTGGCCCGCGCGCTGGCGAACAAGCCGAAGCTGGTGCTGGCAGATGAGCCGACCGGCAATCTCGACGAGAAAACGGCCGACCGGGTGCTGTCCGAGTTCCTCGAGCTCGTGCGCGGGCAGGGAAGTTCCGCTCTCGTCGCCACCCATAACGAGCGGCTTGCCGCGCGCATGGACAGGGTGGTGCGCCTGCACGAAGGGCGCATAGCCTAGGGAAACCGGCAGGCTTCACGAACGTTGATCGGGCAAAGGAGGAATTTTTCCAATGACCGACCATCCCAGCACCTACAAGGCCGAAGACACCCACCGCCCCGGCATCCAGTGGGACGACCGCGCATTCCTGCATCACGTCGGCGATGGCGGCGGCCTGCTCGATGGCGCCAAATCCATTCGTGACGGGACTTTCGCAGATCTGATCCGGCACATCATGATGATGCCGGAAGACAGCCAGAAGAATTACTATATCCAGAAGGCCGGCGACCGGAAGTTCGAGTATCAGGAGATCGTGAACCTCTACAACAGCGAGGCATTTCCGCGCGGCAAGTGACTTGCGTGATCGGCGGCGCTCGTCCAGCCTGTCCGGCGGGACGATAATCGAGGGGCTGCCATGTCTTTCTTCGCCGCAATCACCCTCTTTGCTGCCCTGATCCAGGAGGTTCAGGCGGAGCAGTCGCTACCGCCACCAACTCCCGATCCATGCGCGGCCCAGCAGTATTCCGCTTTCGACTTCTGGGTCGGTGAGTGGGAAGTCTTCAGAACCGGCACCGAAACGCAGGTCGCCACTAGCCGTATCGAGAAGGTCAGCAACGGCTGTGCCATTCGCGAGACGTGGATGCCCTTGCGCGGCAGTGGCGGCGCCAGCCTGACCACGCTCGACCCGCAAACCGGCACGTGGCACCAGCTCTGGGTCGGCGCGCAGCCGGGCCGGGTGTTCTTCGAAGGAGGTCCGGTTGCGGGCGCGATGGTGCTGACGGGGTACTGGGGCCGCACGCCGGAGGGAGAGCCGAACCTCGTTCGCATGACTTACACCGCGGCGGACGATGGCTCGGTTCGCCAGCACGGGCAGGCCAGCGCAGATCACGGTATGACCTGGAGCGACAGTTTTGATCTCACCTACCGCCCAAAGTCGGGCTAACCATTTTACTGCTCCTCGCGGATAGGTGAGGCAAAGCCGCGAGGAGGCTGCATTGCTCGAAGCACTCAACACCTGGATCTTGTCGCTTGGCGCGCAGTACAATGTGAACCCCTATATCTTCGGGGCGATCTACGTCGGGGCGATCCCGTTCTTCCTCGCTTCCATCGCATGGCTGGTGAAGCGTGCCAGGGCAGGGCGCTCCACCGTGGCCCCGACGATGCTGGCAGGGTTCTTCTTCGTTTCTGCCTACATCTACCTCGCCATTTTCGGGCAGGACATCCCGGTTTGGGTGTGGATTTTCCTCGCGGCGCTGATTGCCTACGGGGCGTGGTCCACTATCCGCGATACGCGCAGGAAAATCGCTGCTGCCAAGGCGGAGGAGGCGGGGGACAGCGCTACCTGACCGCTTGGCGAATCCGGCGCGGATGCGCATATTGCCGCCATGCCGTTTTCGCCTTTCGTCCCCCTGCGCGTGCTTTCCAGCTATTCCATGCTGGAAGGCGCGATCGATCCCAAGGCCATCGCCAAGCTCGCGAAGGAAAAAGGCTTTCCCGCCATCGCCATTTGCGACCGTAACGGGCTCTATGGCTCCAGCATGTTTGCGGGGGCCTGCAAGGGTGAAGGTATTCAGCCGATTGTCGGGACAATGCTGGGCGTGCTGGCCGACGATGGCGAAACGGTCGATCATCTCCCGCTGTTCGCGCAGGACGAGGACGGGTGGAACAACCTGTGCCACCTCGTCTCCGCCGCGCACCTCGATCGCCCGCTCGAACGGATCCCGCATGTCAGCATGGCGCAATTCAATGGCCATACCGACGGCCTGATCGCCCTCAGCGGTGCCAGTGAAGGCGCGATCACACGCCTGCTGGCGGACGGCAAGGAGCGCAAGGCCTACGAGTTGGCGGATCGCCTGGGTGCGCTTTTCCCGCAGCGATTCTACATAGAGCTGGCCCGGCGCGGCAATCCGGTGGAGGACGCGGCGGAGGAGGGCCTGCTCGACCTCGCCTATGCGAAGAACATTCCGCTCGTAGCCACCAACCCTGCCAACTTCGCAGAGCCGCACATGCACAGCGCGCACGACGCGATGTTGTGCATCGCCAATTCAAGCCAGATCGACAGCGATGACAGGCCGACGTCCAATCCGGAAGCCTACGTCAAGTCCGCCAGCATGATGGAGGAACTGTTCGCCGACTTGCCCGAGGCGGTGCAGAACACGCTTGTCATCGCCCAGCGCTGCGCCTTTGCGCCGCCGCGTCGCAAGCCGATCCTGCCCAGCCTTGCGGGCGACCTCGAGGGTGAGGAGCGGATGCTGGAGGAAGATGCCCGCCGTGGCCTTGCAGCGCGTCTGGAGCAGTACGAGGAACTCTCGGACGAGGAACTGAAGACCTATACCGACCGGCTCGATTACGAAGTCGGCATCATCAGGAACATGGGATTTCCCGGTTACTTCCTGATCGTTGCCGACTTCATCAAATGGGCGAAATCGCAGGGTATTCCGGTGGGTCCGGGCCGTGGTTCGGGTGCGGGCTCGCTGGTGGCATGGGCGCTGACGATCACCGACCTCGACCCGATCCGGCTTGGCCTGCTGTTCGAACGCTTCCTGAACCCGGAACGGGTTTCCATGCCCGACTTCGATATCGACTTCTGCGAAACGCGGCGCGGCGAAGTGATCCGCTACGTGCAGGAGCGGTACGGCAAGGACAAGGTCGCCCAGATCATCACCTTCGGCAAGATGAAGGCGCGCGCCGTGCTGCGCGATACCGGCCGCATTCTGCAGATGCCCTATGGCCAGGTGGACCGGCTCACCAAGATGGTGCCCAACCATCCCACCGATCCGTGGACCCTGCCGCGTACCCTGAACGGCGCCGCCGATTTCAAGCGCGAATACGACAACGACAACCAGGTCAAAAGGCTCGTCGATCTGGCGATGAAGCTGGAGGGGTATCCCCGCAACTCCTCCACCCACGCGGCGGGCGTTGTGATCGGGGACCGGCCGCTCAGCCAGTTGGTGCCGCTCTACCGCGATCCGCGGTCGGACATGCCGGTAACCCAGTTCGATATGAAGCACGTGGAAGACTCGGGTCTGGTGAAGTTCGACTTCCTCGGCCTGAAAACCCTCTCCGTGCTGCGCAAGGCGGTGGACCTGCTGAAACGGCGGAACATCGGGATCGATCTCGACACGCTGGCGTGGGACGATCCCGGCGTGTTCGACCTTCTGAAGCGCGGTGATACGGTGGGCGTGTTCCAGCTGGAATCGGAAGGGATGCGGCGCACGCTGACCGCTGTGAAGCCGACCAAGTTCGAGGACATCATCGCGCTCGTCTCGCTCTATCGTCCGGGCCCGATGGACAACATCCCCAGCTTCGGCAAGCGCAAGGCGGGCGAGGAAGAGATCGTCTACCCGCACGAGAAGCTGGCGGGCATCCTGGAAGAGACCTACGGCATCTTCGTCTACCAGGAACAGGTGATGCAGGCCGCGCAGATCCTGGCAGGATACTCGCTGGGCGATGCAGACTTGCTGCGCCGCGCGATGGGCAAGAAGATCCAGGCGGAAATGGACGCCCAGCGCCTGCGCTTCTGCGAGGGCTGCAAGGAAGTCAGCGGCATCGAGAAGGACGAGGCCAATCGCCTGTTCGACTTGATCGACAAGTTCGCGGGCTATGGCTTCAACAAGTCGCACGCGGCGGCCTACGCGCTGCTGAGCTATCAGACGGCGTGGCTGAAGGCGCATTACCCGGAAGAGTTCTACGCCGCTTCGATGTGCTTCGACATGCACCAGTCGGAAAAGCTGGCGGTGTTCGTGGACGATGCGCGCCGCAACGGCGTGGACCTGCTGCCGCCAGACATCACCCGGTCGGAGGCCGAGTTCATGGTCGAGCAGACCGACACCGGCCATGCTGTTCGCTATGCGCTTGCGGGCATTCGCAACGTGGGCGAACGGGCGATGGAAATGGTGGTTGCCGAGCGCGAGGCGCATGGCCCCTTCGAAAGCCTGCAGGACGTGTTCAAGCGTCTGCCCGCCGGATCGATGAACCGCAAGCAGCTGGAAGGGCTGGCAGGCGCGGGCGCGTTCGATCGGTTCGAACCGAACCGGGCGAAGGTAATGGCCAATGCCGACATGCTGCTGGCGGTGACCGATGCCGCCAACCGCGAACGCAGCAGCGGGCAGGCCGGACTGTTCGGCGGCGAAGACGACGCTGAACCGGACCTGCGGCTCGTCGATGCCGAGGCTTGGCCGCGGTCCGAACAGATGAATGTCGAAAAGGACGTCTTCGGGTTCTACTTCGCCGCTCACCCGGTGCAGGAATTCCGCGAAGTCGCCTCTGCTAACGGCGCGCGCAGCTATGCCGCCCTGATGGAGGGCGGCGTGGACGGGGGCAGGGCGCCTGCCGTGATGGCCGCCATGGTGGAAAGCGTGAACAAGGGCCGGACCAAGCGCGGCGCCGAGTTCATCCGCGCCGATTTCTCGGACAGTTCCGGCCAGTTCAGCGCTGCCTGTTTCGAGGAATCGCTGGTCGACAGTTTCGTGCAGTGGGCGCAGGACGGCACCTGCGTGCTGCTCAACGTCGAACTGGATTCGCCCAACCCCGATGATCCGCCGCGCGTCACGGTGCGCGGGGCAAGGCCGCTTTCGGAAGTGAAAAGCTCCGCCAAGATGCAGCTATCTGCCGACGTGCACCAGGCCGATGCGATCACCGCGCTCGCCGAAATTCTGGAGATCGGGCGGGCAGGCCACGGGGAGGTCGTGCTGCACCTGCGCCTTGGGGAAGAGCACGAGCCAAAGATGCTGCTGGGCAGCGACTTCAAGCTTGGCGGTGACATGGTGGACAGGCTTTCGGCCATTCCGGGGCTCAGCAACGTGGCTCTCACCCCCATCCGCGGCGTGGGGCACCTCCGGCTTGTTGCATGACCCGTCGCGCGACTGACGCTATCGAGGATCTCACGGCCAAGGAGAAGGAGGCGCTCCGCCTCCTGCTTGCCGGGCACGATGCCAAGTCCAGCGCGCGCGAACTGGGATTGTCGGTCCACACCGTCAATGATCGCCTCCGCAACGCCCGCCGCAAGATGGAAGTGTCGAGCAGCCGGGAGGCCGCAAGAATCTTGGGGGATGCCGAGGGGGCGCCACCCCAACCGCATGCGCACAATGAAATGGGGATGGCGAACGAGAGCGCACTCCCTGATCCTGCAGACCTCGATGAAACACGCCAGCGCGGGCCTTCCAAGGCTGTCTGGCTAGCAGGAGGAATGCTCACCATGTCCGTACTTATCGCAATAGCCGCCGTCACTCTTATGACCGGCGATGCTCCGGCCAACACCGAAGCAGCGACCGCAAATGCTTTCGAAGAGAGCGAAGACGCCATGCCGGCAAGTCGCGACGCGGAATCGATGGCCGAAGCCGAAGCCTTTCTTGCAGAGGTGGATGCAGGCGACTGGGAAGGCAGCTGGGAAGTTGCGGGCGCATACTTCCAGTCTGAGGCATCAGTTGCCGAGTGGGCAGCCATCATTGACCCGGTCCGCACGCCGCTGGGCGCGGTGGACGCGCGCAGCATTGCGACTGTGCAACGCGCCTCCACGCTGCCGGGCGCACCGGAGGGCGAATACGAGGTGTTGCAGTTCAATACGCAGTTCGCCGGGCGAGCCGAGCCGGCAATCGAAACCCTGATCATGCTGCAGGGCGCGGATGGCTGGCAGGTCACCGGATATTTCATTCGCTGATCGCACCGCGCGGCCGGGACCGCACGAGCAAACAGCACGCGCAGCAGTTTTGAAGCAGACAAACAAAAAGGGCCGGGATTGCTCCCGGCCCTTTTCGTTATTGTGTCCGTCGTGGACTTACATGCCCGAACCCGGACCGTAAGTGATTTCCACGCGGCGGTTCTGCAGCTCGCGCACACCGTCGGCGGTGGGAACGCGCAGGTCGTTCTCGCCGAAGGCTTCGCTGGAGATGCGGCCGCCGGGGATGCCGCGACCCGTCAGGTACTGACGGACCGAAGCGTTGCGACGCTCTGCCAGGCCCATGTTGTAGGTCGCGGTACCCGAGGTATCGGTGTGACCTGCCAGCATGATGGCTGCGGTGCCACAATCGCCGTAAGCGGTGATGGCGGAGTTGAGCACGGTGGCCGCTTCCGGAGTGATGGTCGACTCATCCCAATCGAAGAACACGATGTAGGGGCCCTGCTCACACACTGCAGCTGCCGGAGGAGGCGGCGGCGGGGGCGGCGGGGGCGGAGGAGGCGGCGG
>NZ_QXFL01000011.1 GCF_003584125.1 Aurantiacibacter zhengii
CAAACAAAAAGGGCCGGGATTGCTCCCGGCCCTTTTCGTTATTGTGTCCGTCGTGGACTTACATGCCCGAACCCGGACCGTAAGTGATTTCCACGCGGCGGTTCTGCAGCTCGCGCACACCGTCGGCGGTGGGAACGCGCAGGTCGTTCTCGCCGAAGGCTTCGCTGGAGATGCGGCCGCCGGGGATGCCGCGACCCGTCAGGTACTGACGGACCGAAGCGTTGCGACGCTCTGCCAGGCCCATGTTGTAGGTCGCGGTACCCGAGGTATCGGTGTGACCTGCCAGCATGATGGCTGCGGTGCCACAATCGCCGTAAGCGGTGATGGCGGAGTTGAGCACGGTGGCCGCTTCCGGAGTGATGGTCGACTCATCCCAATCGAAGAACACGATGTAGGGGCCCTGCTCACACACTGCAGCTGCCGGAGGAGGCGGCGGCGGGGGCGGCGGGGGCGGAGGAGGCGGCGGCGGAGGCGGCGGCGGGGGCGGAGGAGGCGGCGGAGCCATCTCATCGCCACCGAACATGAACCGCAGGCCCATGGTGCCGCTGTGCTGCGCGAAATCCGTCATCAGCGACGCCGGCAGAACCGACGTGGTGTTGAAGGTCGGCTCGTCGAACATGCGACGATACTTGTATTCGGCGAACAGCTGGGTGTTGCGCGACAGGTTGCCGGAGATACCGACGATGCCCTGGTATGCGAAGGTCGTGTCCGCATCGTGCACAATGTCCACGCCGCTGGGCGCGTAGTCGAGGTCGACCACGTACACACCGGCACCAACGCCGAGGTAGGGCTCAACCGGGCCGAGCTGGAAGTCGTACAGCGCGTTCAGGAACACACCATAGGTTTCCACGTCGCCGCGGCCGTCTGCGAGGAAGGAACCAACCGACTGGCCGGTGGGCTCGTCACGCAGGACAAACCGGCCGACGTCGCGGCCATCGATGTTCGAGCCACCGATGGTCAGGCCGCGGTGATAATCGATGTCCATGCTCTGGTAGTTGCCGTCGAGTTCGAGGCGGAAACCATTGTCGAACGCGTAGCCGAGCTGCGCACCGGCAGTCCAACCCACATCAACGTTGGTTTCGAATTCGTAGTTGGTGCCGGCCGGAATACCCGGAACGGTGCCAATAGGGTCCAGGTCCGTGTCAAACGTGCCCGAATTCTCAGCGTTTTCGTTGGTGACTACACCACCGCTGACACCGATATAAGCCTGTGCCTGGGCAGTTGCCGGAACGGCAAGTGCTACCATCGAGGCGCTGATCAATAGCTTCTTCATAGTTGTCCTCATTACGACCAACGGGAATGCTCCCGCATCCCTTGCTCAATCACGCGATTACACCATTGTTCCGGCCTTGGGAACAAATCCCTAAAACACACTAAAAGTGTTGCGCAAAATCCACATTCGCGATGCGGAAGTTTCAAGGTGTGCGACGGCGCGTCCCTAGAAAGCGGAAAGACCCGTGATGGCGCGCCCCAAAATGAGCGCATGAACGTCATGCGTGCCTTCGTAAGTGTTCACCGTTTCCAGGTTCAGCATGTGGCGCATGACCTGGTATTCTTCCGAAATCCCGTTGCCGCCGTGCATGTCGCGGGCCGCGCGGGCGATATTCAGCGCCTTGCCGACGTTGTTGCGCTTCACGATGGAAATCATCTCCGGCGCGAACTTGCCCTCGTCCATCAGGCGACCGACGCGCAACGAACCCTGCAACCCCAGCGAAATCTCCGTCGCCATGTCGGCAAGTTTGAGCTGGTAAAGCTGCTTGGAAGCGAGCGGCACGCCGAACTGGTGCCGGTCGAGGCCATACTGGCGCGCTGCGTGATAGCAGAACTCCGCCGCTCCCATGGCGCCCCAGGAAATGCCGTACCGCGCACGGTTCAGGCAGCCGAACGGACCCTTGATACCTTCTACATTGGGCAGCAGCGCCTCGGCAGGAAGCTTGACTTCGTCCATCTGGATCATGCCGGTTGTGCTGGCGCGCAGGCTGAGCTTGCCCTGGATCTTGGGCGCTTCCAGACCCTTCATTCCCTTTTCCAGCACGAAACCGCGCACCTTGTCGCCATGCGCCTCGCTCTTGGCCCAGACCACGAAGACATCGGCAAACGGCGAATTCGAAATCCACGTCTTCGCGCCGGAAAGCGAATAGCCGTCACCATCCTTCTTGGCGTAGGTCCGCATTCCGGCAGGATCGGACCCGGCATCGGGCTCGGTCAGGCCGAAACACCCGATCAATTCGCCCGACGCAAGGCCGGGCAGGTATTTCGCATGCTGTTCGGGCGAGCCGTAAGCGTGGATGGGATACATGACGAGCGAGGACTGGACGCTGGCCATCGAGCGATAGCCGCTGTCCACCCGCTCGATTTCGCGCGCGACCAGTCCGTAAGCCACGTAGCTGGCACCGGCCCCGCCGAATTCCTCGGGAATGGTAACGCCCAGCACACCGGCCTGTCCCATCATCGGGAAAAGCTCGCTGGCATCGGCCTCGCTGGCAAAATCCTCTATCACGCGCGTCTGCAACGTGTTCTGCGCGAAACCATGCGCGGCATCGCGCACCATGCGCTCGTCCTCGCTCAGCTGATCGTCAATGTTGAAGGGGTCAGCCCAGTCGAAAGGCACCATGTCGGCCATGAAAAACAGTCTCCTTTGTAACCGCCCTAGTTATTCCAGCGGGGCGGAGCAAGGAGCGGCGCGACTAATGTGCTCTCTTGTTGGCTTCCGCGATCATCTGCATCAGCTTGCTCGGCGGGCAGGGCTTCGCTGCTGTCTGAGCGTTGGGATAGCGCTCTGCAATCTCATGGTCGGTGATGTGGCCGGAATGAAAGATGATCGGTACGCCGGCCTCTGTCAGTGCATCGGCCAGGGGAAATACCTCGCCATCGGCGGTCCGGACATCGAGGATGGCGAAGTCCGGCATTTCCTGGTCGATGGCGATGAAGGCGTGGCCGTTGTTGGCGTAAGGCCCTTCAACGCGAAAACCCATGTCGCGCACAGTTTCCGACAGATCGAGCGCGATAATCACCTCGTCCTCTACAACCAGCACGGTGGGCTGTTCGTTCGCTAACTGGCTCGCCATGAACACACCTTTCCCTGCGCAGGAATGCAGCGCAGCTTTCAAATTACGCGGCAGCGCGCGGAGGGTTCCCGATCAGTTCGTGTTGCCGAACTTCGCTTCGTAGGCGCCGATGTCTCCTGCTTGCAGAAGCCGAGCCTGCTCTACCCAGTTGTCACGGCGGATACGGCCCTGAAAACGACCGAGTTTCGCATCAATGCGATCGATATCGGAATCGCTCCACCCGGCGATTTGAGCGAAGCTGGTTACACCCTGCTCGTTCAGGATCGTGACGAGCTTGGGACCAACGCCCTTGATCCGCCGCAAATCGTCACCGGCCGACGTTTCGGACGCGGCAGTTGGAGCGGGTGCAGGCGATGACGCAGCGTCGGGGGACAGTGCAGGGGATGCCTTCATCGCTTCGCGGGCTGGCACGCCGTCACCCGTCTCGGCATCGGTGCCAAGCGCTGCAGCGGCCGTGGTATCGGAATTGGCAGCGGCGGACGTCGGCCCGGGGGACGCTGCGCTGCGAGCAGCTTCTACGTCTTCCAGGTCACTTGCAGCGGGCGTAGCCGTTGGGGGTGGCGGGCCCTCATCCCTGCGCGCGGCGGGCGGCGCATCGATCAAGGCCTGGTTGCGCTTGGCGCCCTTGCTGTCGCTCTCTACCTTCTCCTCGACATTGACCTTGGTGCGGCGGGACGCGACGAAAATCCACCAGGCGACCAGCAGTCCGATCACCAATGCTATGACGAGCAGGATCCAGTTTGCCTGCAACAATTCAGCCATTCATAACTCTCCGTTTGATCACGTGTCCCGGCCCCAGACGACCCAGCCGAGGCCCAGGCCGACCGCATAGGCGAACAGCATCAGCACCAGCACTTCCATCCAGATCGGCATAACATTCCTTTTGCGGCAGGACTCGCGATTCGGGCAAATCGCGGGTTCGCGCCCTTCTTGTAACAGCCTAGCGCGGACCCGGTGTGTCGACTGGGGTGGGCAACAGAGGCTGGGTTGAGACGACTGCGAATTCGATACGACGGTTGGCGGGGTCGGTAGGTTCCAGACCCTCCACCGGGTGGGCGGAACCCTCACCGGATACCAGCAGGGCGTCAGCCGGGATGCCGCTGTGCACCAGCGCCTGCTTGACCGCGTCGGCACGCTCTGTGGACAGGCTGACGTTGACATCCTCCGGGCCTGAGCGATCGGTATGGCCGCTCACCTCGATCACCGCGCCGATGCAGGGCCGCAGGGCGCTTGCCACTTCATCGATCAGCGATCTGCTGGCGACATCGATCTGGGCCGATCCTTCCTCGAAACGGATGGTCCGCGCGCGCAAAAGCGCCTGCACGTCTTCCTGGCAATGGAGCGGGCTGTAATGCTGCTCCACCATCATGTCCCCGTCGCTCCAGCTGATCCCGCCGACGCCGGGCAGAGCGGCCACCGAATGGGCGATGCGGTTGCGAGTGGATTCGTCGAGCGTTTCCGCCCCGGTCAGCACGACGTGACGGCTGGGAAAGCCATTGGGTGTCTCGAAGTGCGCTGTCACCTGCTCGCCGCCGCCCGCTTCCTCGATTGCGGCCGAAGCAGGAGCGGAAATTTTCGCCACGATCCCCGGCGCATTGGCGCTGCCGACAACGACGGCAAGTATGACGCAGACCAGGAGGCCCGCGATGATGGCGGTATAAGGCTTGCGCAGGAATTCCATGCGCAAGCCTTAGCGCGAGTTAGCGCCGCGCGTCGAGTGTCTGTGCCAAACCAGCAAGTTGCAGAAATTCCTCGCGCCAGTAGCCATTCTGTCGCCCCGCCAGCGCAACGCTGTCTTCGAAACCGAACCCGTTTAGCAGGCTGTCTTCGCGAAGGTTCTGTCCGTACGCCGCGACCGCTGCCACGAAGGCCATGTCGCCGCGCGCCGGGCGGGCGCTGGCAAGCATGCGTGTTGAAACCGGCCGCTGAATCAGGCGCGAGCGATCCTGCCCCGGCAACTTGTAGCGAAGCTGCACGAAGGCAACCTCGTCCCCGGAGCCGCCTTCGCGCATGACGCTGGCCTGGTTGCCTTCGTATCGGCGCGGGTTGATCCAGCCATCCCCTCCTGCTGGCACGATCTCATAGAGCGCCGTCACTTGATGTCCGGCGCCGATGTCGCCGGCATCCACCGTGTCGTTGTTGAAATCCTCTTCGTTTAGAATGCGGTTCTCGTAACCGATCAGGCGATATTGCGAGACATGCTCTGGATTGAATTCCACTTGGATCTTCACGTCTTGCGCGATGGTGAATAGGGTGGACTGCATCTCGTCCGACAGCACCTTGCGAGCCTCCATCGCGCTGTCGATGTAGGCGTAGTTGCCGTTTCCGTGATCGGCGATCTGCTCCATCATCGCCTCGTTGTAATTGCCTCGGCCGAAGCCCAGCGTGGTCAGGGTGATGCCGCTGTCGCGCTGGTCCTCGATCATCTGGACGAGGCTGTCCTGATCGGAGATGCCGACATTGAAATCGCCGTCGGTCGCCAGGATGACGCGGTTCACGCCGCCTTCGATGAAGCCCTTGCGCGCCATGTCGTAGGCAAGGCGCAGGCCGGCAGCCCCTGCAGTCGACCCGCCTGCTTCCAGCCGGTCCAGCGCGCGACGAATGGCGCGTTCGTTGTTGGTGGGTTCCAGCACGACGCCGGTGGCACCTGCATAGACGACGATGGAGACGCGGTCCTGCCTGCCGAGTTCGCCCGCAAGCTGGCGCATCGCGGTCTTCACCAGCGGCAACTTGTCGGCGTCGGACATCGATCCCGAAACGTCGAGCAGGAAGACGAGGTTGGCAGCCGGACGCTGGGCGCGGGGCAGGTCGTAGCCTCGCAGACCCACACGCAGGATGCGGGTGTCAGGATTCCAGGGCGTTATCGCCATGTCGGTGGTGACGGAAAACGGCTGTTCGCGGCTTTGAGGAACAGGGTAGTCGTAGCGGAAGTAGTTGATCAGTTCCTCTGTGCGCACTGCCGCCTGCGGAGGCATTTGCCCCTGCGAGAGGAAGCGGCGTACATTGGCATAGGCGCCCGTATCAACGTCCACGGAAAATGTGGATACCGGTTCGGCAGCCACCAGCTTTACCGAGCCGATGGCCTCGCCATCATAACGCTCCGCGTTTGCGGGGGCGTAGTACGAGATCGCAGGGGGCGGGGCCATGGAGTACTCGGCCTCCGGCATTGCACGCTCGGCCATAAAGGGTTCCTGCACATCGTAGGTGCTCATGTGCTCTGTCTTCTGAGCGTTCTCGTTTTGCGCGCAGGCCACCAGAGCCATCACCATGGCCGTAGCCGTGAGGGCTCCAGCCATACCGGAAATACGAGCCTTGTTGGTCATAACGTCTCCCCTTTTTGACGCCGACCGAAGATGGCCGGCGCCCTAAAGGTGATGTTACAACATTAATAGTGGCTGAATTGCGGCGATAATAAGGCAGAAGTGCCTTATTCTGCCCCACCAGTCAAATATTGGTGCTCAGGTAGAACAAAGGTTAGATCGGAGGCCGGTCTGTGGAGGGCTGGATATCGTCTGCAGGCTTCGGTTTATTGCTGAACAAGACCCGGTCTTCAGGTCCAA
Source organism: Aurantiacibacter zhengii (assembly GCF_003584125.1). GTDB lineage: Bacteria > Pseudomonadota > Alphaproteobacteria > Sphingomonadales > Sphingomonadaceae > Alteraurantiacibacter > Alteraurantiacibacter zhengii. The sequence continues at coordinate 6,629 of NZ_QXFL01000011.1, forward strand.
AGCCGCGGGTCCAGATAATGAAGCCGTAGACCCCGAGGATCGCCGGGATGCCGAATGCCAGTTCCGCCCACTCGGGCAGCAGAATGGCAACCTGGCCCACCAGCACGGCGGCAGCAGCCGCCCACACCAGTGCCCAGCGCCAGTTGTTGATCGAGTGACCCAGGATCTTGCCAAGCATCACTGCCTTCACGATAGAGGCGACGCCCAGCGACACCATCAATGCGCCAGCCGCGGCAGCGGCCCGGTAGATGTCGGCACGTTCGGGGCTGGAGAAGGTCAGGGTCTCGACTACCAACATGGCGGCGACGGTCAGCAGCGCCTGCAGCGCGATCGTGCCGATGGAGACCCACAGATTGCGCACGCGCGCGACGTAGATCAGCGCCGCTTCCGAAACGACGGCTGTGGCAGCCACCACTTCTGCAGCCAGCAGGAATGCCAGGGCGGCCGTGCCAGGTACGAACTCGCCCGCATCGCCCATCAGGCCCATCAGCGCCTCGCCCGGTATGCCGAGGGCGAGCGCAATGCCTGCCTGAGCCGCCACGATCCAGAAACCGACCTGACAAACCTGCCGCGCTATGGCGGCATAATCCTTCACTTTAAGTTTAGCGGTGATGACGGGGCCCAGAATGGGTTCGAAGCTTGTCTTCAGCTTTTGCGGCAGGCTGGCGACCTGCTGGGCCATCCAGTAAATGCCCAGCGCCACCGGACCAGCAAACCAGCCGAGGATCAGCAGATCGACCCTGCGTGTGCCCCATTCGATGGCGTCGGTAACCGCCAGCGGCATGGCGCGCGCTACCATCGGGATCAGGCGGGCAGGGTGGGGCGACCAGCCCTTTGGAAGGCCGTAGGTGCGCAGGAACGGCACCATGGCCGTCGCCAGCCCTGCAAAGATCGACGCGAGGTAGGCAAGCGCCAGGCCAGCGTCCCCGATCGCGGGCACGAACCAGAACGCGCCAGCTAGGATAGAGATCGTCCACGGCTCCACCACGGCGCGGGCGCGCACTGTCGTGCCGATGTCGTACTTGTACGCCTGCGCGGCGAGCACGATCTCGGTCAGGGCGTAGCCGGGTATCGCCAGCACGATCCAGCGGTCCAGATCGTTCGACATGCCATTGGGAAACAGCGGCGTTGGCCAGACAAAGAATACCGCAGCCATGATGCCGGAGAATATGAGCGCCACTAGCATGGAATCGGCGATGAGTCCGGTTTCGGTTGCCTCGCTTTCCTCCTCGCTATCGCGCAGGCGCTGGGCCAGGCCGCGTTTCTCGCCGATGGAACATACCAGCGCGGTAAGTTCCACCACAAGCAGGGCATAGGCATAGATGCCGAGCGCTTCTGCACCGTAAAGCTGGCCGGCGATGAACAGAAAGGGCAGGCGCGCCAGCAGGCGCAGCACGAACCCGAAGAAATTGGTACGCCCGCCCTTTGCCAGCGCAGCGATGTCGCCGCCGGGCTCCTCGGCAGCTTCGACTTTCGCCTTGGACGTGCTCAACCCTCGTGCCCCTCGGCCTTCAGCGGGCGGGCAAGCAACTCGCGCACCACGTCCGGAGCGCGTTGCCCTTCCAGCAACGCGTTGACGGCCTCGGTAATCGGCATGGAAAGGCCGTGCCTATTGGCAAGTTCGCGCAATACGGGGGCCGTGTGCGCGCCCTCTGCCACCGTGCGCCTGTCGGCCAGGGCCTCCGCCGCGCTCATGCCTTCGCCCAGTGCCTTGCCGAGGGAGAAATTGCGGCTGGAGGTGGAGGAGCAAGTCAGCACCAGGTCACCCAGACCGCAAAGTCCATTCAAAGTCTCGGGCTTGCCGCCCAGTGCCACGCCAAAGCGCAGCATTTCGGCAAAACCGCGCGTGATCAGGGCATTGCGCGCATTTTGGCCAAGCCCCAGCCCGTCCACCACGCCGCATGCGATGGCGAGCACGTTCTTCACCGCGCCGCCGGTTTCCGCGCCGATGACATCGTCGGAGTAATAGGGGCGGAAGTTCGGGCGCGCGATCTCGGGCGCCAGCCGCTCCCACTGGGCCTCACCCCCGCCGCAGGCCAGTGTGACCGCGGCAGGCAGCCCGGCGGCGACTTCATGCGCAAAGGTGGGTCCGGACAGCACGGCGATCTGGGCGCCGGGAGCAATCTCGCGCGCGACATCGTTCATCATGCGCCCGGTGCTCTGTTCGATACCCTTGGAACATAGCACCAGATCGCGGGGATATGCCCGCATCGTGGAGAGAACGTTGCCAAGATGCTGCGCCGGGGTGACCATCAGCAGGATGTCGCACGTCGCCACGTCGGCAATGTCTCCCGTTGCGCGGATAGAGGGGGCAAGATCGGCTGATGGCAGATAGAGGCCGTTGCTGCGGGTGGTGTTGATGGCATCGGCAAGACCGTCTTCCAGCGCCCACAGCAGCACCTCGCGCCCGTCGCTCGCCAGCATCTGCGCCAATGCCGTGCCCCATGCGCCTGCCCCTACTACGCCAATCATGCCTTTACTCCTGCGCCTCTTGCGGGTTCTGCATCGGGATCAAGTGGCCAGCGTGGCCGTGCTTTCAATTCGAGCGGATCGGCTGCAAAGCCTGCGTTCAGCCGCTCCAGCCCCGCCCAGGCTATCATCGCGGCATTATCCGTGCACAGCGGGAGGGGCGGTGCGGTGAACGGCAAATCGAATTCGGCGGCAAGGCCCTCGAGGCCTGCACGAATGGTCTGGTTCGCCGCAACCCCTCCCGCACAGACGAGAGCCGAAACTGCATCCATGCCGGAAAGCGCCCGCCGCGTGCGATCGAGGATGCAGTCGAGTGCGGCCTGCTGGAAGCTGGCGGCGATGTCGGCATCCGAATGCTCTCCGCAGTCGTGGGCGCGCAAGACGGCACTTTTCAGTCCGGCGAAGCTGAAATGCGGCTCCTTGCTGTGGACGAGCGGGCGCGGAAGCGGGACTGCCTGGGCATCGCCTTCGCGTGCCAGTTTCTCTACCGCAGGTCCGCCGGGATAGCCGAGGCCCAGGATCTTGGCGGTCTTGTCGAACGCCTCTCCCAAAGCGTCGTCGATGGTGGTGGCAATCCGCTGGTAATTCCCAACGCCTTGCACGCGCAGGATCTGGCAGTGGCCGCCGCTGACCAGCAACAGCGCATAAGGAAAACGCAAGTCGCTATCGGCAAGGCGCGGAGATAGTGCATGGCCTTCCAGATGGTTGATCGCCATCAGGGGCTTGTCGCTTGCCATGGCCAGTGCCTTGGCCGTCACCAGTCCCACCATCACGCCGCCGATCAGGCCCGGACCGGCCGTGGCGGCGATGGCATCGCAGTCGGCCAGCGTCTTGCCAGCCTCTTTCAGGACCTTGTCGATCAGGGGGGCAAGCCGCTCTGCATGGGCGCGGGCGGCGATCTCCGGCACCACCCCGCCATAGGGCGAATGCTCTTCCTCCTGACTGGCGATGGCCTGCGCAAGAATCCTGCGATCGCTTGTCACCAGCGCCGCTGCGGTCTCGTCGCAACTGCTTTCAATGCCCAGAACCAGTGTCATCCCGCTTCCCCTTAGACTTTCGTGCCGCTAGGGCAAGCAAACGGATGACACAGCAACCACTCCTCAGGCTCGGAACGCGGCGCTCGCCGCTGGCATTGGCGCAGGCGGAAGAAGCACGGGCGCGGCTGTGTGCGGCCCACGGCTGGGACGGCAACGCCGTCGAACTCGTGCCGGTGGAGGCCAGCGGGGACAAGATTCAGGACCGACCGCTGGCAGACATCGGTGGCAAGGCACTTTGGACCAAGGAACTGGATGTCTGGCTGGCGAGCGGGGAAATCGATGCCTCGGTTCATTCGCTGAAGGACGTGGAAACGATCCGCCCAGATGCTTTTGCCCTCATCGCCATCCTGCCGCGCGCAGACAAGCGGGACCGGCTGGTTGGCGCTGCTAGCCTGGCGGACCTGCCAAAAGGCGCAGTGATCGGCACCAGTGCTCCGCGCCGCGCGGCCCAGGCGCTTTACAACCGCCCCGATTGCCGCGTCAGCACCTTTCGCGGCAACGTTGCCACCCGCCTGGTGAAGCTCGAAGCAGGGGAAGCCGATGCGACGTTCCTTGCCGCTGCGGGACTCTCCCGGCTGGGGCAGGACGACATCGGCGTACCGCTGGATCCGGAAGACTGGCTGCCCGCCGCGGCGCAGGGCGCCATCGCCGTCGAATGCCGCGCAGAAGATGAGCGGGCGCGCGAGCTGCTGTCAGTCCTCGATCATGCGCCCAGCCATGCCGAAGTGATGGCAGAGCGCGCCCTGTTGCTGGCGCTGGGCGGCAATTGCCATTCCCCGGTCGCCGTCCGTTGCACCTACAGCGATGGCAAGCTGGACATGCGCGCTGCGCTGTTCAGTCCTGCGGGACAGGAGCGGGTCGAAGCGCAGGCTACCTTCGACGCTGGCGACACGGATATTCCCGCCCGTCTGGCCGCCGAACTGCTGGGCAAGGCAACATCGGGCATCACGGCGGTCTTCGATGGTGCCCCGGGCACGGACTCTCAATGATTTTCGTAATCCGGCCCGAACCCGGATTGCAGGCGACCTTGCAATTGGCGCGCGAGATGGGCCTTGCCGCCATCGGCATGCCGCTGTTCGAGGTGATGCCACTTGCTTGGAAACCCCCTGAGCCAGGTGGTTTCGATGCCCTGCTGCTGGGCAGTGCGAACGCGGTGCGCCATGGTGGGGTCGCGCTGGATAAATATCGCGAACTGCCTGTTCATGCCGTGGGCAAAGTGACGGCAGAAGCAGCGCGGGAGGCCGGGTTCGACGTGGATCGAACCGGTGAAGGTGGGTTGCAAAACGTGCTCGACGATAACGAGGTGCCTACGCGGTACCTGCGCCTTGGCGGCGTGGAAAAGGTCCCGCTCACCCCTGGTCACCACACCATAACAGCCCGCGATGTTTACGAAGTGCGCGCCCTGCCTATCACAGGCAGCGCGCAGATCGGACTGCGCACCGGGCAGTCCTGCATACTCCTGCACAGCGCCGCCGCAGCAAGGCATTTCCGCGGCGAAATCGATCGCCTCGGGTTTGACCGCGGCGCCATCCGGCTGGCCTGCATCGGCGCACGCGTCGCGGCAGCAGCCGGCGACGGATGGCAGGCTTGCCAATCCGCTCCACAACCCGATGACCACGCGCTGTTGGCCTTGGCACGCGACATGTGCCATTAAGGCAACATCCCCGAGAAGGCAGGCCGTGCGAAGCCTGCGACGGGACGCCGAAGGACATTATGGACCAGAGTTACGATTTTCCCGGCGCACAGGCGCAGCGGCGCAGCATCCCCCTGCGTCCCGCCCTCGTTGGGCTGGCGCTTGCATTCCTGCTTGGCATTTTCCTCACGGCTTGGTTCGTCCGCGATGGCGATCTGGGCCTTGGCGGTCTGTTCAGCGTCCGCAGCGAGGAGAGCGCGACCGAGCCCGTTCCGCAGGATACTGCCACGCTGGCTGCGCAGGAGGTGATCTCTCCCGAACCCACCCCGAGTTCCTCGGCCAGCGCCGCTGCTGTCGCTGAGGATGCGCGCGAGGCGGTGCAGCGGGTCGAACAGGTGGTGGAGCAGCAAGGCGGTCTGGATAGCCGCGTCGCCGCGATGGAGCAGAGGCTGACACGTCTCGACATGCAATCCCAGGCAGCTGCCGGCAATGCGGCGCGGGCGGAAGGGTTGCTGATCGCCTTTGCCAGCCGGCGCGCCATCGAACGCGGTGCCCCGCTTGGCTATCTTGCGGACCAGTTGCGCCTCCGCTTTGGCGAAGCGCGCCCCAATGCAGTGCAAACGGTAATAGATGCCGCACAGGATCCGGTTACGCTGGACAGACTGGTGGCGCGCCTGGAAGGGCTGGCCCCGGTCCTGACCGAAGCGCCTGCAGACGAGGGCGTGTTCACGCGCCTGGGTCGCGAACTGTCATCGCTATTCGTCGTCCGGCGCGAAGATACCCCGTCGCCCGTGTCGGAACGGCGGCTGGAGCGCGCACGCCTGTTCCTCGACAGCGGACGGATCGAGGCGGCCGTGCAAGAGGTGCGCGGCCTGCCCAATGCAGCCGAGGCCGAGACCTGGATCGACGATGCAGAGCGCTTCGCCGCCGCCCAGCGCGCGCTGGAAACGCTGGAAACCGCAGCCGTGCTCGATCCGCGCGGCCTTCGCACCAGTGAGGGTGAGCAGGTGCAGCAGCTCAGTCCCGCACTGCCCGGCCGGCAGGGCGTGGACTAGCCCTTGAGCAGTTCGGGCAAGTCGCCGCTCATGCCGCGGGCCTCGTCCATGAACCAGTTTTTCAGCACCGGAGTACGCTGAACGCCGGCCATGCCGAAGCGGCGAACCGCGCTCGCCAGCTTGCCCGGCACGCCGAACAGCCGGGTAAGCGTGTCGGTCGCGCCCATCACCATCAGCGAATCCATTGCCCGCCATTTTTCGTACTTCGCCAGCATCTGGGCATCGCCTGGCTCCAGACCCAGCCGCATACCTTCCGCCAGTACGTCGACCAGTGCGCCGACATCGCGCAGGCCCAGGTTCAGGCCCTGTCCGGCGATAGGGTGCATGCCGTGAGCGGCGTCGCCTACCAGCGCCAGCCGGTGGTCGATGATCCTGGCCGTATGCTGGAAACCCAGCGGATAGGAGGATCGCTGCCCCTCGACAGTGATATCCCCGAATATACCGTGCATGCGCTTGGCGATTTCGTGCGCGAAGGCACGTTCACCCAAGGCGAGAACGCCGGCTGCATCTTTTTCGTCCACCGTCCACACCAGCGCGGAGCGGTGACGACCCCGATCGTCGTCGAGCAGGGGCAGCAGAGCGAAGGGGCCGTCGGGATAGAAGACTTCCCATGCCACTCCTTCGTGCGGCTTTTCGTGAGTCAGGCCCGCGATGATGGCGCGGTGGCGATAGTCCCACTGCGCCATGGTGAAGCCAGCCTCTTCACGGGTGGGCGAGCCGCGCCCTTCCACGCCGCACATTAGGCTGCCTTCCAGCACTGTCCCGTCTTCCAACGTGGCTGAAACGCCGTGTTCGCCGCGCTGGCGATCCACCACGTTGGCCTTGGAATGCCAGGTAATCAGCGGCTCGTCCTTAGCCGCCTGGAACAGTGACAGGCGCAGCTGGCGATTGGGGAACATGCGGCCCAACGTGCCCTCGTGCGCCTCGGGCTGGAAATCGATGCGGCCCGGCTTCATCCCGTCGGTGACGGCGATGGAAGAGATCGGGCAACCGAAGGGCTCCAGCGCGTCGGCAATGCCGATGTTGGTGAACAGGTTCCAGCTCGCCGTGGAAATGGCCGAGGCGCGACCGTCGAAGCCTTCAGCCGTCAGTTCGGCCGGGTCCGCCCGGTCGACCACGTGGCTGGACATGCCCTTCTTTGCTGCTGCCAGGGCCAATGTCATGCCGACAAGGCCGCCGCCGAGAATGAGGAGATCGCGCCTTGGATTCAACTTGTCGCTCATGGTAACCGTCACTAGTTGTCGCGCACTATGCAGGCAAGCTCGCCATCCCGCTCCATGGCCTTTTTCCGGTATCTGGCGACGCTTTGCGCCCTCGCGGCTGCGCTGCTGGCCATTCCGGCCGCCGCGCAGAATTGCCCACGTGGGCCGGATCTCATGGATCGTGGCAGCGCACGTCTGGTGGCGGGCGGTGCCATCGCGCCAGGCGAAAGCGGGCAGCTTGCGCTGGACTTCCTGCCGAACGAAGGCTGGCACGGATACTGGAGCAACCCGGGCGATGCTGGCCAGGGCATGTGCATCGATTGGGACTTGCCCGAGGGCTGGCAGGCGGGCGAGCCGCTTTACCCAGTGCCGCAGACCTACGTTACCCAAGGCCTGATGAACCACATATTCGAAGGCGAGCACGCGGTGTTGCTGCCTTTGACAGTGCCTGAAGGGACGCCGCCGGGCGCGTACGAAGTGGGACTTTACGCCGATTGGCTGACGTGCAGCGATACCCTGTGCGTTCCCCAGCGTGCAAGCCTGACGACTACCGTGCAGGTGGGAGGGACCGGCACCACGCACCCAGGGTTCGAGGCGTGGCGTACTGCCATTCCACCGCTGCTCGACTCCGCCGCCCGGTTCGAATTCAGGGGAGACTTCCTGCGGGTCGCGATTCCCCTTCCGGCCAGCCTCGAGCTTGCCGCTCCGCACGTGTTCATCGAGACCGAGAATGTGATCGACTATGCCGCGCCGCAGGTGTTCCGCCGCGATGGCGACATGCTAGTGGCGGAGATCGCGCGTGGTAGTCTTCGCGAGGAACCGCAGGCGCTGCGCGGTTTGCTGGCGTTCGACGGGGCGGGCGGCGGCGTGCAGTTCGAAGCCGAGCCCGGCGACGTGCCAAACGGCGGCACGCGCATCGGGCCAAACGCCCTGGAAACGCCGCTGGCGTTGCTGCTGGGCGGAGCCTTGCTGGGCGGCCTCCTGCTGAACCTCATGCCCTGTGTTTTCCCGATCCTGAGCCTGAAGGCGCTTACCCTGGCACGTGCGGGAGGGGATGAGCGGCAGGCCCGGCTGGAGGGGCTGGCCTATACCGCAGGGGTGGTCATGGCCTGTCTCGCGCTGGGCGCCCTGTTGCTGGTGCTGCGTGCCGGGGGCGCGCAGGTGGGTTGGGCCTTCCAGTTGCAGGAACCGCTGGTAGTGGCCGCGCTGCTGGTGCTGGCAACGCTGATAACGGCCAACTTCATGGGCCTGTTCGAAATACCCAGCCTGCCAATCCGCACGCGCGGGGAGGGCGGTGCCTTTGCCACAGGCCTGCTTGCCGCCGTAGTGGCAACGCCCTGTACCGGCCCCTTCATGGCGGCTGCCCTCGGTGCCGCCCTCCTGCTGCCCGCGCCGCAGGCCCTGCTGCTGTTCGCCGCGCTTGGACTTGGCCTTGCCTTGCCATTCCTGCTGCTGGGGTTCGTTCCGGCGTTGCGGCGGATGCTGCCGAGACCGGGTGCGTGGATGCAGACGTTCCGGCGGCTGCTGGCGATTCCCATGGGTCTTACCGCGCTTGCGCTGGTGTGGCTTGCCTTCCGGCTGGGCGGCACGAGCTTCGCGTTCGCCGCACTGGCGCTTGCCATCCTTCCGGTCGTGGCCCTGAGCGCCAGTCGCAACGGCAATCGGCTGGTCGCGCTGATTGCCGTTCTTGCCGCACTGTATTTTGCCGCATCCCTGCCCTTCAGGATGGAGGAGCAAGTTGCCAGCAGCGAAAGCGTGCTGGAGCCGGTTGCCTATTCCGAAGCCGCGCTGGCCGATGCTCGCGCCTCTGGCCAGCCGGTATTCCTCTGGTTCACCGCGGACTGGTGCCTGACCTGCAAGGTAAACGAGCAGGTCGCGATCGAGCGCGAAGCCACCCGCGCCGCTTTCGAGGATGCAGGGGTAGTCGCCATGCGCGGCGACTGGACCCGGCGAAACCCGGAAATCACGCGCTTTCTTGAGCAGTGGGAAGCGGCGGGCGTCCCGCTTTACATTTGGTATCCTGCCGGCGGTGAAGGCGAGCAGCTTCCACAAGTGCTGACGCCAGCGATGCTGGCCGAACTTGCAGAGGGACGCGACTAGGCCTCGTCGCCGGGTTCCTCGGTTGCGGTTTCGCTTTCCACCGGCTCGGGCCTGCCGCCCGCGCGGCACCATTCCAGGAACTCACCGGTGATCCGCCCGCCGGCAATTTCCAGCATGCCGCGACCGGGCAGCGTGGCGGTGATATCGCGCGTGCCGGAGAAGACTTCCAGTTGCGGATCGTCGGCGGGGAGACGCCCCTCCCAGTGCCATTCGCCATCGGCCAGCTTCGCATCGACAAGAAAGCGGCTGGACATGCCGTTGCCCAGAACGGGAAACAGCGCGCTCTGACCGGGGAATGCGCGGGCATGGCGGATGATGACCAGCTGCGGCGGCGTTGCATCGACATCGCACGCCAGTGTGAGCAGTGGCGGCTCGTCCCTGTTGCCGAACCTTATCGCCTGCCCGTCTGTCGCGACAGTCCAGGAAGCCTCGCTGGTATCGGGAGAGACTTCGGCCATCGCCTGGCGCTGGCCAGATTCCTCCAGAGCGACACGCTGGACACTGCCTTGCGGAAGTGGAGCCGGACGGTCGCAAGCCGTTAGCGTGAGCGAAAGGAGCAGAAGGGGTGCAACAAGGCGCATGTCAGCGCGCTACTCTGCACGCGGCCCGTCGTGCAAGACGCAGAACGCCATCGGCTGGGGATCGTGGTCAGCTGGAAGAATCTATTTCTTCCCGAACTTGCGCTGCGTCTTGCCATAGCGCAGCTTGCGCGTGCCCGGCTTGCCCTCGTTGCTGCGACCCACGACAGGTGCCTTCTTCTCGCTCTCGCCAAGACCCAGCTCGTCGTTCTCGAGGCGGCGGATCTCGTCGCGCAGGCGTCCGGCTTCTTCGAACTCGAGATCGGCGGCGGCGTTGCGCATCCGCTTTTCCAGGTCCTCGATATAGGCGCGCAGGTTATGGCCAACGAGGTTGTTCACCTCGTCATCGCCGGTATCGACCGTGACCCCATCCTGCGCCGCGGTGTGGGCCACGATATCCTGAATGTTGCGCTTGATCGTGGTTGGCGTGATGCCGTGTTCCTCGTTGTATTCGCGCTGCTTTTCTCGGCGACGCTCGGTTTCCGCCATGGCACGCTCCATGGAGCCAGTGATGCGGTCGGCGTAGAGGATCACCCGGCCATCGACGTTACGCGCGGCGCGGCCGATGGTCTGGATCAGGCTGGTTTCGGAGCGCAGGAAGCCTTCCTTGTCGGCATCCAGAATGGCGACCAGTCCGCATTCGGGAATGTCGAGCCCCTCGCGCAGCAGGTTGATACCGATGAGCACGTCGTAAACCCCAAGGCGCAGGTCGCGAATGAGTTCGATGCGCTCCAGCGTCTCCACGTCGGAGTGCATGTAGCGCACGCGCACACCCTGCTCGTGCATGAACTCGGTCAGGTCCTCCGCCATGCGCTTGGTCAGCGTGGTGACCAGCGTGCGGTAGCCCTTGGCGGCGACGGCCTTGGCCTCGGCAATGCAATCCTGCACCTGGTCCTCGACCGGCTTGATCTCCACCGGCGGGTCGATCAGGCCGGTGGGCCGGATGACCTGTTCGGCAAAGACGCCGCCGGTCTGCTCCAGCTCCCACTTGCCCGGCGTGGCGGAGACGGCCACGGTTTGCGGGCGCATGGCATCCCATTCGTTGAAGCGCAGCGGACGGTTGTCGATGCAGCTCGGCAAGCGGAAGCCGTACTCGGCCAGCGTCAGCTTGCGGCGGTGGTCCCCGCGCGCCATCGCGCCGATCTGGGGGATGGTCTGGTGGCTTTCGTCCACGAACAGCAGCGCGTTTTCCGGCAGGTATTCGAACAGCGTTGGCGGCGGCTCGCCGGGCAGACGCCCGGTCAGGAAGCGGCTGTAGTTCTCGATGCCGTTGCAGCTGCCGGTGGCGGCAATCATTTCCAGGTCGAAATTCGTGCGCTGCTCTAGCCGCTGGGCTTCCAGCAGGCGGCCTTCCTCGTGCAGTTCCTTCAACCGCTCCTCGAGCTCGAACTTGATGGCGGCGGAAGCCTGCTTCATCGTCGGGCCGGGGGTGACGTAGTGGCTGTTGGCGTAGACGCGCACCTTGCCGAGGTTCTCGCCTTTCTTGCCTGTCAGCGGATCGAATTCGGCGATATCCTCGATCTCGTCCCCGAAGAAGCTGATGCGCCATGCCGTGTCCTCGAGGTGGCTGGGAAAGATTTCCAGGTTGTCGCCGCGCACGCGGAAACAGCCGCGGGCAAAGGCGGTGTCGTTACGCTTGTATTGCAGGGCGACGAGCTTGCGGATGAGCTCGCGCTGATCGACGGTATCGCCTGCTTTCAGGTCGAAAACCATGGCCGAATAGGTCTCGACCGAGCCGATACCGTAGAGGCAGGAGACAGAGGCGACGATCAGCACGTCGTCCCGCTCCAGCAGGGCGCGCGTGGCGGAGTGACGCATCCGGTCGATTGCCTCGTTCACCGAGCTTTCCTTCTCGATGTAGGTGTCCGACCGGGGGACGTAAGCCTCGGGCTGGTAATAGTCGTAGTAGCTGACAAAGTACTCGACCGCGTTTTCCGGGAAGAAGCTCTTGAACTCGCCGTAGAGCTGCGCCGCCAGGATCTTGTTTGGGGCCAGCACCAGGGCCGGGCGCTGCAACTGCTCCACCACCTTTGCCATGGTGAAGGTCTTGCCCGAACCGGTGACCCCCAGCAGCACCTGGGTCTGCTCGTCATCCTTTGCCGCCGCCACCAGTTCGGCAATCGCCGTGGGCTGGTCGCCAGCAGGTTCGTATTCCGAAACCAGCTTGAAAGGTTTCTGTTCGTCCGCCTTTTCCGGGCGGGCGGGCTTGTGCGGGGTGAATTCGCCGGTGGTATCGGGTTCTTCCAGTCCGCGGCGGATAACGAGTTCGGCCATGGCGGGGATATGGGTGACGGGGAACGGATTGGCAACGTGGCTTTAAGTGACCCGGTGTGTTCGCATGCGTTGGCAGGCGGGGTGCTTGTCGTTACACCCGTTGTTCGAACCAACAGGTCGCGACCGTCGCAACCTGCCAGATAAGGGAATTTCCATGCGCTTCATCAACACCCTGCCGCTGCTTGCGGGCCTCGCTCTTGCCGCCTGCGGCGATTCCGGCACCGTGGAAGATCCGGCGAACGATCCGGAAGGCGTTGCAGAGGCAATGGCCAACCTGCCCAAGCCACAGGCAGGCGAGTACCGCACCGTCGGGGAACTGGTGGAAGTGAGCGTTCCGGGCATGTCCGAAGAGGAAACGGCCATGATGCGCGAATTCATGACCCGCATGTTCGCCGAACCGCAAAGCCAGTGCCTGACTGCCGAACAGGCGGAAGAGGGCTACGAAAGCATGGTGGGCAATATGGGGCAGGACAACGACGCCTGCGAGATGACGACCTTCAACGCGACCTCCGACGGGTTCAGCGCCAAGATGAACTGCGATGACGGGGAAGGTAACGTCGGCACCATGAGCTACGAAGGCGAGGTCACCAGTACCAGCATGGATGCCACGATGACCATCGACGGTACCGATCCGAACATGGGCGACCTGCGCATGGTCGTGCGCCTTCAGTCGGAGCGGGTTGGCGAATGCGCGGCCGACGCCGGTTAAGCATAAATTGGGCCGCCTGACCTGAAATGGGACGGCGGCCCCGTCAGCGCCCTGCCGAGATTGGCAGTTGCACGGGTGCTTGGTATTCCGGCCTGTAGCCATGCGGGTTGTCCCGCCGAACAATTACAGGGGAATACCATGCGCCTGATCCACTCCCTGCCGCTGCTAGCTGCATTCGCACTGGCCGCCTGCGGTAACGATCCGGACGAGGAACTGTCCGACGAATCGCTGTCGATGGACGAAGTGATGGCCGAGGGTGAGGACAACGGCGTCATGCCGCAGCCCGGCGAATATTCGACCAGTTATGAACTCGTATCGTTCGAAGTTCCGGGTGCCTCCAGCGTCGACATGGACGCACTCGAAGCAGCCTTCCGCGAAGGCGCGCAGGAGCAGTCGAGCTTCTGCGTGACCGAGGCGATGGATCGCGAAGCGTGGATTTCCGCCATGCAGGACAACAGCTGCACCCTTTCGCGCCTTTCCGCCGATGGCGATACGCTCGATCTCGCGATGACCTGCGATGCGGAGGACGGACCCCAGGGCCGCATCGGCATGAGCGGCACCGCAGGCGAAACCTCTTCCGATCTGGAAATGACCTTTACCCAGCCGATCCCCGGCATTGGCGATGCCAACATCGTGATGAACGTCACGACGGAGCGGACCGGCGATTGCAGCTGAACCTGCTGCGCACTTGCCCGCGCATGAAAGCGACGGGCGCGCAGCGACTTCTTCAGCCGGACCTTGCCTGCGTCGGTAACAGGGCTTCCCCTGTTACGGCCACGATATTTGCCTATATCGGCGAGAGCACCGATGCCGCGCACGGCGGCAGCAACAGGCAAGGCAGGAAATGGCTGCAGGCAGAAACCGGCCAATAACCGATCATGACACCGTCGACGGTCCCGATCGTGGCGGCTTGTTACAACGGCTGAAGAACCTGCGCGACAATGCCCGCTATCGTTTCCAGCTGCTACGCGGCTCCGCCCCCACCAACGCCCACACCCCGTCATGGAAACTTTTCGCGGCAGAGCTGGGGCAGGTTATCGCGCCCGTTACGCGCCTGGTGAAACCCGAATTGCCCATCGAAAGGGCAGACCATCCGCGCATCGTCATCCTGCTACCCGGCTTTGCGGCCCATCCCGGCTCCATGCGTTACATGGCGCGCGAGCTGGAGCGCGCGGGGCACAAGGCCAAGCGCTGGGGACTGGGATACAATTTCGGGCCCACGCCCGAGAATTTCGAGCTGCTGGCCCAGCGCGTGCGCGCGGTGCACGACCGCTACGGCCAGAAAGTCGTGCTGATCGGCTGGAGCCTTGGCGGCGTGTTCGCGCGCGAAGTGGCGAAGGTGCATCCCGATTGCGTGGCCAAGGTGATAACGATGGGCACCCCGTTCAGCCATACGCCCTATTCCAACAATCTGTGGCGGCTCTACCAGTTCACTGCCGGACATGCGGTGGAAGACCTGCCGATCGAGGCGGAACTGGCTGTAAAGCCGCCGGTCGAAACGGTCGCTTTCTGGTCTCCGCGCGACGGGGCGATCTCTCGCCGCGCGGCCTGCGGGCTGCCCGGCGAGCGCGACCGGGCGGTGGCCTTGCGCTGCTCTCACATGGGGTTTTGCGACTCTCGCGAAGTCATCCTTGCCCTTGTTGAGGAACTAAGCCGCGAATCAGGCTTTGATTAACGAGACAATCTGGCGCATGCTGCATGTGCGAATAGCTGATTCCAGCTTAGCGAGGGGACCTGCGTGACTGCGTCCGAACCGGACAACTTCGATGAGATGCACATGCCCGATGGCAGCGTGCGTGAAGCTTATCAGGGCTACAACGACTGGCTGGAGCAGCAGGATGAGGGCTGGATGCGCCGCAAGGCGTTCGAGGCGGAAAGCTTTTTCCGCAAGACCGGCATCACGTTCAACGTTTATGGCGAAGACGACGCCGAGGAACGGCTGATCCCGTTCGATCAGGTGCCGCGCATTATTACAGGCGCCGAATGGCGCCGGCTTTCCAAGGGTATCGAACAGCGGGTGAGGGCTCTCAATGCCTTCATGCACGATCTCTATCACCGGCAGGAAATCATCCGCAGCGGTCGCCTGCCCGAGCGGCTTTTCCGCGACAATGCCGCATGGCTGCCGCAGATGGTCGGCTTCACGCCGCCCGGCGGAGTCTACACCCACATCGTCGGTATCGACCTGGTTCGCACCGGGCCGGACGAGTTCATGGTGCTGGAAGATAACGCCCGCACGCCCAGCGGCGTCTCCTACATGCTGGAGAACCGCGAGACGATGATGGCCATGTTCCCCGAGCTGTTCAGCAAGGTGAAGGTGTCCGACGTCTCCGACTATCCGCGCAAGTTGGCGAAAAGCCTCGCCGCCTGCGCGCCCGAATGTGTCGAAGGCAACCCCAGCATCGCCGTGCTTACGCCGGGCATCTACAATTCCGCCTATTACGAGCACGCTTTCCTGGCAGACCAGATGGGTGCCGAACTGGTGGAGGGCAGCGACCTGCGGGTGATCGATGGCAAGGTGCACATGCGCACCACCGTCGGCTTCCGCCCGGTTGACGTGATCTATCGCCGCGTGGACGACGATTTCCTCGATCCGCTGACATTCAACCCCACCAGCGTTCTTGGCATACCCGGGGTGATGGACGTCTACCGTTCGGGCAATGTCACCATCGCCAACGCGCCGGGGACCGGCGTCGCCGACGACAAGGCGATCTATTCCTTCATGCCCGACATTGTGGAGTTCTATACCGGCGAGAAGCCGCTGCTGCCCAATGTCGAGACTTTCCGCTGCGCCGATCCCGATGCGTTGAAGTACGTGCTGGATAACCTTTCGGAACTGGTGGTGAAGGAAGTTCACGGTTCGGGCGGATACGGCATGCTGATCGGCCCCACCGCCTCGAAAAAGGAAATCGCCGAGTTCCGCCACAAGCTGGAGAACCGGCCCGAGAATTACATTGCGCAGCCCACACTGGCGCTGTCCACCTGCCCCATATTTACCAAAAAGGGGCTGGCGCCGCGCCATGTCGACCTGCGCCCCTTTGTGCTGTGTTCGCCCGAAGGCGTGTCCATCACGCCCGGAGGTCTGACCCGGGTGGCGCTGAAGAAAGGCTCGCTGGTGGTCAATTCCAGCCAGGGCGGCGGCACCAAGGACAGCTGGGTGCTGGAAGACTGATGCGGATCGGAGAAATACGTAAATGCTAGGCCGCGTCGCCCACGGAATCTTCTGGATGTACCGCTATCTGGAGCGGGCCGAGAATACGGCTCGCCTGCTCGCGGCGGGGCAGCGCATGGCGCTTACCCGCGGTGACGAGATGGCGTACCAGGAATGGAAATCCATCCTCACCACGCTGGGCCTGCGCCAGGCGTATGAGTCGCATTATGATGACTATGACGGTCCGCACGTCTGCGACTTCGTGCTGCGCTCAAAGCACAATTCCGAAAGCGTGCTGTCCATGGTGGAGCGTGCCCGCACGAATGCGCGCGCCTGCCGCTCTGCCATCACGGCAGAGGTATGGGAGGCTGTCAACGAAGGCTGGATGACGCTGCGGGACCTGCTGGCGCGCCCGGTGCGCAGTTCCAACCTCAACATGTCGCTGGCCGCTATCCGGCGCGAGAGCACGCTCGCGCGCGGAGCATCGCACGGCTCCATGCTGCGCAACGAGACCTACTGCTTCGCCCGCCTCGGCACGTTCCTGGAACGGGCCGACAACACCGCGCGGATCCTGGACGTGAAGTACTACCTCCTGCTGCCGTCGCTGTCCTATGTCGGTACGCCGCTGGACACGGGGCAGTGGGACAACATCCTGCGTGCCCTGGCGGCAGAACGGGCTTATCGCTGGCTCAATGCCGGACGGATGGATGCACGATCCATCGCCGACTTCCTGATCCTGGACGAGCGTTTTCCGCGCAGCCTGGTGTTCTGCTACTCCGACATGCGCGGCAACCTTGCGGAACTGGCGCGCCTGCACGGGGCGGAAGGCCGTTGCCACGAGGCCATGCGCGAGGCCGACCTTCGCCTTTCCGGCAAGACGGTGGAGGACATCTTCGACCAGGGACTGCACCAGTTCGTGCTGGAATTCATTGCCGGCAACCAGTCGCTCGCGGGCGCCATTGCCGAGGACTATCGCTTCGTCTCCTGACGGGAACCCACCATGCGCCTCTCTATTCGCCATACCACCCGCTATCGCTTCGCTACCCCCGTGGCGCACGGCATCCAGCGCCTGCGGCTGACACCCAAGGAAACGCAGGGTCAAAAGATCATCGAATGGAATCAGGAGTTCGAAGGCGCGCACGAGCAGCTCACTTACGATGACCAGAACTTCAATCACGTGACCCTCGTGGCCGTGAACGAGGGCGTGAAGGAGGTGAAGGTAACCTGCAGCGGCGTGGTCGACACGCAGGACCATGCGGGCGTGATCGGCCAGCACGCGGGGCACCTCCCGCTGTGGTCGTTCCTCAGCCAGACCGAACTGACCAAGCCCGGCCCGAGGATCAAGGCGCTGATCGCAGAGGTGGAACGCAGCGAGGAAGGGATGGTGGAAACGCTTCACAACCTTTCCAACACAATCCGGGAGCAGGTTGTTTACGGCACGGGCAGCACCGGCGTTGCCACCACCGCCGAAGAGGCTGTGGTGGAAGGTCGCGGCGTTTGCCAGGACCATGCGCATATCTTTATCGCCGCGGCACGCAGCCTGGATATCCCCGCGCGCTACGTCAGCGGCTACCTGATGATGAACGACCGTATCGAGCAGGAAGCCACCCACGCCTGGGCCGAGGCCTACGTACAGGGTCTGGGCTGGGTCGGGTTCGACATTTCCAATGGTATCAGCCCCGATCCGCGCTATGTGCGCGTGGCCACGGGGCGTGACTACCACGATGCGGCCCCCGTCACGGGAATCAGCTTTGGCGCGGTGACCGAGGATCTCACGGTCGACCTGTCGGTCGAACAGCAAACGGAAGAACAGCAGCAACAATGACCTATTGCGTAGGAATGGTGCTCGACAAGGGCCTGGTCCTCATGAGCGATACCCGCACAAATTCGGGCGTCGACAATATCTCGGTGTTTCGCAAGATGTTCAGTTGGTCCGTTCCCGGCGAGCGGATTATCACCCTGATGACGGCTGGCAACCTTGCCACCACGCAGGCGGTTATCAGCCGCCTGGAAGAACGCACGAAGCAGCCATCGGATCGGCAGAATTCGCTGATGGAATTGCCCACCATGTTCCAGGTGGCGGCAGAAACGGGCAAGCTGTTGCGCGAGGTGATCCACGAAACGCAGGACGACAACGGTCGGCTGGGCAAGGGGCGCTTCACCGCCTCCATCATCCTGGCAGGTCAGATCAAGGGCATGGAACCGCGCCTGTTCATGATCTACCCAGAAGGAAACTTCATCGAGGCCAGCTTCGACACGCCTTTCTTCCAGATCGGGGAAACGAAGTACGGCCGCCCCATCCTGATCCGCGGTTACGACCGCGACATGAGTTTCGAGGATGCCGTGAAGCTCCTGATGGTAAGTTTCGATTCCACGCTGAAGGCCAATCTCTCCGTCGGCCTGCCGCTGGACCTGATGGTGATCGAGCGCGACGGTTTCGGCGCAAAGCACGAGCGGCGGATCGAAAGCAGCGATCCTTATTTCAATGCCATCAGCGATAGCTGGAGCGAGGCGCTGCGCAGCGCGTTCCACTCACTGCCCGATTACAGCTTCTACCAGCCCGACGAGACGACCTAGGGGCTAACCCCTAGCCACTGCTACCGATACGGGGTGGTCCGGGGGACCGGGGATTTGCGGATTGAGGGCCAAGCCGCAGAGAAGGATCCGAAATGGATGCTTGCAAACCCGCAGGCGACCTGACCTTTCCTTGTACATCAATTCCTTATAGGTGGAATTCCGAGGTAATACGGATTGGTTCTGGTCGGGATTCCTGCGCAGAATCCGGGCATGGAACAGCGTATCACCATCCACATCGTCGGCGGCAACAGCCGCTCCCGCGCGGAGCAATCGCGCCTTATCATGGCCATGGGCCATCACGCAGAAGTCTATTCTGATCTGGTGGAGTTGATCGACAGGCCGCCGCGGTCCGGCGTCATCATCGCCAGCGGTGATGTGCTAGCATGCGGCATAGGCAGGCTGCTGGACAATCTGGCCGACGCCGGTGTGTGGACCCCGGTGGTCGCAGCGAAACCCGATCCCCAAGTGGAAGAAGTCGTGCAGACCATCCAAGCAGGCGCGCTCGATTTCCTGCCGTTACCGCTGTCGCAGCAGGACCTGACTCGCGTCGTCGCGCATTTTCACTCCGATGCGGGTCGCCATGCCGACGCCCGTCGCCGCCTGATCGATGCCCGCCGCCGCATCGGTGCCCTGTCGCCGCGCGAGCGCGAGGTGCTCGACTGGCTGAGCCAGGGCTGCTCCAACAAGGCCATCGCCCGCAATCTGGAGATCAGTCCGCGCACGGTAGAAATCCATCGTGCCAACATGATGGGCAAACTGAAGGCCGACCATGTCGCGGAAGCGGTGCGAATGCGCTTAGAGGCGGGCCTGATGATCGAGTCAGAGGAGTCTCTGCCGGAGGAGTCTGATGCGCCCGATACGGGCGCAACCCTCACTCGCAAAGCTGCCAATAACTAGTTGGATTATCTACAAGCTCTCTGAGATCCAGCTTTCGAGGGTTAGCGGCAGAAAGAATTGCCTTCTATCACGCCTTCGACGTGGAGATGATCGTGGTGGGCGGCGTTGTAATCCGGCCCCAGTACGGTTCCGAAGCGGCGGCAGGCGCTACGCTGCACGACGCGGAGGAACTGCCGCTCTTCTGCACTGCCGGTCCACCCGTGCTGCACACTGATACGGCGACCATCGGCGAGCACGAAGCCACCGATGTCGATGGCATCGGCACTGGCGTGAGCGCTGCGGCGCGATGTCCCTGCCACGTTGCGGCAGGCAAAGCTGCCCATGGTCTGGATGCTCGCAACGGGGGAGCCGAAGATCTGCCGTGCCGCACGATCCACGCCGTACCGCGCCCAGGCCGCAAACGCAGCAGAAACGGGGCAGGTGACCGGGCCGAGATTGCTGACATCGAACTGGCCGTCGTCACCCGCCAGGGCATGCATCTGCACCGCACCCAGTGTGCTGCACCCTTCGCCGAGATACCGATCCGGTAACGCATCGAATCGAACGCCCGCCTGGCCGAGCTGGGACAGGCACTGCCGGTCCGCGCTGCTTTGCGCCAAGGGAGGCGGCGCGCCGATGCGCGTGGAGCCTGTCGTGGACGTCGCGCCAGTGGCAGCGCGTTCGGGGGCGCTTCCCGAAGCGCCCGCCGATTGCGGCAGGACCGAGCATGCCGAGAGGGCCAGGGTGGCAAGGCAAAGAGCAAGGGCCTGTTTCATAACGATCTCCATGCTTTACCATGGCTAACGGCTTGTGACTAATTTACGGTTAACGCAGCGGTAACACCTGGGGAAGGGCAGGAAAGATTGCCTGTCCCGGTCGTTGCACAGGAAACCGCAAATTCATTTGACTCGAATGTGGTAACCTATAGTGCGCGCCCCGGGCCACGCGGTCCCAACGCCGCGCGTGCTCTCTGTAAGGAGAGAATACATGACTAAGCAACCTGACCTCCGTCCGGAGCGTCCCTTCTTTTCGTCCGGTCCCACTGCGAAGCCTCCCGGCTGGTCGCCAGACAAGCTCGATTTCAAGAGCCTCGGACGTTCCCACCGATCCAAATATGCCAAGGGCCGGCTGAAATACGCCATCGACCTGACGCGCGAACTGCTAGGTGTGCCCGACGATTACCTCGTCGGCATCATGCCCGGTTCCGACACAGGCGCGCTGGAATGCGCGATGTGGACCATGCTGGGCGCGCGGCCCGCGACCATCGCCGCCTGGGAAAGCTTCGGCAACGTGTGGATCCAGGACGCGGTCAAGCAGCTCAAGCTGAAAGACCTGCAGGTGCTTGACGCCGACTACGGCGAAATTCCCGATCTGTCCGCGATCCCGCAGGAAAACGACGTCGTCTTCACCTGGAACGGAACCACCTCTGGTGCCCGCATCGCGGATACCGACTGGCTGGCGCCCGATCGCGAAGGCATCACTATCAACGATGCGACCAGCGCCGTCTTCGCCATGGAGATGGATTGGCCCAAGCTCGATGTGACTACATATTCCTGGCAAAAGGTGCTGGGCGGCGAAGCCCAGCACGGCATGATGATCTTGTCGCCAAAGGCAGTGGAACGGATCAACAGCTACGATCCCGAATGGCCGCTTCCTAAGCTGTTCCGCATCAAGAAGAAGGGCGCCATCGACACCGCGATCTTCGAGGGCGCGACGATCAACACGCCGTCCATGCTGGCAACCGAGGACTACATCGCCGCGCTCGAGTGGGTGAAGTCGATCGGCGGTCGCCAGGCCATGTTCGACCGCGCCGACGCCAACGCGAAGATCGTCAAGGATTGGATCGAAGCTACGCCGTGGCTGCGCAACATGGTGCCGAATCCGGCGCAGCAGACCAACACCGGCGTATGCATGGTCTTCCAGGGCGACTGGATCGACAGCCTGACCGACGAGGAACGCTCCGCCGTACCTGGCAAGATTGCCAGGAAGCTGGAAGAGCTGGACGTCGGCTACGACTTCAACGGCTACCGCGATGCCCCCCCGGGTCTGCGTATCTGGTGTGGCGGTTCGGTAGAGCCCGAAGACATCGAGCGGCTGCTGCCCTGGATCGAATGGGCATACGAAGAGCTCAAGGCCGGCAACCTCTGATTGCGTGATCCGGGCTGACGGCCCGGCTCGCCATCCCATTTCAAGTCCGGTGGAGGCGACAGCTTTATCCGCGCCCTGGCTTTTCGCGACAGGAATTCCCCATGACCAAGCCCAAAGTCCTCATTTCCGACAAGATGGACCCGAACGCCGCCCGCATCTTTGAAGAGCGCGGCTGCGATGTCGATGTCATTACCGGCAAGACGCCCGAAGAACTGAAATCCATTATCGGCGAGTACGACGGTCTTGCCATTCGTTCATCCACCAAGGTGACTGCCGAAATTCTCGATGCCGCCACCAATCTGAAGGTGATCGGCCGCGCCGGCATCGGTGTCGACAACGTCGATATTCCCGCCGCCTCGTCCAAGGGTGTGGTGGTGATGAACACCCCGTTCGGCAACTCCATCACCACGGCCGAGCACGCCATTGCCCTGATGATGGCACTCGCCCGCCAGATCCCCGAAGCCAATGCACGCACGAAGGCGGGCGAATGGCCCAAGAGCGCGTTCATGGGTGTCGAGGTTACCGGCAAGACGCTGGGCCTGATCGGTGCGGGCAACATCGGCGCGATTGTCGCCAGCCGCGCGCTGGGACTGAAGATGAAGGTCGTCGCCTACGACCCCTTCCTCACGCCCGAACGCGCGATCGAGATCGGGGTGGAAAAGGTCGACCTGGAGCAACTCCTGACCCGCGCCGATTTCATTACCCTGCACACGCCCTTGACCGATGAGACGCGCAACATCCTCTCGCGGGAACGACTGGAGAAGACCAAGCCAGGCGTTCGGATCGTGAATTGCGCGCGCGGCGGCCTGATCGACGAGGCTGCGCTGAAGGACATGCTGGAAAGCGGCCACGTGGCAGGCGCTGCGCTGGACGTGTTCCTGGAAGAGCCTGCCAAGGACAGCCCGCTGTTCGGTGCGCCCAACTTCATCTGCACCCCGCACCTCGGGGCATCCACCACCGAAGCGCAGGTCAACGTGGCGCTGCAGGTGGCAGAGCAGATGGCGGATTACCTCGTCAACGGCGGCGTTACCAACGCGCTCAACATGCCTTCGCTCAGCGCCGAGGAAGCCCCCAAGCTGAAGCCCTACATGGCGCTGGCCGAGAACCTCGGCTCGCTGGTGGGTCAGCTTGCCCACGGCGAACTGCCGAAGATCAGCATCGAGACCGAGGGCCACGCTGCCGAACTGAACCAGAAGCCCATCGTGGGTGCGGTTCTGGCCGGGCTGATGAAGCGCTATTCGCAGAGCGTGAACATGGTCAACGCACCTTTCATGGCGAAGGAACGCGGCATCGAAGTGCGTGAAATCCGCAACGAGCGGGAAGGCACGTTCCAGACCCTGATCCGCGTAACCGTTGCCACCAGCCAGGGCAACCGCTCGGTCGCAGGGACCCTGTTCGGCAACTCGGATCCGCGCTTGGTGGAAATCTTCGGCATCGGTATCGAGGCGGAACTGTCCGGCGAGATGCTCTACATCGTCAACCAGGACGTTCCCGGCTTCATCGGACGGGTCGGCGCGCTGATGGGCGAGTACGACATCAACATCGGCACGTTCCACCTTGGTCGCCGTGCCAGCGGGGACGAGGCGATCATCCTGTTGAGCGTCGACCAGAAGATCCCGCAGAACGTGATCGACAAGGCTTGCGCGCTTGATGGCGTGAAAGTCGTTCGGGCGCTGTCGTTTTGAGGCAACTGGCGTTCTGACGAAACTGGCCCTAGGGGAGCCGGCATGACCGATCCGACACAGGACTTGCTTCCCGAAGGGCTGGAGGACCGCCTGCCGCAAAGCGCGGCTGCGGCCACCCGTATTGAACGCGCCATGCTGCGAGTGATGGGCGCGCACGGTTACGACCGTGTGCGTCCGCCGCTCGTGGAATTCGAGCAATCGATGGCACGGCGAATGAACGGATTGATGACGCGGAACATGTTCCGGTTCGTCGATCCAAGGTCGCTGCGCACGCTGGCACTTCGCGCCGACATGACCGTGCAAGTCGGTCGCATCGCCGCAACCGGGCTTGCCGAGGCACCGCGGCCCCTGCGCCTGTGCTATGCGGGACAGGTGGCCCGCATTACCGGCACCACGCTGGAACCGCGCCGCGAAAACCTTCAGATCGGTGCCGAATTAATTGGTCGTGATACCGTGGCGGCCGCGGCGGAGGTCGTGGAACTGGCGATCGCCGCACTCGAAGCTGCCGGAGCCAAGGGAATCTCGGTGGATTTCACCTTGCCCGACCTCGTGGATACGCTGGCCGATGGGCCGCTGCCGCTCTATCCGGAAGCCCGCGTGCGCGTGCGGCGCGAGCTCGATACCAAGGATGCTGGCGGCCTGATCGAAGCGGGCGGCGAGGCTTACCTCCCGCTTATTCACGCGACAGGAGCCTTTCCCGAAGCCGCGGAGAAGCTGGCAGCGCTGGACAGCACCGGTGTGCTGGGCACTCGTATCGACGGCTTGCGCCAGATCGCCCGCCGCGTGGAGGGCCGCGCGCGGCTGACCCTCGACCCGAGCGAACGCCACGGCTTCGAATACCAGAGCTGGTTCGGCTTCACCCTGTATGCCGAGGGCGTCCGGGGCGAGCTCGGGCGCGGCGGAACATACTGCATCGGCGGCAGCGACGAGCCTGCAACCGGTTTCTCGCTCTATCCGGAGGAACTGGTGGAAGCGGTCAAGGCCGATGAAAAGCTGGGCGCGCGGCTGTTCCTGCCAATGGACCACGACCGGGATGCGGCGCAAAAGCTGCGCGAAGACGGCTGGCGCACCGTTGCCGCGCTTGATGCTGGCGACGATGCGGCAACGCTGGGTTGCTCCCATATACTCGAGGACGGGGCGGCAAGGCCGCTGTAGACCCGCCGCCCCTTCGGTTCAGCACATTTGCGAAGGATCGGGACCCATACGTCCGTCGCCGCGATCAAGCCCGTCGATCGCGGCCATCTGTTTGTCCGAAAGCGTTAGGCCCAGCGCTTTGAAATTGGCCGCCGCGTGATCGCGGCTGCTGGCCTTGGGGATCGGGGCAAGACCGTGTTGTAGGTGCCACGCCAGAATCACGGCTGAAGCCGGCGCGTCCGTCTCTTCGGCGATGCGCTGGATCGTCCCGTCCTCCAGACCTTCACCCTGGCCAAGGGGAGACCAGCACTGCGTCACGATGCCCATTTCATCATGCACGCGTCGCAGTTCGCGCTGCTGGAACGAGGGATGCAGTTCGATCTGGTTCAGGGCGGGCGTAACGCCGGTTTCATCGACGATGCGCTTCAGATCCTGCTCGCGGAAGTTGGACACGCCGATGGACTTGGCCTTTCCGCTATCGCGAAGCTCAATGAGCGCCTTCCACGTGTCCACGAATTTGCCCTTGGCGGGACAGGGCCAGTGGATCAGCAGCATGTCGACGTGCTCGCGGCCCAGCCGTTCCAGGCTCTTGTCGAAAGCCTTCAGCGCCTCGTCATGGCCCTGGTCGTCGTTCCAGACCTTGGTCTGCAGGAAAATGTCGCTCCAGTCGCCAACGCCTTTGCCCACTCCGGTCTCGTTCTCGTAGACCGCAGCGGTGTCGATCAGCCAGTAACCCACATCGATGGCGGTGGACACGGCACCGTCGGCGTCCCCGTCAGGAATCTGGAAGGTTCCAAAGCCAAGCTGCGGGATCTGGCGATCATCGTTGAGGGTAAGGGTGGGATAGTCGGTCATCAGGTTCTCCTTTGCTAACCTAACGGACTCGCAAGCCGATCTTTCCGGGGAGCATGCACGGACTTTCGCCCATGGGGTGTCGCGATATCACACGGCGAAGCGCGCCTCGCGTGTTGCCCTTTCCCGCAGCATTGCCTAGTGCGCGGCGGGTTCTCTCGAAAAGGATTTTGTAGTGGCCAATGTCACCGTGATCGGCGCCCAGTGGGGCGATGAAGGCAAGGGCAAGATCGTCGACTGGCTGGCCGCGCGCGCCGATGCCGTCGTGCGTTTCCAGGGCGGCCACAACGCCGGGCACACGCTGGTGGTGGGGGACCAGACCTACAAGCTTTCTTTGCTGCCCAGCGGCATCGTCACCGGCACGCTGTCGCTCATCGGCAACGGTGTGGTACTGGATCCGTGGGCGCTGAAATCCGAGATCGAGAAGCTGGAGGGGCAGGGCGTTACGATCACTCCCGATAACTTCGGTATCGCCGATAACTGCCCGCTGATCCTGCCACTGCACCGCGACCTCGACGGGCTTCGCGAAAGTGCTGCGGGGGCAGGCAAGATCGGCACCACCGGTCGCGGTATTGGCCCGGCTTACGAAGACAAGGTGGGCCGCCGCGCCATTCGCGTATGCGACCTGGCACATCTCGACGAAATCGGCCCGATGCTCGATCGCCTGTGCGCGCACCACGATGCGCTGCGTGCCGGTTTCGGGCAGGGCGGGGTGGACCGCGAAAAGCTGCTTGCAGAGCTGCGCGAAATCGCGCCGTTTGTGCAGCAGTTCGCCCAACCGGTCTGGAAACGCCTGAACGAAGTGAAGAAGGCTGGCGCGAAGATCCTCTTCGAAGGCGCGCAGGGCGTTCTGCTGGACGTCGACCACGGCACCTACCCCTTCGTAACCAGCTCCAACACAGTTTCCGGCACGGTTGCCAGCGGCACCGGCATGGGTCCGGGCGCTGCGGGCTTCGTCCTTGGTATCGTGAAGGCCTACACCACCCGCGTGGGCAGCGGCCCGTTCCCTACTGAGCTGGAAGACGAGATCGGCCAGAAGCTGGGTGAGCGCGGCCACGAATTCGGCACCGTCACCGCGCGCAAGCGGCGCTGCGGCTGGTTCGATGCGGTGCTGGTGCGCCAGACCTGTGCGCTTTCCGGCGTGACCGGTATCGCGCTGACCAAGATCGACGTGCTTGATGGGTTCGAGACGATCCGCATCTGCACCGGCTACAGGCTGGGTGACGAGGTTCTCGACTACCTGCCTGCCCATGCCGCGGCGCAGGCTGCAGTGGAGCCGATCTACGAGGAATTCGAAGGCTGGCAGGGCACTACCGTCGGCGCGCGGAGCTGGGCCGATCTTCCCGCGCAGGCGATCAAGTACATCCGCCGCATCGAAGAACTGATCGAATGCCCGGTGGCGAGCGTTTCCACCAGTCCGGAGCGCGAGGACACGATCTTGGTACGAGATCCCTTCGCAGACTGATTTGACTGCATAATTCTTGACTTGATCCCATTTTGTTCTACCTGTGTTCTCTATTGATTCGCAGGGGAGAATGCAGTGGGACAGGTCGATTTCGCATACGAAATGGCGGCGGATTCGGCTGGCCTTCCGCTGGCTGTTTCCATTTTCGGTGACAGTTCCGACGTTCGCCAGCTGCTGCAGGAAGATGTCGAGGCGGCCGGCTTCTCCACTCGGGAAAGCGGAACGCTGGACGAACTGCTGGCGGGCGATGCCCGGGCACTGGGAGACCTGGTGCTGGTAGACTGCCCGCGGCCCGATGTCGCCTCGATGGCAGCGCTCGCCCGGCTGGACAGCCGCGTGGCGCATGCTGGCGGCAAGCTGATCGTTTCCACATCGCGGGAAGGGCTGGAGGACATCTTCGGGGCCTGCGCCGAAAGCCATGCGCAGATCCTTGTCGATCCCACGCGGGCGGAACGTGTGATCGCCCTTGGCCGCATGCTTGCCGAACTGCCCAGGTTGCGGCTGCGCGAACTGTCGGAGACGGATCGTCTGGCCCTGCTGCGCCTTACCGAACAGGTCGGCAAGATTGCGGAGCGACTGGACCGCATCGATCGCAAGGCAGGTGGCGGCCAGTGGGGGCAGGATGCACCGTTCGGTGGGGACAGCGCGTTTCGCTTCGAGAGCCCTGTCGATACCTACCGCGGCCCCGGCATTGAGCGGCAGCAGGCCAAAGTGCCGCAACGCAAGAGCCGACCCGCGCTGCCCAGCGCAACGCTGGTTCGCAAGATCATCACCGCCCGCAGGCTGCGCGCCCGTTTCATGAATGCCGAACTGTTTGCCGATCCTGCGTGGGATATGCTGCTGGACCTGACCGCGGCGCGCGTTGAGCATGCGCGAGTTTCGGTCACCTCGCTGTGCATCGCATCGGGAGTGCCGCCCACCACGGCGCTGCGCTGGATCGGGCAGATGACCGAGGCGGGGCTGTTCGAACGGGTGGAGGACGACTGCGACCGCCGCCGGGCCTTCATCCGCCTGTCGGACAAGGCCGCCGATGGCATGGCGCGCTACTTTGCGGAACTGGGGCACGACGCAGCGGCGCTGGTCTAGCGCGCCAGTACCGACGAGGGTTTTAGCGCCTGCCGAAAGCTTCCTGAACCAATGCGGGTTCGGTTACTCCGTTCGCGATCAGCACCTGAACCAGAATGCGGGCCTTCGCAGGTCCCAGGGCACGCGCGGCAACGAAACCGTGAATGTCGTCGTCCGGCTCCCGGTCCACCAGGCCTTCATCCACTCTCGTCGCTCGGACGACCACGATCCCTTCGTGTGCCGCCTCCGCCAGCGCCTGGCGCACGGTGTCCGGCGCATTGCCATCTCCCAGGCCCGCCAGCACGATGCCCCGGGCGCCCGCCTTCACAAGCTGGTGCACGCTATCGCCGGTCTGCCCGGCATGGCAATGCAGGATCGGCACTTCCGGAAACTCGCGCGGGAAGTGCCACCGGGCGGGCTCGTCCAGCCGCCATTGGCCCTGCAACCAGTCGAGCGAAGCCGGTGTCGCCAGGGCCACCGCTCCGCGCGGGAAACCTTCGAAAGCGTTGGAACCGGTCGTCCTCGCCTTGCGGGCATCGCGGGCAGAAAGGACCTGGTCACCCATCACCAGCAGAACGCCGCGGCCGCGCGCCTCGGCATCGGCGGCCACGCGTACGGCCGTGGCGAAATTGCGCAGTCCGTCGCTGCCTACGGCATCGGCAGGACGCATCGCACCGACAAGCACGACGGGCTTGGCAGTGGGCAGCGTCAGGTCGAGCAGGAAGGCGGTTTCCTCCGCCGTGTCGGTACCGTGGGTGATGATCACGGCGTCGCGATCGGGATCGTCCATCGCGGCGCAGATGCTCTCGTGCAGGTCGCGCCAGATGGCGGGGCCGATATTGGCCGAATCGATGTTGGCCACCTGCCGTCCTTCGAGCCGAGCCTTGACACCCAGCGCGGCGAATTCGGCGAGGAAATCGGCAATATCGATCTGGCCCGGGCGATAGTCGCGCCGCGTGGCGTTGCCGGCCTGACCGGCAATCGTGCCGCCGGTGGCGAGAACAAGGATGGAGGCATCACGCATGGTCGCAGGCGTTAGCGGCGAGTCGGGGCCTAGGCCAGTGCCCTTGCGTGAAAACTGGTGGTGTGTGCAG
This sequence comes from Aurantiacibacter zhengii, assembly GCF_003584125.1. Lineage (GTDB taxonomy): Bacteria > Pseudomonadota > Alphaproteobacteria > Sphingomonadales > Sphingomonadaceae > Alteraurantiacibacter > Alteraurantiacibacter zhengii. Next base: position 35,730 of record NZ_QXFL01000011.1, read on the forward strand.
TCATGCGCGAACCAGTCTGCATTAGCAAATTTCCCTGATTTGCGGGATTTTACAGGGAAATTACAAGAATTGGCTCGGTTTTGCAGGTCGCGAGTCACCCCGAAACGGCGGAGATCTGCCGTTCTCCTTCGGGATTTCCCTAGACTCAGAACAGGGAATTCGTTTGTCGTTAACAGGGAAGTCTTAGCGCAGATCAGCGAAACGAAGAGCCAATGATCACTTAAGCCGCCGAAGCAACTTGTTCGAGTTTGTGTAGCTCACGCTGTTAGCTCGGATCGAGATCGCTTGTGCCCGCAGAACTGTAAATAGCTGTTCGGACCTTGGCGAGTGCGCGTTCGAGATCTCGTTCGATCGCCCGCAATTCCAATGCCAAAACGACATCGCCATGACCTGTAAGTTCCAAGACAAGAGCCATTACCGAAGGCGATCTTGTCGCTAAGGCCAGTAAGTGTAGTCCGCTCGGACTCGCCTCGCCGTGCAGCCATTTTCGCGCTGTCCTATCACTGACGTGGGTCCAACGCATCACCGTCTTTGCTGCTCTACGAGTCGCCCCGAGATCGCTCGTAAGAGTTCGCCCAATATGTGTCGCAAGTTCGGAATCCGTCAGCACGAACGGTAAATCCGGAACTTGAGTTCCGCTATTAAGAACCACGCTTCACCCTTTCCTATAGTAGAACGCGCCTTTCGCAGCAGGCTCGGTGCAAGGCAGTTATGGTAATCAACTGGTTGGACACGGATGGGGTAACACCGCCCGACGAACCGCCTAAGCAGCGCGCGGCGGAATATGTTCGCATGTCCACGGAACACCAGAAATACTCGACCGACAACCAGTCAGATGCGATCCGCAGATACGCCGAGCAGCGCGGATATGAAATTGTCCGGACTTATGCCGACGAGGGCAAGAGTGGCCTCAACATCGGAGGTCGCCTGGCACTCCAGCAGCTTCTTGAGGACGTCGAAGCTGGTCGCGCTGATTTCAGCGCATTGCTAGTCTATGACGTGAGCCGCTGGGGCCGCTTCCAGGATCCGGACGAGGCAGCAAGCTACGAGCTGCGTTGTCGCCGTGCCGGCGTGCAGGTCCACTACTGCGCCGAACAGTTCGAGAATGATGGCAGCATCGGATCCTCGATCATCAAGACCGTCAAGCGAGCAATGGCGGGTGAATATAGCCGCGAGCTTTCGGTCAAGGTTTTCGCAGGCCAGGCCAACCTCATCCGGCTCGGATACAGGCAAGGCGGGCCGGCGGGCTTTGGCCTCCGGCGTATGTTGGTTGACCAGTCAGGCACTGAGAAAGAGCTTCTCGATACCGGCCAACATAAGAGCATTGCCACTGATCGGGTAATCCTCGTCCCAGGCCCCGACGATGAGATTTCAATTGTTCGCGAGGTGTATGATCAATTTGTTGAACATGGCCGGACCGAGCGAGAGATTGCCGATGACCTCAATCAGCGCGGGATCGTAACGGATCTCGGTCGCCCGTGGACTCGCGGTTCAGTCCATCAATTGCTGATCAATGAGAAGTACATTGGAAACAATGTCTGGGCCCGTACTTCCTGCAAGCTCAAAAGCGCTCATGTCCGCAACGATCCCAGTGACTGGATCAGGGCGGATGGTGCCTTTGAAGGCATCGTCCCTGCTGAGTTGTTCAACGCAGCACAGGTTATCATCCGCCAACGAAGTGCGCGACTGACCAACGATCAAATGCTTGAGCAACTTGCAGGCATCCTGAAGCTTAACGGCTACTTGTCTGGCCTCATCATAGACGAAGCCGAAGACTGCCCGTCGAGCAGTTCCTTCCGTTCACGGTTCGGAAGCTTGCTCCGGGCATATGCCCTCGTGGGCTTCGCACCCGACCATGATTACCGCTATCTCGAGACCAACCGCAAGCTGCGGGAGATGTATCCCGGCATTATTCAATCGGTTGTAGACGGGATCAACGAGGCTGGTGGTGTAGCCACACGTGACCCGATAACCGATCTGCTGACGATCAATCGCGAATTCACAGCCTCGCTCGTGATCGTCCGCTGCTTCCATACATCAGCTGCCAGCTTGCGCTGGAAATTACGCCTCGACACCGCGCTTAAACCCAATCTTACCGTCGCCATTCGGATGGACGACAGCAACGAGAAGCCGAAGGATTACTACCTGCTGCCACGGCTCGACATGCGCGATGCCGTTCTGCGACTTGCAGAATACAATGGTCTTTCGCTTGATGCCTATCGCTTCGACACTCTGGCACCTTTCTTCCAGATGGCAGCGCGTGCGCAATTCAGGGAGGCGGCCTGATGTCAGCCCTTCCGGCCCAACGCGTCGAGATGATCCCGATCGACCGCATCACTGTGGTCAATCCGCGCGTGCGCAACAAACGCAATTTCAAAGAGATCGTCGACAATATCGCCAAGATTGGTCTCAAGAAGCCAATAACTGTCACGCGCCGCGCCGAAGCAGGCGGCCCTTTCTATGACCTTGTTTGCGGCCAGGGTCGTCTCGAAGCCTATGTTGAGCTCGGCCAGATCGAAGTTCCCGCGCTCGTTGTCAGCGCGGATCCGGAAGATAGCTTGATCGCCAGCCTGGTCGAAAACTGCGCGCGCAGGCAGCACCGAGCAATTGACTTGCTACAGGATATTCGCGGGATGGAAGAGCGCGGATATTCGCAAGCGGAGATAGCGCGCAAGACTGGTCTTACGGCGGAATATGTCCGCGGTGTCTCGCGGCTCATTGAAAAGGGAGAACAACGCCTCCTACGTTCGGTCGATTGTGGAACAATCCCATTGAGCGTTGCAGTCGACATTGCGGATTCCGAAGATCATGAAGTGCAAGCTGCGCTTTCTAGCGCCTACGAGCGCGGGCTACTCAAAGGTCGCAAGCTTCTCATGGCGCGCAAGGTCATCGAAAGCCGGAGGCGGCGTGGAAAGGGACTGTCGACGGGCGGCCGGCAGAAACGCGAAAGTGTGTCCGCAGACGCGCTTGTGAAAGCGTATCAGGAAGATACGGATCGCAAGCGCTCACTGATCCAACGCGCTCAGGCGACGCGTGATCGACTACTCTTCATCATCGAGGCTTTGCGGCGCCTCGCCGAAGACGAACGCTATGTCGTATTGCTGGACGAAGAGGACCTCGCCACCCTTCCTCACAACCTAATGATGAGGATCCGCCCAGCACCCGAGACTATGCCATGAGCCGTCAGCGGCAGACACTGCTTCCGCAAGCGTTCGAGGACTCCACGCTACGGATCCCAATCGCGGACATCACGCCTTTGCGCGAATTGCGCCGAGACGTTCGAAAGTCCGTAAAATACCGGCAGATTGCCTCGTCCATCGCCGAAGTCGGTATCATCGAACCGCCTGTTGTCGTGCGCGATCCGCTCACCAAAGGACGCTTTCGCCTTCTCGACGGACATCTGCGGATAGACATCCTGATTGCCCAGGGCGTGCAAGAGGTGGTGTGCCTCATTGCCACGGAGGACGAAGCCTTCACTTACAACCGTCGAATTAGCCGGATCGCGATCATCCAAGAGCATCGAATGATCCTCCAGGCGGTGAAGCGCGGGGTTTCGGAAGAGCGGCTTGCGCGTGCGCTCAACGTCAACATCAACAGCATCCGCAAAAAGCGTAATCTGCTCGTCGGCATCTGCCCGGAAGCGTCCGACTTGCTGCGCGACAAACATGTACCGATCAATGCTTTCATCGAACTCAGGCGATTGAAGCCGATGCGCCAGATCGCAGCCGCCGAGATGATGGTCGCGATGAACCGCTATTCACTCGGATATGTGAAGTCGATTGTGGCCGCGACACCGGCCGACCAGTTGGTCGAAGGCAAGCAGCAAGCCGTGCGTGGGCTCACACCAGAGCAGGTCGATCTGATGACCCAGGAAGCCGAACGGCTGGACCGCGAGTTCAAGCTCATAGAACAGAGCTATGGTGCCGATCACCTCGATCTAGTGTTGGCTACCGCATACATCGCCAGTCTGCTCGATAATGCCCGCGTGGTGCGACACTTGGCGCAAAGTCACTCTGACCTATTGCAGGAATTTCAGAAAATCGCCGAGCTGCAAAAGGCGGCATGATGGGGACCCGGACCCGATAAGCGCGGGGACCGCAGGAGACGCCGCACAGTGGGGCGGATCGAGCGCGGCGGTGGGAATGGCGGCGATCCCGCACGAAGCCCACCCGGGGATAGTAAGATCCCTGTTTTTAGCGTGCGCGTCAGCCGAGCGGCCGGCTGACGCGCACGAATACGGGTTTCAAATCCATCTCCCCGGTCGCGGCATGGCTCCGATCCGGCGTATTGTATTTCGCTTGACCAAAGCCGCGGCAACAACGAAAGTCCGGACGTCTCTAACGCAGATTCGCACCGCGCTTCGGCGCATCGCAGCAGCATAGGAGGCAACTTCATCAGCCACGCAATTGCGGGCAGGGTGGTGGTTGTCCGCGCATATGCTGCTTCTGCTGTTCTGCCTCCTCGCTGGCCAGCAAGAGAGCAGAGACAATGACCAAACAACATAAGAAGCACCCTGTCCTTTCGAACCGGGCCGACGCCCTTGAGCGTCGTTTCGGACCGATCGAGTACCGGTCGATCGATAACTTGGCCTCCTACAGTAACAACCCGCGCAAGCATTCTGAGGCCCAGCTCGTCAAAATTGCCTCCTCGATTACCGAATTCGGCTTCGTGATGCCGGTGCTGATTGACGAGGACGGCGTCGTCATCGCCGGCGAAGCTCGCCTTGCGGCAGCCAAGCGTCTCGGCATGACCGAAGTTCCCGTGATTATCGCCCACCAGTGGAGCAAGGCCCAGGTGCGCGCATACAGGCTGGCCGATAACAAGTTGGCAGAACTGGCGACCTGGGATGCTGACACGCTTTCCATCGAACTCGCGGCGATCATCGAAATGGACGAAACCTCGGTTGAAATTCTCGGCTGGGAGACTGCCAAGGTCGACCTTATCCTCGAACACGAGAGCGAGCCGCAGACCTCGCAAGACGAAGCGGACGAACAGATCGTTCCGCCTGCCAGTCCTGTAACGCGTCCCGGCGACCTGTGGCTGCTCGGCAAGCACCGCTTGCTGTGCGCCTCGAGCCTTGAGACCGCGAGCTGGGAAGAGTTGCTCGCCGGCGAAGTCGGCGCGATGGCCTTCACCGATCCGCCATATAACGTGCCCGTTTCGGGGCACGTTTGCGGTCTTGGGAAGGTCAGCCATGCCGAGTTCGCCATGGCGTCTGGCGAGATGACTAGCCCCGAGTTCATCGCCTTCCTTTCGGCTTTTCTCAACGTGATGCTGCCGCACCTCAAGGACGGTGCCGTACTCGACCTTTGCATGGACTGGCGCCACCTCGCGGAACTTCAGGCAGCACTCGACGCGAATGACCTGAAGCTGCTCAACCTGTGTGTCTGGAACAAGACCAATGGCGGCATGGGCTCGCTTTACCGCTCGAAGCACGAGCTGGTCCTGGTGGCTAAGAAGGGCAGGGCACCCCACACCAACAATGTCGAACTTGGCAAACACGGTCGCTACCGGACCAACGTTTGGGACTACGCCGGGGTCAATACCTTCGGCCGGAACCGGATGGAGGACCTTGCCGACCACCCCACGGTCAAGCCGGTCGCGCTCGTGGCCGACGCGATCCGCGATGTCAGCATGCCTGGCGAGATCGTCCTTGATGCCTTCATGGGGTCGGGCACGACCATCCTTGCAGCGGAACGCACTAAACGGCGAGCATATGGCGTCGAGATCGACCCTGGATACGTCGATGTGGCGATCCGGCGCTGGGAAAGACTGAGCGGGCAACAGGCAGTCTTGGCAGGCGCCGGGCAGAGCTTCGCAGAGATCGCAGCTGAGCGCGCCGAAACCCACGTCGAGGCCGGCGAACAGGACTGCGCCAGCGACGAAGCCGCCATCCAACAATGAGCATGGCGCCCGGTGAGCGCCTGCGCGCACCGGGCTGTCTGCAATTCTATAGCAAGGACACACCCTGTGCCGATCCGCCCTGTCAAACCCGACAACCCGCCCGCTACAACCTCTGGCAAGCCGCCTGTGCGCTCGCGGTCTCGCCCATCTACGCAATCGAATTGCAAAACCACTACGCCCGAACCGACCGAGCATGAGATGCCGAAGGGAGATGACTATAAGGTCGGCTATCGCAAGCCGCCCGTCGCCACCCGGTTCAAGCCCGGTAAGTCCGGTAACCCCAAAGGACGCCCCAAGGCAGCGAAGGGCCTGAGCACAATCGTGCGCGATACGCTGACCCAGAAAGTCTCGGTCCGGACAGCGAATGGCGAAAAGCGCATCAGCCGGATCGAGGCTGCGCTGCACAAGACAATCGAGCTGGCGATGAAGGGCAATCCGCGCGCCCTGGCTCAGTTGATCAAGCTTTATGCTGATGCCGTTCCAGACCCGAAGGCCAATGCCGATCAGCAGTCTCCCGATCAGGACCTCACTGCGACCGATATCGCGATGCTCGAAGAACTGCAGCGTATGCTGCTTGCTGAAGAGGAGCTGGCCAAATGAAACTCAACCCTGACCTTCTGTCGGCAGCACGCCGTCAGCATTTCCCGCTGTTCGTCATGAAGGGGTTCGAGACGCTCCACTCTGGCGAACCACCACTGCAGATGGTCTGGTATCTGCAGGCCACCTGCCACGCGCTAATGGAAATCCATGACGGGACGAAGCGACGGCTCGTGATCACCAAGCCGCCGCGTCACCTCAAGTCGATCGCGGCATCCGTCGCATTCGTTGCCTGGGTACTTGGGCACGACCCCACGGCGCGGATCATGGTCGCGAGCTACGGCCAGGACCTTGCCCGCCATCATTCCAACCAGACTCGCATGATCATGGAAAGCGAGTGGTACCGCCGCGACTTCCCTGGCACGCGGATCAGCGAGCGTGGCAACCGCGCGCTGGAACTGGAAACGACTGCCGGCGGCGTGCGCAAGGCTGTGTCCGTTGGTGGCTCGATCACGGGCTTCGGGGCCGACATCATCATTGTCGATGACTGCATGAAGGCCGACGAAGCGCGCAGCCCGACCATCCGGCAGGAGCTGCGCAACTGGTACGACAATACCCTGCTCAGCCGGCTGAACGACAAGGCAACCGGGCGGATCATCTCGATCCAGCAGCGGCTCCACGAAGACGACCTACCCGCCTACCTGCTCGAGAAAGGCTACGACCACCTCAACCTGCCAGCAATTGCCACAAAGGATGAAGTGATCCCCATTGGCCCGGACAGGGTGCACCATCGCAAAGTTGGCGATCTCCTCAATCCGGGCCGAGAGGACAAGGCCACTCTCGACCAGTTCCGCCGCGACATGGGGCCGGTGGCCTTCTCAGCGCAATATCAGCAGGATCCGATCACTGCCGAAGGCAATATGATCCGCCTCGACTGGTTCGGCACCTATGACGAAGCGCCGCCCCGTCACCGCTTCATCAAGGTCGTGCAGAGCTGGGACACCGGCATGACCGCGGCACCAACCAGCGATTACTCGGTCTGCACGACCTGGGGATTCGAGGTCGAGGAGCGCAAATGGTACTTGCTCGACGTTTTCCGCAAGCGCTTGGACTTTCCCGATCTGAAGCGCGCCGTGCTTGACCTGCGCAGTCGCTACAGGGCCGACAGGGTGATCATGGAGGAAGCGGGCAGTGGTTTCGCGCTCTACCAGGATCTGCGCTCCACCGGGAAACTGCGACTGCTCATGATCCCACCGGTCTCGAGCAAGGAAGAGCGTTTCAATGGCTGCCTCGCTGAGGTTGAGGCAGGGCATTTCCTGCTTCCGTGCGAGGCGCCCTGGCTCGATGACTTTCGCCGCGAGTTGCAGGCGTTCCCAGACGGGAAGTATGACGACCAGACCGACAGTTTCAGCCAGTTTGTACTGTTCCAGATGAAGAACTGGCGCTGGCTTCTGACAGAGCGAACGGGCGACGGCAGGGTTCGAACACCTATTCGGCTTCGCAGCCGTCCCTGGTAATGATGTAAGAATGGGGCCGGATACGGCGACGAGGCTAACTGCATCGTTCCATTTCTGGCAGGGCTGAGGATAGCTCTTCCTTATCCGGCTCCACTGCTTGCGATCACCGTAAGTGTCGGTATTTATGAAAATTCAAAGTAATCCGGCGGTGCCGGCACTTACGGTTTGGGGGCGACTTCCGTGAATATCTTCGATCTCGATAGGTCATTGGTCGAGCGATATGCCTCCTTTTCGCGATCCTTCTCGCGGATTCGCGCACAAGAGATCGCCGATAAGATCGATGCGGTTTATGATTCTGGAAAGTTTTGGCCGGACCCGCTGATCACAATCAACCCGCGTTTTGAGAAGGGCGGATCAATCGACAAATTGGTGCAAGAGGGCGTTCTTGATCCAGCACTTGAGCAGATCTTTGCCTTTGGCAAAGAGCGCCATCCTATCACGCTCCATCGTCACCAAGAGCGTGCAGTTATCAAGGCCCGCGCCAAAGAGAGCTTCGTGGTCACCACGGGTACGGGTTCGGGCAAATCCTTGTGTTTCTTTGTGCCGATTATCGATGCGATTGTGCGGGCCAAACGAGCAGGCGAAGCGCCCAAGACGCGTGCAATTATCATTTATCCGATGAATGCTCTTGCCAATTCGCAGCTTGGCGAAATTCAGAAGTTCGTTGCGGACGCGGATATTCCGGACGACCTCAAGCCGACCGTTGCGCGCTACACCGGGCAAGAAAGCGAAGAAGAGCGCAAGGCGATCGCTGAGCAGAAGCCCGACATCATCCTCACAAACTTTATGATGCTCGAGCTGCTTATGACGAGGCAGTATAAGCTCGACCAAAAGGTCATCGACAACTCGATTGGCCTCGACTTCCTCGTGCTCGACGAGCTCCACACCTACCGTGGCCGTCAGGGAGCTGACGTCGCGATGCTTGTGCGGCGGGTCAAAGAGCGTCTCGCGCCAAAGAAGCACCTCATCTGTATTGGAACCTCGGCGACGATGTCGAGCTCGCCTGATGAAGTCGAGCGGGCAAAGAGAGTCTCTGAAGTGGCAACCAAGCTCTTTGGGCAGCCGGTTGCCCATGAGAATGTCATTGATGAGCTTCTTGAGCGAGCAACATGTCCAGAAGTCAAACCCGCAACTCTCGGCGCGAAGCTCGTCCAGGCAGTCAAGGATGAACTGCCCGACACGCTGACGGACGAGGAGCTCTACAACCATCCGCTCGCATGCTGGGTCGAAACTGAAATTGGTCTCGACGACGGCGAGAAGCTGAGACGGCGCAAGCCGATTACGCTCAAAGAAGCGGCCAAGAAGCTCGCCAAACAGACCAGCGAGGATGAAGATCGGTGCGAGAGCATTCTAGCCAAGATGCTCGGCATCATGGGTACTCCGGAAAAAGACCGTGGCGGTGAGGGTGACCGTGCCTTCCTCGCCTTCAAACTGCATCGGTTTATTTCGGGCGCAGGTCAGGCCTATGTGACGCTCGAGGCGGCCCAGGAACGCCGTGTCGCACTCGAAGGACAAATATATCATCCAGACGATGAAGGGGCGCGCCTTTACCCAGTGTTCTTCTGCCGCGACTGCGGTCAGGAGATACTCTCTGTTACCTATGGACATGACGAAGATGGGCTCGTTCGAATGTTGGCTAGGCCGATTGATGAACCGGTCAGCGATGAGCCCGACGCATTGGGTGATGAAACGGGTTATCTTGTTCCGGCGGTCAATGAGGACTTCGACTTCAGCGGAAATCCGGAGGACTATCCGGACAGTTGGCAGGAGACGGCTCCTTCAGGCGAGATCCGCCTAGCTGGTTCGCATCGGGGTAAGCACGAGGGGCAACACCTCTTTCTCAAACCTGATGGAGCACCTTGCGGCGAGGGTGAAGGAGGAACCCCTTCATGGTTCTTCCGCGGCCCCTATCGCTTTTGCCCGCATTGCAGTCATCAGCCGGCAAGCCAGGCACGCGAGCGAAACAAGCTTGCTGGTCTTTCAGCCGAGGGACGTAGCTCGGCCACCACGCTGATCGTTGCCTCGGTCCTGTCCTGGATGGACCAGGATGCGAGCTTGCGAAAACACTCGCGCAAGCTTCTCGGGTTCACCGATAACCGGCAGGATGCGGCCCTTCAGGCGGGCCACTTTAATGACTTCATTTTCGTGTCGCTCCTGCGCGGCGCGATCTATCGCGCGGTGGCAGAAGCTGGAGAGGGCGGACTGAAGCCCAGCCAGTTTGGTGATGCTGTAAGGCGAGCTCTTGGCTTCGACTTGGAGTGGGAGGATCGCCTCGCTGACTGGATGCGTGATCCGAAAGTCAAAGGTTACGGCAAGCGCCAGGGTGCACAGGAAACGCTTTCTGAAGTGTTGGCGCACCGTCTTTGGGCGGACCTTCGCAAGGGATGGCGCTTTACCAATCCAAACCTTGAAGATGTGGGATTGATTGAGGCCCGCTTTATGGGGCTCAGCGACCTTGCGAAGGACGATGAGGAATTTGCCGATTGCCCTCGGTTGGCAGAGCTAACTCCAGACAAGCGCGAACAGCTATTTGCGATCCTGTTCGATGCAATGCGCCAATCATTGGCAGTTTCGACGCCAGCTCTCGATCGTGAGCGCATTCGACAAATGGCCGAGGAAAGCGATGGCCGGCTGCGGCTGCCCTGGGCGATCGATCCTGAAGAAATCAGAGGTCTTCGCGAAAGCGGAATGCTGATGATTGAGGTGCCGAAACGCTCACGAATTTCGGCTGCCGATGCAGAGCTTATTCTTCGGGCTGGTGAACGGTCGAACCTTGCCAAGGCACTGCGCGACAAATCGATTTGGGGCGAGAAGCTCGGGCGCGATGACTATGAAGAGGTTATCAAGGGGCTTCTTTCTGCCGCAGAGAGCCATGAAATCGTCCGCCGAGTGCAATCAGGTTTTGAACTTCCAGCATGGCGGCTTGCACCAACCAATTTGCGCCTGTTTGCTCAGCCCGATGGCGAGGGAAGTGACAAGCACAACCAATTCTTCCGAACGCTCTATCACGGAGTGGCGGCCACGCTGGCTGAGAGTGGTCCTCTCCAAAACGCCTTCGAGGCGCGTGAACACACAGCACAGGTTGATAGCGACGTACGGGAATGGCGCGAGCAGCGTTTCCGCTTCGAGGACAAAGACCAAAAAGCCCTAATCGAAGAGAAGGAGAAGCTCTTTGAGGCTGGCGAGCAGGGAGATTTCTTGCCTGCTATGTTCTGTTCACCGACCATGGAGCTCGGTGTCGACATCAGCGCACTCAACGTCGTCTATATGCGCAATGTCCCGCCCACACCTGCGAACTATGCGCAGCGCTCGGGGCGCGCTGGGCGCAGTGGTCACCCAGCCCTCGTGGTGACCTATTGCGCCGCTCAGTCACCGCACGATCAATACTACTTTGCCGATACTCCGGCGCTCGTCTCAGGCGTTGTCCGTCCACCGGCGCTCGATCTTGCAAACCAGGACCTTTTGACATCGCACCTGCAGGCTGAATGGCTTGCCCAGGTTGACGCCGCGCTGGAGGCCTCCATTCGCGACAATCTTGCAATGGATAAGAGCGGGAAGCCGTTGAAGGATGTCATACGTTTGGCAGCCGAGGAAGCGAGCGCTTCTAAGCGAGCGCGCCCGGTCATGCGGCGGCTAATTGAAGCGATGCTAAGCGATATCGAGCCTGCCGATGCGCCGTGGCTGGAAGATGTTGAGACATTTGTCAACCAGGTGAACGGTGCAGCTCTCGAGAGTTTCGAGAGGAGTTTTGATAGGTGGCGCAATCTCTATGAGAGCGCGAGAGCCGAGCAGGACAAGGCTCACGCAATTCAGCAGAAGACCGGGCTCCAGCGAGGGGAACGGCGTGCAGCAAAGAACCGTTATGTGAATGCGACCAAGGAGCTCGAGGTCCTTGAGCGGGGGCAGTCGAAATACGGCTCAGACTTCTACGTCTATCGCTATCTGGCGACCGAAGGCTTCTTGCCAGGATACAATTTTCCTCGTCTCCCGCTCTATGCCTTTGTGCCTGCCGACAAGACATCGGTTCTCCAGCGCCCGCGCTTCTTGGCGATTGCTGAATTTGGACCGAACGCGCTTATCTATCATGAGGGACGGGCTTACCGCGTCACCAAGGCGAAGCTTCCGGCCGAAAGCCGCAGCGATGACGGCAAGCTGTCAACCAACACGCTGATCCTCTGCGGCCAGTGCGGAGCTGCACACAAAGACCCTCTGCAAGAACGCTGTCATGCTTGCCAATCCTCTCTTGCAGGCGTGGAAAGGATCGACACGGTCTTCCGGATCGACAATGTCGAGACCTCGCCTTCGCTTCGTATCACGGCAAATGACGAGGACCGCCAACGCAGAGGCTTTGAAATTCTGACCGTGTTCCAGTGGCCGACGAAAGATGGGGTGCCGCAGATCCGTGGCAGGGTTGTTGGACAAGGTTCGAACGCTCTACTCCACCTCGACTATGGCCCAGCGACGACGCTTTCGCGGCTTAACAAGGGGCTGAAGCGCCGCAAGAGTAAGTCGATCCTGGGCTTCTTCATCGATCCGCAAACAGGGCGCTGGATCAAGGATCCCTCGAGCGGGGATAGCGATGAGGGAATGGGTGATCCTGGAAACGCGCCGCCGCAGCGCATCGTGCCGATCGTTGAAGATCACAAGAATGCCATGCTGCTGAGGCCAGCCACCAATTTCAGGCCGGACCAGATGGCGACGCTACAGCATGCGCTGCTGCGCGGCGTTCAAACCGAATTTGAATTGGAGGAAGGGGAGCTTCTTGGCGAGCCGCTTCCGACGCGCGAGGAGCGGAATTGCGTACTTATTTACGAAGCCACGGAAGGCGGAGCCGGCGTACTCAATCGCCTCGTTTCTGATCCGTCGGCGATCGCCAATGCTGCTACCCGCGCTCTCAAACTCATGCATTATCGCGAGCCATTTGATGGTGAGGAGCTAGAAGAGCAGGAGGATAGCTGCATCGCTGGCTGCTATCGCTGCCTATTGTCCTATTACAATCAGCCTGATCATGAGCTGATCGACCGACGCGACAGCGAAGTGGTCGAATACCTTATCGCCCTAAGCCAGTCCGATGACATCAGCGCTGCTAAAGCAAATGCATCTGGTAAAACCAGTGATGGGAACGAGGCTGGTTCGGATGCTTCCGGTTGGCGAGAAGCCTTCGAGCGGTGGGGAGCACAAGAGCCTAAGGCGCTCGATATCGAAGGCGGCATCATCAATTTCTACTGGCCGTCCAGAGATGTCCTGGCGGTGGTTGGTCAGCTAACGGATGCTGCGAAGAGCATCGCCTCTACCCGCGGTATTTTGGATCTCATAGAGTTACCAACCGCTCCGGGCGATGAGCCTCCGGCAAGCCTCAAAACAGCATTGGGAATTTGAGAATGGACGCTGTGCGTTTCAGCCCTGGCGATTTGGTCAATGCACGCGGCCGCGAATGGGTGGTCTTGCCATCTCGAGAGGGCTTTCTGCGCGTTCGACCGCTTTCAGGATCGGACGAAGATGCGCAGACGCTCATCCCAGCGCTCGAACGCCAACCGGTAAAGCCCGCGCGCTTCGAGCCGCCGACAGCGGATCAGCTCGACACGCAAGCTGGTGCTCAGCTTTTAGCCGATGCGCTTCGCCTCTCGCTGCGGCGTGGCGCCGGCCCATTCCGGAGCGCAGCGCATCTCGGGGTTGAGCCAAGGGCTTATCAGCTTGTGCCTTTGATGATGGCGCTGAAATTGTCGCCAGCGCGCCTTTTGATCGCCGATGACGTGGGTATCGGTAAGACCATTGAGGCAGGCATCATTCTTCGCGAATGGCTTGATCGCGGTACAATCGACCGGTTCACCGTACTTTGCCCTCCTCACCTGGTTGATCAATGGATCAGCGAGCTCTCGGAAAAGTTTGATATCGATGCGGTCGCAGTGACCTCGTCCCGGGCGCGCCGACTGGAACGCGGCCTTCCCGCGTCTCAAAGCCTTTTCGAAGCCTACCCCTTCACCGTTGTCAGCCTGGATTACATCAAAGCGGACAGTCGCCGCGACGACTTCGCTCGCGCGTGCCCCGATCTCGTGATCGTCGATGAAGCCCATACGTGCGCTGGCAGTGAAGGTGGGACCCACCAGCGTTATGAATTGCTGAAAAGCCTGGCGGGCGATGCCGAACGCCATATGCTTTTTTTGACGGCCACACCCCATAGCGGCGATGTGGACGCCTACCAGCGCTTGCTGGGTCTCGTCGAACCAGATCTCGCCAACCCTCCGCCGCAAGGGGCCGATGAGGCACGGCGTACGCAATACTCTCGCAAGCTTGCGCAGCACTTCGTGCAGCGCCGACGCCCAGACATTCAGGAGGGATGGGGCGAAGACAAAGCCTTCAAGCCGCATCTTACGAAGTCGGTGCCCTATGAGTTGGTTGGCGAGTATCGGGCGCTGCAAGAGGACGTGCTCGACTATTCCCTTGAGGTGACCAATCGGTCCGGGAGTGACAAGCGATCGCGTAGGCTCGCATTCTGGAGCACCTTAGCGCTGATGCGCTGTGTCGGCTCCTCGCCCGCTGCAGCTGCGAGCGCGCTCAACAACCGTTTATCTGGACTGGCTGAGGCCGAAGAGGTTGAGCCGATCGTGTTCGAGATGGATGACGGGACGCTTGATGACAGCGACATTGAGCCCGCAACGGCCATGGTCGATGCTGAAGAATATACCGCGCTCACGAAGCTAATCGCACGCGCAAATGCGCTCGACAATGCCAAGGGCGATGGCGACCCCAAGGTCAAGACTCTTGTCGACGAACTAGCGCCGCTCCTGAAAGCCGGCGCAAACCCAGTTATCTTTTGCCGCTTTATTGCGACCGCCGAGGCGCTTGGGGAGATACTTCGGTTGAAGTGGCCCAAGCTCCATACGGAAGTGGTGACAGGTCGCTTGACGCCCGAAGAGCGCCGTGACCGTGTCGAAGACATGGGAGCCAGCGAGCAGAGATTGTTGGTGGCGACCGACTGTCTCTCCGAGGGTATCAACCTGCAAGAGCATTTCGATACCGTGGTGCATTATGATCTGAGCTGGAACCCGACGAGGCACCAGCAGCGCGAAGGCCGTGTGGATCGCTTTGGACAACAAGCAGAGCAGGTACGCTCGATCATGCTCCACGGCTCCAATAGTGCGATTGATGGCGCAGTGCTCAAGGTCATTATTCGCAAGGCTGAAGAGATACAGAAGGCGACCGGCGTCAGCGTGCCGATGCCAGAGGATCAGGACAGCATTACCTCAGCCCTCATGCAGGCCATGCTTATGCGCAAAGGCTCCGAGCATGCGCAGCTAGTGCTCGATTTTGGTGCCTCAGCAGGAAAGTTCGAGGCGGCATGGCGCGATGCGGCAGAAGGCGCGAAGGCCAGTAGAGCTCGATATGCGCAAAACGCAATGAAGCCGGATGAGGTCATTCCGGAATGGAAGAAGATGCGTGCGCTGAATGGTGGACCGCGGGAGGTCGAGCGTTTCACCAGGCGCGCACTGCAGCGTCTTGGAGCTGGACTTGAAGAGGTCTCGGGCCACTATCTCGTCCATTACGACGAGCTTCCTGAAAGCATCAGTGAAAAGCTTCAGGCGCGCAATCTCAAAGGAACGCGGCGCATCTCTTTCGTCGACGATCCGGCGCAGAACGTTGCGCATGTGGGCCGCGTCCATCCGCTCGTTTCGCATCTTGCGGAGACGCTGAGCGAGGGCGCGCTTGATCCCACTTCGTCGGAGACCAAACCTTTGGGGAGGGGCGGTGTCTGGCGAACCTCCGCTGTCCAAGAAGCAACGACATTGCTGGTCATGCGGATGCGCTTCCAGCTTATCACCAGTGGCCGGACGAGCCGAATGCTTTTGGCCGAAGAGGCTTTGGGCATGGCGTTCGGTCCAGATTCCAGCGCGGCAAAAGCTGAAGGCCCTGAGGCACTGGCTCTGCTGGAACGCGAGGCTAGTGGTGATCTGGCTGAAGAAGCACGCCAAAGGCACTTGGAGCGAGCGCTCGAAAGAATCAACGAATACAGCGGTGAGATCGATAGATTGGCGCGCGAGCGAGCAGATCAGCTTTCTGAAGATCACGTCAAGCTGACCCGGGCGGCTGGTGGCGGCGCCACCGTTGAGGTCAGTGCGGTCATGCCTCCCGATATCATTGGCCTCTATGTGCTTCTGCCGGAGGCAAACTGATGGCCAGGTCGCAAAAACGCCTCGCGGATATCGGCTTTACCGCAATAACAATTGAGGGTGGCCTGATATCGCCCGACCAGGTGGTGAAGGTTGCGAGCACGACGCCTGACCAGAAGACGGCTGCCGAATACAGCTGCCCCAAGGGCGTTTCACTTCGTGATGAGATCACGCGCTACTTTCAGATCGGGAAAGCCATATGGAAGAGCTTCGCCTCGATAGAGACTCCCACCCAGCAACAGACTGACGCTTTTGTTGAGGAACTGCTCACAAGCGCATTTGGGTTTGAGCTGACAAGGGCTGGCTCGAGACCGCGAGGCGACAGAAGGTTTGCAATTGCATTTGAAGGCTCTGACGGCCGTGTTCCCGTCGTCGTTACAGCGCCGCTGAGTCTGGAAGAGGATGGTAAGTCCAAGGACGCATTCACTGTTGGCCGCACGCAATTTGGTGACGGTGCCAATGGGCGAATTGCCAAGCGCTCAGCGGCCTTGCTGCTCCAGGATTGGCTAAACGCCAATGCGGACTTCTATTGGGGCTTGGTGTTCGCGGGCGACCGCGTACGCCTGATGCGGGATAACGCCAGCTTTACCCGGCCCGCCTTTATCGAGGCTGACCTCGGAGCGATTTTCCGCGATGACATGTTCGCGGAGTTCACGGCTTGGTGGCTTCTGACGCACGCCTCGCGCTTCGGCAAAGCAGGTGCGCCTCCCAGCGAAGCTCCGCTTGAGCACTGGCGCGAAGCGGGGATGGAGGCAGGTACCGCTGTCCGCGATAAGCTGCGCGGGAACGTGGAGAGCGCCCTGCTCGCGATCGGCAAAGGGCTGCTTGGCCACAACCCGGAGCTGCGCCGCAAGATCGATGACAATGAACTATCGATGCAGTCGCTCTTCGAGCAGATGCTACGGATGGTCTATCGACTGATCTTCCTAGCAGTCGCTGAAGATCGCGATCTATTGCATGCCCCGGGCACGGCTCGGGCGACGAAGCAACTTTATCAGGAGAACTACGGCTTTGCGTATCTGCGCAATCGCGCGACAAGACGTGGATCACGCGACACGCATGGTGATGCATGGGAAGGTCTGAAAATCGTCTTCAGTGCTCTCGCTCGGGGTGAGAAGGATTTGGGGTTGCCTGCCTTGGGTGGTCTCTTCTCCGCAGACGCGACGCCAGATCTCGAGCAGTGCGCAATACCCAACCGGTATCTGCTCGAAGCCATCTTCAATCTCGGATGGATGATGGAGGAAGGGCGCCGCGTCCGGATCAACTGGCGTGATATGGCGACGGAAGAATTTGGCAGCGTCTACGAAGGGCTGCTGGAGCTGACCCCCACACGTACGGATGAGGGACGCTCCTTCGACTTCGTTGAGGATCTGAAAGGCAATGCCCGCAAGACGTCGGGAAGCTACTACACGCCAGATAGACTCGTGCAGACCCTCCTCGACAGCGCGCTCAACCCAGTACTCGAGAAAGCAGAAGCCGTGGCTCGCGAAGAAGGCATATTGGATCTGAAGATCATCGATCCTGCCTGCGGCTCTGGGCACTTTCTGCTGGGCGCCGCTCGCAGAATGGCAACGCGGGTAGCGCAGCTGCGCGATCCTGACGCACCAGACTACAATCGCGCACTACGAGAAGTGGTGGGGCGCTGCGTCCACGGGGTGGACCGCAACCCAATGGCGGTGGAACTGGCCAAGGTGGCGCTTTGGATCGAGAGTGTTTCCCCGGGGCAACCGCTTGGTTTCCTCGACGCCAATATCCGCTGCGGCGACGCGCTGCTGGGCGTGTTCGACCTGGAGGCGCTGGAACAGGGCATTCCCGACGATGCCTACAAGCCGCTGACCGGCGATGTGAAAGAGGCTGCCGCCTACTACAAGAAGAAGAACAAGGACGAGAAGAAGGGCCAGGGCAGCTTCGATTTCGCCAGCGGCACCGGGGCCATGCCGCCGAAGAAGCTGGCTGCGAACTTATCCACCATCCGCCGCATGCCGGAAGACACGGTGGGACAGGTTGAAAAGAAGCGCGAGGCGTTCGAGACTTGGAAGAACGATCCCGATCGCCGCGCCACTCGCGTCGCCTGCGACTTCTACACCGCCGCCTTCCTCATGACCAAGGTCGAGGTACCGGAGAATTACCAGCGCGGCACCGTGCCGACCACGGCTGACGTGTGGAAACGCCTTGGCGGGGGGCAGGTCTTCGGTCTGCTCGAAGCCGCCGCTGTGGACGCTTCGGAAGAAGCCCGCGCCTTCCACTGGCCGCTCGCCTTTCCCGATGTGCTGATCGGCAAAGGCGGGTTCGATGTCGTGCTGGGCAATCCGCCGTGGGAACGGATCAAACTGCAGGAGCAGGAGTTCTTCGCCGGTCACGAGGTGGCCGACGCGTCCAACGCCGCCGCGCGCACTCGTGCGATCGCGAAGCTGGCGCAAGCTGAGGAAGGCTCGTCATCGCGTCTGCTCTACGACGCCTTCCAGACCGCCAAGCGCATCGCTGAGGCGACCAGCGCCTTCGCGCGCGTGTCGGGCGAAGATGGCGGTCGCTACCCCTATACCGGCACGGGCGACGTCAACACCTACGCTCTGTTTTCGGAGCATTTCCTCAATCTCCTCGAGCAGAGCGGACGTGCGGGGATCATCGTGCCCACCGGCATCGCCACCGACGCCACTACCGCGCCGTTCTTCGGCCATCTGGTGAGCGAGAAGCGGCTCGCCCGTCTGTTCGATTTCGAAAACAGCGCACCAATCTTCCCCGGCGTCCACCGTAGCTTCAAGTTTAGCCTTCTGACGCTCGGCAACGATGTAGACGAGGCAGAGTTTTCCTTCTTCCTTACCGATCCATCGCAGCTTGAAGACAGCCGTCGGCGCTTCACCCTCTCGCCCGCCGAGATCGCGCGGATCAACCCGAACACAAAAACCGCCCCCGTTTTCCGCGCCCGCAAGGACGCCGAACTGACTGCGACCATCTACAACCGTGTGTCCGTGCTGATCGACGAGGCGAAGGGCGGCAAGCCGGGCGAGCCGGGCAATCCATGGGGCATCAGCTTCATGGCGATGTTCCACATGTCGAACGACAGCCACCTGTTCCGCACCTCCGAACAGCTCGCTGCCGATGGTTGGGAGCGGCAGGGCACCGACTGGGTCCGCCCGTCCGGCGCGCGCGGCAACACCCCCGGTTTAGCTCTCACCGGTGGCCGGGATACTGCCCACCTCGACCTCTCCACCGGCTCTCCCGCTCCGGCCAGCGAGAAGAGGTATGTTCCGCTTTACGAAGCGAAAATGTTTGACCAATTCAACCACCGGTACGCGGATTACAGCGCTCGTGGAGGAGAGCGCGGACACCGAGTACTGCCGGAGCTTGACGACAGCCGCCTTGCTGATCCAAGCGCCGAGGCCGAACCCTTTTACTGGGTACGTCAAACCGAAGTTGCGTCACGAACCGATGCGTCTTGGTTGATGGGCTACGGAGAGGCGACGACCGCGTCCACATCTCGCACGATGGTGATGACAGCATTCCCAGCTACAGGTGTAGGTCACAAAGAGATTGAAGTCTTCTTGGAAGCCAAACCAAGCAAAAAGGCCGCGTTTCTTGCGAACGCGAACTCAACTGTCCTTGATGTCGTTTGCAGGACGAAGGTCTCTTACCTCAATCTAGGCCAATACATTGTTAAACAACTCCCCATCCTCCCACCCAGCGCCTACAGCGAGAGCGATCTCGGCTTCATCGTCCCACGGGTGCTGGAGCTCAGCTACACTTCGCATTCCATGGCCCCCTTTGCGCGCGACCTAGGTTATGAGGGCGAGCCGTTCCGCTGGAACGAGGACCGCCGCGCCCAGCTCCGGGCCGAGCTCGACGCCTGGTACGCGCTCGCCTACGGCCTCTCCCGCAATGAGCTGCGCTATGTCCTCGATCCCAAGGACGTGATGGGCGAAGACTACCCATCCGAAACCTTCCGCGTCCTCAAGAACAACGAAATCAGGAAACACGGCGAATACCGCACTCAGCGCCTCGTCCTCGCCGCCTACGACAAGCTGATAGCCGAAGGCATGCGACCGCGGGTGGAGGGGTATCGGTGAACGAAGTCGTTGCAATCGAGCCGGCCAAAGATCGTGCGGCTATCCCGGCGCTGATCGCTGATCGTAAGCATGTAGGTCAGAGCCATGCTTCCTGATCATCCCCCACGCATCGAGGATTATCCATACGAGCTACTTTCAGAGCTTAAAGAGTGCGCGAACGAGCACGGCTATCGCATCGGCCCGGATCAAGCGAAGGGATGGCTTTTCTTTCGGTCGGCCAGCGCGCCTGGTGAGATCGGATTGGCGGCAACAGCATCTGGCATGTCGGGGCCGCTTTATTTCTCGGTATTCCATCCCGGCGCTGCGCGCGAGCTTGTAGCCCCCGAAACAGCCGAGAAAGCAAGAGGTTCTACCAAGGCATTCACCTTGGATAGCCCCGCTGCTCTAAGAAAAGCTGTATCGGACGTTTATCGCCTGAGCATCTCTCTACCGACTCTGCCACTTGAGAGTTACCTTCGCGACATCGCTGGGTTGGGCGATACGGAAGCCGAGCGAGCCCAGAAGGTACGTATTGGCCAAGACAGATTTCGGGATGCCCAACTTAGCTATTGGAACAGCTGTTGCCCTCTTACGGGAATTACAGAGCCAGAATTGCTGCGCGCATCCCATATCATTCCTTGGGCCAAATGTGAGAGCGATGCTGAACGATTGGACGTCCATAACGGCTTTCTCCTGTCGAGCCTTTGGGATGCGGCATTTGACAGTGGTCTGGTGACCTTTAGCGACGAGGGACTTGCGCTGGCCTCTCCGGCATTGAGCGCTTCTGCTCGTGAAGCTTTGGGTCTTGATCGCGAGCACCTTCTGACCTTGCACGATGATCATCGCGCTAGGTTGGCCTGGCATCGCGGGAACCTATTCCAGTCGAGCTGACGGCGTTCAATTGGCAGCAGTAAGAAGCGCCAATTTTAATGCAGATAATGGGGAATGATACTCGACTTCCATCGGGAAGCGAGCATTGATCGATGTGCGCCGACCGAGGTGAGGCGCAGCCCCTAACCAGCCGGTTGATGGGGCCTGAGGTAGTGGGAACGGCACGGTGCCGGCCCCCAAAAGGAGACCTCAGATGACTGATCAAACTGAACCGACCGCAAGTATACTGAAGTCGCGTCAAGGCCCGACCAAAGCCTTTTGCGTCGAGAAACTGCTGTCACGCGCCAAGGGCGCCTCGCTCGCGGAAATAGTGGAGACGAGCGGATGGCAGCCGCATAGCGCTCGAGCCTTCATGACCGGCCTACGCAAGAAGGGGTACGAACTCGTTCGCGAATGTCGCCCGAGCGGCGAGACCTGCTGGCGCATCGAGCGCTGAGCATGACGCACATTGATGAACAACTCGCTGGGCTGGAGACGATGTCGCCAGCCCGGCTGCGAGCCGAGTGGAAGCGTCTTCACCGCGGCCAAGCTCTGCTAAATGGAATGACGCCCAGCCAGATGAAGCGCGCAATTGCCTGGCGACTTCAGGAGAAGCTTTATGGCGGCTTGCCACCTGCAAGACTACGTGAGCTTGACCGCTTTACCGAGCAACTCGCGAAAGAGGGCAATATTGATATTGGCCAGTCCCAATCGCTCAAACCCGGCTCGCGACTGGTCCGCCATTGGCATGGTAAGGCCTATTGCGTGACGGTGCTCGAGGAGGGCTTCGAGTTCGAGGACCGACACTTTTCCTCGCTTACCCAGATCGCACGCGAGATCACCGGGGCTGCCTGGTCAGGACCACGTTTCTTCGGGTTAAAAAGTCGCCCGGGTGACGGGGAATGACGCAGACCACACCGAAGCGCCGTCGCTGCGCGATCTATACTCGCAAGTCGACCGAGGAAGGTCTCGAGCTATCCTTCAACAGCTTGGATGCCCAGCGAGAGGCCTGTGCCGCTTTCATTCTCAGCCAGGCACATGAAGGCTGGAAAGCGATCGATGAGCTCTACGATGACGGTGGCTTCTCAGGTGGCTCAATGGATCGACCTGGTTTGCAGCAGCTGATGGAGGATGTCGAAGCGGGTAAGATCGATATCATTGTCGTTTACAAGGTCGATCGGCTCACACGTAGCTTGGCTGACTTCGCCCGGATCGTTGACACCCTCGACAAGCGCGGTGCGTCCTTTGTCAGTGTCACGCAGGCATTCAACACAACCAACTCCATGGGTAGATTGACCCTAAACGTGCTCCTCTCCTTCGCCCAGTTCGAGCGAGAGGTTACGGGAGAGCGCATTCGCGACAAAATTGCGGCTTCGAAGAAACGCGGCATGTGGATGGGCGGTGTTGTCCCGCTTGGCTTCGAGGTCAAGGACCGCAAACTGCTCATCGTGCCCGAGGAAGCCGAGAAGGTGCGATACATCTTCAATCGCTATCTCGGGCTGGGATCGGTCTATCTGCTGCAATCAGATCTTGCCGAGCAAGGCATCAGAACCAGGAAGCGCATCCTCAAGGATGGCCGCGTCTACGGGGGCTGTAACTTCAGCAGGGGCGCGCTCTATCAGATGCTCGCGAACCGCATCTACCTCGGCGAGATTACCCATCACGGCAAATCTTATCCAGGCGAGCACGATGGCATCATCGACCCGGAGACCTTCGAGAAGGTTGCGACGCGATTGTCGCTGAACCGGGTCAGGCGCAAATATGGAGAGCACGCCGTACAAGCTAGCGTGCTAGCTGGCATTATCTGGGATGGGGAAGGACGGCGGATGACGCCAGACCACGCAAGCAAGAAGGGACAGCGCTATCGTTATTACGCCAGCCTGAAGAACAAGGAACGACCAGAACTTCGCATCCACCGCTTGCCTGCAAGCGAGATCGAGAAGCTGGTGATCCATCAGCTGGCGACGAAGACCGAGGCCAGCTGGGAAGGGCCCATTCCATCACGCGAGCTCGTCCTCGAATACGTCGAAAAGGTGACGGTTAACTCCGATCGGGTCGATATCCTCTTTCAGGGTGCAGCTGAGTCGATCACTGTTGAGGCACCATTGATCCGCTGCGGTGGTGAAGTGCGGATCGATGCACCGGGGCAGGACTGGGCAGAGGCACGGCGAGATCCCCCACTCATCAAGCTGATTGTCCGCGCGCACCAGGCAAAGGCAGCAATCGAAGATCCGGCCGTTGCGTCGGTCGATACTGCAGCGGAGAACCTGAATGTTTCAAAGCAATATTTCTGCAGGCTGCTGCGCCTTGCTTATCTTGCACCTGACATTACCGCGTCAATTATTGACGGAAAGCAGCCTGTTCATCTCAACCGTCAGTTCATGGCGCGGGTCAACAACTTGCCTCTCGACTGGGCGAGCCAACGCGAGATGCTCGGCTTTGGATGAAAGCAGGGGCTCCCAGGTAGAACCGTTTTACTCTGGTCCCGACGCTTCCAGCAATTCCATCAAATTGCGCGCTGCGTCCCGATCACCTTCGTCCTCGAAGGCGACATCGAGATCAGGTGCCGCGCCACGCATGTGAAGAAGTGCCCACAGCGGAAACCGCTTTCCGCGATCCTGTTCGAGGCCAAGGTCAACCTGGCACCGCTCGATCCCTGCTACGAGTGCAGTAGGTGAAAGCTGCGAAATGTCGCTAGTCGCAAAATATCGATGAAGAAGGTCATCAAGTTCCATCCGCGAGGGATAGAGCGTTAGCTACGAATAACCAATGGCCTTGGTGAGATCATCAGTTCCTTCTTCGCTAACTGGGCCGCAAGCGGACAACCCCGTTCTGGTTTCGCATCAACGATAGCTGCCGTCGCGCGGGCCGCTTCTTGACCAAATGCCGTGCGGTGGCCTTTTCATGGGGGCACTGTTCAATCAGTATCGGCGGTAGAAGATGTATTCAGCATATCATAGACGTTGAAGCTAAGGTCGGCACGTCCAAAAAACCGGACGAAGTCTCCAGTATCGTAGGTCGCAATCTGAACTGCAGGATGCATTCCGCATTCTCTGCTAATTCGTGTCGCCAAATCAATTAGGCTGGCATCGACCAAATCGATCTTGAATGCCTGAGAATAGGTATGTGCTGCCGAGACTGGCTCTATGGCATCGCCCACCAGGATCACTTGTCCTGGTGTTAAGACCCACTGCATTAAGGCGTACGCTAAGTCTGTGCGCCGCTCCCGCCCGACGAGCATGTTCCAAGCTTCTATAAGACACGCGTGAGGGACAGCCCAATTGTATTCTCCCAAGTCCAAGGCCCCAACCGTATGTTCGTGGTTGCCATCCCTCGGGTTAGCGAGCGCAATAAGCACGTTCGTATCGAGCAAAGCGATATTTCTAGGCAAATCATAAGCCCGCTCAGCGACGATCCAGTTGGGCATGTTACTCGGCCGTGACGATATTGGCTTCACGCATTGCTGCTTCAACCACCTTGTCAATATTTGCCACCGCCATCGATTTAGGCTCTCCGCTCGATGTCACAGCGAGACGAGCAAGCTCATCCAGCTGCCGTTGGAATGCTTCGTCCTCTATTAAGCGGCGCAGGACAGGTATGCTTTGGAGGTGTTGTGGCTCGAATTTCTGGAAGCTACCTCGGAACTGAGGAGTTGTGCGCTTCACCAAAGCATTAACATGACTGCTGTTTAGATATGCCAGGAGCGGGAAAAGCAATTCCTCCTGCTCAGGGGCTACAGCAGTTCCGCCCACAATAAATACCTCGCCCTCGGCATCTACGGCGAATGATATCTCAGGTGCTAAATCCCGAATTAGAAGCTTCGGCCTGCACAACCATTCTTCGTCTCTTCGCCTAACAAGTTCGTACCACCTGAGACCAGACGAAGCGATACTCGCGCGGGAAGAGAGGATATCACGATACGAGTGAAGATATTTGAATGCCTGCGGGTAGCGCAGTTCCAATTCTCCCTCACTAATGGCCGAGCCGCCTTCATAGGGGTAGAGTAGATACTTGTTATAGCTGACCGCTTCGAATTTTCTCACCTCAGCGCCGAAGACGACAGGCTCTAAAAGCCCGGCTTCAAGCACGGCAGAGTCGCCGAGCCCGTTAAGCAATTCTGCTCCATAGCGATCATCTTCCGCGACAATCTTGAAGATGAAAATGTCGTTGGCGCCCGTCCGAATCCCTTGGAATATGCCGGCGATATTATCCAATCTCTCCGACGCATCGGATAGCCTCACCTGCTCCATTTTTTCTTCCATCGACAACAAGGTCCAGGGTCCACCTCCTCGCGGGTGCTGTGCGGTGTATACGCGAATATCCCGCTCGTTGACTGTACCGGCTGCTTCTGCCTCCAAAAGAAGAGCGGCGACAAATTGCTCTGGAAGTGCCTTGACGTCGATCACCTTTACGGTCGTTGCAGAGGCGCTCATCAATGGCTGATGCCTTGCAACGATGCAGCCCACGTAGGCGCTCGTGTTCTGAAAGACTTCGTTCGATCCAAAGTCGACGATAACATCAATGTTCATTCGTGCGGTGAGGTACGATCGAATGCTCGCTGCGTTGTGGTTGATGAACATGCGATTTGGTACGACCATTCCGATCGTGCCTTCAGGCTCGGTAACTCTAATTGCTTGTTCAACGAAAAGTGACGAATAGTCATACCGGCCCTTTGCCGTCTCAAAACTACTCTCCAGACCATCGCGGTTGGATACGCGTGAAGTTGCGAGGAACGGCGGATTCCCGAGCACGATATCGAACCGCTGGCCTAACTGTTCCCATGAGGAGTGGTCCAGCCCATCGCCTTTCACAATAACCTTTGACAGATTGGGTAGCGGGAGGGGGTCGGGCTCTTCGGTCAGTCTGTTCCAGATATTCAGTCGGGCAACGGTGACGGCCTTCTCATCGATGTCCACCCCAACGATGTGTCCACCGTCGATGAGGACCTTGCCCCAATTGGTCTCAGGGTCACGCTCCTTTAATCGGCGAAGCATACAGTCCACTGCTGCGACAAGGAACGAGCCCGAGCCACAGGCGAAATCGACTACTTTGGGCAACGCGAGCGCGGCTTCTTCTCCTTCAGAATTGCTGCCGTCTGCCCGTTGCGCCAGAAACTGAGTTAAGAAATCTGGCGTAACGTGCTGATCGATGCACTTCATTGCCAAGTACTTCGTGAGGTATTCCGGAGTATAATAAACGCCACCGGCCCGGCGCACACTAATCCGGGCAACGTCCCTATAGGACTGCTCGAAAAGGTTCATCTGCGGCGCTGGCGGCAGCGGATGCAGGATGGTCGAAAGGTACTTCTCGTAGGCGAGGCCAAGAACGTCGGAATCAATCCAAGCAAAATTGTAGCGGCTTCCTGCGAAGGGCAGGCGGCGAGGCTTATAGAGGTCGCCGATTATGCCGGAAATCACGTGCTTCGGAATAACGTCCAACTGCACATCGTCAAAAAGCTCGCTGCCAATGCATTCTCTTGCTTCCTGAAAGGTCGTCACGAGGGCTTCCACATCAAGCGGAGCTTGGGTGGAAATTGCCTCACTCAGCGGCTTCACATTTGGAGCCAGTCCACGGTCTTCAATTGTTCGAAGCACGAAGAGCTTCGCGAATAACGTTTGCAAATGTTCGTCTACGCCAGAGTGGATGCGTGATGATTTCAGGGCTTCATCGCGCCAAGCATCAAGCCGATCAACCAGCTCATCATCCACCGGCTGCAGAAGTTTGGGATTTGGATAGCGCTCCAATGCGAGCCGATCTGGTTCGCCCTCCGTCACCTGTTCTGGCTCAAAGGCGCTGAGAATTTTGTGTTCTGCTTCAAGGCGATCCCAAGGGATCGTAGGCATCGCGAACCAGTCATCGTGGGCAAGCCAGTGCGAGTTGAAGGGCGTGAGCCCGCGCTCGTCTGCAAATAGCCCCCAGCGAACTGCAGCATGATAGCCGTATAGCGCTGCGCCCCTCAGAGGGTCCGTCCCGTTCCGGTGCATTGGGGATGCAAAAAGAGCAGCAGGCTGGACACCCAAGAACCCTCGGCCCACGTCAAGAACCGTTTCGCCTAGCGTTATCCGACGTTCCCGCACACGGTCGCCGTTCCAGCCGAAAGCAGCGGCAATCTCCCTAGGTGACGGACGACCGCCTCCAGCGACCTGTTCGCCTAAGCCCCTCAAATTTCCAATGAGTTCGTCCGTTGATAAGCCCACAGAATCCCCGTTTCGAATCTTACTAACTATATCTGTAGCAATTGAAGCACTCTATGTTCCGAATTCGGCCATATTGCTAGACGGGCTGATCAGGACCTCGTTGCGGTCGCGAAATCCCCGATCCGGGCGGTTGCTATGCTCTTCGCTGCTATAAGGCTGACGGCAACAAAAAAGACTCATGTCGGGTTTGAAGATTTCGCGACCTTCATGGGAATGACGGCGATTGGGGCGCATTGCTGACCTTCGCGAGACTCACATCAAATCCGTATCGAATCTGCATCAAATTGCCACCACTTGTGCAATGCAACCTCCGACCTCGAAATCAGCCAGCAGAGAAACTGCCGCGAACAGTGACCGTAGTTCGAGGACCAATTCGGTCTCCCACAAGGATTATGAGCCTTCCAGATCGTGCGTAAGCATAGGAAATATCGGGAGGAATGGCCAGTCCACTAGCCCACTGGATAAGCGATCCAGTGGGCATAGTGACTGGATGGTGGGCGATGACAGGCTCGAACTGCCGACCCTCTCGGTGTAAACGAGATGCTCTACCAACTGAGCTAATCGCCCCTTATCAGGAAACGCGCAGTTAGGCGCGCTTTTGCCTACGGTCAAGGCAGTTTGGCTACCGAATTCGGGATGCCAAATAATCCACTCGGGAGAGTTGGTTCCCGAGATAGTCCCGACGGCGTCCTTGGTGCGAGACAGGCACAATCAAAGCTGCGGAAAGCAGCTATCGGCCTCTAGATCGGCGGCCATACTCGGCATGAAGCCACCCATCACCGAATTGAAATCGTGCGTGATCGTGATGCGGCTCGAATCGGGAAATCCGTTGCAGTCCGCATCGGCTGTGGCGGTCACGTCTGCCGCCACGATCGCGATCCCGTAGGAGGCCGCGCGGTCGACAGCGAAATCCTGTTGCTCCGTTTCGGTTTCGCACTCCAGACTGACCGACATGCACCGCGCTGTTGCGAAAGCCACCTCATCCAGCGTGTTCTTGGTCCACACGATCCGGCTGCCCTCGATCGTGCCGAATACCAGCGTCAGGAATGCCGGCGCGAGCAGGGCGAACTCGATGGTCGACACCCCTCGCGCGTCGTCGCGAAGTCTTCGTATGAAGCTCATTGCAGCCGCACCGTGGCTTGCTGCGTCACCGATGTGTCGGACAGCAGGCCAGCTGGCAAGACGACGGGATTGAACCCTTGGTCCGCTTCGATCGTCAGATAATAGCCGGCTGTCGATCCCCCGGTAACATCAGGACCGGTGCAGATGTTGCCGCAGGCGGCTGCGACATAGGTTCCATCGGTTTTCAGGCACGCGCACGTGCGGTTCAGGTTCGTGCAGCTGTTGGCCACGCCGTTGCAGGACATGGCAACCGTTATGGCCTGGTTATCGGCAATACTGCGGACATAATTCGGCAGAACACCGAAGTTGACGTTGTCCGCTTCCTCGAAGGACGCAACGGCAGATGCCGCAACGGCTTCGTTGACCTTGCCACGCTCGATGAAGAACATTCCGAAATCAAGCGCCACCATGACGATCATGAAGAACCCGGTGACCCAGAGGGCGAACTCCACAGTGGCCACGCCATCTTCGTTGCGCCGTATGGTCGAAAGAGAGAAACTGCGCATGGGATCTATCCTATCAGCCTGACTCTTGTGTTGTTGCCGCCACCACCGAGGTCTTCCATCATCGTGCAGGCAGAGCCGGTCGCGGCGCCACCGTTGACGCGGATCGTGTTGGCAATGAGAGTCATGCACTTCGTTGTGCTGGTGCTGTTGCCACCAGCCATTTTGACCTGCGCATTGGGCAGATGCAGTGTTCCGGCGAACGAACTCAGGCTTCCGCCCGTCCAGTTTGCATCGTCATCGTTCTCGGTCGTCAGCAGCAGTTCCGAAATGAAACCGCCGGCCTGCGTGTAGTTCGCTGCTTCGAGCTTCGTCTTTGCCCCGCCAGCAAGCTTGATCGTGCCTGCCAGAACGAAGGTGACATTGATGCCCGCCATGTCGAAACCGGAGACGCTCTCGCCTTCGAGAACGCTACCGTAAGTTTCGCCCGTCAACCCCGAGGTGTAGGGCCAGGTGGTGCCCCCGGTGCCGTTTTCGAAATCGCCGTTGATTGTGTAGCGGCCTGCACCGAAAAGCACGGAACCCGCGATCTTCATATCGCCGTTGATGTAATGATTTGGCGTTCGGCCAAAAGCAAGGCGGCTGCCGCCCGCTGTATCGATATCGCCATTGGCGCTGAATTGCCCGTCGCCCATGAAGAACCGCGCGCTGCCGCTGAGAAAGATGGCGCGATTGCCGTTCCCGGGGCCCACGATGATGTCACCATCGCCAATGGCCAGTTCGCTGTTTCCGCTGATGCGGATGCCGTCGGCAACAACGAAATCACCTGCACCAAGGCGCGCAGTGCCGCCGCCCCCGATATCGAGTCCGCCGAAATAGTGGTTGCCGTCTCCGACGAGGAGGTGCTGGCCACCGCCCAGGCTGACGTCCGCATTGATCAGCACATCGCCATCACCCTTGCGGTTGGTGCCCTGGAAGCGGACCTGGCCACTTCCGATCCAGAGCGCACCGTTGCCAAATGTGACGCCGTTCGAACCGCTGTCGAAGCCGCCGTTCACATAGACATCGCTGTCGCCGAAATTGACATTCGAACCACCGCCAATGGAAACGCCCTGGCGCACCCGGATGATCGAGCCGTTCTCGAACGTCACGTTGATTCCGCCTGCGACCTCGAACTTCCTGATATTGTAGACCCCGGCAGGGACGATGTAATTGCCGCTGGTCCCCTGCCGGTAAGCTGAAACCGCGCTGCTGGGGTTCCAGGTGAACTTCCAGTCACTGCCGTTGGGGGTCGACGGGTCGCTCAGCGCCGGCGGGCTGCTGAAATTGCCGAGCAGTGCCATCGCGGCAACGCGATCGGGATTATTCGCCCAAGGGTCTGAAAGAGGGGTCGCCTCGTTGATCCAATCCTTTGGCGGAGGGACGGCGTTGTTCCAGCCCGGCTTGTTGAAACTGCCTGCAAACCGCAGGGTTGCTGCGTCGAGTTCGCCGTGGTTCACGTAGATGTCACTGCTGCCAGAGATGATATCGGCGCCGCGGATCAGCTGGCCCTTGTTCTCGATCTCGCCAATCGCCGCGATCGAGCAGTTCGGTGCGTCGATCGAGGCGCCGCCGGTTACCGAAATGGCCGCCTTTCCACCGTCGAGAGCGAGGTAGCAGGGTGCCGCAAAACTGGTGCCGCCCGAAAGGCTTGCCATGGATTCTGCAGCCACGTCGAAGGAACCCGACAGTCCGAGAACGCTCGCAAGGGTGTAAGGCACCAGTTCGTTTACGGTGACGCGCACGGATTGGTCGCCGGCGTTGGGCAAATCGTTGACGAGCGTTGCGACAACAGTCGCACCGACCAGACCATTTGCAACCGCTACATCGCGAGCCGTTGGGGTCAGGATCGCGGCATCGCTGGTGTTCTGGAAAGCAATCGCCGCGGCCAGCGCGCCCAGGTCAGCAGCACGCTGGTTGATGATGCGCTGCTGGTATCCGCGGTTCAGGTCGACGGCCAGTCCGGCGGACCCGATAAGAACGGGAAGAGCTAGAGTGGCAAGCGTCGTGACGCCGCCCTGCGTACAAGCGATGAGCTTGCCGAGGAACTGTCTGATCTTGTTACTCGCGCGCATTCTGACGCCTTTT
>NZ_QXFL01000012.1 GCF_003584125.1 Aurantiacibacter zhengii
GGCGCGGTCTCGCGGATGATCCGCTCCACCTCGTCGCCCGTGCCCACCGGCACCGTCGACTTGTCGACCACCACCACGCCTTTGGGCAGCAGCGGGGCCATCTCCTCTGCCGCGGCATAGACGTACGACAGGTCCGCATGGCCATCGCCGCGGCGGCTGGGCGTGCCCACCGCGATGAACACCGCATCCGTCCCCGGCAGCGCCTCGGCCAGGTCCAGCGTGAAGGCCAGTCGCCCGGCCTCGACGTTGCGCGCCACCAGCTCGTCCAGACCCGGCTCGAAAATGGGGATCTCCCCCGCCAGCAGCGCGTCGATCTTCGACTGGTCCTTGTCCACGCAGACAACCTCGTGACCGAAGTCTGCAAAACAGGCGCCAGATACCAGGCCAACATAGCCAGTGCCGATCATCACGATACGCATGAAGGTTTATCCTTTTTCTTTCTTCGGGAAGGTCCTAATCGAACCGCGGTTTTGCATCTCGGGTGCCTGAGCCAGACCTTGTCGTGTCATCAAGTTCTCTCAAATAGTCAACAGGCGCGAGGGCCCTGTTTTCAACCTTGTCTGCACTATCAACCGAATTGGAATTCTCCCAAGGCCAGAGCGGCTAGAGCGGCTAGAGCGCAATTTGCGGTTTCGCCGTTATCTTTCAAAGGGATCGAATAATGCTGAATATCGAATCGCAGTTTGCTTCGACCACAAGATCACTGCATTGATAGTAGATCGGTGCATCAGTAATACAGTCGAACCCCTTGCCACACCGACAAGGATGATTAAAGGATTTAGCTGGGGACAATCAGTTTCGGTCGAGCACGATCAGCGCAGGGGATGTAGTTTGAACGCTCCGCAAACAAGATCGGATTTCGGGTCCCGAGCTGCATCGGCTAGCGTGCCGTCAATGAAACACAAGCGTCTGCAATTCTCCCTCTATCTGATGATAGTGGATGCCTTCGCCATTCTGACGGCATTCGTCGCGACAGAGATCGTGTACCTAGGTTTGCCAATCAATAATCTGGGCGTGGCTGCAAGACTGATCATTCCTCTCTATCTTGTCGTAGCGATTTACCAGGGCGCTTTTTCGACGAATGCTCTTACCAGTTGGTGGAGAGCTTCCCGAAGGGCTTGTACAGCGCTAATCCTGACAGCAGCGATACTCCTATTCGTGCTTTTCTTCGCAAAGGCGACAGCGGAATTTTCGAGAGTGGCCTCGAGTCTTGGTCTGCTGGTGTCCTGCATGCTTCTGGCCGCGCACCGGGTGTTGGCGCTCCGTATGGCCGAGGCTTACTGGGGACCCGGCTTCCACAACATTCTTGTCATCCAGGATGACGGTCCCGAGCTGCGTTTCCAGAATGCCTATCGTATCAATGCGGTGGAACTCGAGTTGACGCCGGAGATGAACAATCCAGAAGCCCTCGACCGGGTCGGCAAATTGGTCAGCAACATGGACCGCGTTATCGTCTCGTGTTCGATGGATCGACGTCAGAATTGGGCAAAGATCCTTCGCGCGGCCGGTGTCCACGGTGAGGTTGTTTCGGAAGCGCTTTTCGAAATGGGGGCCTTGAGCCTCAAAAGGGAGCCAGAATTTACGACACTGGTGATTTCCACGGGACCGCTTGGTGCGCGCGCCCGGGTCATCAAACGCCTGATGGACCTTGCATTCGGTTTTACCGCGCTCGTAGCATTTCTCCCGCTCTTTCTGCTCATTGCTGCTGCCATCAAGGTAGAAGACGGGGGGCCTGTATTCTTCCTGCAAAGGCGGGTTGGCCGCGCCAACCGTTTCTTCGAAATCTACAAGTTCCGTTCGATGACGCCCAACAAGGCGGGTATGGACGGGAACCAGTCAACGTCCCGGGACGACCAGCGTATAACGAAGGTCGGCAAGTTTCTTCGCCGGACCAGTCTCGACGAGTTGCCGCAATTGCTCAATGTAATCGCCGGCGAGATGAGCATCGTCGGGCCTCGTCCGCACGCGATCAGATCCCAGGTAGGAGACCTGCTTTTCTGGCATGTCGACAGGCGATACTGGGACAGGCACTCGCTGAAGCCGGGTTTGACCGGCCTTGCCCAGATAAAGGGCTTTCGCGGAGCAACAAACGAAACCAGAGACCTGACAGAACGCGTGCGTCACGATCTAGAATACATAAGTACGTGGTCACCTTGGCTCGACTTGAAAATTATACTTAAGACATTTCGCGTTCTCATGCATTCGAATGCGTACTGATCCTTCGAGTTCGCAGCCCCCCCCCCATGAACACTACGGCTGCAAACCGGCTAGATTCGAGCCCGCAGTTCGCGATAAGGAAGGCGAAGTTTTCCACGAGATGCAAGTCTTACTAGAGGCTGCAGAGCGCCCCGTCTCTGCCGGTATTCAAATCGGATCAAGAGTGCCGTTGGTTGCGCTGTTCTCGAAGCTTTAGCTCCGGAAGGACGCAATTGGGGCCAGCGGTCATGTTACGACCGGTATGATATAACCATCATAAAGCGCTACCCCGAGCTCCCGCACCGTCCCTTCAATGAGGTTGAAGACGCGCCTAACGGGTCCTGTAAAAAACGCGCCTTCCCACCAAGGCTACAGCCGAAGTTTCCAGTTCGCAACTATCGTCCATATAGTGCAAGAGCCGTCGAAAATCGCTCCTGCATGATGGGTTATGACAGGATTGCTCTGCCACCTTAACACCGGACCATTTCTGTTTGAATTATTCGCCTTATGCATTTCTGGCTGCGAAAGGAGTTGCCGCATGAGCCCAAGGCAGCACACAATCGTCTAGTACGGAGCTTGAGCGGGTAATCCTTTGGGGGGCAGGCGAGGGTGAAGATCGCTGCGGCTACACTCTTGTTACGATCCTTAGCCATCGCGGATCGACATCCGATCAATTCGTGTAGAATGGACTTGCGCCCACTTGGAGAGGAGACAGAGAGCCTTGGTACCAATGACCGCCTTGAACACCGAGGATACGCAAAAAGGTCCGGTTATGGCTGAAGCATCTGCACCTCGGCACGACCGGCGAGAAGATGCTTGTGATCACCATGGACGCCGAAGAGGCATTGACTCGATACCGAGAGCGCCTTGAGGCCACTTGAGTCACTCTCCGCAAGGACGCGCGGTCTTTGGTGCGCTACTGCTTCTAGTGTTCTTGGCTGACGTGATCGTCATTTTGGCGAAAACTCAATGAAGCTATTGCTCGAACAACGATAATAACGCGCGACAAGCTGAATTCGGGCACGGCCCTGTGGGCCAAGAAACACCACGGCGGTGGTGGTCATGAGTTCATCGCAGCTCGGATCGCAGAGTTTTCACACTTCTGGGAGACGAGGGTGCGGAGATTAAGCAGCAGGCGGCAAATCGCCTTGGAAAGCTTAGAACCGGGCCGATCCCATTTCACAGCCAAGATGAAACGCTCGCGAACTAGCGACTTTCCTATCTGGGATGATTGGCGAACAAATCGTGTCTCACCTGATTCGGAGGCTCCATGTTCAATCTTGATTCTGCCGCGGTAAATGCGCTTGCAAAGCTCGTCACAGCGCTTTCCGCCCTTGTATGGTCGGTCGGGTGGAAACCTGATCAGACGAAGCACTCCGAGAGCCGTCATGAACCTCGGTCTTCAATTCGGATAGTATTCGTCGCTTTTGTTCGGGGCGCCACCGCTGGCCTCGTTCGGGTGCACGCATCGTTGCGCCTACAGATCGGCAAGGTGCGCTCTACCTATCCATAAAAATTGCGCCGACGGGTGCTCGATCATGCCGCCGATGATCGATCCGATGACGGCATGGCTGAAATCTGAGACGCCGAGCGTAATCAGGAAAGTTCTTGAGACGGCAGGTATTAAAAGAAGCTTCTGCCGAATTGACCGTGCAGATCGTCGTGCGAAGTTCGCCGACCTGCATCAGAAGGTCCGACGTGACCACCGGTCACCATCCACCGCCCCGGACGCTATCAAGAAACCCACTGATGAATACGAGCGTTCTAAACAATCGCGGATCTTGGAAGCGCGGCCAGCGACCGAACAAGATTGCTTTGTAAATATAGAAGATCCGATAGCAGCGAGATAGAATTCCAAGCGCGCCATCGACTAGCTCGCCGCTGTATCTACTTTGCCACCTGTCGAATGCGACGTCGACACAATGCTCTATATCGATGGCCTGCGTATTATCTTCGGTCCCCGTGCACACATTGCCGTCACCGACACCGCCAAAGTCGCGATCGCTGCGAGTTCGAGAACAGACATTGCCACCTTCGGGGTGCCGTGAGACGCAATGGGTTCGCAATTAGCACCGCGCAGCGCGTTGCTAAAGATGCTGGCCGTATCGGACGACACGGCCAGCTCCATAAACCTAGAAGCGATAGCCTAGGCCAACGGCGATCTGATGACGATTGACGTCAATCACATCGAAGACTTCGTCGATATCTTGGGAGACACCATCGTATTCACCGGAGATGCCGCAATAGGCGGAGTAGCGATATTCGAGCTTTCCATAAAAGTTGCCCGAGATATTGCCCTCCAGGCCCGCACCGACGCGGAAGCCCTCGAGGTCAGCATCAATTACTTCGTTATAGGCGGTGCCATCGACCGATCCGACAGCGGACAACTCGGCGTTCGCCATCGTGTAACCGCCTTTAGCGTAGACTTGTGCCCAGCGGTTGATCCGCATACCCAGGCGCGCTCCGACGTAAGTATCTTTCGAAGCGTCGAGTGCGAGCGTGCCGTCGACGTCGTAGCCATCGAGGTCGCCAACGTAAGATTCGGATACGCCGGTCGTAGCTTCTGCGATTTCAGCCTCGACACCCACGGTATATCCACCCAGATCGAAATCGTAACCTACGCCAACACCGTAAATCAGTCCGTCATCATTCTGGTCAAAGTCCGAAGTTTCGTCCGCTCCGGTAGACACGCGGTCTAGGCCGGAAATAACTTCCACTCGGAAACCCGAGATATCTGCGTTGTCTTGAGCGAAAGCAGGCATCGCTACGCAGGTCGCCGCAGTAGCGAGATAGAAAAACTTAAACCTCATTAGTATTACCTTTTTAATCAGCCTTTTAGCGGGCGATGCGCGGTTATTCGAATGAGGTTCAAAAGCAAATAGAATTAGTGTGTCGCAGGTTCAGTTATCCACAAGCCGCGAGGAGTACACCCACTCAACACCAAGTTTCTCTCCGTCCGCTCCAAGTCCGGGCTAGCCCTTCACGTACGAGCTGATCGCCGACTGATCCCCTACGATTTACAACAATTGCAAGTGTGCGTCCGTATCGATCCTCTCCTTGACGCCATATCTCGAACGAATCCCCGTTGAGCAGGTGCATCAGCCTATCGCGCGCGCGAACGGCGAGAGCGCTTTCGTAGGAGCACTGCCCATCCAACTCAGGCGTATCGATATCGGCAACGCGTATGCGTTCGCGATCAACAATGAATGTATCGCCGTCATGTACGCATGTGATGCGAACGCCATCGGCAGGGCAGACTGCGAAGGTGAGCGAGAGGGCAACGAGGATCACACGAGCATGCCTATAAGCGAAGGCAAGAGGATAATCGCCAAAGCGACAGCACAGAGGCCGAGCGCGTCTTTGACCAGACTTGGCCCTTCGGGGCTACGGTCACTTGGCTCTCTAAGCATCGCCGGGATTACTCTGGCGGAGCCATCTTAGCCGCGGCTCCAACTGTTGTTACCGGCGTGGCCTCCACGATCGAAGCGGAAGGGCCGCGCGGGGCAATCGGTGCAACGCCCACCGGTTCACGGCGAACAGCGCTCGCAGGGATGGAAAGTTCGAGATTGTTTTCCGTGGTGGCTGCGAGCTCACGATCTGCCGGAATTACGGCGCTACGACCTGTAATAAAACCACCGAAGACGCCTGCGAGAACAACACCGCCGACTGTAGCCAGAGTGTTTCCTTCGCCTTCTTGGCGGTAGGTTACGTTGACTGGAATCTGGCGACCAACGACTTCTACGTATTCGAGTTCGATATCCATCTTGCCCGATTTACCGAACATGCCCCGACTGGTCAGCCACGTGATACGGCCAACGCCCTTGCTGCCTTCGGGAATGACGACGTAATCTCCAAGCATCACGTCGTCCGAAACGGTCAGATTGAAGGTGTCACCTTCATTCCACGAATTTCCGCGAGTTGAAACGTCCTGGTTCATCCGCAACCAAATCTCGGTGTTGGCCGGCAGGTAGGCGTTACCCTCGTTCTGGCGCTGAACCTGGAGAGGCGCAGCCGCGTCTTGAGCGAGTACAGGCGTGGTGACTGTCGCCGCGAGTGCGACGACCAAAGCAATCCTTTTCATGAAATCCCCCCTTAGAGAAGCGGCCCCCGCAGCCGTGACAAGGATGGTCTGCCCCATAACTACTTCAGAATCCGTATGGAAAATGGTTTACGCGCGGTGTCCGGCAGAAGATGCCACTTCGCCTTTCAGGATTTCACTGGATCGGTGGGACAGGAGCGGGCAATGTGGTCCATAGCTTGCAGCTGGTAACGCGCCGCGTATATATTAGATGCTCATCAAATTTCTGCTAACTCCGGCGACTGCGCACCATTGACGACTTAGACAAGTGTCCCAAAGCGGTTGCACTCGTTGGGGTTTTCCAGCACTGCCCGCGCTTGGTGCTGACCGGTAACAGGGTCAATCCCAGTAGTGGGCCGGGAAAGTTGAATTCAAAGCCAAGATGACATCATCCTGATGAATGACGACCCTTTCTTTGTATCGCGAGGCGGAGAAGTTTGGGCCTGCTGGCTTAACGGAAAGCCTGCAATAAATCTTGGGTCTGAACAGAACTTCTGGGCTGCTGCAGAGAAGCTTTTTAATGAGCTTAACCCTTCTCATGCGCAGGTAGATAAGCCTGCAGTCAACCCCAAGACGGCCAACACCAACGTCCAGACCGAACCCGCCGATAGAGCGCAGAAAGAGCGGGACGAGCTCAGGTATGACGTCACTGTAATAGGCAAGCTCTACGGATCACGGGGAAGTCGAGAGGTCACCATCTTTGATCTATCAACACGTGGATGCCGGATCGAGGATTATTCGGGCGCCCCGCCCGGCTCGCTGGTGACTATCAAGATTGGCGCTGTCGGCCCAATTGCGGCCGTGGTTAGATGGCGGCGAGATCATTCCATGGGGTTGAAATTCGAGGATCCTCTCTATCCCGCGGTGCTCGAGAACATTCGGAAGCAATATAGCTTGCGCTAGAGGCGCTCCCAATCAGTGCGCGCGATCAAGGCGACGGGACCGTGCTTGTCCGGCAAAAGCTCCGGCGAGAAGAGGTAATCGATTTCTTCACTGACCTTCTAAGTGCCTTGTCGGCATTGAAGCATGTGAATCGGTGCATCATTGGGCTCTTGAGGTAATAAAGCTAGGACACGACGTTCGACTGATGCCACCCGCCTATGTGAAGCCCCATGTTAAGCGCGGGATGACAACACAGCAGACGCAGAAGCGATCTGCGAGGTGGTGGCGTGTCCGACGATGCGGTTCGTCGCATTGGAGAGCGTTGAATAGCAGGCAGTGTTGATGCTTCGCACGACTTGCGACCTGATGGCGCGTCAGCGGACCATGCTCACAAATGCATTGCGAGGGCCTTGGCTGAGTACTGTATTGTGAACGGCATAGGTGCCGACAGGCTGACTGCGATGCTCAAAACGTTGCATGAGCGGCATGGAGAGCTGCCTGTTTATACTCGGTCAGCGCTATACAGCTTGTTTGCCCAACTTAGGGCGCTAGCCCACGAGGTCGAGCGGTTCGAGGCGCAGGTACTCGCTTGGCACCGCACCGATGAGACGAGCCGACGGCTCCCCACGATCCCGGGCAACGGTCCGATCACCGCGTCGGCCAAATCAGCGGCGGTGCCAGATGCGTCTTTGCTCCGATTCTTGCGTCAGTTCGCAGCATGGCTTGGGCTCACGCCTCGAGCGAAGAGCTCCGGCGACAAGAAACGGCTGGATGGGATCACCAAGAAGGGCGATGGCTGCTTACGACGGCTGCTCGTGGTCGGCGCGACGGCAATAATGCGGATGACTCGCGAGAATGCTGCTTGGCAGGCGTGAATGGCTGAATTTCTCGAACGGAAATCTGCGAAGATGGCGACAGCCGCGTTCGCAAAAAAAGCAGCACGCATGCGGCCGTTTTAGGCTTGGGCGTGTGCAATTCAGTGTCGTCGGACTGGTAGAGGGCTATCCCGTCCCGCTTCTCGTTCATAAAGAAGTAGCGCCCGTGAGCAAGGCCGTCGTTCACTTCCTGCAATGTGTGAACGATGAAATTGACGGGTGTGTTGAGCGTCCCTGTCACGCCATATTCGCGCATGAGTCGGTCATCGAGCTTCACCCAGTATTTGACCCGGTCGGTCAGCCGCTTGTCGTTGACTATGATAAGCAGATCATAGTCCGACCTGTAGCCTTTGGCGGTATGAGCTCGTCGATCCAGGTACCGCGCGCATAGCTCCCGTAGAGGATCACCTGAAGGATGCGTCCGGCTTTTTTCCACTCGTGCTTGGCAAGCGCGAAGGCGTCGTCGAATTCCTCGAATACCAGCTGCACCACCCGCTCGAGTTCGCGCTGCTTATGCGGGGGCAAATGATCGAGATCGGTATGCATTGCAAATAACCCTTAGCAAGCAGTTGGGACGGTTGCATCTCTCCAGTCCGGATCATGAAACATCATCTACTTCAGTCTCAGCCGCTCGCGGCGCTGTCTGGTTATATTCGATCCGGACAATTTCCTCGTCAGCAGGCGGCCCGCCTTAATCCGCCGGGAAACGCTTCGTCGGAGAAGAAAGCGTTACTTGACCTCGGCGCGCCTTTCTGCGGTCTCATGTGACAATTTCCCGGAGCGGTTACCTCCATTTCTATCAGCCGGCGAAGCCGTAATCGTGCCCGGTCGCATGTTCTGAACCGCTGCTACGAAAGGCGGACCCCTGCTCGCCTCAGTTACTGC
Source organism: Aurantiacibacter zhengii (assembly GCF_003584125.1). Classification (GTDB taxonomy): domain Bacteria; phylum Pseudomonadota; class Alphaproteobacteria; order Sphingomonadales; family Sphingomonadaceae; genus Alteraurantiacibacter; species Alteraurantiacibacter zhengii. The sequence goes on from NZ_QXFL01000012.1 coordinate 8,917, forward strand.
GTTCCCCTTCAAGAAAAGCGCGGTAGGCATCCTTTATGCCTTCGCGCAAACCGATCCGGGGTTGCCATCCCATTGCCGCGATCTTGTCTCCGCTCATCAGCTTGCGTGGCGTGCCATCGGGCTTCGACGTATCCTTCGTAATCGCCCCGTCAAAGCCGACGACTTCGCACACCAGGTGGGCGAGATCGATGATCCGGATATCGGTGCCCGAACCCAGGTTCACGTGCTCGTCGCCCGAATACCCTTTCAGCAGGAAAACGCAGCCATCCGCTAGGTCGTCCACGTGCAGGAATTCCCGGCACGGTGAGCCGGTGCCCCAGATTTCGATGGATGCCACGCCCGCTTCCTTCGCCTCGTGGGCCTTGCGGATGAGTGCGGGCAGGACGTGGCTGCTGTCGAGATCGAAATTGTCGCCCGGACCATAGAGGTTCGTGGGCATGGCACTGATGTAGTCGCAGCCATGCTGGCGCCGATAGGCCTGGCACAGCTTGATACCCGCGATCTTGGCGACGGCATACCATTCGTTGGTGGGTTCGAGCGGGCCGGTCAGCAGCGCGTCTTCCGGGATCGGCTGCGGCGCCATCTTCGGGTAGATGCAGGAGGAACCGAGGAAAAGCAGCTTTTCGACACCGTTGCGGTAGGCTGCCTCGATCAGGTTCGCCTCGATCATCAGGTTGTCGTACAGGAAATCCGCCGGGTAGGTGTCGTTGGCAAGGATGCCGCCAACCTTTGCGGCGGCCACCACCACGGCATCGGGACGATTGGCGGTGTACCAGTCGCGCACTGCGAACTGTTCGCGCAGGTCCACAGAGCGATCGGCGGTGAGGACCTCGCAGCCTTCATCCGCCAGCCGCCGTACGATGGCCGAACCGACCATGCCCCTGTGCCCTGCGACATAGACGCGTTTGCCGGAGAGGTCGTAAGACATCAGTCGAACCCGGCGATGGGTTCGTCGCGCATGATCCTCAGGTCTGCCTCGACCATTTCACGGGCCAGTTCTCGCGGCGACGTTTCGTGCCGCCAACCCAGCTTCTGGTGCGCCTTGCCCGGATCGCCCAGCAGCAGTTCCACCTCGGTCGGGCGGAAATAGCGGGGATCGACTTCGACCCGGCAGCGCCCGTCGCTCTGGGCGTATCCTTTTTCCTCGACGCCTTCACCGCGGAATTCGATGGGCACGCCGGCATCCTCGAAAGCCCAGAGCACGAAGTCGCGCACATGGGTGGTTTCGCCCGTCGCCAGCACGTAGTCGTCGGCTTCGTCCTGCTGCATCATCATCCACATGCCGCGCACGTATTCGCGCGCGTGCCCCCAGTCGCGCTGGGCATCGAGATTGCCGAGGTAGAGCTTCTCCTGGCGGCCAAGAGCAATCGCCGCAGCAGCGCGGGTGATCTTGCGGGTTACGAAAGTCTCGCCGCGCAGCGGGCTTTCGTGGTTGAACAGTATGCCGTTGCTGGCGTGAATCCCGTAAGCCTCGCGGTAGTTCACCGTGATCCAGTAGGCATAGAGCTTGGCCGCGGCATAGGGGCTGCGCGGATAGAACGGCGTGGTCTCGCGCTGCGGGACCTCTTGCACCAGTCCGTACAGTTCGGAAGTGGATGCCTGATAGAACCGGGTCTTCTTTTCCAAGCCGAGGATGCGGATCGCCTCGAGCAGGCGCAGCGTGCCCACGGCATCGGCATTCGCGGTGTATTCGGGGGTTTCGAAACTCACCGCGACGTGGCTTTGCGCGGCCAGGTTGTAAATCTCGTCCGGCTGAACTTCCTGGACGATGCGGATCAGGTTCGTGCTGTCCGTCAGGTCGCCATAGTGCAGGTGGAAGCTCTGGTTGTCGACATGGGGATCCTGGTAGATATCCTCGATCCGGCCCGTGTTGAAGCTGGAAGACCGCCGCTTCACGCCATGGACTTCATAGCCCTTCTCGAGCAGCAGGTGCGAAAGGTAAGCACCGTCCTGCCCGGTCACCCCGGTGATGAGGGCTGTCTTCTTGATTGAACTGGCCATTTGTATCCCTTGTAACGTCTTGCGCTCCAAGCGCATCGGACAGCAAGTTGCAAGCCGCGCTTATTGTGCGGTGCAATAAATTCTTGCCGAAGGGGGTACTGTCGCCTTAGGACTGCCTCAGAGAAATTACTTATTCGACGGGGCGGGCGAACGTGAAAATTGCTATTTTTGGTCTGGGTTACGTCGGCTGTACGGCTGCTGGATGTATCGCATCGCAGGGCCACACCGTAGTCGGGATCGATGTCAGCGAAGCCAAGGTCGCGACGATCAACGCTGGCAAGACACCGGTGCGCGAACCCGGTCTCGATGACCTGATCGCGACCGCCCATGCCGATGGCCGGTTGTGGGCCGTGCGCGACATCGGCCGCGAGCTTGACGATTGCGACATTGCCATCGTCTGTGTCGGCACGCCCAGCGGCGTGGATGGTGCCCACAACATGAGCTACATCGCGCAGGTCACCCGCAATATTGCCGAGGCTATCGATCCCGCGCGGGACAGGCCGCTGACGGTTGCCTATCGCTCCACCATGCGCCCCGGTTCGACCGACCAGATAATACTGCCGATCTTCCGGTCCAAGCTGGGAGACAGGACGCAGGATCTGGTGGAACTGGTCTACAACCCGGAGTTCCTGCGCGAGGCGACGGCGATCAAGGACTATTTCGAGCCACCCAAGATCGTGCTGGGTACGATCGACGGCCAGCCTTCGCAGATGATGGAAAAGCTGCACGACGGCATCGATGCGCCGGTATTCCATGTCGGTATCCGCGAGGCCGAGATTACCAAGTTCGTCGACAACACGTGGCATGCGGTGAAGGTCGCCTTTGCCAACGAGATTGGCCGCGTCTGCCAGAACCTCGATATCTCGGCCAGTCAGGTGCACGAGATCTTCGTCTCCGACACCAAGCTGAACATATCGCCGTACTACACGCGGCCAGGTGGAGCCTTTGGCGGCTCGTGCCTGCCCAAGGACGTTCGCGCCCTACAGCACATCGCGGCCGATATCGGCGCGAACACCCACCTCGTGGATTCGCTCATCCGTACCAATGAAGCGCACAAGCACCACCAGTTCCTGCAAGTGACCGAAGGGCTGGAGCCGGGCGCGAAGGTGCTGCTGGTTGGGCTCGCCTTCAAGAAGGACACCGATGACCTGCGCGAAAGCCCCGCCGTCGATCTGGTCCGCAAGCTGCTGGATGCAGGCTACGCTGTCGATGTTTACGATCCGGCGCTGAAGCCCGAACACCTGGTGGGGCAGAACCTTGGCTATGCCTTCGCATTCCTTCCGACCATCGAGACGCTGCTGGTGGACAGGCAGGCTGCCGAAGAAGGAACCTATGACCGGGTGGTCGCCACCAACCGCCTCGTCGACGAGCTCGGGATCGATCGCTCGAACGTGATGGACGTGAGCACGATATCGTGAACAGGGCCACTACCGACGACTTCGCCTTCCCGGCCGAGATCGAAGGCCAGCCGCTCGCGGGCAAGAGTGTGCTGCTCGTCGTCGAGAACCTGCCGCTGCCGTTCGACCGGCGCGTGTGGCAGGAGGCGCGGACGCTGAAAGCCGCAGGGGCCACGGTCTCGGTTATCTGCCCGACCGGTAAAGGCTTCGAAAAGCGTTACGAGGTCATCGAAGGGGTTCACATCCACCGCCACCCGCTTCCCCTCGAGGCCAAGGGTGCCCTCGGTTTCCTGCTGGAATACGGCGCCGCGCTGTTCTGGGAAACCGTGCTGGCATGGCGCATCTACTTCAAGCGCGGGATCGACGTGATCCAGGGCTGCAATCCGCCCGATCTCATTTTCCTGGTGGCGCTGCCGTTCAAGCTGCTGGGCGTGAAGTACATCTTCGATCACCACGACATCAATCCCGAGCTATACGAAGCGAAGTTCGACAAGCGCGGCTTCTTCTGGAAGCTGATGGTGCTGTTCGAGAAGCTGACCTTCAAGGCAGCCGACGTTTCGATGGCGACGAACGAAAGCTACAAGGCGATTGCCATCGAACGCGGTGGGATGGACCCGGAAAAGGTCTTCGTCGTCCGTTCCGGCCCGGACCTGTCCCGCCTCAAGGCGGTCGAGCCCGTGCCGCATTGGAAAGACGGCAAGACGTACATGGTCGGCTATGTCGGGGTGATGGGAGAGCAGGAAGGTATCGACCTGCTGATCGACGCAGTGGATCACCTGGTGAACCGCATGGACCGGCGCGATATCCGCTTCGTCCTTGTCGGCGGCGGCCCCGCGCTTGCGGATCTGCAGGTAATGGTGGCCAAACGCGGGCTGGACGAATGGATCCATTTCACCGGTCGCGCGCCAGATCAGGAATTGTTCGAAGTGCTGTCCACAATGGATATCGGCGTGAACCCCGACCGGGTGAACCCGATGAACGACAAGTCGACCATGAACAAAATCATGGAATACATGTCGCTGGGCAAGGCGATGGTACAGTTCGACGTTACCGAAGGGCGGTTCTCGGCGCAGGAGGCCTCGCTCTATGCGAAGCCCAACGATCCGGTGGACATGGCGGAAAGAATTGTCGAACTGATCGATGATCCCGCTCGCAGGGAAGAGATGGGGCAATTCGGTCGCAGGCGCGTGGAGATCGACCTTAACTGGAACAGGCAGGTCGAGCCACTTCTCAGCGCCTACCGCAAGACATTGTTTCTCGACGGGTCGTAGGCCCCTTTCGCTTGCGAGTCCCCCATCCGGCACAGGCGCCAGCTAGGAATGTCAGGCCGGAATCGACGACCCAGTTAAGATGCAGGCTTCCTGAATACAAAAGCGCATCCAGTGAGTGCAACGACGCAAGACGCACGGCGAACAAAGGTACGAAACCAGCGATTGCAATCGCCGCCCAAAAAGCCATCGGGGACAATTGCCTGAAGCTGCCATTCGAACGAAGCCACCAGACGGTCATAATTGCGGCGGGAATCAAAAGTATGATGGCAGCGACAACGGGACCCTGCATCCCGATTCTCTCTTCGTATATTTCGCTTTTTCGCAAAGCTCCGCGCAGGGTTCTCCTCGCCAATTCTTCGATGCCTAGTATCCTGACGCACGACATGAAAACAAAGAAAGCCACGCCGAATCGCCAGACATATTGCGTCGCAGCATTGCCGGGGCCCGTTGATGTACGGACTGCTGCGAGTGCGAACACAGCTGCCACTACGAGGTAGACTAGGCATGATATAACTGTAAGAGCGGACATACTCGCTTATCTCGCCGGAGCGCTGACGAATTGCAAGCGACACGTACGATGGCTAAGCGTCTGGATTTTGTTGCAATGCGGCGAAGTTTGCGAAATACGAATAAAACCAAAATGTTTTGACCTGGTCAAGAGCAAGAGCGTCAGGCATCACAAATTCGAGAATCTGTTTTACAATGCGTAAGGGGAATACTGTGAGACAGCGCAGAACAATCAGTCCAACACTGAACTGCGGCGCAATCCTGACGCTCGTCTTCGCGCTGTCAGGCTGCAATACCTATCCGATTGCTGAGGCGGGTCCCGTTGTTGCCCAAGCTATTCCTGAAATGGGGCAGCAATCATTTAATCACGCGACAGATTTCAATAATTACATCCTGAGACCTGCTGATGTCATCAGCGTCACGGTCTTCAGGGAAGAAAGCCTCTCTCTTGATCGTGTCCCGATTTCTGCGGACGGGCTCATTGCCTTGCCGTTGCTCGGTGAGATCCGTGCGTCTGGGGTGACTGCGGCGGAACTGTCCGACCAGCTCGAGACGATACTGGGTGAGCGTTATCTGCGCGAACCCAATGTCTCCATCAATGTTCTGGGGTATGGCTCGCATCAGCTTACCATCGAAGGTGCGGTCCGTAATCCCGGCATCTACGAATTCCGGCCTGGCACTAGACTTTCAGGCAGCGTAGCACTTGCCAATGGACTAACGCGAGTTAGTGATTATCGTAATGTCGCCATCTTCCGGCAGATGGAAGGTGGCATGTACGTCGCAAAGTTTGACTATGCTGCCGTCCGCGACGGTACGATGCTCGATCCGGTTATCCAACCGGGCGACAGGGTCGTTGTCGGCTCTAGCGGTTTGTCGCAGGCGTGGCAGGACTTCATCACCGCCTTGCCGGTCTTCACTCTGTTTACGCGAATCTGAGGGGCGTCAGCATGGAGAACGGAACTCACCTAGGAGCGGGCGAAGGACCCTTGGAGCGTTACATGCCTGCTGCGGGCGGAAACACACGCCCCTATTCGCCCGCGATGTTCAGCCTTACAGATATACGTGGCGTCATCTGGCGACAGCGCTTTATTCTGGTCGGCGTTGTTCTTTTTGCGCTTGCAGTCGGCCTTACTCTGACCTTGTTGGCCACGCCGAAGTACGAAGCGTCGGCCAGCGTGCGGGTGACCTCGTCGGGTCCGGACATAGTCGAAGGCCAGGAATATCTCGTTTCGGCAGGTGGGCTGACTCGTGAACGCGAAACGATGTCGCGTGTAATTCAGAGCCGGTCGATGGCCCGTCAGGTGGTGGAGCGGCTTGAACTGCACGATAATGCTGATTTCATGGGCAGCGATTCACTTCCTGAAGATGAACGCAGTGTAGAAGCACGGAAGTTTTCCGCAGCCCAGAAACTGCAAGATGGCCTTTCAGCGCAATTGCCCCCGAACACACAAATCATCATGATGAGCTATACATCATCCGATCCTGCTCTGGCTGCAGCGGTGGTAAATGGATACGCTGAGACATTCGTGACGCTGAACGTACAGGAAGCGGTTGAGGCCAACTCCTATGCGCGTGCATATCTCGAGGAACAGATTGCCAAAACCCGCAATGAGCTTCGCGATGCCGAGATAGAGGCAATCCAGTATGCCCGCGCCAATAATATCGTAGGTCGCCCTATGGGCGTAGGCTCCGGCACCGAAGGTGAGGGTGCAGATGCCGGGACGGCAACCACGCTTGCGGCTTCTACCCTTACCGGAATCACGCAGACTTATACGGAAGCGCGCACGCGCCTCATCAATTCCGAAGCTCGCTGGCGCATGGTGGCCAACCGTCCGGCTGCCGAATTGCCTGAGGTCCAGCGCAATTCAGCTGTGCAGTCTTTGCAGACGCGCCGGGGCGAAATGAGGTCGCAGCTTGCAGATCTCCGACAACGCTATCAGGATGATTATCCAGCTGTTCGTGAACTAATTTCCAATATGGAAGAGCTCGACCGGCAAATCGCGGAAACCGAAAACGATATCAAGGAAGGTATTCGCAGCGAGTACGAAATTGCCCGCCAGCAGGCTGCGGCACTGGCGGCAGAACTCGCCAGTGTGTCGAGTGCTACGCTCGATGAACAGGATCGCCGAGTCCAGTACAATATGCTGGACCGCGACGTTGACGCCTTGCGATCACAACTTGACGATCTGTTGCAGCGCTACAACCAGATTACTGCAGCCACCAACCTGCAGCCTTCAAACCTGACGATCCTCGATACTGCCCTGGTTCCTAGCGCGCCATCGTCTCCTAGTCTGTTCCGCAACATGCTTGTTGCACTGATCGTTGGTCTCGGCGTGGCCGGTGGCTTGGCTGTCTTGCGCGAAACACTCGAGGATCGCATACGCTCAATCGAGGATATCCAGTCCAAACTGCGCCTACATGCTGTCGGTCAGGTTCCATTGGTCGCGGATGGTGATGTCATCGACGATGTAAAGAACAGTTTTAGCGTTGTGAGCGAAGCCTATGCGTCGATCCGGGCCTCGATCGACTATGTTACGCGCGATCTTGAGAAGAAGGTCCTGCAGTTTACCAGTACTGAGGCGGCTGAAGGGAAAACAACATCCTCGCTCGCTATAGCTCGCAGCTATGCGGCTGTCGGACGGCGCGTGCTGCTGATCGATCTCGATCTTCGTCGCCCTGCTCTGCACCGCGCCTTGCTACAAAACCGACCGAAGCAAGGTATCGTAGAAGCTATCTACGGCCATACGGCTTTGCAGAATGTCGTTATCAAGGCTGAAGACGGATATGACTTTCTGCCAATCGGGAGTGCGACCCCAATCAACCCAGTCGAAATCCTGTCTTCTGGTTTGGTGGGCGAATTCCTCAACAAGGCCCGCGCCAGTTATGACGTTATCCTAGTGGACGGATCTCCAGTTCTCGGCATCGCAGACGCGCCGTTGCTATCTCGGTTTGTCGATGGAGTTATTTTCATCGCAGAAGCCAATCGATCTCCTGCTCGGCAGACTCGCACTGCTTTGAGTCGTCTGACCGGAGTCGGTGCGAACGTCATTGGTGTAATTGTGACCAAATTCCAACCGCTCGAGGCGGGTGAGAACTACAAATACGAGTACTCCTACTATTCGTATTCTGAGCGAGACTGACACCTGGATCAGGTGGGGGTCGTGTCACTGCTGGCCCGCCTCCGACGGCTGAAACGGAACTACACATGAATGAGCCACCTTTCAGCGTCATAATACCCGCGCATAACGAGGCGGCAGTGATCGGTCGCTGCCTATCGAAACTGCTTGAAGGTGCTTCTGCGGAAGCTCTTCCAGAAGTGATCATCGCTGCGAACGGCTGCTCGGATGAGACGGTGGCGATCGCGCGCGAAGTCGCGCCTTTCGCAACTGTCCTTGATCTGCCTGCCGGCTCTAAGGTCATCGCTATGAACGAAGGGAATCGCCTAGCCGAGGCTGTTCCCCGATTCTTCCTTGATGCAGATATCTTATGCAGTTACGCTTCGCTTGCAGCGACGGCCAGGGTCCTGCGCCGACCGGGCGTGATGGCGGCATCTCCGGAGTTGCGCATGGACCTATCGAAGTGCGACCAATGGGTGAAATCCTATTACAAGGTTTGGCTGACGCAGCCATACGTTCGGGATCGGCTCGTCGGCTCGGGGGTCTATGGGCTATCGGCAGAGGGATTGTCGAAAATCGGTGAAATCCCGGCAACTTTCGCAGATGATACTTGGGTAAGGACGCGCTTCAGCTACGATCAGCGTCGCAACGTTTCTTACGATGAAGACGGTAATTCGGTTTATTTTACCGTTTCCCCTCCTCGCACCGCCAGCGATCTTGTGAAGATTGAGGCGCGGCGCCGGGTGGGGAGCGAGCAGGTCGCCTTGCTCGGCTGGGGCGCCGATGGCGAGCAGAAGAGATTAAACAGCTTTTCAGATCTTAGGACTGCCCGGGCTGAGGGCGCGAGTGTCGTTGACTTGGGAACTTATTTGACCCTGAAGGCGACGGCCTTGGTCAAATACCGTTGGAGGAAGCTGCGCGGTAAAGCACCAGTCTGGACCAGGGATCTAGCTGCCCGGTCATAAAGTTGGCTTGTGCTTGCCCTTAGGTGACGCGAGTGTGCTTGTCCCAAGGTACTGCTCTCGCTTTCAGAAGCGAGACAGCGACCCCAAGGACGATATAGAACCACAGTAGCACCCCGCCGAAGAATGACACTGTGAAGCCAATCACAACGAGCACGACCAAGGTAATGGCAACACCAATCATGAAGTGCCTATCTGTTTCGCTGGTTGCTGCTGCGGATTGCCGGCCCAATGCAAACAGCGCCCAAAGAGTGGCGACGAGGAAGCACAGAGGTACGATTAAGCCGTGCCTGATCGCGTCAGCGAGCCAGTAGGCATCGACACTAGCATTCATCCACGACAGCCTTTCGTATTCGGCAAAGGCAATTCCGAACAGCGGATTCGCCGCCACATTCTCCGTCCCGTACTGCCATATCAATCGTCGGTAGTATCCGGTTTGTGGGTTTAGCGTGAACCTTAGGAGAAAGCGGATCAGGCCATTGTCCGAGGCGAATTGGATGAAGAGCATACCGATTGCCGCGCCAACCATGAAAATCGGCCAACCGAGAAAAGTGAAAAAACGCGACACCTTATCGTAGCCGATGAGTCCGACGCCAAGTAAAATTGCGAGGAATGCAGCGGAACTCACGGTGAACACGGACAGCAACATACAAGAGACACCGAGCCACATCGGCCACTTTCGAAGTCCAGAGGTCGCGAAGAGGCAGCCAGCGCTCGCCAAAATGAGCCCGGCCAGAATTGGATGCGCAAACGGCCCTTCCGACCTCCGCAAGCCGAGGCGAATCTCAGCCGAGCCCGAAGAACTTTCGACAAACCCGGCACGTGCAGAAAAGATGGATCGCACCAAAGGCTTGATTATCGGCTGATGGGTAACCGCCTCCACCATGATGATGACACCCGCAGCGAAAATTCCTGGCGCGTATATGATCAGAAGCTTTCGCATATCCGCCACATTGTGGATCGTGACGCGTGCCACGAAATAAGGAACGAGCACATCGATGGCCAGACCGGCACCGCTGACGAAGCCCTGCAGATCGCCGCTGACCATCACGAATGACAGTACCATCCAAGTTCCGCCAATCGCGATGACTGCATCGATTGGATGCATTCGAAGGGCGCCTCGGAATACGCGTGCCGCAATCCAGGGCAATAGTGCGAAGCATACCAGGCGGTAGGCGTAGAGCGTTACCCCAGATACTTCCACACGAACTTCCTGCGGGATCAGGATGGCATAGAGAAGCAGAACCGCCGGGAGGAGATGGCCAGCCTCGGTCAAAAGTGTGCCGCGCCTTGGAAACCCACGTCCAATATCAAGTTCAGAGGCGGGAAATGCCGAGACGCTCATTGCAGTGCATAACTCCTTCTGCGCAGCGATGACAAAAAGTCGTTCGACCCGCAATCCCAAGATGCGCTATTCTTTTCGCTTTCCTACCCATCCGAACCGAAATTCAAGGGCCTCTAATGCTTACAAACTGGAGGACAGCATATGCCCCACGCCGACCGGCATCATTCCGACGGCCCGATTGCGCCCGAACAGCAGTGCTTCATCGTATTGCTCGGTGACGAAGCGGAACTGCAGCGCGGCACGGAAGGGTCTGTACCTCGAAATAGGGTATGTTATTATCTGTAAGCGCTGCGCTCATAATCCGGCCTGATTTTTCGCAACGTGCCTGCCGGTTATATCCTCGATGTACGCTTGGTCGCCATCCAGGAAAGTGGCGCGATTGCCGCCGAAATGTTAGCTCTGGCATGGCGGCATGATTGGCATTCCCCCAACGTCGTCCGCAAGAAAGTGTTCATGAATACGATGTGGAAGTTGCTCCAAGCCCACAGAAAGTGGCTGGAGTTTCGTTCGCCTCAATCAGTTCGGCTTTCACTTGGCTTGCCGCGCAGAAGGCGGTGACGCCCCGCATTCGCATGTTCGAGAGTGGAACCTACGATATTTCGCCTCTCACTTCACTATATCGAATTGGTACGATGGCAAGGTGCACCATCGAAGCGGACGTGCCGATCACGATAGCTAAGAATAATGCCGCCAAGCAGCTTTAAGACCGCGCTATGCTGACCTGTATTTCAAGGGGGCGTACCTTCGACACGCTCAACATCCATGAGATGTGGCTTCACGAAGGTGGCTGGCTGCCATGCTTCGAGGGTGTCAACTTCGTCGATTCCGGCGGGCGGGGCGCGCTGTGGGCGAAGGGGCCGAAGCCGATAGGATGGATGATGCGCGACCCTGTATGGTTCACCGAATGTCATTTCGATGGGATCTTCAACCCTTGCAATTTAAAGAACTCGTGAAGGGGATGCAAATTTGAAAGAACGGTAGGAAACCTTCTTTCCGCCAGCCGCTGCGTGATAGATTGCATTACGCATCATCACGAGGCGGCAGACTTCAACACTGAGATCGATATTCTGACGATCTCGTATACGGGAACTGGGCGGGGCACTATTGCGCTTAGCAACGGAGTTGATGACTCTTCGCGAACCATGACGGCGAAGGTGGATGGCGGGCCAGTCGGGACCCTCATCTCGTCACGATCTGGCGGCAATTGAGAGGTGTCGGATATGGTCGATTGGCTCAACGGTGCCAGCGAAGGTGCGACTGGAGGATATCTGGCGGATTAGTCGGCAACGCTTCTGGATGACACTCGCCGCGCGGTTGCGCTCGTCTTGCCGGAAAGCACCGGTCAGGCGTCCATCGATGCCGACGCGACGACCGGCCCCCTCACTCTCGTCACCCAATTCGACTTGCATAACAGCTGGTGGCAGGCTCGGCCTAATCACATCAACATTGGGGCAATTGACCATGGAAAATCTATGGATCGTGACGCTTCACCAATGCGGACGCGACAATGACTATCTCATCGCGAACAATGCCTGGGCGGTCGACGCACCCGGCCAATTCACGCAAGTAAAGCAGTCGCAGGGTCACATCGTCTTCGCGCAAAACACCTGGGTTGGTCAGGATGTCTTGCTTGACGGCGACTGGGATGCCTATTCGCTCATCGCAAACAATCTCTTTTGCGATACCATTAACGGCGCGGCATCGGCTGTTACGTTCGGCAACCACTACGTTGCCGGAGTGGATGGTGCAGATAGCCGTGCAACCTATAGCGGAACGCCGCGAACTTTGTTCGCGGATGCGACCGGCGGCAATTTCTCGCCGAGAGGCCTCGATCCTAGAAGCTTTGCCGAGCCAATTCTCACCTAAGATCTGCAAGGAAAGTCACGCGCATCTATCTGCGGCAAGGGTGCGATTGTATGATCGCCTTTCTGCCGGACCGGAGCGATCCAGAGAGCCTCTCATTTAGCCGGGACATTCTGCCGAATCGCGAACGGGAGTTCGAAACTCCTATCCGCTGCGCGGGAGTTCGCGCGATCCAATTCTCTTCGCCGGCGAGCCCGCCATGATACTCATTGGCTCGACATCACCGCGGACAACCGCGCCGGCGGCAATTATGGCGTGGTCGCCAATTGAAGCACCTGCGAGGACAATCGCCCTAGTTCCAAGCCAGACGTCGTTGCCTATACAAATGTCTGCCTCCTTCATCGGCTGCTCCGTGACTGGTGTACCTGCATTGTACAGGTAGCTCGCTGCAGTCAGCATGACTTCCGGCCCGAACAGGACATCATCACCAATGATAATACGCCCAGTGGATGGGCCAGCCCAGAAATAGCAACGCGATCCTATTCGCACGCGGTTGCCAATCTCGATGCGATCCGCGTTAGTGAACACCGTATCGGGGCTGACATTGGGGCTTTCGCCAAAGCGCACCTGCCTTCGCGGCGCTACGTGCGAATAATTGTAGTAGTTTACGATCCGGAAAAGATGCAGCCATGCGCGCGGGTCGAAAGAAGAACCGACAAGTCGAAAAAGCCTGCGTAGCCGGCTAGGGCTGTCCTTTCGTGCAAGTGAGACCTCATCCATCAGGATATCCCCGCAATATTTCGCGACGCTCTTTCCAGACTCGTCTCCATGTTTCGGCGGCCGAGCTATCCCCTCCAATCCTTTGCTTCACGCCATAACCGAACCTGCGGCTTGCCATCTGCGTCCACAACAGTGCAATTCCAATCGGCGCGGCAAGCTGCGACCAATGATCTTTGATCAGAGTGGCCTTGCCGCGGTAGAGCTTCAACAGCTTGTCGGCCCTGGTTGTACTTGATGCGCCCACAAGATGCATGATTTGCGCATCCGGCGTTATCATCGGCCTATAGCCGGCCCTTCTCGCCCTAAGGCAGAGATCGGCATCCTCGCCGTACATTGTGTACTTCTCGCTGAAACCGCCGAGTTCGCGCCAGAGGCGGGTGCGGATAGCGAGAAAACATCCAACAATTACGTCAGCATGCCGGATCTCGTCACGCCGAAAACTGCCCATCCCTTCGGGATTGAAAAAATTCGAATTCTTGAAAATCGCCGAAAGCCCTGTGGCCGAGCACAGCATCGACCATATCGTCATGCGGTTCCAGCACGACGCAACATTGAGTGATCCATCGGGAAAAACGGTACGCCCGCCGACAATACCTGCCTGCGGGTTTTCGCGTCCGAAACTAACGAGCCTTTCGATTGCGCCGTGGTGCGTTTCGGTGTCCGGATTGAGCAACACAATCCAATCGGTATTGACGGTTTCGGCTACTCTGTTGTTAGAAATCGCAAATCCCAGATTCTCTTGACTTGCAATCAGATCGACTTGCGGAAAACGTGTGCGGATAGCCTCAGCCGACTCGTCATGCGATGCGTTGTCCCAAATAACGATACGCATGCTGATATCACCGGCATTGCGCAGCAATGTTTCGACGGCCTTGATCGTCAAATCTTTAGTGTTGAAACTGACGATGATCACGGTGACATCGGCAGTTTGGCGGTCAATCCTGTTTTTCGACATCTGCAGCTCTCGCAACAACTGGTCAGGATGGCGCAAGGTGAATCACCCCACGCCTAGACGGAGGACGATAGCCGGGGTTTTACTCTATGAACAAACTTTCGCGTACGCGTGAGGATGCTCGAACGCTGACTTGCCGTGTTGGTTCGAACAAACTCGCCTTCCGGTACGTCGGTACGACCGATGAACGCGCCCAGCTTGCGCCAACCATCGCCGGCTTCAAGAGACATTTCCAGAAAATCGTCTGGACGATCAACGAAATAGGATCGGACGTCGGCGTTGTGCGCATCGTAAACAGCCGTGTAGCGAGCTTCATTGCCGACAGGACTTCCAGCGTCATCGCCATAGGTCAGCTGCTGAATTCTGTCATTCGCCGGGCCAAAATGATCTCTAATTGAGCGATACCATTTGTCCGTATCACGCACCGTCAGAATGAATTTTGCGCCAGGAAAAGCTGTATCAAGTTCGCGATAAATCAAGGGCCATGGCATATCGGATACGACATCGACGCCTTGCGCAATCCCGATGCCGATATCGACGAGATTCGCCCGCAGTTCAGGCAGCGGTCTGTCCCGTCCGAATACAGTGATGGTTGAATAGCCAAGCTGCTGCAAGGCCAGATCGAGGGACGTTGTCCCAGTTTTTTGAAACCCGATACAGAAGATCTTGGGTGACGCGGTTTCAATTGTGCTCATAAGTTCCTTCGCAGGTAGTCCTACCCGGCACTGGGACGAGCCGCAGCGCAAGCGGCAAGAAGCAATTCGATAGCCTTTTCTGCGCTGCACCGCAACATTAGAGTGTTGTACGCCAGTCTGTAAAGTGACCAGTTGCGAAAGAAATGACAAGGGTCTACATCCATGTTGCTTCGCAGCATTTCGCACGGCGAGCTCCCGATTTTCGAGGAAGAGTAGATTGCACGAACCATCAATTGAGGTGTCGATCGCAGCACACTACGTACCCGGACGGGTACAATACCTCGCCAAGGTCTTGGATGCGATACAGGGCTGGGACTACCCTAACATCCGCGTAACTCTCGTCACGCAGGACCTTTCGCTGAATGACGAGCCGCAGTTGTTGGAATGCAGGCAAAAGCTTGAGGACCGCGGCATCGGGCTGCAGCTCGACAAGGTGCACGATCTTGCGCACCCGTGGCACCTGACTTGGTGGCACAAGGATCATCTGCGCGCTTGGGCCTGGAAAGATGGTTCGGCGGGAGATTTTTTCGTCTACATTGAGGACGATATCGTCTTCACAAACGAGAACCTGCAGTATTTCGTTCGCACGTTGCCCAGAATGAAGTCTGTTGGCTGTATCCCGGGATTCCTGCGATATGAAAGCGCGCTTCCGGACAAAGTGATCGCCCCTGATTACCGCGGCCACCAGATCGTTCGCGAGGCAGATATCGTTTCGCTGGATGGGCGTGAATACGTCAATCCGGATTACCCGTACTGGGCCGGGTTCATAATGGACCGGGAATTGGCGACAGAATACCTTGCCTCGCCCTACAGCGATCTCGAGCGTGGTTCGGATATGCCGCATACCCTTGCGAACATGTGCCGGGAGCGATCTGCTTTCGCGCTTACCTATTGGAACGTGCCGGCAGGAATGGCTTCTCGCAATCTCGTGCCGATAGACAAGAATCGTCAACCACTGGGCGAATGCCTTGTGTGGCATTCAGCCGAGAACTACTCGGTGTCCAAGTACCATAGCTTTGGCACCGTCGGCATTGACGAGATCTTCTTGGCGCCGACGCTGTCGGCCTATTTTCGCAATCCGGTATGGCACGTCAAAGCGTTCGCTCGGCGTGTGAACGACAAGATCAGGCGCGAACTAGCCGCCCTGCGCGGCATTCAGAACGAAAATCAGCCCCAACGCCGTGTCTTCCGGCGTTGATCTCTAACCTGATCAGGTTTTGATTAGGTCATGAACATCATCCCACATCGCCCGACTTTTTGCCTTCTCCGCTTGCGCGTGCTCGACAATGTTCTCACGCAGCAAGGGATCGCCTATCTGTTCCAGGAACTCTCCGAGCTTGAACCTGTGCGATTTCTGATACCCGAGTTCGACAAGCAGTTGCGGGCAGCCGTAGTCTGCCATAAGTTCGCGATATTTGTGGCTCCAGCCGCACGCAAGGGCCGGCACTCCTGCTGATAAAGCGCTGACAAGTCCGTGAAAGCGCGAGGAGACAATTAATTCGGCTCGTCCAATTAGCGCTTTAGTTACCAGTGCGTCTGGTTCGTCGATAACTGGTACCTCAGAGGTGAGGATTGAATTCAATTCTCTGGCGAGAGCTAAATCTTTCTGGCCTTCGTGCAACAGGATCGCTGGCTCTCTGCCGGTCTTACGAATGGCTTCCACTGCATCGACAAGAAAAGAAAGATATTGAGCGCGTATTGCATTACCTTTCCCATGCACCATTTTTTCGTTAGGAATTACGAATGCAGTTCCTATAAGATGTTCGAGTCTTGCCGGCAGGTCCGGAGCGAGTAGATTGGTGAAGTCCGGAGCTTTCCTGATTTTCGCCTCTTGCGGCAGGACATCGATTACATGTTGCATCGAGACCTCGTCGCGTACGTAGACTAAATCAAGTTTGTCGACCGCCTTGGCGAATGCCGCAGCCATTCCGTCTTCTGCAAATGGACCGAGCGCTTGGGGTAGGAGAATCGCTTTTTTTGACGAGTCTTTCCAATTCTCTAATCGTCCAGACAATCGCCGCTCAAGCTTCCTCAGCCCCCAGAAATCACCATAGCCAAAGCCCGAAGCATCAAGCAGCACATCGATATCTTCGCTGCGGATGTAGCCGGCACGCTCCCGTAGAGCTTGTGGACAAATCTCGAGAAGTTTCAGCGTCCAGTCGCTTGGCATATCACCCTGGGTGCTCCAGACGCCACGTTGCAGTCGCTCGCTCGTCGGCCAGCGAAGAGGAACTGAAATGCGACAATTAGGCAATGACTTCTTAAGTTGTTGCTTGACGGCTTCAAGCATTAGCAGTGCGCCCCTGTTTGCCGGGAAGACGCCGGATATCTCGATATTCATTGGTATTCTCTCAGTTGGGCATGTTCGCGCTTCGCTGAATAGGGAACGAGGCCTTCTGCGTCCGGCCAGCCATAGGCAATCAGCATGATGACTCGTTCGTCGGGCTCTAGGCCGATGGCATTCTTCATCAGCGATTCTTGGGGCTCAATGTCAGGCCAGTTTATTGGGCAAGACGAGAGGCCCAGAGTCTCGAGTGCGTACATGAACGACATAGCCGACAAAGCACCGTCGATGTATATCGCGTGCCTGTCGCGGACCTGCGGATAGGCACGCAACCTCCCGACCAATACCACGACGCCCGTCAACTTTTCGGCGAAACCCTTTGTCCCGAGTGGGATGGCGGCAAGTTCGCGAGCCCGGGCTGGCTCATCGAAAATTCGGTATACAAACGGTTGTCTGTTGCATGCACTGGGAGCTTGGGCAGCGGCCTCTAGGGCCTTATCAACAAGTTCACGCGGTACTGGCTTATCTAGGTACCAACGTACCGAACGTCGACGAATTGAAAGCTTCATGAAATCGTCAAAATCGACAGGAGATTGTCCATTCAGCGCGCGCTTGTAGGGGGCCATCTTCGTAGAGCCTGTCATTTCCTTCTGCTTAGGAGCAGCCGCCTCGAAACGCTCTTTTTCACGGCTGATGACAGGATGGGTGCCGTCAACAGCGTTGAAATACTCATGGAGCACATCGATCGCCCATCGATGCTCTTCATTGCGATCTGCAGACTCTATCGCGCGAATGAACACGTCGATTGTTTCAGGCAGGTATTCCACGGCAAAGACCGGGCGCCGGGGCCGCATGATTAGGCCCTTCTCGAGCCGGTGAACATTGCGCCGCAAGAGGTAATAGCTGGTCTGGGGTGAATAGGTATCTTTTTTATAGCGGGCGCGGCCCGCTGCAACGGCGGCAGCTTCTCGCGAAAGACCATCATCTAAAGTCGCAAAATAGGCTCTTGCAACTCTCGGTGAGCGGGCGACAACGGGCTGCAATTGCGAATCAATGGCACGCCACTTGGCGCGAACCCAGTTTCTGATGCGATGATACATATCCGTCTTTCAAATTCTCAGTTGCCTAGATTTTTCTTTCGCGGAATCGACGCAGCAGTTTGGGCAGTAGGTCAGGGAACGCCCGTGGAAGTTCGTATGAACCGTAAATGAGGAATGCCACCACAATAAACGGAAGCTGGAGATACCACTCTGTGATCCCTAGCATCGTGCTTGCGGCCCATGCGAGCACTACAGGTGTCTGCAGAAGGGCCTGAAAAAGCGATGCTAGTATTGCACCCGAGGCGGCGCCGGGAACTAGCTTTCGCAACGCGAATAGTCTTATCGCGACAGCCAGGACCTTGACGACGAAGGTTGCAATTGCCGCGCCTTCCAATCCGTAGATTTGCGCTGCGACGTAAACTCCCGGGAAAAGCAGCCCTGCAGTAGTGACCACGGCAAACGTCAGGTCAAGACCGGGACGCCCCATGCTCTTGTACAAATTGGATGTAGTGCCGCCAGATGTGCCAACGATCACCGTGAGTGACAGCCAAAATAATAGCGAACCGAGCGCACTCCACTCCTCTCCCATAAATTGCGGCGCCCAGCTCGGTCCGAAGAGCATCATAGCAGTGAGTGGAGGGAAAAGTGCGCGACAATTCCATCGTACCGTCGAAATGAATTTCTTTCGCAGAAAACCTTGATCATGCTTATTACGTGAGAAATGCACAAACGTTACGCGGTTCAGAATCGACATGACGATTTTGCGCGCTGTGTTTGTCAAATATGTTGCTAAGGCGAAATAGCCGACACTTGCCGTGGAAAGCACGAGGCCAAGAATGAAGACGCCAGCATTCGACTGCGCAAACGATAGTAAATCGCTCAACAAGATGAACGTGCTAAACCCGAAAACCGATCCTAGGTGCTCCTTGCTGAGGCGAAGTCGATACCTATGGGGATTTGCAATCTGCAGCATGACTGCAGCAGCCAAGGATGAAGCAAGCACTTGAGCAACGATCACCCAGGGTGAAGGGTTGATCATCACCAGTACAATCGCTGTCATCATGCCAAGCAAGTTTGCTATAACCTTGATAACTGCGTTGGCTCTGAAACGGCCCCTCCTGAACATCAGGGCAGAAACCACGGTTGAGAAGGGGGATGGTAACAGGGTAAGACCCAAGACAAGGATCAAGGGCTGAAGCGAGGGTTCACCATACGCGGAAGCGGCGAAGGGGGCTATCAGCGCCGCCGTCGCAAGGGCCAGTAGAACCGTTATGATCAGCGAAGCTGTAAACGTTGTGTCAATGAGAGAGGCGGTTACCTCTTCCTCATCCTTCTGAATCAGCGCTGCGGTCAGGCCAAAGTCGTTAACCGCCTGAAGCAAACCAATTACTGTCACGGCGATCATCGCGATCCCGAAATCTTCCGGTGCTAGCAACCGGGCGACGATAAGGCGAAGCCCGAAAGCCAAACCTGACGTTATGAGCGTATCAGTTGCGCTCCAGAAAGCATCACGGCGTATAGACATCGTAATCCTAACGCTGCTCCTGCGCATCTTGTCGCCACCAACGCAAGTTTCCTTGGTGAGACATCATTGGAGATCAAGACCTACGGCCAGCTAACCTTCATTCGGCCGAATACCCTGCTTTATGCTGCGTCGCAACGAACAACGTCCCGCGAGACTGCCAACTCATGTGAAATGCTGGCATCGCACATCAACCGTCGCTCAAAGCTGATCAATCTGCGCCAGCATTTCTTGTGCAGCGGGGTAGGTTAGGTGTCCGTAATCAAAGTGGTAGGGAGCACCGTCATCGGTCACCTGACGACACCTTCCTTGCGGGCATTCGAGCGCATAGAGCGAAATGTAGTCGGCCCCTGAGGCTTGCACGAGGTTGCCCATATCTCGGTCAAGTTGGTCAAGCGCCAGGACGCGCAGCCGCTCGACCATCCTGCTGTCTCCACGGATCATTGCCATGGCGAGAATGCGAGGGAAATCACCATCGTATTCGACGCCCGGACCAATAACGGTCACGGCGATACTCTGATCCTGCAGGTAGGCGATGGTATCCCACAATTTCTCCATATGCCTGCCCCGCCAGCGTGCGGCCAACACAATCCTGTCAATCTGACCAGACGTGGCCAGCATTTCAAGGCCATGGCGCATCAGGGCCGTGCAGCGAGGTTCACCTTCGGGTTGCACGAGAGGCTTGCAGCCCGATGCGTTCAATTGCATAACGTTGAGGTGCGGGAATTGCTCTGCCAGTGCGCGCCAGATATGAGCTCCGAAGCTGTCGCCAAGCACCAGCACGTTCTCGCGCTTCGGATCAATCTGAATGCACCCTGCAATATCGACGGCCTGTAATCGATCGGTCGCGAAGCATTCGCCAGGCCGGAACTGGTAACGGTGCTCCTCGCCTTGGTACTTTAGGTAGCGTGAAATACTAGCAATTTCGCCGCGTGGATGGCCGACTGCTGTTGCGACGGCGGGCAGCGTGAGCGTACCGCCAACCATCGCGGCCAGCGCGCTCGCACCCACGGCAAGAACGGGTTTGGAACGTTTCCTACGGAATTTCGACAGGAACGGTTGTTCGATAAGGTAATAGGAAGTCGCGGCGACCAGAATCGAGGCAATGGTGAGCGCTGCTGCCTCTCTAATTGATAAGGTCAGACCGGTGTTGAACCTGTATAGGGTGATGATCGGCCAGTGCCACAGATACAGTGAATAGGAGATCGCTCCTATCCAGCGCACTGGACGAAGGCTTAGCAGGCGGCCGGCCAGCGTTCTTTCGCCATAGCAGATGACCATGCACGCACCCAAACACGGAACAAGGGCCATCGGCGCCGGGAAGCGGAAATCTCCTGCAAGGACCAGCACAGCGCCTGCAATGAGAACTAGACCAGTAAAAGCGGCGCACTGAAGGAATGCGTAGTTCCGCACCTTGGGAAAGCCGCCTAGCGCCACGACCCCGCCCAGACCCAATTCCCAGGCTCGACTTGGCAAGGTGTAGAATCCTGCTGCTGGCGCGCGGATGGTAAGCGCCAGACTGATCGCGAAGGATATGGCCACGATCGCGAAAAGTACCCGTAGAACGGTGCGCGGCGATCGACGGCGCAATGCCAGAAGTAGCAATGGGTAGAAGATGTAAAATTGCTCTTCCACCCCCAGTGACCAAGTGTGGAGTAGGGGCTCTGCTTCGCCAGCGCGAGCAAAGTAATCGGTGTTCCACCAGAAATATATATTCGAAATGAAACCGGCGGCAGCGGCAGCGCTGCGCGTTATTCCCGGCAGATCAAAGGGAACGAATATCCATGTCGCTAGCAGGAGTGCCGCCATCATGGCAAATAGTGCAGGCAAGATACGGACGACGCGCCGCTTGTAGAATTCTAGCAATGAAAACTGACCTTCGTCAATTTCTCGCATAATTATGTTGGTAATCAAAAAGCCCGAAATCACGAAGAAAATATCGACACCGATGAAGCCGCCCTTCAGCTGGGATACTCCAGCGTGAAACAGGACAATGGGGAGCACGGCAACGGCACGTAATCCGTCGATTTCGGTGCGATATCGCATGGGTTCCCAATCACAGAATGCCAGCCTGCGCTCTTGAATACCGCACTGCACAAATTTAACAATGCTCTGGTGGCATTTTGCGTTTATCTAGGTTATCGTGTTGCATCTGCGAACTCAGGGCGGCCTCTCCTACGAGCGGTGAATGTGAGCGCTGCCGAATCGGAGTGGAAATGAGCCAGACACCTAAAATTTCGGTCGTCATCCCTGTCTGGAATGGCGAACGATACATGCGCAAGCTGCTTGATGCACTAACTAGGCAAACAGCCATGGCTGAGTCCTTCGAGGTGATCGTAGTAGACAACGGATCGACCGATAGGACTTCGGAGATTGTTAGCGGATATACTTTCGTCACACTGTTGTCGGAAGCGAAGCCTGGATCTTACCGTGCCCGTAACAGGGCACTGGAGATAGCACGAGGCGAATATGTCCTTTTCACGGATGCCGATTGCGTACCCGACCCGAATTGGTTGGAAGAAGCGCTGCGGATTTCGGAAAAGAGCGCCGACAACGAAATCCACGCCGGGCGCATCACGCTCTTCCAGGAAGAGAAGTGCGGCAAGTACGCGACGCTGTTCGAAAGCCTCCAGGCTTTCAATCAAGAATCAAACGTCGCCAAACAGCATTGCGTTACCGCGAATTGGCTCTGCAAGAAAGACTTGCTGGTTTCCAACGGTGGGTTCCGCGCTGACTTACTCTCCGGTGGCGATTTCGAATGCTCTCGTCGTTTGATTGGCTGCGGCGCGAGAATCGTTTACGCACCCAATCTTGTCGTCGCTCATCCAACGCGGGCCGACCTCGCCAGTCTGGTTCACAAGCGCCGTCGCGTCTTGGGTGGATCGTGGACGCTGGAAAAAGACAAGGGTACCAGCCCGCTAAAGTTGCTGGCTTCACCCGTTCAGATGTTTCTAGGCCAATCGAAAATGATCCTGCGAAGCGACATTGGTTGGCGCGACCGTCCGGGTGTGCTTGCAATTGCGGGTTCGGTTGCAGTGGCGGGGGTCTTCGAGGTGCTTCGCCTCATTACGGGTCAACCACCGCACCGCTCATGACTCGATGAGCGGGCGCCACCAATCCTCGTTATCTAGATACCATTGCAGTGTGAGCGCCAAACCATTGTCGAAAGTGTGTAACGGCATATAATTAAGCTCGGCACGGGCTTTGCGCTCGTCGATCGCATAGCGGCGATCGTGGCCAAGGCGATCGGTGACGAACGTTTTGAGTTCGGCGGTAGGTTCGCCGACGGCCGCTGGTGCATCCGGGAATCTGGCTGCCAAGCCGGGAAACGATGCGAACGCCAAGTCTACATGCATGCAGATATTGTCGATCACCGCACTGTTGGGCAATTCGGCACCGCCGCCGATGTTGTAGGTCTCTCCCGGTTTACCTTTCAGCAGGCAGGCCTCGATCCCGCGGCAATGGTCTTCGACGTGCAGCCAGTCGCGCACATTCATGCCGTCGCCGTAGATCGGCAGATCGCGGCCGTGCAGCGCGTTCAGCAGGAATAGCGGGATAAGCTTTTCGGGATACTGGTAAGGCCCGTAATTGTTCGAGCAGTTGCTGGTCGTCACTTCCAGCCCGAAAGTGTGATGATAGGCGCGCACAAGATGATCGGACGAAGCTTTGGATGCCGAGTAGGGTGAATTCGGCTGGTACGGCGTCGTCTCGCTGAAAGCGGGGTCTTCTGGGTCAAGCGAACCATATACCTCGTCGGTAGAGATGTGGTGGAAGCGGTGTGGCTTTCCGTTCCCTTCGTCCAGCCAGACTGTGCGCGTCGCCTTCAGCAGCGAATTCGTGCCCAGGATGTTCGTCTCGATAAAAGCGTCCGGCCCGGTGATAGATCTGTCCACATGGCTTTCTGCGGCAAAGTGAACCACCGTGTCGATCGAGCGATCGCGCAGGAGCTCCTCCACTAATGCCGTATCGCGAATGTCGCCAACGACGAGTTCCGCCTGCTCGACGCCGGCAATGGTCGACGCGTTGCCGGCATAAGTCAGCGAATCCAGCACGATCATTGCATCGCTGGGATGGTTGTCCGCCCAGTAATGGACGAAATTGCCGCCGATAAAGCCGGCACCGCCAGTGACAAGCAGATTAGCCAAGGTATGCTTCCTCGTTAAGCATGGTGCGCAGGTTGGTGCACCAATGGGTGTGGCCATCGCCAAGCAGTTCGCGCGTCTTGCTGCAATCCAGTAGCGAGAAGGTTGGCCGCGCCGCAAGTGTAATGTAGGCGCTGGTCGGAATGGGCGCTATCGGGATGGCCCGGTTGAGCAGGCCAATCGATAGTGCCTCTTCCTGAATGGCGACAGCGAAATCGTACCAGCTGGCGTTTCCCACCGGTAATCAGGACTTCCACACAAAAGCCTCCACTTCGGACAGCGACTTACCCTCCCGGTCTTTTGTGGAAAGCTGGATTTGCAGACCTTGGGTCGGCCATTCGATGCCAACTTCGGGATCGTCCCAAGCTAGCGAATGCTCGTTCGAAGGAGTGTAAGCCGCATCGCATTTGTAAAGGAGGTCGGTGTCGTTCTCCAGCGTGAGAAAGCCGTGCGCGAAACCCTGTGGAACCCAGAATATGCGTTTGTTTGCTGCCGACAGTTCCACGCCCTTCCATTTACCGAACGTGGGCGAGGACCGGCGCAAATCAACGGCGACATCGTAAACCGCCCCGTTCACCACGCGCACCAGCTTTGCCTGGGGGCCCGGGTTCTGGAAATGCATGCCGCGAAGCACGCCTTCCTGCGAGCGGGAATGGTTATCCTGCACGAACGCCATATTCAGGCCCGCGGCGGCGAACTTTTCCGCATTCCAGCTTTCCATGAAAAAGCCGCGCTCATCTCCGAACACCTCCGGCTCTAATATAAGCGGACCCTCTATATCGCACCGCACGATGTTCATCAGTCGCGGCCTTCGGCCAGCAAGGCCATCAGGTATTCGCCATAGCCGGATTTCTTCAGCGGGGCAGCGATGGCCTCAAGCTTGGCATCGTCTATGAAGCCAGTGCGCCACGCGATTTCTTCCGGACAGCAGATTTTCAAACCCTGGCGTTCTTCGGTAATGCGCACATAACTGGCAGCGTCCAGCAGTGATCCGTGCGTGCCGGTATCCAGCCAGGCGTAGCCGCGCCCCATGATCTCTACCGACAGGTTGCCATCGTCGAGATACATCCGGTTGAGATCGGTGATTTCCAGCTCGCCGCGGGCCGACGGTTGCAAATCGCGGGCCCGCTCCACCACGGTGTCGTCGTAAAAGTAGAGGCCGGTAACGGCGTAGTTAGATTTGGGCTGTGCAGGCTTTTCTTCCAGCGAAGACGCCGTACCGTTCGCGTCGAAATCGACCACACCGTAATCATGTGGGTTATTGACCCTGTAGGCGAAGACACTGGCGCCGCTATCGCGCCCTGCGGCGCTCGCTAGCAGTTCGGGCAGGCCATGACCGTAGAAGATGTTGTCTCCCAAAACCAGCACGCTAGCATCGCCAGCGATAAAGTCGGCACCGATATGAAATGCCTGCCCCAGCCCGTCAGGGCTTGGCTGAATAGCGTAGCTGAGGACAACGCCGAAATCCGAACCATCTCCTAGCACGCGCTGGAACTGTGCTTGTTCTTCCGGCGTGGTGATGAGGAGGATATCGCGAATGCCCGCCATCATCAGAGTGGAGAGCGGGTAGTAGATCATCGGCTTGTCGAAGACTGGCATCAGTTGCTTCGACACGCCACGAGTGAGCGGATAGAGGCGCGTGCCCGATCCACCAGCCAAAATGATGCCCTTGCGCCTCGTTGCAGCCATTCTCGAACTTTCTTGGCGGTGCTGCCCGCGTCATCCATGCCCCCCCGGTGCGGCCTGTGCTTCTTGCCCATGCCTGGCTGATCGGGAATCCGGGTTAATTGATTTGGCCGCTCTTCAGCAGACCGTCGAAATAGTCGATAGTCTTTGCCAGACCTTCGCGCAGCGGAGTCTTCGGCTCCCAGCCACCCAGCTTCGATTGCGCGAGAGAGATATCGGGGCGGCGCTGCTTGGGGTCGTCCTGCGGCAATGGCTCACGCGTAAGCTCGGATCTGGAATTGGTCAGCTCGATCACGGCCTCGGCCAGCTCAATCATCGAGAATTCCCCTGGGTTGCCAAGATTCAGCGGGCCGGTGAAATCGGCTGATGTCGCCATGAACCGCACGAACCCGTCGATCAGATCGTCGACGTAACAGAACGAGCGGGTCTGCTGGCCATCGCCATAGATCGTGATGGGGTCGCCGCGAAGCGCTTGCATGATAAAATTGGAAACCACGCGCCCGTCCTGCGGGTGCATGCGCGGGCCATAGGTGTTGAAGATGCGCACGACCTTGATCTCGAGGTCGTGCTGGCGATGATAGTCGAAGAACAGTGTTTCCGCGCAACGTTTACCTTCGTCATAGCAAGAGCGGATACCGATCGGATTGACATTGCCCCAGTAAGATTCGGGTTGCGGGTGGATCGAAGGGTCGCCGTAGACCTCGGAGGTCGAGGCCTGGAGGATGCGGGCGTTGGTGCGTTTTGCCAAGCCGAGCATGTTGATCGCGCCGTGCACGCTGGTCTTCGTGGTCTGTACTGGATCGTGTTGGTAGTAGATGGGCGAGGCCGGGCACGCGAGGTTGTAAATGTGGCCGACTTCCACATAGAGCGGGAAGGTTACGTCGTGACGGATTAGCTCGAATTGCGGATGACCATGCAAGTGCTCGATATTGGCACGATTACCTGTGAAGAAGTTGTCAATGCACAGGACATGAGCACCTTCGGCAATCAGACGATCACAAAGGTGCGAGCCGAGGAAACCCGCCCCCCCTGTCACAAGCACACTCTGCCGACCGTAAACCATGAACTTGAACCCCACTAGGTATTACCTAAAGCCGATGCTACCGAGGCGCAATGCAAGATTCAATGCTTATTTCGCACCTGCACAAAAACGATGTGCTGACTGCTCTTTCGTGCGATGACAGGTATTATTTGTAAGCCTTTATGATGACCATGGTTGAACGGGTGCAGGAGTGTTCGGGCAAGACACCCGCTGCTATGGATACGCTAATTGCCGGTTGGTTGCGGCCGGTGTCCAAAGTGAGCGCCACCTCAGCTCAGACCACCTATTCGATGATATTGAAGATGATGCCGGCACATGCATGGAGAATTCGCGCTTCTGATTTGGGATTCGCGGAGGTTGCTAACGGTAGCTTGGGATCATCAAGGCCTGCCCGAAAATGAGTTCGACAAGGTCGGGGTCGGAAAGACCGGAGATCACGTGGACGCTCGATTGCTTTGGCCAGTTCCTCGCGATTGACGAGGTAGCCATCGAACAGGATCTTGAATTCTTCTGCGTTTCCCATCGTATCGCGACGGGGGTCGTCGCCAATATGGGATTTGCCCTTGGTGGCAAAGCCCACGCATCCCGAATGCCAGGTCTGCACACCCCCAGCACCGTCGAGTTGGTCGGCCATGCGGCTTATCAACTCACGGGACACCGGCTAGCCATCAAGGTTCAGAATAGCCGCTATCGAATTCATTGCCGCGTTCAGCGCCATCCGGAAGGCGGGTTGGCCCGCATTTTTGCAGTGCGAACGCGGCGCGTGCGCAATCGGCAACACCTCTATTACGCGTAGACAGCAAAGGGTAACAGGCATGCATGAGCGAAACGAATCGCCATTCTCGTGTTGGTGACCCACGATTGTCGATACGCTTTGCCGGGCGTTGCATTGCCGCAATGGCATGGCTGGCGGTTGCAAGGATCGCGCTTTTCCGCTTGAAACCGACGCAAACACAGTCGCGCAACCGAGCGGCAGCACAATGCGGTAAGAAAACGATCTCCAGCGCGGCGCGCGAAAGAGCTAGGGGGACCGGCTCGTACGTGACCCAAGTTCCTTACTAGATGCTGTGGCGCTCGGACTGCCTTGTACAAGCGATGGCTGCACAGAATTGGCTGAAACGAAAAGGAATTCCCACCTCGATTGTGATCGGGGTGGACAAGTCGGGCGATGAAGGATCTGATGCCTATGCTTGGCTGCGCGCGGGCGATCTGATTGTCACGGACGGCAATATCGATAATTTCACGGTAATTCTAGACGATCATGCAGAGTTTAGAGGAAAAATCCGGAACCCTTCGCCCTGATAGGACGTATCGATACTGCGAATTAAGTATTTTCACACATTAGACGTTGCGCAGCATTGTGCGCTGCGGTATACCGAAGCCAAGTCATTTAGAAAACCGGCCACCCCTTGAAGGAGCCCGACTATGCTGAAGAAAATCCTTGCCGCGACTGCTGCAGCCTCGCTGACGGTCGCTCCCATCGCTGCCCAGGCCAATACGCGCGCTGCCGACGCCGGCGTCTCGATCGAGATGTCTGAGCGCATGGCTGCTCGGATTGGCGAGTCGGAAGAAGCCGGTCTGAAGATTCCGCTTGCCCTGATCATCCTGCTGTTTGGTGCAGGTGCGGCAGCAATCATTGCCCTTATCGAAGATAACGGTGGCGAAGTGGTCGGTCCCCCGGTGTCACCCGGTGCCTGATCGCATTGCTCATTTCGATTAACATTCCGCCCGCGTTTCGCGGGCGGTTTGCTTTCTGGACGATCTAATGAAGGGGAATTCGCGCCAGCCGCGCCCGGTGTCGTCTTCGTGGGGTGTTCGATCGGCCCCACCCTCCGCACTGCTAACCTCACCCTTGGTGCATCTTCAAGTTCTCCTTGGTCTTTCCGTGCTACTGGGCGGAGGGGGGTCTGCCTATGGATTGCGCAACCTGCTTGTCCAGCTTTTCGCCTTGGCGCTGCTGGCTTGGCACGCAGACCGCATTCCCAGATTTACACGCACTGCCTCGAAAGCGCTGATCGCGCTTGTTGTGTTGAGCATCATCTTTCCGGTGCTGCAGTCGCTGCCCCTACCTCTAGGAATTTGGCAGGCGCTCCCCGGTCGCGCGCTAGCGGTCGAGAGTTTCGCCATCGCGGGTGTGAACGCAGATCATTGGTTTTCAGTCAGCGTCAGTCCAGTGCGAACGATGGTTGCCTTTGCGGCGACGCTCGTTCCCGCAGCGGTAATCATCATCGGCTGCACACTTCCAGCCGAACAACGCATCACGCTCGCGTGGACTGTGCCCGCGGCAGCGGTGGCGGCATTACTGTTGGGAACTGTGCAACTTTCCACCGGCAACACCGTGGCGCTGCTGTATGACGAGGCCTTCCGCCAAGGTATCGTTCTCTCCGCAACATTTGCAAACCGCAACTCGACAGCAATTTTCTTCGTGATTGCTCTATGTCTGCTGGCCAGCCTGCCGCAACCGCGAAACTGGGCATTCCTTTTTGGGGTCATTGCCGCCGCCTCCCTATTGATAGTGGGCACTTTCCTTACGCAGTCACGCACGGGGATGGTTCTCCTTTTCATCCCGGTAGGGCTTATGGTTTTGCGCGGGGCTGGAGCACTTTTCGGTCACCTGCCCAAACAGGGTCGGAAGTCAGTCGGCCTATGGATCGGCCTGGGCCTCGCCGCTGTTGTCGGGATGGCCATCGTCATCTCTGCCCTTTCGGGCGGGCGGATCGAGACCAGCATCGCGCGTTTTTCCGACACGCAGACCGACCGTCCTGAAATGTGGGAAGACGGCTTGTACGCAGCTAGCCAATATTGGCCGGCAGGCTCCGGCATGGGCACCACTGACGACGTATTCCAGATCCACGAATCGCTGGAATACGTATCCCCCCGAAGGGCTGTTCGCGTTCACAACGACTACATCGAAATCGCGATCGAAGGGGGTATGGCAAGTCTCGCGCTAGCGGCACTGTGGTTAGGCTGGATTGCCTGGGCAACTATGGCTCCCGGCGTGACGAAAGCACGATGGCCGAGGCTGGGAGCTGGCGCGGGGATCGCCGCCATCGTCCTTCAATCGCTGCTCGATTATCCGCTACGCAACCTCACCATCCTGTGCGTTGCAGCTGTGCTCGTGGTCTTGCTTGCAGGCGGGAGGAGAGCGCGGCGATGAAGACGAAGCTCATCGCCGGTATTTTGCTGTTGCCTGTGGCTGCGCTCGTCACCGTGGTTCAACTGGACCAGCAATCACGCATTTCGCCGTCTTACGCCGCAGTGGTGCCAGCGGGCTTCAGTGGCAGCGCTGCGCGTGAACGCAGCAAGATGGCTTTGCAGGCGGGCCAGCCGGAGATCGCTGTGGCGCAGGCGCGCCAGCAGATCGAACTGCGGCCGATGCCTGCCGAATCGCTGACTGTTCTCGCGCTGGCATCCCTCCAGAACGGCGATGCGGAAACCGCGCGCGCCGCACTCGAAGCATCCAGCCGTCGCGGCTGGCGCGAGCCGATTTCGCAACTGGCCAGCGGCCAGGGCGCGCTGGAGCAGCAACAGTACGAAATAGCCTCGCAGCGTGTAGTCGCGCTACTGTCAACCGACAATCTTACCGAATCGGCGCTCGCCTTGCTGGGAGAACTCGTGACCGTTCCCGAAGGTCGGCAAGCGATGGCAAACCGGATGGCAAGCTTCGGTCGCTGGCAGGATAAAACCTTGGTCCCCGCTTCGGGTGTCGCGGCTCCTGATGACTGGGTCGCCACAATAGTGCTGGCGGTAGATCAGGGCGCCGATTTGGCATGCAGCAGGATGGAACGGCTCGCAAGCCGGTATGAAAGGATCGACGAAGGCGCAGCGGCAGAGAAAATCTCCGCGACGGCGTGCACTTAGGCGCGATACGCTAGCATGCTCGATATCTCCGGTAGAGTGTTCTAGTCGCCGTCCGGCACCGCGAAAGTTCCCGACACGCGACCGGGTTGTCCGCTGCCTGACTGTGCGCCTGCACCGTCTACGCTGGACAGCCCGGAATTGAGATCGATCACCAGGCGTCCGCCGTCCAGCGTATCGCTGCCGCGGCGCAGGGCGACGTTCCCCGACAGGACGATGACCCGCCGGTTGAAATCGTAGACGGCGGCATTGCCGCTGGCGCGCTCATTGCCGCGCGTAACCGTCACACCGCCAGTCGCATCGATGCGCTGGATTCGCAGACTGCCGGCATCGCTATAGGCTACCGTCGTCCGCGCCGCGGTCAGTTGCAGGTCGCCCTGCCGGATCTGGACATCGCCAGACAGGACAACCCGGTTCTGCCGATCCTGCAACTCGATGCGATCGGCAGCATAGTTGACCGGCTGGTTTGAATTGAAACCGGCAATCGTCTGCGCCCCGGCAACCGAACCGAACGACAGCGCCGCGATCCCGCCGGCGATGAGACCGCCAGCCAGGCCGCGCACGACAAGGTGGCGAAGCGCAGGACGCGAGGATGGGGTTTCGGTATTCATGCTGTCAGGCTCCATCATCACATTTCCTCGGGCAGTCGCAAGCGGCCGGGCACCATGCGCAACCTGGCGTTACCGTTGAGGGAGAAAGTACGCTCTTCCATGTCCGCGCGCATGGCATCGGCCGAGAAGGCACCGGCCGGGATCGCGCCGCTTACCTGCCCATCGCCAGTCAGGGTGCGGGAGGGGAGGTCGATCGTCACGTTGCGAGCGATGAAATTGTAACCATCGGCAGCGTCGAACCGGACCGTGCCGGGAATGCGCACCTGCTCATCGTCGATATCATAGACGCCGCGCGGGGCGGTAAGGACAGCCGGACCTTCGGCCAGCGCGAGCCGCGCTGTCATATCCTGCATCTCCACAAGTGGTATGGAATTACTGCGCTGTACCGCCTCGCCGGCGACCAGGCTGAACGGACGCGCCCTGTTGTCCTGACCGCGGTACATCGCGTTGTCGACGCGGAGCCGGTCGTCCGCGATGGCGACCTTGTTGCGGTCGAGCAGGAAGCTGATCTCCCCGCGCGGCGACAGCGGGGTAATCAGCATCATCGCCGCGACCACGCCCACCAGGGCAGGAAGCCCCACGGCCAGCACGCGCACGATCCGATCCAGCGAACCTCCCGGTGTCGCGAACTGCTGGCGCCTGTTGCGCATCCTGTCTGCGGCTCTGGTCATGCCATGCTCTAACGCCCGAGATCATTACTCGTGGCTGAAAATATCCT
>NZ_QXFL01000013.1 GCF_003584125.1 Aurantiacibacter zhengii
GCGTGTTCATCGAGAAGTTCATCGAGGACCCGCGCCATATCGAGATCCAGGTGCTGGGCGACAAGCACGGCACGGTGCTCTACCTGAACGAGCGCGAGTGCTCGATCCAGCGCCGCCACCAGAAGGTGGTGGAGGAAGCGCCGAGCCCCTTCGTCACGCCCGAGATGCGCAGGAAAATGGGCGAGCAGGCCGTCGCATTGAGCAAGGCCGTGGGCTACCACTCGGCAGGCACGGTGGAACTGATCGTCAGCGGTGCGGACCCGACAGGGGAGAGCTTCTACTTCCTCGAGATGAACACTCGCCTGCAGGTGGAGCATCCGGTGACAGAGGCGATCACCGGCATCGACCTTGTCGAATACATGATCCGCGTGGCTGCCGGCGAGAAGCTGCCGATGAGCCAGGACGATATCGGCATCGATGGCTGGGCGATCGAGAACCGCATCTATGCCGAGGACCCCTATCGCGGCTTCCTGCCCAGCACGGGCAGGCTGGTGCGCTACTCGACTCCCGTCGAGCCGTGGGCGGGCGACCTTCGCGGTGTTGCCCAGGAAAACGGCGGGGGCGTGCGGTTCGACTCGGGCGTGCAGGAAGGCGGCGAGGTGTCGATCTTCTACGATCCCATGATCGCCAAGCTGGTGACCTGGGGCACAACGCGCGAGGAGGCCGCCGACCTGCAGATCGCGGCGCTGGACGCGGTGGAACTGGAAGGGCTGGGGCACAACGTCGACTTCCTCTCCGCGCTGATGCAGCACCCGCGGTTCCGCGCAGGCGAGCTCACCACAGGGTTCATTGCCGAGGAATATCCCGAAGGCTTCGAAGGGGCGGCCACCAGCGAGGAGCGCACCCGCGTGATCGCTGCCATCGCTGCCGGGATCGAGTTTACCCACCAGGCGCGCCAGCGGCAGATCAGCGGGCAGCTCGATGGCCCGCAGCCGGTCAGCCCCGCATGGATCGTGCGGGTCGATGGGCAGGACCACACGGTCACACTGGGCGAGGGCCATGCCATCGTCGACGGGCACACGGTGGAGGTCACCTGCGACTGGGCCCCCGGCCAGCGCACCGCCACCGCCACGCAGCCCGACGGCCCTACGCTCGGCCTCACCGTAACCCGCCAGCGCCCCAACTGGCAGATCAACACCCACGGCCGCACCTACACAGCGCGCGTGCTTCCCGCCCGCCTGGCAGGCCACGCCGGTCACATGATCGAGAAGCAGCCGCCCGATACCAGCAAGATGCTGCTGTGCCCCATGCCCGGCCTGCTGGTGAAGCTGCACGTGGGCGAGGGCGACAAGGTCGAGGCCGGCCAGCCGCTCGCTACCGTCGAGGCCATGAAGATGGAAAACATCCTGCGCGCCGAAAAAGCAGGCACCGTCGCCTCCATCAACACCGCAGAAGGCGAAACCCTGATGGTCGACGCCGTCATCCTCGAACTGGAGTGATACAGGCCTAGGGCCAGTATTGCGAGGGTTTCGCAACCGGCTATAATGCAAACGCGGATACCGGGCCCCTCTGGCGCGTCGCTGAAGCGGCGCGTGATGTCGGACCGCATCGGACAGCCGATGCAGTTTGACTGGAGCCACACTCCTCCAATCGCATCGGCAGGTGAGAAGAGGAGTTACGCTATGACGACACGTAGAAATTTCATCGGTGGCATAAGCGCCGTTGGTGCAGCCTCGCTCGTGGGCGGGAATGCCGCGCTGGCGCAGGACAACGACGGCGGTTTGACGCCGGCCCCACTGGCAGGCGAACTGAGCCCGCAGCAGGCGCTGGACCTGCTGCGCGAAGGCAATGCTTCGTTCCTGCGCGGCGAACAGACCCGCGTCCTGACGAGCGCTCAGCGGCGTCTTGAACTAGCGAGAGGCCAGTCTCCGTTCGCTGCCTATGTAACCTGCTCCGACAGCCGCGTGCCGCCCGAACTGCTGTTCGGCCGCGGTCTGGGGGAGCTGTTCATCATCCGTAACGCAGGCAACACGGTGGACACCGTGGCGCTCGGCTCGATCGAATACGCGGTGGCCGTTCTCAAAACGCCGCTGGTGGTAGTGATGGGGCACGAAAGCTGCGGCGCGGTGAAGGCGGCAACGCAAGTGGTGACCGACAACGCGACCTTCCCCGGATCGATCGGGCCGATGGTCGAACCGATCATTCCAGCGGTGCTTGCGGCCCGGAACGAACCGGGCGACCTGCTGGACAATTCGGTGCGAGCCAACGTGCGCCGCGTCGTAGGCCAGTTGCGAAATCACAGCGATCCCTTGTTGCTCGAACCGCAAAGGGACGGAAGGCTGTGGGTTGTGGGTGCCTATTACGATCTCGATCAGGGGGCGGTGGATTTCTTCGACCTGCCCGAAGGCGCCGAATAACCGAACACTATTGGTGAGCCGGGCGAGCCAACGTACCGGCCCATCGTACAAAAGCGATACATTCGCATGATCAGCCGCGTAGCTTGAAGGCATGGCATTCCAGGCGGAATCCGCCCATCAGCTCGGGCAGGACCGGACTGGCCCGTTATTCCAGCGCGGCCTTTTCCAGGAAGTCGAAGGCGTTTTCTCCGGCGGAGTAGATGTCGTTACCCCATTCGTCCCAGGCCATTTCGCCTGCGGCACCACCAGCGATGCCGCCGACGATCACGCCGCCGATGGCAATTGCGGCCGGACCCAGTCCTCCGGTGCCCACACCGA
Source organism: Aurantiacibacter zhengii (assembly GCF_003584125.1). GTDB lineage: Bacteria > Pseudomonadota > Alphaproteobacteria > Sphingomonadales > Sphingomonadaceae > Alteraurantiacibacter > Alteraurantiacibacter zhengii. The sequence continues at coordinate 2,676 of NZ_QXFL01000013.1, forward strand.
AGGCCACGATCAGGGCGCCCGCTGCCCAGCCACCCAAGCTGCCGCCCAGAACCGCCGTCACTTCCCGGCCCACCCGCATGTTTCCCGCGCGTGTGCCTGACCGCTGATAGGTGTCGTGAACTTCCTTGCCGGTGGCCCCCAGTGAAACGATCTTGAACACGAGCGCGCCGTTCTTGAGTTTTGCCGCCAGTTTCTGGGCCTTCGCTGCTGCCTCGGAGATCTTGTCCAGTTCCTTCAGGTTGCTGCCGACGCGAACATCGTTCTTCAGCGCCTTGTGACTGATCCCGATCTTGTCCTTCATCCGGCTGCGCTGCGGGTTGGCGAGGAACATCTTCTGGCTCAAACCGGTGATCTGGCCGCGCAGGTCCTGTTCGATGAAGAAACGGGCGCTGTTGGCGGCGGAATGCTTTGTAAAACTCTTGCCCGGACTGCGCGCCGCAATTTCATAGTTTCGCCGGTACTCGCCCAGCGTGTCCGCGATGCGATTGGCCCGCTCGCTGAAATAGGTGAGGGTGTTCTCCGCAACGCCAGCCCCGGTATCGAAGTCATTGCTGACCACGAGATCACGCACCCAGCTGAAATTGGCGTTGAATTCGGCGGCCGCCGGCTCTGCCATCGAGTTGCGCATGACGTAGTTTGCACGGCGGATTGAGCGACCAACCTGCTCAGGCGCCAACTTCGGCCCCTCCGCCAGGGAAGGAACAATCAGAAGTTCCCCCGGCATGACCCGCGCGGCAGGAGAGGCGATACCGTTGAAGCGGAGAAAGTTCTGGACGGTCTCCGGGGCGGGATTTCGGTATGCCTCCTTCAGCATCGTATCGACGCTGCATGCCCTCTCGGCGGCGAGGAGGTAGAAGTCGGTCACAATTCAAATTCTCTTTTGTCTAATTATCGTGCAGGCTTTCGATTTCTTGATATAGATCATACAACTCAGGAAGAGCGAACACGATCGGCAAACCAAATCGTTTGCCTATATGGATACGCTTTGCTGACTTAATTCCACTGGAAGATGCGGCTCTACTTGCCGCACTTGCGGACTTAGCGCGATCTAGTTTTCGTCCTATTTTCGCGATTTTGCTGGAGCTCGATTTACGGGCCAGAGAATTTTCCAGCTCCGCTATTTTCTTTTCTGCTTGCTGGGCGAGCTTCCAGTTCGACAGTCCCTTGCCGAACTCCTTTTTAACACTTGCATCGGCCAAGTCTGAAACAGCTTTCTCGACGCCCTTATCGATAATTACTAAGTTTCCCGCTTCGAGCGTCGGGGCAGTGAGAACCTCATAAATCGTGTGACCGATTTGAATGTTCGCGGCCAAGGGAGCTGCTGGGCCGAATGCCACTACTAGATTGCTCACGATTTTAACGCCTTTCAGAGCAGCAACGTGCTTTGTCCAATAATTCTCGATGTCCCTATTTGTTTTGCGAATGTCGGAAAAAACCGTCTTCAAGAGCTCTTCGTTTTCCGCACGATGAGTATGGAGGAAACGAAGATATTGGGCCGCATGCTGCGGACCGCGTGCCAATTTGTCGTAAAAGGTGTCCTGATATTTTAGCCCATGCGCCAAGGCATCAACTTCGACTTTTTTGAAGTCCGTATTTATCGTCGCCTCGCCCGGGGGCGTGTTGCTGAAAACCGGAAAGCCTTTGAGGGGATTATCGTCTCCCCACATCCAGTATAGCGCCGACATCATGTTGTTGTCTGAAAGGTCGGTTGGGGCCCATCCAGTTTTGGTGTGCGTGAGCATAGCACGGGACCTGCCTGCCGCCATGGCGAGGCGCGAGACCTGCTCAGATTTAATTGGGAAAGCCTTTACAACTGTTTTACTGTTTTTCATTGCCACGCTCCCTCAACCAAACTCGTATTCAAAACCGCTATCCACGGCTTTCACCTCGATCTTCTCGACCTCGTCGCCGTCCATCTGCCGTTCCAGCAGGGCGATCGACATGTCGGGCAGCATCGTGTTGGTCAGTATGTTGTCGATCATGCGGCCACCGGAATCGAGTTCGGTGCATCGGCTGACGATGTAGTCGACCACGTCGTCGCCGTAGGCGAATTCGATGCGGTGCTGGTCGTGGATGCGGCGCTTGATCCGGTCGAGCTGGATGCGCACGATGCCCGACAGCATCTCCGGTGACAGCGGCCAGTAGGGCAGGGTGACGAGGCGGCCCAACAGGGCGGGCGGGAAGGTCTTGAGCAGTTCCGGGCGCAGCGCGTTGGCCATCGCGTCGGGCTCGGGCTTCAGTTCCTCGTCCGACGCCATGTCCATGATCAGGTCCGTGCCGACGTTGCTGGTGAGCAGGATGATCGTGTTCTTGAAGTCGATGTAGCGGCCTTCGGCATCGTTCATGAAGCCTTTGTCAAAGACCTGGAAGAACATCTCGTGCACGTCCGGGTGGGCTTTCTCTACCTCGTCCAGCAGCACCACCGAGTAGGGGCGCCGTCGCACAGCCTCTGTCAGCACGCCGCCCTGGCCATAGCCGACATAGCCAGCCGGAGCGCCCTTGAGCGTGGAGACGGTGTGCGCCTCCTGGAACTCGCTCATGTTGATGGTGATCATCGACTCCTCGCCCGCGAACAGCAGTTCGGAAAGCGCGACCGCGGTTTCGGTCTTGCCAACGCCCGAGGGGCCGCAGAGCATGAACACGCCAACAGGCTTGTTCGGATTGTCCAGCTTGGCGCGGCTTGTCTGGATGCGGCGGGCAATCGCGTCGATGGCGTGATCCTGGCCTACCACGCGTTTCTTCAGGCGGTCCGCCAGTGTCAGGGTGGACTGGATCTCGTCCTTCACCATGCGGCCGATGGGGATACCGGTCCAGTCGCCGACAACGGCGGCGACCGCATCGCTATCGACAACGGCGAAGACCATGGGGTCATCGCCCTGTGCTTCGCGGTAGCTGTCGATGGCATCGGCCAGCGTCTTCTCCAGCGCTTCCATGTCGGTGTCGGAGCTCTCGTCCTTCCGCGCATCGGCAAGAGCGGTGCGGGCATCGATGACCTTGGCCAGCTCTTCCTTCTCGCGCTCCCACTTGGCTTCGATGTCTTCGACAGCGCTCTTGGCGGCGGCTATGTCTTCCTGGATTTTCTCGTAGCGGTCGTCCGAGCGGTACTGGTTGCCCACTTCGCGTTCGACCACCTCGCGTTCCACCTCGAGCAGTTCCAGCTTGCGTCGGCGGTCCTCCACCTTCGCTGGGGTAGCGTGCTGCGACACGGCTACGCGCGCGCAGGAGGTATCGAGCAAGCTGACGGCCTTGTCCGGTAGCTGACGCGCCGGCACGTAGCGCTGAGAAAGGGTGACGGCAGCATCCACAGCCTCGTCCAGCACCACAACGTTGTGATGCCCTTCCATCATCGGCACGACGGAGCGGATCATGTCGATGGCTTTTTCGCGATCCGGCTCGCCCACGTCCACGGTCTGGAACCGGCGGGTGAGGGCCGGGTCTTTTTCGAAATACTGGCGGTATTCGGCATAGGTCGTAGCGCCGATGGTGCGCAGGTTACCACGGGCCAGGGCAGGCTTCAGCAGGTTGGCGGCATCGCCGGTGCCCGCCTGGCCGCCCGCACCGACCAGCGTATGTGCCTCGTCGATGAACAGGATGATCGGTTCGTCAGAACCTTCCACCTCGTCGATCACTGCGCGCAGACGTTTTTCGAACTCGCCTTTCATGCTGGCACCTGCCTGCATCAATCCGATGTCAAGCGAGCGCAGCGTTACGCCTTGCAAGGCCGGGGGTACGTCGCCATCGGCAAGCCGCTTGGCGAAGCCTTCGACAACGGCGGTTTTGCCGACACCCGCCTCGCCGACCAGGATCGGGTTGTTCTGGCGGCGGCGCAAAAGGATGTCGACGATCTGGCGGATTTCGGAATCGCGCCCCACGATCTTGTCCATCTTGCCGTCGCGCGCTTCCTGCGTGAGGTCGGTGGAGTATTTCTCCAGCGCGGTGCCGCCTTCCTGGCCGGTTTCACCGGGGCCGCTGGGCGCGCCATCGCTGGCGTCAGCGGAAGAGCCGCCGCCTACAGCCGTGTTTTCTTCGCTGGAATGCTTGGTGATCGTGTTGAAATCGGCAGCCAGCTTGTCGGGCTGAATCTTGCGAAACTCGTTGCTGATGGCGAACAGCGCGTTCCGCAGCGTCGCCGTCTTGGCCATGCCGTACATCAAATGGCCAGTGCGCACGCTGCCGGAGCCGAACTGCAGCGAGGCATAGAGCCAGCCCTTCTCGATCGCTTCCTCGATCTGCGGGGAGAAATCGGAAATGGCGCTCGCCCCGCGCGGCAGGGAATCGAGGGTTGTGACGATGTCCTTGGCCAGCTGACCTTCATCGAGGCCAAAGGCGGTGCGGATGGAGGCCACGTCATTGGACGAATCCTGCATCATGATGTGCAGCCAGTGGGCCAGTTCCACATAGGGATTGCCGCGCATCTTGCAGAAGCCGGTGGCTGTCTCCACGGCTTTCAGCGAAGTCGGATTAAGGCGCCCGAACAAGGCCTTGCGGCTGATTTCCGTCATCTGTCATTCCCCCTGTCAAATATCATCGCAACGCGGTGCGCCGCAGGTGCACATCGCTGCGCATGTCGTCGTTCGAAACGTTTCCCAGCCACGAACACCATCCCAGCGGCGTGCGTCCGTCCAGGCTGGCTGGCGGAGCTTCGGGACCGGGCAGGCGCAGGCTTACCGTCCATTCGAGGTGCCCCGGCGTTATCGCGTCCAGCGCTTCCTTCACTATCGGGAACAGCGGGCCGGACGGCAGCAGGCGGCGAAACTCGTGTTCCTGCGAAGACGTGATCTCGGCTGTAAAGGCGTAAGATACGTGCAGCATCCGGCTGCCGATCAGCGCATCGCCGAGTTTGTGATGGCGCAGGCCAAGCTGGGTCTGGTCCTCACGGTCGATGTCGGACCATCGCGGCTGGAATTCGAACACGCGCACGGGCATATTCAGCAGGTGCCGCAGCAGGCCCTCGATCGAACCGGCACTGCGACGAGAGGCGAACTGCGAGGCATAGAAAAGCCGCGCCAGTCGCGGCATGGCACTGTTGTCGTTCGCACCTTCGCCAGCGCCGGTGAGCTGATCGATCCGCTCGCGAAACATGTCCTGGTCGGGCCTGTCTGCCTGCACTGCGGGCTGGGACACGGCCCAGGCGCGATAGAACAGCTGCAGGAACCGACCCGCCAGCAAATCAAGGAAATCGCCGAACGGCTGGCTTTTCGAATAGCGGCGTTCGTAGATCGCGAATTCGGTGAGATGCAAGGGGAGCGGTCCCATCGGCCCGGTCAGCCCCAGCCAGTAACCCTCTGCCACCGGCACCGGCCCCTCGAACTTGATGTTGTCCAGCGTGGGGGCGGGAAAGGCGGTGTGCGGAATCTGGTGCAGCCGTATCACATCCTGCGAGGGCTGACGGCTCTTGCCGACCGGCGGCTTGTCACCGGCACGCGCGGCCGCGCCCCTGACTAGGGCGAACAGACTGTACCGACGCGGGATTTCCGCAGCTTCCCGCAGGAAGTTCAGATACCGTGTCGGCGACCGATCCTTGGTGGCCATGCCGCTACCTCTCCCTGGAACTTGCTGCGGAAATGGGTTTCGGTGAACGAGTTCACCATCGCGAATTCGGACAGGAACCTGTCGACGACCGCGCAGAACATGAACATGCGGGACTGGTCGAAACTGGCGTCATCCAGCTCTATTTCGACCCGCAGACCGCGTGCCATCGCAAGGCGGCCAAGATCGGGCACGCGGCGCGTGACGGGCTTTCCCCTGACCGACACGATGCCGTCGATCTGCGCACGCATCACGGGATCCTCCTGCCTTCCATAAAGCGCGAGGTGGTTCTTCAGCAGTTCTCCATCGCCGCCGTCTTCGGGCAGGAGCGTGGCGTAGTTCGGGGTGAGATGGCCGATCACACGCCAGGCGGCATCGCCCATCCCCATGGGCGGCAAGGGGCTGGTCGGGGCGCGCACCACCTGGATGGAGCGGGCCGGAACGCCCGATGCCGTCAAGTGCTTTTCGCCCGAAAATTGCAGCAGCTCGGGCAATTCACGGTTGGTCACCAACGCGCGCACGGACAGGTCGCGGATGTGTTCCAGCCCCTCCGGATCGCCGGGGCTGGTCAGGCTCATCCAGGTCTCGGTGCCAATGTAATCCTCGCGCGTGCGCTGGCGGCGTTCCTTGCGCGAAAGCTTTCGGGGCCGGATCGACGTCGTGAAGAACAGCGCGTCGCGATAGTCGTAGAGAAGGGCGCCAAAGGCATAGAGCGGCGCGACAGTGCGCGGGTTGCGGTTGTTGCGGTCGTAGGCCTTCACGTTCAGCAGGCGGAAGACTTCGAAATCGAGCACCCCGTCGCGGTCGGGCACGATCTTGAACTCGTGCTCGGTCTTGCTGAAGGGAACGCGGTTCAGCTGCTTTTCGAACAGGTTGATGGCCGGTGTGGCGTAAAGCCGAAGGTTTCGCTCGCTCACCGCCTGCACCAGCGTTTCGGAAGAGCGGTTGAACAGGATCGTGATCTCCACCGCTTCGCCTGAGAGCTTCAGGGCCTTTTTAAGGTCGCGCAGCTGCACGAAACGGAATCGCTCGGGGCAGGCGAAGTATTCTGTCAGCAGCCGATAGGCATCAAGCGTACGCCCATCTGTCGGCAGCAGCGCCTGCTCCTCCGCGAAGCCGAATTGCGCAGGTTTCTCCAGAACGGCGTGGGTTTTGGACTGCGCGTCCATCGGGCGTGCGACTACGGCCACGGTTTCGCCGATGATCTGTCGGTACAGTTCATTGGGAACGGCGCTGTTACCTTCGAGGAATATCTCCAGCGTGTCCGCCTCGACCTGTCGCAGGTCGACCCCGCCGGTGGGTTCCAGCCTGATGGTAAGGGCAGCGTTCGCGCGCACCCCTGCCAGCGCCGCCTGCGCAGCCACGGCGGCCCGCGATCCGATGTACTCGGCCTTTGCGACCTTGATCGGCCAAAGCGTAACTTCGTGTCCTGAAACGAAGGAGACGGGCGTGCGTGTGCCGGCAGGCGGTTCCGCCGTCAGTTCGGTGCCACGTGCAACCTTGTGTCCGTTCAGCAGGCCCTGGTCTCCCTCCTTGGGGCCAAAGGCGGCGATGCAGATCGAGGGTGTGGGCGCAAGATAGTGCGGCTGGATCGCCTGCAGCAGGTGCTGGGTGAACTGCGGAAACTGGTCGTCGATCTTCAGCTGCACGCGGCTGGAAAGGAAAGCCACCCCTTCCAGCAGACGTTCGACATAGGGATCGGGATCGGACTGGTTCAGCCCCAGCCGGGCGGCGACGGTTTCGTGTTCCTCGGCAAAACGCTTGGCATCGGCGCGCAGGTAATCGAGCTCTCCCTCGTAGCGGCTGAGCAGGCGCGGATCCATTACTCGGTCACTTCGACAGCGGCGGTGTCGCTGTCCACCTGCGTCTGAAAGCGCACCGGTGCCAGGTTGGGCATCCCGGCGATTTCGGCCTCGATCACGAAGATGGCCTTGCCATTGGAAAGCGGGTCTGGCGCCGGATGCACCCGCAACGAACGCGGATCAAGGCGCGGTTCGAATGCCTTTATCGCGTCGCGAATTTCGCGCGCCTGTTCCCGCAGCGACGTGGTGTCGCGCGTGCGGCCGGCAAAATCGCGCACCCCGTAATTGAGGGCAGAGGTGCGGATTTCCGGATAGTCGGTGAGATCCATACCGGATTCGAACGACATCGTGTTGAGCAGCCACGCCAGGTCACGGCGAATGCTGGCGCGCAGCGAATTCTCGGTAAAACGCTCGACGTTCGAAGCCGCGAAGTTACGGAACTCCTCCCGCGAGACGGTAGGCAGGTCATCCTCGCTAGATAGACTGGCGATTTCGCTCCCATAGACGAGTTTGTCGAACAACGTCGGGCGGAGACGGATATGGGATGACATTTCAGGTCCGGTCGAACTCGATCTTGCGCAATGACATGAGCGGATGCTCCGAACCGTCGGACAGCACCATCAGGCGGTGGCCCAGACCGGTCTCCAGATCGCCATCCTCGCGCCATTCGGTCACCCGGCCGCGCAACACGTCCGGGTCTTTAGCCTCGTGTGAGCCGGGATAACGAACGCACACATATCCGGCGACGCGTGCCCCGTCGCGAAGGCCAAATTCCGCCTGACCCCATACCGTGTCGCGAAGATCCACCGGAGCGTGGATGATTAGCGATTCCAGGGCCTGAAACGGCAGCAACGCATACCGTCCGGCGATCATGGTTTCGAGAGTCGGGCCGAACCGCTGATCGGCATCCGCGATCCATTCGAACGGCGTCCCGTCGGCAGTTCCGGGCGTGGTCGGCGCTTCGTCAAAAGCCTCGGCCCGTAACGACGCGGCGGCGGACGGGTCCGAGCTGGCGAGCGCCAGGGCATCGCCCAGCTTTGCCAGCCACGGATAATCGAACCGCGGGCTGTGTTCGGCCTTCCCTGCGATAAGTGCCTCGCGGTCCCGCTCTGCGGCGATGCACTGGCGATAGGCAACCGCCAGCATCTGCGCCGCAGGGTCGAGTTTGGCGAGCGTATCGAGCTGTTTCTCGGCACGGTCCCATTCTCCGCGCAGGGCGAAGATCTGGAACAGGAAGCTGCGCACCTCCCAGTTGCCGGGGTCGGCGCGGACCTGGTCGATCAGGACCGCGCGCGCCCCGTCAATATCTCCTGCGGAGAACAATGCATCGGCATCTTGCACAGCGTTTTCAAGCCAGGCTGTAAAAGCCTTAGCCGGCCTTGTTCAGAAGAACGTCGAAGAAGCCTTCGACCTTGCCCTTCGAATTGCCCTTCTCGTCACGCTGGTCGTAAATCTGCTTGATCTTGGCGTAGGTGAGAGAGCCATGCTCGTCGGCTTCGGACGAAGCGGAGAAGTTGTAGCTGTTCACCACGACGTTCTCGAGTTCGTACACGAGGAAGTCGATCTTCTTGTCGTCGCCGACGTTGGTCTGGAAAGAAATCTTCACCTTCGGGATAACCTTGCCCGAGGCACACGCCTTGAACAGCTCGACCGAGGTCTTGTCGGCTTCCTTGCTGAACTGGATATCGGCCATCTGGGCTTGGCCCTTGGACACCGTCTTCGACGCGTTGTTGTAGGCCGAGGAGTTGGAAGCGGCAAAGCTGCAGCTCGACAGCCGGATTTCCTTATCGTGCTTTTCGTCGGTGGCTTCGCCTTCGATACCATCGGGCTTCATGAATACTGAAACAGTCATTTGTGTCTCTCCGTTTGCAGGTAGTTTCGATCAATTTCCCGCCGTTATCCTTGCTTCGGCAGTCGCGACACCATGCTTACGCTCACGTCCATTCCCTCCAGCTGGTGGTGGGGCACGAACAGGAACCTACTTCTGTAATAGCCCGGATTCTCGGGGTCCGGTTCAACCGACACGTCGGCCTTTTTCAGGGGCAGGCGAGCCTTGGTTTCTTCGCTGCTGGTTTCAGGCGCGGCATCGACATACTGATGCACCCAGTCGCTCAGTTCCGCCTGAAGCTGGCCTTCCTCGCGGGAGCCGCCAACCCAGTCGCGAACCATGCACTTCAGGTAATGTGCGAAACGGCAACTGGCGAAGATATAGGGCAGCCGCGATGCGAGCTTGGCGTTCGCAGTTGCGTCTGCGTTGTCATAGCGGGCAGGGCGGTGAACCGTCTGCGCACCGATGAAGGTGGCCGAAGTCGTGTTCTTGCGGTGCACAAGCGAAAGCAGGCCCAGTTCCGACAGTTCGGCCTCGCGCCGGTCGGAAATGGCGATTTCGGTAGGGCACTTCTGATCCACGCCGCCATCGTCGGTCGGGAATACCGAGTTCGGCAGGTCCGTTACCGTGCCGCCGCTTTCCACGCCGCGGATGCGCGTGCACCAGCCATATTCGCGGAACGCGGCATTGACGCGCACGCCCATGGCATAGGCAGAGTTGATCCACAGATGTTTGTCATGGTCACCGTCGGTGACTTCGTCGAACTCGAAGCCTTCGATCGGGTTGTCCTTGGTGCTGTAGATTTCGCGGCCAAGGATGCGCGGCATCGTCAGCGCCAGGTACTTGCTGTCGTCGGAATCGCGGAATGCGTTCCAGGCGGCATGTTCGGTGGTGGAAAAGCGCTTGGAAAGGTCACGCGGATCGGCAAGTTCGGACCAGCTGTCCATGTTCAGCAAATTGGAATCGGCTGCGGAGATGATCGGAGCGTGGGCAGCTGCGCCAATCCTGGCGAGGCCCTTCATCACATTCAGATCCTTGGTCGTATGATCGAACTGGTAGTCGGCGATGAAGGCACCGTAAGGCTCGCCGCCGAGCTGGCCGAACTCGGTCTCGTACACCTTCTTGAACAGCGGACTCTGGTCCCAGGCCACGCCGCGGTAGGCCTTGAACATGTTCTCCAGTTCCTTGCGCTCCACATTGAGCACGCGGATCTTCAGGTCCTTGCCGGTTTCACTGTTGTTGACCAGATAGTTGAGGCCGCGCCAGGCCGACTCCAGGTTCTGGAAATCGGGATGGTGCAGGATGGCGTTCATCTGCTCCGACAGCTTGCGATCGAGCTCGGCCACCATCGCATCGACGGTTGCATAGACATCGTCCGAAATGCGCGAGGCATCTTCCAGCGCCTGCTGCGCCAGTGTGGCCACGGCGGCGCTGATGGTATCCTTTGCCGAATCGTCCTTCGGCTTGAATTCCTTTTCGAGCAGCGACGAAAATTCGTCGTATTCAAAGGCTGAACCGGGCTGCCCCCCAGCTTCTTGCGTCGGTTCCGAAGCCATCAAAATCCTCCATCAAAAAATAACGCGCTGTGCAATTGGCGGGGCATGGCGGTCGCCTGTGCCCGGCCAGCTTCTTATTCGGCTTCGCCTTCGGCAGCTTCGGGCGCCTCCGCGTCGTTTGCGGCAGGTTTGGAAGCGGAAATCGCCTTGAGCAGCGCGGGGTCTTTCAGCACCTGATCGATCAGGTTCTGCGCCCCGGACTTGCCATCCATGAAGACAAGCAGGTTGTTCAGCTCGTCGCGTGCCTCGAGCAGCTTCTTCAGTGCGGGCACGTTCTTCGCGACGGTCGCCGGGTCGAAATCGTCCATCTTGGAAAACGTGAGGTCGACCGACAGCTTGCCATCGCCTTCCAGCGTGTTGTCGACGTTGAAGGCGGCGCGCGGCGCTATGGCGCCCATGCGCTTGTCGAAATTGTCGATGTCGAACTCGAGGAATTCGCGATCCTTGAGGTTTTTCTTCTCGACATGGCTGGCACCGGACAGGTCCGACATCACGCCCATAACGAAAGGCAGTTCGACCGACTTTCGTGCGCCGTAGGTTTCGACGTCATAGGAGATGTGGACGCGCGGAGCCCGGTTCCTGCCGATAAACTTCTGACCTGAATCCGACACTATAATTCCCCCTCTTTCAACTAGTCCTTAAGAGACTCGTCGCAGCATCCTAGAATCGATTGCCGAGAATCACAAACGATCAATCATCGTCTTGTCTCTCTAAAAGAACATTAGTTGCATCGTCTACGCTGTTTGGCACTATGTCATTGAGAATTTGCATGAAATCCTTGTTGACCCAGCCTGCTAGGCGTCGCGATGCTATCTTTACTGGGTGGCCAGGCTCTGCCCGCTCATAATATTGCTCGATTGCACGCAGCGCACGAAGCACGTCGTCACGAGAGCGAATCTCACCCGAAAGGGGCGCTCCCGTTCCGCCAGCAGATGACATCGGCGCGTCCAGACTCTCGGCGTCACCTTCGGAACTCTCCTCGCCATCGCCCTTGGCGGAGCCCATTTCCGCCAGAACCATGTAGGCGTTGCGGACGCTGTTCACGTATTCGATGGTGGTATCGAAGCTGGGCGCTTCCTCACCATCGGCATGAACCTTCATCGCGCCTTCGATACGTTTGATGGCGTCGATGACGGATTGCAGCTTGTCGGCAGTTTCCTGCTTGCGCTCGTCGTCCCAGGTGTCGAGCATGCGTTTTATGGGGGCGTACTCGTCGGAGCCTGGTCCGCCGGCCTCCGCGTTCATCACCTGCTCGGCCTTGAACGCAGCGCGGCCTTCGCGAAGGATGGTGGTGTTGAGGAACGGGATCGAGAAAGCGCCGCGGCCGGCAATCTGCTCGCACACCCCCTTGCGCCCGATGTATCCCAGCACCGCCACCTGCGGGTGGACGTCTTCCCAGTAGGTTTCGAGAAGCCCGGCCATCATCATCAGGCCGCGTTCGACCGTATCGATGTCGTCGGTCGCGATCCCGCAGCGCGCCAGCGAGGCAGCCAGGAAAATGTCCTTGGTCTTGTCGCTCAGGTCTTCGATGATTGCGATCTGCTCTTCCCAATCGACGGGCGGAGGCATCTCGCGCCCTTCTTCGACCTCTTCGAGGCCGACATCGATGGGAAAGCGGAAATCGAACGCGGTCCGGAGCGCTTCGAACGTTTCGGAATCGTCGAGATCTTCGCCGGTCGGGGAATCACCCTCGATAGGCGCGAGCAACTCGTCTAGACTTTTCATCCCCCCTGAACCCGGATCAGTCCAGTACCACCGCCACGACCCTGCGGTTCAGCGGGTCATTGCCGCGACGCCCTTCAAGCGGTTCGGCTTCACCTTTGCCAACCACCTCGAAACGTTCTGCCGGGATGCCATAGGCAACAAGCGCGTCGACAACTGCCTGCGCGCGCTGTTCGGAAAGCTGCTGGTTGAATTCGTCTGCACCGGAAGCATCGGTATGTCCCTCGATGCGGAAGCGGTTGCCGCCGCCAGTAAGTTCGTCAACGCTCTGCAGGCCAACGGCGAAGCTGTTGATCGCAGTCTGGCTCGCTTCGGTAAGGCGCGCGGAGTTGTTGGCGAAGGTCACCATCAGAGCCGATGTGCCTGCCACATCCGGCGGAACGATCGCGGCGGCAAGCCTGGCATTATCCACGGGGGCTGAACTCCGGCGCGCCACCGGGCGAGGGCGCGGTGTGACGCGTGTCGGCGTTGCAGCAGCGGGCGCGCTGGCGCTTTCACTCGTAACGCTTGCCCCAAGCACGCGAGGTTTCTTCACCACGCCGACATCCCCGATGGTTTCCGGAGCGCGCATGGCAAGTTCAAGCGCTGCCTCACCGCAAATGGGGGTATCGGTAGAGGAGGTGACATCGCAGATCATCTGTGCGGCCTGCACGGGATCGTATTCGTTGTCGTCAGCCTGAGCCATCGCGGGCGCGGCGACGGCAAATGAAAGAAAAACAGCCAAATACTTCATGTTAGACTCCACCGCGAGCGTCTGAGAAAGTGATGTCCGTGGCTCCCCCAAGCATGTCGGAATCGCAAAAGAGAATCCGGACAGTCAATATCTTGTTAAATACCACGTAGGTCGGTCAACGGCAAGTCGCGGGAAATTCTTTGCTTCAAAACAGGTCACCTTGCCGTGAATTGATTTTCGTGTGATTTAAGGAGCATTGCAATGGGGAGGGCATACCTTGACCAGCGAATACCGCGAAACCCGGCTAGCCGTCGATCTGGGGGGCGAGCAGGTCGAATTCGTCTCGCTGACCGCGAGAGAGAACCTGTCCGACCCCTTCGAGTTCGAACTGGTCATCACCTCACCTCTGGGGGAACTGGACCTTGGTCCGCATATCGGGGAACGCGTTGGCGTTTCTGTCTTCGAGGATGAGGAAGAGGTTCGCTACTTCAACGGCTACCTGACAGAGGCAGTATATCTGCGCGAAACAGCCGATGGTTTCTATTACAACCTCTCGTTGCGTCCGTTTCTGTATTTCATGGATACCGCCAGCGGTTTTGCCATTTACCAGGAAAAGTCGGTACTCGACATTCTGAAGGATGTCTTCGCGCGGGTCGGTTTTACCGACGTGGAATACCGCGCGGCCGAGAGTTACGAGCCTTACGAATATTGCGTGCAGTACGCGGAAAGCGATTTCAACTTCATCAGTCGCCTGATGGAGCAGGAGGGGCTCTATTACTTTTTCCGACACCACGAAGACCGGCACGAAATGGTCATTTGCGACAGGGCCAACCAGCATGAAGAGACCAAGGCCGGCGGCCTGGCTTTCAATCCCACGGCCGATGCCAGCCAGTCCTACCGCGTCAGTTCCGAATGGGGTTCGAAATACTATCTGAAGAAGTGGACCGAGCGAGTCGCCAGCTCTGGACACGAACGTGTGCAACTGCGCGATTTCGATTTCAAGAAGCCGGCAAAACCGGTGGATGGCATTGCCACTGATTCCGCCCAGCACGAGCACGACAGCTACGAATACTACAGTTACCCTGGCCAGTTCATCGACGACGGTCGCGGACAGCGGTTAAGCACAGCCCGGCTCGAGGAGTTTCGGGCACTGCGGCGTACCTACGCTGCGGATGCCACCGCCAAGGGCCTTTGCGTCGGCACAACCGTATCGGTTGCAGAGCATCCGACGGCTCGCTTCAACCGCGATTACCTGATCATCTCGACAGTCCATAACCTGCAGTCCCAGTCCTACCGGTCGGGCACCGGCAAGCGCGACGAAGATACCGTGCATTTCGTGGCCATCCCCGCCGATACTCAGTTCCGCGCCCCGAACGACACGCCGAAGCCGCGCGTGGTGGGCCTGGAGTCGGCGATCGTCACCGGCCCCGAGGGCGAGACGATCTACACCGATGAATACGGCCGCGTGAAAGTGCGCTTTCACTGGGATCGCAGTGACGAGCCGGGTGAACGCACGACCTGCTGGATACGCGTTTCCCAGACCGGCGGCCTGGGCAATATCGTGCTGCCGCGCGTGGGACATGAAGTGCTGGTGGACTTCCTGCACGGCGATCCGGACAAGCCGCTGGTGACAGGGCGCGTGTTCAATGCCGAGCACATGCCCGTCTACGACTTGCCAGCCAACAAGACGCGCGCTGTCTGGCGTACTCTGACCTACGGCGATCAGGACGACTACCCCGAGACAGAGGATCTGGATACTGGAAAGCCCAAGGCGAACGAACTGCGGTTCGAGGACAAGGGTGGCAAGGAAGAGGTGTTCCTTCATGCCGAGCGCGACATGAACATCCGCGTTCGCTTCGATACCTCGACCCACATCGGTCATGACGAGGAACTGAAAGTTGGCCATGACAGGTCTCGCTACGTCAAGAACGACGAGAAGGTGGAGATCGACGGCAACCGGGAATACACGCTCGAAAAGAACGAGGAGAACACCTACACCTCGGGCAACCGAACCACCACGGTAAAGCAGGGCAATGACAAGCTCACCGTGACGATGGGCAATATCGAGACCAAGGCTAGCGCTGGCAAGATCAAGATCGAGGCCATGCAGCAGATCGAGCTCGTTGTCGGCATGACGAAGCTGACTCTCACTCCGACCGGTGCAACCTTGAGTTCGACCATGATAAAGGTCGATGGAAAGGCCATGACCGAGGTTTCCGCAGGGGGCATCCTGACCGAAAAAGGTGCCCTGGTAAAAATCAACTAGGCCGGGAGGGGAGGCATTCAGGCATGACCGAGTGGACGACCGTCTTGTGGACCGATGCGCGAGAACTCGCCCGGCAATCCGGGGTGGAAGAAGAGCACCTGCCCACTTCGGAAGTAAGCCCGAGGGCACATTTCCACGCGCTGCGGAAATCGGCGGATCGGGTGCAGGCAGTCGGCTTCATGGCTGCGGCCTTGCCGCGTGCCGAGGCGATTGCCTGGGCGGCAGCGTGCCTTGCACCGCTCGCGGAACGGAAGGAATACCCGCCCGTCCGCCGCAACCTGCTGGACTATGCGCAGCGCTGGATCGATCAACCATCCGATGAATTTCGCCGGGCCATGTTCGCGCAGGCAGAGCAGGCGAGCGAGGACAGCCCGGAGAAATTGCTGGGCTACGCGATCTTCTTTTCCGGCGGTTCAATCTCCGATCCCGATCTGGAGCCGGTAAACGGCGATCCCGCGGTTACGGGTCACCTGGTGGCAGGCGCGATTATTTCTGCAGCTGTGCTAAAGCGGGAAGAAACCAACGCATTTCTCGACAAGGCACTCGATTTGGGCGAGAAGGTGGCGGTTTCCGGAACAGATGCCCTGACCAAGACGTGAGCCTGACACTACGCATCCAGAACAGGGAGAGGCTGGAGAATGGATCCAGTCTGGAATTCGTCCTGCATCGCAGAGGCGGGTTGATCGGTCGTTCGGCCACCAATGACTGGTCACTACCGGATTCAAACAAGTCGGGCATTTCACGGCGGCACTGCGAAATACAGTACCGGGAAGGCCGGTATTTCCTCTCGGACCTCAGTTCCAACGGCACCTTTGTCAATGACGGGCAAGAGCCGGTTCAGGGCCCCCATCCCATTGCCCCGGGGGACCGAATCTACATCGGTGATTACGAGATCGTCGCTGTCGTTTCCGGCGAAGCGCGCGAAACGTTCGAGCGCGAGCAGGAGCGCAAGGCCGCCGAAGAGAACACCGGCTGTGACGACTGGGAAGGTCTGCCTTCCGGAGCTGCAGGCGCTTCCGCAGGTGCGAGCGGACCGGCTGCGGGTGCTGCCGAGGACTGGGGCCTGCCTGAAGAAGCAGCCAGGGAAGTGTCGGAGTGGGCCGACGAAGCCGGTTCGGGCAATTTCGCTCCCGACGGCGATGACATCTTCGGCTCGCTGACAAACAATCACCAGGTTGATTGGGCTGCAGCATCATGGGATGCTCCGGTGCCTTCGGACGAGGGCTTTGGCGCGCCAGCCGACGATGACGGATTTGCGCCCCTGGACGACGGCGGCAAGGACAAGGATCCGTTCCTACCTCTGAACCCGAGCGCGGACACCTCCGATCCATTCTCGGCAGCATCCGCATCCCAGCCGTCGGCCTCACCCAATGCTGGGCGAACCGCGCCAAACGCGGCAGTTCCTTCTGGCGAAGAGAACTGGGGTACGCAGTATCCAGCCGGCAGGCCCGACCCCAAGGCCCGTCCTGCCCCGCCGCCGCCCACCGGAGCCCAGCCTGCGCGTCGGCGCTCACAGCAGCAGGCGCCAGCAACCCCGCCGCCTGCGGCCGCTCAGGCCCCTGATGCGGCCTATCAGCAACTCGTGCGCTATCTGGGGGTCGATCCCCAGAAGCTGAGCCAGACGCCGGAAGAGACTGCAGAGCGGACCGCGCGCCTGCTCCACCGCCTGCTCGCCGGTTTGATGACACTGCTGGAAGCGCGGGCGCGGGCAAAGGACCAGATGGGCGCTACCGCTACGCAACTGCGTTTCGATGGTAACAACCCGTTGAAATTCGCACGAAATGTCGAACAGGCGCTGGAGATGACCCTTAACCCGCCGATGCGGGGTTACATGGATGCCGACCGCGCGGTGGAGGATGCCTTCCGCGACCTTCAGGCCCACCAGATAGCGACGCTGAAAGCGATGCAGGGCGCGCTGCAGGCGACCCTCAAGCGCTTTTCGCCAGCCGCCATCAAGGCGCGGACGGAGGAAAAGGGCGGGCTGTCGAAACTGATCCCCGGACAGCGCGAAGCCGAGCTGTGGAAAGCTTACGAGAAGGAATTCGGCGGCGTCGCACAGGGCTCTGCCGAAGCGTTCCTGGACGTATTCTCGAAGGAATTCCGCCAAGCCTACGAAGACGCGTCGCGGCGCTCCTGAGCCTTTCGTGCCCCTAGTTCGGCACGTCATCCGTGATGCGGAACCAGAGAATATCGGTGTGCCAGTTGTTCTCTCGCGCCGCTTGCTCGAACCGGCTTGCCCAATCGGGAGTTACCCTGATCTCGCCGAGTTCTGCTTCGTCCGTTCGGGGGAAAAGGTCTCGCGGAAATTCTTGCTGCCCGGTGACGATGACAAAAGCGGCACCGCCTTCGGTTTCATACTCGACCTTCGTCTGGAAGCCGGTCGTGGTTACCGAGCCCTGGCTCGCCAATGCGCCGCGCCTGATCATCTCGCGATTGTCCGAGAAAACACCCGCATCGGTATCGTCGATGTAGAGTAGAATGGCTTCGTCATCCGGGTTCAGTCCACTGGCCTGCAGGATGGGTCTCGCGATCTCCGCGCTGTCGCCGTGCACTGACTCCTGCATCTCTATCTCGTAGGATTCCTGCGGGGTAGACATCAGGGGCCGCTCGCTGCGCGCGGTGCGCAGGGCATTGATCATCGGGCACAGGTTCTCACCGAATGTTACGAGGCCCCGGGTGTCGGGCGTAACGTTGGGCATTCCGTTGGTGGCAAAGGCACTTTCCAGCGCAGTCTGCACCGCACCGGGGCGCGCAGCACCGCCGGTAAAGCGGGCGCTGTTGCCGCTCGCTCCCTCGAACGTCAGCCATGCGCAATCGACGTCCTGCACCGCTGCGGCCGCGATCTGATCGATGCTGGGCGCGGCGGGATCGGAGGTGCCTTGCGCGACCTGGCCCGTGCCGCCTTCCACGGTATCATCGGGAAGATCGTCGGGACTTGTCGCAAACACGATGACAGCAACCAGGATAGCCAGTGCGGCTACCGCCCCCACGCCGCCATAGACAATCCATTTCTTCGAGGGATCGGCAAGCAATCCGGGCTTGTCCTTCTTCGCGCCCTTTGCGCGCGGGGCCCGGTCTTGTTTTCCGGCAGCATCGTTATCTGGGTTTAACGGAGCATCCAGCCCGCCAAGCGCGCCCGCAGCGGCCTTGCTGCCGTCGTCCAGCAGACCTGAGAATTCGGCCATCGTCTGCGGGCGATCGGCCGGATTGGGTTGCAGGGCTGCGGTGAATGCCGGTCGCAGCGCTTCGGGAATTGCGGAAAGGTCTGGCACGCCCCGCCGCTTCAGCACGGCATCGGCCATCGATCCGCCCATGTCGGCGTGGTCGCCCGTCGCCACCGCCAGCATCGTCAGGGCCAGGCTGTAGATATCGGTCCACGGCCCGACATTGCGGTTGTACTCGCCCATCTGTTCGGGCGCCATGTAGCGCAGCTTGCCCGCCGTGCCGTCGCCGATGATCGTCTTGTTCGATTCGCTGGTGTCCTTGACGATGCCGAAGTCGATGATCTTGGGCCGGGCCGCATCTCCGGCCACCAGCAGGATATTGTCCGGAGCAATATCGCGGTGAACGACGCCCTGGGCATGGGCGGCACCAAGCCCGCGGGTCAGGCGCTGGGTGAGCCGTTTCAACTGCGCCTCGTCCGGCGAGAATTCGCCGAGCAGTTCCTCCAAGCTCGGCCCGTCGACAAATTCCGTAATCAGGTAGGGCTGACCATTGGGCCCTTGCGAGGCGATGCGGTACTGCACGATGTTCTCGTGGTGCAATCGGCCGAGCGCGGACGCTTCCTTGTAGAACATGTTCAGCACGTTCTCGTCCCGGGCCAGATCGGGCAGCATGATTTTTACCGCCACTTGCTCGTGCGGCGGATGCGGGTTCACCGCCTGCCAGACCTCGCCCATTCCGCCACGCGCAATGAATTTCTCGACCCGGTAGACATTGACGTAATCGCCCACCTCGATCGGACGGATCGGTTCGCTTGGCGAGCTTGGCGCGCCGGGAAAACCCGACGGATTGGGCGGGCTGGTGCGCGAATCGGGAAAGGCCGACGGGTTTGGCGGCGGCGCTGGCGAGGGTGCGGGGGTGGACGGGGCAACTTCCGCGTCGTCGCCGGGTTCCAGCCGCGGCATGAAAACGGTCTTCTCGTCCTCCCCTTCGTCGTCCGCAGAGGTCGGGGGCACAGGTTCGAAGACTGTCTTGTGATCATCCTCACCCTCTTCCGATGGAGGAGGCGGAGGTGCGGGATTGAAGACCGTCTTGTCGTCTTCGTCATCACCGTTCGAGTTGTCTTGTCCGGCCATCAGGAATCGCTCTCGACAGCTACCAGCGCCACGCTCACATTATCTGGCGCCCCGTTCGCATGGGCCGCCTCAATCAGCTTGTCCACGGCTTCTCCCGGCGGGTTCGCGGAAACGATCTCGCGAATAGTGCCTTCGCTTACCGGGCCGGTAAGCCCGTCGCTGCAAAGCAGGAATATATCGCCGGGCTCCAGTGTGTCCTCGACGATATCGACCTGCACGGTTTCCTGCACGCCAAGGGCGCGGGAGAGGACGTGGGCCATCGGGTGATGTTCGGCTTCCGAGGGTTCGAGCATGCCTTGGTCGACCAGATCCTGCACGTGCGTGTGATCGGTGCTGAGGCGGAAGAGGCCGCCGCGCCGATAGATGTAGGCACGGCTGTCGCCCACCCACAGGATTGCGAAACGCTGCCCCCGGATCAGCAGGGAAACGATTGTGGTGCCCATGGTGCCGCGCGCTTCCGAACCGCCTTCGGCATTCCATATCTGCTGGTTGGCGGCATAAATGCAGTCCGCAGTGCGCTGGAGGGCCGCGTCGAAATCTTCTTCGAACGTCAGCTCAGCCAGGCAGCCCACTGCCTGCGACGACGCGAAGGCCCCGTTCTTGTGACCGCCCATGCCATCGGCCACCACCCACAGGGAGTGGTCGTCATCGATCAGCATCGAATCCTCGTTTGCCGGGCGCTTCAGTCCGGGGTCGCTCATCCCTGCCGATCGGATACGAAAAGTCATGCCATGATCACTCCCGGGGTCACGCTGGCTTCATCCCAGCACAGCGGCAGGCGCGGGGCCTCCTCGTCGATGCAGAACCATTGGCCTTCGGGCTCCGAACCTGCATCGCCGTCGTAAGTCTCGAGGTTCTGCAGCGCCTCGAACAGGTCATCCGCGCTCCGTGGGGCGGCTATTGCTTCCACCACCGCATCGTAGAGATCCTGCAGCACCACGCGTCGCCCTGTTGCGGCATAAAGCGGAAACAGGCGACCGACCTTGTCGGCACTTGGGATCACGATGGCCGTTCCATCTGCAGCAGCGAACAGCCAGGGCTGCGCGGATGCGTAGGTTTCGCCGAACTCCGGAACCCATTCCTGCCGCGCTTGCTCGACCGACCTTGCAAGGGTTTCATCCAGCGCGGCTTCGCGGGACCGTTCCAGCCCCCTCGATACGAAGTCGCCATGCCCCGGCAGTTTTCCATAGAGACAGCTTGCCATCAGGGCATCCATCACAGGTTCTGCGGGCAAGTGACCGACCAAAGCCCGCCACCGCCGAACGGATTGAACTGCGGCGGAAAGTCGACGAGGAAAGTCGCCTGCGCGGGGCCGGGATTGAAGGTTGCCTGAACCCTGCCTTCGCCGCGATTGCGAATATCGGCGCGCTCCAGCACGCGGAAAAGCGACCATGGTCCTTCGTTGGGGTGGCGCCAGACAAGCTCCTCCGCCCCGTTGTTGTCGACGTAGATGCGAACCTCGGACGTGCGCGCCAGTCCGCCGCCTAGTGTCCAGTTCAGCGACTGGGCATTATCGGCACCTTCCTCATCAAATGTCATCGAAAGGCCGCCGGACGAAAAGTCTACGCGGCTGACATTCGCCCCCTTGTCGACGAGGGCGATTTCTAGCGGCAGTCCTTCGGCCAGCATGTCGCGCAACAGCGCTGCCTTCTGAAATGCGCCAGGCGTCGCCGGGCTGAAGCCGCGGGCGATCGGTTCGTTGTCGCGCCAGCGCCAGTAATCGTCCTGCCTGTCGAGATAGTTGTCGAGGCGATCTTTCACGAAACGGTCCATCGTGCCGTTGAGGGCGAAGAACTGCCGGGTCTCGGAAATCCCGGCATCTTCGGGCGACTGCGAATCGAACGGATACTTGCTGGCGACGATCGCCTCGCACTCAGGACGGATGTTTTGAGCCCATGCTTCTCCTACTTCGCTTTGCAGGCTGCTGACCTGAGCGCTCGCCCCGCCGGTGGCGATGTCCTCGGCAAAGTCGCCAAGCAGGGCCGGTACTTCCAGTGCAGCTTGCGAGAGGGGCGCCATGGCTTCTGCCAGGCGGGTGCTGCTGTCGGTACCGATGCCGGGACTGCCGGCCACGATGACGGCCTGCAAGGCCTGGCGTACCAGCGCCACGTATTCATCAACCGGCGCAGGGTCCGTCCCGTTGCCAACCCAATTGTGCAGTTCGCGGAAGTGGTTCGCGATTTCCCGGTCGGCGGACAGACCGCCCCCCGATGCCGCGCTGCCCATCTCGCTGGCGACGCGGGTCACACGGTTGTTCTCCAGAGCCCGGCCGATAACCTCGCCAGCCTGATCCTCCACGCCGCCTTCGAAAGTGGTGTTGTCGCGCAGCACGCTCAGCACCTTTTTCAGGGGCGAGGGCGCGCGGGTGAAGGCGCGATAGGCCTGCTGGTTGGAGAAGTAGTCGGCCGGCTTCAGCACATCGACCACGCCTTCCCATGCGGCGATGTAATCGCTGGCATAGCGGGCGGAGATGCCAGAGGTGATGTTTCCCATCTCGCGGCGCAGGCCTCCGGTATCGGCATCCTCGCCCAGCACCCACAACTCGCTTTCCACCGTCATGGGAATGGTCTGCAGGCGCATGGTATAGGCCTGCGTGAACCCCTCGCGGGTGAAGAAGTAGGGGACCGTAGTGTCCATCACCAGCTGGGGATCGGCAAATGCCTCGGCCTCGCCTTGCTGCAACTCGGTCGACAGGCGCACGTCGCCGGCCGGGTTGATGGCCCGCTGCTTCATGATGGCATAGGCGCGGTCGGCGGGGCTGAGGCTGGCGATCTCGCGCCGCGCAGAATCCACAAGCAACGCGTCGAGCGGTGCCTCTCGTCCGGCCCACGAGGACGAGATGTTCTCGTCCTCGGTCAGGGCTTCGAGATGCCGGGCCAGGTTCTCGCGCAAGGGCCGATTCTCTGCGCCGGGGAACTGGTATTGCGACCATTCCTGCATCATCATGTTGGCGACCGCTTCGGAATCGATTTCGCCTTGCGGATGGTGGCCACCCAGCATCAGGTAGATTTTCAGCGGCTCGTAGAGAGCGAAGGCATCCGACATGTTCGCCCGCATCCGGGTTTCCAGGTCCAGCATGATGCGCGGCAGCAGGATCCGGCGCAGGCCCGTGCGATAGGCTTCCACGTTGCGACGGCTCAGGTACGACTGGAACAGGCCGAAGCGCATCGACAGGTCCGGGCTGCCGGCCTGCCGCGCCTCGTAACCTTCCGGCAGGGCGCGCAAAGCGTCGAGAACCGTTACCGAACTCGCGAGCGGCGTGTCGGCATCGCTGACCTGCACGAGGTCCATCTGGTTGCGTTCGATCTCGTTGTCGATGGCGACGGCAGCGCGCGCGGTCTCTGCCTGGAACCCGCGATTGCCGATGAAGCTGACGGTCCATGCGGCGATCAGGCCAAGCGTGACAAGACCGATTGCGGAGCAGATTGCCACCATGCGGTTGCGCTGCCGCTTAGTCGCGCTGGAATCGGCGATGGGCAGGCCCGCTTCCTTGAAGGCGACATCCTGCAACAGGCGGTTGAGGAAGAAAGTGCGCCCGTCGGCCTGGGTGGAGCTGGCATCTATCGCATAGCTTTGCGCCATGGTGTTCAGGATACGGTCTAGCGCCGCGCCATCCTGCGTGCCCGAGGTCAGGTAGAACCCGCGCAATTCTCCGCTGGGGCGGTCTTCCTTGAGGAACGCGCCCTCGATGAAGCGGTGCAGCGGCGCGCGCAGTTCATGCAACTGCGAGGGGAAGCCGAGGATCAGGCTGCGCCGCCGGATATCGGGCTCGTCCTGCAACCGCTTGGGCTGGCGGGCGGCCACCTCGTTGGTCATGGTGTCGAATGCGCGAACCATGCGTTCGGAATCGAGCGGACCGCCTTTCCAGTCGAAGGTATGGCCCAGCACGGCGCGCCGTCCATCCACGTCAAGATCGGCGAAATACTCCGGGAAACCGGCGATAAGATCGGACTTTGTCAGCAGCAGGTAGACCGGCAGCTTGGTTTCCAGCTTCTCGCGAATTTCGCGCAGTCGCTGGCGCACGATCAGCGCATGACGGTCGATCTCGCGCACGTCGCCGCGCAGCAGGTCATCGGTCGGGATGGCCACGAAAACGCCGTTGATCGGTTCGAACGGACGGTTCTTGCGCAGCATGTCAAGCAGGCTGCTCCAGCCGCTTGAATCCACCTCGCTATCGGAATCCTGCGTGGTGTAACGGCCCGCGGTATCGAGCAGGACGGCCTCGTCCGCGAACCAGAAATCGAGGTTGCGCGTGCCCGAAGACCCGCCCACGGCCTGGTCCGAGAAGGGGAAGCGCAGGCCCGAATTCAGCAGCGCGGTCGTCTTGCCCGCTCCCGGCGGGCCGATGATGACGTACCACGGCCGGGTGTAAAGGTAGTTGCGCTGCTTGCCGCTTGCCTTGCGCAGGTTGGCCAGCGCTTCCTTCATGCGTCCGGCTATGACGCCCGCTTCCTCGCCCGCCTTGTTCTGCTCGGCAAGTTGCGCTTCGAGCGCGGCGTTGCGTTTCTTTTCGCGGCGGCGGCGCAGGAACCACCACAGGCCCCACAGCGCGATGAAGAACAGCGCGACGGGGACGCGCACGTACCACGGCTTCAAAAAGTCCACGAACAGTGGCAGGCCCACTGCGAACACCAGGATAAGCACCACGGTGGTGAAGATTGAGACCGTCCACCAGTTGGTGAGGAAACGCTTCATTGCCCGATCGCCTCCCTACGAACCCAGGTCGAGCACGATTTCCACCCGCCTGTTCTCCGCCTTGCCCTCGGCTGTTTCATTCGTGGCTATGGGCCGCGTGTCGCCAAATCCCACCGCGTTGACCCGGCCCGGATCGGAAAGCTGCCCGGCGATGATCTGCGCCACCGTATCGGCGCGGGCCTGCGACAGGGCCATGTTGTTAGGGAACTCGATGGTCGGGCTCACTTTGTCGGAATCGGCGTGGCCCTCGACGGTGACCGGACCCTGTTCCAGCTCGATCGCCTCGCCGATGCGGCGGAACAGGCGGGCATTGTCGCCCACCAACTGGTCCGAGGCGGACGCGAACAGCGTTCCCACGGTCGTGCGGACGCGGTCGTTTTCCACGACGACCAGTCCCTGCTGGATTTCCGGCGCGAGGAATTCGCGCAGGCGCGTTTCCGTGCTGGTGGGCGGAGGGGCGAGCACCGTCGCCTGCCGGTTGAGCGACACCGGTTCGCTGGGGAACAGCCCCGCCACGCGTTCCTCGGGTTCGCTGTTGGTGGCCATCAGGACGAAAAACAACACGAGGTAAAGCAGGAATGCGATGCCCGCCGCTGCGGCTGCAACCAGCGCCACAACGGTCCAGAAATTGGGTGGCTTGCGCGGCGTATCTTCCCCGCGCCAGTGGCTTACGACCTCCTGCTGCGACAGGCTGCGCACGTGTTCCAGGGCACCGTAGAGGCTGTTCATCACCTCCTGTTTCTTGCCCTGTCCGTCAGGCATGGTGCGAAGACGCCCTTCGAAACCTGCAGCCAGGCAGGCGTGGAACATCTCGATCAGGTCGGAATTGCGCTGCGGATCCCGCAGCATTTCCTGCACCAGGTTCCAGAACCGGTCGCCGCCGATATTCTGCTGGAAGAACAGCACCTGCATGTTGCGCTGCGCCCACTGGGCGCTGTCGTTGCCGGAGCCGGGAAGGTTCTGCGCCACATCGTCGACGGTGGCGCAAATCGCATATTTCGCGCGCTGGCGCACGGGTTCGGGGTAGATCGGGGCGATAGCCTGCTCGAAGCGCCCGATAGCCTCGGAAACCTTACGGTGGAATTCGGGCAGGCTGATCTGCCAGCGGCCCGACTGGACTGCGGCGACCATCGCCAGCACCGGGGCGGCATGGGCCAGCATGGGATTGCGATCTGTGCGCGGCGTTTGCGGGCTGGGCACGCTATCGGCCGGGCTGGCCATGAATTCACGGGTTGCGCCCATTGGCGGAGGCGGGGGTGCGGACGGGGACGGACCCAGTGGATCGAACCTGCCACCACTACCCGAGCCGGGCGGGGGAGGGGGCGGCGATGGAGCGTCCCAGCCGCCCCCTCCTGTCGGGGGCGGAGGTGGTGGCGGCGGCGTTCCCCAGTCACCGCCGGAGAACCCTCCCCCTGCCGCTGGCGGCGGCGAGGGCGTGCCGGGACGGTTCCCTCCGCCTTTCAGCGGGGAAGGACGAAAGACAGTCTTGTTGCCGTCGTCGCTCATGGTTTCTGCTTAACCGCCCACAGTTCCAGTTTCAGTTCGGGCCATTCATCGGCGATGTGGAAACCGATGCCCGGCGCATCGTAGAGTTCGGGCCAGTGCGGAGAGCTGCGGTCGAGCTCGAAATAGACGTAATTCGGCAGGATGCGCAGCTGCGAGGGCGGGGTGGTCGTGTGCCGCAGCGGTATCCGGCTTTCGAGGTTCGACTGCACCATTTCGCGCATCTTCAGCGTGGAGCCGATCTTGGTGTAGGCAGGTATCCGCTTGCGGATTTCCTCCAGCGATTTCGAGCGATCCGACACGGCGAGGTAAAGGTAGGAATTCTTCACCAGCTCGCGGTCGCGAATGATGTGCTGGAACGAGCTGTTGGATTTGCCGACCTTGCCCAGCTGCAGCATCTCCGTAGACTGTTCGAGGCTGCCCGACAGCAAATCCTGCAACAGATTCACCAGCGGATCGAAGCAGCCCTGCAGATCCTCGTGCTTGTAGGTGGGCAGAGGCGGGGGCTTGCGGTCCGAACGTTTCAGCGTCGAAGCCTCTGCCGCAAGGGCGAGGAAGTTCTCGAACAGCCGCTCGGGATGGATGGCGGGCATCGTGTCGAGGTGTTTCAGCACCGCCGTCCAGCGGTTGAGCGCCTGCAGCAGCAGGAACGCGCGGAACGTATCCTGCCCGCCTTCCGCAGAATCCGCAGCAGTCCTGGCCAGCGAGGAGGCGAGCTGTTCGGCCCGGCCCATGATATCCTTGTTCAGCGATGCGAGACGCCCGGCCCGCAGGTCGATGGCCGGGGGAATGAAGCGATCGTCGAAGACCACCTTCTTGCTGGAGACCTCGCGAATGCGCGCAAGACCTACCAGCAGGCGGCCCTCGGTCTCGTCGGGCGTCATGCCGAGTCGCAGGTTCGGGCGGCCCAGGGCGATGTCTTCCGATGCGCGCTCTTCCGAGAAATTGTCGCTGATTTCATGCTCTTCCACCAGGAACCGCGTGTCGACCGCGCCGCTTTCGACATCGGCAAATTCCACCGCCCCGCGTTGGCGCGTGGGCAGGGTCAGATAGACGATGCTGTCCCGTGTATCATCGGCGATTGCCAGTGGCTTGGGCGGGGGCATGTCTTCCGGAATCGAGAACGGCGTACCATCCGGCATCACGCCCCGGGCAGAGGCGATCGCAACCTGCCCCAGTTCCGCCAGCCCCAGGTCGAGCGAAATCTGGGAGAATCCCCAAGAATAGGGAAGCGCCTGGTCGTGACGGGCTGCCACGAACCCTTCGACGAAGCGATCCTGAGCCTGAAAATGCTGCGGACGCAAGAACATGCCTTCCCGCCACGCAACACGATTACCTGCCATACCTTGCCGCCCCCTTCGCGAATAGTTAAACACAAGACCGGCCAAGAAGAAAGTTTCAATTGGCGGTATCTATCATTTTGGTCGGTACTGTCGGCGCGAGAGATCGGAGGTCAAAATGGCTGAAAACAATGCCGATTCTTTCGATCCGAAGACTTGGCTTGATGCAAAACCGCCAACATCTTCTTCGAAAGGGTCAGGCGACGAGCCCGGCTTCGATCCGCGCAGCTGGGTGGGGCAGGACGAGGATGCCGTCGATTCTCCGGAAACCCCTGCCAAAGATGCTCGACTGAAATGGGGCGTGGCCATCGGCGCGCTGGGGGCGGTAATGCTTGGCGGCTTTTTCTTCTGGAGCTCCGACACAGAGCAGGCAAATGCCGCCTCGTCCGCCGAGACAATGGCAGGGGGAGCCTCGGCGACCGCGCCGGAAACGAGAGAGGCTCCGGCCCGAACCTTCGCGGGCAAGCAGCAGCTAACCACCGTCGATGGTTATCGGGGCTTGGTGCAGACGCTGATCGATATGCGCGTTCCTGCCGATGAGGCGGGCGTCCTGGGTCGCGAGACAATTGCCGCACTCGACTCGGCGGACAAGGAAATGCAGATCGAAATTTGGCTTGCTGAAGGGGAAGACGGACAGGAAACCCAGTTCATGGCAGCGTCGCTTCCGAGCGGGGCCAGTGTGGAGCTTACGCGGCGCGCCGATGGCAGTTTCGACCGGCGCGACGTCTTCGCCGAAATCCGCACCGAGATACGCCGGGTCGAGGGCGAGATGGGTGAGACCGACTTCTACTCCGCCGCCGTGGTGGCCGGCATGCCCGACAGCCTTGTCACACCGTTCGTGAAGATATTCTCCTACGACTTCAGCTTCGCCGACGAAGTGGATGCGGGCGACCGGTTCATCGCCCTTTGGCAGGAAGACGTGACCGAGGATGGCGAGACCGTCGAAGGATCGCTGCGTCTCCTCTATGCGCGCATGGTTACCGAGAAGGGTGACAGGGAATACTTCTCGTTCGCGCCGCCGGGCGCCGTCGAAGCGCAGTGGTTCGATACCAGCGGGCAGGCCAACGTCCGCAGCCTGATGCGAACCCCGGTGGACGGCGCACGCGTTTCCTCGCAGTTCGGTTTCCGGAATCACCCGATACGCCAGCGCCGCATCCTGCACGGCGGCGTCGATTTCGCGGCCCCGACGGGAACGCCCATCTATGCGTCCGGCGATGCGACGGTGGATTTCCGCGCCCCGGCTGGCGGCGCGGGCAACATGGTCCGGCTGGCCCATGGCGACGGGATGATCACGCGCTACCTGCACCTCAGCAAGTTCCGCGATGACCTGACAGTCGGGCAGCAGGTCAGGCAAGGGGAGGTTATCGGGTATGTCGGTTCTACCGGCGCCTCAACCGGCCCGCACCTGCATTACGAGATCATCATCAACGGGGAGAAGGTCGACCCGCTGACGTTCGAGACGACGAAAGTGGAGCCGTTGGTGGGTGAAGGCCTGACGATGTTCCGCCAGCAGCGCGCGCTGCTGGGCGAAAAACTGGACTAGGCCGCAGCGCTTGCCGGCTGACCGTTCACCAGCAGCCGACCGTTCCATTCGTACCGCCGCCGCCCTCCGCCGGGATCTGCCACGAAACTGGCGACTGCGCTGAAGATCGGCGCGACTTCCTCGGCTGTTCCCGTCAGGGCGAACGGTTCGAAAACTCGTGGATCCCAGAAGCGGAACAGCACGATCTCTCCATCGGGAAGCCGTGCGGTGGTGAATTTGCGAAAATGCCGCCGCAATTCGGCAAGGCTGCTGTCACTGTCGCACAGCATTCCCCAGAAGCGGCCACTCTCATGCTGACGCCAGGTTTCGGCGAGGGGTTCGGCACGGTCCAGCTGGACGAGATAGGGCAGCGCCTTGCGGGTATCCTCGTCGTAATCGCCGGAATACAGGCACGCGCGCTTTTCGCTGCGCTCGACAAGAGCATGGAGGCGAGCATCGCGGGCGCAATCCACGATTGCGAACCACGCACTCACTTGTTGCAGATCTCGCAGAAGGGCTTGCCGTCCATGGCCGCTGCGATCATCGCTTTCATCTGCGTATTGGGCGCGGAGAAGGGCACGTTGCCCGGCATCCCCATACCGCCGCCGCCCCCGCCGCCGCCCGCATTGGCACCATCGCCGATGAGCACGTTGGGCGCACCGCTTACGATCACGCCGCCGTGCGCGGTCATGTCACCCAGACGGGCCGCCGGCATACTGCCAACAAGGACCGTGGCCGAGCCTTTGACGATGATATCGGGAGGCCCGACACACACGCATTGGTCCGAAATGCGCGCCTGCGGCATCATCGCCGTCAAGACGTTGGGCTGCCCCTTGATTACCGGCCCGCCGACATGCGGCACCGGCCCGGGGCTTACCATCGGGCAGGTGTGCATGTCGGTGATGCGGGCGGCAGGTGGCATGCCTTCTCCTGTCTAGCGGCGCGAACCGGCGGCGTCGTTCACGGCGACCTGCGCCGCTTCGTCTTCGGCGGCGGCACGGCTTCCTGACCCGTCGGCCAGCATTCCGTTGGTGGTGTTACCTACGACGAAGAAGGCGCCCCAGTAAAGCGGATGCGAATACTCGGTCGTATTGATGAGTTCCACCTGGGCATCCTGCAGCGAGCCCGCGATATCACGAGTGCGGCCGCTGCCGTAAAAGCGACGGAAGAAGATGTCGGCGTCCTCGTTTGCGGAAGCTTCCCAGTATGTGGCCATGACCGCCCTGGCATTGGCGCTGAAGAACGCGCGAACCAGGCCGTCCAGCGTCTCGCCCGGCTGCGCGCCGCCCGCAAGCTGGCGGTTGCGCTCACCCAGTTCCGACGCGGTTTCGCACGCCGACAGCACGACGAGGTTAGCGTCGAGATTGAGATTTGGAATCTCGTCGAAGCTTAGCAGCATGTCCGAGCCTTCCTGGCCGAAGGACGTAAGCAGTGCGGCAGGCGATTGTTCGCAACCGAATTGCCCTTCAGATGCGCCGTGCGTGGCAAAATGGAGGATCTTGTAATTGCTCAAGGTCCCACCGCGCGAACCGAGCGACAGCATGTTCTGGTCGGTGAACTCGTCGCCCGCGACAATGCGCGCTTCGCCAATGCCCAGCGCCTCTGCTGCCAGTTCGATCTCGCGCCGGGGGATAGGGGCAAGGCCGCGGGTCAGGTTGGCCAGCTCGACCGGCTGCAGGACACACGGGCCGATGCTGACGGCCTGCGAGAGGTTCGCCGCCTCTGACAGCGGGCGCGGATCGGCAAAACCGATCAGCGGTTCCGGCGCAGTCGATGCACCCAGTTGTCGCGAGGCGATAAAGGAACTGGGCGATATGGCGATGCTGATCGGTGCCTTCTGGATCAGGAACGGCACGTCCGAATAGTCGCGCGAAGCCCTCTGGCTCTGACGCCGGACGGCCGCCTGCGCATCGGTGACGAGCACCGCTGGCGACAGGGTGCGAAGAACCTGGCCGCCGTCTACGACCAGGGCAGTACGTCCTTCCAGCGCGTCATTGATCGGGCCGAACAGGCGTGAATACAGCACCGCCGACTGAAGGACGTCGAAAGAGCGAAGGTCATTCGAATCTTCAAGCGCACCGTCGATCGAATCGCGGACACGCGCGACGACGGGCAGGAGGGAACTTGCCGATCCTGCAACCTTGTACGGCGTGGCGCCATTGGCATCGATCATCAGGCCGTAGATGGAATCGCCGATAACCGTCAGCTTCACATAGGTCTCGCCCGGGGCGAGCAGAGCCTGCATTTCAGCCAGGTCGGCGGGCCGGTCGCTGATGCGATTGATGCGGCCATCGGATTGCAGCTGAGCGTTGATTTCGGTGCGCTGCTGTTCAAGGCGGGCGTATTCCGCCCGCGCCTCTGCCAGCGATTCATCGCCGGGCGCGGATTCCTGGATTTGCAGGCCCAGTTCCCGGTAACGACGCTCGATCTCCTCGCTGCTGCGGATCAGCGCGCCTATTTCCGGGTCAGCCCCGGCCTGAAGCTGCAACTGGCTAATCTGCCGGGCGGCCCCGCTCTCGCTGGTTATCTGCATGGCCTGGAAATAGTCGCCGAGGGCTGCGACATTTCCGCCTTCGCTGCGCTCGAGCAGCCGGTCGAGGTAAGGTTCCAGCGGCGCGGTGACGAATGCTGTCTGCTGGCCGCGGGAATTCAGCAACGATGCTACCGCCGCGCCGTAAGCCTCGTCGACCTCAGCCTGGGATGCGCCGCTCGCTTCCAGGATACTGGCGCGTTGCAACTGCAGTTCGGCGATTGCCGGTTCCGCGCCCGTGCCAACCCCGGCCAACGAACTGCGGACCAGCTTGGCCAGCGCCTCATCAAAAGCTGCCAGCGCGGCGTCGTAATTGCCGTCGGCTGCCTCGATCCGGCCAAGCTGGCGGTCGAGACGGGACTCGAGCCAGAGCACGCCGGCACGGTCGACCCCAACCACGGTCTGCACGCTTTCGCGCGCCGCCGCGAGCGCCTCTCGCGCCAGTTCAAGATCATTGTCCGGCAGCGCTGCCACGCTAAGTGCCCAATAAGCCTGAGAGGTAAGAACCACTTCACGAAGGCGCTCGGCATCGGGCAGGTTCAGGGCATTGCGCACATCGCCGGTTACACGGCCCGCGTTCAGCAAGCTAATGCCTACAGGATCGAGCAACGGCTGGTCGCCTGACACCCGGTTCTCCAGAATGGGTGTCAGGATCGCCTTAGCCGCGGCGAAATCGCGCCGGTTGAGGGCGTGGAGACCGCGATAGATGGCGAGTTTGCGGCCAAGGATCCGCTCGCCTTCGATATCGGCAACGCGCAACAGCTCTTCTGCCTCGGAAAAACGATTGTCCGCGCTGCCGAAGAAACGCAGGTTCGAATCGGCAAGGCCGGCTTCCAGGTTCAGTTCGGCACGGATCGCCGGCGGCGTATTCGGCCCCACCTCGTTCAGCGCCGCCTTCAGCCGGTTGGACGCTGCCGCGTGGAGACCGAGGAAAATCTCGCGGGTCACCACCTGCAGCGTTTCGTTCAGATCCACTCGCGAACTAGCCACGGCGGTCGACGGTCTGGCCGGTGCCGGGGCAAGCTGCGCGTAATTCACGACATCGCGATCGGAGGTGACGCCGCCCGTGCTGTCGAAACCCGCGAGCAGGCGAGCCGTCTGCACACCTGCGCCAACGGCATCGGCAGCGGACGATATCTGCAGGGAAGTGGTACCGGCATCGGCGTTGATCACCGCGGTTTGCAGGCCCAGCGCGGGATCGTAGCAGCGCTGCGCCGTTGCGCTGTCGAAACCCTCAAGTGAAACCGGGGTCTGCGCGCCGCAACTGAGCGAACTGGCAAACGCCGCGCGGTCCGCCGGACTATCGAACAGCCGTACGCGGGCGAGGGCGCCGCTGGATTGCTGACCCCGGCAGTTGACCGAATAGGAGCGGGCAAATTTGACGGTCTCATCGCCGAAGCTGGGATCGCTCCAGTTCGCTGTCGCCTCGCACGGCGCGCCGACCGCATTGTTGCCGAGCGCCAGGCTGGTGCCCGTCGGATAGCTGGAAGTGGTGGCGCAACCCGCAGTCATAAGGGCGGAGAGACCGACCGCCGCGACGAGCCTTGCACGATTATCGCGTACCATGTTCGTCATCTTACTGTTCCTCTGACGGAGTGATGCAAATGCCGTTTTCATCGAATTCCTCGCAGTCCGGCCCGACGTCGGAGAAGAGGCCCTCGTTATTGGTGCCGACCAGCGGATCGAACGGCAGCAGTACGTCGCTTTCCGAGCTGAACAGGTCGAACTGTTCGGAAGAGATTTCGACGATGGTGTTACCGATGACCGTGTTCAGGCAGTCCGCGCCGCTGCGGATCTGGCAACCGTTGATGCGCGAGGCGAACGGCTGCACTTCGTCGTCGTCCAGAAGGATGACTATCGAAGGATCCGCCAGGGCCGCTGCGCGCCCTTCGAGGGTTTCGATGGTGCCGAAGATCGCAAAGGCATTGGTCGTATCGGTGGGATCGATGGTCAGGGTCTGCGAGATGTTCACGCCCGTCGTTTCCACCAGCGCCGTGCTGACTTCCCCGGAGTTCTGGAACAGCGCGGAATCGCCGTATACAACGTTGAGGTTGCTCGCTTCGAGGTAGGTCGCCGGGCCGCTGTAATCGAGGCCTGCATTATACAGCGAGGAGCCGGAGTTGCCGACGATCAGGGCACCCAGCAAGCCGCTGAAATTGCCTCCGCTGCCATCGCGCAGATCGATCATTTCCTGAATGAACGGCTGGGTCCCGAAGAGAATATCGTCAGCTCGCACCTGTAAGTCAGCCCCGGCAAACAACAGGCTAGCCCGCTCGGTGTTCATGGAAATGGTGCCGGCAAGGCCGGTATTGGGCGCGCTGCCGCCGAACTGGAACAGTCCACCGGTGCCCGACCCGTCGATAGCGCCGGTGAACGCTATATCGCCCGTGGTCGCGACGGTGAACGTTTCAGAACCGGCAGCACCATCGAAGGTAACACTGGAAACCTCGACATTGGTCGAATTGGCCTGCAGCAACAGGTTCTGCGCCTCGATCCGGTTAAGTTCGGCATCGGTCAGCGCAAAGGCGCCGCCTCCATTCGATGCAGCGGCACCGAGGCGGACCTGCGATGCGTCCTGCGATACCGTGAGTGTGGCGTCGCCTTCGGCTTTCAGCAGGCTACCAGAACCGAGGTCGATATCGGCCGAGGTGGTAAGCAAGTCGCTGCCCGCGGTTACGCTGCTGTTCGCGGCAACCGTTATCGTCCCGTCGGAGGTGATGGTCACATCACCGACCACGTTCGATGTCCCGCCGAACTGCACATTCGCCGGAGCATCCATTTGTCCGATGAGCAGGTTCGCACTGGACGTAATCGGCCCGGTGACGAGATTGCCGATCGCATCGATCGTTACGTTACCGCCGGTAGACCTTGCCGAACCAAGCGTGACAGCGCCGCCGCTATCGATTTCGACCGACACACCGCGTGCCGCGCCGGTAACGGTGAGGGGGCCATTCGTACTGGTCAGGTCGACACTGCCTGCACCGCTGCTGTCGCTATCCGCAGTGGCGCTGGCGAGGGTCGTAGCGTCCACCGAGTTTGTGGTGATGGCGTTGCCCGACGTAACCGCCTGCGCACCAATGGTAGTTCCGGCGGTCAGCGACACGTCGCGGCCTGCGGTGATGTCCAGCGAGGTTATGGAGCTTCCCGCGACCTGCGACACGTCACGAACCGCGGAAATGTTCTGAGTGGAAACGGAGGTTCCCGCAGTCTTCAGCACATCGCGGCCTGCGGAAATGTTCTGCGAAGAGATGGAGGTTTCTGCATCCAGTACCGCATCTCCGGTCGCCGACACGCTATCTGTCGTGATGGACGCGGTGCTCGAAGTAAGCTCCGCATTGCCGCCAGTCGCCTGGATCTGGCCGGTCCGGATGGTACCTGCGGCATCAATCTCCAGCAGGCCCCCGGTCGACCGGGTCAACGACAGCACACCGCCGTCGAAACCAAGCGTGGCATTACCACCGCTTGCGACATTCACTGTCACACCGCTTGTAGCGCCGGAAACCGTGAGCGGGCCGTCGGTGCTGGAAAGCGAGACCGAGCCTACGCCGCTGCCGTCACTGTCGGCAGTAACGCTAGCGAGCGTCATTCGATCGGCGGAAGTGACCGCAACGTCATCAGCCGCGCTTACCGCGCCGGTGGCAATCGTCGTTCCCGCATCCAGAATGGCATCGATACCTGCGGTTACCGATCCACCGTCGATGAAGGTACCTGCATCGAGCGAAGCATTATCCCCTGCCATAACCGTGGCAAATTCGATCGACGTTCCTGCATCCAGCATGGCGTCACCCTCGGCGATGACATTCTGGGTGGAAATCCGTGTGCCCGCGTCGAGCGAGACGTCGGTCGCAAGGGCTGTAAGATCGCCAGTGGAGATGGCCGTGTTGCTGACCACATCGATGGCATCGGCCACTACCTCGCCGCCGAAGGTGACGGTGTCGGGAGTGGTGCCCCCGCCGACGGTGAGCGATCCGAGCAAAGCGGCATCAGTCACGCCGGCGTTGATGGCACCGGTCATAACGGAACCTGCCGTATCGATCGCGATGTTCGCGCGGGTGTCATCACCCCCCACGTTACGCGCATCGATGGTGCCGGTGGCGATGTTACCACCGCCCACGCTTTCGATGGCGATATTCCCGTTCGTGGCCGAGAGGTCCTGCGTAGTGATCGCGCCGTTCACGGTCGCATTGGCGGAATTGCCTGCGGTGATGGCAAGGTTGCCATCAGTTGCAGTCACATCGCCAAGCGCCGCTGCGCCGCCACTATCGATATCGACATTCACCCCGCTGGAGGCCCCGGTAACGCGGAGCGGTCCATCGGTGCTGCCGAGTGAAAGATCGCCAACGCTACCGCCGTCATCGTTGGCAGTCGCGCTGCCGAGCACCATCCTGCCTTCCGACGTGGCCGTTATGTGATTGCCTGCCGTTACGTCTTCAGCCTGGATCGTTGTTCCGGCGACCAGCGAAACATCGAGATCTGCATCGATGTTCTGAGACGTGATGAAGGTATCGGCGGCAATCAGCGTATTACGGGTCGACGACACATTGGCAGTCGTGATGGAGCCGCCAGCCGAGGTCAGTTCGGCGTTGCCGCCGACTGCCTGTACCTGGCCGGTCCTGATATCGCCTGCGGCATCGATATCCAGCACGCCGCCGGTCGATTGCGTGAAGGAAAGCGTATTCCCGTCGACGCCAAGCGTCGCCGTGCCACCACTGTCGATGTCGACTGCGACACCGCTTGATGCGCCAGTCACTTTCAGCGGACCGTTGGTGCTGGTGAGCGTGAGATCGCCGGTGCCGTTGTCATCGCTGTCCGCCGTGGCGCTTGTGAGCACCATATTGTCGATCGAATTGGCGACAATGTCATTTCGTGCTGAAACATTCTGCGCTGTCAGCCGGGTCGCAGCATCGAGCAGGACGTCCGCGGTCGAAGAGACATCGCTGGTGGTAATTGCCCCACCAGCCGAGGTCAGTTCGGCGTTGCCGCCGACTGCCTGTACCTGGCCGGTCCTGATATCGC
>NZ_QXFL01000014.1 GCF_003584125.1 Aurantiacibacter zhengii
TGACGTGACCCCCAGCTTTCCCCCAGCTGGGATTAGAGCCGAGCGGTTGTTTTGCGCATAAGCGCGGTTGTAGCAATGGGCTACGTAGCGGAGTCCGTAGGGCGTAGCGAAGCAGGCCATTGCTTATCCAGTTCGGCGGCGAACGCCGCCGGTGTTGCGTAGCCAAGCGATGAGTGCGGTCGCTCCCGGTTGTAATCATCCACCCAGGCGGCGATCTCGACACGGGCATGGGCCATGCTCAAGAACAGCGTCTCGTTCAGCAGCTCATCGCGCATGCGACCATTGAAGCTCTCGCAAAAGCCGTTCTGCATCGGCTTGCCTGGCGCGATGTAATGCCACTCCACGCCCATCTCCCCGCACCATGCCAGCACCGCATTGCAGGTCAGCTCAGTGCCGTTATCGCTGACGATCATGCCGGGCTTGCCACGCTGGCTGATCAGCTCCGTCAGCTCTCGCACGACACGGCGGCCTGAGATCGATGTGTCCGGCACCGCTGCCAGGCACTCCCTGGTCACGTCGTCGACTACATTGAGCACACGGAACCTCCTGCCCGACGCCATCTGGTCGTGCACAAAGTTCAGGCTCCAGCGTTGGTTCGGCAGAGCCGGCACCGGGGCAGGAGCCCTTGTGCCGACAGCACGCTTGCGGCTGCGTCGCCGCCTGACCGCCAAGCCTTCCTCCTGGTAGATGCGCTGGATCTTCTTACGGTTGATCATGATCCCCTCCCGGCGCAGCAGGATATGCAGCCGCCGATAGCCGAACCGACGACGCCGGTTGGCCAGCTCGCGCAGCCTCTCCCGAAGCTCGGCATCATCGTTACGCGTGGAACAGTAACGCACGCTCTTGCGATCGGCATCGACAACACGGCACGCCCGCCGTTCGCTCATCCCGTGGCACGCCTGGAGATGAGCGACAGCTTCCCGCTTCGCGGCGGGCGTCAAAACCTTTTGCCAGGAGATCCTTCAGTGCCGCCTTGTCCAGCATCGCATCGGCCAGCAGCCGCTTGTCGACCGTCCTTCTATCAGGGCCGGACTCTAATCCAACTTGGAGGGAAATCAGGGGGTCACGTCACCTCCGCGCCAAGATGGGCCTTCACCTTCACCGCCCAGACAAAGGCCAACCAGGATTCGCGCCACTCTGATATCTTTTCGCGAGTGAGCCAAGCACCTATCAGAACGCAGCGATATCGGTGATCGCGCGACCCAAAATCAATGCGTGGATATCGTGGGCGCCTTCATAAGTGTTGACGCTCTCTAAGTTCACCATGTGGCGGATGACTTGATATTCTTCGGAGATACCGTTGCCGCCAAGCATATCCCGGGACTGACGCGCGATATTGAGCGCCTTTCCGACATTGTTGCGTTTGACCATGGAGGACATCTCGGGCGCAAACCGACCTTCTTCCATCAAGCGACCTACGCGCAGGCTTGCTTGCAGGCCGAAGCCGATGTCGCACATCATATCCGCCAGCTTCTTCTGATAGAGCTGGGTTGCAGCAAGCGGTCTGCCGAATTGCTTGCGGTCGAGGCCATATTGGCGCGCAGCATGGAAGCAGAACTCCGCTGCTCCCATCGCCCCCCATGAAATGCCATAACGTGCTCGGTTGAGGCATCCGAACGGCCCATTCAACCCTTCGGTAAAGGGAAGCAAACCATCGGCTGCGACTCGCACTCCGTCCATCAGAATCATCCCGGTGGTTGACGCGCGTAGACTGATCTTGCCTTCAATCTTGGGCGTTTGAAGACCTGCCATGCCTTTCTCGAGGAGGAAGCCCCGGATTGCACCGCCATGCGCCTCCGATTTGGCCCAGATAACAAGGACGTCGGAGAATGGCGCATTGCTGATCCAAGTCTTGGTGCCGCTAAGGACAAATCCATCGCCATCCGGCTTGGCGACGGTGCGCATCCCGCTGGGGTCGGAACCGGCATCGGGCTCGGTCAGGCCGAAGCAGCCGATCAGCTGGCCCGACGCGAGGCCGGGCAGATATTTGCGCTTCTGCTCCTCCGAGCCATAGGCGTATATCGGATACATGACGAGGCTGGATTGGACCGAGGCCATCGATCGGTAGCCCGAATCGACACGTTCGATCTCGCGGGCCACAAGCCCATAGGCGACATAGCTAGCGCCCGCACCACCATACTCCTCCGGCAAGGTCACGCCCAACATGCCCGCCTCGCCCATCATCGCGAACAACTCCGGCGCGTCCTTCTCCTCGCGGAAAGCCTCGATCACGCGCGGCTGCAACTCGCCTTGAGAAAAGCCGTGCGCAGAATCGCGCACCATCCGCTCCTCCTCGGTAAGAAGCTCATCGAACCTAAAGGGGTCTTCCCAATCGAATTTTGCCATGTCCGCCATGCTTAATCTCCTTTACCTAAGCAAAATGGCCGGGTTGTCTCATTCGCACAATGACAATAAATACCGAATGTGATCGCGAATTGGAATGACCTGTGATTGACGGAAAGTGTCTTGCTGCTTTCGTGGCAATTTCGGAAACGCGCAGTTTCTCACGCGCCGCTGACGTGCTGGGTATTGCTCAGTCAGTCGTGAGCAAACGTCTGCGGCGGCTCGAAGACCAACTCGGCGTTGAATTGATTGATCGCAGTGCGAAGGTCAACATCCATGCCACCAACGTTGGACAACTTTTCTTGGAAGAAGCTAGAGAGACGCTCCGTCAGTTGGATCGGGCTGAGCGATCGGGCCGTAATCTCGCTCGCGACAGCAGTGGTCCGCTTAGCATTGGCTTTGTCTTCTCAGCCGCGATGAATGGCTCGTTGGTTAGGATCCTGTCGCGCTTACGAGCGGCACTGCCTGAACTGACAGTTTTGCCACGCCTGATGGAAACGCCTGAGCAGCTTGCCGCGCTGGAAGCTGGCAGCCTTGACATGGCGCTGGTCAGGCCGCGCCCCTCCTATCTACCGGGCGGCACTGCAACGGTCATCTGTTCCGAGGCGCTGATGGTGTGCATGTCGTCGACCCATCGTCTTGTTGAGGCAGACGAGATCATATCGAGGGAGTTGTCCGGCGAGCGCTTCATTGTGCCGCAATTTCGCGAACAGGTCGGGCTGAATGATTCCGTTCGTCGCCTGGCGAAGGCAGGTGGGATCGTGATGCCGGAAATTTTAAGTACCGAAGACTTCGTAAGCGCAGCCTGCCTTGCTGCCGCCGGCGTCGGCCTCGTGCTCGCACCGGAGTCGCTTTGCAATCTTGGGCTGAAAGGTGTAGTCTTTCGTCCACTGGGGGACTATTCCGAATGTCTCGAGACGGTTCTGGTTTGTCGCAAGGATGCGCCAACGCGTGCCGTCAATCAGATCCTCACGCTATTCGATAAAAGGCCGGCAATTGCTTTGCAAGACTGATTGCTAGAGAAGTGATTAGAGGAAAGGAGAGCGTCGGAACAACTATCCGGTGGAAGTTGAAAACCCTTGCTAGCCATACAGCTTGTTAGAATGCCCAGTCTTCGGCGTTCCCGGCGCAGAAGGAGGCGAATCGAGACACACGGTTGTGTTGTTGAAGTTGGCGAGGCCGCGCCCGACGCGAAACTGATAGCGGTTTACAAGCGAGTAGTTAATATTCTCAGGTCCTCCCGCTCGATAGAATATCGCGAAGTTCCTGCGCCGTATTTGTGAGTTATTGAAGGTGCTTGATACTGAGTTGAGGGCATCTCGTTGGACCGCGCATGGTAACCGGTAACCAGGCAACATGATCTGTGTGATTAGCCCCACGGTCCACTGGCGTGGGTTTTCTGTGAACATTGTCATTGGCCCACACGAGCCTCGGCCCACTCGTGCGGCAAGTCATGTTGCAAGTGCCAAAAGCATCCTTAAACTTATGCGTGGAAAGACAAATATTTGTGAGGCCCTTGATATTGTGTTAGCTCCTAAGCCGCTGTCGATCGAAGCGGACGGGCATCAGTAAAAATTGTCCGTCGTCAGAACATTAGTCACAACTCGCGGCGTAGGATTGCGAGTGCGGATTTCGTCTGATGGTAATTTTTTGCGGCGAGTTTGCGGTGAAGCAGGCGCCGACGTTCAAGTGTTTGTCGTTTGATCCTTTCTCGTCGTTGGATGATGGCTGTGGCCCTGCCGAAGTAGGTATCGGCAGTCGTGACGTTGTCGAGACTCTCGTGGTAGCGCTGGTGGTTGTAATGCTCGACGAACGCCTTGATCTGGTTCTCAAGATCGCCGGGTAGGAAGTAGTTTTCCAACAGGACGCGGTTCTTCAGGGTCTGGTGCCAGCGTTCGATCTTGCCCGGGTCTGGGGATGGAAGGGTGCGCCGCGCACATGATCCATGCCGGTCTTGCCAAGATAATCGACCAGCTCTTCAGCGATATAGCTTGGGCCATTGTCCGATAGCAGTCTTGGCCTGTGCTTGACGTGAGCATGCTCGCAACCTGAGGCGGTGAGAGCCATATCGAGCGTTTCGGTGACGTCCTCGGCCTTCATCGTCGTGCACAGCTTCCACGCGATAATATAGCGTGAGTAATCATCAAGCACCGTCGATAGATACATCCAGCCCCAACCGATGATCTTGAAGTAAGTGAAGTCCGTCTGCCACATCTCGTTCGGCCGGGTGGTCTGCGTATGGAACTGATCGGCAGCCTTGATCACGGTATAGGCCGGACTGGTGATCAGATCATGCGCCTTCAGCAGGCGGTAGACCGTGGCCTCAGAGACGAAGTAGCGCCGCTCATCGGTAAGCGCACGGCCAGCCCTCTTGGGCTAAGCTCGCTGTGCTCCAGCGCCATATCAACGATATTCTGTTGGATGGTCTCAGGCACGCGGTTCCATGCGCGCTGTGGCCCTGGCTTCCTATCCTCCAGCGCAGCTTCGCCGAAGCGCTGATAGAGGTCGTACCAGCGGTGGAAGGTGGGGCGTGCAACGCCCAGCATGTCTAAGGTCTTCTTCGCTGGCAGATGAGATCGCTCGACCAGCCTGATGATCTCCAGCTTCTCGCTTGCAGGGTATCTCATGCGTCGTCTTCCCCATGCGCAGTCATGCGAGTGCGAACGCTGAAATGCTTGCGGCAATTGCGGCAGCGGTAGGGCGTCGGCTTTTGGTTCTTGACCGTGGCAACGTTCATGCTGCCCCAGTGCTCGCAATACGATTCGTCGCCCCAGCGGTTCCATTAGAAGTAGGCCACCGCCGCTTCCTCATCGGGAATGCGCTGGAAGCCTAATCACGCTAAAGCAGAACCCAACATAAGAGAAAAGATAGAAAAAAATTGATCGCTCAAAGAAGATCATTTGCGGCAGAGTGAAGATTTGGCTGTCAGGTCGTAAGGAACGATATTGCGTTTAAAATGATTGATAGTGAGCGTTTGATCGCTTGGGGGATAGGAGCGCTGGTCGCAGTCGGGGCGGGGGCAAATACGACAGGAGGCACCTATCGGTGTCGCAGTTCCGCGACCTGATAAGTCGAGTGAATCTGCATATATAAATTCATTCGAATGATCTTCCTCGCATCCCAGCGCCACAGCATACCGCCTGGGATTCCGGTCAAACCGCCCTGTTGTCTTGACGAGACCCTTGGCCATGGAGACATACCTCACGCCATCGGGTGTTTCTGCAAGTTGGACAAGGACTCGATCGGGAATTGCAACTGCTTCATGAACTATCCAGAGAGGGCAGCTACCACCATATCG
Source organism: Aurantiacibacter zhengii (assembly GCF_003584125.1). GTDB lineage: Bacteria > Pseudomonadota > Alphaproteobacteria > Sphingomonadales > Sphingomonadaceae > Alteraurantiacibacter > Alteraurantiacibacter zhengii. Next base: position 5,642 of record NZ_QXFL01000014.1, read on the forward strand.
GGCGAATTGCAGGCGTGTCGCGCTGTGCCTCTTCGTTATGTTTCCGGCCATATCGACACGGCAAAAAAACACAGGAATTCCTCGTGCCCCCTGTCGCTGGAGGGTGGATAGTCGGTGACAGGTTTGTTCGAAGCTTGTCCTGAAAATAAGGCTCAAGCGATCAACGTCGTGCCGATGCTCTCGCGCAGCCATCCGAAATTTCTCGTACGGCATTAGGATTGCGCCAGCGGCATAGTTCGACAGACCAACCCTCAACAATTCTCGCGCTATCCCTGTCCGCAGACTTGCAGAGCTTGCGATCTGTTCAATGTCTTTGCTCAGCGAGCTTGTGACGATGTAATAGGCGAGCTGGAAACGTATTCCTGATGGAGGCTGGCCTGCATTGATAGTCAATGTTCGTGTTCTTGGGTCGAAGTGGCGCAGCGTTTCTGTTTGCTCCAGGATCACGCGCACGCTGTGCATTTCCAAAAGATGTTTGCGCATTGATGCGCCGCTGACGTGGCCGAATTCGTAGAACATCGAATTCGCTAGGTCCTCCGCCGATCTATCCAGGTTATCTACGTAGTTGTTGGAAAGGTGGAACCAGTCACGCACCTCTTCCCAAGGCAATCTCGAGCCAGCCTGTCCATCGGCGGCGATTGCCTCATCGACAATCTCAAGGCGTTGGCTCGTTCGCCGATAGATTTCATGCATCTCCACAAAACGGCGCGCGAACTCTGGCTGTTGTTCGGCGAGCTTCGTCAGAGAAGTGGGCTCCATGCTGTTTGCGAAAATAGGGTCTCCTAATGCTTCGCGCAGCGCATCTGCGACATGTTCAGTTTCATCAAGCTTAAACTCTTGCCAGTCGATCGGGAATAGGGTCGCCAGCTTCTCTGCAAGCCTAGAAGTCAGGGGGCGATCGTCATGCTCGAGCTGGCTCAGGTATGAAGAACTGATCGACAAAAGGTTTGCCAGCTCGGTCTGCTGCAACTTCCATCTGTCCCTCAAGGCACGAAGCTGCGTGCCAGCGAAAATTCTTGGTCTGCGGGTCATAGGGGGGCCCTACTTTGCAAAATTTGGTTTTGCAATTTTGCAAATTAACATTGGACTGATCTTATGAGCTACCCCAGTCAGTTGAGCCTGCCACCAGTTTTTCAGGCTTCAAATGTCCGCCAATATCGCCGAAATGGAACGCCGCCGTGAAGCCGCCCGCATGGGCGGAGGCCAGAAGCGCATCGACGCCCAGCACGCCAAGGGCAAGCTGACCGCGCGCGAACGGCTGGATGTGCTGCTGGACGAAGGCAGCTTCGAGGAACTCTATACCTACGTCGAGCACGACTGCGTCGATTTCGGGATGCAGGACCAGAAGATACCGGGCGACGGGGTGGTGACTGGCAGCGGCACCATCAACGGGCGACTGGTCTACGTCTTCAGCCAGGACTTCACCGTGTTCGGCGGCAGTCTGTCGAAGCGGCACGCAGAGAAGATCTGCAAGGTGATGGACAACGCCATGAAGGTCGGTGCGCCTGTCATCGGCCTCAACGACAGCGGCGGCGCGCGCATCCAGGAAGGTGTGGCCAGTCTTGGCGGCTATGCCGAGGTGTTCCAGAAGAACGTCCTTGCCAGCGGTGTCGTGCCGCAGCTCAGTCTCATCATGGGGCCGTGCGCGGGCGGGGCGGTGTACTCGCCGGCGATGACCGACTTCATCTTCATGGTGAAGGACAGTTCCTACATGTTCGTGACCGGGCCGGACGTGGTGAAGACCGTCACCAACGAGGAAGTCACGCAGGAAGACCTGGGCGGGGCGGTGGTGCACACCACCAAGACTAGCGTTGCCGACCTCGCGCTGGAGAACGATATCGAGGCGCTGCTGGCCGCGCGCGAGCTGATCGGCTTCGTACCCGAGAGCAACCGCGATCCGCTGCCCGAACTGCCCACAGACGATCCGTGGGACCGCGTGGAGGACAGCCTCGACACGCTGATCCCGGCCAGCTCCAACATGCCCTACGACATGCACGAGCTGATCCGTAAGGTTGTCGACGACAGCAACTTCTTCGAGATCCAGCCCAAGCACGGCGCGAACATCATCACCGGCTTCGGCCGCATCGAGGGCAAGCCCGTGGGCTTCGTCGCCAACCAGCCGATGGTGCTCGCTGGCGTGCTGGATATCGACGCCAGCCGCAAGGCCGCGCGCTTCGTGCGGTTCTGCGACGCCTTCAGTATTCCGATCGTGACCTTCGTGGACGTGCCCGGCTTCCTTCCCGGCACCAGCCAGGAGCACAACGGCATCATCAAGCACGGGGCGAAGCTGCTGTTCGCCTATGCCGAGGCGACCGTGCCCAAGATCACCGTGATCACCCGCAAGGCCTATGGCGGTGCCTACGACGTGATGGCATCGAAGCACTTGCGCGGTGATCTCAACTACGCCTGGCCCACCGCCGAGATCGCCGTGATGGGCGCGAAGGGCGCGGTGGAGATCATCTTCCGGCAGGACCGCGACAACCCCGAGAAGATCGCCGAGAAGACGAAGGAATACGAAGACCGCTTCGCCAACCCCTTCGTCGCGGCATCGCGCGGCTACATCGACGAGGTGATCTACCCGCACTCGACCCGCCGCCGCATCGCGCTGGGCCTGCGCAAGCTGGCGGGCAAGAAACTCGAGAACCCGTGGAAAAAGCACGATAATTTGCCGCTATGACTGACAAACCGACCAAAGCCGACTGGCAAGCAAAGGCCGACAAGGAAGTCGCGGGCCGCGATCTGACGTGGCGCACGCCGGAGGGGATCGACGTGCAGCCGCTGTACACGGCGGAAGATGCCGAAGGGTTGGACCCCGGCCTGCCCGGCTTTGCGCCCTACACGCGCGGGCCCTATGCCAGCATGTACACGGGCCGACCGTGGACGATCCGGCAGTATGCGGGCTTTTCGACGGCTGAGGAATCGAACGCCTTCTACCGCCGTAACCTGGCGATGGGTCAGAAGGGGCTTTCGGTCGCTTTCGACCTGGCCACCCATCGCGGTTACGATTCGGACCATCCGCGCGTCCGCGGCGACGTGGGCAAGGCGGGCGTCGCCATCGATACCGTGCGCGACATGGAGATCCTGTTCGACCAGATTCCCTTGGACGAAATGAGCGTCTCGATGACGATGAACGGCGCGGTGATCCCGGTGATGGCGTTCTACATCGTGGCCGCAGAGCGGCAGGGCGTAAGCCAGGAAAAGCTCAGCGGCACCATCCAGAACGACATCCTGAAGGAGTTCATGGTCCGCAACACCTACATCTATCCGCCAGAGCCCTCGATGCGGATCGTGTCGGACATCATCGCCTATACCTCGCAGCACATGCCGCGCTTCAACTCGATCTCGATCAGCGGCTATCACATGCACGAGGCAGGTGCGACGGCGGTGCAGGAACTGGCCTTCACCATTGCCGACGGCAAGGAATACGCCAAGCGCGCGATGGAGACAGGGCTCGACATCGACGCCTTCGCGCCGCGCCTGTCGTTCTTCTGGGGCATCGGCATGAACTTCTTCATGGAGATCGCCAAGATGCGCGCCGCGCGCCTGCTGTGGCACGATGTCATGACCGAGCTGGGTGCGAAGAACGCAAAGTCCAAGATGCTGCGCACCCACTGCCAGACCTCGGGCGTGTCGTTGCAAGAGCAGGACCCCTACAACAACGTGATCCGCACCACGCTGGAAGCGCTGTCCGCCGTGCTGGGCGGCACGCAGTCGCTTCACACCAATGCGCTGGACGAAGCGATCGCGCTGCCGACTGACTTCTCTGCCCGTATCGCGCGCAACACGCAGCTGGTGATCCAGGAAGAGACAGGCATCACCAACGTCGCCGATCCGCTGGGTGGCAGCTACTATATTGAGGCGCTGACCAAGGAGATCGCCGACAAGGCCCGCGAACTGCTGGCCGAAGTGGACGCTGCAGGTGGCATGACCGCCTACGTCGCCAGCGGCGCGCCCAAGGCGGCCATCGAATCCGCCGCTGCCGAGAAGCAGGCCAAGGTCGACAAGGGCGAGACAGTGATCGTCGGCGTCAACAAGTACCGCAAGGCCGAGGAAGACCCGATCGATACGCTGGATATCGACAACCACAAGGTCCGCGCCTCGCAGGTCGCCCGCATCGAGAAGGTCCGCCGCAATCGAGACGAGGAGCAGGTGAAGGTCGCGCTGGCCAACCTGACGCGCGGCGCACAGGTGAACCGGGCAGAAAACGAGGCGCTGCTGAAGGATGGCCGCGACGACAAGGGCGTGCCACTGCCGCCCTCACAGCTCGAGAAGCTGGCCGCCGACAGCGAGACGAACCTGCTGGCTCTCGCCGTGGAAGCTGCGCGTGCCGACGCGACGCTGGGCGAAATCTCCGCCGCGATGGAAAAAGCCTTCGGTCGCTACGATACGATCCCGACACCGGTGAAGGGCGTCTATTCCAGCGCCTACGAAGGCGATGCGCGCTATGCACAAGTGGTGGAAGGGGTGGAGGCCGTGGCCCGCCGCCTCGACCATAAGCCGCGTATCCTCGTCGCCAAGATGGGCCAGGACGGGCACGACCGCGGGGCTAACGTAATCGCATCCGCCTTTGCCGACATGGGGTTCGAGGTGATCAGCGGTCCGCTGTTCCAGACGCCCGAGGAAACGGCGAAGATGGCCTTGGAACATGACGTCGACGCCGTGGGCGCATCATCGCTCGCGGCAGGTCACAAGACGCTGATCCCCGAACTCGTGCAACAACTCAAGGACGCAGGCCGCGCCGATATCAAGGTGGTCGCTGGCGGCGTAATCCCGCCGCAGGACTATGACTTCCTGAAGAAGGCAGGTGTCCAAGGTATCTACGGTCCCGGCACCAACGTTGTGGAAGCGGCCGCCGACGTGCTGCGCCTGCTCGGCCACAACATGCCGCCTGCGGGCGAAGAGATGGAGGCGGCGGAGTAATCATGTTCAAGAAAATCCTCATCGCCAACCGCGGCGAAATCGCGTGCCGGGTCATCAAGACGGCGAAGGCCATGGGTATCGAGACCGTCGCGGTCTATTCCGATGCCGATGCGCGCGCGCCCTTTGTGCAGATGGCGGACGAGGCCGTGCATATCGGCCCGCCGCCCGCCAATGAGAGCTACCTGCTTGCCGACAAGATCATTGCCGCCTGCAAGCAGACCGGCGCCGAGGCGGTGCATCCGGGCTATGGCTTCCTGTCGGAGCGCGCCAGTTTCGTGGAGGCGCTGGAAGCGGAAAACATCGCCTTCATCGGCCCGCCCGCCAGCGCGATTGCCGCCATGGGTGACAAGATCGAGAGCAAGAAACTGGCGAAGGAAGCGGGCGTCAACACCGTGCCCGGCTCCGAGGATGCCATCGACACCACCGAAGAGGCGCTGAAGGTCTCCAACGAGATCGGCTACCCGGTGATGATGAAGGCCAGCGCGGGCGGCGGCGGCAAGGGTATGCGCCTCGCGTGGAACGACAAGGACGTTGAGGAAGGCTTCGAGGCGACCAAGCGTGAGGGCCTCAACTCCTTCGGCGATGACCGCGTGTTCATCGAGAAGTTCATCGAGGACCCGCGCCATATCGAGATCCAGGTGCTGGGCGATAAGCACGGCACGGTGCTTTACCTGAACGAGCGTGAATGCAGCATCCAGCGCCGCCACCAGAAGGTGGTGGAGGAAGCGCCATCTCCCTTCGTGACGCCAGAGATGCGCCGCAAGATGGGCGAACAGGCCGTCGCGCTCAGCAAGGCCGTTGGCTATCATTCGGCAGGCACGGTGGAACTGATCGTCAGCGGGGCGGACCCGACCGGCGAGAGCTTCTACTTCCTCGAAATGAACACCCGCCTGCAGGTGGAGCACCCAGTCACCGAAGCCATCACCGGGATCGACCTTGTCGAATACATGATCCGCGTCGCAGCCGGCGAGAAGCTGCCGATGAGCCAGGACGATATTGGAATCGACGGATGGGCGATCGAGAACCGCATCTACGCCGAAGACCCCTATCGCGGCTTCCTGCCCAGCACCGGGCGACTGGTGCGCTATTCAACCCCGGTCGAACCCTGGGCGGGCGACCTGCGCGGCGTGGACGGTGTGCGCTTCGATTCCGGCGTGCAGGAAGGCGGCGAGGTGTCGATCTTCTACGATCCGATGATCGCCAAGCTGGTGACATGGGGGAAGACGCGCGACGAGGCGGCAGACCTGCAGATCGCGGCGCTGGACGCTGTCGAACTGGAAGGCCTTGGCCACAATGTCGACTTCCTCTCCGCGCTGATGCAGCACCCGCGCTTCCGTTCGGGCGAACTCACCACGGGCTTCATTGCCGAGGAATACCCCGAAGGCTTCGAAGGCGCGGCCACGAACGAGGAACGCCGTCGCGTGATCGCGGCCATCGGGGCGGGCGTCGAGTTCACCCACCATGCGCGCCAGCGGCAGATCAGCGGGCAACTGGACGGCCCCCTGCCTGTCACACCCGCGTGGATCGTGCGCGTCGATGGCGTGGACCATACGGTCACACTGGGTGATGGCCATGCCATGGTCGACGGCCACAAGGTAGAAGGGCACTGCGACTGGCAACCGGGGCAGCGCACCGCTACCGCCACGCAGCCCGATGGTCCGACGCTGGGCCTTAGCGTCACGCGCCAGCGACCGAACTGGGCAATCAACACCCATGGCCGCACCTACACCGTGCGCGCGCTGCCAGCGCGGCTGGCCGAACACGCCGGGCACATGATCGAGAAGCAGCCGCCGGACACGTCGAAGATGCTCCTGTGCCCGATGCCCGGCCTCTTAGTGAAGCTGCACGTGGGCGAGGGGGAACAGGTGGAAACCGGCCAGCCGCTCGCCACCGTGGAAGCCATGAAGATGGAAAACATCCTGCGCGCCGAGAAAAGCGGCACAGTCGCCAGCATCAACGCCGAAGAAGGCGAAACGCTGGTGGTCGATGCGGTGATCCTCGAACTGGAGTAAGGAGGGAAATACCTGCCATGAAAATTCTCGTGCCCGTGAAGCGGGTGATTGATTACAACGTGAAGCCGCGCGTGAAGAGCGACGGTTCCGGCGTAGATCTTGCGAACGTCAAGATGAGCATGAATCCGTTCGACGAGATCGCGGTGGAAGAAGCCCTGCGATTGAAGGAAGCGGGCAAGGCCGAGGAAGTGATCGCTGTCTCCATCGGCCCGGCCAAGGCACAGGAAACGCTGCGCACCGCGCTTGCCATGGGTGCGGACCGCGCGATCCTGGTCGAGACCGATGAGGCTGTCGAGCCGCTCGCGGTTGCCAAGATCCTGAAGGCCATCGCCGCCGATGAAGAGCCGGGCATCGTGATGCTGGGCAAGCAGGCGATCGACGACGACAGCAACCAGACCGGCCAGATGCTCGCCGCGCTGATGGAACGCCCGCAGGGCACTTTCGCCAGCAAGGTGGAGATTGACGGCGACGGTGTGTCCGTCACCCGCGAAGTGGACGGCGGTCTCGAGACGGTGAAGCTGACGCTGCCCGCCATCGTCACCACCGACCTTCGCCTGAACGAGCCGCGCTATGCCTCGCTGCCCAACATCATGAAGGCGAAGAAGAAGCCGCTCGATACCAAGACGCCCGCCGACTACGGCGTCGACGTGGCCCCGCGCCTCACCACCACCAACGTCTCCGAACCGCCGGTCCGCCAGGCTGGCGAGATCGTCGAAGACGTGGACGCGCTGGTCGCGAAGCTCAAAGCCCTGGGAGCCATCTGATGACGACGCTCGTATTTGCTGAACCCCACGGCGACGCTGTTGCCGATGCCACCCTCGCCACCGTTACCGCCGCTGCCGCGCTTGGCGGCCCGGTGCACGTGCTGACCACCGCCGCTGGCGATGCGCACGCTGCCATAGCCGGGGTCGAGAAAGTGCTGGTGGCGGACGACGCCGCCTATGCCAACGGCCTTGCCGAGAACCTCGCCCCGCTGATCGCCGGGCTGATGGCCAAAGATGACACAGGCTACGATGCGGTGCTGGCCCCTGCCACCACCACGGGCAAGAACGTGCTGCCGCGCGTTGCCGCGCTGCTCGACGTGATGCAGGTGAGCGACATCATCAGCGTGGAAGGCCCCAAAACCTTCACTCGCCCGATCTATGCCGGCAACGCCATCGCCACGGTCGAATCGAGCGATCCCAAGCTGGTGATCACCGTGCGCACCACGGCCTTCGACAAGGCCGAGGCCACCGGCGGCAGCGCCGGCACCGAAACTGTGAGCGGCCCCGGCGATGCCGGTCTCTCGCAGTTCGTGAAGCTGGACGCGGTCGAGAGCGAACGTCCCGAACTCACCAGCGCAGGCATCGTCGTATCGGGCGGCCGCGCGCTGAAGGACGGCGAGACGTTCGAGCAGTATATCACTCCGCTGGCGGACAAGCTGGGCGCCGCCATCGGCGCCAGCCGCGCTGCGGTGGACGCAGGCTACGTGCCCAACGATTACCAGGTCGGCCAGACCGGCAAGATCGTGGCGCCTGAAGTCTACATCGCCATCGGCATCTCGGGCGCGATCCAGCACCTTGCCGGGATGAAGGACTCCAAGGTCATCGTCGCCATCAACAAGGACCCCGACGCCCCCATCTTCCAGGTGGCGGACATCGGCCTTGTGGCAGACCTGTTCAACGCCGTGCCCGAGCTGGTGGAGAAACTTTGAGATGAGCAAGACTGATATCTACATCGTTGGTGCGGCACGCACAGCCATCGGTGGCTTCGGTGGCTCGCTTGCCAGCTTGCGTCCGGCGGAGCTGGGCGAGATCGCGATCCGCGAAGCCATCGCGCGCTCGGGCCTCGCGGCTGACCAGGTGCAGCATGTCGTCCTTGGCAACGTGATTCCCAGCCAGCCGTCCGACGCCTATGTTGCGCGTGTCGCCGCGGTGAAGGCGGGCGTGCCGGTGGAGGCACCGGCGATGACGGTGAACCGGCTGTGCGGCTCGGGCCTGCAGGCGATCGTCTCGGCAGCGCAGACGTTGGCACTGGGCGAAGCCGAGGTGGCCGTTGGCGCGGGCGCTGAAAGCATGTCCAACGCGCCGCATCACATGCTGAAGGCTCGCCATGGCCAGAAGCTGGGCGATATCGCCATGCTCGACGCCATGCTAGGCGCGCTGACCGACCCGTTCGACGAAGTGCACATGGGCATCACCGCCGAGAACGTAGCCGAACGCTGCGCGATTAGCCGCGAGGATCAGGATGCACTGGCAGTGGAGAGCCATGCCCGCGCCGCGAAGGCCATCAAGGCTGACTACTTCAAGGACCAGATCGTGCCAGTCGAGATAAGGACCCGCAAGGGGATCACCGTGTTCGACACCGACGAGCACGTGAAGCCGAGCACCAGCATGGAAACGCTCGGCGTTCTGCGTGCCGCCTTCAAGAAGGACGGCTCGGTTACCGCAGGCAATGCTTCAGGCATCAACGATGGTGCTGCCGCCGTCGTGCTTGCAACTGGCAAGGTGGTTAAAGAGACCGGCGCGAAGCCGCTGGCGAAGATCCTTGGCTGGGGCCACGCGGGCGTCGAGCCCGATGTGATGGGTCTTGGACCGGTAAAGGCCGTGCCAATTGCGCTTGATCGGGCCGGGCTGACGCTTGAGCAAATCGATGTGATCGAGAGCAACGAGGCCTTCGCGGCCCAGGCTTGCGGGGTCGCGAAGGAACTGGGCTTCGATCCGACCAAGACCAATCCCAACGGGTCGGGCATATCGCTTGGTCATCCGATTGGCGCCACAGGTACGATTCTAGCCGTCAAATGTGCTTATGAACTCCAGCGGTCGGGCAAGCGCTATGGCCTCATTACCATGTGTATTGGCGGCGGGCAGGGCATAGCCATGGTCATTGATAACTGCGCCTGAGGCGCTTGCAAACATTAGGAATTCAAGTTCATGAACATCCACGAATACCAGGCCAAGGAACTGCTCGCGAAATTCGGTATAGGCGTGCCCACCGGCTATCCGGCCATGAGCGTGGAAGAAGCCGTCGAAGGCGCGAAGAAGCTGCCGGGGCCGCTCTACGTGGTGAAAGCGCAGATCCACGCCGGCGGCCGCGGCAAGGGCAAGTTCTCCGAACTTCCGGCCGATGCCAAGGGCGGCGTCCGGCTGGCGAAGTCCATCGAACATGTCGAGCAGGACGCGAAGGACATGCTCGGCAACACGCTCGTCACCGTGCAGACGGGTGACGCAGGCAAGCAGGTGAACCGTCTTTATGTCACCGACGGCGTGGATATCGCCAAGGAATACTACCTGTCGATGGTGATCGACCGCGAGACGAGCCGCGTTGCCATGATCGTTTCCACCGAAGGCGGCATGGATATCGAGGACGTGGCGCACAACACGCCCGAGAAGATCACCACCATCACCATCGATCCCGCCACCGGCTTCATGCCGCACCATGGCCGTGCCGTGGCCTTCGCACTCAAGCTGGAGGGCGGTCTCGCCAAGGAAGCGCAGAAGCTTTCCAAGAAGCTCTACGAGGCTTTCACGAAGCTCGACTGCGCCATGCTGGAGATCAACCCGCTGGTGGAAACCGAAGGCGGCGAGCTGCTGGTGCTCGACACCAAGATGAGCTTCGATTCGAACGCGCTCTATCGCCACTCCGACGTGGAGGAAATGCGCGACGAGACCGAGGAAGACCCGATGGAGGTCGAGGCGGGCAAGCACGATCTCGCCTACATCAAGCTGGACGGCAATATCGGCTGCATGGTGAATGGCGCGGGCCTGGCCATGGCGACGATGGATATCATCAAGCTGAACGGCGCTTTCCCGGCCAACTTCCTGGATGTCGGCGGCGGTGCCACCACCGAGAAGGTGACCGCCGCTTTCAAGATCATCCTGTCGGACCCGGCTGTCGAGGGCATCCTCGTCAACATTTTCGGCGGCATCATGAAGTGCGACATTATCGCCGATGGCATCGTGGCCGCGGCGAAGGAAGTGAACCTGTCCGTTCCGCTGGTCGTGCGACTGGAAGGCACGAACGTGCAGCAGGGCAAGGACATCCTCGCCAATTCCGGACTGCCGATCATCCCGGCGGACGACCTTGGCGATGCGGCGAAGAAGATCGTTGCCGAAGTGAAGCAAGGGGTGTTCGCATGAGCATTCTCGTCGATAAGAACACCAAGGTCATCACGCAAGGCATGACCGGCAACACCGGCACCTTCCACACGCAGCAGGCGCTGGATTACGGCACCAAGATGGTTGCAGGCGTCACCCCCGGTAAGGGCGGTTCCGAGCACCTCGGCCTGCCGCAATTCGATACCGTGCGCCAGGCGAAGGAAGCCACCGGCGCGACGGCTTCGTGCATCTACGTGCCGCCGCCCTTCGCGGCTGACGCGATCCTCGAAGCGATCGAGGCCGAGATCGAGCTGATCATCACCATCACAGAGGGCGTTCCCGTGATGGACATGGTGACCGTGAAGCGCGCGCTGACCGGCAGCAAGTCGCACCTGATCGGCCCGAACTGCCCCGGCGTACTGACCCCGGAAGAGTGCAAGATCGGCATCATGCCCGGCTCCATCTTCAAGAAGGGCAGCGTCGGCGTCGTCTCGCGCTCGGGCACGCTCACCTATGAAGCCGTGCACCAGACCACCGCAGTCGGCCTTGGCCAGACCACGGCTGTCGGCATCGGCGGCGATCCCGTCAACGGCACCAACTTCATCGACGTGCTGGACATGTTCCTCGACGACGATGAAACCAAGTCGATGATCATGATCGGCGAAATCGGCGGTAGCGCCGAGGAAGAAGCGGCCGAATTCATCAAGCAGGAAGCTGCCAAGGGCCGCCGCAAGCCGATGGTCGGCTTCATCGCCGGTCGCACGGCTCCTCCGGGTCGTCGCATGGGCCACGCTGGCGCTATCGTGTCCGGCGGCAAGGGCGGTGCGGACGACAAGATCGCGGCGATGGAAGACGCGGGGATCCGCGTTGCCTCCTCCCCCAGCGAGCTGGGCACCACGCTCGACGCATTGCTGAAGGAACTGGCGTAGTCAGTGGGCAAATCTGCGATCAGGCATTGCGAAGCGCAAAGCGCGAAAGGAACAAGATGGCAGAACATTATGATGTTGTGATTGTGGGAGCTGGGCACGCCGGCTCCCAAGCTGCGATCAGCCTGCGCCAGAACGGCTTCGAGGGCTCAATCGCGCTCTTCGGCCGCGAGGAGGTTCTTCCTTATGAGCGACCGCCCTTGTCCAAGGAGTACATGGCGCGAGAGAAAGAGTTTGAGCGGATCCAGCTCCGTCCAGCCAAGTTCTGGGCGGAGAAATCGATCGCGTTAGAGCTCGGTTGCGAAGTTGTGAGTGTGAACTCCGTAGCCAAGATTGTCCTGCTCGCCGACGGTGAGGAGGTGTCGTACCAAAAGCTGATCTGGGCTGCAGGAGGGGCCCCGCGTAGACTCAGTTGTCCAGGTGCGGGGCTCCGCGCCATCCATGCGGTAAGAACGAAGAGCGATGTCGACCAGATCATGGCCGAGATCGACGCCGGAACCAGGAAAATCGGGGTCATCGGTGGCGGCTATATCGGTCTCGAGGCTGCCGCTGTTCTGCGCAAGCTAGGCCACGATGTCACACTGGTAGAAGCATTACCAAGGGTCCTCGCGCGCGTTGCCGGCGAAGAAATTTCGGACTTCTATGCCGAGGAGCATCGGAAACACGGTGTCGACGTTCGGCTCGCTACCAGCGTTTCATCGCTTGACGGCAAAGACGGCAGAGTTTCCAGAATCTGCCTCGAAAACGGCGAAGGTTTCGCGTGTGATCTCGCTATCGTCGGAATCGGGATAGTCCCTGATGTCGATGCACTGATCGGGGCAGGTGCGCAGTGTGATAACGGAGTGAAGGTCGATGCCTATTGCCGAACCTCTTTGCCCGGTATCTATGCAATTGGCGATTGTGCCCAGCACAAAAACGCGTTTGCCGACGGAGCAAGCATTCGCCTCGAATCGGTCCAGAATGCGAACGATATGGCAGCAACCGCAGCGAAGCACATTTGCGGCAAGGCTGAACCCTATTCGGCCCTACCGTGGTTCTGGTCCAAACAGTTCGATCTCAAGCTGCAGACTGCCGGTCTTTCGATCGGACACGATCGAACCGTCGTGCGAGGTGATCCTGCGGAACGCAGTTTCTCGGTCATCTATCTCAAAGGCGGGCGCGTTGTTGCGCTCGACTGCGTCAATGCGATGAAGGACTATGTCCAAGGCCGCAAACTCGTGGAAGCGCGCGCGGTTCTGAGTGCTGAGGATCTCGGCGACACCTCTCGCCAGCTGAAAGAGCTGCTCTAGCTCGCCGATACCTCTCCATTCATTCAGCATAATTGCAATAACCCTTATCTTCGCTCGTATAGAGCTTTGTGTAGTCCGGTTGCGCCAGCGTTGCCCCGGATGCAAGGCGCTGGGGTAATGCCAACTTGGACTGATCAGAACCTACGGGCCCTTTGGTGGCGACCGGTGGTCATGATGCGCCACGACTGATCGACGAGCTTGTTCCAGGCCTCGCAGCAATGGCCGACGATGTTGTCGTGAAAGGTGAAGATGCGGTTGGAGGGCCAGTTGTCGCGCATGAATTGCCAGACGTTCTCGATCGGGTTCAACTCGAGGCACTTGGCCGATAGCGCGACAATGCTGATGTTGGCAGGCTTCTTGAGCTTACCGGTCATGTGCCAACCGGGCCGCGCCCACCCAGACTCCAAGCGCGATCTCGGCAGGTGCAGTGTCACTGTTTCGAGGATGCAAAAGGGTACCCTCCTCGGGACAGATGGCCCCGAAGATATGGGCTGATTTGGTGCGCTGGGCCTTGGGTGCAGATGGCCGCGTGCCGCGCGGCGGCCAACAGTGCGTGATGGTGTTCTTCTGCCCAACGCGCGCGCGGTCCTGAAACCATATTTTTATTGGCGTGCCCTGCGGGAGGGTGGCCCGGATCTCTGCCACTGCCGAGGCAAAGCCCCTGTTGTAAATGCCTCCACGGCGTGTCCGTTCTGCGCATGGGGACGGGGGCGGGCGGTCAGCTTCACATAGCCCAGTTTTCTTCAGTTCGCGCTTGACGGTCGTCGCATCGAGCGACACCGCGAACTCTTTATAGAGCCAATGCGTCAGGTCGATCATCCGCCAGCGCACGGCACCATGGATCGTGGGGATCGGCCCGCGCTCGACCGCCTCGACCAGTGCGCGTCGCTGCGCATCACTGAGGATCGACGGGGCCTTTCCGTCCAGTCGCCGAAGCGCCGGTCCGTCGAAATCATCCCGCAAACCATTCGCTTGACCCATTATCGCGTTCTCCTGATGCAAGTCGCTATTGAATTAAACTTTCGCCATTTCGCGAATCCCCAAGTGAGTCAGATTCAACAAAGGTTGGTATACGTCAGAATTGGCAATGAAGGCACGCCCGAAGGAGACTGCTTCAGCATCGCCATTGGTGATAAGGTGAGCGGGTCCTGTCATACCAAACGCACCGCTGGCCAACGGCGAATCCAGCGTAGGGTGGACGGCTCTTTCAAAGCAAACTGGCTGCGTAGGCCACCAGTTCTTAAACTACTCGATCGATCCTCGCGTTCAGTTTCTGCTATAGCGTGAAATTAGCGAGTGTTTGCATGGCGGCACTGCTAAAAAATATATGTCAGACATTGCGCTAAAGCATACAAGTCTTTCGCAAGAAGTTAGGATAACGCGATGGAAACACAGATGCGGAAATACAAGAGATATGAATACGTCCTCGAAGACAAGGATGACATGCTATATTTGCTGGAGGAGGTGAACAGGATCGCTCGACGGAGATTCGACTCTCTCGTCGCGGAGCTCGACCTTAATCAAACACAATGGCGGATCATCGCGTGCTTGTTGCGGGAACCCACGCTATCACAGAGTGAGATTTCTCGCCTGCTCGAACTTGAATCGGCGACGATAGGACAGGCTGTCTCAGTTTTGGTTGAAAAAGGTTTGATCGAGCGAGAGCGGGCAGCGCACGACCGAAGAGTGTGGAATCTTCACCTCACCGAGCAAGTAAGAACCATCTGGCCGGAACTGCGCAAAGCGGCAGATCGACTTCACGAAATTCTTTGGAAGGGAATGTCGGCGCCTCAAATCCACCTCCTGCATAAGATGCTTCGAAAAGTTGCCGAGAATCAGAAGCAGGCCGACACTTGCGCAGCGAGCCAATGAAGCGTGATCTGGAAAACAGTGTCGGTGAACTGACACGGCTAGCAGAACTCGGTCAGATTTTCGCCCGGCATGGTCTGAAAAATCTCGGAAGCTTGCTTGGTATTATGCCGGTTTCGGAGAAGGAGCCAGATACCGAGGACTTGCGTCCTGCATCGGTGGTGGCGCTGTTGCGCGATGTCGGCCCTGTCGGGATAAAGCTTGGCCAGCTCCTGGCGACCAGAAGCGATCTCTTTACACAACCCTGGATTTCCGCGTTCGGCACTCTCCACGACCAGGTTGAACCGCTGCCGTTCGATAAGATTGAACCGGTGATTGTATCGGCTTGGGGCAGCGACTGGGAACGTGAATTCGCGGCTTTCGAGAGAAACCCGATCGCCTCAGCCTCTATCGCGCAGACTTATGTCGCAACCCTGCTGGACGGAAGCGAGACTATCGTGAAAATCCGCCGACCCGGCATGGCGTCCAGGATCGAGGCGGACATGAGGCTGTTGACACGGCTCGCTGGCCTCGCCGAGCGTCGGTCAAGCGACATTGCCCGCTATCGACCCGTGGAATTCCTTCAGACATTCGCCAAGAATTTAGCGCGGGAGATGGACCTGGCGGCAGAAGCACGTGCCTGTGAAAGGATTGGCGGTTATCTGGAGATGCTTGGGGTGAAGACGCCCGCGATCCACTGGGAACTCACAGGCTTGACGATCAATGTGCAAGAAGCCCTGGGCGGAAAACCCGCGTCGCGGCACCCGGCAACTGATCCGGCAGGGAATGCCCAGTTCGCGAAGCGCTATGCCGATGCAGTGCTACGGATGATCCTTCTCAATGGAGAGTTTCATGGCGACCCGCATCCCGGCAATGTTTTCTGGATGGAAGGGAACCAGGTAGGCTTTATCGATTTCGGCTCAGTGGGCTTTCTCAGCGGCGCGCGGCGTCAGGAAATCGTCCGACTGATTTTCGCTATCGCGAACGAACAGATAGACAAGGTGGCCGATGTGCTGCTCGACTGGGCAGGCAATCCGCTCGTGGAACGCGCGCAATTGGTGATGGACCTGGATGAGTTGATCGCGGAATTTCGCGGCACAGCTCTTGCGGGGATAGAATTCGCGGCAATTTTCGATCAAGTTTTCGGATTGTTGCGCGATTATCGCCTCGTATTGCCGCCCGACCTCGCTATTTTGCTGCGTACCTTGCTTACCGCAGAGGGCTTCGTTCGCTCTTTGGCGCCGGACTACAATATCGCCGAAGAAACGAAGCCGATCGTGATGCAATTGTTTGCCGAGCGATTTTCGATCGGAGCTGCGCGGAATCATTTGGCTAAGGTCCGCAGTGGCCTGCTTGATTTCTCGGCATCGCTACCCGAGCTAATCGAGAACGTTGCCTCGGTCGCTCGATCGGGTACGATTCAGGTGTCCATCGACCCAGCCAGTCTGAACCATCTGACGCGGGAAGGGCACCGCAGCACCCCCGTCAAGGGTCCCGTGGTCGCCGCGTTGATCGTTTCTGCCGCATTGCTGGCCGACCAATCGTTGTTACTGGCAGGAATTGTTGTGGCTTTCGCGGTATTCGCTCTTGTTCGAAAATGGAACTGAACGAGTCTTCTGCGGAGAACGATTCGATGACGGCCGGTCAGCATCTGATTCAGACAGAACAGGGCAGAGTAAGTTTGACCGAACGGAAACCGGTTAAGTCAGGGCCTGCCGGCACCTTGCTGCGGGTGCGTGACAGGCCAGAGTATCGGGTTCTAGGCCGGGGTTGACAAAGTGGATTGCAAATCGGACTGAGTTATTAACCAAGACTGCTTGTTGTTAAGCAGTCATGGGTCGCGGTAATTTGTGTTCCGCGGAATACGAACTGATCGGGCCACTGCTGCCGCTCAAACGAGCACTTAAACGAGGTCGCTGGGCACAACCATCAGGAGATATTGGCTATACCTGATTGCCATACTTCACGTGTGCGGGTCGGCTGCTCCCAGCGCAACATACACGATCAAAACAGCAAGTGCAACTCGGTCTACGTGCGCTCCTCGCGCTGGGCCAAGGGGGCGGCAGGGATACACTACCGCAATCGCTGGTCGACCTTGGTCGAGTATTTGAAAGAACATCTTAAAAGATACCAATTGATCTCGTGGTAAGGCGCGATTTTCAAGATCCTCTGGGTCCCATCGGCCTCCCCCCTACCATCGCAGTATGCCACCCTTTACTCAAAAGATTCTTAGGTGAAGGGGGCGCAGGGAGGGACCGAGGCTTGCGATAAGAAGTCGATCTGTTCATTTCTGTTCACGACTAGGCCGCATCGACATTAAGCTGTCCGTTGTCTGAACATTAGTCACAACTCGCGGCGTAGGATTGCGAGTGCGGATTTCGTCTGATGGTTATTTTTTGCGGCGAGCTTGCGGTGTTGCAAGCGCCAATATTCGAGTGTCTCTCGCTCGATCCTTTCGCGTCGTTTGGTGATGGCAGTTGACTTACCGAAGTAGGCATCGGCGGGTGTCAGGTTGTCGAGGCTCTCGTGGTAGCGTTGGTGGTTGTAATGCTTGACGAAGGCCTCGATCTGGTGTTCCAGATCGCCGGGCAGGAAGTAATTTTCGAGGAGCAGGCGGTTCTTCAGGGTCTGGTGCCAGCGCTCGATCTTGCCTTGGGTCGGGGGATGGAAGGGTGCGCCGCGCACGTGGTCCATTTGCTTGCCGTTTAGATAGTCGGCCAGTTCTCCGGCGATGTAGCTGGGGCTGTTATCGCTGAGCAGGCGCGGCCTGTGCAGGACATTAGCGTGGTCGCAGCCTGAAGCTGTCAGAGCCATGTCGAGCGTGTCAGTGACGTCCTCGGCTCGCATTGTGGTGCAGAGCTTCCAGGCAATGATGTAGCGCGAGAAGTCGTCGAATACGGTGGACAGGTACATCCAGCCCCATCCGATGATCTTGAAGTGGGTAAAATCAGTCTGCCACATCTCGTTGGGGCGCGTGGTCTGCGTGTGGAACGCTTGGGCGGCCTTGATCACCGAATAGGCCGGGCTGGTGATCAGATCGCGGGCCTTCAGGAGCCGATAGACCGTGGCTTCCGACACGAAGTAGCGCCGCTCTTTGATGAAGCGCACCGCCAGCTCGCGCGGAGATAGTTCGGTCTGCTTCAGCGCTATCTCGAAGATCTGGTCCTGGATATCGTCTCCGATGCGGTTCCATGCCCGGCTTGGCGCTGAAGGGCGGTCCTGGAGCGCCTCCGGCCCGCCTTCGAGGTAACGCTAATACCAGTGATAGAAAGTCTGCCGAGCGATGCCGAGTTGGTCCAGCATGCGTTTGGCGGGCAGACGCGCCTGCTCGACGATCCGGATGATCTCGAGCTTCTCGGATGCGGAATATTTCATTCGTCTTCTTCCCCATCCGCAGTCATGCGGGACTGTCAGCAATTCCGTGTGTAGGCGGGCATAATGGGTGAAGGGAGTCCCACTATGTTCCAACGCAAAGAACCTGCGATACCGAATGAGCTTCTTGACCAGTTATTGGCAGGCGGTGCCGCCAGCGCCGCTTTCGAACTAGGCGGCTTGCTGGATTCTCTGAAGAAGGCGCTGACCGAGCGCGCCTTGAATGCGGAGACGGTTCATCGTCTGACCAGCGATGAAGAGGCCGGGAACACGCGCAATGGCTATGGCCGCAAGAGCGTAATCA
Organism: Aurantiacibacter zhengii; assembly: GCF_003584125.1. Classification (GTDB taxonomy): domain Bacteria; phylum Pseudomonadota; class Alphaproteobacteria; order Sphingomonadales; family Sphingomonadaceae; genus Alteraurantiacibacter; species Alteraurantiacibacter zhengii. The sequence continues at coordinate 24,389 of NZ_QXFL01000014.1, forward strand.
CAGATGCCGGCAAGCTGGAGATCATGTTTCCGCGAGACCATCAGCCGAGCTTCGAGCTGTAACTGATCATGAAGTACCAGCGCCGTTTCCCTGGCTTCGATGACAAGATCATTTCGGTGTATGCGCGTGGCATGAGCACCCGGGAGATCACCAGCATCTGTACGATCTATATGGCATTGACGTGTCGCCGGACCTGATCAGCACCGTGACCGACGCCGTGCTCGACGAAGTCGCCAGCTGGCACCAGCGGCCGCTCGATCCGGTTTACCCGCTCGTCTTCTTCGATGCGATCCGGGTCAAGATCCGCGATGAAGGCATGGTCCGCAAAAAGGCCATCCACATCTCCCCGGGTGTCCGCGCCGATGGCGCCAACGAGGTGCTCGACCACGCTACCTGGCGTAGGACCGATCGTCGCGACCTCCTTGGTGGCCGCGATTGACGATGGCCGACACTTCAAATCAAGCCGGAGCCCTCTCTGCCTGGATAGGTCTGGTGCCGCGACAATACACGACCGGCGACAAACCAAGGCTTGGCGGCATCGGAAGCAGGGCCAACCATTATCTCAGACGGCAACTTATTCACGGGGCTCGATGGACATTGCTAAGGATCAGCAAGCACGAAGACCCGCGATCAAAATGGGCGCAGGACCTGCTATCTCGAGCTGGGCACGACAAGACGCTCGTCGCCATGGCGAACAAGACGGCTCGCATGGCATGGGCGATATTGCGCAGCGGAGAGAGCTACAAGATCGCGTGACCATGGCTCAGCGCTGAGCGGGATCACGAATGGCTTCAAATGCGAGGTCAAGACTTGATGGTGTAACGGCACGGTCCGTCGCTTCACAGCCTGTGAGGAACGATGGCCTTCGAGGGCGCTCATCTTAGAAGGCACTGAACCGCGCGGATTCCCATCATGGCCAGAAGCAAATTTGCTTCGATCGATAGGCCGGATAGATTCACGCATCCAATGCCGCAGCACGATCAAAAATCCACCTTGCGCGGGAGGCGTCCATAGATTCGTTCCTTCCCCACTACGAGGAAGCCCAAATCCTTCCTTTAATCACAACCTCAAGACAGTGCCATTGATGCTGACGGACACAGGGAGTCCGGCCACTGCGAAGGCCAGATTCTACAGATCCTTACGCTCGCCCTCGGCCATCGGAAGGCTGGACACCTCCACGGCAGCCCTTCAGTTCACGGATGGCCCACCTGCACACAAGATCAGTGCCGAAAGCATTTGCGTGCAATCGAATATGCCGACCATTCAGTGGGGTCGGCCCACAAGTCAGAGGGGAGATCGCTCGAGAATTAGAAGAACCATTACTATCACGCCCAGTTGCAATCTTAGAAATTGTCCATACCTATGCGCATGGTTATGTCCAGACAAGGGAGACTGAATTGGAGACCATGAAAGCTTGGATCGTCAGGAAATATGGCAAACCAAAGGAAATGATCTTGAACCAAACTGCCATACCAAAACTCGAGGTAGGGCAAGAGGATCGAGCGGATACGCTAGTCAAAATTGAAGCGGCAGGTCTAAATTTCGCCGACGAAATCGCTATTGCAGGAAACTATCAAGATCGGATCGAACCTCCTTTTATCCCGGGCAACGAGCTAGCGGGAACCGTCGTTGAGACTATCAAAGGCTCAAAGTTTTCTCCGGGTGACAGGGTGGCAGGCCAGATCCGCAATGGCGCCTTTGCACAATACTGTGCCGTCCCTTCCGATCGTTTGATGGCAATAGGAGATCTGCCAGCCCCAATTGCGGCCGCTCTTCCGGTTTCCTACACCACCGCCCACATCGCCCTTTTCGTGAAAGGCAATCTCAAAAGGGGAGATACAATTTTAATCCATGCGGCGGCAGGCGGATTGGGCTTTGCTGCCACTCAACTTGCAAAGACCGTGGGAGCCCGCATCATTGCTACGGCAGGGGACGAAGATAAGCGGAGAGTAGCGAAAGAGAATGGAGCGGATCATGTGATCGATTACCGTCAGAGTGATTGGCCTGAGCAAGTCAGAGCCTTTGCTCCAGATGGGGTCGATATAATCCTGGATCCGGTTGGCGGAGAAACCTCGGAACAAAGCTTGCGCCTTTTGGCATGGGAGGGCAGGCTGTTGGTATGCGGCTTTGCAGGTGGCAAGATTCAGGCTCTCAAGGCGAACTACATGCTGGTTAAATCCGCCAGTGTGCACGGTGTATACTGGAGCTTCGACCGCGCGCCGGAAGCGATCCGCACCATACAGCAGAAACTTGTCGAGCAATGCTCCCGAGGTGAAATTCGCCCCTTGATCCGGGATTTGTATCCAATGGAAGATCTCGTGGCAGCTATGGAATCGCTGCGCTCACGGCGAACAGTAGGCAAAGTGATAATTGCCACGTCAGGCCCGCACCAAAGGCAAGGATGAACTTGGCGTCAATTATCTGAAGCACAATGCGATCGCCGGTCGCCGATTCCTTTTAGTCCGTCTTTGTCGCCCATCTGGACCAATCGGTCCAGTGGCACCTGGTCGGAGAGACTGTGCAGGTCATGGGGTTGGCAGGCCGCGTTATCGTGCGGCATGCCGGCGGAGTAGTCGCCGACCTCCTGGTTCGCGAAGGGTACCGTCAGCCGGTCGCTGACAAAGCCCACTTAACAGGGTCGGTCGGCGCTTGTCCCATCCGCGAACTACCGCCCCCGCCCGTGTAAACGTCGGCTTTGTTGCGGCCGCTCGGAGATTATGAAGCGGTTGTTGGGGGGAGGCTGGAGATGGCGCCGATCGATCATGACGCGGTTTTAGCGATGCTCGACCGGCTCAAGCTTACTGCGATCCGCGACCAGCTTAATACGCTACTGGACGAAGCCGCCCGCTCGGAAATGACCTTGCGCGAGTCTCTGACCTTCTTCGTCTAGCACGAGATTGCCTCGCTTGACGAGCAGCGCATCACCGTGGCCAGCAAAATCGCACAGTTCCCATTCGTGCATGAGCTCGACGGCTTCGAGTTTGATGCCTAAGCTTCGTCGGATCCCGGCCAGATACGGGCACTGGCGACCTGCCGGTGGATCACGCATGGCGACACGACGCTGCTGCTGTGCCCGCCGGGAACCGGCAAAGCATACCTCGCGGTCGCATTGGACCCGGGAAGCCAGTCGGCAGAACTACTCGGCCCAGTTCGTTACCGCAGCAACTTGGTGGCGATGCTGGTCAAGGCGCATGACGAGGGCCTGTTTGACGAGCAAATGACCTAGTTCAACCACCCTAAGTTGCAGGTCGTCGACTAATTGGGCTATCTGCCGTTCGAGGCCACGCCGCCCATCTGTTCTTCCACCTGTCTCACGGCGCTACGAAAAAGGCTCGATCCTGATCACTTCAAACTGATTGGTGGGCGAATGGGCTGCGTCTTCGGCGATCCTGTCGCTGCCTCGGCAATGCTCGACAGACTGGTGCACCGTTCCACAGTCATTACCATCCGCAGTGACAGCTATTGGCTTCGCTCAGAACCAGCAACGCAACTGCTCCACGAAAGGGGGGCAGTTCTTCACTTCGTCCACGGGGTCAAATCCTTAGTTCGTTTGACACCTCCTGCATCACTGTCTTCTCATCCATCATCGTAACGTCTGTGCTTTGCCCATGAAGAGTAATTAAGGACTTCAGCCCCAGCGAATGCGGGAGTTTTCAACGGAATACGGGCTCTTAGCGGGCATCGATCTTGGCTAGTTTCCCGGAAGTAAAGATGCTTTCTCGAGTCCCTAAGAAGGCATCAAACCAGTACATTAAGCGCCATTTGCGGGCCTTTTGAGGGCTTTTTGGCCAGAGCGAATTTACTAAGTCTCTGAAACTAAGAGGGAAAAAAGAACGAATTTGATGCCTCTTCTGGGCACCAAATTCCTAAATGGCGCAAAGCCGCCATTTTTTAAGCACCCCATTCGAGCCGCCTCATAACATTCCTGTCAGTAGAGATCGCAGTATCGACTTCGCGGCTCTATCTCGCCATCTGCTGGGTGGGAGACGCGCATGCATGCTCGGGGAACCGGACGAGGCAGGCAGCCTTTGCTATCGACGAACGAGGGTCCGCCTCGCCTTGTCGATCAAGAGGATCGCGAGCAGTGAGATGCCGAATAGCGGCAGAAGCAGCGCTAGAATGGCGACCAGGGCGATGAGTGGACGAGGCAGACGTCCACCGCGGTGCGGTGCTGCCAATTTGCCTGTTGGTCGGCGCTTTAGCCATAGAGCTACGCCGAGCACGGATAGTGCAATCAATGCCAGGGCAGTGAGCAGTCCCATAATCTGGTTGGCGAGGCCGAACAGGGCGCCCTCGTGCCACGCGATGCCGATATTTACTGCCTGGTCGATGGGATGCTTGTCGGCGAAGCCGCTGCGCGACAGCTCTGCTGCGGTTTGTGGATCGTAGGTAACAGCGCGCACGAGCGGTCGGTTCTGCGTCCCGGACTTCACGGTCCACTCATCCCCCGTAGGTGGGGCGAAGCTCTGGGGAGCGTGTGGCGGCAGCACCAGAACCGGGAAGGCCATCGCCTCGGCTTCGGCCCGCGCGACGAACGCGGAGAGCGGCAATGATCGTGCAGGCACTTCAGGCGGCGGCGTCGTGGCCGGAGGCTCGGCGCCGTGATTGTGCGCCACCGGCGCGGCGATGGCGGCCTCGTCCGCGCCGACGCTCCATTCCTGTGCGCCCTGCACAAGGCCAAGTTCGGCGCGGGCCCAGGCGAAGGCACTGCCCCAGGTGCCCGTCCACGGAAGACCGCTGGCGAGCATCAGGAGCACCAGCCCCGCGATCCAGAAACCGGTCACCCGGTGCAAATCCTTCATCAGCGCACGGCCCCTGAGCGTGAAACGGGGCCACAATATCCCGCCGGCGCGAGACGGCCTCGGCCACCACAGATAGAGTCCGGTCAGGATCATCGCGATGGTCCAGCTCGCCGCCAGTTCCACCAATCGGTCACCCCAGTCGCCCATCAGCAATGATCCATGGAAGCGCGACACGACATTGGAAATCCGCTCCGCCGGATCGAGAGCGCCGAGCACCTGCCCCTGGGGTGAGACGAATACTTCGGTCAGCGATCCATCCGGCAGTCCCATCTGCACCATCGCGGCATCGCCCGGGTTTTCGGGCAGCCGGTAATGGTTGAACGCGCCGGACGGCAAGACTTGTTGCACCGCTTCCAACTGACGGTCGGCCGACACCGCGTCCTCCAGCGAAAGGCCGCGATAATCGCGTTCCTCCCACCGGTCGATCTGCGGTTTGAACAGATAGATCGCGCCGCTGACAGACAGCAGCAGCACGAAAGGCAGCACGAACAGACCGGCATAGAAATGCCAGCGCCAGATCATGCGATAGGTCGCGGTATCGGCCATGGTCGTCCTCCCCTTAGAACCGCGCGCGAACGCCGCCGAAGACGGCGCGCCCCGTTCCCGGGTTGAAGAGTTCCGAAGTCGGAGAAGCCGTGCCGGCAACGGCGACTGTCGATATGTATCGCCGATCGGTAAGGTTGCGGCCCTCGAGGTAGAACGACAGGCCCGAACCGGTATCGTATCCGGCCTTGAAGCCCAGCAGGGCGTAGGGATCGACCGTGAGCGTGTTCGCATTGTCCGCGAAATAGCTTGCCGGCACCCACTCCAGACTTGGGCCCGCATAGAAGCCGCTTCGGTGCGCGAAGACGATTTCGGCATTCAGGATATGCGATGGGACGCCGGGCAATTCGTTGTCGCCGTAGATAGGATCGTCGTCGAAGCTAAAGTCGCTAAAGGTGTAGGCCCCCGTCAATGCGAGCGTGTCGCCTTTCGTGCCGATTGGGATCGACCCGCTAAGCCCGGCTTCGATACCCTGGTGGACCGTTCGCGGTGCGTTGACGATGCTGCACGCGCTGAACGGACCGGTGGTGAGGCATTGCAACTCGTCGCGCAGTTCGGACCGGTAGAGTGCCAAGTCCCAGCCGATTCCGGCGACTTTGCCGCGTGTGCCGACTTCGTATGTCGTCGCCCGCTGCGCCTGGAGGTTTACGGCCGTGGTGACATTGGCATCGTAGCTCGGCACCTCCGCACTGCGCGAGATATTCGCGAAGACCTGCGCCTCTTGCGTAACGTCCCACAGGACCCCGAATTTCGGACTCCAGAGGTCGAACACGCGGCGGCCGGATTGATCGCCGTTGGCCAGGAAGCGGTCTTCCCGGTCGCGGGTGGTATGCAGATACTGGACACCGGCAATCAGCGCCAGATCGGACAGAACGGACAGCGAATTCTCGGCATAGATCGAGAAGTTGCCCGAACGGTCGATCATAGACGCTGCGAGCGGGCCTTTCACCGCTCCGGGCTGGTTCACGAACTGCTCGGTATCGATGACGCCATTGTGCAGGTTGATCCCGGCGACAAGACGGTTCTCGAACCCGCCGAGCGATCGTTCATCCACCGCGCGCGCGAACACGCCGTAGTCGTCGACGGTGTAGTCCAGATACTGGTAGATCGGGTGGTCGACATGGCGCCAGTTGTAGAACGCGCCGACATCCACTGCGGTACTGCCGAACGCGAAGCCGGTCTTGTTTGAAATCCGTATCGAATCGACATTGCGCTGCTGGTCCTGAAGGACCCACACGGGATTCGCAGCGCGTGGATCGTTCAGCGCGGTGTCCTTGCTCACCTCGCCGGGAATGCGCTGATCGGTGCTCGCGGCGGTCACGTAGAAGCGGGTCGCCGCGCCTTCCGAGAAACGGTAGCCGAGATTGGCGTTCGCGCGGACTGCGTCTCCCCCGCTGTGGTCGCGATACCCGTCGATCGTCTGCACCGAGGCGGTGACGAAATAGTCCAGGTCGCCCGACACGCCGCCGGTGCTGGCTTGACTCTTGACGTAGCCGAAGCTGCCAGCATCAACTCGGCCCTCGAAGGTTGCCGCATCCCGGCCTGTAGGGGTCACGAGGTTAATCGCTCCGCCCAGAACGTTGGCCCCGTAGCGCAGGGCATTCGAACCGCGATAGACCTCGACATATCGATAGGCGCTCGGATCGATCTCGAAGAAATCCATCAGACCGTCGGAAGTGTTCATGGGAATGCCGTCGAGAAGAACGGCGATACCGCGCACCCCATAGGCGCGTGACAGGCCGGATCCGCGGATGGAAATGCGCGCGTCGTCGCCCATGCGGCGCTGGGTGATGACACCGGGAGCGTAGCGAAGAATGTCCTCGATATGCTGGACCGGGGTGTCCTTGAAGTCTTCGTCCGAGATGATGTCGACCCCGCCGGGGGTGCGTTCGAGAACGGTTTCGACCTGTTCGATGGTTGGAGTGCCGGTCACGATGATGGTGCGCTCTGGTCTCCTATCGGCAGCAGTGTCTTCGATCGTGGTGTCTTCGGTGGTGGTGTCGTCGGTGCTTGCAAGGGCAGGCGAGGCGGCAGCCAGCGTGGCTGCGCCCAGCGCAAGATGCGAAATCTTCACGTATTTTCTCCGATGCGCGGCGCGGCCGGGAATTGGAACTCCGACCGCGGTGCGCGTGATCTGAATGGAATGGCGGTGTCAGATCGACGGAGGCGGACCGCGCAGCGGCGGGCGAAGATACGGCGCCTCACGAAGCTGCAAGGGTCGGACAATACTGAGGCCGAGCAGGACGGCATAGGCCGTGTCTGCTGCCCGCAGGGTTTCATCGGCAGAAGGCAGTGCGAGCTTGGCAGCGCTTGCCAATGTGCAGTGCCCATCGCTTGCCGTAACCGGCGCAGTGCCGTCGTCATCAGGGTGGCCCATGGCAGCATGATCCATCGCCATGCTGCCATGCATCTGATGCTCTTCACGCGATGCGGCGACTGCACGGGCCAGCGGATGCGTTTCTGGGCAGACAATGACCGTCGGCAACCCGCCATCGGTCGCCGAAATCATGTAACCCGAGGGTGCCAGCGCATTCAGTCCAAAGGCCAGCAGCAGGATGGATATCATCCTCCAGGGCGGCGACCGCCGTATATGCTGTAGCGCTGGCATCGGGTCGGCGCCCTACTTGGAAACCGCGCGCGCGTCACCCCGTATCGGACAGGTTGAAAGTGGCTGCTCGGGATTTACCCGAGGGTATGGTGCGGGGCGCTGGAATGCGGTGCGTCACCTACAGGTCCGGCAGTTGTTCGCCGTACAGGTCTCGCATCTCGCGATGCTCCCTAGTCGCTGCGTGCCGGTCCGGGGCCTTGTTTTTCGAGATCGTAAGGCACCACGCTGCGCCTGTGGTGGTCTATCGCAATCGCATGATCGCTGGGCGGGTAGGCGCGTTGATCGCAGTCTGCGCGTGGACAGATGCGGCAGGATGGCCCGATCGGGGTGGCACTGCCTGCGGGCGAGGTGTCGAGGGTATCGGCGTATATGAATTCGTCGGCGTGCTTTGCCTCGCAGCCCAGCGCAACGGCATAGCGGCGGGGCTGGCGATCGAACCGTCCGGTGGTTTTCACCAGGCCCTTGGCCATCGAGACGTAGCGGACACCATCGGGGGTTTCTGCCATCTGGACCAGTACGCGGTCGGGAATGGCCACCGCCTCGTGCACGATCCACAGCGGGCAGCCACCACCGTAGCGCGCAAACTGAAGCCGGGTGGCACTATGCCGCTTGGTGATATTTCCTGCCATGTCGACGCGGCAGAAGAACACCGGCAGGCCCCGGGATCCGCTGCGCTGCAGGGTCGACAGGCGGTGACAGGTCTGCTCGAAACTCGTCCTGTAGATCGAACTGATGCGGTCGACGTCGTTGCGATATTCGCGCGCAGTGCGACGAAACCTCTCATAAGGCATCAGGATCGCGCCTGCCGCATAGTTCGCCAGCCCCAGCTTCAGCAGTGCGCGCGCAGTTGCGGTTCGCAAGCCCGAACTGGCCGCAATATCGTCGATCGGCTCGCTAAGCGAGCAGGCTACCAGGTGGCATGCCAGTTGAAAGCGAATGCCTGCGGCTGGCTGGCCGGCATCGATGACGAGAGTTTGTGTCGAGGCATCGTAGGCGCGCAATGTGTCGCTCTGATCCAGAACCACGTTCACGCCGTGCAATTCCTGCAGATAGTCGCGCAGGGACCCCGTGCTGACGTTGTGGGTGTCATCGGCCATCGCGTGATGCAAGGCCTCGGCCTCGCGATCCAGCCTGTCGACATAGTTGTTCGACAGGTGGAACCAGTCCCGCACCTCTTCCCAGGGCAAGCGCGAGCCGGTCGGGCTTTCGGCGGATATCGCCTCGTCGACGATTTCCAGGCGCTGGCTCGTGCGGCGATAGATTTCGTGCAGTTCCACGAACCGCCGGGCGAACGCGGGTTGCTGTTCGGCAATGCGCGTAAGGGTCGCAGGCGGCACCGGATCGGCGAACACCGGATCGGCGACCGCCTGGCGCAATGCGTCTGCAAGATGCTCGGTCTCGTCGAGTTCGAAGTCCTGCCAGTCGACCGGGAAAAGCGTCGCCAGCTTCTCCGCCAGTCTCGGGGTCAGGGGGCGGTCATCGTGTTCGAGCTGGCTCAGGTATGACGAACTGATCGCGAGCAATGCTGCCAGGTCGGTCTGCTGCAGGCCCTTCCTGTTTCTGAGTTTCCTCAGCTGGCTTCCGGCGAAGATCCTCGGGCGCTGTGTCATCGCGAGAGCGTAGTTTGCAAAGCTCCCTTTTGCAATTTTGCAAATTAACATTGGACTGCGTTACGGATGGGTTTCACTCCGCCCCATTCGCAACAGCAGCAAGTGTTTTTTATGTCCGCCAATATAGCCGAGATGGAACGTCGCCGAGAAGCCGCCCGGATGGGCGGTGGCCAGAAGCGTATTGATGCGCAGCATGCCAGGGGCAAGCTGACCGCGCGCGAGCGGCTGGACGTGCTGCTGGACGAGGGCAGCTTCGAGGAACTCGATACCTACGTCGAGCACGACTGCGTCGATTTCGGCATGCAGGACCAGAAGATACCGGGCGACGGTGTCGTGACCGGCAGCGGCACGATCAACGGGCGGCTGGTCTATGTCTTCAGCCAGGATTTCACCGTGTTCGGCGGCTCTCTCAGCAAGCGTCACGCGGAGAAGATCTGCAAGGTGATGGACAATGCCATGAAGGTCGGCGCGCCGGTGATCGGGCTCAATGACAGCGGCGGGGCGCGCATCCAGGAAGGCGTGGCCAGCCTTGGCGGCTATGCCGAGGTGTTCCAGAAGAACGTGCTGGCATCGGGCGTCATCCCGCAGCTCAGCCTGATCATGGGGCCGTGCGCGGGCGGGGCGGTGTACTCACCGGCCATGACAGACTTCATCTTCATGGTGAAGGACAGCTCCTACATGTTCGTGACCGGGCCCGAGGTGGTGAAGACCGTCACCAACGAGGAAGTCACGCAGGAAGACCTCGGCGGCGCGGTGGTGCACACGACCAAGACGAGCGTTGCCGACCTTGCTCTCGAGAACGATATCGAGGCGCTGCTGGCCGCGCGCGAACTGATCGGCTTCGTGCCGGAGAGCAACCGCGACCCGCTGCCGCACCTGCCGACCGACGATCCGTGGGACCGGCGCGAGGACAGCCTCGACACGCTGATCCCCGCCAGTTCCAACATGCCCTACGACATGCACGAACTGATCCGTAAGGTTGTCGACGACGGCAACTTCTTCGAGATCCAGCCAAAGCACGGCGCGAACATCATCACAGGCTTTGGCCGGATCGAGGGCAAGCCCGTGGGCTTCGTCGCCAACCAGCCGATGGTGCTCGCCGGCGTGCTCGACATCGACGCCAGCCGCAAGGCGGCGCGCTTCGTGCGCTTCTGCGATGCGTTCAGCATCCCGATCGTCACCTTCGTGGACGTGCCCGGCTTCCTTCCCGGCACGAGCCAGGAACACAA
>NZ_QXFL01000015.1 GCF_003584125.1 Aurantiacibacter zhengii
CTATTCCGTTGAAAAAGTCGCCGTTGGCTGCGTTGGTTTAGCTCCCCGGATCGAGGGCGAGTGAGGCCGCTGCCTCTCTCAGGCGGTGGCGAGGCCCGGCATGGGCCGCATCTTGGCCAGTTTCCGGAGGTTCTGGGCTGCGGCGGCGAGGTGGAACTCGTCTTTTGCTCCGTTGGGACCGCGCAGACGCAAGCGGTCCAGCTTCAGGATCCGCTTGAGGTGCGCAAAGAGCATCTCGACCTTCTTTCGCTGGCGACGTGAGACGAGATAGGCGTCACTTTTGGAGATATCGCGTGCCAGGTCGCGTGCGCCTTCGTGGACCGAGCGCACGATCTTGCGGGTCGCCGTGCGGGGTGCGCAGAGCTGCTTGAGATTGCATGCCTGACAGTCCTTCTGGCTCGCACGGTAGCGGATGAAGCCATCGGCATTGGCCAGCGGGCGCGGGGCCTTGAAGTTGCGGTTGGATGGTCTCAGCCGCTTTCCGCCAGGGCAGAGGTAACTGTCGTCCTCGGCGTCATAGGTAAAGTCGGACCGCGCAAGAGTGCCGTCGCTGCGTGCAGACTTGTCGAACACGGGGATATGGGGCTCGATACCCTTGTCCTCGACCAGCCAGGCAAGGTTCGGCGCCGAGCCATAAGCAGTGTCGGCCACCAGCTTCTCGGGCCACAAGCCAAAGCGCTCCTGCGTTCGCTCGATCATCCTTCGCTGCGCAAGCACCTCGGCCTGCCGAACCGATGTCGTCGCCTCGACATCGACGATCACCGCGTGATCGAGGTCGATCAGATAGTTGGTGGAGTAGGAGTAGAAAGCCGCATCGCGCGTCGCCGCAGTCCAGCGCGCAGCGGGATCGGTCAGGCTGACCCGCTTTGGTTCGACAGGCGTGGCTGCGCCGAAGGCTGCATCATCGAGGACCTCGAGATACTCAGCGACCGCGCGACCGGCAACTTCGGGCGGGAGGCCTTCTTCCCCCGGCACCGAACGTTGCCGGTGGACATCCGCGCGGATCAGGCTCGCATCGACCGCGAAGCCCTCTGCTCCCACCAGTCCTTCTCTCATGCAGCGCTCGACGGTCATCTCGAAGAGCTTGCGCAGCAGGTCGCTGTCGCGGAACCGGCCGTGCCGGTTCTTGGAGAAGGTGGAGTGATCGGGCACCGACCCCTCGAGATCTAGCCGGCAGAACCAGCGATAGGCGAGGTTGAGGTGCACCTCCTCGCACAAGCGGCGCTCCGAGCGTATGCCCATGCAATAGCCAATGAGGAGCATCCGGATCATTAGCTCGGGATCAACCGAAGGCCGCCCGGTCGAGCTGTAGAACGGCTTCAGGTGCTCTCGGATACCCGTCAGATCGACGAACCGGTCAACCGAACGCAGCAGGTGATCCTGCGGCACATGATCCTCAATGCGGAAGCTGTAGAACAGCGCCTCCTGCATCACCGTCCGCTCGCCCATCATCAGCAAATCTCCTGATTACGAAGATCACTGAATCAGCGGCTCGCCCTCTTCGCAAGAGGAGTTTTTCAACAGAATAGGGTCGTAAGCTGACATTCGGCTTTTGGTGCAAACCGTGGCAAAGCTGCCAGTCCGCTTTTGGGCGGGTCGTCCCTGTCACCGAACGTCTGATTAGGGGTGGATTGCTGCCATTGCTCTTGGTTTTACAGCGGCTACAAAGGTTGGCGAAAGGGGGCCGGCATGAGCGCGAGCGCATGCGTCGTTTATTTTGGTATCCGCTACGAAATTTCGGAAGACGAGATATCGGCGCTGGAGCTAAGAACCGATCCGCGCCAGCGTGCGGCCAAACAAGTCGGTCTCGATAGCTATTGGCAGAATTTCGGAGGCCTCGACGAACGTTATGTGCTGCTGGTCGGCACGCAGATTGCGGTCCTCGGACCGGAGGATGCATCATCGTCCAGCATCACAGTGGAGCGCCTCCAAGACATTGTTAGTCGGACTGAGGGCCGTCTCAACGAAGCTTGCCTTGATGGACCGCGAAGCCTGCATTTCGAGTGGCTTGAGGACCTTTAAGAGCCTGCGACACACGTCCGCTCTTGGGTCGTTAGCCGACAGGCTGCTTTTGTCTGAAAAGCCCGGATTGCTGCCAGTCCGCTTCCAGGCGGCAAGGAAGGTTTGCCGAATGTCCGATTATGGGTGGAAAGCGGACATACTCGCATCTCCCGCAAAAGTAGTCAGTTAGCCAACAGGATCAGGCCTCTGCCAGCCGCTAATATGGCAATGAGCGGCGATCTCATATGTTGCGTCCCAACACCGCAGCATAGCCTCGAGAACATTGAGGTTTAGCGGCCATGGTAGGGCTATCGGTTGACCGTGGGCATCAACGGCATTGTCCCAGCCGGAAGGCTTCGGCACGCTTGCCAAAGCAGCGGCGGCAGCCTCAAGGCCTGCGCGGTCCCGTTGCAGGAATGCGAGATTGCCATCGACGTAGAGATTCCAAGTCACTGCACCAACTGAACCATCGTCCCTATAGGTTTGCGCGAACAGTTCCCGAGCAGATGCGCTATTACCTGCATAAGCCCACATCTGGGCTTCATGGAACAGGATGATATTCGGAGCGGGCTCGTTTCTTTCCCGCCAATCGCGAAGAAGTCGCGCAGCCTGCGCGTAGCACCCAGCGCGGTAAAGCGGTCTCCACCCTGAACCCTCGGTCTGGTCGAAAGCTTCAAAATCAAGCGCGAGAACTTCCTCTGTTTCGTGATCGCACGCGGTCTGGCCAGCATCTGGGACAGCAAAGGACGAGAGAAGTAAAAGTGATAAATTCAAAAACATTCCGCACACGCTATCCAATTTCGTGAAGTTCGACCACAGTGTGTTTGAATGTCAGCAACTGGGTCGTTCACCGACAGGCCGCTATTGTTGATGATAGTCCGAAAAACTGCCGACCCAGCATCTGCCATTTCACCGCAGCAGTGCGATATTCTGACTTGGCTGTGACAGGCTGTCGACATGCCAGTCAATTCGGCTGGGTCTGACCTCTGAGGTGCAGAATTCGGTCTACGCCTAGGAGTGGCTCAAGGTTGACTGGTGACCTCGCGCGCAAACTCTGTAGTGTCATCTAGTACTGGCGCTTCCCCACGAAATGGACGCGCTAGAGCAGTCAGAATGCCAACATGACCGAGGCCAGGATAAATCTCGCTGCGTGCGTTGGCACCTGATTGGACGAGCCTGTCGCCCAAGGTTTCGCTGTTGCGGGGGTAAACCGTCGTGTCATCGGCTCCATGCAAGAGCAAAACAGGCGGATCGTCTGCCGTTGCAAAGGAAATCGGCTGGGTTGTCTCCAGGTTCTCCTCATTCCCGAATGCTGCTTGGGTGACTTCGCCATCCAGGGGCAAGAAATCGTAAGGTCCAGCGAGGCCAACGAAGCCTCTCACATTTTGTCGTCCGCTTCCCAGCCAACGTTCGTCAAGTGCAAGCATGGCTGCATTGTATGCACCTGCAGAGTGACCGACGAGCACGATCCGCGATGGGTCTCCGCCATATTGGGTAATGTTCTCGATTACCCACGTCACCGCAGCGGCGTTGTCCTGAAGAAAGGCCGGATAGCGAACGTCTGGCACCAAGCGGTAGTTGGGGATGGCCACTACAAATCCACGAGACGCCAGCGCGCGTCCAACGAAGGAGTAGCCATCTTTGTTGCCATCCTGCCAAGATCCCCCGTGAATGAACACAATGACTGGGAGTTCAGACTGCGATCCTTCAGCATAAGCTTGCGTGGGCCGGTACAGATCCAGCTTTTGCCGAGGTAGGGACCCGAACGAGATGTCCTGCGCTGCTCGCTCTGCCCCACCGTCTTTTGGAACGAGCGAGTTGAACGTGCCAAGGGTTGAGCAAGCAGTCAGCCCCCAAAAGGACACGATGAGGAGGGACATCAGCCTAAGCCGGCAGAAGAAGTGTTGGATCATGAAACTGGAGCCAATCGCTGGTGCAAAGGAGTCTTCTTGGAAACACGGGACCGGAAGCGTTCGTTCCAGAGTGCCATAATCTGACTTGGCTGTGACAACCTGCTGACTGCTGGTCAGAGCATAGTCCTCGGCTGGTCAGATTGCAGAACCCCTACGCGTGCACGGACTGCCGATGACAGGACCAAACCCTACGGTGTACTTACAATCAGAATAATCGGCAGGTTACGTCCGCGCTCTCCGTCTGCTGTCAGGGAATTCTGCGGTGATAGCCATTGTCAGGAAATATTCCGATAATGCCTGCTGTGGAGTTTGAAAAAGTGAATCAGTCAAAGCATGTGATCTGTGTGTTGGATGGGGCCTGTAGGTGGGTGTAAGTGGTAGGTTGAGGCTGTAGTGGTGACATTAACATAGCGTCGAAGCCATGCCCGGTGTGCTGCCTACTGCAATGAACAGAATATTTTCACCACAGCCCTGCGTTACGACTTCTCTGCGCCCCGTTGCTCAGCCCTAGTGATGATCCGGCAGTCACAGAATTTTTTGCTGCCATTGTTTTCACGAATGCTGCTCCAGTGCCGTCGAACCTCTTCGCGCGTTGGCGCAGGCATAGCTCCAGCCCGAACGCGGATTTCGTGGCGAACGGCAGCTCTCACCTTGCTGGCGATGTCCTTGCCGGTGCCGCCGCCAATCGAAAAGAGGACGTCTCCAAGCTCGCAATGGGAAAACACCTCTGTCAGCCGAGCCGTAGAGCCTTGTGCGTGCTCCGCGTCATAGAACTTATGCCGATCGCCTTTCCGCCGCATTACTGGGTTCTTGGCGTGCACAGGCGGCTTCAGCATGTACTGGCCAATCTGTGCGAAGTCGGTCGGAGAACCACTTACGTTTTGTATATCCACACTGGGCGCATCGAGAAAGTTCGGCAGGGCAGCTCGCGCCCGCATGTCGGCTGCCACTTGTGTGACCTTTACCCGCTTCCCGTCCGCTGGATATCCAATGAAATGTACATGGCTAGCCATACGCCTCCCAGGCTCGCCAGTGAGGTTCTTCCACGTGTCAGTTTCTACAACGCCAACGCCTTCAATGCCGCTGCGGCGGAGATGCTGATAGGCGATAGTGCGCAAGGACACAAAGTCGATGTATGGCGAGCGCTCCAAGGTGAGGCCCGTGTCCCAGGCCATGGTAATCCATAGCCACTGACGCGCGGGTTCATCTTCAGACGCGTCGACGAGGCCTTCCATCAGCGCATAATGCGCCGCCTTCCGCACATGACGGTTGCTGAGCAATGCACGGCCGGAAATTCTGCGGGTGGCTATCCGTGCCAGAAAGTCCGCTTCCTCCGAGCTGAGAACCCATCGTCGTGTATCCCGGCGGAAGCCATCCGCAAACTTGCGAAGGTTGTCATCTGCCTTGATACGTGATGTGGCAATGACAGCTGCCATTTCGTCGTCGTGGTCAGTCATAATTCTATCCCATGATGAAGAATGGCCCCGGACCGCAATGCACGGCCCGGGGGCATTTAAATTGAGCGGTGCCCAGAATGTTCAGGGCGAAAAATTAGTGCAGCAGCATGACCGGCACCGAGATTTCATCGAGTTGCCGTCGGCGCAGCTCTTCGAACCAGCGATGCGGGATCTCGTCCCTGTGAACTCGCCCTGCATCGGCCTTGCACCGCGCCTTGAGGGCATGCTCTACCGTGCCGATTGCACCTGCAACGATTGGTTTACCGGCTCCGAAGCCAACGAGCATATTCCGCACCGGCAACTGAGAACGGCACATCAACGTGATGAACGCGCGAAGGTCTAGGTCGAGCTCGTCGCTAAACTCATCATCGCAAGTGTTGTGTGGGTCGCCTGATGGCAAATTCGGCCATGGTGCGCGAAAGATAGCATCGAAGGCATTTCGCATCGACGAGACGCTCCTGGAAGGCGCCCACAGTATTTCCGATCGTATGACCGGGTTGTTTCGCCGTACATTCCGACTTGCTTCGGCGATACGAGCCCTCGCATTTTCGCCGCCAACGATCGCGACCATGTCCAACGCCATGCAATCGCCGTTCAAGGAATCCATAACCGGGCATAGGCGCAGGCCGGCCACCCCATCGACCTTAGCGTTGCGGTAAAGAGCCACCGCCTTTCTCGCTTCCGCGATTGAGAGCCGCACTGTCTTCAGTGGCGAAACATCGATGCGGGTCACCTGCACACCGAATTCGTCACCCCCGTCTTTGAATACGCGGGCGAGCTGAGTCCTGATGGCCCTCGAGCATGCCGCAGCGAAGGGTTTGTCACTCGATATGGCAAGCGAGACGGGTGCCTTGCGGCCCAGAACAGCCTCATAGATGGAAAGGGCAGCAGGGTCATCCACAGTTTCTGCGCTTGCAATCAGGCGACCCTCAAGCGAGCATTTAACCTCAGCCGCTAATTTGCCGTCTTTCAGCTTCCGACTGGAATTCTTAGTTCTGAGTTTGAATTTTTTTGTCATTGGAATTTCCTTAGGACAAGGGTTGTCAGCGCCAAAACCGCGTGTCTTGGAGTCAGCTATTAATTCGAATTTAGTTCAGAATTTTAGGCTGCATGATCTGCGCCAGACAGAGCTCAGGGGCCTTGGCTCACGCAGTCAAACTTGCATGTGAATGAATAGTCAGCGCCTATGCATATGCTCGTGCCTGTCATCGAGCATCGCCAACATCCGAAGTACTGAGGCGCAGGCAATTCTGCTCGTAGGCTTTAATGTCGGCCAATGAGTAGCGGACTGTTGACCCAAATTTCGCGAACCGTGGCCCGCCGCCAACGATGCGCGTCTTCTGTAGCCATTTTTGGCTCATGTGCAGCCGTTGGGCAGTCTGCTTTTCTGTAAGCCATAGAGGGCCGACGTCCATGGCCGAATCGTGTTCTGTCGTTTGCATACCCGCATCTTAGGGGTCTGAAATACTTTAAAACCGAAGCAAACAGACACGCAAAAAGGGGATTGCTCTAACCTCACAGTTGAGGCCGTCGATTGTGTTGGCCGATGCATCCACCTTGAAAGTTTATCGCATTTGGATACGATTACACGGACCCGCGGAGCACCAATCATGAATCCGACGAAGAAAAAACTGGATAGCGCAGTCAAAATTTTTGACGATCGAGCTTATGAAATCGTGAAAGAATTTCAGCGCTCACCTAAAAAGGGTCCAACCCCCTTCGAGAGTCGCTGGGGTTCTTTCAAACGCCAGGCTTATCGGCTCATCCGAAACACGAAGAGTTCGCAAGGCGGGCATAAGGTGATCAAGTCCATAGTCCGCTCAGAAGATCGCATCCCTGCGTATCTATTATACAAGGGTAATGAGTTTCATTGGGGCCTACTTGCCATCGATCCGCACGGTGTCGTTTTAGACGCAAAGCGGCTTTCCCTAATATCTCGGCAGCTTAAGTACGCCGACAATCATGACGTACCGGCCCATTATCTCGTTGGTTTTCTATACCAATCGGGCGCAAGCACTAGCACTGCTAAAAAGCTTGCTTTAGGCGCGTGCGAGCCTTGGCGGCCTAAATAGGTGCGCGATCTTGTTGTGGTTGCTGCGTGGTTGCTGAGATCGGCATGACGCAGCAATCACCGAAAGCAAGTGATTGAAAATTATGGTGAGCCCTGCTGGGTTCGAACCAGCGACCTACTGATTAAAAGTCAGTTGCTCTACCGACTGAGCTAAGGGCCCCCATGGGTGTGGCAGCGCGGTGAGCTGCGGGCCGTCAACTAGGGGCGAGGGCCTTTCGGGTCAAGCGCTTGGTCTGCGTGATCGCGAGGGGTTCTTGATCGGCAGGCGTGGTAGCGCTATCAACCGGAAAAAGAAATCTCGGGACTTGGAGAGAGATGACCATGAAACTTATTGCTTTTCTCGGTGCCACTGCGTCGCTTGCACTTGCAGGATCGGCCCTGGCGCAGGACACGGTGGAGCCTCGCAACACGCCCGGCCTGCCCGACAACCTCGCCGCCATCGACGATGTGCTGAGGGGCGGCCTTCTCAACGATCCGACCAGTATCGCCTGGGAAAACTACGGTGTCGGCACCGAGGTAATCCAGGACGAAAGCTATCCCGGTGGCGGGGTGGCCATGCGGGTTTCCATCGGGCCGTCAGCCAATGTTTACGACGGCGGACTGAACATCCCGCTGCTTGCCCCCGTCAACGCTGGCGAACAGTTGACCATCGGATTCTTCGCCCGGACCATATCGAGCGAGGCAGCAGATGGCATGGGCCGCGTGCAGGTGCGTTTCCAGCTGAACGAGCCGCCCTATCCCGGTTTCGGCGAGAAGGTGGTCCAGATCGACGACGAATGGGGCTTTTACGAAATTACCGCACCGGCGGGCCGGGCCATGCGGCGTAACGGGATCGTGGCATTGCAGTTCGGACTGGAAGAGCAGGTCGTCGAAATCGGCCAGGCAATCGTGGTAAGCGGCACGCGCACCATCGCCGACTAGAGGCGCCGACTAGAGATGGGCAGCTAGCTGACGAAGCGTCAGGCCGGTTCGCGGATCGCGCCATTGGGGGGCGATCTGCGAGGCAGGCCCGAGTACGAAACCACGTTCGCGGAACAGCGGGTGCGGCACGGTCAGGTCTGGTTGCGTGACGCTGCCACCGCTCCACATGACGATATCCAGGTCGAGCACGCGGGCACGCCAGCGCTGGCCCAGCTTGCGCCGCCCGAGCGCGACCTCGGCTTCCTGCAGCACGGCCAGCAGGCTGAGCGGGTTCAGGCGCGTTTCGAGGAGGATAGCGGCGTTGGCAAAGCGGCGCTGGCTCGGCCCGACCGGCGCGCTGTCGATGATGCGCGAGCGGCTGGTGACCGTCCCCGCGGTCCCGTCGAGCAGGTCCATCGCCGTTGCCACGACCATGCGCGGGGAACCGAACGTCTGGTGACGCTGATTACTGCCCAGCGCGATGAGGTAACAGTGGTCGGCCTCGGCAACGCCCGCAACTTCACCGCGCCGTCTGCCCATGCCGGTCAGATATCCTCAGCGATGCGACCATAGAGTTGCGGGCGACGATCGCGGAAGAAACCCCAGCTCGCGCGGTGCCTGCGCGCCGCGTCCAGATCGAGTTCCGCCACCAGCGCGCCGGTTTCTTCCCGCCCGAACTGTTCGATGTAGTCGCCCCATTCGTCGCAGATGAAGCTGTGACCATAGAAGGTGTTGCCCACTTCCTGGCTGCCTTCGTGCCCGATGCGGTTGGCTGCGACCACCGGCATGCAGTTCGAGACGGCGTGGCCGATCATCGCGCGGCGCCACATGCGGCTGGTGTCCATGTCCGCATCCTTGGGCTCGCTGCCGATGGCGGTGGGGTAGAACAGGACCTGCGCGCCCTTCAGCGCCAATACCCGCGCGGTTTCGGGGTACCACTGGTCCCAGCAGACCCCGATGCCGATGGTGGCGCCGAAAACCTGCCACACCTTGAACCCGTCGTTGCCCGGGCGGAAATAGAACTTTTCCTCGTAGCCCGGGCCATCGGGAATATGGCTCTTGCGGTAGGTCCCCATGATCTCGCCCTCGGCATCGATCATGGCGAGGGTGTTGTAATAGTGATGTCCGTCCCGTTCGAAGAAACTGGTGGGAATGGCCACGCCAAGCTGCTTCGCCAGCTTCTGCATCGCGATTACGGAGGGGTGTTCCGCCGTGGGGCGCGCGAGCGCGAAGAATTCGTCCTTCTCCTCGCGGCAGAAATAGGAGCCGGAGAACAGTTCGGGCGGCAACACCACCTGCGAGCCCTTGCCGGCCGCATCGGCGACAAGATCGGAAACGGCGGCGATATTCGCGCCCTCATCCTCACGCGAGAGTTCGAGTTGCAGCGCGGCGACAGTCAGCTTGGTCATGCGTGAGCAATTAGGTGTCCGCTCAACTCTCCACAAGCGCGAAGTCCACCTGCACCGTAACCGCGCTCGTCGTCTGGCCCGGCATGATAGTGGCGGAGACCGCGCTCTGCTCCTCCGGCATGGGCTGTGTGCGTATCGGCGGCGGGGCAACCGGCGGCGGAGGAGCCACGTTGGCAGCATCGATGGCAGTTGCCTGCGCTCCTGCGATCCAGCGGTTGCCCTGCTGTCCGCCCGCGTCGCGGATGTAAAGCACGCGGCTGACTTCCATGCCCGCCGCCTCGGCATAGGCTTCGGCCCGCGAGAGCGCCGCCGCGTAAGCATTGGCGTAGGCCGTGTTGGCAGCGGCCTCGGGGTCCGACATGCGCAGGTCCGGGCCGGATACGATGTTCGCGCCCACGCCCGTCGCTGCCGTCACCGCAGCGCCTGCCTTGTCGATATCGCGCACGCGCACGGTGAGGGTGTTCGCGGCCTGAAACTGGCCGCGCCGGTCGCCCCAGTCGATACGCTGCACGTTCACCGCGCTCGTCTGGATGTCATCCTTTTCGATGCCCAGCTCGCGCAGGGCGGACACGATCTCGGCAATGTCTTCCTGCGTCGCCCGCGATGCGGCTTCGGCGTTGCCCGCCCAGTTCTGCACGCCTGCCTGGAACTGCGCTTCGTCGGGGCGGGTGTCGGCTTGCCCGCTTGCGCTGACCGAGAGCAGGGTCTCGGACTTCTCTACGCCGCGCGGATCGTAGACGGTACCGCCGCAGGCTGACAACAGGACGGACGCCGCAAGAGCGGAAATGGGCACACTTTTCATGACATTGAACCCCTATGATACAATGTCACAAGGCCTGCTCCTGCGCCGATGAACGCCAGCTTTACGAGCTGTGGTCCGCGATGATCTTCCAGCCCTCCGGCTCGCGAGCGAAGACCAGGCTGGTGTATCCCGTCACAGGCTCGCCGCCATCCGGATAGGTAAGGATATAGCGCCCGATATAGAGTGCGTGGGTGTCACCCAGCGGGCGAACGTCCTCGGTCTCGAACGTCAGTTCGCCCCGCTCTGCCGGGTCGGGCTGCGACCAGTCGTAGGCTGCGCGGTAGCGCTCCTCCATCGCAGCCTTGCCGCGCATCAATCCGCCGGAACCGACGAAACTGGTTTCCGGCGCGTCGGAATAGATCGCGAGAAAGCGATCCATGTCGCCCTCGTTCCAGCCTGCGGCGCTGTCTTCCATCACCGCCTCGAGATCCGCAGCACTCACCGCCGGTGCAGCCACTTCAGTCGCGGCCTCCACCGGTTCGGGCTCGGGCGTGCAGGCAGACAGTGCCAGCACGCCCGCCATCAGCAAGCCTGCGCGCATCAATCGGCCTTGCGGAACAGCAGCGTCATGCGGTCGCTCTCGCCGATGGCCGTCAGCCGTTCGCGGTCCGCATCCCCGCCGCTGAGAGTGGGCGGCAAGGTCCACACGCCGCGTTCCCACTCGGCGGGATCATTCGGGTTCGCATTGATCTCGGATGCGGCAACCAGGTCGAAACCGTTGATCGCGAACAGCCGGATCACGTCGGCCTGGCGCAGGTACCCGCGCGAGCCGCTGGCATCGTCATAGCTCGTATCTTCCGGCGCGCGGTGCTGCACCACGCCCACCATCCCATCCTCGGCCAGCAGGCGGCGCATGGCGCGCAGCTGGGTATCGGCAGCCTCGTTGTTCAGCAGGCCGTGGAGCGAACGGAAGACGAGGATGCGGTCGGCCGTGCCGTGCATGTCCTCGGTGATGTCGTCGGTTTCGAACGCCACGATGTTTTCTGCGGGTAGGTCGGTCCAGCCGCTGGCTGCGGTGGTGAAGCGCTGCGTCCAGGCAGGCGTGCCCTCCTCCGGTTCGCCCGAATCGGGCTGCATCGCCATGTAGGTGCCCTGCGGCGCAATCCACGGCAGCAGCACGCGGGTGTACCAGCCGCCACCGGGACTGAATTCAACCACCCGCATGGTCGGCTCGACATCGAAGAAGGCGAGGGTTTCGGCAGGATGGCGATACTGGTCGCGCCCCGCATCCTGGCTGCGGTGGTCACTGGCGAGGACATCCTCCAGCGACGGCGCTTCGCCATGGTGATCCGCAAGGGCGGGCGACGAAAGCGCAAGCGCGGCAACGGCGAAAATGGGGGCAATACGCACGGGTGTTCTCTCCTGAAACGATAACGGTTCGCAGTTTAGGACCAAAGCGCGGGATGACAAGCGGACTTAGGGTCACCATGTCAGGCGCCAAAGGAGACCATGATGAGTGAAACGGTAATCGTTGCAGGCGGATGCTTCTGGTGCACGGAAGCGGTGTTCAAGGACGTGATCGGCGTCGAAAGCGTCGAGAGCGGCTATATCGGCGGCACGGTGGAGAACCCCACCTACAAGCAGGTGTGCACCGGCAGCACCGGCCATGCAGAGGGGGTGAAGGTCACCTTCGACCCCGACACCGTGACGCTGCCGGAAATATACGACATGTTCATGGGCACGCACGATCCCAGCCAGTTGAACCGGCAGGGCAATGACGTGGGCACGCAATACCGCAGCGCGATCTTCCCGCTGTCCGACGAGCAGAAGGCGCAGGCCGAAGCGGCCATCGCGCGCTGGAACGACAGCCACGATGCCGAGGCAGTGACCACCATCGAAAGCGGCGAGTGGTATCCGGCAGAAGACTACCACCAGGAATACTGGGAAGGCGAAGGCCAGCGAAATCCCTATTGCATGGCCGTGATCCCGCCCAAGCTGATGAAGCTGCGCAAGAGCTTTGCCGACAAGGTGAAAAGCTGAGAGCTACCATCGGCGCCGGGCCGGGCCGGGCATCCTGGAATAAAAAAAAGGGAGAGCTTGCGATCACGCAGGCCCTCCCTTTCTCAGTCTCGATACGGAAGACGTAACCGGCTCGCGTCGGCGTCGGGGACACCCGAAGGTTGATTTCCTCAAGCCCGGTTGAATTAACCACGCTTCGCCAGCCGTACGGCGGGTTTGCATGGTGGGCGAGCAATGCCGCCCACTCCTGCGTTAACCATGTCTGCAAACCGCTTCACTACGTCAGCAGGTGCATCCCTACGTCGCGGTGAGGTGCAATGCGCACCATGCGCAGGCCGCAGCCGCACCCAGGCCGAGCTGAAAGGTGCCAATTTCCTTGGCGATCCCTTCTGCCTCGGCAAGATGATCGCGACGGTCGGCATCGCTGTCGGCCCTCTTCGAGAATATGAGCGCTTTCTGGTGCGCGGCGTATTTCTTGTTCAGGTCCATGCTGTTTCTCCGGCCTTCTTGCGGAAATGCCAGTGCATGGCCGCTGTTGTGTTCGTTCTTCAATCGACCATCTCGGCGACAAGTCGCCGCAGTTCCAGGGTCGACAGGATGCCGGGCATGTTCGCATTGAGATCGGCATGCCCGTGATTGCCCCGACTGGTGCCGGAGCGGGTAGAATGGCGCGAGTTCGCGCCCGAAAACGTGTTGTTCATTGTATCCTTGTCGGCAGCACTCTGGCTGCCATTCTGTAAGTATTTGTCAGCGCCGGAATCCGCGTTTGCGCGGTCCGCCCGGACCCTGTCCGGCGGTGCGCTCGCGGAATACGATCCGACCCTTGGTCAGATCATAAGGCGTCATTTCAACGTGCACGCGGTCTCCGGCGACGGAGCGGATGCGGTAACGCCGCATCTTGCCAGCGGTGTAGGCGATGATCTGGTGACCATTATCCAGTGTGACGCCGAAGCGTCCATCGGGCAGGACCTCGTTGATCTCGCCCTCCAATGTCATCAGTTCTTCTTTCGCCAAACCCGCTCCCGCCAATCCCGAAACTTCATGCAAAATATCCTTCCGCGCAAGGGCGTATCCCGAGGCGGAGCCAGCAGCATGTGAAGGGAAAAGTGGGGCGCCGAAAAGGCGATCAAATTCCGTCGCAGGCGACGTTAGCAATTTTCATATAGCGCAATGTCGAAAAATTGCAAGAGATAAGCCTGATGGCTTGATCTCAGGCGGTAAACCGCGCGATGAAAAACCCGTCCAGACCGCCCTTGTCCGGCAGCATTCCGGGATCGGTGCGAACCTCGCCCGCGTCGGTCGGCTGCAGACCCGCAGGCAACTCGGATGCGCGGATCGGATCCGGCGTCAGCGTGCAGCCTGCGGCCACGGCCTCGCCTTCCTCGCGCTCCAGCGAGCAGGTGGCGTAGACCAGCCTGCCGCCCTGTTTCACCCAGCCTGCCGCGCGGGCGAGCAGTTTCCCTTGCAGTTCTGCCATCTCGGCAATCTGGCGCGGCCCGATGCGGTGGATCACCTCCGGGTGGCGGCGGCAGGTGCCCGTGGCGGTACACGGCGCATCGAGCAGGACGGCATCGAAGGGCGCGTCCGGTTCCCATTCCAGCGCATCGGCGATGACCGTATGGGCATCGAGGCCAGTGCGGGCGAGGTTTTCGCGCAGACGCATCATACGCTTTGGATGGACATCAAGCGCGGTCACGTCCCACCCGGCAGCGGCCAGTTGCATGGTCTTGCCACCGGGGGCTGCGGCGATGTCGAGCACGCGCCTCGGTCCGTTCTGGCCCTCACCACTGCCCAGCAGGCTTGCCGGAATGGTCGCGGCCAGATCCTGCACCCACCAGCTGCCTTGTTCATATCCGGGCAGGTCGGAGACAGAGGCCCCGCGCCCAAGGCGCAAGTGGCCCGGTGCAAGGCTGCTCGCCTGCATCCGCTCCGCCATTTCGTCGGTCAGGTCCGGCCCCTTCAGCCGCAGGTCGAGCGGCGGCGGCGCGGCGATGCCGGCGGCGATGGCCCCGAGGTTGTAATCGGCCCTGTCGCCCCAGCGCTGCACCACGGCAGTGGGCAGGGTCGGCACCGGCGGCAGGCTCGCCTCGCCGCGCGACAGCGTGGCGAAGACGCCGTGCGCCAGTCGCTTGGGACCGCCGTCCAGCAGCGGCAGGGCCGTGGCGATCACCGCATGCGGCGGGGTTTCGAGGCGCAGCCATCCGGCCAGCATGATGCGCAGCACCATGCGCGCCTTGGCATCGTCGGGCAGGGGATTTTTCGTGGCCGAATCGATCAGCGCGTCGAGATCGACCAGCCAACGCAGCACCTCGCCAGCGAGGGCTTTTGCCAGCGCGCGGTCCGAGAAGCTGGGCAGGCCGTTGGCCGCCCCGCCCGCCTGCTCCAAGGTCTCGCCCCGGCGCAATACGGCATCGAGCATCTTGAGCGCGGCGCGGCGCGGTTGCAGTCCGGGGGTCTTGGCCATCGCCATGCCCCTAGGGCCAGTTGCGCCCCAGCGCCAGAGCGCCCATGTAGGGGCAGCTATGAAAAGAGCGACAAAAAGACCCGAAGGCTTCGAAAAGCCCGCCCACTGGACCAACGACCCGCCGCCCCAGCCCGAAAAGGGCGAGGTGGACGAGGAACTCAGTCCCACCCGCTATGGCGACTGGGTGAAGGACGGGATCGCAATAGACTTCTAGATTCGGATTGCCCTAGATCCACCCGCCCAGTTCGCGGCGGATGATGGTCTCCAGCATGGCCATGCCCGGATCGCTGGTGTTGAGGCATGAAAGCGCGGCAAACTGCTCGCCCCCTGCTTCCACGAACTGTTCCTTGCCCTGCATGGCCAGCTCTTCGAGGGTCTCCAGGCAGTCGGCGGAGAAACCGGGGGCGGCGACGGCGAGCCGCTTCGTGCCCTTCGCCCCCTCTGCCATCAGCGTATCATCGGTGGCAGGCTCCAGCCATTTCGCCCGGCCAAAGCGGCTCTGGAAGGTGGTGACCATGCGCAGGTCGGGGCGCGCCATCCTTTCCTCCAGCAGGCGCGCGGTCTTGCGGCAGTGGCAATGGTAGGGATCGCCCAGGTCAAGCGTGCGCTGCGGCATGCCGTGAAAGGACAGCAGCAGCACTTCCGGCGTAAAATCCAGCGCATCCAGCTGCCGCCCAAGGTCCGATGCCAGGGCATCGATATAGGCCTGGTCGTCGTGATAGGGCGGCAGGGTGCGAAGGCTGGCCTGCCAGCGCCTTTCGCGCAGCCAGTCCGCGGCCTTGTCCACCACCGTTGCCGTGGTGGCACCGCAGTATTGCGGGTAAAGCGGGGCAAGCAGGATGCGCTCGCAGCCCTCGTCCATCAGCTTTTCCAGCTGCCGGGGGATAGACGGCTCGCCGTAGCGCATGGCCCATTCCACCTGTACCGATCCGGCCAGTCGCGCCTGCAGCGCCTCTGCCTGCTCGGCCGTGATCGCCGCCAGCGGTGATCCCTTGTCGGTCCATACCTCGCGGTAGGCTGCCGCGCTTTTCTGCGGACGGGTGTTGAGGATGATACCGCGCAGGATCGGCTGCCAGATCAGCGACGGGATCTCGATCACGCGCCGGTCGGACAGAAATTCCGCGAGGTAGCGGCGCACCGGACCGGTTTCGGGAGCCTCCGGCGTGCCGAGATTGACGACGAGCACACCGACCCGGCCGCTTTTCACGGGAGGGTGATCGGCGGGAAGCTGCTGGGGCCGGTGAGTCATGGCGCAATCCGAGTCATGGCAGCGCCGATAGCAGCGGAAGGCGGCGCAAGCGAACGCCAGTTGCACTGGCAAAGGCATTGGCAACGGCAGGAGCCACCGGGGGAACGCCGATTTCGCCGGGATCGAACGGCGGGGCCACGCTCTCGACCAGTTCGATAACGATCTCCGGGCAGTCATCCAGCGATGGCATCGCAAGGGCCGAAAGCCGCCGGTGGGTGGGCAGCCCCTCTGCATAATCGGTGGAGCATCCCAGCGCCATGCCAAGACCGAACACGAGCCCGCCCTCGATCTGTTGCAAGGCGATGTCGCGGTTTACCACGCGGCCTATGTCCACGCAGGCGAACAGCCTGCGCGCGCGCAGGCCGCCCTCGCCCGCGCCCGCCTCTGCCACCACGGCAATACGGCCCACTGCGTCGCCCAGTTGCATGCGGTGACAGGCGATACCCTGCCCGCTGCCGGGGCGACCGCCATCCCAGTTGGCAAGGCGCGCGGCACGTTGCAGGACATCGGCCATGCCCGGATCGCCCCCCAGCATGGCAATGCGATAGCTCATCGGCTCCCGCTCATGCTCGTGCGCCAGCTCGTCGATAAAGCTCTCGCGCATGAAGCAATTATAGCCGTCCGCCTGTCCGCGCATCGGTGCAGTCGGCAGCATGATGGTGACAGGCACGTGCTCGACCGAGAGATTGGCGACGCCGTAGGGACCGGCAAGACCGGCGGTGGCGAACCGGTCCGATTCGCCTTCCAGCCCGTCGATCGCGGCCCAGCTGACCTGGTTATCGAACAGGCGGTTGCCGAATTCGCGCATGGTGGGCGGGCTGGCCACGCGCATGCGCAGCGCGGCGATATTCCCCTCGTCATCGGTTTGCGCGGCAAGCAGGCCTGCAGCAGGCGCACGCGGGTAGCTGGCGACCATTTCCTGCCAGCGCGACCACGTAAGCTGCACCGGCCTGCCTACCTCACGTGCCAGCAGGGCCACCTCGATGGCTGCGGCATTATCAAGCCGCCTGTCGAAACTGCCGCCCGCCGATACCGGATAGAGCACGACCTTGCTCACGCTCATACCAAGCGCCTTTGCCGCCGCCCTGCGTGCCTGCTCCGGCGCCTGCGTCGGCAGCCACAGTTCCAGGGTGCCATCCATCAGCCGCGCGGTGGCGCTCGTCGTCTCGATCGTGGCATGGACGCCCGGCGAGATTTCGTAGCGCCGGGCCACGTTGGGGACATACCCCTCGATGCCGTTGCCACGCTTTTCGAATACCGTGCCCGGCCCATCGGCAAGATGGCTTTCCAGCTGCTGCGAAATGGATGCGCTGCGTGCCGGGCGCTCGCTGCCGAAGCGGGGAGCAATTGCTTCCAGCGCCTGCTGCGCCGCCCACCAGTTGTCGGCAACGGCCGCCAGCCAGCGCTTGCCGCGCACCAGCTGGATCAGCCCCCGCTGCCCGCGCGCTAGCGATGCGTCGAAATCGAGCAGCTCGGCCTGATCGTGCGGACCGTGACGAATGGCGGCATGGACCATGCCCGGCAGGCGCACATCACCGGCGAAAATGTGGCTGCCATCCACTTTCGATGGCAGGTCGAGCCGGGGAAAGGCGGGTGCGATGTCGCTGGCATCGACGCCGGCAAGGACTGCCGGATCGGTGGGCGCGGCCGTCTTCAGCGGCGGCGGGTCCGGCGGGTCGAACCGCGCGGCTTCCAATGCCAGTTCGGCAAAGCTGGCTGCCTTGCCATCGTGGTAGATCACCCCGTTTTCCGCCCGGCACTGTTCCCACGGTACGTCCCAGCGCTCGGCTGCCGCCTGGGCCAGCATGCTTCGCGCCGCCGCCCCGGCATCGCGGCAGGCGGCTTCGTATGCGGCCAGGGTCGTGCCGCGCGCGGTGACGGTGAAGCGCTCGTCCTGCGCCCAGTTTCGCAGCAGGATATCACCGGGTTCGTCAGCCAGCGCCCGGATCAGCGGCTGCCACAACGGTGCCCACTCGGCCGCCAGGGGCAGGTTGGCATAGGCACCGCTGACCGGAGCAGGTTCCACCGCGACCTGGCGCCAGTCCGCGCCCATTTCCATCGCCACGATCTGCGGCAGGAGGGTGGTAACGCCCTGCCCCATTTCCAGCTGCGGCACGGCGACGGTTACGACGCCATCGGCAGCGATCTTCAGCCAGGCATCGACGGCGATCTCGTTATCGGCGGGAGCGAGGGGGTTGTCGAAACTGCGCGGCAGAAGGCTCCACGCCACCAGCAGGCCACCGCCGACCGCTGCACCTGCCAGCAACCCGCGCCGCGAGACCTGCACCGGGCGTCAGCCTTTCACCGTGCCGAGAAACCGGGCGAGATGCGCCGCGATCCCGGCAAAATGCGGGCCATGTTCGGTATCGGTGGCGGCAGGCGGTCGCCCGGTATCGCTGGCCACGCGGATTTCCATCGCCAGCGGAACCCGTCCCAGGAACGGCACGTCCAGCGACTTTGCCGCCGCTTCGGTACCGCCCTGACCGAACGGGTCGCTTACCGCGCCGCATTCGGGGCAGAGGTAGCCCGCCATGTTCTCAACCAGGCCGACGATCGGCACCTCGGCCTGCCGGAACAGGTCGATGGCGCGGGTGGCGTCGATCAGCGCAAGGTCCTGCGGGGTGGAGACCACCACCGCGCCTGCGGGCTTGAACTTCTGCAGCATGGTCAGTTGCACGTCGCCGGTGCCCGGCGGCAGGTCCACGATCAGCAACTCCGTATCGCCCCAGTCGGCCTCCATCAGCTGGCTGAGCGCCTGGCCGACCATCGGTCCACGCCATGCAATGGCCTTGCCCGCCTCGATAAGCTGACCCATCGAGAGGACCTTCACACCGAACCCGCTCTGCGTGGGAATCAGCGTCTGTCCCTCGGCGCGCACCTTTTCGTTGGTGGTACCCAGCAACAGCGGCTGGGACGGGCCGTAGATATCGGCATCGACCACGCCGACTTTCTTGCCTTCCCTTGCCAGCGCCACGGCAAGGTTCGTGGTGAGCGTCGACTTGCCCACGCCGCCCTTGCCCGAACCGACGACGATGATCTGGCGCTGCACCTTGTCCGCCATCAGCGCAACGCGCACTTCATCGACGCCTTCCACCGCGCCCACGGCCTCTTGCAGTTCACGCTCCAACTGGGCCCCGGCCGCTTTGCCAAGCCCGCTAGCATCCGCGACGATGGTGGCCACGCCATCCGCGAATCTGGTGGAGCGGACCATGCCGGAAAGTTCGGGTGGAATGGCGGCTGATACGGCTGCTTCACTACTCATGAGGGGGACTGCTAGCGCCTTCATCGCCCGAGGTCAGCAATATTGCCCCTAAGACCCCCTGTTTTTTGCGGAAAGCCTACCTATAGATAATGGCATGACACGTTTGGGTGGGTTTTTCGAAAGGTACGGCCTGGCAATGGCTGGCAAACGCAATCCCTGGGGAAAGCCCTCGGGCAGCTCCGGTGGTGGTGACGATGGCGGCGATGGCGGTGACGAGAGTCCTGGCGGCGGCGGCGACGATGCGCCGCCTCCCCGCGGGCCGCGCAATCCCTGGCTACCGGGTGGCGGTGGCAGTGGATCGGATCGCGGTCGGCGCAGCGCCAATATAGAAGACATCTTCAAGAACCGCGGCCCGGAAGGCCCGCGGCGTCGCGGTGGCGGCGGTCCGGGAGGGCCCAATTTCCGAATTCCGCAGCGACCGGGCGGCGGCAGCTGGTTCCCCATCGCCATGATCGCGATCGTCGCGGTCTGGTTACTGGCGACCTCTCTGCACTTCATCCAGCCGCGCGAACAGGCGACGGTGACCTGGCTCGGCGGCAAGTATTCGCGCACCCTCAATCCCGGTACGGCATGGACCGCGCCGTGGCCGCTCCAGACCGTTTCGATAGAGAACGTGAGCGAAATCCGGCGCGAGACTATCGGCGACGGAACGGAGAACCTGATCCTTACCGGCGACCAGAACCTGGTCGACCTCTCGTACCTGGTGCGCTGGAACATCAAGGACCTGGTGCTTTACGAATTCCAGCTGGCCGATCCGCAGGACACGCTGCGCGAATCCGCCGAGAGCGCGATGCGCGCCGCCATTGCGGAAACCGATCTCGACACGGTGCTGTCGGGTGCAGGCCGCGAACAGGTGGAAACGCGGGTGCGCGCCCGGATGCAGGCGCTCCTCGATTCCTACGGTGCCGGCATTGCCGTGCAGGGTGTGGAAATTGCCCGTACCGAAGCTCCGCAGCAGGTTATCGAGGCGTTCAACGACGTGCTGGCCGCGCGCCAGGATGCCGAGCGTAACCTGAACGAAGCGCGGCGCTACGAACAGCAGATGCTGGCCCAGGCCCAGGGTAGCGCGGCCGAGTTCAACGAAATCTACTCGCAGTACCGCCTCGCCCCAGAGGTTACCCGCAGGCGTCTTTATTACGAGACCATGGAGGGTGTGCTGCGCGATACCGACAAGACTATCATCGAGGCCGATGGCGTGACCCCATACCTGCCGCTGCCCGAGGTACGGCGCAGGTCGCAGGAAGCGCAAGGTCCCTCGCTTACCGTGAACCCCAACCAGCAGGGAGGGCAGTAAGATGTGGGAACGTTACAAGACCGCAATCATCGCGCTTGCCGTGGTGGCCGTGGTTGCGCTCAGCACCATCGTCATCGTGCCCGAAACGCATCAGGGCGTAGTAATCCGCACTGGTGAACCCGTCCGCGTCATCAACCGGTTCGACCCGGACGAGGCCTATGGCGAAACGGGTGCCGGCATCAGTTGGCGCCTGCCTATCGTCGAACGGGTGCAGATGGTCGACCGCCGTGTGCTCGATCTCGACATGGAAGGCGAAACCGTGCTGTCGAACGATCAGCAGCGCCTGGAGGTGAACGCCTATGCGCGCTATCGTATCTTCGATCCGGTGCTTTTCGTGCAGAGCGCTTCGAGCGAGGACCAGCTCGTCAACCAGCTCGAACCGATCCTGACCTCGGTCCTGCGCCAGGAACTTGGCCGCCGGACCTTTGCCAGCCTGCTGACGCCCGAACGCGGCACCGCGATGAGCAACATTCGTGCCGCGCTGGACCGGCAGGCGCGCCAGTACGGCGCGCAGGTTCTGGACGTACGGATCAAGCGGGCGGACCTGCCGCAGGGCACCCCCCTGCAGGCCGCGTTCAACCGCATGGAGTCGGACCGGCAGGAAGAGGCCGAGACGATCCGTGCCGGTGGCCGCCGCGATGCGCAGATCATCCGTGCAGAGGCCGAGGCAAATGCCGCCCGCATCTATGCCGAAGCCTACAACCAGGATCCGGACTTCTACGACTTTTTCCGCGCCATGCAGTCCTATCGGACCACGTTCGAAACCGGCGATGGCGAAAGTTCGATCATCCTGAGCCCGGACAACGAATATCTCCGCCAGTTCCGCAATCCCGGTCGCTGACCGGCCCGGAGCTGACGACTACAAATGTCGTTAAAGGCGCATTCAGCCACGTTGGAGTGGATAGCGCCTTGCGAGGACGGAACCATTTGCACCCCCATGCGAAAGCATTGGGCGGGGTGCATGTAGACAAGAGGATACAAAGGACGTGAAGCCAGTGCGATATTCATACGCTTTCACATCGGCCCTGCTGGCAGGCGGGGCAGCCATCTCCCTGCTGACCGGTTACCCGGCCGGCGCGCAGGTGGCGCAGAACGACCGTATCCAGATGCAGGACCGGGTTCCGATATCCGGCGCGCCCGCCAGTTTCGCGGACCTTACGGAAGTGTTGCAGCCGGCGGTGGTCAACATCTCTACCCGCCAGTCCATCACCATTCCCCAGGCGCAGAACCCCTTTGAAGGAACGCCGTTCGGGCAGTTCTTCAACCAGCGCCGTGGCGGCCCGCAGCGGCGTGAGGCAACGTCGCTGGGTTCAGGCTTCATCGTCTCGGCCGATGGGTACGTGGTCACCAACAACCACGTCGTATCCCCCGATGCCAGGGCGACGCTGGAAGAGGTGACCGTGACCCTGCCCAACGGCACCGAATACGCTGCCGAGCTTGTGGGCACCGATCCCTCTTCCGACCTGGCGGTCTTGAAGATCAGCCGTCCGGAACCGTTCCCCTTCGTCAATTTCGGTGACAGCGCACAGGCGCGCGTGGGTGATTGGGTGATTGCCATCGGCAACCCCTTCGGCCTTGGCGGGACCGTGACGAGCGGGATTGTCTCCGCCGTGCAGCGCAACACCGGCCAAGGCGGTGCCTACGACCGCTACATCCAGACCGATGCGGCGATCAACCGCGGCAACTCCGGTGGTCCGCTGTTCGACATGCAGGGCAATGTCATCGGCATCAACAATGCCATCCTTTCGCCCTCCGGCGGGAGCGTCGGCATCGGGCTGGCCATCCCGGCGGAAGACGCCGCACCGATCGTGCGCGCGCTGATAGCAGGGGAAGAGATCGAGCGCGGCTATCTTGGCGTGCAGATCCAGCCGGTTGACGATGATATCGCCGAAGCACTCGGCATCGAGGCAGGCATCGGCGAACTGGTGCAGGGCGTCCAGCCCGGCGAAGCCGCCGAAGGCGCGGGCCTGCAACCGGGCGACGTGGTGATTTCGGTCGACGGACAGGACGTGACGCCGGAGAACACCTTGTCTCGCATCGTTGCCAACATCGCGCCGGGCACCACCGTGCCGCTGACCTTTATCCGCAGCGGCGAACGCCGGCGTGTCAACCTGACCGTGGGTCGCCGCCCGAGCGAGGAAGAACTGCAGCGGCAGAACATGTTCCAGGGTAACGATGAAACCACCCCGGCACCGCAAGCGCCCGAGGGCGGCAGTGGGCTGATGGAAGATCTGCTGGGTATCCAGGCCGTGGAAATCACGCCCCAGATCGCCCGGCAGCTGGGCCAACCGGCTGATACCGATGGCCTCGCCATTACCGCAGTCGATCCCAATTCCGATGCCGCGCGGCGCGGGCTTGCCCGCGGGGTAATGATCCTGTCGGCCAACGGCCGTTCCGTAGGCAGCGTGGACGAACTCGAAGCGATCCTGCGCGACGTTCAGGAGGATGGCCGTGAAGCCGTACTGCTGCGCGTTCGCACCCGCCAAGGCCAGACCCAGTCGTTGCCGGTACGCTTCAACGACGACTGACCCACTGTCGAGAAAATTGAATGCCGGAGGGGGTGGTAACGATAGCGTTGCCGCCCCTTCTTTTTGCTTGTCGGGGAAAGGTGTCACCGGGGCACGCCCCGGGAGAACCCAGGGCTAAAACCGCTGTTCGTTCAGCCCGCTAGGCGCAGGACGGTAATTCTGCTGTCGCTCGTCGCGGGGCAGGTTTTGCCCGGTGGCACGTTCGAGGAAATCGTCGCTTGCCGCTGGCGGCGGCTCGCTACGGCGAGGGGCCGGGGTGCGATTGGGGGTAGGCGACGGAGACGGTCTGTCCATACCGCGTGGATCGAGCGGGTCTCTCTCCACGTCGGCACCCTCGCCCTCCACGTCGAAGCCATCGCCATAACGTCCGCGAGAGCCGCTCGGATCGACCAGGTTGCCCTGCTCGTCGATGTAGAAGTAGTAATCGTCATCCTCGCCGAAATAGAACTCGTCATCGGGCTCGAGCTGCCATTCGGGCAACTGGAGGTCGGTATCGAATTCCTCCACCGGTCGATCACGCACCGCATAGCGCATGAAAGCGGCAAAGGCCTGCGCCGGTGCGCGCCCGCCCGACAGGGCGGGAACGCGATCGTTGTTGTCCATGCCCATCCAGACCCCGGTGGTAATGCCGCTGGAGAAGCCGACGAAATAACCGTCGCGGTTGGAACTGGTCGTGCCTGTCTTGCCCGCCACGGGACGCCCGATCTGGGCGGCGCGACCCGTACCGGTGGCAACGGCAGTCTGCAGTAGGTCCGTGATACCGGCGGCGACATAATCGGGCACCAGGGTATAGGGACGCGTTTCCTTGTGGCGATAGAGTTCCTCGCCCTCGGCGGTGGTGACGCGCAGAATACCGTAGGGTTCGATGGATTGCCCGCCTGCGGAAACCGCGGCGAAGGCACGTACCATGTCGATCAGCCGCACCTCGGACGTGCCCAGCACCATGGAAGGGTACGTGCTGATGGGCGTGGTAATGCCGAACCGGCGCGCCATGCTGGCGACGTTGGAGAAGCCCACTTCGTTGCCCAGTTGCGCGGCGACGGTATTTTTCGAATAGGCAAAGGCGGTGCGCACGTCGATCTCACCGGCATAGGTGCCGCCGGAATTGCGGGGAGACCAGTCATTGATGGTCACCGGAACGTCCTGCACGCGGTCATCCGGCGTATAACCCGCTTCCAGCGCGGCGAGGTAGACGAACAGCTTCCAGGATGAACCCGGCTGACGCATCGCCTCGGTCGCGCGGTTGTAGCTTGAATTGACGTAGTCGGTGCCGCCTACCAGTGCCAGGATCGCCCCGTCGCGGTCGAGGCTGACAAGGGCGCCCTGCGCGCTGCCGGGCACGTTGGACTGGATGGCGGTGGTCGCCGCGCGCTGCATGCCAACGTCCAGCGTCGTCCAGACCTCGATCGGCTCGAACGTGCCGTTGGGCAGCAGCAGATCGAGCTGCGGCAGGGCCCAGTCGGTGAAGTAGCGGATAGAGTTCTGCCCTTCGGTGGTGGACAGCTTCACCGCGTCCACGTTCACCTGCCGCGCCACGGCCGGGTCCAGCCCGCCGTAACGCACCATCTGACCGACCACGACGTTGGCGCGCCCCACGGCGGCGTCCACGTCGGCGGTAGGCGAATAGCGGCTGGGCGCCTTCACCAGTCCGGCAATGATCGCAGCCTCTTCCAGGCTCAGTTCGCGCGCGGAGTGGCTGAAGAACTTGCGGCTGGCGGAATCGATGCCGTAGGCACCGCCGCCGAAATAGACCTTGTTAAGGTAGAGCTCGAGTATCTGGTCCTTCGAATAACGCCATTCCAGCGCCATCGCCAGGACCGCCTCGCGCAGCTTGCGGTCCAGGGTGCGATTGGAATTGAGGAAGACGTTACGCGCCAGCTGCTGGGTGATGGTGGAAGTCGCGGACACCTGCCGGTCCTCGACCGTGGCGTTATAGACTGCGCGGGCCAGGCCCATCGGGTCCACGCCGAAGTGCGAATAGAAACGGTGGTCCTCCACCGAGACCATCGCCTGCTTCATCACGTCGGGGATTTCGTTCGCTTCCAGCCACTGGCCATAGCTGGGCCCCAGTTCGACGATCTGCGACCCGTCGCGCGCGCGGACGAGGATCGTCTGGCCGTTCTGGCTTTCGCGCATCGACGCATAGGAGGGAAGGCTGCGCGAGGCGAAGAACACGGCGGTAACCAGCCCGATGACTGCCAGCAGGGCGACGAGCGTACCGGCGATTACGCCACGCTTCGTCCACCGCCACAGCGTGGCCTTCCAGCCGCGCTCGCTCGCTTCGCGCTCACGCGCTTTCGACGCGGCGCGACGCGACCGGTCACCTCTCTTGTTGGAGCTGCTGCCCCGCCGTCTGGCCATCTGCCGTCAAAATCCCGCAACTGCGCGCTGTTCAAGCACAATCAATCAGCTTGGTCACGCAATGCATAGGGGAAAGATAATCCAGCGTGAACGCCCCGAGCGCTCAGTCGCCCGGTTTTTCCTCCGGTTCGAACTC
The DNA here is from genome assembly GCF_003584125.1 of Aurantiacibacter zhengii. Lineage (GTDB taxonomy): Bacteria > Pseudomonadota > Alphaproteobacteria > Sphingomonadales > Sphingomonadaceae > Alteraurantiacibacter > Alteraurantiacibacter zhengii. The sequence continues at coordinate 25,807 of NZ_QXFL01000015.1, forward strand.
CAATGCCGCGGAATTGATGCAAAAGCGCAGGCCTTCCGGCCCCGGTCCGTCGGGGAATACGTGGCCCAGATGTCCTGCACACTTGCTGCACACCACTTCTGTGCGAACCATGCCGTGGGAAACGTCCTGGTTCATCTCGACGGCGGACTGGTCTGCCGGCGCGGTGAAGCTGGGCCAGCCCGATCCGCTGTCGTACTTGGCATCGCTTTCGAACAATGGCTGTCCGCAACCGGCGCACTTGTATTCGCCTTCGGACTTGTTCTTCTCGTACTTCCCGGTGAAGGCGCGCTCCGTCCCTGCCTCGCGCAGCACGCGGTATTGCTCGGGCGTCAGCTTTTCGCGCCATTCGGCTTCGGAAAGTTGCAGCTTGTCAGTTGTCATTGAACGACTCCTTGTTTGGCTCCTCGAGTGCCGGGCATAAGCTCGGGCGCGATGATGCACTTGCTTTCGTTTTGCGCCCGAACGTTTCCAGGCATCAACGGTCGAGAAGAATATCGGTTCGCACCCGGCGGACCGCAAGGGCGGCCGCCCAACCTCAGCGGGGCAGCTTGCTGCGCGTCTAGCGAGGACAACTGCGCAGGGGCGCAATCGCGAGACAAAAGATCACGCGTTCACGTCGGCATAATGCCGGGGTGCCGGAAGACCTTCCATCTTCTGGCTCAGCAGCGGCGCAAAGCTGGGGCGGCTTTTCATCACACGGTACCAGCCGTGCGACTGTTCGTGGCCGGACCAGTCGATCCCGCCCAGGTAATCGATCACCGATAGCTGCGCCGCCGCGGCGAAATCCGCCAGGCTGAGCTGCGCCCCGGCCAGCCAGCGACGGTTGTCGATCAGCCAGTCGAGATAGTCGAGATGCTCGTGGGTCAGCCGCATGGCAGCACGCAGCACGCCGCTGTCGGGCGACTGGCGCAGGATCAGCCGTTTCTTCATCTTCTCGTAAATCAGCGGTTCGGTGACATCGCCGTACAGCCCGTCATCGAAAAGCGCGGTGAGACGGCGAACCTCGGCCCGCGCGGCGGCAGAGCCGGGGATCAGCGGGCTCTTGCTCTCGGTTTCCTCGAAATATTCGCAGATCGCCTGGCTGTCGATCAGCACCAGCCGTCTCTCGGCATGATGCAGAACCGGGGTCTTGCCTGCCGGGTTCAGCGCGTGGAACCGGTCGTCATCTTCCCACGGATAGGCAAGCTGCAGGGTGTAGGGCACTTTCTTTTCGGAAAGGACCAACTGCACCTTGCGGCTGAACGGACAGAGCGGGAAATAGAAAAGTTGCCACATGCTTGCCTGTTGTTAATGCCGCAACAGCGGATTCAGGTCCAGCGCAGACAGTGGCCGGGCGTATTTATTCTGCGGGCAACAGTCCCAGGCACACCGGCATGACCGCATCGAGAGATCCGCTACCCCGCAGATCGCGTGCTTCGGCGGTCAACGCGGCGGCAATCTGTTCGCGGCTCAGCCCCGCCTCATCCATGACCTGTGCAGAGGCGCGGACGAAGAATTCGCGGCCGCGCTCCGCCAGTTCGGGATATTGCAGGGCCTCGGGACTGCCGCTTTCCTGCCCGTTGGCAACGATGGCGAAAGCCGCGGAACAGCGCAACAGCATGCGGTGGTCGAGACTGAGCTGCGGTGCGACGGCAGGCGACTGCGCCAACACCGGCGTGGATGCGGCGACAAGGGCGAAGGCAATGGCAATACGGATCATTGCGATACTCTAGCCGAGGCAAGCTGAACCTGCGCTATCGAATTTGGGGTACGACCATACGATGACGATTTGTTCGGCGCAGAGGTCGTGGCCGGACCGCACCGAAAGTGAGGTATGGCGTGGGCGGACGCATTTGGTTAGGGAACCCGCGCGAACGCCCGGCAGGGCAGGAAACCAAGAGGTAACGACAGATGACCCAATACCCCGCTCTCCACATGTACATCGATGGCGAGAAGGTTTCAGGAGGCGGACGCCAGACGTTCGATGTCGTGAACCCCGTGACGGGGGAGACGCTTGCCGAATTGCCGCTGGCCAACTCCGCTGACCTGGACCGCGCGCTGGATGCCGCGCAGCGTGGCTTCACAACGTGGCGTTACACCCCTGCCGCCAAGAGGGCGCGGGTCCTGCACGGCGCGGCGGCGCTGATCCGGGAGCGGGCGGCGGAACTGGCCCGCGTGGCGACGCTGGAGCAGGGCAAGCCCGTGGGCGAAGCGAAGATGGAAGCAATGGCTGTTGCCAGCTGGTTCGATTTCGCTGCCGGCGAGTGCCAGCGTCTCTATGGCCGCGAATTGGTGCGGCCCGTGGGCCAGCGCAGCGTGGTGCGGTGGGAGCCCGTGGGCCCCGTCGCAGCCTTCGCACCGTGGAACTTTCCGCTGGTAAACCCGGGCCGCAAGCTGGGCGCCGCGATCGCAGCGGGTTGTTCGATCATCATCAAGAGCGCGGAAGAAACACCGGCATCGGCGCTGGGCGTTTTGCAATGCCTGTATGATGCCGGGCTTCCCACGGAAGTGGCCCAGGCGGTGTTCGGCGTGCCCGACGAGGTGAGCCGCCACCTCCTTGCCAGCCCGGTCATCCGCAAGCTTTCCTTCACCGGTTCAACCGTGGTGGGCAAGCACCTGGCCAAGCTGGCAGCGGAGAACATGATCCGGACCACCATGGAACTGGGCGGACACGGTCCGGTACTGGTGTTCGACGATGCCGACATGGAAAAGGCGCTGGCCATGTCGGCGGGCGGCAAGGTGCGCAATGCCGGGCAGGTGTGCATCTCTCCCACCCGCTTCATCGTGCAGGAAGATGTGTTCGAGAAATTCCGCGAGGGCATGGCCGAAAGGCTTGCCGCGACCGTGGTCGGAAACGGGCTGGAAGACGGTACCCAGATGGGCCCGATGGCCAATGCGCGCCGTCCCGATGCCATGGAAAAGTTCGTCGCGGACGCGAAGGGCAAGGGCGCGCGGATCGATACCGGCGGCGAACGTATCGGCAATCAGGGCTATTTCTTCCAGCCGACCCTCCTCAGCGAAGTGCCGCTGGAAGCGGAGGTGATGAGCGAGGAGCCTTTCGGCCCTCTGGCGCTCATCAACCCGTACAGGAACGAGGACGACATGATCGCGGAGGCCAATCGCCTGGCCTATGGCCTGGCCGGGTATGCCTGGACCAACGACGTGCAGCGCCAGCGCCGCCTGGCGGATGCGCTCGAGGTGGGGATGGTAGGCATGAATACGCACATGGTCTCCTCCGCAGACGCGCCGTTCCAGGGCGTGCAGTGGTCCGGCCACGGTAGCGAGGATGGACCGGAAGGCGTTAAGGCCTGCATGGTGGTAAAGACCGTTCACGAGGCATGATGCGAGCCGGCACCTGACCGGCTGCGGAGCGGCCTTGGTTGGCGAATTGAGAACACCCAGGGCGGCGCGCATCCCGCTTCCCCGAAAAAGACCCGGTAACAGGGTTTTACCGCGGCTGGATAGCTTCCGGTAATGCGGACTCCTGCGCTTCTAAATCTGGCGCACGAGCCGCTAAATGCGCGGGAAATTTTAGTTCTTCCTGAGACCCTTTATGATGACAGGCAACTTCTTCCCATGACCCCTCGCACCTCGTCGCCTCATTCTCTGGAAATAAAGCCCATTCTCAGGAACTTGGTCTCAGATAGAAAAAAGTATCAGTCGCATTAACTTCGCGTGTTTGCTTTCGTGTGCACCGGTCTAGACGACGTTTTCTTTTAAATTCTCGCATTTTTGTCATGCATTTTTTAAAAATTGGCGTAGCCTCCCCCCAGCCCAGAATCGGGCAACCGCTGCAGTCGGGGGACTGCGACGGGCAATTGGGGGACAAAATTTACATGGATAGCCAGGGTTTTTCCCTCCTGCCGTCGCACCCGTCGATTTCGGCCCGGTTCGACCAAACAGGAGGATTTTATGCGCAATTCGGAACCGAAAACATTCGGTAAAATGACGACCATGACGCTCGGCGCGTCAGGTCTCGCCATCGCCACCGTCGCCATGGTAGGTGCCACGCCTCACATTGCGTCAGCTGAAGAATGTTTGCTGGACAACGATGGAACGCCGGGTGCGACAGCGGGCGATACGACGGGCGGTGCTTCGGCCGCTGCAGGTCAGGCGATGGCATGCGGTCCGAACGCGTCGGCCGATCACCAGGGAGCAACGGCGATCGGCGATGACGCCGAAGTGACCGGCAACCAGGGCACCGCAGTCGGCTGGTTATCCGAAGCAGCTAGCGGCGGTACTGCCGTCGGCGTTGGTGCTGACGCCACCGGGGTTTTCAGTACGGCGATTGGCTCCCAGTCCGATGCGAGTGGTCTCCAATCAACTGCCGTGGGCGGAGGAGTTGTCGCTTCCGGTGATTTCTCAACCGCAATCGGTGATCAGAACACCGCAAGCGGCGCATTGAGCGTTTCTATTGGACGATTGGCAGTAGCCGACGAGGATAGCAGCGTCGCCCTTGGTGCAAACACCAATACCGACCGCGCCAACAGTGTTGCGGTCGGCGGACGCCAGATCACGCAGGTCGGCGCTGCCACCCTCGGCACGGATGCCGTCAACCTCAACCAGCTGAACGCGGTGCAAGCCACCGCAAACAACGCGCAGGCAGCAGCCAATGCCGCGCAAACCAGCGCAAACACCGCACAGACGACCGCCGATAACGCGCAGGCCGCAGCCGATGCGGCGCAGGCCACGGCCGATGCCAACGCCGCCGCGCTGGACTATTACGATGTGAACAGCGCGGACGCCCCGGCCGATGCCTCGGCACCCGGCGCGGTCGCGATTGGCGGCGGCGCGCAAGCCACCAGCGAGAATGCCGTGGCCATTGGCGAAGGCGCTATTGCATCGGGCTCCACCGCAGTGGGTGGCGGCGCGCAGGCGACAGGTGCGGATTCCGCAGCTTTCGGTGAGAACGCCATCGCCAGCGGAGACAGCAGCTCCGCCCTCGGCGAAAACTCCTCCGCCACGTTCGAGAATTCGACTGCCGTTGGCGAATCCGCCTCCGCATTGGGTGATCAGAGCACGGCTGTCGGTCAGGGCAGCCTTGCCAATAGTGGCGGGGCGACCGCCGTTGGTCAGGGTGCAACCGCAGACGGGTCTCGCAGTACTGCCGTGGGCATCAATTCGACGACCAACGGTCTCGATTCGACAGCCATCGGCTCCAACGCCGACGCCCGCTCCGCCAATGCCACGGCCATCGGCCACGATGCCGCGGCAGACGGCGACGGTTCCTTCGCTGCATCGGACAACGCCCTCGCCAATGGCGATGGCGCAACCGCGGTCGGCACGGACACGCTGGCTTTCGGTGAGAACGCCTCGGCCTTCGGTGCTGGCTCCCGCGCCGAAACCGTCGGCGCCACGGCCCTGGGTGCTGGCTCTCTCGCTGACGACGTCGACTCGACGGCTGTCGGCCAAGGGGCAATCGCCGATGGTGAAGCTGCCGTTGCTCTGGGCAACCGGGCAAGCGCGGTAGGCGAAAACGCCGTAGCCGTTGGCGATATCGCCACGGCCAACGGTGCGGACTCGACCGCCATCGGTGCCAACGCCGACGCCCGCTCCGCCAACGCCACGGCCATCGGCCATGACGCTGCGGCAGACGGTGACGGATCTTTCGCTGCATCGGACAACGCCCTCGCCAACGGCGATGGCGCAACAGCGGTCGGCACAGATACGCTGGCCTTCGGTCAGAACGCCTCGGCCTTTGGTGCGAACTCCCGCGCCGAGACCGTGGGTGCAACCGCCGTTGGTGCCAACTCCTTCGCTGACGACCTCAACTCGACCGCCGTCGGCCAGGGTGCGTTCGCCGATGGCGAAGCAGCCGTTGCCCTGGGCAACCGGGCGAGCGCGGTAGGCGAAAACGCCGTAGCCGTTGGCGACATCGCCACGGCCAACGGTGCGGACTCGACTGCCATCGGTGCCAACGCCGATGCCCGCTCCGCCAATGCCACGGCCATCGGCCACGATGCCGCGGCAGACGGTGACGGATCTTTCGCTGCATCGGACAACGCCCTCGCCAACGGCGATGGCG
>NZ_QXFL01000016.1 GCF_003584125.1 Aurantiacibacter zhengii
GCGTGTTCATCGAGAAGTTCATCGAGGACCCGCGCCATATCGAGATCCAGGTGCTGGGCGACAAGCACGGCACGGTGCTCTACCTGAACGAGCGCGAGTGCTCGATCCAGCGCCGCCACCAGAAGGTGGTGGAGGAAGCGCCGAGCCCCTTCGTCACGCCCGAGATGCGCAGGAAAATGGGCGAGCAGGCCGTCGCATTGAGCAAGGCCGTGGGCTACCACTCGGCAGGCACGGTGGAACTGATCGTCAGCGGTGCGGACCCGACAGGGGAGAGCTTCTACTTCCTCGAGATGAACACTCGCCTGCAGGTGGAGCATCCGGTGACAGAGGCGATCACCGGCATCGACCTTGTCGAATACATGATCCGCGTGGCTGCCGGCGAGAAGCTGCCGATGAGCCAGGACGATATCGGCATCGATGGCTGGGCGATCGAGAACCGCATCTATGCCGAGGACCCCTATCGCGGCTTCCTGCCCAGCACGGGCAGGCTGGTGCGCTACTCGACTCCCGTCGAGCCGTGGGCGGGCGACCTTCGCGGTGTTGCCCAGGAAAACGGCGGGGGCGTGCGGTTCGACTCGGGCGTGCAGGAAGGCGGCGAGGTGTCGATCTTCTACGATCCCATGATCGCCAAGCTGGTGACCTGGGGCACAACGCGCGAGGAGGCCGCCGACCTGCAGATCGCGGCGCTGGACGCGGTGGAACTGGAAGGGCTGGGGCACAACGTCGACTTCCTCTCCGCGCTGATGCAGCACCCGCGGTTCCGCGCAGGCGAGCTCACCACAGGGTTCATTGCCGAGGAATATCCCGAAGGCTTCGAAGGGGCGGCCACCAGCGAGGAGCGCACCCGCGTGATCGCTGCCATCGCTGCCGGGATCGAGTTTACCCACCAGGCGCGCCAGCGGCAGATCAGCGGGCAGCTCGATGGCCCGCAGCCGGTCAGCCCCGCATGGATCGTGCGGGTCGATGGGCAGGACCACACGGTCACACTGGGCGAGGGCCATGCCATCGTCGACGGGCACACGGTGGAGGTCACCTGCGACTGGGCCCCCGGCCAGCGCACCGCCACCGCCACGCAGCCCGACGGCCCTACGCTCGGCCTCACCGTAACCCGCCAGCGCCCCAACTGGCAGATCAACACCCACGGCCGCACCTACACAGCGCGCGTGCTTCCCGCCCGCCTGGCAGGCCACGCCGGTCACATGATCGAGAAGCAGCCGCCCGATACCAGCAAGATGCTGCTGTGCCCCATGCCCGGCCTGCTGGTGAAGCTGCACGTGGGCGAGGGCGACAAGGTCGAGGCCGGCCAGCCGCTCGCTACCGTCGAGGCCATGAAGATGGAAAACATCCTGCGCGCCGAAAAAGCAGGCACCGTCGCCTCCATCAACACCGCAGAAGGCGAAACCCTGATGGTCGACGCCGTCATCCTCGAACTGGAGTAGCGTGGGCCAAGCCCGCTAGCCGACAGCGGCAGCGCGCATTGCCCGGCCTGTCCGGACGGGAATTGGTCAATGCCCCGCAAAGGCGGCATAAGGCCAGTGCACCGTCACGCATTGTCCAGAGAGGAAAAGAGACGACATGGCTTCTGTTTACGACCGGCACGTAGACCTCGATCAGTTCATGGAAGGGGTGAAGAAACGCAATCCCGGCCAGACAGAATTTATCCAGGCCGTGCGGGAAGTGGCACAGGACATATTCGAATTCATCGAGGACAAGGAAGAATACCATCAGGCCCAGATCCTGCGCCGCATCGCGGAGCCTGACCGTGTCGTATCCTTTCGCGTGTGCTGGGAAGACGACAACCACAACATCCGTGTGCAGCGGGGCTGGCGCGTGCAGTGCAACAACGCCATCGGACCGTACAAGGGCGGAATACGCTTCCATCCCACGGTAACGGAAAGCGTGCTGAAGTTCCTGGCGTTCGAGCAGACGTTCAAGAACTCGCTCACCGGCCTGCCCATGGGCGGCGCGAAGGGCGGATCCAACTTCAATCCGAAGGAAAAATCGGATGCCGAGGTGATGCGCTTCTGCCAGAGCTTCATGACCGAACTCTATCGCCACATCGGCCCCGATACGGATGTACCGGCAGGCGACATCGGCGTGGGTGGACGCGAAATCGGATACATGTTCGGGCAGTACAAACGGATCGTGAACCGCTGGGAAGGTGTGTTGACCGGCAAGGGCCTGGAATACGGCGGGTCCAAGATGCGGCCCGAGGCGACCGGCTATGGCGCGGTCTATTTCCTGCAGAACATGCTGCGGCACCGGGACATGGATATAGAAGGCCACACCGCCGTGATCTCCGGCTCCGGCAATGTCGCCACGCATGCGGCGGAGAAGATCGTGCAGCTCGGCGGCAAGGTGCTGACCTTGTCCGATTCGGATGGCTTCGTTCACGACCCCGACGGGATCGACCAGGACAAGATCGACTGGGTAAGGCACCTCAAGAACGTGAAGCGCGGGCGCATCAGCGAATATGCCGAACACTTCACCGGCGCGACCTATCACGGCGATGGAGCACGCCCTTGGAACGTGCCGTGCGACCTTGCGCTGCCCTGCGCGACACAGAACGAACTGGACGAGGGAAATGCGAAGGACCTGGTCGACAACGGCGTGAAGGCCGTTTCCGAAGGGGCGAACATGCCCACGACGCTGGAGGGCGTGCACGTCTTCCACGATGCCAGGGTGATGTATGCGCCGGGCAAGGCGGCCAACGCCGGGGGCGTGGCGGTTTCCGGGCTGGAGATGAGCCAGAATGCCGAGCGGGTAAGCTGGAACCACGAACGCCTTGGCGACATGCTGACCGAACTGATGAGAGACATCCACGGCAAGTGCGTGGAATACGGCAGCCCCAGGGATTCCGGGGGCGACGACTACATCGACTATGTGAAGGGCGCGAATATCGCGGGCTTCAAGAAAGTGGCCGACGCGATGCTGGCTTTCGGCGTGGTTTGATCCCGGCCCTCAGCGAGGGGCCGTCACCACGCATTTGCCTTCTGGCGCGAAAGTCACGCTCGCCAGGTCGGTGGCATAGGCGCACTCACCGGGCTTGATCACCTCGCCACCTGCTACCAGCACTTCGCCCGCAAGGGGCAGCACCAGCAGCGGCTCGCAATAGGTATAGAGCAGGTCGTCGCCGGCAATGCCGTCGACCCAGTCCAGGCGGAAATGGGGGCCATCCACCAGCGTTGCGCTGCCGCTGTGTGGCAGGCGCTGGTGCAAGGCCATGTCGTAGGGCGACCCGTCGGCCACCGCCATGCCCTGTTCCAAGTGCAACTCGCGCGGGCGGCCATAGTCGTAGAGGCGATAGGTAATGTCAGAATTCTGCTGCACTTCGATGATCGAACAGCCCGGACCGATGGCATGGACGGTGCCCGCGGGGATGTAGAAGAAGTCGCCCGCCTGCACCTTGTGCCAGGTTACCAGGTCTTCGATCGAGCCATCCAGCGCGGCGGCGCGCATCGTATCGGCATCCAGCGCGGTATCGAACCCGATTCCCAGGACGGCATCGGGGTCTGCCGCGATGACCAGCCAGCACTCGTCCTTGCCCCTGCGACCCTTGCCCGCTTTTTCCGCCTGATCGTCATCCGGGTGGCACTGGATGGACAGCTTTTCGCTTGTGAACAGGTACTTCACCAGCAGCTGCGGCAATTGCTCGGGTGGATCGAACCAGATCTCGCCGATGCGGTTCTCTGCGGTCAGGCCAAACGGCGCGGGCAACGTGTCCACGCCCCAGACTTTCTCGACGGTATGGATCGGCAGCAGCATCAAGGCTGGTCTACGGCGCAAATATTGCAAAAACCAGTACCGTCCAAAATTCCTCTCGCCCGATGCTGCACTGCAACGTAGGGTGGCCTACCGTGACATCGGACCCAACCGTGATGCTTCCCTTCGCCGCGCTGCTGGCGGCAGGGGCCGCTGCGGGGTTCGCCGGCGGACTGTTCGGCATCGGCGGGGGCTTCGTGGTGGTGCCCGCTTTGATGCTGATCCTGCCACTGCTGGGCACCGCGCCGGAGCAGCTGACCCATGTTGCCGTTGGCACCAGCCTTGCCACGATCATCTTCACGTCCCTGCGTGCCGTGCGCAGCCATGCCCTGCGCGGCGCGGTGGACGTATCGGTCCTGAAAAGCTGGGCACCATGGGTGGTTGGCGGCACCGTGGCGGGCGCATGGATTGCCGATCTTGTCAGTTCCACCACGCTGGCGCTGATTTTCGGCGTGGGCGTGCTCGCCTTTGCCGTCCATTTCCTCAGCCCGCGGGTGCACGACCGGCAACTGGCCAGCGCCATGCCCGGCGGTATCACGCGGGCAGGCCTTGCCGGGGGGCTGGGCCTGCTTTCCAGCCTGCTGGGTATCGGCGGCGGGACGATCACCACCATGACGATGACGCTGTGCGGCACCAGTATCCACCGCGCCATCGGCACGGCCAGCGGCATGGGCGCCATCATCGCCATTCCCGGCTCCATCGGTTTCATGGTGATCGGCATGGACGAGGTGGGCCTGCCGTGGGGCTCGCTGGGCTATGTCAATCTGCCCGCCGCGCTGGCGGTGATCATTACCAGCGTGGCCGTGGCGCCGCTGGGCGTGGCGCTGGCACACAGGCTTTCGCCCGCGCTGCTGCGCCGGGTGTTCGGAATCTATCTCATCTTTGTCGGAGCGACGATGATTTTCAATTCATAGGCAAAAGGGGTGACAGTGATGGATATTGCACGCAGGACTTTCCTTGGCGGCGGGGTTGCAGCGGCGGGCGTGGCAGCCGCGTTCCCGGCCTTGGGGCGGGCCGATCCCCTCACCAGCGCGGCCAGCCATTTCGGCCCCGGCGACGGCATCGCCATGCTGGCCCGCAACGAAAACCCCTATGGCCCGGCCCCAAGCGCGCTGACCGCAGCATCTGAAGCGGCGATCAAGGGCTGCTACTATGCCGACCGTGGGCTGGACATCCTGCACGAAATGATTGCCGAGCGCCATTCGCTCGAGCCCTCGCAGGTGGTGATCGGAGCAGGCTCGACCGAAATCCTTTCCGCCATCGGCATCGCCTGGGGCCGCGACGGTGCGATCCTTTGTCTCGGACTGTTCTGGGACACCACCGTGCAATACGCGGAACGCCAGGGTGCCCGTGCGATCCGGGTGCCGCTGGCCGGCGACATGAACGTGGACCTGGCCGCCATGACCGCTGCCTTCGACGGCGGTGTTTCACTGGTGCAGGTGTGCAATCCCAATAATCCCACCGGAATGCTGGTGGATGCGGGCGCGCTGCGCCAGCTTGCCGCCAGGGTGACACCCACGGCAACGCTGCTGGTGGACGAGGCCTACAACGAACTTGCCGACGATCCGGCAGGCAATTCCGTGGTGGACATGGTGCGCGAAGGGAAGGACGTGATCGTGTGCCGCACCTTTTCCAAGATCTACGGCATGGCAGGGATGCGGGTGGGCTATGCGCTGACGAGCGAGGAGAATGCCGAACGGATCCGCAGCCACATGATGAGCTTTGGCGGCAATACCTGCGGCATCGCGGCAGCCATCGCCAGCTACGACGATACCGGCTTCCTCGATTCCAGCCGCGCGGCCATCCTCGAAGGGCGCGCCATGATACTCGACGCTGCCGCCCGCAGCGGATTGACGGCGCTGCCAAGCCAGACCAACTTCGTCTACATCGAGGTGCCCGATGCCGACGCGGTGGCTGCTGCCATGCGGTCACGCGGGATCATCATCCGCCCCGCTTACGGCGAGTGGACGCAGTATTCGCGGGTCAGCACGGGCAAGCTGGAGGACGTGGCGCGCTACGCCGCAGCCTTGCCCGAAGTGATAGACGGCCTGGGGGCCGCATGAGAGGAGACAGACCGATGCGCAGGATTGCAGGCTTGGCGGCGATGGGTGCCGCACTGTTGGCGGGCGCTCCCGCCGTGGCGGATACCCTGGTGGAGGTGGACAGCGAGCATGTGAACGAGGACCTGCCCATGCCCCTGTTCGCGGTGGATGCCAGCTGGCCTCGCCTGCCGGAGGACATGATCCTGGGCCAGGCACCTGGCCTTGCAGTGGACGGTGATGACAACATCTGGGTGCTCAACCGGCCCAACTCTCTTGGCTTCAGCGATCTTGGCGCGGACAACGGGCAGAGCGTCGCCTGCTGTTCCGCTCCGCCGCACGTGCTTCAGTTCGACCAGGAGGGGAACCTGCTGCGCAGATGGGGCGGACCGGACCTTGCTCCCGGCGAAAGCACGATGGAGGGCGAGGGCGACGAACGCCGCGAGGTGGGCGACGAGCAATGGCCCGCCAACGTCCATGGCCTTTACGTCGATGAGGCGCTCAACGTCTGGATCGGCGGCAACGGCGGCGGCGATCACGTCGTGCTGAATTTTACCGCCGATGGCGAATTCATCCGCCAGATCGGCACTCGCCAGCAAACCAACGGCAACTTGTCGCAGCAGTACCTGGGCAACCCGGCAGACATCCATTACGACGGTGAAAGCGTGCTGGTGGCCGATGGCTACATCAACAAGCGCATCATCGAATTCGGTGCGGACGACCTTGGCTTCCAGCACCTGTGGGGCGCCTACGGCACCGAGCCGGGCGGCGGCACGCGCGAGGGCGAGTTCGACCAGTCGCAGGCCAGCAGCACCGGCGATGGCGGGGCAAACCCGGAGAGCGAGAGCTTCGGCGATATCGTCCACTGCGTAACGCGCGGGCCGGACGATACGATCTACGTCTGCGACCGGCGCAACAACCGCGTGCAGGTATTCCGCGAAACCGCCGATGGCGTGGAATTCGTGGAGGACATCGTGATCGCCCCGGAAACCGGCGGCACCCGCACGGCATCCGACGTGGCTTTCAGCCCCGATGGCAAATACGTCTACGTTGCCGACATGATGAACGGGCGGGTGTGGATCCTGCTGCGCGAGAATCACGAGATCGTCGGGTGGTTCGGCCGCAACGGACGTTATCCCGGCCAGTTCATCTGGCTGCACAGCGTCGACGTGGATAGCGTGGGCAACGTCTACACCACCGAAGTCAGCACCGGCCGCCGTGTGCAACGGTTTGTGATGACGGGCATGACCGACTAACGCACTGCCCCATGACCGATACTGCCACAATCGAGCGCGATCCGCGCTGGCTGCCCCATGCGCTGGACCTGGCCGGCAGGCGCTTGCAATTCGTGAAGATGCCGCGCGAAACCCTGTCGCAGCCCCCGTTCCTGGCTGATTTCCAGCCCGCTACCCCGCAGGACGAGGCCTGGCTTTCCTTCGCGGAGGTGGAAGCGATGGAGCCCGAAACGGGGCCGCTGCACTTCATCTTCCACACCGCTTTCTGCCGCTCCACGCTGCTGGTGCGCGCGTTGGAGATCGAAGGCACGTCGGCGGGACTGGCAGAGCCCGGCATCATCGCCCGGCTGGCCGGTGCGGGGGACGCAGCACGCTCGCTGATAAAACCGGTATGCGATCTGCTTTCGCGCCCGTGGGGGGAGGGGGAGGCGGTATTCGTCAAGCCCACCAACCACGCGAACATGCTGATCCCCGCGCTGCTGGCCGCCCGGCCCGATGCCAGCGCGGTGCTGATGACCAACGATCTCGCACCGTTCCTGCGCTCGGTCGCCCGGCGCGGGCTGATGGGCAGGCGCTGGGGGCGGCAGCTGTACCTGGAGCTGATGGGCTATGCCGGGATGGACCTGGGCATGGACGCGCGCGAGCAGTTCAGCATGACGGACCTGCAGGCCGCCAGCGTCGGCTGGTTCCTCTCGCAGCGCTGGTTTGCGCAGCTCGCCGCCAGCCCCGAGGGGCAGCGGTTACGGGTGCTCGATGGGGATCGCTTCGACGCAGATCGCAAAAAAACGCTGGAAGCGGTGTTCGATCAAGCCGGGATGTCCGTACCCGGCGCTACCATTTCCGCCGTGACCGGAGGGCCACGCTTTGCCAGCCATGCCAAGCTGGGCGGCAGCTTCACCGACACCGAAGGCGAGGGCGCGAGCGCAATCGTGGCCGAGGAAATCGAGCAGATGCGGCAGTGGACCGGCATGATCGCGCAGCAGGCCGGCCTGCAGGTGCCGCTGCGGCAGACGCTCTTCTAGTTCGATTACTGCGCCGCCTGTTCCTCCGGATCGCGCAGGAAGATGTCCTCGATTGTCAGCGCGAAGACATCGGCGATACGAAAGGCGAGCGGCAGGCTGGGATCGTACTTGCCGGTCTCGATGGCGTTCACGCTCTGGCGGCTGACATCCAGCCGGTCAGCCAGATCCTGCTGGCTCCATTGTCGTTCGGCGCGCAGCACGCGCAGGCGGTTCTTCACGCGGAACCTCCGTGGCGCCATTCGCTGATCGCCATGCCGATACCCAGGCCCATGGCCCAGGCCGGGAAGACCCACCAGGCCCAGATATGCGGCACAAGGCCGAAGGTTTCGAGAAAGCCCCAGCCGGTGCCCAGCACGAGGACAAGCGCCAGCCCGACCATGGATGCCTGCACCGCGCGGTGGCGCTGATATTCGTCGGTTTCCTCCGCCAGATAGCGCATCATCGCCCAGATCATGCCGAAGGCGGGCAGCATCGGCAGCACGGCCAGCGCCCACATCAGCGGCGAGTTCGCGGCGATGTAATTGGTGGCGGTCCCCGCGCCGATCATGCTGACGGCATAGAGCAAGCTGGCGCCCAGGAACCGGCGGTTGTAGCGGCGAACCGCCGTGGTGACGGCACCCTTGTCCTCCATCCGCCGCAACGCCGCCTTCACCATCGGGATTAGCAGCACGCAGTTGAGGGCGATAAGGATTACGGGCACCGGCTGTTCCAGTGCATCGGTGATCGAAAGCACGGCGATCAGCGCCATGTTGACGGCGAACAGACCTGCCCACAGGCCGGGCCGGGCAGTCTGGCGGGTTTCTGCATCTGCAACGTTCATCATCACATGCACTCCCCTGCGACGCCCATGGTCACCTTGTTGTAGATCGCCCCGACGCCGATGCCGAAGCACCAGATGGTGGGCCACCAGAACGCCTCGACATGCGGAACGGGCATGTAGGTTTCCAGAAAGCCCCACACGGCCGCCGCCGTCAGCGCCAATCCCGTCGCGACCATGCCCTGGCGAACATAGAGCAGGCGCAGGAACTCGTCGCGCTCCTCCACGATCAGGCGGGCGAAGATCCAGAACAGGGCGGCAAAGGACAGGCCGGGAACGGCGGCCAGCACATAGGCGGGCGCGCCGGAAAGGCCGCGATCCTCGATCAGTATCTCGGCCGCGAACAACGAGCCCAGATAGATCACCATCGCCGTGGCCATCCGCAGCAGATAGCGCCGGGCTTCGGGCTTCCTTTTGAGGTCCGCGATCATTTTGCACCGCCGTGGGCGGGTCGGGTGCAGCCGCCGCCCAGAAGGTTGGTGATGGCCACCACGGGCAGAACGATCAACATGGTCGTGGCCGTATCGCGCTCGATCGCGCCCATCGCCGCCAGCACGGCAATCCCCAGCATGGCAGCGGCCCAGATCAGCGCTCTTGTTGTTTTCTTCATATCAAGCTCCCTTGAATTTATGTAAAGGAACCTAGACATCGGATCGCGCGATGTCAAGGGTCATTGACAAAGAGAACAGGTTGCTTGACCACGACGGGGCGAAATTTACCTGCGGGTTCGCTTCGGCGCTGTACCAAAGCCCATGATCGCCGTTATCTTGTCATTCACCCGGACGGCCCTACATTGAGCGCCTGAAAGGACGCATTCTCTCATGAGCGACAATCAAGAGCCGGAAAATGGCAACGGGGGCGGTGGCAACCCCTGGATGAAGAGCCTGATGATCTGGGGCGGTATCTTCATCGCCCTGCTGCTGGCCGTATCCATGTTCGGCGGTCCGCGAGAGGCGCCCGGCACGGCAATCCTCTATTCCGACTTCAAGGAAAAGGTCGCCGAGGGCTCCGTTTCCGAAGTGACGATTGCGCCAGACCGGATTTCCGGCGTGCTCAAGAACGATGAACGCTTCACCACCACGCCCGTACCCGGTGACGTGAACCTGACCCAGCAGCTTGAGACTGCGGGCGTCCAGTACACCGGCACCCAGCCCGAACAGATGAACGTGCTGCTTGTGGTGCTGATCCAGGCGCTGCCGTTCCTGCTGATCCTGGGGATCGCCTTCTTCGCCCTGCGACAGGTGCAGAAGGGCGGCGGCTCGGGCGCGATGGGATTTGGCAAGTCCAAGGCCAAGCTGCTGACCGAGAAGCAGGGCCGCGTAACCTTCGACGACGTCGCCGGCATCGATGAGGCGCGCGAGGAATTGCAGGAAATTGTCGAGTTCCTGAAGGACCCCTCGCGCTTCTCCAAGCTGGGCGGCCAGATTCCCAAGGGCGCGCTGCTGGTCGGCTCGCCCGGTACCGGCAAGACGCTGCTGGCCCGCGCCATCGCGGGTGAAGCGCGCGTGCCGTTTTTCACCATTTCGGGTTCAGACTTCGTTGAAATGTTCGTCGGCGTTGGCGCCAGCCGCGTGCGCGACATGTTCGAACAGGCGAAGAAGAACGCACCGTGCATTGTCTTCATCGACGAAATCGACGCCGTGGGCCGCCATCGCGGCAACGGTATCGGCAATTCGAACGACGAGCGCGAGCAGACGCTGAACCAGTTGCTGGTGGAGATGGACGGCTTCGAAGCCAATGAAGGCATCATCATCATCGCCGCCACCAACCGTCCCGACGTGCTCGACCCCGCGCTGCTGCGTCCGGGCCGTTTCGACCGCCAGGTGGTGGTGCCGATCCCCGATATCGACGGGCGCGAGAAGATCCTTGCCGTGCACATGAAGAAGGTGCCGCTGGCACCTGACGTGAACCCGCGCACCATCGCGCGCGGCACGCCCGGCTTCTCCGGTGCGGACCTTGCCAACCTCGTCAACGAAGCTGCCCTGCTGGCCGCGCGCCGTAACAAGCGGCTGGTCGCCATGCAGGAGTTCGAGGACGCCAAGGACAAGGTGATGATGGGCTCCGAGCGCAAGTCCATGGTCATGACCGAGGACGAGAAGAAGATGACCGCCTATCACGAAGCAGGGCACGCCATCGTCGCCGTCCACGAGGAAGCTTCGGACCCGATCCACAAGGCTACCATCATCCCGCGCGGCCGCGCGCTGGGCATGGTGATGCGCCTGCCGGAACGCGACAACTACTCCTACCACCGCGACAAGATGCACGCGAACCTGTCGGTATCGATGGGCGGCCGTGTGGCAGAGGAAATCATCTTCGGGCACGACAAGGTGTCTTCGGGTGCCTCCTCCGACATCCAGTATGCGACCGACCTGGCGCGCAACATGGTCACCAAGTGGGGCATGAGCGAGAAGCTTGGTCCGCTGCAGTACGAGCAGAGCCAGGAAGGCTATCTCGGCATGGGGCAGACGACCCGAACCTTTGCCGGGGCCGATACCAACAAGCTGATCGACCAGGAAATCAAGGATCTTGTGGAAGGCGCCCACAAGCGTGCGACCGACCTGTTGACCCAGCACGAGGACCAGTTGCACCTGCTTGCCCAGGCCATGCTGGAATACGAGACGCTGACGGGCGACGAGATCAGGATCCTGCTGGAAAACGGCAAGATCGATCGTCCCGATCTGCCCAGCGGACCGGTGACGGTCAAGCCGTCGCAGGGGTCCTCGATCCCGAAAGCAGGCAAGCGCTTCGGCGGCGGAGAAGCCCCCCAGGGAGCGTAACTTCGCGGCGAGCGGGAGCCGGACAGCGCGTGGCGCATTGTTATGCGTGAACACAGGAGTTCCGTCATGAAAACGTCTTTCGCAGTCCTTCTCCTCGCCGCCCCCGCCGCCCTGTCGTTGGCCGCCTGTTCTCAGGAAACCGAACAGAACGCCGCAACGACCGCCGAGCGCGCCGCAGCCGATGCCGAGGAAAACGCCGAGGTGATCGGCAACGAATTGCGCGAAGGTGCCATTGTCGCCGCGGACGAACTCAGCGAAGGCGCCGCCGAACTTAGCAACGACCTGGCCGAGGCCGACGCTGCGGACAACGATCCCGGCGACGGCGAACTCGACGGCACCGACTAGACCCGAAACGCCTCTTCCAACGGCACAGATACAGCGAAGGGCGGCACTACGGTGCGCTGCCCTTCGGCCACTGTTCACCTGCGCTACCCTCAGGCCACAGGTCGGTACACAGGTGTTCACTTGCTGCGCCCATTCCTGCCCGCCGTCCCTTCTTCGACATGATGGCGCGCCGCTTCCCCTGCGATTGACCCGCCTCAGAACGCGCCGAGCAGGAACAGCAACTGGAGGAACAGGCCGATGACGATCCAGATGAACACGCTCAGCACCATCAGTCTCCAGAAGGCCGAGAAGCGGCTCAGACCGTAGGCGTATCGCAGTTGCTTGTAGAGATGGATGGGCGGCACCAGCAGCGCCGCCAGGGTAACTACCCAGCTCGCCGTGCCGAGCGCCCCGAGCAGTGAGAGCGTGACGAACAGCAGGGTGATAAAGCTGAGCGAATAGGTGACGAAAATGGCATGGTCATACGCCTTGAAGCGCCGCCGCCAGGCGAACAGCAGCCATACGAACGGGATCGAGATCGGTATCAGCAGCCAGCTGAACTTGTAGGCATTTGCCTGCAATTTGTAGAGCATCAGGCTGGGGTTATCGCGCCACTTGGTCACGGCTTTGTCCAGCCAGGCGACGCCCGTGCTGCCATCCGTCAGTTCGCCAAGGTCGACCCGCGCAGCAGGCTCGGGTTCGCTGTCGCCATCCGGACTTTCCGCCTCTTCTCCCGGTGCGACCTCACCGGATGCGTCCAGCGAGGGGCCGCTGGTAGGTTCGGGAGACGAGACTATCGCGCCATTATCGACGAAACTTTCCAGCACCTGGAGCTCGGCCTCCACCTCCTCGCGCTCCGCATCGGAGAGGCCGCCTGTCGCCAGCTGCTCGCGCAGGTTGCCGATTTCCGCCTGCGCTGCCCCGCCCACGGTTTCTGCGGCGCGTTCGGCGCTTTGTTGTCCCGGCAGGGTGGTGGGCGCGGTGATGCCCAGCACTTGGAACACCGCGAACATCAGGAACACGGTGAACAGGAACAGGGCCATGGGCGACACGAAGCGTGCGCGCTGGCCTTCGATGTAACGCCGGGTCAGCTGGCCCGGCCTGAACACGAGCAGCGGAAGCGTGTGCCAGAACTTCCCCTCGAAATGCAGCGCGCCGTGCAGAAGGTCGTGCATGAAGGCACCAATGGTGCGGTGAATGTGCCCCTGCTGGCCGCAGGCATGGCAATAGGCGCCGGTCAGCTCGGTATCGCAGTTGAGGCACCGGGCGGGTTGATGCGGGTGAGGGGTCTTAGCGCCCGAATCGGGCTCCAGCGCGCGCGCGAAAAGGCCGCCTTCGGCAGCCGTGCCGATGCCATCGAAAATATCGCTCATGGTGCCCCCTTTGTCCGACGGGCAACCTACCGTGCCAAGGCTGTCAGGTCGAGGTGGAACAAACAGAGATCAAAGGGCGTTGATCAGGCAAAGGAGAATTCAGCCATGACAGCAGAAACACCGACACGGCACCCCAAGTCCGACCCGGTCTCGAACGCCGAGAAGAAGCCCGAGAACTGGACCACCGGCGATGAGGCGATGACCGGCGCGCAGGCAAGTTACCTCAAGACCTTGTGCGAGGAGGCCGGGACGCCCGAAGCTTACGACCCCGAGCTTACGAAGGCCGATGCCTCGCAGCGTATCGATGAATTGCAGGCGGCGACAGGCCGGGGGCAATAGCCAGGTTCGATCCTCGCTATCGAAAAGCCAACAAAAAAGGGCCGCGCCTCGCAGCGCAGCCCTTTTTTGTAACTTGTTCGACGGATCCGTCAGCCGTCGTAATCGCCACCGATCGAGGTGGAGCGCGTAGGCGCGGCGGCGGAAAGGCGCATCGCCTCTGCCGACTGGCTCAGCGAACCGACCTCATCGGCTTCGTCTTCCTCGTCCGGCAATACGCGCTGCAGCGACTGCACCAGCGATTCCTGCAGGTGCTTCGGCTTTACCGTCGTTTCCGCGATCTCGCGCAGGGCGACGACCGGGTTCTTGTCGCGGTCGCGATCGATGGTCATTTCCGCACCGCCAGAAATCTCGCGCGCCCGCTGGGCCGCTAGCAGGACGAGATCGAAACGGTTGGGAACTTTGTCGACGCAATCTTCGACTGTAACGCGCGCCATGGGCACTCCGGAAAATCTGGTGTTATCGGAAAGTGAGCCAGTTAGGCGCGCAGAACGCTTCCGTCAAGGTTTCCCTTGGGCGCGGGCGTGCTAACAGAGTTTATGGAGAGCACCCGCAGCTATACCGATCCCGAACCCTTTTCGGCGCAGGCGCAGGGGCTTTCGCTCACGTTCTATCCTGCGGGGAAGGATCGTCGTGCCGCGCTGCTCGATATCGTCAGGGGCGCGAAGGAAAGCCTGAAGGTCGCTTTCTATATCTTCGCCAGGGACGAGATCGGCAGCGAAGTTCGCGATGCCCTGGTCGACGCGGCGCGGCGCGGGGTGGACGTGACGCTGATCGTCGACGGGTTCGGCGCTGACGCGAACGAGGAATTCTTTGCCGAGATGACCCGGGCGGGCGGCACTTTCCTCACTTTCATGGCCAAGTGGACGCGCCGCGCGCTGATCCGCAATCACCAGAAGATCATGGTGGCGGACGACAGGGTGGCCATGCTCGGCGGGTTCAACATCGAGCACGACTATTTCGCCCCGCCGGAGGAGAACGGGTGGAACGACCTGGGCTTCCGGCTGGAAGGCGAGGCGGTACTGCAGGTCTCCGCATGGTTTGTCGAACTGGTGGAATGGGCCAGCAACGACAAGGCGCAGTTCCGCGACATCCGCCACCGGGTGCGCAACTGGGATGCAGGCGATGGCCCGGTGCAGGTATTGATCGGCGGTCCCTCGCGGCGCCTGTCGAGCTGGGCACGGCGGGTGTCCGAAGACATGCGCAACGGGGAACGGCTGGACATGATGATGGCCTATTTCTCGCCCAACCCGCGCCTGCGCCGCAGCATCCGCGCCATCGCGCGGCGCGGGGAGGCGAACCTGCTGCTGGCGGGGAAGAGCGACAACGGCGCCACCATCGGCGCCAGCCGCGCGCTTTACGCCCGGCTGCTGAAGGCGGGGGCCGGTATCTGGGAATTCCAGCCCTGCAAGATGCACACGAAGCTGATCGTGGTGGACGATGCCGTCTATCTGGGCAGCGCCAACTTCGACATGCGCAGCCTGTTCGTAAACCTGGAGATCGTGCTGCGCATAGAGGATGCCGCGCTGGCCGAGAGGATGCGCGGCTTCATCCACGACCATTTCGCCGCCAGCGAGCGGATTACGCCCGAACTCCACGCCCGGCGCGCCACGCCGTGGACGCGGGTGAAATGGTGGGCCAGCTGGTTCCTCGTGTCCGGGGTGGACTACACCGTCAGTCGCAAGCTGAACCTGGGGCTATAGGCGGCGCTGCCTATTGCGCGGCGTCCCGGTCCCACCCTTCGACATACCGTTCGAACCAGGCGAGAATGGCCGATGCCTTGGCCGCGCTTTGCGAAGGCCGGGCGGCAATGCCGCCGTGGCTGGCGCCCGGAACGCGAACCAGTGCCGTGGGCACACCGGCCAGTTGCAGCGCCGAGTAGTATTGCACCGCCTCGCTCACCGGCGTGCGGTAATCCTCCGCACCGACCACCACCAGCGTGGGCGTCTCCACATTGCCGATCAGCGACAGCGGCGAGTGGTCCCAGAACGTCTGCGGATTTTCCCACGGACGCGCGCCCAGCCAGTAGCGACCGAAATAGCCGGTACCATCGGCGGTCAGCGCCTGCGTCGTCCAGTTGATGACCGGTTTCTGCGTCGCTGCCGCTTGGAAGCGGTCGGTCTGTCCGACGATCCACGATGTTAGCACGCCGCCACCCGATCCGCCGGTTACAAACAGGCGGTCGGGATCGGCGATGCCCATTGCGATGGCGCGGTCGACGATGCTGATCAGATCGTCGTAGTCGTTGCCGGGGTAATTCTTGTCGATCCCTTGCGCGAAAGCTTCGCCGTAGCTGGTGGAGCCGCGCGGATTGGCCGAAAGCACCGCGTAACCTGCCGCGGCGTAAAGCTGGTTGTCGGTGGCGAAATGCGGGCCGTAGGCGGCGAACGGTCCGCCGTGGATTTCCAGGATCAGCGGCACCCGCGTTCCTTCGATGTAACCGGGCGGAAGCGTCAGCCAGCCCTGGATTTCCTGTCCGTCGAAACTCGACGCCACGGTGATCTCGCGCACTTCTCCCAGCGATTTCGTGGCCAGAAGTCCGGCATTGAGACTGGTAAGGTAGCGCGCTTCGCCGCTCGGGCGCGTAACCTGCACGTCGGCGGGGCGTGTCGCAGTGCCGCCGGTGAAAGCGATGGTGTCGTTTTCCGAAACGGAAAAGCTGCCGCCGGTGTAGGGCCGGTCGAGGCCACCACCCGACAGCCCCTCGGCCACGACGCGGGCGCTTCCGTCGAGGGCGATACGCGCGACCTTCGTTTCCCCGCGCTCGTCATACTGTACGTAAATGGCGCGCGAATCGGCATCCCACTCGTAGCCGCCGACGCTGTGGTCCCAGTCGGCGGTCAGCAGCCGCGAATTGCTGCCGTCGGCGTTCATCACGTAGAGTTCGCTGTTCTCGTAAGCGCGGCCGACGTCATCGAACCCGACATAGGCAATCAGGCGACCGTCCGGCGAGACCTGCGCGCCCGAATCCGGCCCGTCGCGCTCGGTCAGCCTGGCAAGGCCTAGCGTGGCGGTGTTCAGCGCCCACACGTCGCCTTCCACAGGGTCGGTCTGCCAATCGGCGTTGCGGTTGGCGCTGAAGTAGATCGTGGCACCGTCGGGCGACCAGCTTAGCGGTCCGCCATCGTGATACTGCCCGAAAGTCATCTGCCGCGGTGCGCCGCCGGTGGCGGGGATGGTGAAGATCTTCTCGTAGCCCGGCGTCAGTTCGCCCGCGCCGTCGGCACGAAAATTGACAAGATCGGTGATCTGCAGGCCATCGGCCCATTCGGCACCTTCGGGCCGGTTTGCGGGCGCGGAACCCAGCGTGGGCGCAGAGTCGTCCACCATCATGGTATAGGCGATGGTTCGTCCATCGGGTGACCAGGCAATGCGGCCGGGGCTGTTCGGCAAGCCGGTAAGCCGCACGGCTTCCCCATTGGCCAGCCATTTCACCCACAGCTGCGCGCCGCCACCGGCAGTAGAGACATAGGCAACGCGCGAGCCATCGGGTGACCAGCGCGGAGAAAAGGCATCGCCGTCCTGGCCCGCGAAGGGCACCTGGTCTCCGCTGGACACGTCGATCATCCAGATCGAATTGACCGCGCGGTCCTGCATGATGTCGTTCTGCCGCCGCACGTATGCGATGCGGCTGCCGTCGGGGCTGATCTGCGGATCGGACGCAATGGCGAGGTCGAACAGGTCCTCGCCGCTGAAAATCCGGTTCGGACCGGTGCGTGCGGACCCCTGCGCTGCTTCCGACATGACGACCGGCTGCTGCCCGGCGGGCGTGGTCTGGGAGAAGGCCGGGGTGGCGCCGAAAGCGAGTGCGCTCGCGGCGCAGAGCAGGGTCTTTAGCATGAGGTTCCCCTTGAAACTTGTTGCGCAAGCGATGTGAACCGTCGCCCGCGACAGGTCAATGCACCGGATTATTCGTAACCGAAGTCCGAATAGTCCTTCATGTTGGGCGATGTGAACTTGGTGAATTCGCTCTGGAACAGCAGCGGCACGTTGCCGGTGGAGCCATGGCGCTGCTTGGCGACGATCAGCGTCGCCTTGTTTCGCAGTTCCAGGTAGCGGTCCTCCCACACCCGGTACTTCTCCTTGTCGCCTTCGGAACTGGTTTCGCTGGGCATCTCGGGGCGCAGCGCCTCGTGATAATAGTCGGCACGGAAGATGAACCAGACCATGTCGGCGTCCTGCTCGATGGAGCCGGACTCGCGCAGGTCGGACAGCATCGGCCGCTTGTCCTCGCGCTGTTCCACCGCACGGCTCAGCTGGGAAAGCGCGATCACCGGGACCTGCAGTTCCTTGGCCAGCGTCTTCAGACCGCGGCTGATCTCGGAAATTTCGTTCACGCGGTTGTCGCTGGCACGGCCGGAACCTTGCAGCAGCTGTAGGTAGTCGACCACGATGAGGCCGATGTCGTGCCGCCGCTTCAGCCGCCGGGCGCGGGTCCGCAGGGCGGAAATCGAAAGTGCGGGCGTATCATCGATATAAAGCGGCAGTTCGGCCAGCTTCTGCGCGGCGTAGGAGAGCTTCTGGAACTCGTCGCGCTTCAGGTTACCCGAACGCAGCGCCTCGGAGGAAATCTCCGCCTGCTCGGCAAGGATACGCGTGGCGAGCTGGTCGGCGCTCATTTCCAGGCTGAAGAAAGCAGCGGGCGCGCCGTAGTTGTGCGGGCCGCCGTCGCGCAGGAAGCGCAGGTGCTCTTCCGCGCAGTTGAAGGCGATGTTCATGGCCAGCGACGACTTGCCCATGCCCGGACGCCCGGCAAGAATCACAAGGTCGGAATTGTGCAGGCCGGCAGTCTTGTTGTCGATGGTGGCGAGACCGGTGGTCTTGCCTGACAGCTTGCCGCCGGAATTCATCGCCGCCTCGACCAACTTGATCGCCTCCATCGAGGCGCTACGGAAACTGGTCCCCGCCTTCTCGCTGGTGGCGCCGTCGGCCACTTCGAACAGCCGCTTTTCCGCGTGCTCGATCTGGCGCTGGGGTTCGACTTCCTCGGACGTGTCGAGCGCGCCTTCCACCAGTTCGCGCCCCACGCTTACCAGTTCACGCAGCAAGGCAAGGTCGTAGATCTGCTGCGCCAGTTCGCGCGGTGCCAGCAGGCCCTGACCGTCGGCAGTCAGCTGCGCCAGGTAAGCGGTGCCACCCAGTTCCGACAGCGCTTCATCGCCGTCGAAATAGGGCTTCAGCGTGACCGGGGTCACCACCATCTGACGGTCTACCAGCGTCACGATCCGTTCGAAGATGCGGCCGTGGATGGGCGCGAAGAAATGACCGGGGCGCAGCTCTACAGGCAGTTCTTCCAGCACCCGGTTGTCGATCAGCACCGCGCCCAGGAAAGCGGCTTCCGCCTCCAGGTTGGCGGGCAGGGTGCGGCCTTGCGGGGCGGATTGGGAATCACCGGTGGTGGTGCGGATCAACAGGTCTTCATCGGGCATGGGCAGCCTGATGCGCCGCAGAAATGTTTGCCGCAAGATTGACACTGCGAAAGTTTTCCGCCCCCGCTGTGGATAGCGGGGAGAAATTTCGCCGGCGGGTGATTGGCGATTGAACGCGCGGCCTCGCTGAGGCAGGAGAGCACCGCACATGGACCAGGATAACGCCAACCGTATCGATACCATAACGCTCGACGAGGCGACCGTGATCGCGCGCAGCGAGGATATCGAGAAGGAGCGTGAAGTAGCCCTGCGCGACCTGGTGGAGGACAACTTCTTCCGCCCCATCCGCGCGACCGACCAAGGGCACGAGGGCCCCTGGAAAGTCCACCTTGAAGTGGTGGAGGGGATGCTGGCCTGGCACCTCACCGATACCGCCGGGACCGCCGCTGGCACGATTGGCCTGGGCATGGCGCGCATGCGCCGCGCGATCCGCGATTATTTCGCCATCTGTGACAGCTACTACAAGGCGCTGCGCCGCGCGTCCGCGCAGGAAATCGAGACGATCGACATGGCCCGGCGCGGCATTCACGATCGCGGAACGCGGCACCTGCTGGACGCTCTGGAGGGCAAGGTTGAAACCGATTTCGAAACCGCGCGCCGCCTGTTCACGCTCATCTGCGTGCTGCATATCAAGGCCTGAACGGGCTTACACCACACGGCAAATCTGATTACTGGGTCGCACCATCGGCAAGAAGAAGAAATCTGTCCTGCGCTTCTGGGTGGAAGTGCTGCTGCTGGTGGCCCTGATCGGGCTGGCGGCGGTGCTGTGGTTCCGCGCGTCGGACTGGCAGCCCTCGCGGGCCGAATATCCGACGCAAGGCGCCCTTGTGGGTGCGCAGGACGGCGCGGTGGATTTCAATGCCCTGCGCGCCGTCGGGGCGGACTTCGTCTACCTGGAGGCGAGCCACGGCGCGCGCGGACGTGACGAGCTGTTTCCGCGCAACCTTGCCGCTGCGCGCGATGCGCAACTGCCGCACGGCGTGGTGCATGCCTACGATCCCTGCGTTCCCGCCGAGCGGCAGGCTGCAAATTTCCTCACCATCGTGCCGCGCGATCCCGGGATGCTGCCGCCTGCCATCAGCCTGTCGAAGCTGGCCAGCGAGTGCAGCGATCCGATCGTCGAGGCGGGGCTGGAAAGCGAGCTGACGACCTTCATCAACCAGGTCGAAGGGCACGTCGGCCAGCCCGTGGTGCTGAAGATCAGCCTGGAATTCGAAGCGGAGCACGGAATTGCCGTGAGGATCGAGCGCAACCTGTGGCTCAACCGTGATTTCGTCGAACCGGACTACGCCGGACGGCCGTGGACGCTGTGGAGCGCCACCAGCTACCTGCGCCGCGAATCGGGAGACACCGCGCTGCGCTGGGTCGTGGTACAGCCCTGAATCGCGTTGTCCCGATTTAAGGGTTCGCCATCGCGCCCTGACACAATGTCGCGCGGACGGCGCGGTGATCGGACCCGTTGTTCGGCATGACGGTAAAGTCGCGCAAATCCAGGTCTCCGCGCAGCATTATCTGGTCGAGCGGCCAGCCCAGCAGGGTCAGGCTGGCGGGGAAGGTGGGGAAGGTGCCCCTTCCGATGCGGGGATCGCGCCAATCGCCTGCCTCGCGAAATCGGCTGGTGGTGCGCGACCACGGCACATCGTTGAAATCCCCCATCACCAGAGCATCGCTGTTGTCGCCCGGCGTTTCGGTTCCGGCGCGAACGATATTGCGATCGCGTTCCTGCGTATTCCAGCCGGGAAGCGGGGGCTTGGGGTGCAGGCCGATGAATTCGAAATCCTGCCCGTTTGGAAGGTCTATCGTGGCGTACAGCGTGGGCGTGTCGCGATGGGTATTTTCGGCCAGGCGGGCATCGGCCACCGGCAGGCGACTGGCAAAGACCATGCCGAATGCATGGGGCTGCGGATCGGCTAACGTATAGGGAAAGTCCGCCAGCACCCCCTGCAGTTCATTGACCCAGTTTTCGTCCGTTTCCATCAGCAACAGCAAGTCGGGAGACACCTCCTCGATCTGCGCTGCCACCTGCGCGTAGCCGGTGTTCTTCACCTTGACGTTGACCGAAAGCGCGGTGAAGCACTCGGCCACCTCGGCATCGGCAGCACTTATGCGATCGATCTCCTCTGCGGCGAAATTGGAATAGGGCCAGATCCGCCAGGTATGGATAAGCGCGCTGAGACTGAACAGAGTGACGGCCAACCAGCGACCTTTGCCGTTCACCACCAGCGCGACAATGCCAAGCAACACCGCGGCATAGGCGAATGGCTCCCGCACCAGGTCGACAATCCGGACGAACCAGAAATCGGTGGGCAGAAGTGATATCAGGGTCGCCGTGAAAGCGACCACGGCAACGATGACAAGAGCGATCGCAAGGACGCGGCGCATGGTTTCCCTCTGTGGCACGAATGGTCATGAAACCGACCATTCGTGCACGGGAATGTTCCGCTTTTCTCAGGCAGTCGCCGCTTTGCGCCTCAGTTGTCGTCCAGCCATTCGACCAGCGCGGCCAAGCATTCGCGCGCCAGCAGCTTGCAACGTTCCGGGCTCCACCCCTGGTCCGGATCGGGCCAGTCGTCGTTATCCTTGAACGGCATTTCCAGCGTCATCGCGCAGGCACCGAACCGTTCTGCAACCTGATTGGTGCTTATCGTCAGGTTCGCCTTGCCAGCAGCGGACTTGGGATAGCCTTTCGCGGTCTGGAAATCGGGCGTACGCCGCGCGAGGATGCGCTGGTAGCGATACATGCGTTCGCCCTGCTCGTCTGTCCATGACGGAATGCCTTCGAAACCGGCGAGGAAGACCGCGGCTATCGCCTCGTCTCCGTGAACGTCCATGGCGAAGTCCACGCCGCTTTCGTCCATCGCATTGCGAATTGCGAGCACTTCGGGCGAACGCTCCGCACTGGGATCGGCCCATTCACGGTTGAGATTGACCCCGTTGGCATTGGTGCGCAGGTGGCCGCGAAATGAACCGTCCGGGTTGCAGTTGGGCACTACGTGGAGCCGGCATTTCTTGCGCAGCACGCGGCCAACCGGGTCGGCCGGGTCGGTCAGCACTTCCAGCGCGCCTTCCATCCACCATTCCGCCATTGATTCGCCGGGATGCTGGCGCGCGTAAAACCATACCTGGGTCTCGCCCTCGCCCATTTCCAGACAATCGACGCTGCGCCCGTCCAGCGTCTCGCCCAGGCGGCGATAGTCGACCCCGGGCATACTTGCCGCTTCTGCCACAAGGTCGTTGTGCCGCTCGATCGAATAGGGCGCGAAATAGGCGAACCACGCCATATCGGATGCAGGCGTATACCGGATGGTGAGCGTGCCGCTGCCGGCGGTCTTGTTGTACGAGCTTTCGGCCCGGCCCCAGAAGCTGCGGTCTTCAGAGACACAGGAGTGATAGCCAGGCCAGCCTTCGGGATAGGCGCTATCGGCCAACTGGTCGATCGTCAGTTCCAGTTCCCTGCCCGCCGCGCCGGAGACGCGGAAGTGAAACCACTGCGCAAACTCGCTGTTGCGGTCGTTGGGGATGCGCAGGTGCGCCTTCGCTCCATCGATAGACACGACTTCGATGTTGCCGCTGTCGAAAGCGGCGTCGATAACGATATTGGTTTGGGTCATTCTACCTCGATTGTTTCGCCCGAGTTTCCGGGAAAGCCCGCGAACAGCGCTTCAGCCATGCGCGGTGCGGCAGCGGCATCTGCCGCATAGTCGCTGTTGGTGGTGGCTACCATCGCAGCGCGGCCTTCCCAAAGGTTGGTGGCCCCGCCTGCCTCGCGGATCGATACCGACAGTTCGCGAGAAACGCGCTCTGCCGGTTGACCGCCAAGGTTGAAGCCGATGCCAAGCCCCACGCCGGAGCCGTATGTGCCGGTCGATCCGCCAACGCCGACGTCGACGGGGCCACGGCGACGACCTTCGTCCACCACGTATTGATCGAGAGCGACCTGTGCAACCTGCGCGCCGTTCACCACCACGACGCGGTAACCCAGGCTTTCCAGTTCGCGCCGCACGGCATTTTCGTAGAGGCTGTATTCGATAGAACCCGAATCGAGGCCCGATGCGGGACTGATCTGTATCGTACCCTGGGCCAGGAAAGTGGGCGCATCACCCACGAAGCGGGTCACTTCGACAGGGGAGACGTAGGCGGGCGTGGCGCAGCCGCCCAGCAGGGCGGAAGCGGCAATCAGGGTCAGGGCGGGCTTTTTCATGATAGTACAACGCTTACGCCCGCCAAAAGGTGCCTTCAAGCATGGCAATGCTGTAGCGGCGCAGCAGTACCCGGGGTGCGGGAAGCGGTTGACTTGCTGCAACATCAGGCTTATCCGCGCGCCTTGAATTGACGGCATCGGGGACTATCTCCGGTGCCGATTATTTTTCGGGAACAGACCAATGAAGATCCGCAACAGCCTCAAGTCGCTGAAGAACCGCCATCGCGATTGCCGCGTGATTCGCCGTCGCGGTCGCACCTATGTCATCAACAAGACCAACCGTCGCTTCAAGGCCCGCCAGGGCTGAGGCGACCAGTGCCGTCGGCGCACGGCACCGGTCTTTTGCAAAGCCCCCGCCACCACGGGGGCTTTTTGCGTGTCTGATGTGCGCGAAAATCCCACGGCGGTGGTGTTCGACATCGGCCGCGTCATCGTCCGCTGGAACTTTCGCTACCTGTTCGCAAAGCTGATCGACGATCCCGCGCAGCTCGACTGGTTCCTTGCCAATGTGGTGACTGAGGAGTGGCACCACCAGCACGATGAGGGCCGCCCGCTGGCCGAGATGGTGCCGGAGCGGATCGCCAGCTATCCGGACCATGCCGATCTCATCACCGCCTACGCCACGCGCTTTCCCGAAACCTACCCCGAGAACGTTCCCGGCGTACCCGCAATCATAACCCGCCTGAAAGCGCGCGGGGTGCCGCTGTTCGGCCTGTCGAACTTCGGAGCGGATTTCTGGCCAGAGTTCATCGCCAACGAACCCGCGCTGGAGGGCTTCCGCGACATCGTGGTTTCCGGCCACGAGAAGGTGGCGAAACCCGATCCCGCAATCTACGCCGTTGCCGAAGATCGCTTTGGTCTGCCGCCGGGGCAACTGTTCTTCATCGACGACAAGGCAGAGAACATTGCGGCGGCAAAGGCGCGCGGCTGGCATGGGCACGTGTTCACTGATGCCTCGTCTCTGGAAGCGGATCTCGCCGCGCGAGGTCTGCTGGATTAGAAAAAAGGCCCCGGCACCTGCGTGCCGAGGCCCCCACAGTAACCGCCCCGATGGAGAGAGGGGCGGGAAATCCATTCTCAGCCGTTGCAGCGCGCCAATTGCGCATCGGGGAGCAGCCCGCCGCCAGCGCTGAAACTGACTATCGTTCCGACCTCGCGCCGCAGTTCGCTACAAACCCTTAAAGTGCGGTCGCGGCTGCGCGGTGCGATGCAGATGTTGCGTTCGCACCGAAACAGCACGCCGCCAGCGATCGCCTCGCTCTTTCCGGCGGGCTCCACCAGTTCTACCGAGAAATACGGACTAGCGGGGCTCGCCCTTAGCGCGGCAGGCGCGAAGACGGCAGCTAGCGTAGCGGCGGCAGACAGGGCGATCACAGGCAAACGCTTCGGCACGGGACATCCTTTCGATAGTCAGTTGCAATCGGCAACCAGTTTCGAAATACTACCTATCTAAGTAAGTTTCATGCTGCAACCCTTTTGCAAATATTTTTGGCTTTCCGGCGTTTGCCTGTAGGACACGATCGGGACACAGGATTTGGAATGGGTATCAGAGAACCGTTAGCTGAGATGGGTTGCGGCCTTCCGCATGCCCTTGAAGTCATGGGGGAACGCTGGTCGTTCCTTATCCTGCGCGCGGCCTTCAACGGCCTCTGCCATTTCGAGGAGTTCTCGCAGGAACTGGGCATTGCCCGGAACATCCTGTCCAGCAGGCTGACCAAGCTGGTGGAGAACGGCGTGCTGGCCAGGACGCCGTGCGAGGAAGACCGGCGCAAGATCGAGTACCGCCTGACCGAGAAGGGCCTCGGCCTGCTGCCCGCCATGCTGGCGTTGCGTCAGTGGGGAGAGCGCTATGTCGAGGATATCACCCCGAACCTGGTGCTTGTCGATTGCCGTGATGGCCAGCCGGTTCAGCCTATCACGATTCGCGCCCAGGATGGCCGGGAACTGAGCTGGAGCGAGCTTGGCTGGCAGACACCCGACAAGATCGGCCAGCCGGTGGACCGGCACGACGTCACCCACGTCAGGAGCGGGTTTCCCAGCGAAGCCGGGGATTGCCGCTGAGCGAGGGACCGCCCACCACTCCCGATGGCCGCTACATCGTCGTTCGCGGGAGATTGTGGCGAGCCACCAATCCAAACCTTCCTGAGGAAAAACGGCAGGCGCTGGTTAATCAACTGATGGAAGCCCGCCGCGCCGTGCGGGATGCCAAGGGTGACGATGCGGCCCTATGCAAGGCGCGCGCCCGCGTGCAGACGGCCAAGGAAGGCCTGGGCGAACGCGGCCCCGTGTGGTGGGACGACGGGGCACCTGACTACAACCGATACCTGGCGAAAAACACGCCCTATGCCGAATGGTGGGAACGCCGGTCCGCTTCTCAAAAGCAATAACGTTGGGCCTTGCGCGCTGCGTCAGTCACCGATGTTAGCATCCTCCTGCCGGCCATTCACGGCAGTCGAGTCCCACTTGGCGGTGAAGGGCCCGCTGGCGATCAGCAGCACCAGCACGATTGCTGCCATGATTGCTCCCAGCCAGACTTCGCCCATGCCGCAGGCGAGTCCGATGGCGCCCGCCGTCCAGATCGCCGCCGCAGAACCCGCGCCCTGCACAAAATTGCCCTGCCGGAACATTGCACCTGCGCCAAGGAAACCGATGCCCGTGATAACGCCCTCGATCACCCGCGTGGGATCGATGCGCGACTGCGGATCGGCGGTGTCATGCAGCAGTTCCGTCGATGCCATGATCAGTCCCGCGGCCCCGACAGATATGATGACGAAGGGCCTGAAATCGATCGGCTTTTCCCGGATAAACCGTTCCAGGCCGATCAGAAAAGGCAGCAGCGCGGCTGCGGCCATGCGGATGGCGACCTGAAGCCAGGTGATACTATCGGGACCGGAAAATTCGTTCATGGCCGTTCAATGAGCAGGCACTGCTAAGGTTTCGTACCAGGCATGCCGTCACATCCAGCCGGTGTGCTCCGCCAAGATCCTCACGCCCAGGCCGATGAGTACGAGCCCGCCGAACACCTCTGCCCTTTTGCCAAGTGCCGGGCCGATGCGTGCCGCGAACCAGTAGGCGGGGGTGCACAGCGCCAGCGTAACCGCGCCTATGATCACGCATGACAGCCAGATGGGCAGGCTGAATAGCTCCAGTGTCAGACCCGCGGCGGCAGCATCGATGGACGTGGCGATTGCCGCGACGAGCAGGGCAACGAAGCTTGTTCGCGAACCGTCGTCGCCGGGCTCGGTATCGCCATCTCCCTCCAGCCCTTCGCGCAGCATGCGATAGCCCAGGAATGCGAGGAGGACGAACGCGATCCAGTGGTCGATCGCCGCCAACCAGCCGACGAACAGTGCGCCAAGACCCCAGCCGATCAACGGCATTACACCTTGCGCGATGCCAAAGGCGACGCCTGTCTCCAGCGCCCGCGTGATCGAGTGCGGCCCTGCAGCGCCGCGCACCAGCGAGACGGCGAAAGCATCCATGGCCAGCGCCAGGGCGAGAATGAGAACGGCAATCATGCGGAGCGCTCTCTAACGCGCCCCACCTGTCATTGCACCACGATCATTGCACTACTTTATCGGCTCGCCCTGATAGTGTGCTGCGACGAGTGGACGGCTTGTGCCAAAGTCGGCGATGTAGACGCTGTCGATGGGCGCGCCAGCGGCATCCCGGGCGGGTGCAAAACGCGCGTGTTCGATGAAGCTTTCGCACAGGTCTTGCCCCCGCGCTTCGTCGCTGTCGGCCTGTTCCTCGGTGACCGGCAGGGCCATGCATGACCTGACCGTTCCCGAACTGGTGACGAGGAGGCCGTACCGTAGCGGAGGCAGACCACGGAACCGCAGGTGGCCGGGTATGTCATTCGCGATCTGCTGTTGCCACAAGCCAGCCTCGAGCGGCTGGGCCTCGATGGCCGGTTCCGGCAGGTTCTGCGCGGCGGCTGGCAAGCTAGGGAACATGGCGCCTGCAATTCCGCCGGATGCAAGGATGGTACGCAACATCGTCGTCTCTCCATCTGCGATGGAGGAAATAGAGCGGCCCGAAGCTGACTGCCAGATTAACAGTCGTGCCAGTGTGTCAGGCGCGCGGAGCCTGCCTGCGATAACTCAGCGCCTCTGCAACATGCACGCGCCCGACCTCGCTGGCCCCGGCAAGGTCGGCGATCGTGCGCGCGACACGTAGCATGCGGGTGTAGCCGCGCGCGGACAGGCGCAGCTTCTCCGCCGCCTGCATCAGCAGGGTGCGGCCAGCCTCGTCCGGAGTGGCGTGCCGCTCCAGCGCATCCCCATCCAGTTCCGCATTGGAGCGCACACCGCGCGCAACCTGCAGGCGACGCGCTTGCGCCACGCGCGCAGCGACCTCGGCGCTGCCTTCGGCGGGCGGGGGCAGTGCCAAGTCCGCCGCGCTAACCGGGTCGACTTCCACGTGGAGGTCGATCCGGTCGAGCATGGGGCCAGAGACCTTGCTCTGGTAATCGACAGCGCACCTTGGTGCGCGGCTGCATGCCAGTGCCGGGTCGCCCAGGTGGCCGCAGCGGCACGGGTTCATCGCCGCGACCAGTTGAACGCGCGCCGGGTAGGCGACATGGGCATTGGCGCGGGCGACATCGACCTTTCCGGTCTCCAGCGGCTGGCGCAGCGAATCGAGCACGGCACGCTGGAATTCGGGCAGTTCATCCAGGAACAGCACGCCGAGGTGGGCCAGGCTGACTTCTCCCGGCCGTACGCGCAGGCCGCCGCCGGTCAGCGCCGCCATGCTGGCCGAATGATGCGGCGCGCGAAATGGCCGGGTACGGCTGATGCGGCCTCCTTCCAGCAGACCTGCCACCGATTGCACCATGCTGACTTCCAGCGCCTCTGCCGGTGAAAGCGGTGGCAGGATGCCGGGCAGGCAGGATGCCAGCAGGCTTTTCCCCGCGCCCGGCGGACCGTTCATCAGCAGGTTAGATATGCCTACACTCTCAGCGTTATGAGCTGCTGAAAGCAGCCGGATTGGCCGGAAATGGGCCGTGTGTGGACGGCCCTCCGTTGGCAAGGGTTTTATGAAGTTTTGCATTCTGCTGGTCGAGGCGGCCATGTGTCCGGCCTTTGAATGCGGCTGTGTCATGCGCCGCTGGCCATGATGCCTTTCGCGCGAACCGGGTCCCGACCTATAGCACGCGCTCGAAGCGCCACGGCCCAAAATGGGTTTTCCCGATCCGGCGGTTTCAACCGGCTTCGTGCATCAACTCCTCTTTGCCCTTTCCAACTTCGTCAGCGCGGTGACCGCGCGAAGCTTCTATACCGGCATCGGCTGCGGCTGCGGCTGGCGATAGCGTTCGCCACTGGTCATCAGCGCCCAGACCATGCGGGCGTTTTTGTTCGCAAGCGCCACCGCCGCGACCTTGGCAGGCCGGCGGGCAAGCAATTGAACTAGCCAAGGTCGCTTCGTGCCATGCCGCTCGGCATGGCGGATGACCGCCATCGCCCCGACGACGAGCATCTGCCGCAGGTATCGGTTGCCCGCCCGGGTTATACTGCCGAGCCGCTCCTTACCGCCCGACGAGTTCTGCTTGGGCACGAGCCCGATCCATGCAGCGAGATCGCGACCGGTCTTGAACACTGTGGGGTCGGCGACCGATGCAACGAATGCGCTTGCGAGAAGCGGCCCCACGCCGGGGATCTCCATCAATCGGCGGCCGAGCTCGGTCCGCCGTGCACTGGCCAGTACGCGTCGGTCATTCTCGAGAATCTGCTGCTTCACGACATCAAGCTGCGCTGCCAGCATCTGCAGACAAAGACGCGCATCCTCCGGCACGCGATCGTCGCCTGCATCGGCGACCACCTCGAGCAGCCGTTCGACCCCAAGTCGGCCGACCGGTGCCACCACTCCAAACTCCGAGATGTGTGCACGGATCGCGTTCGAGATCTGGGTGCGTTGGCGGTTCAGCATCAACCGCACACGGTGAAGCATCATCAGGCTCTGCTGCTCTGGGCTCTTCACCGCGACGAAGCGCATCGTCGGCCGGGTCACCGCCTCGCAGATCGCTTCCGCATCGGCAGCGTCGTTCTTCCCGCGCTTGACGTAGGGCTTCACGTATTGCGCCGGCATCAGCTTCACATCGTGACCCAGTGCGGTCAACTCTCGCGCCCAGTAATGCGAGTTGTTGCACGCCTCGATGCCGACGAGACACCGCGGCAGCGTCGCGAAGAACGGCAGCATCCTCGCTCGCGTCAGTCGGCGGCGGATCAGCACCTTGCCATCTGCTCCAACGCCATGCACCTGGAACACCGACTTCGCGATATCCAGACCAATCGTAACCACTTCGCTCATCTCGAGTCTCCTTCCAGCTCAATCCCGCGATACTACCGCAGGTGGATGGAGAGCCGTCCACAGCATCAGT
>NZ_QXFL01000017.1 GCF_003584125.1 Aurantiacibacter zhengii
CGTCCGTCGATAAGGCGCTGGACGAGGGATGGGTCTGCGAGGGTAGAGGTATCGCCGAGGGCGTCGTAGTCGTTCTCGGCGATCTTCCTGAGGATGCGGCGCATGATCTTGCCGCTGCGGGTCTTGGGCAGGCCGTCGGTGAAATGCAGGTGGTCGGGCGTGGCCACGGGGCCGATCTCGCGGCGCACCTGCTGTTTCAGTTCGGCGTGGAGCTCGTCCGATGGCTCCACCCCTTCCATCGTGGTGACGTAGCAGTAGATGCCCTGGCCCTTCACCTCGTGCGGGTAACCCACCACCGCGGCCTCTGCCACCTTGGGGTGCAGCACCAGCGCGCTTTCCACCTCGGCCGTGCCCATGCGGTGGCCCGAGACGTTGATCACGTCGTCCACCCGGCCCGTGATCCAGTAGTACCCATCGCCGTCGCGGCGGCAGCCGTCGCCGGTGAAGTAGCGGCCGGGGAAGGTGGTGAAGTAGGCCTCGATAAAGCGGTCGTGATCGCCGTAGACGGTGCGCGCCTGGCCCGGCCAACTGGCAGCGATGCACAGGTTGCCCTCGGCCGCGACCCCGTCCTCTTCCGGCAGCGGCTGCCCCTCGTTATCGACCAGCAGCGGCTGCACGCCGAAGAACGGCCTGCCCGCACTCCCTGGCTTCATGTCGTGGGCATAGGGCAGGGTGGTGATCATGTGGCCGCCGGTCTCGGTCTGCCACCAGGTGTCGACCACCGGGCAGCGGTTCTCGCCCACCACCTCGTAATACCAGCGCCAGGCTTCCGGGTTGATCGGCTCGCCCACGGTGCCAAGAATGCGCAGGGAAGAACGGTCGTGCTGCGTCACCCAGCCATCGCCCTCGCGCATCAGCGCGCGGATGGCGGTGGGCGCGGTGTAGAAGATGTTGACCTTGTGCTTTGCAATCACGTCCCAGAAGCGGCCGTGATCGGGATAGTTGGGCACCCCTTCGAACACCAGGCTGGTGCCAGCGTTCAGCAGCGGGCCGTAGGTGACATAGCTGTGCCCCGTCACCCAGCCGATATCGGCGCTGCACCAGAACACTTCGCCCGGCTGGTAATCGAAGGTGTAGTAAAAGGTCGCCGCGCACCACAGGGCATAGCCGCCGGTGGTGTGCAGCACGCCCTTGGGCTTGCCGGTGGAGCCAGAGGTGTAGAGGATGAACAGCGGATCTTCCGCGCCCATCTCCTCGCACGGGCATTCCGCATCGCTGGCAAGATCGTGGTACCAGTGGTCGCGGCCTTCGGTCATGGCGATATCGCCGCCGGTGTGGCGCACGACCAGCACGCCGTCGACCGTGACCCCGTCATGATCCAGCGCGGCATCGACATTGGCTTTCAGGGGGATCGTCCTGCCGCCGCGCAGCCCCTCGTCGGCGGTGACCACGAAGCGGCTGTCGCAGCCTTCCAGCCGGCCCGCCAGCGCCTCTGGCGAGAAGCCGCCGAACACCACCGAGTGGATCGCCCCGATGCGCGCGCAGGCGAGCATGGCCAGCACGCCCTCGACCACCATGGGCATGTAGAGCGTGACCCGGTCGCCCTTCGCGACGCCCATCGCCTTCAGCGCATTGGCCATCTGCACCACTTCGGCGTGAAGCTGGGCATAGGTGAGGGTGCGCGCGGGCGAGGCAGGATCGTCGGGCTCGAAGATCAGCGCCGCGCGCTCTGCATGCTGCGGCAGGTGGCGGTCGACGCAGTTGTAGCACAGGTTCAGCGAACCGTCGGCGAACCACCTGATGTCCACCGGATCGAACGACCACTCACCCGCCTTCGTCGGCTCAGCATACCAGTCGAGCCGCTCCTTCGCCTCTTCCAGCCAGAAACCGTCCGCATCCTCCACAGAACGCCGGTAGCGCGCTTCGTAATCCGCGGGCGCGGCGTGGGGATCGCTAATCTCGGGGCGTTGAACCGTATCGTTCATTGTTCGGGTCCTCCTGATCCCCGGCACAATACCCGCTGCCATGGCAAAGGGCTTTCAGACAAAGGTCGTAAGACCATTCGCTAGCTGTCGGCCTGGGGCGGCGGGGCGCATCT
Source organism: Aurantiacibacter zhengii (assembly GCF_003584125.1). Classification (GTDB taxonomy): domain Bacteria; phylum Pseudomonadota; class Alphaproteobacteria; order Sphingomonadales; family Sphingomonadaceae; genus Alteraurantiacibacter; species Alteraurantiacibacter zhengii. The sequence goes on from NZ_QXFL01000017.1 coordinate 2,039, forward strand.
TTCCCGAAACAATTGCCGGGGAGGATCATCATGGCAGGCATTTCATTTCGCCACGCGCTGCGTCTGGCCCTGCTGGGTGCGACCGGCCTCGCATCGGTGCCCGCCGCCGCCCAGCAGACCGATGGCGAACAGAGCTTGGAAGAACGCCTCTCCCGGCTCGAACAGATGGTCGGCACGCTGATCGAAAGGCTCGACCGGCAGGAGGACCTGGACCCCATTCTTACCGAGACCCGCGCCCTGCGTCAGGAGCAGGCCGCCCTTGCCGCGCAGGTAAAGGATGTTGCCACCGCGCAGGATCGCGATGGCTTTTCGGTGGGGGATACGCAGGTAACACTGGGCGGCTATGTAAAGCTCGACGCGCTCAGCCTGCGAACCAGTGGCGGACAACTGCCAGACGGCAGCATCCTGCGCGATTTCCTGATCCCGGGAACCATCCCGGTCGGCGGCAACGCATCGGGCTGGGACACGGACTTTTCCGCCCGGCAGACCCGCGTGGTGCTGAAGACTGCCACCGATGTCGGCACCGGCCAGCCTCTCGCCTCGCACATAGAGGTGGATTTCATGGTCACCGATGGCGGGGATGAACGGGTATCCAACAGCTACACTCCGCGGCTGCGCCAGGCCTACCTGACTTACGGCGACTGGCTGTTCGGCCAGACCTGGTCCACGTTCCAGAACGTCGGCGCCCTGCCGGAATCGATGGATTTCATCGGCGTGACGCCAGGCACGGTGTTCGATCGCCAGCCCATGATCCGCTATACCAGCGGCGGTTTCCAGGTGGCGCTGGAGCAGCCCGAAACCACCGTGACCACGCCTGCGGGCGGGCGGCTGCTGGCGGGGGACGACACGCTTCCCGATATCGTGGTGCGCTACAACCATGGCGGGGACTGGGGTTCGATCAGTGCGGCGGGTATCTTGCGCAGCCTGAATATCGCCGACGACGATTTCGGCACCGGCGGGCATTCGGCGCTCGGCTACGGTATCAGCCTTGCGGGCCGTATTGACGTGGGTGAGCGCGATGACCTGCGCTTCATGGCTACTGCTGGCGACGGGCTGGGCCGCTACATCGGCATCAACATCGTCAACGATGCTGCCATCGACCTCTCGGGCGATCTCGATCCGATCTTCACCTGGTCCGGGTTCGCCTCCTACCGGCATTTCTGGGCCGAGGGCCTGCGGACAACCGTGGCGGGTTCCTACTTCCGGGCCGACAACCCGGTTTTGCTGACGGGCGACCAGGTGACGGACGAAAGCTGGAACGCCTTTGCCAATCTGGTCTGGTCCCCCGCCCCGAAGCTCGACGTGGGGATCGAGTTCATGCATGCGCAGCGGCAACTGGAAGATGGCCGTTCGGGCGCCCTGGAGAAAGTGCAGGTCAGCACCCGCTACGCCTTTTGAGCAAGCGACTAGGCGACCCTACCCACGATTTCGCGCACCTCGTCATCGCTGAATGGCTTGCGCAGGACAGGCAGTCCGTGGGCGGCAATGTCATCGGGGAGGACGCCGCCCGTTGCGATCACGATTGCGAGATCGCCGGATGCGCCGGTCAGCTCGCGAATGAATTCCCCGGCATTTCCATCCGGCAGGCTGAGGTCGGTGATGACCATGTCGAATTCACTCTCTGCAAAATGCTGCCGGGCGCCCTTCAAGGAGCCTGCTTCCACGATCTCATGGCCGAACCCTTCGAGCAGTTCGGTTAGTGACATCCTGATGAATACCTCGTCCTCTACCACCAGGATGCGCTTCGCCCGCTGCGTACCGGCTTCTTCCTGGCGTTCGTCGGCGCTCTTTTCAGGGGCCGGCTCGCCCGCCGGGCTCGCGCCAGCCTTTGCCAGGACGGACCGGATTTTCTGGCTGAGACGCTCCGCCGTGTAGGGCTTGCTGATCAGTTCGACGCCATCATCCAGCCGCCCCGCGTGAACGATGGCGTTCTGGGTGTAGCCCGAGGTGAACAGCACGGCGAGATTGGGAAGCCGCTTCTGCGCCATGCGCGCCAGTTCGGTCGACTTGAGTTCTCCCGGCATGACCACATCGGTGAACAACAGGTCGATCGCTATGCCGCAGTTCACGATGGCCAGTGCGGCGTCGGCGTTTTCTGCTTCGACTGCTTGGTATCCCAGCGTCGACAGCATCTCCAGCACGGTGGCGCGGACCTCTTTGTCATCCTCCACCACCAGGACAACTTCGTTGTTGCCCTTCGTTACGAAGGTCTCCGATTCGCGGCGGCCCACCGGTTCTTCCGCCCGGGTGCGGGGCAGGTAGATACGCACGGTCGTCCCTTCGCCGACCTCGCTATAGATCGCGATGTGGCCGCCGGACTGCTTGACGAAACCGAACACCATGGAAAGGCCGAGCCCGGTGCCCTTGCCGGTTTCCTTGGTGGTGAAGAAGGGCTCGAAAACTTTGGCGAGGTCGCTTTCCGGAATGCCGCAGCCATCGTCGGTTACCGCGATCACCACGTATTGCCCGGCCTGCGCGTCGGGGTTCGACTGGATATATTCGTCGTCCAGCGAGGCGTTACCCGCCTCGACCGTCAGCGTCCCCTCGCCGCCCATCGCATCGCGCGCGTTGATGACGAGGTTGAGCAGCACGTTTTCAAGGTGGCGCGGATCGACCAGGCAGTTCCATAGCCCTGCGGCAACCACGGTCTCGATCTCGACCAGTTCCCCCAGCGTACGGCGGAACATGTCATCCATCCCGCGGATGATGCGACCGGCATTGACCGGTTCCGGGCTGAGGGGTTGCTGGCGACCGAAGGCCAGCAACTGGGTGGCCAGCTTGGCTCCCCTTTCGACACCGGATATCGCATGGCCCACCCGCTCGGCATTCTTCCCGGCGATGGCAGGATCGGCATGCAGCAATTGCAGGTTGCCGCCGATCACCTGCAGCAGGTTGTTGAAATCATGCGCAATGCCGCCGGTCAGCTGGCCGATCGCCTCCATCTTCTGCGCCTGGACCAGTTGCATTTCCAGCGCTTCGCGTTCGGCCATCGCCTTGTCCACCCGGTGGCGGAGTTCTTCGTTGAAGGCGTTGAGCGCCTTGCGCGCCTCCAGCTCGTCGTCGATGTTGCGCGCCTCGATTACCGTGCCGATGGTCTTGCCCAATGCATCCTTCATCGGTGAGGCGGTGAAGCCGACATTGTAGAAGTGCCCATCCTTGTGGATGAAGACCTCTTCCCCCTGCGACTGGTAGTCTTCGGGGAAGGCGCGGTCGATCGGGCAATCCTCGATCGGGAAGGGAGTGCCGTCGGGGTGGTGGTGATGGATCACGTCATGGAGCGGGCGTCCACGCGTTTCCTCGAAGGTGAAGCCGGTCATTTCTTCCGCCGCCCTATTCATGAACGAACAGTGCTGATGCTCGTCCATCATGAAAACGGCCATGGTGGTGTTGTTGAGGATAGCATCGAGCTGAGCGGTCGCCGCTTCGAGATCGCGCAGGACCTTGCGCTGTTCGGTCACGTCGCGGATCGAGGCGTAGAACATCGGTTTGTCGCCGCTGGTGATCAGCTGCAGACTGACATCCACATTGTAGACCGAACCATCCTTGCGTTCGTGGACGGTCTCGAACTGCAACTTGTCCAATTCATTGTCGATGAGAGGCTGGACGAACTGCCTGAACTGCGTTTCGTTGTAGTCGGGCTTGAGGTCCCACGGATGCAGCTTGGCGAGTTCTTCCGCACTCAATCCCAAGTTTTCGCGTGCGCCGCGGTTGACCAGCAGGAAGCGGAAATCGTCTGCGGTGAAAACAAAGACTTCGGATGCGGCATCTTCCACGATCCGGCCTAGGCGCTCTGCGCTCAGCGAACCAGATTCAGGCATGTCCCGCATTCCTCCCCATGTCATGGAAATTCCACTGGTTCCCAGGTAAAGATACCCAAGGCATTCCGCGTCTGGTTCACAGCGCTGTCTGGACGAAAGTTCCCGAGCCCAAAACATCTTAAGAACGATATGGTTCCGGCGGACTTGCCTGCGAGATTAGCTATGATCCGATGTGTTGGCGACTCATAGGGGCAAAGCGACAGCCCATGTTAGCGCCGGAATGGTGAGGCAAAGCCCTCTTCGTGCCCAGCTTTCCCCCCGGTCCGCATGCGGAACCAATCGCGCGTCCTGCCCGTTGTCGGGGAAAGGAGATTTCATATGATTGGCAAGCTTATCGGCGCCGGTGTCGGCGCAAAACTGGGTAGCGAAAGCCGCAAGATGGGCGGCACCACCGGTGCGGTTCTCGGCGCGGTGGCGGTACCCCTGGTACGTCGTCTGCGCCTTCCCACCCTGCTGGCACTTGCCGGTGGCGGGTACCTGGTAAAGCGGCTGGCCGACAAGGCCGGGCAGGAGCCCGTTACCCCCGCTACCCCCGCTAGCACGAAGACGACCACCGTCTGAAGGCAAGCGAATTGCAAGAACAAGGGAGCGGCCCGTACGCGGGTTCGCTCCCTTTTTCGTATCGGAAATGCCTTAGCGACCGTTGAGAAGCGAGGGCCTCCGCTTGCACCGAATCGGCGGGGTTCCTACCTGTCTCCTTCCACCAGCGAATCGAGACTACCATGACCACCCATCGCACCCGCATGCTCATCATTGGCTCCGGCCCCGCAGGCTATTCCGCCGCCATCTATGGCGCGCGCGCGGGGATGGAGCCGATCGTCGTGCAGGGCCTCCAGCCCGGCGGTCAGCTGACCATCACTACCGATGTGGAGAACTATCCCGGGTTCGCCGATGTCATCCAGGGTCCGTGGCTGATGGAACAGATGCAGGCGCAGGCAGAGCATGTCGGCACACGCATGATGTGGGACACGATTGTCGAAGTGGACCTGGACGGTGGATCGCCGTTCCGGGCCATCGGCGATTCGGGCGATGAATACGTGGGCGACGTGCTGGTGATCGCCACGGGCGCGCAGGCCAAGTGGCTGGGCGTGCCGGGCGAGCAGGAACTGGGCGGCAAGGGCGTGTCGGCCTGCGCGACGTGCGACGGGTTCTTCTATCGCGGCAGGAAAGTGGCCGTGATCGGCGGCGGCAACACCGCTGTCGAGGAGGCGCTGTACCTCACCAACCATTCCGACGACGTGACCCTGATCCACCGCCGCGACGAACTGCGCAGCGAGAAGATCCTGCAGGAACGCCTGTTCAAGTCGGACAAGATCAGCACGCTGTGGAACAAGACAGTCGAACGTTTTGTCGCGGGCGAGAACGGCGCGCTGGCGAAGCTGGAACTGGTCGACACGGTGACGGGCGAAAAGAGCGAACTGGCCGTAGACGGGGCCTTCGTCGCCATCGGCCATGCGCCATCGACCGAATTGTTCAAGGGCAAGCTGCCGATGGACGACGGCGGTTATCTGCTGGTCGAACCCGGCACGCCCAAGACCGCGATACCCGGCGTGTTCGCCTGCGGTGACGTGATGGACCATACCTATCGCCAAGCGGTAACTGCGGCGGGCACCGGCTGCATGGCCGCGCTCGATGCCGAACGGTTCCTCGCCACGCTGGAATTCGCCGAAAAGGAAGCGGCGGAGTAATTTCGGCCCGAAACGCTTAGTCGTGATCGTGGCGGCCGAAGTCGGGCCGCGCATCGTCCTGGCCGTGCTCGATGATCCGGCGGCGGATGGCGCGGGTCTTGGAAAACTGGTCGAACATCATCTCGCCATCGCCTGCCTTGATCGCCTCGCGCATCATCGCAAGGTCGGTCAGGAACCGGTCGAGCATGTCGAGCACGGCGTCGCGGTTGTTGAGAAACACGTCGCGCCACATGACCGGGTCGCTGGCGGCAATGCGGGTGAAGTCGCGAAAGCCACCGGCGGAATACTTGATCACCTCGCTGCGGGTCACTTCCTCCAGGTCGCTAGCCGTGCCCACGATGGTATAGGCGATCAGGTGGGGGATATGGCTGGTGACGGCCAGCACGCGGTCATGATGATCCGCATCCATGATCTCGACCGTGGAACCGAGGCCGCGCCAGAACGCCTTCAGCGACTTGACCTTCGCGGGCGGCGCCCCTTCCGGCGGGGTAATGATGCACCAACGGTGATGGAACAGGCTGGCAAAACCCGCGTCCGGACCGGATTGCTCGGTTCCCGCGACAGGGTGGGCCGGGATGATGACATGCTCGGGCAAGGCGCGGGCCAGACTTTCAGAAACACTGATCTTCGACGAGCCGACATCGCTTACCACAGCGCCCGGCTTCAGCCCCGGCGCGATGGCCGATGCGGCCGCTTCCATCGCGCCCACCGGTACGCACAGGATAACAAGGTCCGCGCCGCGCACGGCATCGGCCGGATCGTCGGCGATGGTTCCGGCAAGGCCGCGCTGGCGGGCGCGCTCCCTTACCTTGGGATCGGCATCGTAACCGGTGGTCGTCACACCGGGCAGGTGCTCCTTTACAGCCAGCCCGATGGAACCGCCCAGCAGGCCAAGGCCGATTATGGCGACGTGGCGAAAGCTCACTTGCCCCCCTCGCACAGGCGGCGCAGCGTATCGGCGATCTCTGCCATCTGCCCAGCAGTGCCCACCGTAATGCGCAGCGCATGGGGCAGGCCCTGACCCGGCAGGTGGCGCACGGCATAGCCCGCCTCCGCAATGGCGTGCATCGCGCTTTCGGCTGACACGCCCCCCTCGAACAGCACGAGCACGAAGTTCGCCTCGCTCGGCACGGCGCGCAGGCCGTGGTTGCCGAGCGCATCGATGGCGGAAACAAAGCTGGCGCGGGCGAGTGCGTTGTGCTCGCAGCTGTCACGAACGAAGCCCTGATCGGCCAGCGCGGCGATCGCGGCGCGCTGGCCGCTGGTGGTGACGTTGAATGGCCCGCGCAGCCGGTTGAGCGCTCCGATCAGATCGGGCGCCCCCGTGGCCCAGCCAATCCGCTCTGCCGCGAGACCGTAAGCCTTGGAGAAGGTGCGCGTCACCAGCACGTTGTCGTATTTTCCGGCCAGCGCGAATCCACCATCGTCCACGCCATCGGGCAGGTACTCTGCATAGGCCTGATCGACGACCAGGAGGACATCGGCGGGAAGCCCGGCGTGCAGGCGCACAACCTCGCCACGCGGCAGGTATGCCCCGGTCGGATTGTTCGGATTGTCGAGCAATACCACGCGGGTCGCCGGCCCTACCTTGTCCAGCAGCGCTTCGACATCCGCCGCGAAGTCGCGGTTGTCTGCCATCACGCCCTTCGCGCCAACCTTCAGCGGCAGCAGCGGATAGAGCGAAAAGCTGAAGCGGCTGAACAGCACCTCATCGCCCACTCCGGCAAAGGCCTGAACGGCGTATCCCAGAAGTTCACCCGAGCCCGTTCCGCATACGATCCGCGCCGGATCGAGCCCGTGGGCATTGGCAATGGCTTCTCGCAGGGCAGTCGCGTCGGGATCGGGATAGTCGGACGGCTTGCCGGTCCTTCCCAGCGCATCCAGCGCAAGAGGCGAGGTGCCCAGCGGGTTCTCGTTGGCCGACAGCTTGACCAATGCCCGCCCGTCGGAGGATTTCGATTTGCCCGGAACATAGGCGTGGATCGCCTCGACGTGCGGCTTCATCTGCGGACGTTTGATATCGGCCATCGAACAGGACTCGTCAGTTGCGAAGGCGCGCATAGCCGCCCTTTGCCGCGATTGACAGCCCGCTTTGGCTCGCCCAAGTGCCCCCGGACCGAAACCGCGAACTCTTGCCATGGCCAACACGTCCGAAATCGATTTCCGCAGCCTCGTGCTGGATGCGCCGCTCGCGCTTGATAGCGGGCGTGAGCTTGCGGGCGTGCAGGTGGCCTACGAAACCTACGGCGAGCTGGCGCCTGACAGGGGCAATGCGGTGCTGATCTTTCACGCGCTGACCGGTGACCAGTTCGTTGCGGGCACCAACCCCGTCACCGGAAAGCCCGGCTGGTGGGAGCGGATGGTCGGCCCCGGCAAGCCCATCGATACAGACCGCTTCCACGTGATTTGTGCCAACGTGATAGGTTCCTGCCTCGGCTCCACCGGCCCATCCAGCGCAGGGCCCCAAGGCAAGCCCTACGCCATGCAGTTTCCCGTCATCACCATTCGCGACATGGTGCGCGCGCAGATGGCCATGCTCGATGCACTGGGTATCGAGAAACTGCATGCCGTTGTCGGCGGATCGATGGGCGGTATGCAGGCGCTATCGTGTGCGGCAAATTTCCCGGAACGGACGGATCGCGTGCTGGCGATTGCCACAACCGCGCGCCATACCGCGCAAAACATCGCTTTCCACGAGATGGGACGGCAGGCGATCATGGCCGATCCCAACTGGCAAGGTGGCGACTATTACGGCGGTGAAGCACCGGCGAAGGGTCTGGCCGTGGCGCGCATGGCAGCGCATATCACCTATCTGTCCGAAGAAGGGCTGACCACAAAGTTCGGGCGGCGCCTGCAGGACCGGGAAGCCAAGAGCTTCGGCTTCGATGCCGATTTCCAGGTCGAGAGTTACCTGCGTTACCAGGGCCTCAGCTTTACCGACCGCTTCGATGCCAACAGCTATCTCTACATCACCCGTGCAATGGACTACTTCGATCTGGCGGAGGAACATGGGGGCCTGCTGGCCGATGCCTTCCGCGGCGCGAAGGATACGCGCTTCTGCCTCGTCAGTTTCGACACCGACTGGCTCTATACCACGGCCGACATGCGCGAGGTGGTGCACGCGCTGAATGCGGTCGCGGCGCCGGTCAGCTTTGTCGAACTGTCCGCGCCTTACGGCCACGACAGCTTCCTGCTGGATGTGCCTGCACTCGACCGTGTGGTGGAAGGCTTTATCGGATGAACCTGCGCGCAGACCTTGCCAAGATCGCCGCCCACGTGCCCGAAGGCGCACGCGTGCTGGATGTCGGCTGCGGGGAGGGGGACCTGATGGAAGCCCTGCAATTGCAGAAAGGCTGCGACGCGCGCGGTATGGAGATCGATCCCGAAGCCGTGGCCAAGGCCGTGTCGCGCGGGCTCTCCGTGGTGCAGGGCGACGCCAACCGCGACCTTGCGGACTATCCCGACGGCGCCTTCGATGTCGCCATCCTGAGCCAGACCCTGCAGACCGCCCAGCGGCCCGACTGGCTGCTGGACCAGCTGCTGCGCGTGGGGCGAGAGGCTTTCGTCAGCTTCCCCAACTTCGCTTACTGGCGGATGCGGCTGTTCCTGCTGCGCAACGGGCGCATGCCCATATCGCGGCACCTGCCCGGCAGTTGGTACGAAACCGCCAACATCCACCACCTGACCATTGCAGACTTCCACGAATTCCTGACCCTGCGCGGGGTCAAGGTGAGTGGCAGCTGGTTCTTCGCTGCCGATAACGAGATAGGCAGCGGCACCGGTCCGTTCGGTGCGAACTGGCGGGCGGAGCACGCCGTGTTCCGGTTGCGCCGCTAGGCTGCTGCTCGCTGGCGGCACGGCTGGCGCGCCGGCTGAGGCGCGGATTCGCCATGGACACACACACAGTTCCGGCCAGAATTTTTCGCCAGGTACAGCGCGTCGTCAGCGGCCCGCAGGGCTTTGGCCAGTGCCATGTCCGAAGAGCAGGCGACAATGCCAAAACTGGCCGTGATCGCGTAATCGTCCGTCAGTTCGACCAAGCGGAGCGTCGTCAATTCGCGGCGCAGCCGTTCGGCGTGGCGCCGCGTTTCCTCCACGTTTGACCGGGGCAGCCATATGGCGAACTCTTCCCCGCCGATGCGTGCGGCAAAACCCCGGCCTTCCAGCAGGCTGGCAACGGCCTGGATCACCGCGTCGCCGGCAGCATGGCCGAAGCGGTCGTTGATCTGCTTGAACCTGTCGATGTCGCAGACCACCAGCGTACCACTTCCGCGTGTCTCGCAGTTCGCCAGTGCCTCGAAAGCGCGGCGATTGGGGAGGTTGGTGAGGAAGTCGTGCTCGGCCTTCATGCGATAGAGTTGCAACGAATTGGCAACGGCCCGCGCCACGGTCAGGAACACGACGGCTGGCACCAGCACCGCGAAGGTGACGATAAGGATGTCCTGCAGGGTCTGCCGCGAAATCGATCCGAAAGCAGGCTCCATGCCAGCCAGCACCGGGAAAAACGGTATGCGCGCGACGTAAACTGTCGTCACCAGGCCAAGTGCTGCAAGCAGGCTAAGGTCCATGAGATCGCCGCGCCGCCGCACCTTCTGTACGACAACGACAGTTCGCGCCATCGCCGCAGCGCCGACAAGTTGCGAGGGCAGGAACTGGAGAACGGCCGGCAACGGCAGTTGCAACAGCACCAGCGTCAGCAACACCATCGCGCCGCACACGGTAAAGAAGCGCAGGCCTGACGGAGTGCGGCCATAGGCAGCGCGCACGGATTCACCGACGCAGACATAGGACAGCGGCACCGTCGCAGCCATCAGCCACAGATCCACGCGCGTGATGTCGCCGTCCTTCAGGGCCAGGCTTTCCACCACGCCGATTGCAAGTGCGATCCCCATCCAGATCAGGGCGGAATGTCGTTGCAGAGCGGCGCAGATGACGATGCATAACACGCACAAACCGGCTACCAGCACGGTCATCGCGATCATCGCGCTGACAGTCACGGTAGAGGGCGGCCGAGCAATTGCATCGCCGGGACACTTAGGGGCGCGGAGTAAACATTGTCCTTAAGGGCAGCTAGTTATTCGAACCGCAGACTAGATCGCCGCGATGCCGGATCCTGCGAGGGCGGACAGCACGATGGCCGGGAGCATCCCGAGCATGCTGGCACCCAGAAAAGCCCTGCCGGTGATGGGCGTGGCGGCGCATCCGGCGGTAACGATCAGGTGCGGCACGCCGCCCAGTCTCGCGGCGACCACATACAACGGTCCGCGCCGGGAAAGGTGTTCCTGCACGCCGTCCAGTCGCGAACCAAGGCGGCGGCGCATCCGCTCCGCCAGCCAGCGACGGGTGACCAGGAACAGCAGGTGGCATCCCACCGCGCAGCCGACCACCACCACCAGCACTCCGGCAAGGCCGAGTACCAGCCCGCTGAGGAACGACATCGTGTTGACGGCGCCCGGCACCGACATGGCGACGAGGGAAGCAGTGACCGTGGCAATAAGGGCGGGAAGGGCGAGGGGGCCCAGGGGCATGGCGGCGAGACTGTCGAGCAGTGTCACTGGAAACAGTGCTGAAATCGTCGCATCCATGATGAACTAGCGCCGGATCGTTGAACGGGTTCCCTCTATAGCACGAAGTGCTGCCAAATTGTTGCACAAAGGCAACGTGCGGCTCACGCCTTCAGCTTCTCCGCGTGCCAGGCCACATGCTCTGCGATGAAGGTGGAAACGAAGAAATAGGAGTGGTCGTAACCCTCGTGAAGGCGAATCGCCGCCTCCATCCCGGCCTTGCGCACCGCGTCTTCCAGCAGCCAGGTCTTCAACTCGTCATCGAGATAATCATCCGCCCGGCCTTGATCCACCAGCAGGTTGTCGATCCGCGCACCGTCTTCGATCAGGGCACAGGCATCGTATTTGCGCCAGGCATCCTTGTCGTCGCCCAAGTAACCGGTCAGCGCCTTCTCACCCCACGGGCAGTTCAGCGGGCTGACAATGGGAGCAAAGGCGCTGGTCGAACGGAACCGGCCAGGGTTTCGAAGCGAAACGGTAAGCGCGCCGTGTCCGCCCATCGAATGCCCGGAAATGGCCTGCCGGTCCATGTCGACCGGAAATGCATCGGCCACCAGCGCGGGGAGTTCCTCCTCGACATAGCGACGCATCTGGAAATGCTGTGCCCAGGGATCCTGCGTGGCATCGACATAGAAGCCCGCGCCCTGGCCGAAATCGTAGGCCTCGTCGTCGGGCACGCCCTCACCGCGGGGCGAGGTATCCGGCCCCACCAGGACTACACCGTGTTCGGCGCAGGCCTGGTGGTAGTGGCACTTGATCATCGCGTTTTCGTGCGTGCAGGTGAGACCCGACAGCCACCAAAGCACGGGCAGCTTGTCACCCTCGCGGTGTTCGGGGATGAACACCTGGAACGTCATATCGGTGCCGGTGGCAGCGCTGGCGTGCTTGTACACGCCCTGGCTGCCACCGAAGCACTTTGTCTCACTTACGGTTTCGATGCTCATGAACGGGCCTCGCGGTGCAGCGCGCACAGCTTGTTACCATCGGGATCGCGCAGGTAGGCGAGGTACAGGCGACCGAAATCGTTCGTACGCCAGCCCGGAGGATCTTCGATGCTGGTTCCCCCCGCCTGAACGCCGGCATCGTGCCACTCGTCGGCCTGTTCGGTCGTCTTCATCGCAAAGCCCACGGTCGCGCCATTGGCGCAGGTTGCGGGGTTGCCATCGATCGGCGTGGTGACGAGGAACACGGCGTTATCGTGCATGTAGACCAGGCGTCCCTTGCCATCGAGGATGCCTTCCTTCGCACCCATGACGGCGAACAGGGCATCGTAGAATGTCTTCGACTTCTCCAGATCGTTGGAGCCTACTACCATATGGCTGAACATCGTTCTTCTTCCTTCCCGTTTTGCCGGTGTGTGATGGCACTTAGCCAGAACACGCGGCATTGCGAACCTGTGAATTGGTGTGACGCGGGGCCTTAGTAGACCACGACGCTGCGAATGCTTTCGCCAGAGTGCATCAGATCGAAGCCCTTGTTGATCTCTTCCAGCGTCAGCGTGTGAGTGATCATCGGGTCGATGGCAATCTTGCCGTTCATGTACCAGTCGACGATCTTGGGAACGTCAGTGCGCCCCTTGGCACCCCCAAATGCCGTGCCGCGCCAGTTGCGGCCCGTTACCAGCTGGAACGGGCGTGTGGCGATTTCCTTGCCAGCTTCGGCCACGCCGATGATGATGGAGGTGCCCCAGCCCTTGTGGCAGCATTCCAGTGCCTGGCGCATCACGTCGGTATTGCCGGTGCAGTCGAAGCTGTAGTCCGCCCCCCCATCCAGCATTTCCACCAGGTGAGCGACGATGTCGCCGGTTTCCTTCGGATTGACGAAGTCGGTCATCCCGAATTTCTCGCCCCATTCCTTCTTGGAATTGTTGATGTCCACGCCGACGATGCGATCCGCGCCCGCCATCTTCGCGCCCTGGATCACATTCAGGCCAATTCCGCCGAGGCCGAAGACCACGACATTATCGCCCGGCTGCACCTTGGCGGTGTTGGTGACGGCCCCCACGCCGGTGGTGACGCCGCAGCCGATGTAGCAGCTCGTCTCGAACGGTGCGTCCGTCCGGATCTTGGCAACCGCGATCTCGGGCAGCACCGTGAAGTTCGAGAAGGTGGAGCAGCCCATGTAGTGGTAAATGGTCTCACCCTTGTAGCTGAAACGGCTGGTGCCGTCCGGCATAAGACCCTTGCCCTGCGTTTCGCGGATGGCGCTGCACAGGTTGGTCTTGCCCGACAGGCACATTTTGCACTGGCGGCATTCAGGCGTGTAGAGCGGGATCACGTGATCATCGGGCTTCACGCTGGTCACGCCGGGGCCGACCTCGCGCACGATGCCTGCGCCTTCGTGGCCCAGGATCGAGGGGAAGATGCCCTCGCTGTCCAGCCCGTCGAGCGTATAGGCGTCGGTATGGCAGATGCCGGTCGCCATGATCTCCACCAGCACCTCGCCCTCCTTTGGGCCTTCGAGGTCAAGTTCGACGATCTCGAGCGGCTTCTTTGCCTCGAAGGCGACGGCGGCGCGGGTTTTCATGGGGCTGCATCCTTTCGTGGTGTCGGTGGCACGCTTTAGTGTGAAGCGCCCTACTCACGGATTCGTTCAACGATTTCCACCAGTATCTTGCCTTGATTGGCCGCGAAGGGGATCGCCCCGACGAAAAAGGGCGGCCCTTGCGAGCCGCCCTTCCTGCCCCTTCCGGGCTGTCCGGCGCCAGGCCGGACCCGGTTACCAGGTGACCTGGAACCCGGCGCGGGCGCCGACTTCACCTTCGTCGAAGCCGATGCCTACGCCGCCGGTGAAGGCCGCGTTGTCGCTGATGCGGGCAGCGAAGCTTGCCGAACCCGCGACGCGGTCGTTGTAGTAGCCGAAGCCACCGGCGATGCCGAAGCTATCGGTCGGCATGAGCACCGGCGATTCCATCGACAGCGCCATGGCGACACCTTCGTTCGCTTCCCGCACGCCCTGGGCATTCTGGGCGGTGAGATCGAAGAGGGTGGCCGTCTGGCCCTGCAGCATCGCGATGGCCGAAGCGTTCGACGCGATGTTGGCCGTGTTCATGCTGATCAGGCCGGAGTTTACCGCGATGTTGTTGGCATTGACCGCGATCGCCGCCGTGTTGGACGCGATGTCCTGGCGGACAGTCGGATCGACACCGACGACACCGTTGGCATCCACCGTCATCACCTCACCGGCATCGGCCTGGGCGGCCGTGCTGGCGGCGATGTCGCCGATGCGCACCGCGCTTCCCATGCCGCCGAGGGCGACCTGGTTGGCGGCGGTGGTGGTGGCGCCCACGCCCAGTGCGGTGGAGCCATCGAAGGCTGCCGTTGCGCTCTGGCCGACGGAGGTTGCCTGGAAGCCGCTGGCGACTGCCTGGCGACCGATGGCGGTCGACTGGTTGCCGGTGGCAGCGGACTGCCAGCCGAGGCCGGTTGCACCGGCGCCGGTGGCTACCGCTTCACCGCCAAGGGCAGTTGCGTGGAAGCCGGCCATTGCCGATTCACCGATCGAGACAGCGTCCTCGTCCATTGCCTGGGCGTTGAAGCCAAGGGCAAGCGACTGGTTGCCGATAGCCATGGCCGACTGACCATAGGCGCTCGACTGGAAGCCGCTGGCCGAAGCCTGGCGACCCGTCGCGGTCGACTGGCCACCGGTGGCAGCTGCCTGCCAGCCAAGGGCCGTGTCACCCGCAGCCGATGCAATCGATTCCGCACCCACCGAGGTGGAGTGGAAGCCGCTTGCCACAGCCGTCTGGCCGATGGCCACGGCATCTTCGTCGCTGGCAACCGCGCCGTTGCCCATGGCAACCGCATCGAGCGCGCTCGCCTGGCTCAGGTTACCTACCGCAATCGAGGTAGCTCCCGAAGCCGCAGCCGCTTCGCCAACTGCCAGCGAGCGTTCGCCCGATGCAGCGGCGAGGTGGCCGAAGGCCTGGGAACGTACGCCGGTGGCAGCTGCCTGCCAGCCGATGGCGGTGGTGCCTGCCTGCGTGGCCTGCGATTCCGAACCCACCGAGGTGGAATTCAGGCCCGAGGACAGTGCCTGGTCACCGATGGCCACGCCATCGTTGCCCGAGGCCACCGCGGCATTGCCGAGCGCGGTCGAGGTTGCCCCCGAAGCAGCGGCGCTGAAGCCGCCCGCGAAGGACTGGGCACCCGAGGCATTGGCCGACTGGCCGTAAGCGCTCGACTGGAAGCCGCTGGCCGAAGCCTGACGACCCGTTGCGGTCGACTGGCCACCGGTGGCAGAAGCCTGCCAGCCAAGGGCCGTGTCGCCTGCGCCGGTCGCCTGCGATTCCGCACCCACCGAGGTGGAGTGGAAGCCGCTTGCCACCGCCGTCTGGCCGATGGCCACCGCATCCTCGTCGCTGGCCACGGCGCTGTTGCCCATGGCAACCGCATCGAGACCGGTCGAGCTGGTGGCGACACCGACTGCTACGGAGTTGGTACCCATCGCACTGGCGTTGGTACCGAATGCGCTGGCATTGGCCCGCAGGGCCAGCGAGCCGGTGCCCACTGCCGTGCTGCTGATGCCATTGGCAACTGCAGAGTGACCGGCGGCGAGCGAGTCCACCTTGCGTGCTTCTGAGTTGGCACCCAGCGCCGTGGCGTTATCCGCCCGGGCGTTGGCATCGGCACCCACGGCGACGGAGTCGACGCCATCGGCAGTCGAGTCCGAACCGAAGGCAGCCGAGTCGACCGCCGTTGCCAGGGCGTTGGAACCGGCTGCGATCGAGCCGTCTTCCTGTGCCGCAGCATTGTGGCCGAGGGCCGTGGCATTGGCTTCCGTGGCAGCGGCGCTTTCACCAACGGCCGTCGCTCCCTGGAAACTGGCCGTGGAGTTTTCACCCAGCGCAGTGGCGCTTTCTGCCGTGGCAGCCGCGTTCTGGCCGAAGGCCGCGGTGTTGGCCGCCGTCGCCTGGGCACCGCCACCAACGGCGGTGGAGCCGCTGGCGATGGCGCCTTCACCGATGGCAACCGCCTGCTCGCTGATGGCCTGTGCGCCGTTGCCCATGGCAACCGCACCGCTTTGCGAAGCGGTGGAATTGTTGCCGACCGCTACTGCGTTGGCCCCCGAGGCGGTTGCGTTCGCGCCGTTGGCGGTGGAGTTGACCCCGCTTGCATCCGCAGCGACGCCATAGGCGCTGGCATTGAAGCCACTGGCACTGGAGAAGGACCCGACTGCCGTGCCCTGTATTCCGGACGCCATTGTCTGCGCCCCGATCGCCGTGGATGCAAATCCACTGGCTCCGGTGTTGAGACCGACTGCGACGGAGCCGTCGCCGGTTGCCTCCGCATTCGAGCCATAGGCACTGGAAAGGTCGCCGGTTGCGTCTGCGTTCTGTCCGGTTGCGGTTGCCCGCTCTCCGCTCGCAACCGCGAGCTCGCCCAGGGCGGTGGAGAGGAAACCGCTCGCCTGCGAATTGAAGCCGAAGGCCGAGCTGTTCACTCCGGTTGCCTGGGCTCCCGTACCCGTGGCGGTAGAGCCTTCGCCCGAGGCATTGGCCGACTGGCCGTAGGCGCTCGACTGGAAGCCGCTCGCCGAAGCCTGCCGACCCGTTGCGGTCGACTGGCCGCCGGTGGCCGAAGCCTGCCAGCCAAGGGCCGTGTCGCCTGCGCCGGTCGCCTGCGATTCCGCACCCACCGAGGTGGAGTGGAAGCCACTGGCTACCGCCGACTGGCCGAGGGCCACTGCATCTTCGTCGCTGGCTTGGGCGCTGCGGCCTATAGCAACAGCGTCCAGACCCGACGCATTCGAGCCGAAGCCAGTAGCAACTGCATTGGCGCCGCTGGCCGATGCTGCGTAACCGGTCGCGACGGACAAGTCGCCAGCAGCACTGGCGAACCCGCCATTGGCTACCGATCCGTTACCCGTTGCGCTGGAGCTATTGCCCGATGCGATGGCCTGATCGCCGGAAGCGGTCGCGAACGGACCGATTGCGCTCGAGAATGCGCCGCTCGCGTTCGAAGCGGCACCGAGGCTGACGGCCGTATCGCCCGTCGAGACGGAGTTGTTGCCGATTGCGATGGAGGCGAAGTTGGAGGCTTCCGCATTGTTGCCGACTGCCACAGAAACCGTGCCGGAAGCATCGGTCGAAAAGCCCGTGGCTACGGAGCCGGCCCCGCTGGCGGTCGCGCTGTCGCCAAATGCCGCGGAATTGTTGCCCGAAGCATTGCTGGAGACGCCAACTGCAGTGGCGCTCACCCCACTCGCATTCGCGAGAGCACCATTCGCCGTGGCATTCAACCCGGAAGCCGAAGCCAGGATGCCGGTGGCCGTCGATTGGACCCCCGATGCATTTGCCGACGCGCCCGTTGCAGTTGCACCCAGAGCGCTGGCCTGAGCGCCGTCACCCACCGCAGTGGAGACTTCAGCGGATGCGACCGTGTTGCTGCCAAGAGCCGTCGCGCGTTCGCCTGCGGCCTGCGAGCCGAAGCCGTTTGCGGTCGACTGCAGGCCTGCGGCCATGGCCGACTGGCCATAGGCGCTCGACTGGAAGCCACTAGCCGAAGCTTGACGCCCCGTTGCCGTGGACTGGCCGCCGGTAGCAGACGCCTGCCAGCCAAGAGCCGTGTCACCCGCGCCGCTCGCCTGCGACTCCGCGCCCACCGAGGTGGAGTGGAAGCCGCTTGCTACCGCGGTCTGGCCGATAGCCACCGCGTCCTCGTCGCTCGCTTCGGCATCACGGCCCAGCGCAACACTGTCGAGGCCGGTAGCTTCGGCACTGTCACCGCCGGCGAAGCTGTTTTCACCGCTTGCCTGGGCATTCACACCCACTGCCGTGCTGTCCACGCCGGTTGCATCGGCGCTATAGCCGTTGGCCGTGGCGCCTTCTGCACTGGCGACCGAACCCTGGCCGGTGGCCGTGGTATTGTCGGCAGTGGCCTGCGCACCGTTACCCGTGGCTGTGGATGCACTGCCCGAAGCCAGCGCGCTGTTGCCCAGAGCCGTCGAGGCAATGCCCGAAGCTTCCGAAGCGGCACCAACGGCAACCGAGAAGTCGCCGGAGGAGTCCGCGCCCGAGCCGTTCGCCGTGGATCCAACGCCCGAGGCATTGGCCGCAAGGCCGGTTGCCGTGGCGAAGTCGCCTGTGGCCGATGCGCTGTCACCGATAGCCGTCGAGCCTGCGCCCGATGCAGTGGTCACGCGACCCAGAGCCGTCGAGTTGTCACCCGAGGCGTTGGACTGCCAACCGAAGGCTTGGGCACCAAGGCCCGAAGCTGCCGATTCAGCGCCAACCGAAGTGGAGTGGAAGCCGCTGGCATTGGCCGACTGGCCGATGGCGATGGCATCCTCGTCGCTTGCCGAGGCATCGCGTCCCATCGCAATCGAGTCGACGCCTGATGCGCTGGCCGAAACACCGGCGGCAATCGCATTGTTTGCCGTGGTCGAGCTGTTGAGGCCCAGTGCCATGCTGCCGATACCGTCGGCGAAGGCGCTCTGGCCTACGGCTACGGTGTTGATGTCGTCGGCAAAGGCGTTTGCGCCCAATGCAGTTGCGCCGCTGGTTTCCGCACGCGCGCCGGAGCCGAAAGCGGATGCTTCCGGACCGAAGGCCAGCGTGTCAGTACCAAGGGCGACCGCGCCCGTGCCATTGGCAAGGGCGTTGTCGGCACCGGCGAATGCGCCGTCGCCGTCTGCCGCTGCGTCGTGACCGATGGCCGTGGCATTGGCGGAGCGGGCGTCGGCGTTGGCACCGATGGCGGTTGAGTCCGCACCGTTGGCTGTGGCGATGTCGCCAACGGCTACGGCGTTTTCGCCTACCGCACTTGCATCGTTACCCAGGGCAACGGCTGCTTCGCCATCGGCGAACGCACCCTGGCCGACGGCCGTCGAGTTGAGGTCGTCAGCGAAGGAGTTGGCACCAACGGCGGTTGCACCCACGGTCTCGGCGCGGGAGTTCGCACCAAAGGCCGAGGCGTTCTGACCGAAGGCCAGCGTGTCCGTGCCGACCGCGGTTGCGCCATCGCCGTTGGCGAGGGCGTTGTCCGATGCAGCGAAAGATCCGTCACCGTCTGCCGCAGCGTCATGGCCGATGGCCGTGGCGTTGGCGGAGCGGGCGTCGGCGTTGGCACCGATGGCGGTCGAGTCCGCACCGTTGGCCGTGGCGATATCGCCAACGGCTACGGCGTTCTCGCCTACTGCGCTTGCCCGGTTGCCCAGGGCAACGGCAGCTTCGCCATCGGCGAACGCACCCTGGCCGACGGCGGTCGAGTTGAGGTCGTCAGCGAAGG
>NZ_QXFL01000018.1 GCF_003584125.1 Aurantiacibacter zhengii
CCGCCGCCTCCTCCGCCCCCGCCGCCCCCGCCGCCGCCTCCTCCGGCAGCTGCAGTGTGTGAGCAGGGCCCCTACATCGTGTTCTTCGATTGGGATGAGTCGACCATCACTCCGGAAGCGGCCACCGTGCTCAACTCCGCCATCACCGCTTACGGCGATTGTGGCACCGCAGCCATCATGCTGGCAGGTCACACCGATACCTCGGGTACCGCGACCTACAACATGGGCCTGGCAGAGCGTCGCAACGCTTCGGTCCGTCAGTACCTGACGGGTCGCGGCATCCCCGGCGGCCGCATCTCCAGCGAAGCCTTCGGCGAGAACGACCTGCGCGTTCCCACCGCCGACGGTGTGCGCGAGCTGCAGAACCGCCGCGTGGAAATCACTTACGGTCCGGGTTCGGGCATGTAAGTCCACGACGGACACAATAACGAAAAGGGCCGGGAGCAATCCCGGCCCTTTTTGTTTGCGCGATCGGCGGTTGAATTCATCGCCCGCGCCTGACAGTGCCTGTTCATTCCAGCGCGCCTAAGCGCCGGTTTCCATTCGGCAGGACAGTCTTCCCATCTACGCGTACGATCCGGAATACGACGAAGGTCCATGGTGGCGCCGCTTTGCCGCAAAGGTGCGCAGCGATGCCACGCGTCGCGGCACCGGGTTCGCCCTCGCGCTGGGTATCGAAGTCCTTATCATCCTGTTGCTCTTGTCGCTTGGCCTTGGCCGGGACGAAGAGCGCGAATTCGTCACCATCAGCAGTTTCGATGTCAGCCAGCCCGCTCCACCTACGGAAACCGCAACGGCGGAGCCCGATACGTCACCCAGCCAGGCACAACCCGAAGCAAGCCCGGAGTCCTTGCCCGATGTGCCGACTCCGGTGGCGCGTCCGCCGCTCGCGGTCGTCCCCTCCCCCTACCGGCTTCCCCCGCCGCCGGAACCAGCGCCGCAACCGACCCCGACCAGCAGGCCAAGTTCCAGCATTGGCGCAGTCGTGCGCTCTGACAGGACCTACGGGCCCGCCAACACGGGCAACCCGCGCGGAGAAGATACCGAACGCGTCGGCACCGCACCCGACGGCTCTCCGCTTTACGCCGCGCGCTGGTTCAGGGAGCCTGCGCCGGATCAACTGTCGGGTTACCTCTCCGCCGCGAGCGGCCCGGGCTGGGGTCTGATTGCCTGTCGTACCGCACCGAACTGGAGGGTGGAGGACTGCGAAGTGATCGGCGAATCACCGCAGAATTCAGGCATCGCCCGCGCCGTGCAGGCGGCAGCCTGGCAATTCCAAGTACGTCCGCCGCGCATCGGGGGAGAGTACCAGGTCGGAACCTGGGTGCGGATCAGGATCGACTATACCAATGCCCAGCGGCGTGCCTTCTAGTACCTTGGCGACAGGGCGGCGTACCGGCCCCGCCCCCGAGCTTAATCTTCGTCCCTCGGTAAAGCCGGTGACGGCTTACCAAGGGCCAGTTCCGCATCGGAAAAACGGATCGGCGTGCGCAAGCCCTTAAGGCCTTCGGCTTCGAGGTCCACCACCATCCCGCGCGCGACGATCTGGGGGTCCGTAAGCGCCTGTTTCACGCTGTTGATCGGTCCTGCGGGGACCCCGCGATTTTCCAGCTTCAGCAACAGGTCGTCGCGTTTCATCTTGGCGATGCGCATCGAGATGGCGGCGGACAGCGACACCCGGTTCTTCACGCGCCTGGCATTGGTGGTCCATTCCTCGCGCGGGGGCAGCTCGATAGCTTCTGCAAAGCGCGTGAACTGGCGATCATTGCCTACCGCAACGATCAGCCAGCCATCCTTGGCCTCGAAAGCCTCATAAGGCGCGATATTGGGGTGGGCGTTACCCATGCGCTTCGGGCTGCGACCCGAGACGAGATAGTTCATCGCCTGGTTCCCCAGCGTGCCCACCATCACATCGAACAGCGCCATGTCCACCAGTTGGCCCTGCCCGGTCGTCTCTCGCTGTCGCAGCGCCGCCTGTATGCCGATCACGGCGTAGAGACCTGTCAGGATATCGGCATAGGCCACACCGATCTTCGTCGGCGCACCATCGGCAAAGCCGGTGAGATCCATGATGCCGCTCATGCCCTGAATGATAAAATCGTACCCTGCCCGTCCGGCATAGGGACCATCGAGGCCAAAACCGGTGATGGAGCAGTAGACCAGTCCGGGGTTCTTTGCCTTGAGGCTGGCGTAGTCGAGGCCGAACTTGGCTAAATTGCCGCTCTTGAAATTCTCGATCACCACGTCGGCTTCGGCAATCATCGCCTTCACCTTGTTGAGATCGGCAGCACGATTGAAATCCGCGATTACCGTTTCCTTGCCGCGATTGGCGGCGTGGAAATAGGCGGCATCCTTGGTTCCGTCGGCACGGTCGATGAAGGGTGGCCCCCAGCCGCGGGTATCATCGCCCTCGGGGCTTTCCACCTTGGTCACCTCCGCGCCCAGGTCGGCAAGGACCTGACCGGCCCAGGGACCGGCCAGTATCCGCGCCAGTTCGACGACCTTGATTCCTTCGAGAGGGGAATTGCTCATGCTGCCATTGTCTTTCGTGGATCGAGGGGTGATCGGCTTGTCAGGGGCGCCACCTTGGCTACGCGGGCAATGATAAATTGCAAGGGATGTTCCCTGGTCGGTAAACTCTGGGATGTCTGACCCCGGTGGACGTTCGGACCGCCTACCCCTAACCTGCTCGAAATTCTGGCTGGCGCGAACTGCTGCTCCAGCTTCCGTCAGGGACACGCTATTTCTTGAAAATATTCTTCGCCATCGTCGTTCTCGCCGCGGCCGCGCTGGGTGTCGCCTACTGGATTTCGCCGCTGCTGACCTTCAACACGCTGGTGCCCAAGGACGCGGGCGGCAGGCAGGTGGCAGAAGGTCTGGCCTATGGCGATGGCGACCGGCAGGCGCTCGACATCTATGCCCCGACCGATGCAGACGCGCCGAACCTGCCCGTGGTCGTGTTCTTTTACGGTGGCAGCTGGAACAGCGGCACGCGCGAAGGCTACGATTTTGCGGGGCGAGCGCTGGCGGCGCAGGGCAACATCGTGGTCGTGCCCGATTATCGCCTCGTGCCGGAAGTCCGCTTTCCCGGCTTCGTGGAAGACGGGGCCGCCGCCGTTGCCTGGGTGCGCCGGCATATTTCCGAGTACGGCGGCGATCCCGACCGCATCGTGCTGATGGGGCATTCCGCCGGCGCCCAGATCGGTGCCATGCTGGCGCTCGATCCGCAGTGGCTTGGCGAAGGCCGCACCGCCATTCGCGGATTTGTAGGTCTCGCCGGACCATACGATTTTGCACCGCTGGACACGGATGCTTCGATTGCCGCCTTCGGCGAATGGCCACGCGTTGCGGAAACCCAGCCCATCACATACGCCGATGAGACCGCACCCCCGGCCCTGCTGCTGACAGGCGCCGATGATACTGTGGTAGAGCCCCGCAACAGCGAAGCCTTGACCGCCGCCCTCGTTTCGGAAGGGGTCGAAGCGGGAATGACCACATACCCGGGCATCGACCATATCGATATCCTGATCGCGCTATCCCGTCCGCTGCGAGGCCGGGCCCCGGTGCTGGAGGATGCCAGCCGGTTCATAGCCCGCGTAACATGAGCGCGTTGTCGAACCGTGTCTGCCTGCGCTAGGGCTGCGGCAAAGGAGAACCAACCATGCAGCTAGGCCGCTTCAACCACATCGGCGTTGCCGTGCCCGACCTCGCCTCCGCCATCGCGCATTATCGCGATGTGCTGGGCGCGACCGATATCACCGAACCATTCGACCTGCCCGAACAAGGCGTGAAGGTATGTTTCGTCAACACTCCAGGCCATGACGGAACGGAAGGTACGCAGATCGAACTGCTGGCTCCGCTGAGCGAAGATTCACCGGTGACCGGGTTCCTCGCGAAAAACCCGCTGGGCGGCCAGCACCACATCTGTTTCGAAGTCCCCGACATCGGCGAGGCACGCGCCGCGTTCGAAAGAATGGGCAAGCGCATCCTCGGGCCGACCCGCGTGGGTGCCCACGGCACGCCGATCTTTTTCATCCATCCCAAGGACATGATGGGCCAACTGACCGAGATCATGGAAAGCCCCAAGGGAGACGCTGCGCATTGAGCTCGAAGCTCGGCTTTTCGGTCGAGGAACTGCTGCCGAGGGCGCGCGGGGGCGGCGCGCTGAAGATGGGACTGGTCGCGCTGGCGCCCGACGATTGGCTCCAGCCGCGGCCCGATCTCGCGGCGCGTGCGGCTGCTTTCGATGCCCATCCGCAAGCCGTGCAACTGCTGCCCCCTGCCCTGCCCGCGGGACGGGAGCTGGCTGCAATGGTGGGTGTCGAGGGCGGGCTGGAAGACGCAGCCCGAGCCGCGCACGAGGACATATGCCTGCTGGCGCGCGCCGAGCGCGAGGATGTCTACCGCCTTATCGCTGCAGCCGTGGCCTGGCCCACCGACTGGCACCCCGCGGACAAGCTGGGCCTGCCACTGGTCGCCATGCACGCGCCGATCCAGGGCTATGCTGATCAACTGGCAAGCGGGGTCGACCATTTCATGGCGAAGCTCAAACCCGGGAAGATCTTCGGAAGGTGCAACTGGTTCGTCGCCCCCACACCCGCCAGACGCTGGATCGACAACCGGCCGCCAGCCGAAACCTTCGCAGCGGTCACCACTGAAAACGCGGGCGAAACCCTGTTCGCGCGTTGCGAACGACAGACCCTGCGCCGCCTGCCGGAAACGGGAGCGATCGTCTTTACCATCGGCGTTTACGTCGCGCCGCTTGGCTCCCTGTCGAACGAGAACCTTGCACGCCTCGCACATTCTCTCGATACCATTCCCTCCGACGAAGCCGAAAGACGCGGTGCGCGCTGGTTTGCGCCGCAACTGGCTGCCTACGCTGCCGGGCGGCGCAAGAAGGAGAATAACCGATGAATCTGGTCACGATCCTGCTGCCCCTGCTCGCCCAGGCCAGTGCCGATACCGACGCTGTCGCCAGTGCCGGAAACGCGTCGCGATGTGCAGAACCGACGACGCAGCAGGCGATGAATTATTGCGCCGCGCAGGAGTGGGAGCAAGCCGATGCCGCGCTCAACCGCCAATGGCGGGCAACGGCGGCAGAGATGCGGCGCATGGATTCCGCCGGCGTGCCTGATGACGGGAGGCCCGGCTATTTCAGTGAGTTGCTGCGCGGCCAACGGGCCTGGCTGGTCTATCGCGATCATCATTGCGCCAGTGTCGGCAACAACGCGCGTGGTGGTTCCATGCAGCCGCTGCTGGTAGCCAATTGCAAGACCAGGCTGACCCGCGCGCGCACCGCCCAGCTGCGCGAGCTCGTGGACTGGCCGAACTAGCCGCTAGCCAAGGCGCCTTCGCAACTCTTCGAGACCGGCAGCATCATCGATGTCGAGCAAGCTGTGCGGCGCAGCATCGACCCTGGTGAGCCGGGGAATTTCTGCCAGCACCCGCCCGGCACCGCGATCGCCCGTCAGGTTGGCAAGCCAATCCTGGTCGCTCGCCCTGACAAGCGCGGGCACGCCCAGCCGCCCGTCCGGATAGCGCGTGGCCGTGCTGCCCGGTGTCGCGACCAGTTCCTGCAAGTGACCCGGCTCGATCAGCGGCATGTCCGCCAGCACCAGCAACAGGTCTGCCTGCTGCGCCACGGCCTGACGGCGCGCAGCCTCGACAGATCCGCTCAATCCCCTCTCCGGATGGCGATTGACGATCACTTGCCAGCCGGTTGCGTCCCTTGCGAATTGGGGCGATTCAGGACCGGTCACGATGAACCTGCGCATAAGGCCCGCGCTCTCTACCGTGTCGAGCACCCAGCGCCCGACTGGCCGTCCCTTAAGGTTCGCGTCCAGCTTGCCCCCGCCAAAGCGGCTGGCCTTTCCGGCGGCGAGCACGGCCACCAGCGGCTGCTCGTCAGCCATGGTGAGGGTGACGCCGCTCGTATTCGCCAACGATCCCCGCAAGCGCGGAAAGCGCCAGTCCCATCGGCTCGCGGCTGTGCTTCACGGTGCCCAGCGGGCTGGCGATCCGCGCGACCTGCTGCGGCGCGAAGCCCAGCGACACCAGGTCCGCTTCGCGGGCAGCACGGGCCGGAGATCCGCCCTGCGCGCCAATCAGGAATGCCGGTGTCGTGAGAGCCCATTGCAAGATGGCCCGTTCCCATTCGTGATCGTGAAACAGCAGGACAATGGCCGTCCAGCGGTCTGCAGTCAGATGATCGGGCACTTGCCCCAGTGCCAGAGAGCCGTCGTCCCGCCCGTGGCTTTCGCTTACGATCCCTGAAGCGGTGGCCAGTTGCGACATGGCGGCCAGTTCCGGCCCTTCACCAAACAGCATCAGGCGCAGGTCGGGTACGTAGCGTCGCTGTGGCATGGGGCTGGGATGCGGGAGGGTCAGGCGAGCCTCTTGCCGGTCATCCAGCCGGGTTACTACCGCGCGGCAAGCCTCCCGGTCAGGCTCGGGATCGATCAGGATATCGAGGCCGCCGCCGCACGGAAGGCGAAAGTCGATGTTCGGCGAACCTGCGCCGTAGCGGAGCACCCGGCGCTCTCCGCAAGCGGAGATTTCCCGCGCCAGTTCCTGCTCCAGACAGCCATCGGCCAGGCTGCCGATCACGCTGCCATCGGGATTTACCGCGAGTTGCGCCCCGAGGCGACGCGAGAAGCTGCCTTCTATATGGGTGATGGTGCACAGGCCAACGCCAGGTCGGCAGGCCGCGCGCAAGGCTGCCTGATCGCCCGCTACGTGAGCACTCTGCCGTTCTTCGATCGCCGTCATGGGGTCGATATAGGGCCGCGCACGCCGCGATCCACACAAATTGCCTCTATGCGATATGCATGTGAAACAGCCACGTCTTGCCCTTACTGTATTGAGACGCTAATACACTTTGGTCGAGCCGAGTAGTCGGTTCCTCGATAGCGGGTACCGCCCAAATGCCAGCCGTGAAATGAAAGCTCTGTGCTCGATGACCATCAAAACATAGTTTCAACGAGTCACAAACGGGCAAATATTTATCGTTTTGTTGCGCGAATATCACGGCAACGCGGGTAATTGGGTAAAGTGCCAAGCATCTGCTTGGATTAGGAAATTGGCAGCACTAGACGACGTGACGGAGTTGGGATTGACGATTGGGGACGGCATGATGGGGGGCAGTGCAAATGCGCGGCGAGGTCTTGCGGCCACAATCGGTCTTCTTGCCGTTACTGCATGCTCCACCCCCGCTGTGGAGATAACCCAGCCCGAAATCGCAATTCCGGCAGAATGGCAGATTGCCGATCCGGCGCCCATATCCGCTGATATCACACAGTACTGGACGCTGCTCGACGATCCTCTGCTCACCAGTTTTGTCGAACAGGCGATAGCCGACAACCGTGACCTGGCGCAGAGCGCTGCCCGGCTGGATCAGGCGCGCGCATCGCTGGTACAGGCGCGGGCCGGTTACCTGCCATCGGTTTCGGCCAGCGGCGGCATCAACCGCGACATCGGCGACCTTGCCCGGGACGGAGTACAGTTTTCCATCGGCGCGGACGCGGCCTGGGAAGCGGACCTGTTCGGCCAGATATCAGGCAACGTCGCCGCGGCGCAGGGCGAACTGGCGGCGCAGGGCTACTCGCTGGCAGACCTGCAACGCCTGATCGTCGGGCAAGTGGCCATCGCCACAATCAATGCCCGCGCCACCGCGGAGCAGCTGGCGATAGCGCGCTCTACCCTCGCCTATCAGGATGATAACCTGCAAATCGCCCGCTGGCGAAACCAGGCAGGCCTTGTCTCCAGCCTGGACGTGGAACAGGCCCGCACGCAGCGCGCGCAGACCGCCGCCACGATCCCGTTGCTGGAAAGCAGCCTGACGGGCACGGCGAATTCCATCTCCACGCTGATCGGGGAAGCCCCCGGTCGCGTGCTTGCCGCCATCGTGGCAGACGAGCCGGAGCCCGTTCCCGCACCGCCCCTGCTGGCAGGGTTCGAGGCGCCGGGAGAAGTGCTGCGTCGGCGCCCTGACGTGCGCGCGGCAGAGGCGAGCCTTTTCGCCAGCACCGCCCGCATCGGCGTGGCGCGCGCGCAGTTGCTGCCACTGGTCCGGCTTACCGGCAGTATCGGCACCGGATCGGCCACCGCCGGCAATCTCTTCGACGTTATCACGGGCGGCCTGTTCGCAGGGGTCAGCCAGCTTATTTTCGATGGCGGGCGCACCGCCGCGCAGGTGGACAGTGCCGAGGCCGGTGCCGACGCTTCGCTGGCGGCGTGGGAGCAATCCATTCTCAACGCGCTGGAGGATGTCGAGACAGCGGCAGTCGACCAGCGCACCGCCGCGCAGCGGGTTGTCATCAACGAGGAAGCGCTCGACGCTGCCGACAACTCCGCCCTGCTCGCGCGCAGCCAGTATCAGGCTGGCCTCACCGATTTCCGCACGCTGCTGACGGCTGAGAACCAGCTGCTTTCGGCGCGCAACCAGCTTGTCTCCGCCCAGGCCGACCGGGCCATCGCCTTCGTTCGCCTGACCCAGGCGCTGGGCGGCGGGTGGAGCATTTCCGACTATGATCTTCCGCCGGTGGCCAGCAGCCCCGCGAACAGCGACAGGACCGCGCAATGAGCCAACCAGAAACAGATCAGGATATCGGCGAGTATCTGGACAGCGGCAAGCCGCGCAAATGGTACAAACGCCGCTGGGTGTGGGTGGTGGCAGCTATCATGCTGGTGCTTATCCTGCTCTCCACCGTGTTCTCCGACGGCGATCAGGGGCCGGACTATATCACCGCCGAGGTGGAACAGCGTTCGCTGGACCTGACGGTGACGGCGACAGGTAATCTGCGGCCCACCAACCAGGTTGAAGTCGGCTCCGAAGTTTCCGGCCGGATCGACGATATCTATGTGGACGTGAACGACATCGTATCGCGCGGACAGGTACTGGCACGCATCAACACGGACGTTATCCAGGACCAGATCCAGCAGAGCCAGGCAAACCTCAACGCCGCGCGGGCCTCCGTCCTGCAGGCGCAGGCCACGCTGCAGGCCGACACCGCTCAGCTCGAACGGCTGCGGGAAGTGCGCCGCCTGTCCGATGGCCGCGTGCCCGCGCAGGCGGAACTGGAACAGGCCGAGGCCGCCGTGCGCCGTGGCCAGGCCGCTGTCGCCAGCGCCCGTGCCAATGTCTCTTCCGCACAGGCCCAGCTTTCCAGCGCGCAGACCAACCGCGACCGCGCGGTAATCCGCTCACCCGTGTCGGGCGTGGTGCTGGCGCGCCAGGTGGAACCGGGCCAGACCGTGGCGGCCAGCTTCAACACGCCCACATTGTTCGTGCTGGCAGAAGACCTGGGAACCATGCAGCTGCGTGTCTCCATCGACGAGGCGGACGTGGGACAGGTACAGCCCGGCCAGCAGGCGAACTTTACCGTCGATGCCTATCCCGGCCGCCGCTTCCCCGCCACGGTGGAACGGGTGGACCTCGCCTCGAACAACATCGCGCTGGCCAGCCAGCAGCAGCAACAGGGTCAGCAGGTGGTGAGCTACGAAGCGCGCCTTACCGTGAGCAACGACGATGGCCTGCTTCGCCCCGGCATGACGGCCACTGCCACGATTGCCACCGAGAACACCGGCGTTTCCATGTTGGTACCCAACGGTGCCCTGCGTTTCGACCCGGAAACGCAAGAGGAAGAAGAAGGGGGTGTATTCGGGCCCCAGCAGTTCGGGCTCGACCAGGAAGACGAAGCCTCGATCGGGGTCGGCTCGACCCAGCGGGTCTACGTGGTCGAGGACGATGGCAGCCTGCGCGCTATCGAAGTCGTGACCGGGCGCAGCGATGGACGGCGCACCGTCGTGACTTCGGAAGAGCTCGAACCCGGCATGGAAGTTGTCACCGGCATCAGGGCCATGCGCCCGTGAGCCAGCCGCCGCTCATCGAACTGGAAGGGATCACCAAGACCTTCGGCGAAGGCGCGGCGGCGTTCCAGGCGCTGAAAGGCGTCGATCTCAAGATCCAGCGCGGAGATTTCGTGGCGGTGATGGGGCCATCGGGCTCGGGCAAGTCCACGACGATGAACATACTGGGCTGCCTCGATGTGCCCACCAGCGGCAAGTTCCGCTTTCGCGGCGTGGAGGTGCAAGCCCTGAGCCGGGACCAGCGCTCGCTGCTCAGGCGGCGCTACCTCGGCTTCGTGTTCCAGGGTTTCAACCTGCTGGCGCGTACGACCGCTCTCGAAAACGTTGAGCTGCCGCTGCTCTATCGCGGTGAAAGCAAGAAACTGCGGCGCGAAGCTGCCGAACATGCCCTGGACCAGGTCGGGCTGCTCCCGTGGGCCGAACACACACCGGCGGAGCTTTCCGGTGGTCAGCAGCAGCGTGTCGCCATTGCCCGTGCGCTGGTGACAGAACCCGATGTCCTGCTGGCAGACGAGCCCACCGGCAACCTCGATACCGAACGTTCGGTAGAGATCATGCAACTGCTCAATCGCCTCAACGCCGACGGCATTACCGTGCTGATGGTGACACACGAAGAGGAAATGGCCGAGTTCGCCAAGACTATCGTGCATTTCCGCGACGGACTGGTCGAGCGTATCGAGCGCGGACACAAGTCCGGCGCTCCG
Organism: Aurantiacibacter zhengii; assembly: GCF_003584125.1. GTDB lineage: Bacteria > Pseudomonadota > Alphaproteobacteria > Sphingomonadales > Sphingomonadaceae > Alteraurantiacibacter > Alteraurantiacibacter zhengii. The sequence continues at coordinate 10,572 of NZ_QXFL01000018.1, forward strand.
CTGGAGGAGCACGCCTGATGTTCGGCATGATCGGAGCCACAATGCTGCTCGCCCTGCGCGAGATCCGACGACACCTGCTGCGCAGCTTCCTGACGACGCTGGGCATCATCATCGGGGTTGCCGCCGTCATCACCATGGTGACGCTGGGCCGCGGACTGACCGCCGACGTGCAGGAAGATATCGCCGGCCTTGGTTCCGACGTCTTCATCGTCTTTCCCTCGCGCACCGATCCCAACGTCGCGCCGCCCCCGTTCGACGAGGAAGACGTGCGCGCAGTCGAAATGCAGATCCCCGGGGTCGAGGCCGTCGCGGGTGCGGTCGAGACGAACGCCATCGCCTTCCACAACGGTCAGGACTGGCAGACCGGCGTTCAGGGTGCGAGCCGCGCCTTCTTCGCGGCCCAGTCCATCGAAGTGGTGGAAGGCCGTGAATTCTCCGACCGGGAGGAAGCGCGCGGCGAAAGCGTCTGCATCCTCGGGCCCAAGATCGTCGAGGAAATCTTCGTGGAGGACCGGGTCCTGGGCGAGGAGATGCGTATCGGCAACGTGTCTTGCCAGGTGATCGGGGTGATCGACGAGCGTTCGAGCTCGATCGGCCCGGGCAACGATGCCAACGACATCGTCATCATGCCGCTGAAGACGGTACAGCGCCGCTTCATCGGCAACAACAACATCCAGTACTTCGTGGTCAAATACGATCCCGCCTATGAAGCGGGCGCTATGCAGAACCAGTTGATCGACCTGCTGCGCGAACGCCGCGTGATTCAGGACGGAGAGGACAACAACTTTAACATCGTCGACACCGCCGAAATCAACGACACGGTCAATCAGGTGACCGGTGTGATGACCCTCGTGGTCACGGTGATCGCCGGGATCAGCTTGCTGGTGGGCGGTATCGGGATCATGAACATCATGCTGGTTTCGGTCACGGAACGTACGCGCGAGATCGGGATACGCCTGGCCATCGGCGCACTTGCGCGGGAAGTGCGCCTGCAATTCCTGACAGAGGCCGTGGTGCTGTGCTGTTTCGGCGGCCTGATCGGGATCGGTCTCGCCTTCGGACTTTCGGTGTTGCTGGCAGGGGCTATCGACCTGCCGTTTATCTTCGATCCTGTGGTGAACGTGATGAGCTTCGTGTTCAGCGCGATCATGGGCATCATCTTCGGCTATTACCCTGCCCACCGCGCCAGCAAGCTCGACCCTATCGACGCGCTGCGCCACGAATAGGGCCGCGCCCCTTCCGGAACGCGGCCCTGTCGCTTCATCTGGGTACGATCAGGCGGTCTCGACCAGCACCACTTCGCTGTCTTCCAGCGCGCTGACGGTAATGGTGTCGAGGTCGGCAATGGCCGCGCCGTCCCGCTCGTTCACGAACTCGCCGTTCACTTCGATGCTGCCGGTGGCAGGCACAAGGTAGCCCTTGCGCCCCTTCAGCGCGTAATCGAGCGTTTCGCCAGCCTTGATCGTCGCCCCGACCACACGCGCATCCGCGTTGATCGGCAGCGCATCGCCGTCGCCCTCGCGCCCGCTTGCAAGGATAGCCCACTGGCCCGCACGATCCGTCTTGGGGAATGGCTTTGCGCCCCAGGTTGGCGGAAGGCCAAGCTTGTCCTTGTCGGGTAGAATCCAGATCTGGAAGAGCGTGGTTTCCCCATCCTCCATGTTATATTCCGCGTGCTGGATGCCGGTCCCGGCGCTCATTACCTGCACGTCGCCCGCCTCCGTGCGGCCCTCGTTGCCAAGGCTGTCCTTGTGCGTGATCGCGCCTTTGCGCACGTAGGTGATGATTTCCATGTCGCGGTGCGGGTGCGGGGGAAAGCCGCTGCGCGCCGCGATATGATCGTCGTTCCACACCCTCAGTGCGCCCCAGTGCATCCGGCTTTCGTCATGATAGCCGGCGAATGAAAAGTGGTGCTTGGTATCTAGCCAGCCGTGGTTCGCTCCGCCAAGGCTGTCGAAATCTCTTACGTCGATCATGACTGTTCTCCTTTGCAACAGGAGATGGGAAGCGACCGATTTTAGACAATATCGCCGTATCTTGAGGCCGTGAAAGGCGGGCTTTAGGCACCCGCCTTCCAACAGGCCATCGCGGCGGTCAGCCGGTGATCACCGCGCGGCATTCACCAAGGCCGATACGGGCAAACCCATCCTTCTCGGCAAAGGCGGTGATGATGACTTCGTCACCGTCTTCCAGGAAGGTTCGGGTTTCGCCGTTGGGCAGCGTGATGGACTTCTTGCCGCCTTCCGTCAGTTCGATCAGGCTGCCTTCGCCGCCCTCGTCGCCGCTGGTCAGCGTGCCGGTTCCCAGCAGGTCTCCACTGCGCAGGTTGCAACCGCCCACCGAATGGTGCGCGACAAGCTGTGCCGCGGTCCAGTACATGGCCGTCATCGGTCCGGTGCTGAGCCTGTGCGGTTCGTCACCGTCCTGGCGCATCTTCTCGGTGGCGATGAACACTTCCATTGTGATGCCAAAGGCACCGGTGGCCTGGTCGCGCTCATCGAACAGGTAATCGAGCGGCTTGGGATCGCCTTCCGGCCGCGCCGGCTGCGCGGTGCGGAAAGGGGCCAGGGCATCTATGGTCACGATCCACGGCGAAATGCTCGAATGGAAATTCTTTGCCAGGAACGGGCCGAGCGGCTGGTATTCCCAGGCCTGAATATCGCGCGCGGACCAGTCGTTCAGGATGGAGATGCCGGCGATATGCTCTTCGGCCTCCCCGATGGGAATGGGGTGGCCCAGCGCGTTGCCCTTGCCCACCCAGATTGCCATCTCCAGTTCGTAATCCAGCCGTGCGCTGGGGCCGAATGGCGGCTGCGCGCCATCTTCCGGCGGCTTTTTCTGCCCGCTGGGGCGCTTTACGTCGACGCCGGAGAGGCGGATGGACGACGAACGCCCGTGATAGCCGATCGGCACGTACTTGTAGTTCGGGAGCAGCGGATTGTCAGGGCGGAACAGCGCACCGATGTTCTCCGCGTGGTGAATGCCCGAATAGAAATCGGTGTAGTCACCCACCGTCACCGGCACGTGCAACTTGCAATCCTTGGCCTTGTGAAGCGCGGGCTCGACAGCGGTCTTCTTGTCGTCATCGGTCAGCAGTTTGAAGACGCCCTGGCGCAGCGCACGCAGCGAGTCCGCGCCGCGATCGAGCAGGTCGTTTAACGTAGACTGACCTGCCAGGCGTGCTGCGGTGGCGGCCTCAAGCTCCAGCAGACCGGCAATGTCGGCAAGGTCGAGGATCATGTCGCCGATGGCGATACCTCCACGCGCGCCGCCGTCCTTGGGGGAGAAGATGCCCAGAGGCAGGTTCTGTACCGGAAACGCCGGATGGCCGTTGGCACTTTCTACCCAGCTCTTCGCATCCGGATCGTGGGTGAAGTCGGTTTCGATGGTTGTCTCGGTCATTTGGGCAGTTTCGCTTTCTCGAAGCCTTCCCAGCAGGCATCGTAATCGGTTTGCAGGGTTCCGCCATTCATGGCGAAGTCGGTGGTCTGGATGATCGCGCGGCTTTCGAACATGAATGCCAGCGTGTCCTCGATCTTCACAGGTTTCAGGTTGGCATCCATGGCTTTGCGGGTGCTGTCCGCATCGGGCCCGTGGCCATTGAACTGGTTGTGGAGCGATGCGCCGCCGGGCACGAAGCCGCCCCCTTCCTTGGCATCGTAGACGCCGTGGATCAGGCCCATGAATTCGCTCATCACGTTGCGGTGGAACCACGGAGGACGGAACGTGTCTTCTCCCACCATCCAGCGTGGCGGGAATATGACGAAGTCGCAATTGGCCGTCCCCGGCGTATCGATGGGGCTGGTCAGGACGGTGAAAATGGACGGGTCCGGGTGGTCGAAACTCACCGTGTTGATAGTGTTGAAGCGCGCGAGATCGTAGCGACAGGGCGCGGAATTGCCGTGCCAGGCCACCACGTCGAACGGAGAGTGGTCTATCGTCGTCGTCCATAGCCGAGCGTTGAACTTCTGGACGATCTCGAAGTCCTCGTCGCGATCCTCGAACCAGGCGACGGGCGTTTCGAAATCGCGCGGGTTGGCAAGGCCGTTGGCGCCGATGGGGCCGAGGTCAGGCAAGCGGAAGGGCGCGCCGAAATTCTCGCAGATATAGCCGCGAGCCGGGCCGTCGACCTCCACACGGAAGCGCATTCCGGCAGGGATCAAGGCGATGTGGCCAGGAGCAACATCCATGCGGCCAAGTTCGGTGACGATGCGAAGGTCGCCCTGCTGCGGTACGATCAGCATTTCGCCATCGCTGTTCTGGAAAGCGCGCGTGTCCATGCTTGCAGTCGCCGCATAAAGATGGATGCCGATCCCGCTTGTGGAAGGATCACCGTTGCCGCCGTAGGTAACCATTCCGTCGACGAAATCGACAGATCCGGCGGGCATGGGCAGGGCATCCCAGCGCAGCCGGTTGGGGGTGGTGTGACTACCATCGGGAGCGGCAAGTCGCGATGCGCCGCCGTAGGGCTGGAAAGCGCCGTGCGCGGTGGTGGGGCGCATCCGGTATAGCCAGCTGCGACGGTTTTCCACTCGCGGCGCGGTAAATGCCGTGGTGCTGAACTGCTCTGCATAAAGGCCGAATGCCGGGCGCTGCGGACTGTTGCGCCCTTCCGGCAGTGCGCCTTTAACAGCCTCGGTGGCGAAGTGGTTGAGAAATCCCGTCTGGTAATGCATCTTTTAGTCTCACCTGAAACTTCTTTCAGGCTCAATGCCTCGCTTCGCGCGTTTGATCAATGCCGGTAATCATGGTGTGTAAGAGGACAACGACCGAAACCGCTGGAGGTGCCAATGAAGCTGTATGGATATTGGCGAAGCTCGACGAGCTATCGTTTGCGCTGCGCGCTCGAACTCAAGGGACTGGATTACGAACAGGATCCCGTCAGCCTGATCGAGAGCCGCCACAAGGACGCCGACTACGTATCGCGCAATCCCTTTGCCGGTGTTCCGATGCTGGAGGCCGATGGCCGCGACCGCGCACAGAGCATGGCCATCATCGAGTGGCTGGACGAACGCTATTCCGACAATCCGCTGCTGCCCTCGGATATAGAGCAACGCTTCACCGCCCGCGAACTGGCCTATGCCATTGCCACCGAACTGCACGCCCCGCTCAACCTGAAAGTGCTGAAATACCTGAAGGACCCGTTGGGTCACGAGCAGGGCGAGGTCGAGACCTGGTATCGGAACTGGCTTTCCGCCACGCTGGTGCCGGTCGAGAAACGCCTGAAGCAGCTTGGGACCGAGGATTTCCTGTTCGACGGGCCCGGCCTTTTCGAAGCGGTGCTGGTGCCCCAGCTTTACAACGCGCGCCGGTTTGATTTCGAACTCGACGCCTGTGACCGGATGTGCCGGATCGAGCAGGCCTGCCTTGCCCTGCCCGCTTTCCAGCGCGCGCACCCGGACAATCAGCCGGATGCACCCGGCAACCTCTCGTGATTCATGGCCTTGCCCGCTTGACCATGGCCGTTAGATAGACAGGCGAAAGAGAGGCATTTTCATGGCTGACATCGTCCGCACCCCGGCAAATTCCCCCGATCCCCACGCCGCGCCCGCGGATTACGAAGCGCGCTACCGGCGTTCTGTGGAGGATGCGGACGGTTTCTGGCTGGAAGAGGCGAAGGAGCGGCTCGACTGGTATGCTGAGCCGACGAAGGCGGGTGAGTGGTCGTTCGATCCGGTGGACATCAGGTGGTTCGCCGACGGTTCGCTGAACCTGTGCTACAACTGCGTCGACCGCCACCTGCCGCAGCATGCAGAGCGCGCGGCGCTGATCTTCGAGCCCGACGATCCTGCCTCGCCCGCGCGCACCCTCACCTATGCCCAGCTTCACGCCGAAGTGGTGCAGATGGCCAATGCGCTGAAGGCGATGGGCGTCGCGAAGGGCGACCGGGTCACGCTCTACATGCCCATGGTGGTCGAGGGCGTGCTGGCCATGCTCGCCTGCGCGCGCATCGGGGCGATCCACTCGGTGGTGTTCGGCGGCTTCTCGCCAGAGGCGCTGGCGGGCCGGCTGGAAGGCTGCGACAGCCGCTTCGTGGTCACCGCCGACGAGGGGCTGCGCGGCGGCAGGACGATCCCCCTGAAAGCCAATGTCGATGCCGCGCTGGATCATGACGGGGTCACGGTCGACGGCGTGCTGGTCGTGCGCCACACCGGCGGCGATATCGCCATGACCGAAGGCCGCGACCACTGGTACCACGATCTTGCCAGCGATGCGGAATGCCCGTGCGAGGAGATGGGCGCGGAAGATCCGCTGTTCATCCTCTACACCTCTGGCTCCACCGGCAAGCCCAAGGGCGTGCTGCACACCACCGGCGGCTATGCCCTGTGGTGCGCGGCGACCTTTTACTACACCTTCGATTACCAGCCGGGCGAAGTGTTCTGGTGCAGCGCCGATATCGGCTGGGTGACGGGGCACAGCTATGTCACCTACGGCCCGCTGCTGAACGCTGGCACCAGCCTGGTGTTCGAAGGGGTGCCCAACTATCCCGATCACGGCCGCTTCTGGGACGTGATTGCAAAGCACAAGGTCAACATCTTCTACACCGCGCCCACCGCCATCCGCGCGCTGATGCGCGAGGGCGATGGCTGGGTGACGCAGCACGACCGTTCTTCCCTGCGCATTCTTGGCACCGTGGGCGAGCCGATCAACCCGGAAGCCTGGCGCTGGTATTACGAGGTGGTGGGCGAGAACCGCTGCCCGGTGGTCGACACCTGGTGGCAGACCGAGACCGGCGGCCACATGATCACCACCCTGCCCTATGCCCACGACATGAAGCCAGGGAGTGCGGGCAGGCCGTTCTTCGGCGTGCAGCCGCTGCTGGTCGATAACGAGGGGCAGCCGCTGCCGGAAGAGGACGGGGTCGCGGCCGAGGGCAACCTGTGCATCGCTGCCAGTTGGCCGGGCCAGGCGCGCACCGTCTACGGCGATCACGACCGCTTTATCGAGGCCTACTTCACCACCTTCCCCGGCCGCTACTTCACCGGCGACGGCTGCCGCCGCGACGGCGATGGGTACTACTGGATCACGGGCCGGGTGGACGACGTGATCAACGTCTCGGGCCACCGCATGGGCACGGCCGAGGTGGAAAGCGCGCTGGTGCTGCACCCCAAGGTGGCAGAGGCCGCGGTGGTGGGTTACCCGCACGAGGTGAAGGGCCAGGGCATCTACTGCTACGTCACCACGATGGAAGGGGTGGAGCCATCGGACGAGCTCCACGCCGAACTGAAACAGCAGGTGCGCCGCGAGATCGGCCCCGTGGCCACGCCCGACCACCTGCATTTCACCGACGGCCTGCCCAAGACCCGCAGCGGCAAGATCATGCGCCGCATCCTCAGGAAGATCGCCGAGAACGACTACGACGCCCTCGGCGATACCTCTACCCTCGCAGACCCATCCCTCGTCCAGCGCCTTATCGACGGACG
>NZ_QXFL01000019.1 GCF_003584125.1 Aurantiacibacter zhengii
GTGACGTGACCCCCTGATTTCCCTCCAAGTTGGATTAGAGTCCGGCCCTGATAGAAGGACGGTCGACAAGCGGCTGCTGGCCGATGCGATGCTGGACAAGGCGGCACTGAAGGATCTCCTGGCAAAAGGTTTTGACGCCCGCCGCGAAGCGGGAAGCTGTCGCTCATCTCCAGGCGTGCCACGGGATGAGCGAACGGCGGGCGTGCCGTGTTGTCGATGCCGATCGCAAGAGCGTGCGTTACTGTTCCACGCGTAACGATGATGCCGAGCTTCGGGAGAGGCTGCGCGAGCTGGCCAACCGGCGTCGTCGGTTCGGCTATCGGCGGCTGCATATCCTGCTGCGCCGGGAGGGGATCATGATCAACCGTAAGAAGATCCAGCGCATCTACCAGGAGGAAGGCTTGGCGGTCAGGCGGCGACGCAGCCGCAAGCGTGCTGTCGGCACAAGGGCTCCTGCCCCGGTGCCGGCTCTGCCGAACCAACGCTGGAGCCTGAACTTTGTGCACGACCAGATGGCGTCGGGCAGGAGGTTCCGTGTGCTCAATGTAGTCGACGACGTGACCAGGGAGTGCCTGGCAGCGGTGCCGGACACATCGATCTCAGGCCGCCGTGTCGTGCGAGAGCTGACGGAGCTGATCAGCCAGCGTGGCAAGCCCGGCATGATCGTCAGCGATAACGGCACTGAGCTGACCTGCAATGCGGTGCTGGCATGGTGCGGGGAGATGGGCGTGGAGTGGCATTACATCGCGCCAGGCAAGCCGATGCAGAACGGCTTTTGCGAGAGCTTCAATGGTCGCATGCGCGATGAGCTGCTGAACGAGACGCTGTTCTTGAGCATGGCCCATGCCCGTGTCGAGATCGCCGCCTGGGTGGATGATTACAACCGGGAGCGACCGCACTCATCGCTTGGCTACGCAACACCGGCGGCGTTCGCCGCCGAACTGGATAAGCAATGGCCTGCTTCGCTACGCCCTACGGACTCCGCTACGTAGCCCATTGCTACAACCGCGCTTATGCGCAAAACAACCGCTCGGCTCTAATCCCAGCTGGGGGAAAGCTGGGGGTCACGTCACCAGCCCACCGGATCTGGGAAAGGCGGAAACCTCCAGACCCAAGTGGTTCAACGTTGGGTAGCAGTCCAACAGTGCCCAAGGCTCTACCCGTAACTGGTAGAAACTTCGGACTCACACCACTAGTGAACAAAGTTATCGTGCCCTTGTAAATCCTTGAATATACTTCGAGGCGAAGCGATTTCAAAGACAACCCAAAGTAATAAGAAGCAGATTTTCACATTCCCGGCCAATCAAATCGTCTATCAAGTAAACATGTCACGGATTGCCTTACGCGATAGCTTTGCATTTTCTGTTTTTGGTAATGAATCCAGTATTTCAACTCGCTTCGGCATTTCGAACGGTGATAGCTTGGATTTGAGGAAATCCAGAAGTTCCCCTTGCGAGATATCAGTGCCGGCCTTTAGCGTGATGACGCTTAGCACTGTTTCGCCTCTATAGTTGTCCGGTATTCCGATGGCTACGGTCTCATGGACGGAGGGGTGCTCTAATACAGCGTCTTCGATGATTCGGGGATAGACGTTATAGCCACTGCAAATAATTACATCCTTTAATCGATCAACAAGATAGAGGACACCATCTTTGGTAAGAGAACCAATGTCACCGCTTCGAAAAAACCCGTCAGGAGTCATGTCGTCTGAGGTAAATGGACGTCGCCAATAACTCTGAATTACGTTTGCTCCCCTGAAGCAGATCTCCCCGTCTTCACCAGGCAAGACCTCAATAGCAGGATCGTCCAAAGAGCGGATTTCAACACACGTGCCACGCATCGGGATTCCGGTAGCGGCCTCGTGGCCAGGAAGTTTTTTGCTTGGCATCCCAACACCGCTGCCGGAGGTCTCGGTCATTGCATAGCCTTGCTGTGGCCACAGTCCAGTGGCCTCATGAAAGCGTCTAGCCAGTTCATGAGAAAGAGGTGCCCCGCCCACCAACACGTGTAGGATATTGCTCCAATCCACTTCTTTGACATCTTTTTCTTCTGCCAAGACCGCTGACAGCATGGTTGGGATTAGAATCAGAACGGACACTCGCCTTTTTCGAACCAAGTCAATCAACTCTTTCGCGGAAAAACGCTCAGTGAGTAATGCTTTACCTCCCACAATTGTGGGCTGTACGATATAGTTTAACAGTCCGGTTATGTGCGAAAACGGAGCGGCAGCATACCAAATAGCGCTATCATCCTGGATGCGGTGCAACCAGTACAGGATCTGATGCGCTCCAGCCCATATATTTCTATGGCTGAGCATCGCACCCTTCGGCGTGCCTGTCGTTCCTCCAGTATACTGGATCATGGCTACCGAATCCAGCGGTGGCGGCATTAGTTCCTCGTCTGAGGTTTCAAGGCAGAGTTCTGCGAACGCAACTTCGCTACCTCTGGTTGCCGCGGGCTCAAATTCAATCAGGTCTTTAGCATCGGCGCGACAGATAATGAGTCGGGCACCGACCTCCTCCGCCACTTGCCTTGCCTTGGAAAGCTGCATTTCTTCATCACTCACAATGATCCATTGGAGTTGCGAGTCTTCGGCTATCATTTTGAGTTGGCGCAGAGAGTATAGAGGGTTCATTCCAACACCTGCCGCCCCGATTCTCCAAAGCGCGAAGCATGCTAAAGAATAATGGGGCGTGTTTGAAAGACAAATGCCGACACGATCTCCTTGCATGATCTTCGAACTCTTGAGCCCGCTCGCAATAGCGCGCACAAGTGCCCATGATTCTGCATAAGAGAAGGATCGATCTTTAAACGATACATATTCCAATCCCTCAAATTCTTTAGCCGCATGCTCGAGTAATTGCGCTAGGGGACGCGCATCCGGCAGGGTACTTTGAAACTCCTTTAAGTGCATAAAGGTCGCCGGGTCCTGTTGACCGCTTTCGTGCATAAGTGTTCCTTGTCTAAAGCTGGGAGGGCAAAGCATTGTGATGGCCTGAGGCGTTCTGGCCGCGCACCCCTACTTCAAAAATTAACTTCGTTAATACGTAAGAGATTTTCGATCGAAGTGAGCGAGCTAAGATATACAAAATTCGCAAAATGTTCACTGCCAAATGAAAACTTTAGCGAAGCCCCTATTAATATTAGCCGATAGAGCGCGATATATAAAAGTTAGCCTCTTGATAAGAACGCCTTTACCGTTTGATTTGCTCAACTCCAGTCGTTGAAGGTCTAAGCCAGATCCCGTTCCTTCGCCATTGTAAGTGCCGTATCTTCGATCATGTCCTCCTGTCCTCCTATCATTTTCTTGCGAGCTAGTTCCATCAAGATATCACGGGCCGATAAGCCGTATTTACTCTCGGCCTCCTTGGCCTGGTACAGAAAAGTCGAATAGACCCCTGCGAAACCAAGCGTTATTGAGTCCCGATCTGCACGGGGCGGTTCCGGCATGATCGGCAGAACCCGATCCTCCGCTACATCCATCAGTTTAAACAGGTCCACCCCGGTCTCGATGCCCAATCGCTCTCCGACGGCAGCCATCAATTCGAGCGGTGTATTGCCAGCGCCAGCACCCAGTCCGGCAGCAGAGCCATCGATGCGATCCGCGCCGGCCGCCACTGCTGCCAGGGAATTGGCGACTCCCATCCCGAGATTGTGATGAGCGTGAAACCCGATCTCGGTTTCGTCCTGTAATGCTTTCCGAAGGCCAATAATACGATCGGTGACTTCGTCAGGAAGCATGTAACCTGCCGAATCAACACAGTAGATTGTTGTTGCTCCATACCCTTCCATCAACAACGCCTGCTCCACGAGATGCTCGGGCGGCGTCATATGCGCCATCATGAGAAAGCCGACTGTATCAAGCCCAAGTTCCCGTCCCAGGCCAATGTGCTGTTCGGTGACGTCTGCTTCGGTGCAATGCGAGGCGACATGAACACATCCTGCCCCGCAATCGGCAGCCATCCGCAACTCATCCAGAGTGCCAATGCCCGGAACATGGAGTACCGAGATAGTCGCCCTTTTTACTACCTTGGCCACTGCCGAGATGTATTCGCTATCCGAATGGAGTCCGCGACCGTAATTCAGGGATGATCCTCCCAACCCGTCACCGTGTGTGACCTGGATCAACGGTACCCCCGCGTCATCAAGCCCGGAAGCGATATCGACCATCTGATCCAGCGTGATCTGATGCCGCATGGAATGCATGCCGTCGCGCAAACACATATCATGAAGCTTGAGCTTTCGACCCCAGACTTCTTCTTCGAGTGTCATTATGCATTCTCCTTGAAAGGTGTGAGTTCAAGCCGGCCATTAAGGATCTCGTGTGCAAACATTTCAGCCGTGCGCGCTGCGGCCGCAGTCATAATATCCAGATTCCCCGCATATTTGGGCAGAAAATCGCCAAGGCCCTGTACTTCGAGAAAGATCGAGACTTTGCGGCCCTCGAAAATTGGCCCGTTCTTCAATTGGTAGCCGGGGACATATTGTTGCACAGCAGAAATCATCTCGTGCACGGATGCGGTGATCGCTTCCTGATCCGGTTGGTCAACTGTTTCACAATAGACTGTGTCCCGCATCATCAGCGGAGGCTCGGCAGGATTGACGACCACGATAGCCTTGCCTTCGGCTGCACCACCCACTTTAGAGACCGCCGCAGAAGTGGTGCGCGTAAACTCGTCGATATTCTTACGGGTACCCGCTCCGATCGACTTCGACGCGACCGTTGCGATTATCTCGGCATAATCAACGCTTTGAACTTTGCTGATGGCGGCGACCATCGGAATCGTGGCCTGGCCCGCGCATGTGACCATGTTGACGTTCATTGCCTTACGGCCTGCCAGATCCTTGAGATTGACCGGGGGAACGCAAAGCGGGCCCAAGGCGGCGGGCGTCAGGTCGATCATAAGAATGCCCAGCTCGTTCAGCTTTCGGCTGTTTTCGGCGTGGACATAGGCCGAAGTCGCATCAAACGCGATGCTCACTCCATCCTCGATTGCGTGAGGCACCAGCCCATCAACCCCTTCGGCAGTGGTCTTGAGGCCCAGTTCCTTCGCGCGGGCAAGACCTTCGGAGCCGGCCTCTATACCCACCATCCAAACGGGTTCGAGAACTTCGGAACGAAGCAGTTTGTAAAGCAGATCGGTGCCGATATTCCCCGGCCCGATTATTGCGCATTTAATTTTGTCCATCTGTGCATCCTTACTTTGTCACTAGAGTGCGCCGAGGTTTGTCACCTCGTTGCTATCCTTGCCGAAGCACGCGATTGGCTAAGAAAAAGTCATGCGACAGGACCCAAGCCCGTCGCTGAGGTTAAGCTGCAGCGTGTCACCGCTGGATATGTCGATCATCGGCCCAAGTGCTCCGGAAAGGATTATTTCACCCGCCCTGAACGGCATTCCAAGCTCTCCAAGCGTATTGGCGAGCCAAGCGACAGAGTTAAGAGGGGAACCCTGAACAGCGGCGCCGATCCCGCTCGCAACCTCGACTCCATTACACTCGATTGTCATGGTCACTTTGGCCAGATCGATCTGACGCGGATCGACCCGCGCGGTCCCAATCGCGAATATTCCGCACGAGGCGTTATCCGCGACTGTATCCTGAATTTTGATATCCCAGTCGTGAATGCGGCTATCGACGATCTCAAAGCAGGCAGTGACATATTCGGTCGCCTCCAGTACATCGGCGGCGGTCACGCCTGGCCCGTTGAGATCATGTTTCAGAATGAACGCAATTTCGCCTTCGGCCTTGGGTTGGATGAGTGATTTGTGATCTACCGTGGCGCAATCGGGAACCAGCATTCGATCGGTCAATTGTCCGAAATCAGGCTCGAACACTCCAATCATTTCCTGCACCACTTTGGAGGTAACGCCGATCTTTTTTCCGATGATCTTTTCGCCAGCTTCCAGACGGCGCGCGATCATTCGTTCCTGGACGCGATAGGCGTCGCCAATATCTATCTCCGGATGGCGATCCCGCAGATTGGAAACCGTTAGGCCCCTGATTAGAGCGCCGTAGAGTTCATCGCCCAGTGAAGATATTATTGAACTTTCGAGTGGCATTGCCTTAAATTCTCCCAAACGTGCGCATCGAAACGCCCTTGTATCTTTTGCCGATGTCGTCTGCGGGCCCACCATCGAGCAATTCACTGGCCATCAAATGCGAAGCGTCTTTGAAGGCGAAACGGTTCGAAAGCGGGACCTTCCATTTTGTAATTTCGTCTGTGCGCCATTGTCAGGTGCTCCGCCAAGCTTGATGGAGGCTTTTGTTGCCCAAAAGTCTCACCCTGTGATAGCAAGGAGCGCATGAACAACGAATCCAGCACATCAGTAGTCGAGCGAATACTCGACCTCATCGGTAGCGTTTCTTCCTCACCCATGACTGTGAAGGAAATCTCCAAACATACTGGGATTCCCGTCTCTACAGCTCACCGCCTTCTTAAGCCGTTGGTCGAGCGCAAATTTTTAGTCCGGCATCGTCGAGGGCTATACGCGCTTGGCATCGCCAGCGTGGAAATAGCGGCACGTGCGGATATCGACTCGATTATTACCACTGCGACCCGGCCCATTATCGCAGACCTCGCCAAGACTTGCAGGCGCACGGCGCATCTGGGCGTCTTTCGAGACAACCTTGTACGCTATTTGGTCAAGGTCGAATCTGGGTGCCGACGGTCTCCTTCTCGGGAGGAGATCGAGCTCGAGGCTTATTGCACGGCGATTGGCAAGGCCCTGCTTGCCCAGCTGGAACGCGATACGCTTGAAGACTATCTTGCCTTGGGCGATTTCGTTCCTCTTACGGAAAACACAATATTCGATGTCGATGACTTGAGAGAGGAAATCAACGGCGTACGCCGACAGGGATGGGCGATGGATCGAGGGGAGATGTACCCAGAGCTGCGCTGCCTCGCGGTGCCAATACTGTGCAGGCCTGGCCTGTTGGCGGCTGTGTCAGTCACCGAGGTCTGCAAAGACGTTGATCCCGAGAAAGCGGAACAGGATTTGCTTACGCTCTTTCCGCGTATCGTTGAAGCGGCAAAGGCAGTTTCCGATGTTTTGCGAATGCCAGGGGACGAGGTTCGCGAGAAGCGAAGTAAGAAGACCTGACGCGCTCGGCCTAACCCATTCGCGAGATCAATCCGCCATCGCTGACCAGGATCGTTCCATTTAGGTTTACTCCATCTCTAGGTGACGCGAGAAGCACATAGCATCCGGCATGGTCTTCCGCCTCTGCCGCCCTTGCCAGTGGCGATGCCTTCGCCACCATTTCGACTGTGCGCTGTTCGGAATCGAGACGACGCGATGCGCTCTCCAGTGTGCCCAATCCCGAAAGGCCCGTGACAGTCCCGCCAGGAGCAACGCCGTTAACGCGGATTTGCGGCGCCCATTCATAAGCAAGTTGATAAACTATGCCCCGCAGTGCGAACTTGCTGGCAGTGTACAATGTGCCACCGCCGCCAGCTCTGAAACTAGCATTGGAGCAGGTCACTATCAGAGAGCCCATGGATTTCCGCAACGCATCTGCGGAAGCTCGCGCCAAGAGCAAAGTCGACAGCACATTAATTCGGAACAATTCCTCGAACGCTGCCCCCAAGTCTTCCATTGTCATGCGATCTATACGTTTGTACCAGTCGTAAACGCCGGCGTTCGCTATCGCGGTGTCCAATTTTCCGAACTTTTCCTTCGCAAGTTCGACGCCCGCTTCGCAGATTGCAGCCTCTGTGCAATCTCCAGCTAAGACAGAGCACCGATCTCCCAAGTGATCCGACAGATCCGCGAGAGCGTCGGCATTGCGATCCAACGCAACTACATTCGCTCCTTCCTCGACGAAACGCATCGCCACTGCCTTGCCGATACCTGAAGCCGCGCCAGTGATTAACGCTGTTTGGTCCAAAAGTTTTCCCATCAATTCTCACCCTCTGGGTTTTTGTCTATCTGACATCAACCATCCATACTCCAGCGTATTGACATCTTCCAAGGTCCCTCGCAACAGATAAGGAAGAAGAATTTGGCGAAATGCTGCTTTGGAGAGAGGTATGCCCGGTAATACGGAGCTTCCCGATATCGGGTTGTCGATAGACGTCGATGGTATCCAGACAAATTATCACGAATGTGGAGAAGGGGACCCCGTTATCCTCCTTCACGGTTCGGGTCCTGGCGTGACCGCCTGGCAAAACTGGCGAGGAATCCTGCCAAAACTTGGGGAAACGCACAGAGTTCTGGCCCTCGACATCGTGGGCTTCGGCTTTAGCCAACTGCCTGAAGGAGAGAAACCGGGCATCAAGCTGTGGACGCGGCATCTGGCGGGCTTTATAGAAGCCCTTGGCCTCGACCGCGTAACGCTGGTCGGCAACAGCTTCGGTGGTGCTCTCGCGCTGGGAATGATGGCTTTTCATTCCGACAAAGTGCGCTCGCTTATTCTTATGGGCACACCGGCTGGTGAGTTTGAGCAGACGCGGGGACTGGCGGACAGCCGATCCTTCGAGCCCAGCATGGACGCCATGCGCGCTATGATGAAGGCATTCCCATACGATCCGTCAATAGTTACCGACGAGGCGGTGGCCGCGCGCCTGCGTGTGGCGGAGATCGCCAGCGGGAAAGAAACAATCCACAAGCTGCAGCCTGACGCTGGTCAAGCACCGGAAGGTCCACGGATCGTCAAGGGTATTCCGCTGGAGCAGTTGGAAGCTATCGATGCGCCAACGCTGATTCTGCACGGCCGCGAAGACAAGATGATTCCATTGCATGTTGCAGTGCGAATGCATGAACACCTGAAGCGCTCCGAGATGCATGTTTATGGTCAATGCGGCCACTGGGTCCAGCTAGAGCGTGAGGATCAGTTTCTGGACCAAATACGCGCATTTCTCCGTTGCAATTGAGGTCCTCGCTAGCCGTAATTCTTAACCGATAAGTCTTTAAGACAGTTTCCAGCTAAATGGTATTTATGCAGATGTCGAAAACCAGATCCGAGATACTTCGTCGCCTCAGTGAAGGCGATCCAGCTTTCCTGCGCGAAGAATATAGTGATGTAGTGACCATGTTCTGGGACGCGGTAGAAGCTTGTCCTGAAAAGCTGGCATTGATTGAGGGAGATCGAAGGCTCACATACGCCCAGTTCGGTTCTGC
The DNA here is from genome assembly GCF_003584125.1 of Aurantiacibacter zhengii. Classification (GTDB taxonomy): domain Bacteria; phylum Pseudomonadota; class Alphaproteobacteria; order Sphingomonadales; family Sphingomonadaceae; genus Alteraurantiacibacter; species Alteraurantiacibacter zhengii. The sequence continues at coordinate 9,120 of NZ_QXFL01000019.1, forward strand.
GGTTACAGGTCTCGCCACGCGCATTGGCGAGATTGTTCCGCCATCAGGCCGTGTCGCTATTTCCATCCCGAATTCGATCGAAGCAAACGTCGCCATTTTCGCTGCATTGAGCGCTGGTGTCGAAATTTCGATGGCCAATGCCGAATATACGCCGCGCGAACTGGGGGTGCTGTTCGGGATTGCGGAGCCTGACCTGATTCTGGCGGGTGGAAAGAATGCAGCAGTCGTCGGTGACGCCGCCGATAAGATAGGAATACCTCTGGTTGTCGTGGGCGAGGGCGGTATTGGACTTGAGCAATTGCTGGAAGCGCCGACAGAGCGGCCAGAACTGGAAATTACAGGCGAGAGCCCCTGTATAATCATGTTTACGGGTGGGTCGACCGGCGCGCCGAAGGCGGTCAGGCGCAACCAAAGGTCGGAAATGAACTGCATCAAGGCGATGCATACAGCTTGGCCCACTCGCCTACACGAAGAGGTCTGGCTCAATGTTGCCCCCGTCAGCCATGTCTGGGGCTTGCACATGGGTTGCTTCAATCCGGTGTATGGGCGCGCTCCCCTCGTAATCGTTCCGCGCTTCCAGCCAGACGTCACGGCAGGTCTGATGGAAAAGCACAGGGTCAGCGTCTTCAGCGGTGGTCCGGCGGCGATCTATCAAGGGCTCCTCTCGGCTCCCAATCACGACCTTTCCGCGCTGTGGCTGTGTCCGGGTGGCGGTTCGGTATTCTCGCGGCAGACGCTTCTGCGTTGGGAGGCTAAGACTGGCCTCCCGATCCTTGAGGCATTTGGCATGACAGAAGGTGGTCCCTTAACGGCGCAGCCACTTGACGGAACGCACAAGTATGGCACAGCCGGACGTCCGCTGCCCGGTATCGAGGTGGAGATAGCTGCGCTCGACGAAAGTGGAAGACGGTTGGACGCAAATGAAGCCGGTGAAATTATGGTCCGGGGAGAACGGGTCGTTGATCGTTACATGGGTCTTCCGCCCTGCGGAGATCACGGCTGGCTTCCCACAGGAGACATCGGATATTTAACATCAGATGGATTTCTGACAGTCGTCGACCGCAAGAAAGACATGCTCATCGTCGCAGGATTCAATGTCTACCCAAGCGAGATCGAGGAGGTAATTTCTAAGGTTCCAGGGGTCACGGACGTAGCTGTGATTTCAGTGCCCGACGATCGCAAAGGCGAAGTTCCCTTAGCTTTCGTAGCGACAGAACAGGGCTCCGAGGTAACGGAGAATATGCTGCTCAATCACTGCGCTCGGAACCTGACCGATTACAAAATTCCCCGCACCATCATACTATTAGACGCAATCCCAAAAACGCCCGCGCAAAAGCCGGACAGGAAAAGGCTCAAGATTATCGCGGAAAATCGTTGAAAGAGATCACTGCCGCTTAGCTGAAGAACTATGAATTGCTTTTGAGGGTTTGAAATCGGATTTGGAGACGACGTTGCCGTAACTGGCGCACGGGATACGGCGGGTCAGTGCACCCCTCCCCGAATCCTTTGTGAAATCATTTCTCATGATCAGAAGCGGATTGCTTTGAAGAGAGTTGCCGATAGAGGCTGGATTAACAATGCGATCTATTACCGGATTTTCCAAAGGAAGCCGGTAGGATATGTCTAACAGGGTTTTTGCTGACCTCGCCGGTTGGAAGCGTAGATTCAATTAGCCGATGATCTGGGCCACGCATTTTCTGTGCCACGCATCTCTGGGCTTACCGAACAGTAGACAGCTTACTGAATGGGAGGCTCCTCCCAGAGGTGCCGGGTGCACCAAAGGCGGCATGGATTCCGAGCTTCGTGCGTTCTTGGAGGGCTAAGGTGGTCACTGGCAATGCTGGCGGGCGGAGGGGCGGATAAAGCGACTTCATAGGGGCGGCTGATGCTCGACGCGCTTCCCGAGGCTCGCACTGCTCGGCGATAGCCCAATAGACCGACTGGTTCCCGCGACCGCCGGACCTTCCCCGACTCCTTCTCAAAAGCTAATTGCGAAATGCTAGAATGCATACTTCATCGATTGCGCGATAGCGCAAACATGTTCGGCAAACTTTAGAACTGAAGACGGGTCCTCACTGTTGTTGTGGGCGCCCCTTGCATCAGCCTATTTGCAACGTGGTGCGGACGTTGTAGCTCGAAGTGTGGACGACGCCTGCGGCACAAGAGCTTGTTAAGTAAAGATGAGTATCGGTCGGGTGCATTCAGGTGTTCAGCCAGTTCGCGCAGTACGCTTTGACCGCTAGTTTTGATGAAGTCCGTAGGCTAGCTCCCTAAGCACATCATCGCGCTCTAAGCGCTGGGCCCCGGAGTTTTGCTGGCCCCTCGGTCTGACCAGTTCGCCATCACTACCTAGCTACCCCTACGCCATCCTGCCGCCGGGCAATATCCGGCGGTGTGGACGAGAGTCCGGCGGCGGCACCCCTGCTGCTTTGTAAGCTGATCGCGACACTCGCGATCTTCGCAGGTTTGCGTTCGATCAGCTAGCTATCCACGGCTGCCGATCTGCACCCTTGCGCGTTATCCGCATCACTGCCGTCGCGCGCCGACCACGAGCAGCCGACTTAAGTCGCCGTCGCGCTGCTTGGTCATCCCGGCCGTTCCTCGCCGCCGTGGCTGCGCGCCCGAAGATAAGCGCATACCATGCCGTGACCTGACGCCCTAATCTGAATAGAGACGCATCTGGCTCCGCCGCTGATATGGCCGACGCTGTGTTCGGACCGTATTCCGGAATCGTGACGAGCCGCCGGGCCGTCTCATCGGGGCGGTGCCACTCAAGTATTTGCGCTTCTAGCCGGTCGACCTCGTTGGCTAGCGTCCTAAGTTGGGCAGCTAGGCTGCTTAGCGCCCGACTAAGAAATGAACGACCAGCTTTCCCTGCCGCTTATGTTAAGAACACTCTGCGCATGATCCACTCTGACGGTGACAATCTCCTGCTCATCTGCCGATTGCTAGACGTAGACCTACGACGACTGATTCATGGCGCAAATATGATGATGCAGGGGCCAACTACGCTATCCCGTTAACCCACATCCGTTACGACCGATGCGTAAGCACGTTCTTTTCCGCTAACGGCATTACCGCTGCTCTGAGCCCGAAGTTTCTACCAGTACCGGTAGAGTTGGCCCGTTTTGATGCCCATCGTTGAGCGTGATGGCGAAACGTAATGGGGAAGCATGCCCCCAGTACGGTTTGCCGTTTGATCCTCCCCGATCACAACCGGATCTTTCCCGAGGCTCGAGCGGGGCCGGAAGTGGTTGTAGTCGTGCCGCCAGGCTTCCAGTACCTGGCGGCCGAGGGCGAGGCTTGTGAAAATCGTCTCGTCCAGGCACTCGCCCTGCAGGCGCGCGCTCGATGTAATGCCACTCGACATTGCGCTCCTTGGACCAGCGTAGGATCGCCATACCGTCAGCTCAATGCCTTTATCGCTGGCGATCGTATGGGGCCGTGCCATCCGCTCGAAGACTGCTGGATTAGCTCCCGCCCGACCCGAGCGCCGGAGATAGACAGATTGGCGCTCAGACGCGCGCACACTTGGCTGCTATCACCAACGACAGCAAAGATCCCGAACCTTCGCCCACAGGCAAAGGCATCGGACACAAAGTCCAGGCTCCAGCGCTGATTGGGTCCCTGCGGGAATGTCATTGGTGCTCGTGTGCCCAGGGCCCGCCTGCGAACGCCACGGCGGCGCACTTGTAGCCGTTCCTCGCGATAAAGCCGCCGGAGCTTCTTGTGGTTCATCGCCCACTTCCTGGCACAGCAGGCAGCGCAACCGCCGGTAGCCGAACCAACGACGCTGGCTGGCCAGTTCACTGATGCGCTCATGGGCCTTCGCATCGTCAGGACGATGACTGACGTAGCGCACCATAGTCCGACCTACGCCCAGGATCACGCAGGCCCGGCACCGGCTCACCTCGAAAACCTTCTGGAGATGAGCCACCGGCTGCCGCTTGGCTCCGTGCGCTAAAACTTTTTTTTACGCTGCCCCTCTTGAGGACGGCGTTGTCGAGCATCGAGTCCGCCAGCAGCTTCTTCAGCCGCTCGTTCTCTTACTCAAGCTGACGTAAATGCCGGGGGTATCCGAAACTTCCAGTCCGCCATACTTTAACTTCTTGTAGAAGGTCGCCGAACTAACCCCGGGACGGCGGCACGCCTCCGGTGTTGGCATCCCCGCTTCCTGCTCCTTCAACACAGCGATGATCTTCTCTTTGCTGAACCTGATTCGCTTCATTCGTCCGTCTCTTTATCAGGGCCGGACTCCAATTATCATTGGAAGAAATCTAGTGGCTGAGACCACCGCAACCGTCACATTCCGGCTAGATGAATAGATAGAATTCCCACCAACTCCAATGGAATATTCTCACCCTCTGATAGATAGCTGCACATATGCATCTCAAACATTCTTCCACGTATTGACATCGCTGCTGAGCGTGGCGACACCAACATGGAATAGTTTCGGCGGGGTGAGAGAAGAGGCAAATGCAAGATTATTCAAAAAGCAGAAAGCGCACCTTGCCTTATTATGGAATTTAATTCGGCAGTTGAGCTTAGGCAAAACACTTATCTCTTTTCTAGAGAATAGGTATTACTTCATTCAAAAACGGTCTAAATTTCTTTTGGGTTGTGGTGCTTGGTGAGCCAAGACAAGAACAATAATATCAGGGAGAGGTAATTATGGAAATAGTAGTCACGAAATCAGCAATGCTATCGTTGTTGCTTTGTCCACTAATCCTAAATGTGGAGCGCGCAGAGGCGCAAGAGCAGGACGTCGAGGCAGGCGATCCGATAGCTTCAAATTCAGAAGTTGGGGCTCAGGCTATCGTTGTCACCGCCACCCGTCGTGAAGAGGATTTGCAGGACGTTCCTGTCGCAGTTTCGGCCGTATCAGACGAGGCGCTTACTATCGCGGGTGTGGAACAGGTGCGAAATCTCAACCTAGTTGCTCCCGGCTTCAATGGGGGGCGCAATCAGCTTGTGATGCAACCTAGTATACGTGGGGTAGGGTCGAGTGGAACGTCCGTAGGTGACGAGTCTAACGTCGCAGTTTATGTTGATGGGGTTTATCAAGGCGATCCCTATTCGACGCAAGTTGACCTTGTCGAAGTATCTCGCGTTGAGGTGCTGCGGGGGCCGCAGGGAACTGTGTTCGGTCGCAACGCCACTGGCGGTTTGGTCAACGTTGTCACCCCCGACCCTCAGTTCACTCCGCGCGCTCGTTTCCGAGCTAGCTGGGGGCGTATGCGTGAAGATTCGAACAAATTTGATATCCAGGCGTATGCTACCGGTGGCTTGACAGACACCATAGCGGCGGATCTCGCTGTGCTTTATCGTAATCAAGGCGGATACGTAACGTACTTGCCTGATGGCGGGACAGTTGGTGAGACGGAGATCGCTTCAATCCGCTCGAAATTGCTTTTCGAGCCAAGTAGCGATGTTCAGTTCATTCTAACTGTCGGTTTTGTTGACACTCAGGACGAAAATGCTGCTACCGCTCGACCTCTGGGAGATAATACGCTGGCCGCAAACATCGAGGGGGTGCTTCTTCCTGAAAGCCCATGGGAAGCTTCTAACGTAACCTTCGGCATACCAGGCCGTTCTGATTTTAACCGACTAGATATCGCTCTTAAAGGGCTTATTGATCTAGACGGGGTCCTTTTGGAATCAACCAGTTCTTATATGCGCACCCGCGTGCACCAGATAGGCGATTCTGATGCGACTAACATACTCCTTGGCGAAACGAATATGCGGGTCAGGCCGGATACGTTCACTCAAGAACTTCGTCTGATTTCGGATAATTCTAGTTCCCTCAATTGGACTACCGGGGTTTATTATTACCAACTTGAAGGTGAGCAACCTCTAATTCTAATCAATCGGAGGGACGTAACGCAGCCTATTACTCCTCTGACGCTTGAGCCGGAGGTCGACAATTCGTCAATCGCGGGCTTCGTTGAGGGTACTTACGATCTGACGCCCAGCTTGTCGATTACCCTGGGTGGCCGATACACACTAGAAACTCGGAAATTTTCACAGCGTATAAATGGCGTACAGCTCTTCACGGATGCAGAGGAGGATTTCGATAAGTTCACCTATCGTGCTGCTATCCAATATGAAGTTTCACCATTCCTGAACATTTATGCCACCTATGGGAACGGGTTTAAGAGTGGAACTTTCAACACGTTCAGCCCCTCTAATGTGGCTGTGCAACCGGAAACCATCGATGCCGTCGAATTTGGCATAAAGGCTGATCCGTTGCCATGGCTGCGGGCGAACCTTGCGACATACTTCTACAATTATGACAATCTCCAGGTTACCGCGCGGGCAGCAGACAATTCGTTTGTTTTGCAGAATGCTGCCAGTGCAGAAATCTATGGGGGCGAATTGGAGCTGTTCGTAGATCCTGTGACCGGTCTGAACCTGCGTGCGGCACTTGCTTATGCTCATTCCGAGTATGTAGACTTCCCCAATGCGCAGGTTTTTCTACCCCAACCAGGCGGCGGCAACTTGGTTTCGACCGCTGATGCATCTGGCAATCAGCTTGTCCGCGCCCCAGAGTTCACTTTGACATTGAATGGGCGCTACACCTTCGATGCTTGGGAAGGCGAAGCATTCGTGGGAGGCAACCTGTTCCATTCGAGTTCGGTATACTATGACTATCTGAACATCTTTGAGCAGGAACCATACCAACTTTTGACAGCTGAGATTGGATGGACTAATCCCGATGACGACTTTACTTTCCGTATCTATGGAAAAAACCTTACGAATGAAGCGGTTGTTCAGCAAATTTCGCCCGGTCCCCTCGCTGCCTATGCTACCTACGAACGTCCTCGTGAGATAGGAGCTAGTTTAGAAGTTAGATTCTAATTCTCTGGTGGTTGGAGGCAGGGTGTTATCTTTATTTTGGCAAAGTCAAGACCCAAGATCAGAAGATCTTGGGTCTTGACCTGCTCAACTTGAGTTGACGTGACCCCCAGCTTTCCCCCAGCTGGGATTAGAGCCGAGCGGTTGTTTTGCGCATAAGCGCGGTTGTAGCAATGGGCTACGTAGCGGAGTCCGTAGGGCGTAGCGAAGCAGGCCATTGCTTATCCAGTTCGGCGGCGAACGCCGCCGGTGTTGCGTAGCCAAGCGATGAGTGCGGTCGCTCCCGGTTGTAATCATCCACCCAGGCGGCGATCTCGACACGGGCATGGGCCATGCTCAAGAACAGCGTCTCGTTCAGCAGCTCATCGCGCATGCGACCATTGAAGCTCTCGCAAAAGCCGTTCTGCATCGGCTTGCCTGGCGCGATGTAATGCCACTCCACGCCCATCTCCCCGCACCATGCCAGCACCGCATTGCAGGTCAGCTCAGTGCCGTTATCGCTGACGATCATGCCGGGCTTGCCACGCTGGCTGATCAGCTCCGTCAGCTCTCGCACGACACGGCGGCCTGAGATCGATGTGTCCGGCACCGCTGCCAGGCACTCCCTGGTCACGTCGTCGACTACATTGAGCACACGGAACCTCCTGCCCGACGCCATCTGGTCGTGCACAAAGTTCAGGCTCCAGCGTTGGTTCGGCAGAGCCGGCACCGGGGCAGGAGCCCTTGTGCCGACAGCACGCTTGCGGCTGCGTCGCCGCCTGACCGCCAAGCCTTCCTCCTGGTAGATGCGCTGGATCTTCTTACGGTTGATCATGATCCCCTCCCGGCGCAGCAGGATATGCAGCCGCCGATAGCCGAACCGACGACGCCGGTTGGCCAGCTCGCGCAGCCTCTCCCGAAGCTCGGCATCATCGTTACGCGTGGAACAGTAACGCACGCTCTTGCGATCGGCATCGACAACACGGCACGCCCGCCGTTCGCTCATCCCGTGGCACGCCTGGAGATGAGCGACAGCTTCCCGCTTCGCGGCGGGCGTCAAAACCTTTTGCCAGGAGATCCTTCAGTGCCGCCTTGTCCAGCATCGCATCGGCCAGCAGCCGCTTGTCGACCGTCCTTCTATCAGGGCCGGACTCTAATCCAACTTGGAGGGAAATCAGGGGGTCACGTCAC
>NZ_QXFL01000002.1 GCF_003584125.1 Aurantiacibacter zhengii
GCGGAGAAGTCGGTCGGCAGCGCCAGCGCCTCGTCCAGCGCATTGGTGTGCAGCGACTGCGTGCCCCCCAGCACCGCGGCCAGCGCTTCCAGCGTGGTGCGGATCACGTTGTTGTAGGGGTCCTGCTCCTGCAATGACACGCCCGAGGTCTGGCAGTGGGTGCGCAGCATCTTCGACTTGGGGTTCTTGGCCCCAAGCTCGTCCATCACGTCGTGCCACAGCACGCGGCCTGCGCGCATCTTGGCGATCTCCATGAAGAAGTTCATGCCGATGCCCCAGAAGAACGACAGCCGCGGCGCAAAGGCATCGATGTCGAGGCCCGTTGCCATCGCCCGCTTCACGTATTCCTTGCCGTCGGCAATGGTGAAGGCCAGCTCCTGCACCGCCGTCGCACCTGCCTCGTGCATGTGATAGCCGCTGATCGAGATCGAGTTGAAGCGCGGCATGTTGGCAGAGGTATAGGCAATGATGTCCGACACGATCCGCATCGAGGGTTCCGGCGGATAGATGTAGGTGTTGCGGACCATGAACTCCTTCAGGATGTCATTCTGGATCGTGCCGGAGAGCTTCTCCTGCGCAACGCCCGAACGCTCGGCCGCAACGATATAGAACGCCAGCACCGGGATCACCGCGCCGTTCATCGTCATGGAGACGCTCATCTCGTCCAGCGGGATCTGGTCGAACAGGATCTCCATGTCGCGCACGGTATCGATGGCAACGCCGGCCTTGCCCACGTCTCCAACGACGCGCGGATGGTCGCTGTCATAGCCCCGGTGCGTCGCCAGGTCGAAGGCGACAGACAGCCCCTTCTGCCCAGCCGCCAGGTTGCGGCGATAGAAGGCATTGCTCTCCTCCGCCGTCGAGAACCCCGCATACTGCCGGATCGTCCAGGCACGGCCTGTATACATGCTCGCATAAGGCCCGCGCGTGAACGGCGCGAACCCCGGAAAACCCGGATCCAGCCCCTCTGCATCCCCCGCCGCATACAGCGGCTGCACCGCAATCCCCTCCGGCGTATGCCACACAAGATCACGCCCCTTCACTTCCCTGTCAGCGCGCGAATGCCAGTCGGCCTTGGTCGGTTTTTCGGTCATGACCAGGGTTCATACAGACGCGCCCCGCCGTTTCAACGCACGACACCAGAAAACACGAGGATGTTGGGACGAACGCAGCGAATATCGCCGCCTGCAGGCGGCACCGGCGCGGTGATCATCGCGCCCCTATCGCACTAGGGCTTTCCTACGCGGCCGCGCCGCATGCACGACCGCCTGCGAATCAAACTGTAACGGAATCAAATACATGGCAATTCTCGAATCGCTCATCGGTCCTATCGCCTCGATCATCGACAAGGTGGTCCCCGACAAGGAGGCGCGGGAACGGGCGAAGATAGAGCTGATCAAGCTCGAAGGTACCCAGGATATGCAGCAGATCGAAGCGCGCCTTTCCGCCATCGTCGCGGAAGCCAGTTCCGCCGACCCCTGGACCAGCCGCGCACGGCCCAGCTTCCTTTATGTGATGTACATCCTGCTGTTGACCGCCCTGCCGATGGGCGTGCTCTCGGCGTTTTCCCCCGTCACCGCGCGCGAGATCGCGCAGGGGATGAACGCCTACCTGGGCGGACTCCCCGAACCGCTCTACGCCCTCTTCGGCACGGGCTATCTCGGCTATACCGCCGCGCGCCAGTGGGGGAAGGTCAAGGGAGTGGAGAAATAGGGCGAGCCCGACGCAAGTATGCAATCAGCCCTTGGCCCGGGCCCGCTCGAACGTCTAAGGGCTGATGCATGACTGATACCATTTTTGTACTCAACGGACCCAACCTCAACCTTCTCGGCGTGCGAGAGCCCGAAATCTACGGAGCCGAAACGCTCGACGACATCGCCTCTCGCCTCGAGGATCGGGCACGCCCGCTCGATATCGAGATCGACATGCGCCAGTCCAACCACGAGGGCCACCTGTGCGACTGGCTGCACGAAGCCCAGTCCTCCGGCGCCAAGGCCGTCATTCTCAATGCCGGCGCGCTGACGCATACCTCGCTCGCGCTTTACGATGCGATCAAGTCGATCAAGACGCCCGTGATCGAAGTTCACGTTTCCAATCCCGCCGGACGCGAGGCCTATCGCCACAAGAGCTATGTCGGCATGGCTGCGCTGGGCTCCATCGCGGGCTTTGGCGCTTACGGATACGAGCTGGCACTGGATGCGGCTGCCAAGCTTTAATCTGGGCCGTCAGGCTTGCCTTGCCGCGCGGCAGGCTCTAGCCGGACAGTCTATTTGCAAATTGGTCGCAGAATGGGGAATGCATGCCTGAGAACAAAGGCACACCGGCCCGCAAGGGTGGTCTGAACGTCGATACAGCGCTGGTCCGCGAGCTTGCCGATATCCTGAACGAGACCGGCCTTACCGAGATCGAGGTTGAGGACGACGATCGCAAGATCCGCGTCTCTCGCGGGGCAGTCGCCACGTCGATGGCTGCACCCGCCCCGATGGCGATGGCAGCGCCTGCCGTTGCAGCCCCCGCGACTGCGGAAGGTCAGGGTGCCACGACTCCCGAATCCGCGCCCGTCGACATGGCGAACGCCGTGAAATCGCCCATGGTCGGCACCGCCTATCTCGCTCCCGATCCGGGATCCCCCAACTTCGTCGCCGTTGGCGACAGCGTGAAGAAGGGTGACACCCTGCTGATCGTGGAAGCGATGAAGGTGATGAACCCGATCACCGCGCCCAAGGATGGCACGGTCAAGGATCTGATGATCGGCAACGGCGAGCCGGTGGAATTCGACCAGCCTCTCGTCATCGTGGCCTAGGGGTTCATCGAATGGGCATTTCCCGGATACTGATTGCCAACCGCGGCGAAATCGCGCTGCGCATCCATCGTGCCGCCCATGAAATGGGGATCGAGACCGTCGCGGTGCACTCCACTGCCGACGCCGATGCGATGCATGTGCGCCTCGCCGATCACGCCGTGTGTATCGGTCCGCCGGCCGCCAGCGAAAGCTATCTGAACCACGCCGCGATCATCTCGGCTGCCGAAATCACCGGCGCGGATGCAATCCACCCCGGCTATGGCTTCCTGTCCGAAAACGCGAAGTTCGCCGACATCGTGGAAGCGCACGACATTGCCTGGATCGGGCCCAAGCCCGAACACATCCGCACCATGGGTGACAAGGTACAGGCGAAAAAGACCGCCGGCGCGCTGGGCCTGCCGCTGGTGCCGGGCAGCGACGGGGCCGTCTCCGATTTCGACGAGATGAAGCGGGTCGCCAAGGAAATCGGTTATCCGGTCCTGGCCAAGGCGGCTGCGGGCGGCGGTGGCCGGGGCATGAAGGTTATTCCCAGCGAGGACCAGCTGGAAAGCCTGGTAAAGCAGGCGATGAACGAGGCGAAGTCCGCCTTCGGCGACGACACGATGTACCTCGAAAAGTATCTCGGCAATCCGCGCCACATCGAATTCCAGGTATTCGGCGATGGTCGCGGTAACGCGATTCACCTGGGGGAGCGCGATTGCTCGCTCCAGCGCCGTCACCAGAAGGTGTTCGAGGAAGCGCCCTCGCCCGTCATCACGCACGAAGACCGCATGCGGATGGGCGGCATCGTCGCCGATGCCATGGCCGCAATGGAATATCGCGGCGCGGGCACTATCGAGTTCCTGTGGGAGAACGGGGAGTTCTACTTCATCGAGATGAACACCCGCCTGCAGGTGGAGCATCCGGTGACCGAGGCCATCACCGGCCTCGATCTGGTGCGCGAACAGATCCGCATCGCCGACGGCAAGGACCTGTCGGTCAAGCAGGAAGACATCGAATTCAAGGGCCACGCGATCGAATGCCGCATCAACGCCGAGGACCCGTTCACCTTCGCCCCCAGCCCCGGCAAGATCGACTACTATCACCAGGCGGGCGGCATGCACGTGCGCGTCGATAGTGGCCTTTATGCCGGATATACGATCCCGCCCTATTACGATTCGATGATCGCCAAGCTGATCGTTTACGGTCGAACGCGCGAAGGGTGCCTGATGCGCCTGCGCCGGGCGCTGGAGGAGATGGTGATCTCTGGAGTGAAGACCTCGATTCCGCTCCACCAGGAACTGCTCAAGCAGCCGGACGTGATCAGCGGCGACTACACCATCAAGTGGCTCGAGGAATGGCTGGCCGAGCGAGAGGCCGGTACCGAATAGAACGATCCTTGTTGCCTTAGCGGAGTGATCAATATGCGCTGGATTAGCCTGCCCCTCGCCATCGTGTCGCTCTCCGGCCCCGCGCTTGCGCAGGACGATGCCGAGGCGGTGGTCGACAAGCCAGCGGCGATCGTCGCGGACGGCATACCGGCCATCCCGGCATCCCTGGCAGAAGAGACGCGCCCCTATTTCGAGTACCGCACCGCCAGCTTTGGTGGCTGGAACGCGGCGGACCGATCGATGATCGTGCGCACGCGTTTTGCCGACACGGCCCAGGTCCACCGCGTGGCCACGCCCGGCGGCGCGCGAATGCAGATGACTTTCGAGGCCGAGCCTATCGGCGGGGCAACCTACTCTCCGGATGGCAGCGTGCTGCTGGTTTCCAAGGACATCGGCGGTAACGAGTTCGATCAGATTTTCCGCTACGAAAATGGCCAGCTGGTCCTGATGACCGATGGCACGAGCCGCAACGGCCTGGGCGCATGGTCGAGCGACGGCTCGCTGGTTGCTTTCAGTTCCACGAAGCGCAATGGCCGCGATACCGATCTCTACGTGATGGATCCGCGCGATCCTTCGACCACGCGCATGCTGGCGGAGCGGCAGGGCGGCGGCTGGTTCGTCGTCGACTTCACGCCGGACGACAGCGCCGCGCTGGTGGCCAACTACATCTCGGTCCAGAATATCGAGCTTTACCGGATCGACCTTGCCACGGGTGAGGAAACCCGCATCACCGATCCCGGCAATCCGATTGCCTTCAGCGGGATCGAATATGCCCCCGATGGCCGCCTGTGGATTTCGACAGACCAGGGATCCGATTTCAAGCGGCTGGGCACGCTCGATCCTTCGACCGGCGCTTTCACGCCGGTGGTAGAGGAAGAGTGGGACATCGCCTCTTTCGACATTTCCGAAGACGGCAGCTTCATCGCCTACGAAGTCAACGCAGCCGGTCGCTCGCAGTTGAAGATCTACGACACGGAAGGCGGTGCGATACGCGCAGCCGACTTGCCGCCGGGCGTCGTGGGCGGGTTCGAAATCGCGCCTTGGGGTGATGTCGGCTTTACCTTCAGTTCGAACCAGGCTTCATCCGACGCTTACAGCCTCGATCCCGAAACGCTGGAACTGACGCGCTGGACCGTCAGCGAGACCGGCGGCCTTGACCCGACAGCCAACGTGCTGCCCGAACTGGTCGAGATCGAGAGTTTCGACGGGGAGCCCATGTCGGGCTTCCTCTACCGCCCGGACCCGGAGCGCTTCCCCGGCCCGCGTCCGCTGATTGTCGATATCCACGGCGGTCCTGAAGGTCAGTCCTCGGCCAGCTTCCAGGGTCGCGCGAACTATCTCATCAACGAATGGGGCGTGGCGATTTTCGAGCCGAACGTGCGCGGTTCCACCGGCTACGGCAAGCGCTTCGTCAGCCTCGACAACGGCCCTTTCCAGCGTGAGGATTCGGTGCGCGACATCGGTGCCTTCCTCGACGTGCTGGAGGCCGATCGCGCCATTGATGCGACCCGCATGATGGTGACCGGCGGCAGCTACGGCGGGTACATGTGCTATGCCAGCGCCCTGCGTTACGGCGACCGTTTCGATGCCGCTGCCTGCGTCGTTGCAATTTCCAACTTCGTCACTTTCCTGGAAAATACAGAGGATTACCGCCGGGACCTGCGCCGGGTGGAATACGGCGACGAGCGCGATCCGCAGCAGCGTGCCAAGCTGATCGAGATCAGCCCGCTGACCCGCATCGACGAACTCGACATCCCGCTGCTGGTGGCGACGGGTGCCAACGATCCTCGCGTTCCCGCCTCGGAAGCGGACCAGGTGATCGAGGCCGTGCGCGCCAACGGCAGGGAGGCGTGGCATTTCCTCGCCGAGAACGAAGGCCACGGCTTCGCTCGCAAGGAGAACGCCGATTACTACTACTGGACGTTCCTGACCTTCGTGCGCGAAAACCTGCTGTCCGACAATTGAGCGAAAGCCGGAAACCCTAGATGCCTTCCATTACCGATATCGGGATCCTGCTTGCAGGGCTTGCGCTGCTGATGGTTGGCGGCGACGTGATGGTGCGCGGCGCTGTCGGTATTGCCGAACGGCTGCGCCTGTCGCCCATGCTGATCGGCCTGGTGGTGGTGGGGCTTGGCACGTCCAGCCCCGAACTCGCCGCCAGCGTGCAGGCCGCGCTGGCCGGATCTCCGGGGCTGGCCATCGGCAACATCGTTGGCTCCAACCTTGCCAACCTGCTGATGGTTCTTGGCGCTTCGGCGCTGATCGCACCGATGGCGGTGGACCGCACGGCCCTGTGGCGCGACGGCGGCGTCGGCCTGGCAGCCGCGCTGGCCATGGTTGCCGCCAGCTTTACCCTGGGGCTGGATCGCACCGTTGCGGCCATCTTCCTTGCCGGCCTCGCCGCCTACATCTGGTATGCCTACCAGCAGGAAAGGCTGGCCCCGGCAGACCAGCCATACGATCATACCGCCGCCTATGATCGCGCGGTGGCGTCGGAAGGCCTAGATCCGGCCCTGCATCCCAACGACAGCCCGAAGCAGAGCCTTGGAAAGGCGCTCGGTTTCTTCGTGGTCGGACTGGTCCTGATCGTGGGTGGTGGCACGCTGCTGGTAAACGGTGCCGTGTCCATCGCGTCGGCCATGGGGGTCAGCGAGACGGTGATCGGGCTTACCATCGTCGCCATCGGCACCTCCGCTCCGGAACTGGTGACATCGGTCATCGCTGCAATTCGCGGGCAGAGCGACATTGCGCTGGGCAACGTGCTCGGTTCCAACATCTATAACATCCTCTTCATCGGCGGGGTGACCGGACTGGTCGCGCCGGGCGCGATCCCCGAGAAGATCATTGCCTTCGACCTGCCGCTGGCCACGCTGGCCGCCTTCGTGGTGATGGTGTTCGCCTTCACGGGAGGTCGCCTGTCCCGGCGAGAGGGGGGCGCGCTGCTGCTCGCCTACATCGTCTACACCGCTTTCACGTCGGGATTGGTTTGAAGGTCAGGTGCCGGTCGGCCAGTTGCTGACCTGTCCTGCGATCAGTCGAAAGTGAATCCGGCGGCCCTGGCCTCGGCAATCACCTCCGCGCCGGTCTGGCGGGGATGGTCGCTGTCCAGCTTGCACCACACAGGTGCCTCGTCGCAGAAAATTTCCTTTTCCACCGGGTAGTTGTCGGCATCGCTGAACAGCCCGGCGAGGAAGCTGCGTTTCCCCGTTGGCAGGAACCTGTACCACAGGCCCGACCCGCATTTGGCGCAGAAGGCCCGTTCCGCCCACTCGCTCGACTGGTAGGTGCCGATTGCATCCTCGCCCGTGATTGCGAAACTTTCGCCCGTTACTGCCGGATAGAACGCTCCGCTCCACCGGCGACACATGTCGCACTGGCAGACTTCGATGTGACCTGATGGCGAACTGAGGGCAATCTGGACCGCGCCGCAGAGGCAATGGCCTTCGATGGTGTCCTGCCCCACCCCGGCTATTCCAGCGGAACGCCCGGCATGTGCTTGGACGTGCGGATCGTCAGCGATGTCTTCACACTTCCCACGTTGGGCGCAGGTGTCAGCTTGCTGGTAAGGAATTCCTGGAAGCTTTGCAGGTCGCGGCTGACGATCTTCAGGATAAAATCGATCTCGCCATTGAGCATGTGGCACTCGCGTACCTCGTCGAGCGTGGCGATGTGATCCTCGAACGCCTTCAGCGCCTCCTCGGCCTGGCTTCGCAGGCTGACCATGGCGAACACCGTGATGGCGAAGCCCAGCTTGGAAGCGTCGAGGTCCGCATGATAGCCGCGGATGACCCCTTCCTCCTCCAGCGCCCTTACACGGCGAAGGCAAGGCGGTGCTGTCAGGCCGACACGTCGGGCGAGATCGACATTCGTCACGCGCCCTTCCGCCTGCAATTCGGCAAGCAAACGACGGTCGATCTTGTCGAGTGTGGACATGACTGATCCCCCTGGGGCCTCTTCCGCAATCTCCAGTGCGGATTGCGCAACTTCTACCACGCCGAAACGTGTTTCTGCATAACAAAGTTCCTTATGAATGTAATTGTCCCCTTTTGCAACGCATCGGTCCTTAACCATGCTTGCTCCGGGCGACGCGGCTAATGGGAAAGTTGGTAATTTCTTAACCTTCTGCCGACTGGAGCCGCCCTTTGTTCGATGACCGCCTAGCGACCGTGCTGCGCATGCGCGCCGGCAGCGAGGCGAGCATGCGGACCCAGTTCCGGCAGTTGCTGGACCTGCTCGGCATGCGTCCCACGAACATGCCCGGAAAAGAGCTGGCCCGCCTTGCCCGCGCCATCAACGATCCATCCGGGCAACGGCAGACACAAGCCTATCTGCGCCCGGCTCCCGAAAACGAAGAGTTTCACCTCGTGACACTCGACGGCTTCGTACGGCTCCACCAATTGCAGGGCGCCATTCCGCAGGAGGAGCAGTCGGCGATCCTGCGGATGTCCGGCCTGCGGCTCCGCAATCCCGAGCTCGTTGCCTTCCTTGCCGAGGGGGAGGCCAAGCCCGCCGCGGCCGTCGTGGCCACCGCGCGGCTGAGCGAGGACGACTGGCTCGACCTGATCCCGCGCCTGCCGGTGACGGCGCGTGGCTTCATGCGCCATCGACGCGACCTGCCTGCAAGGGTCAAGCGCCTGCTGCAGGACCTGGGCGTGCAAGATCTCGTGCTGCCATCGGACACCGCCGTCGCCGCAGAGGAAACTCCCGTATCACCTTCCGCCCCCGCCAAAGTCGGCGCAGAGGCCCCAGCGCCGGCCAAGGCCGAAACGGCGGAGGATGGCATTGGCGCCTTGCGGCGGCGCATCGAAGCATTTCGGGAAGGACGCCAGCTTGGCCGTACCGCGCCGCGCCTGCCACTTGGCGACGTGGCGCCAAGTACCGAACCCTTCACCAGGGACATACTCGACCTGTTCACCGATGCGACCGGAATCGTCACAAGGGTCGAAGGATTCGCCGCACCCATGCTTGCAGGGCTAGCCCTCACCGCGCCGAAGCCCGGCGACCTGGTCGACTTTGCCGACGACGTAGCGGTGCAACTGCGCCGCCGCTTGCCCCTGCGCGGCGCCTCGCTTGCCATCGATGCTGCTCCTGAAATCAGCGGCGAATGGCGCATGGACGCAGCGCCCCTGTTCACTCACGAAACCGGAGACTTCACCGGCTACGCAGTTCGCCTCTACCGGCCGAATCGGCCCGCCAGACCGGAGGAAGAGAGCGCCGCCGATGCCATGCGGCAGGTGCTGCATGAACTCAGGACACCGGTGAACGCCATCCAGGGCTTTGCCGAGATAATCCAGCAACAGATCTTCGGCGCTGTGCCGCACGAATACCGCGCCCATGCCGCCAGTATCGCGGGCGATGCCGCAATGCTGCTTGCCGGGTTCGACGAGGTGGACCGGCTGGTAAAGCTGGAAAGCGCGGCCATGCAACTGGAAGAGGGCACCTGCGACCTGCGCGAGGCGCTGGTGACCACGGTGGACCGGCTGGACAAGGTGCTTCGCGCACGCAACGCCGGCTTCAGGCTGGAAGTGTCCGGCTCCCCCTTCCATGTGGCAATGGATCGCCCCGATGCGATGGCGCTGTGCTGGCGGTTGCTGGCAACCGCCGCTGGCGCGCTTACGCCGGGCGAGGAGGCCTGTCTCGAACTCTCCAGCGATGGCGAGACGATAACCCTGCTCCTCGACGTGCCCGAAAGCCTGCGCAATGCTGCGCCCGATACCTCGCGCGAGGGGCAGCGCCGCCGTGCGATCAGCGCGGGGATGTTCGGCCCGCGCTTCACCTTCCGCCTCGCCGAGGCAGAAGCTCGCGCTATCGGGGGAACGCTGGTGTGCGAGCAAGACCGGGTATCGCTGCAATTGCCCGCCTTGACCTCTCCGGTTGTGGCCCATAGCAGCGAGAACGGAACGGGAGGCTGACGAGGGCCGCAAGTCGGGGAGAATGATAATGGCGATGGGCAACCTGCTCGACCCGCCATCCGCAAGCGCAAGGGCGCGCTTCGCGGACGATCTCCCGCGCTTCATCCTGACGGTCGACACGGAAGAGGATTTCGACTGGGACTTGCCGCTGTCGCGCGAAAGCCACGATACGCGTCACGTCCCGCGGCTGGCGAAATTCCAGCAATTCTGCGAAAACGAAGGGGTCGTGCCGATCTACCTGGTCGACTGGCCCATCGCCAATTCGCGCACTGCGCAGGAAGTGCTGCAAGAGCCGGTCCTGGCAGGACGCGCCGAAATCGGCGTGCAGTTGCACCCGTGGGTGAACCCGCCCTTCCAGGAAGAGGTAAACCAGCACAACTCCTTTGCCGGCAACCTGCCGAGAGAACTCGAGGAGCAGAAGCTGGCGACCCTGCGCGATGCGATCGAGACGAATTTCGGCGTCGCGCCGCTGATCTATCGCGCGGGGCGCTATGGCTTGGGGCCCAATACCGCAGACCTGCTGGCAGACCAGGGAATCGCCATCGACAGTTCGGTGCGCCCGCTGTTCGACTATTCCAGCGCCGGGGGCCCTGATTACCGCGGGCATCCGCTGCACCCCTACTGGGTGGATGCGGACAGGACCCTTCTTGAACTGCCACTCACCAGCTCGTTCTGGGGGATGCTGCGACGGCAGGGCGACATGATCTATCCCCGCCTGTGGCGCATGCCCTCCATGCGCGGCGCGCTCGCGCGGCTTGGGCTGCTGGAGCGCGTTCCGCTGACACCCGAGGGCGTGAGCGTGGAGGAAGCCATTCGGGGCATCGATATGGCGCTGGATGACGCGGTGCCCATGCTGGTCCTCTCCTTCCACAGCCCTTCGCTGCGGCCGGGTTCCACCCCCTACGTGCGCGACGATGACGACCTGGACGCGCTTTACGACTGGTGGCGACGCATATTCGCCTACCTCGCGCAGCGCGGGGTGAAGCCCAGCTGCGTGCGTGACGTGATGGCAAGCGTTCAGAGATAGCAGGAAGCAAAACGGCCGATGACAGCGGGGACTGCCCCGGCATTTCGTCGATTGCTTTGCAAGAATGGTCGGGGAGACAGGATTCGAACCTGCGACCCTCTGTTCCCAAATTAGTCGGAATGACGGATTTCTGCGGGTTTCCGTGCCGCAAACCTTCCAACTTTAGCCGATTTGTTCGGATTTGTTGGAAGGGTCTTTCTTTGCAATGCGAGGCTCCAGGCTGGCGACCACGGCGTTGGCGGTGATAGTCGGATCAACCGGACCATAGACGCGCAGCATTTCCTCGATCGACCGGAGCGAGTGGCCGGTGAGCGAGGCAATCATTTCCTTGGGCATACCGCGACGGCGCAGGCGGACAACGCGCGTGCGGCGCAAGTCGTGCCAGACCAGCTCGCGCATGTGCGGCCGCCCGGTTGCCTTCGCGGCGTGGGCGAGGATCCTGCCCCACACGTCGATGAAGTGGCGTTGCTTCCACGGAAGGCCAGTCTTGTCGTTGACTATGACATGGGTGAGCAGACGCGGCGGATCGGCCGCGCGATCGCGCGCGCGATTGGTGCGGATGGCGCGCTCGATCCGGCCGAGAAGATCCGGCTCGATCGGGATTTCCAGGTTGACGCTCTTGTACTCGTTGCTGGTCTTGGCCTGCGACAGGCACCAGCCCATGACATTGCCGTTCTCGTCTTCCAGGCGTTCGCGCAGTACCGGCTCCAGAATATCCAGCGGTTGCAGCTGCGGTTCGGTAAAGGCGATAAGGTCGCCTTCGCGCTGCGCCGAGTAAAGTGCCAGTTCGCGGGCCAGCGCCATCGAGGGCCAGCCCAGCTCCCGCGCGGCCGCATCGAAAGCGGCGTCGTCTTCCACGGTCCATACCATGTTGCGCGGTGGCGGCTTCGCCAGGCCAAATTCGGTTGCCGGGTTGGTGCCCTTCGGGATCAGGTCCACGCTTTCGGCAAACTTGAACAGCTGGCGCAGGACCGACAGCAGGTTGAACGCGGCCGAGTGCCCCAGTCCGCCTTCCTCGATCGGCTTGGCGGTCTTGTCGCGCAGCACGCCGACGCGCGCCGGGGTGACGTAAGGCAGCGGCTTGTCGCCCGCCCACATTTCGATGCGCTTGAGGCCGGTTTCATAGACCTCGCGCGTCTTCGGCTTGAGCCGGGGAATGCGCGTGCCCGGCTTCGTGCCGTTGACATATTCCTTGCGGTAGCGCGCCACCAAGGCGGCGACGGTGCCCGCTGCGCGGCGTTTCTCCACCTTGGCGCGGATATCGCCGCCTGCCTTCCATCGGGCCACGTCCTCGTTGAGCTGGCGCGCGGCCATGATCGCCTTGCCCTCGTCCTTGCCCAGGGCAGTTGGTTCAAAACCGGCATCGCGCAGGGTCTTCGACGGTTGCCAGTACCAGCTGGTGCCGCTGGTCTTGCTGTGCTTGGGCACCAGGCGAGGGATGGATAGTTTAGCCATCAGTCGTGTCCTACCGCTCCGCTACTTGAGGACGTGCCTCCCCGCTTGCGGCCGCGCGCGTGGGCGCTCTTGCCGGCTTCCTGCTGGCGCTGGGTTTCGGTCATGTTGCCGGTGAAGGCGGGAGACAGGCGGCGCTCCAGCTCGCGGCAGATCCTCGCGTGCTGTTCCAGGGCCTTGGCGGTGTCGGCCAGGATCGAGGCGCTAACGGGCTTGTCGCCAGCGTAGAGGAAGCGGCCGTGACGATCGGAGAAGCTCAGCAAACGGGCGTGCTTGGCGATCCCGCCCAGCGCCTGGACGGCCATGCGGTACAGGTCGAGCTGGTCTTTGGGTTCGGCAGGTAATGGTGATGTGTCGGGCATCGTTGGGTCCTTTCGACCAATCGCCGGGCCTCATGCCCTGGCGTGAAACGTGTTAGCGCGGTGGTGGCTGTTGGGCAAGGTGGTTCAAGACTGTTGGGCAAGGTGGGCGGTGCCATTATCAGCCTCTATTCCCTCGGCGCGAACCCATTCGTCGGCGTGGCGCTTGCATAGCGCGTCATTGTCTAAAACCGTGACGGCAGGGCCCGAACACTGAAAGCATTTGCCCGCCAAAACCTTACGAACCACGCCAAGCCATAAGGAGGCTTCGTTGTGTTCCGCGTTGTGAATCGACAGCATGGCACCAGAAGCACCACGATGCATTGCCAAGGTGTGGTTGCGACGGGCGGACAAATGCCGCTCCAAGGCAACTAGACTATCCCGCAGCAACGCATCGGCGCTATCTGTGCTGCCTAGTGCTGCGCGGGCCGCTTCCCGATATTCTTGCTGTTCAAGATCGCCGATGTGGTTCCACTTGTAGCCGGGCGTTCCCTTCCAATCCCGCTCGCAAATTGCCTTCGCCGCCGCCTCAACGCGCGCTTCGTTTGGGATCATATCGCCAGCTCCTGTTGGCCGCCCACGGCGGCGGGGTGGATCCTTTCCACCTTCATTTCGTCGCGCACGGTGCGTTCCCATTCGTCCAGCTGCTGGTCGAGCGCGCGGGCGAGCTGGAATTGCAGCCATTCGTGGCGGGCCTCGGCCTCGGCCGGGGTGCGATCGTTCGTCAGCCAGATCCTCGGCCGGGCGCCGGTGGCGGATATCCAGTCGAAACCATCCTCGTAGATCGCCAGCAAGGCACGCAGCGCGGTGTTCTGGCTTTCGGCGTCGTCGGCCGCCAGGCGGCCTTCGGCAATCAACCGCGGATAGACCTTGCCGCGCCATTCCAGTTCGCGCAGCAAGCCCACGCGGCGGGCCTTCCACGGCAGGGTGTGCGTCGGCTCCACCCGCTTGCCGGGCGTGCGGTGGATGGCCTCCACCCGGTCGATATCCTCCAGCCAGGCGCGGGCGATCGCCAGCTGGCGGTCGGCCTCGTCCTGGTGCAGCCGCCCTTCGCTGACGCGGCCGGGATAGACGCGCTCGCGCTGGGCCAGCTCGCGCGCGACCTCGCGGCGGACCTGGGCCAGCGTGACGGCGGGGAAGAAGCGGTGCGCGGGGGTCACGTCAACCGCCCCTTGCGGTGCTGTGTCTGCGCGTGCCGATAGGCTTGACGAGAGGGGTAATCCTCGCGCTTGATTGGCGACGGTTCGGCCAACTTTCGCAGGATCGCTTCCTTCTGTGCGTCGATTTCAGCCAATTCGCGCTGTAACTCCGCCAGTCTCTGCGACTTTACGGTTTCAAAAGCAGAGGAAAGCCCATCTTCCGGGGACTGCCACCCGGCCTTGGCATCGCCGCCGCCAATCTGGCGAAGCATCAGGCCGCCTTTCTTCACGTGTTCGGCGGACCATTCGGAAAGGCCGTCCAACGTGTCGGGCCGATACCATTCGTGCGTCGGCTCCATCCAGCCAGCTACGCGGTAGAACTTGGACTTAGCCATTGCGTCGCAGTTACCGCAACCTACCATGAAGGGTGTAACGCCCGGCTCACGATCCACGGTGACGATGAAGGAAGCGCAGTCGTCACATTGATAGGCGTTTTTGCGCTTCGCGTTTTCGAAGCCATCGGCTCCGTTGTAATGTTCGCGCGCTCGCTGCCTGACTGCCTCGATATCGTAGCTCGTTCCCATCAGTCGTTCACTCCGTATTCTTCCAGCTCGCCGGGGCAGCTGCATTCGGCGTCGGTGTTGCCGCAGGTGCTGCATTCATCGGCCGGCCGTTGGTTGGGATCGGGGCAATGGCCAGCGGCGCGCAGGGCGGCGAGCATGGCAATGGATCCTTCCCGCACCAGGCTGTCGCGCTTGATATCGGGCATCGGGCTGTCGTTCAGATAACCCTGGATCCGGCGCACGCTGGCGGGCTTGATACCCAGCTCGCGGGCGATCGAAGTGTAGTGCCTGCCCTGTGAAGTCAGGTCGCAGATGCGTTGTTCGTTGGATCCCAGGCCCATCACGCCTTCCCCCAGCTGAATGCGGCGAAGCGCTGGCGCACTTCCTCGAATGCGAGGCGCAGGCCATGGGCCTTGCGTGCCAGCTTGATCGTCTGTCCGATGCTGGTGCCGTTGCGCCAGTAGTCGAACAGCACGGTGTCGGTGTCGGTGCCGGGCGCGTGCATCAGCCCATCCCCAGCGCGGCTTTGTAGGTGTCCAGGATCATTTCCTGTTCGGCGCGATCGTTGGCGTCCATCTTTCGCAGGCGGACGATCTGGCGCATGATCTTGGTGTCGTAGCCCACGGCCTTGGCCTCGGAATAAACGTCGCGGATATCGTCCGCGATCCCCTTCTTTTCTTCCTCCAGGCGCTCGATCCGCTCCAGCAGCAGGCGCAGGCGATCATCGGCGGCGGTGTCGCGCGCGGGCTTGCGACCGGAATTGTCGCCAATGCCGGGGCGGCGGTTGCCTTCTGCGTCCAGCAGGATCTGGCGGGCACCGGGTTGCGGGCCGACAACCTCGGCCTGCTCCAGCTCCTGCATCAGATCCATGGCCGTCTGCTTGCGAATGCCCAGCTCGCGCGCGAGCATGGAAGCGCTGGCTTCCTGCCGTTCCAAGACAAGCGCGCGGGCGCGGTCGAACAGGTCTTGCGGGTCGGTCATGCCCGGCTCCCCATCCCGGCTGCCACCATGGCTTTCTGTGCCTCTGCGCGGCCGTTGGCGATCCCGGCTTCCATCGCGGCCATTACGGTATGGCGGATCTGTTCCAGGTCCGCGTCTTCATCGAGCGCGCCCAGGGTGAGCATGTGGCCGACGGTGTAGCCGGAGAACATCGCGCCTGCGGTAATCAGGTAGCTTTGGTGCATGGCGAAGGCATCCGCGCTTTGCTGCCCGGCGCGTTCCAGCGCTGGCCCGACCACCATCCGTATCAGCGTGATGTAGTCGAGGATCTGTTTCATAGCGGCCGGATCTTCGACGGCGTTGAGAACGGGCGTTGGATCCTTTTTCATTCCCCGGCCTCTGCGATGGTGCTGGGGAATGTTTCGGCGTCGTCGTGCGTCAGCAGCTCGTAGCCTTTCACCCCGGCGACGAAGATGGCGGCTAGGACAATCAGGATCATGCAGCCGCACAGCGCATCGCTCATGCGGTCGCGGCCCTTGCCGACCAGGTATTCGTCGGCCTCGCGCTGGAGCCATTCGGGGTAGTCTCGATCTTCCATAAGCCAGTCTCGCATCATGTGGGGCGCATCCCATCGGGACGGATCGGGCTGCGCGGTGGTGTTGGTGGCCAGCCAGTCGCGCGCATCGCGGCAGGCGCGGCGATGTTCGGGACGGTTCTGGATCTTCCAGGCGGACAGAATGCGGTTGCGCAGCTTCCACGGCAGCGTGCGGAAGCAAGAGGGGCACAAGCGCTGCCAGCGTTCGCGCTGGTGGGTGCAGCCGGGCACGTCGCAAATGTGCTGCCGCTTGCCCATGTCACGGCCTGCAACGGGGAAGTGGGCACCGGGACAGTGGCCACCGGAAAGACAAAGTGCGCCGCCCGGCCCAACTGGAGGTAAAGCCGGGCGGCGCGAGGTCGGCCCGAATGGCCGACTTGCCGTGCGCGGCCGGGTCGTAATCGCCGCGTCGGTCAAGTATGGCTCCCCGCCCGCCAGCACCGGGGATCGGTGCTTTCGCTATCTTTGAGCATCGGGGTTGAAACGGGCGGGGAAACTGGGTCACGGCCGCTGCGCTGCCTTGCGCAAGGCCTCTGCGGCATCGCCGCCAGCCTGCTGGACGGCATCCAGCACTTCGGTCAGGCGCTTGCCCTGAAATTCAAGGAAGCTAGCAAGCGCAGCCCAGGCCGTTTGCCGCACGGCCATGCGCAGATCAGGGCGGGCGGTAATGATCTTGTCTTCCAGCGTCTCGAAAGCCTGCTCCGCCGCGAACAGCGCGCAGTCCACCGTCTCGATCGCGAGGGGTTCCGCCATGCCCTGCTGCACCAGCACCTTGACCAGTGCCGGGCGCACGGCCGCGCCGTTGAACGTGAGGGGATAGCGGGGGTTGTGCGCGTTCATCCCTCGCGCCCTCCGACCAGGTGCAGGTGGCAGGCGGCCTCGTCCATGTCGTTGGCGGCCTCGCGCATCGCGCTGGCTTCGACCTGGGCAGCGTTGGCGGGCGGCAGGAAGTCTTCAAACCAGGCATCGACCGCGTGGGCAGGCCACTGGCTTTTCGGGTGCGGTTCGCAGCACAGCCGGGCGCGCGGCAGCGGGGTGCTGCGATCCTTGCGCCGGGGCTGCACGTGGCGCGGAAGCGGGGGTGGAAAGCCCTGATCGTCAATCAGCAGCTGGAGATAGGCGCAGAAGCGATCATCGGAATAGTCGGCCCGGCCGAAGCGCACGCGCAGCTTATGAAAGCCGATGGTGGGCGGTGCCTCGTCGGCATCGGTGATGGGCCAGGTGTCGGGATGCGATGGCAAGACGGCCTCCGTTCGTTGTGACGGAGCCGAGTTGTAAGCATAACGCTTACAGTGTCAATCAAAAATGTAAGCTATATGCTAACAGCTACTCCCAGCGCGATCGGCAGGGCGATCAATACCGCCAGGGCATGGCACGCGAGATCCCGCGCGCGGGTGGTGGGCACGGTGCGCAGGCGCAGCAGCAGGTAGGCGACGGGCCAGAGGCCGAAGGTGACAGCGAGGCAGACGAACAGCTGGGCGCCGGACAGGTGCGGCATCAGGCGGCCGCTTCGTCGCGCTCGTCTTCCGGGCCTTTCCAGGGAACGATAACGTCGGCCACCTTGCGCACCTGATCGCGCTGGTCGTCCGAGGCGGCGCGCAACTGGTCTATCAGCGCGCGTTCCTGCGCGGTGAGTGCATAGGGATTGTCCTGCCGCGAAAGCAGATCGGCCGACTGGACGCCCAGCGCCTGGGCAATGCGGCGCATGTAATCGGTATCGAGCCGCATCTTGCCGCGTTCCAGGTCCGATATCGTCACCTTGGAAACGCCAATGGCATCGGCAACGGCCTGTTGGGAAAGGCCAGCTTCGTTCCGCAACTCGCGGATCCTGTTGGGTGCTTTGTCCACACAGGAGAAGTGTAAGATTTCCGCTGACACGGCTAGACGCCTAATCGCTTACGTGCGCTTGTCAAGTTGTTAGCGTATCGCTTACACCGGCTGTCCAACCACCGGAGCGCGCGATGCACCCCCTTAAAGAATGGCGACTGGCGAACAACCTGACACTGGCCCAGGCGGCGCAGCGCGTCGGCACGTCGCGCCAGGTGTGGTTCGACTGGGAAGGACGCCGCCGCATTCCCAGCGCCACGTTCATGCCGCGTATCAAGCACGTGACGGGCGGCGAAGTGACCGCCGACGATTTTTACTGTGGAAAAAACGACGACGATTGCCGTCATTCCGTACCCTCCCCAATTACCCCGAACAACCGTTTGAAATCAAAGGATGAAGGATACGTTAAGGCTGCGGGAGCGGCGCGGTGATTGGCGGGATTGCCATTGTCGGATCGCGGCCGCCCGCTGGCCAGCATGGATCCAGCGAAAGCGATTGGCGCGTGCTGGTGTTGGTCAGCGCGCCGCCCGGCAAGCTGGAACAATTCGAGTTCTCACCTGCCGAAGCGCGCAGCCTTGCGGCCGAGCTGGAAGAGTACGCCGGAGTTTGTGAACGCCAGCACGCTGCGCTTGAACGCCATGCGGCCGAGCAGGAGGCGAGCCGGTGATGGAAGTCTCCGAGATTGCCGACCGTTACAACCAGCTGGCCGAGACAGAAGCGCCGCGCCTGCTGCCCAACGGGCACCGTTCGGGCAATTACTGGATGGCCAGCGGCATTGCCGACACCGGCCGCAGCGCCAGCCTGGCCGTCTATCTGAAAGGCCCGGCCGTGGGGCACTGGCAGGACCATGGCAACGCGGCGAGCCGGGACGAGGAAAAGGGCGACCTGCTGGACCTGTTGCGGCTGACGCAGCACGGTGGCGACATGCGTGCGGCGCTGGCCGAGGCCAAGAGCGTGCTGGGGATCGAGGACGATTTCCGGCCGGGCCAGCGCACCGAGCTATCGCCGGAGGAACGCGAGCGCCGGGCGCGCGAGGCGCAGGAGCGCGCGCGGGCGCAGGAAGAAAGGCTGGCGGCCGAACGCGCGAAGAAGGCGGGCAATGCCAAGCGGCTGTACCTGCATGGCGTGCCCATTGTCGGCACCGGGGCGGAGCAATACCTGCTGGGCCGCCAGATCCCCGCGCTGCCCGGTGCCAAGCCCTGGCCCGGTTCGCTGCGCTTTGTCGAGGCGATCACGTACAAGCCGCTGGGTATCAAGACACCGGCCATGCTGGGCGCGGTATTCACCGCCGAGGGCGAGCAGATCGGGACGCACCGCACGTTCCTGGCGCAGCGGGACGGCGCGTGGCGGAAGATCGACCACGAACCGGCCAAGATGATGCTGGGCAACAAGGCGGGCGGGTTCATCCCCATCCACCAGGGCAGCAGCGGCAAGTCGATGCGCGACATGCCCGAAGGCGAGCCTGTCTATATCACGGAAGGGATCGAGGACGCGCTGTGCGTGCGCGGGCTGCGGCCGGACAAGCGGATCGTGGCGGCGATCGACCTGGGCAACATCGGCGCGCTGATCTTGCCGGAGCGCGTGCGCGAACTGGTGATCGTGGCCGACCGCGACCAGGGCGAGAAAGCCCAGGCTGCGCTGGAGCGCGCCATCGCCGCGCAGCAGGCGCGCGGGCTGCGGGTGCAGCTGGTGATGCCACCGGCCACCGTGGGCGGGCAGGCCATCAAGGATATCAACGACTGGGTGCGCGCGGCGCGCGGGGAGGCAGCATAGTGGGCAAGGAGTACGCCTGGAGCTGGGCCGATTACGAGCGCGAGGAACGCAAGCGCAAGGCCAGGCTGGAAAAGAAGGCCAAGCGCGCGCGCGCGATCGAGCAGCTGCAACCGGATCCCGCGCCCGAACCTGTCGAGGCAGAGCCGGAACGGCGCGAAGCGCCGCAAGCGCAGCCGCGCGCCGGAGCCAATGCGACGAGCCAAGCGGGCGGACGCCCGCGCCCGGCGCATGAGGGACCAAGAAAGAACAACCCAATACTTCCACCGGAGAATTCAACAGCCGACAGCGCGGGCGGCTGCGAAGGGCAGGCTCCAGCAGGACCAAAGGGGCCGGTGGAAGTCTCAGGGCGTGTACCCCGGAAAGCCTGCCAACCGCGCAACCATACCAGGCCCATGCCGAACGGACGGCGCATAGATCTATCGGGCGCAAAGAGCCTGATGGAGGAAAGCGTGCGCCTGTCCGTCAAGGACACCCCCAGCTCGGCCCCGGCCCCGCGCCGGTTCGACGGCGCAACCGCGCTGTGCCGGTGTGGTGGCAAGGGCGCGAACAGTACCGGGCCGGTGCCCGCCTGGTTCGGAAAAGACTGCATCGAAGGCGATTGCCCGCTGAAAAAGGAGCTGCATTGATGTTGCTTGCGAGGGACGCCGACCGCCACGCGCTGCTGCAAGAGATTGCCACCCTGATGCAGCGCTATCCGGCGCTGACCTATACCCGGATCGGGGTCGAGGCGGCGAACGATACCCGCCTGGTGTTCGACCTGAAGAACGGCCGCACGCCGAACGCGCGGGTGACGCGCAATCTTTGTGACTGGATCAGGGGGATGAAAACAATGCGGGTCACGGTGAAGCCGCCCTACTCGGCCGCGCAGCTGCGCGCGCTGTTGCTGCTGGACCTGGCCCTACCGGTGCTGGACGATTACCTGGTGACGCGCTTGCAGGTGAGCCGCGACACGCTGCGCGGCCTGCTGGACATGGGCCTGGCAGAAAGCGAGACGATCAATCCCGCCGTGCCGTCGCCGCTGCGCGTCGTGCGCCTGACCGACCAGGGCCACCGCGCCAAGCAAGCCTATTTGCGCTGGCTGCGCGCCGATCCGGCCCGCATCGAGCGGCTGCCCTGCCTCGTACGCGCCGTCGTCAAGAGGAACCCATGAGCAGCGCTGGCGAAGGCGGCATTGCCGCAATCGGCGCGGCGCTGGACAATCCGCAGGACGCGCCGACCATGGCCGAGGCGGGCGACCATACGGCCGACCTGGAGCAGCGCGAGCGGCCGCCCTTCCCGCCCGGCTGCCCGGTGACGCCGCTGGGCATTGCCAGCGGCCTGGACGGCAGCCAGGTGTGTTTCTACCTCGACGTGAACGGCCAGCTGGTGGGACTGGAAGCCGGGCATCGCCACGGCAAGAACAGCCTGATTGCCCTGTTCGGCCGCGCCAGCGACTGGCTGGAGGCGAACTTTCCGCAGTATTCCAAGCCGGTGTACGAAGGCACCGGCAAAGCGCGCAGGATGGTGCGGCCGTCGCAGATCGTGGGCTTCGACCAGGCCGAGGCCTCGCGCGCGTTGATCGAGGAATGTTCCAACCGCGGAATTTTCGACCCCGCTGGCAAGATGCGCGGCCCCGGTGCCCATCGCCAGCGCGGCGGCGGCATGGTGCTGCATTGCGGCGACAAGCTGATGGCGAGCGAGCATGACGTGACCACCGGCAAGTTCAAGCGCTGGACCTGGCGCGATCCCGGCCGCCATGAAGACAACGTGTACACCGCCAAGTCTCCCATTCCCCGGCCGTGGCACGAGCCGGTGGAACCGGAAGCGGCGCGCAAATTCCTGGTGAGCCTGCTGGGAACGTGGAACTGGAAGCGCAAGACGCTGGACCCGCGCTTGGTGCTGGGTGCCATCGGTGCCAGCCTGATAGGGGGCTGGCTGCCCTGGCGCCCCAACATCATCGTTACCGGCAGCCGGGGCACCGGCAAGTCGACACTGAACGGTGAAAACGGCGTGCTGGACCAGCTGCTGGGTGCCGGGCAATTCCGCACCGACAACACCAGCGCGGCCGCGATCCGTTCCAGCCTGCTCAATTCCACCGTGCCGGTGATGCTGGACGAGCTGGAAGCCGAGGTGGACAGTCGGCGCGTGATCGAGGTTATCGAGACGGCGCGCGTTTCATCGAGCGGCGGCAAGATCACGCGATCGAGCGCGGAGCAGAAGACGAAGGAATTTACCCTTCGCAGCGTGTTCTGGATGAGCATGATTAACCCGCCCCCGCTGAAACCGCAGGACCGCAGCCGCCTGGCTATCTGCGAGCTGAAAAAGCTGCCCAAGGATGCCAAGCCGCTGGTGCTGGCGGACTGGAACCTGCCGCAGCTGGGCCGCAAGTTGCAGCGCCGGATGCTGGACCAGCTCTTTCGTCTGGAAGCGACCAAGGCGAAGTTTCACGCTGGATTGCAGGCGGCCGGGCACGACGCGCGCGCGTGCGACCAGTTTGGCTGGCTGCTGGCGTGCGCCGACGCGCTGATCTTTGACCGCAACGGCGCGGCCGACGACGAGGAAGTGCAGCACTGGGCCGACCATTGCAGGCCGGAGCGCATGGCCGAAATCAGCAACGAGGACAGCGACGACATGCTGTGCCTTAGCCACCTTATGACGCAGGAAGTGCAGGCGCGCGGCGGCGACGAAAGGGTGACGCTGGGCACGTGGATAGGCGGCGGCGTGCGCTATGCCATGGCCCCGTTGCTTCCCAGCGATGAACGGCCCGGCGACGAGAACGCCGACCGGCGATTGCAGGAGCTGGGGCTAAAGATCGTGAACGCCAAGTGGAACCCGGCCGCGAACAAGGGGCAAGGTGGCTGGGGCACGGCGGCATACAACCATGAAGAACCCGGCTTTCTGGCGGTGAGCGCCAGCCACAACGCGGTAAAGCGCCTGTTCGCCCCTACGACCTGGCAGGAAGGCAACCACATGCGCGCGCTGGGCCGCTGCGAGAACGCCATCGAAAGCGTTGCCGCCGTGAAGTTCCGGTACAGTACGCAGCGCGCGGTGCTGGTGCCGCTGTACCTGGTGCTGGACGAAGACGAGCTGCCGAACGCGAGCCAGAAAAAGGCCCACGCTGCATGGTTCGCAGCATGGGCCGAGGAATACGGACAGGAGGGTTGATAGAGTGCAGGAGCAAACGGAAATGAGTGAGTACGCGCCCGATATCGTGATTTATCATGACAAGTGCATGGACGGCTTTACCGCTGCCTGGGCAATCTGGAAGCGGTGGGGCAATGCGCCTGACTACGTAGCCCGAAACTATGGCATGGCCCCCGATATCGACGCCGACGGCAAGCATGTGCTGATTGTCGACTTCTCATTCCCGGAAGAACAGTTGCGCGCGCTGGCGACGGACGGCGCTGCCTCGATCATCGTCCTTGACCACCACAAGACAGCTGCTGCGGATCTAGAGCCGTTCCGATGCTTCAAAGAAAAGCCGGAGCGTTTCAAGGCGCGGGTTGTGGCCGCGATGTGTGCGGATCTAAAAAAGAACGGCTATCCTGCTATTCTCGCGCTGTTCGATATGGAGCGCAGCGGCGCAGGCCTCGCTTGGGATTTTGCCTTTCCCTACGATGAAAAGCCGCCTCTGGTGGCGCTGGTGCAAGACCGCGACCTGTGGCGCTTCGCTTTGGGTGACGGCGGCAAGTTCCTGCACCTGGCGCTTACGAGCGGCCCTGCCGCGTTCGACCGCTGGGATGAAGTCGACCGCGATATTGATGCCTTTATCGAGATCGGCCGCGCTATCGCTGCGTACCGCGATCAGCTGGTGGACGAGATCTGCGAGCGCGCTGTCTGCGTCGTGATTGACGGCAAATATGGCATGGGCGTTGACTGCCCGTATGGACTGGCCAGCGATGTGGGCCATCGCTTATTGAGCGATTGGCCTGATACGGAGTTTGCAGCGGCGATCGTGCGCGGCGAGCATTCCGTTAGCTATTCGCTGCGCTCCCGCGACGATCGCGCAGACGTGTCCGCCATCGCCAAAAAGTTTGGCGGCGGCGGACACCGGAACGCGGCGGGCTTCAAGGTGCCTCGCACTTAGCTCCATTCCAGGTTGAGCTTGAGCTGTTCGACAATGGACGCGGTGCGTTCCATCGCGGCAAGCTGGGCTTTCAGCGCGGGGCCGTCCTCCGGGTGGCAATCGACGCCCCAGGGGTAGCCTTCCGGCATTTCACGCTCAAAGCCGCCTGTGCGGATTATCAACCGGGCAATCACTTCGCCCGCGAAGGTGGTGTGGAACCCTAGCCCGTCGCTGCACTGGTAATTGGCGCAACAGGCCTGCACGTGGAGAAAGTCCGGCTCGATGTTGCCGCGCCATGGCCGGTAGCGGTAGCGCCGCGCCTGGGCCTCTCCATCGGCGGCCGCGCCGTGGCGGTCCTCATAGGTGGAACGTACCGCGCGGGCGTTCTCCACCAGGATGGCATGGCCCACGGCTTGCGGGTCTGCATCGGGGTTTTGCTGCACGTAGGCTGTCGCCAGCAGGTCCGCGTGCGCGTTAGTTATCATCCAGCAGGACATTAGCGCGCCTCCACTGCGTGAACGGGGAAAGCGTCGGCGCGGTGGCCTTGGCTTTCGTTGTACCAAGCGGCAAAGCTGGCGCTGTCTGTGACGGTTCCGGCCGGTGCTGGGCTGCAAAGGATCCTGCGGCCGTGGTGGAGGGTACCTAGAGCGCAGAATTCAACTGTCATGGCATATTGCGCCGCTCGCAGGTACGTATCGAATTCGCGGCCGGTTTCGATGTATGCGCCGCAATCGTGCAGGCCGCGCGCGCTGTGTTTGATTACCTCGTAAGCCATTGTCGGTCCTTTCTTTGACCATTGGCCGGGCCTCGTGCCCTGGCCTTGTGTTGCGGGTGCCTGGTGGCGCCTGCGATGGCGGCCGAACTGGTGAAACCCGGCCGCGTTCGCAACCGTCACAGGGCGAGCTGGAATTGCTCCTGTGCTGCCGGTGCCGGTGCAGGCTTGGCCGGTGCAGGCTTGGCCGGTGCCGGTGCCGGTGCGGCGTCCTCGCGGCCTTCCAGGCTGGCGGGCTTCGCGTTGCTGGCAATGTCTCCCGCGTTTTCCAGCACCAGGTCGGCGGCGCGCTGCGCGGCGGCGGCTGCCTTGAAGATATGGCGCTTGTCGTTCTTCAACGCCTTGAGCCAGCTGCCGAGATAGGCGGCGTGGTTTTCGATGTGATCGCCAGCGATGCCGAGGCGCGCGCCGATGAATGCCGCGCCCAGCTCTGCAACCAATTCCTCCTGCGCGTAGCCGGGGGAGCCGAACGGGCCTTGCGCCGTCAGGTTGCGGTCCAGGCGGCTCTTGTGCCCGGTCCAGTGGCAAAGCTCATGGGCGAGTGTTGCCAGGTACTGGCCGCCATCGGCAAAGCGTTCAAAGTCCGGCATGGTGATGCAGTCCGCAACCGGCTGATAGAACGCGCGGGTGCCGCCCTCGGTAATGCGCGCGCCGCAGCTGCGCAGCGCGTCCTCTCGTTCCTGGTCACGCTCCAGGCCCGGTGTCGGTGCGATCGGCGCGGTGGCGATGCCTTCCGGCAGGTCGTCCACCTGGTCGGCATTGAAGACGGTGTACGTGCGCAGCATCGGAATGCGGGCCTGTTCGGTTTCGCCCGCGTCGTTTTCGCGCTCTACGTCGAGCTGCTTGAAGAAGACAATGCGCGTGCCTTTCTCGCCCTTGCGGACCTTCGCGCCGCAGGCCTTCGCCTGCTTGAAGGTAACCCAGTGCTGGCCGTTCCAGCCATTTTCGGCGGCGGCCATCCACAGCAGCAGCACGTTGATGCCGCGATAGGGCAGGCCGTTGGCGCGGCGCGGCTCTTGCAAGCTGCCTGCGCCGTCCCATCCGGCTTCCCATGGCTTGGTGCCAGCTTCGAGCGCGGCAATCACGCGGTCGGTCACTTCCTGGTAGGTGTCAAACTTTGCCATTGTGTGCGGTCCTTTCTAACCCTTCGCCGGGCCTGATGCCCTTGCGGTAATTGATCCTATAAACGTGTTCTAATAAGTCTGTCAACCCCGGCCTGGTGATTTTCCTGCAATGGCGGATTTCCGCCATTGCCTAACAAAGATTGCGGCCGCAGCGATCGCGTAGCGATTGCGGTGCGCGGGCGCTCATTCTGACTGCCTGGCGCGCGTGTCTCTCGATTGTGCTTGACCCCGGCCCGTTGGCGGTGCCAGTAATTGGTCGCTCCAGATTGACGGCTGCGCATCGGGTTCGGATGGTTGCAACCCGCAACCTTGCTGCAACCATCTGGCAACCTCTATCCTCTTGTTATCGCTGGACAATCGCGCTTGGTTGTGCGGTTGCGGCTGTTCGTCGGTGGCCATACGCGCGCGCCTGTGTGGGTGTAGGCGCGCGCGTATGGGGTGTGTCGAATGCTGCAACCCTGCAACCTTCCAACCTTTCTGTTGTCTGTCAGATGGTTAGTGGTTGTGGAGCGGTTGCAAAGTGGTTGCACGTTGCAACCGTGCTGCGCTTCGCCTGGTGCAGCTCGTCCAGGCGCATTGTTTGGCCGGTAGCTGGGCCTCGATCGTGGCGAGCTGGTCGACGGTGGCCGCTTTCGGGGTCCGATGATGGGGCGACCGGCGAAAGTTTCCGGGTTTTTGCCTGGGCGCGCGCGCCTGCTGGGGTGCTGGTCGAGCGGGCGTTTACGGATAGAGC
Organism: Aurantiacibacter zhengii; assembly: GCF_003584125.1. Classification (GTDB taxonomy): domain Bacteria; phylum Pseudomonadota; class Alphaproteobacteria; order Sphingomonadales; family Sphingomonadaceae; genus Alteraurantiacibacter; species Alteraurantiacibacter zhengii. The sequence goes on from NZ_QXFL01000002.1 coordinate 26,434, forward strand.
TGGTGCGATGTTGGAAGGGTGATGTTGGAAGGGTGCCGATAGTGCCTGTGATTTCAGGCGCTTAGGCCACTGCCGCATAAGGTTTCCGGCCTCGCGCGCGGCGTCGATGGGCGCGCGCGGCCAGGCGGACCCCCTGTGCCCCCATCGGCCGCTGCGCGTCCTCTAGGATGCTCGCGCGCTACCGTGTCGGCATTTGGATCCCGTTTCCGAACGGGCGCGGATCGCCCCTGCGAAGCATTTCGGGATGAAGCGCAGCGGAAAATGGCGCGACAAGGTTGGAGTGCCAGCATCGGGTCGGGGTTGGGTGGACCGGATCGAGCCAATCCAGCCCGCGCGCGGCGGGTCGGGGAGGCGGCCTGAGATCGTTGGAGATCGGCTGCGTCGGGATGGGCTACGCTAGAGCGCGGAGGCCCGATGTCAACTGACGCGCCAGAACCCGGTGGAAAAGCAGCCCTCGCCGCTCTCGCGGCCGAGACGAAGGCGCTTGTGGACGACGCTGCGACCGAGGAACAAGAGGAGCAGCTGCACCTGCTGGAGCCGCTGACGGCCGAGGAAGCGGCCGAAGCCCAGGAAGATCTGGGGCCATGCGCCGGACCCATGAGCGTGCTTCGCCATGCCCGCGAGAAGCGCAAGGGCCGCAAACCCGGCAGCAAGAACCGGCGCACCGACGACACGGTAAACTACCTGTCGCAATTCGGGCCGGATCCCGGCGTGGCGCTGATGCGGATAATCGGGGAAAGCGAAGATGCGATGATCGCGCGATCGCGGCAGCTGGATCCACCGAAAAAAAGAATGAGCTACGCCGAGGCGCGGGCGATGCGCATTCGCGCGGCGGAAACCATGATGCCGTATTTCCACGGGAAGAAACCCGTTTCGGTCGACGCGACCGTGCGCGGGATCATGCTGGTGGAGGAAGTGGGCGGCCACCGTGACCAGGCTGGCGTGACGATCGACGGGATCGTGGGCGTGGCGATGGACGACGACAGCGAGGATCGCGGCGAATGACCACCCGCGACTTGCAGATCAAGCGGCTTAATTCGCCGGGGCCGATATCGGACGCGTTCCTGCAAAGCCGGGCGTTCCTGAAAATCATTATCGGCCCGGTCGGCTCCGCCAAGACCATAACCGCGCTGCGGGCGCTGCGCAAGGTGGGGCAAAAGCAGGGCGGCGAGAAAGACGCGCAGGGCGTCTATCGGCGCAAGGCGCGCGTGGGCGTGATCCGTGAAACCTACCCGAACATCGAGAAGAACACGCTGCCCAGCTGGTTCGATATCCACCCGGAAGCGCACGGCAAGTTTACCTGGAAGGCGCCCTACACGCACAAGCTGGTGCTGATCCTGGGCGTGGATCCGCAAACCGGCAAGCCGAACGACGTGTGCGACTTCGAGATAGAGTTTCGCGCGATTGGCGACCGGAGCGTGGAGGAAGCCTGCCGTGGCTGGCAGGTGTGCGCGGTGATGGTGGACGAGGCCGACTTGCAGCCGCCCGACCTGCTGGCCTTCCTTTCCGGCCGTGTCGGTCGCGGCGGCACCGATACCAGCAAGATGGTGGATCCGCAGATTATCCTGTCGCTCAACATGCCGTACACCGACAACTGGGTGTACGAGCTGGCGATGGAAGGCGATATCAAGGAGCTGGAGACGCCGGAGCTGCTGGAGCTGCTGGGCGACCGGCCGCTGATGGAAGTGTTCGTGCAGCCGGGCGGCCGCCAGCCCGACGCGGAAAACCTGCACAACCTGCCCAAGGGCTATTACCAGGTGCAGGCCGCGCTCAACAAGAGCCGTCCCGATTACGTGGCGCGGATGATCGACAACAAGCCGGTGCCGATGCGGCACGGCCAGCCTGTCAATCCGCAGTTCGACTACCAGGATCACGTGCGCCCGCTGGAGTGGGACAAGCAATCCATGCTGATAATCGGCATGGACCAGGGGCTGAACGCGGCCGCGACGTTCTGCCAGCGCACGCCCGAAGGCGGGCTGCGCACGCTGCGTGAGGCAGTGCTGTTCAGCGAGAACGGCACGCTGGCCAAGGTGGGCGGCAAGGCGTTCGGACAATTCGTGCGCTACGTGCTGAACGAAAATTTCCCCGACGTGCATCCCGAATACGTGCGCGTGGTCTGCGATCCGGCCGCGTGGAAGGCCCAGGACAACGCAGACGAGAACATGGACTGGGTGCGCCAGGTTCGCAAGGCACTGGGCCTGTGGCTGAACAAGGCCAAGAGCAACAGCCCTTCCCTGCGCAACGGCGCGATCTGGCAGGCGCTGGACGAGCGCGGCGGCTATGCGGTGGACCCCAAGTGCAAGCACCTGATCAAGGGACACCTAGGCGGCTATCGCTACATGAAAGGCGACATGAAGGACGGCGAGACGCGCGGGCACCTGCGCATTGCCGATACCGCCTACACCCACATCTGCGATGCCGAGCAATATGCGGCGCTGGAAGGCGATCACATCATTACGGACCTGCGCGGCCTGCCGCAGTTCGACCCTTCCAAGTTCGTGGTGGAAAGCGATTTCGACATTTTTACAGGAGCATGACGATGGGTTTTCTTGGTGGATTGTTGCCCGGCATTGGCGGGCTGCTGTTCGGCGGCGCGGCGAAGCTGCTGGGCCTTGGCAAGTCTAAGCAGAAGCGCCTGCCGCGCCCGGTGCAGCGCGACAGCGCGCGCGAGGAAGCCGAGGCGCAGGACGATTTCCGCCGCCGTCGCGGTGCGGCCGCCGACATGGTGACAGGCGCGGGCGGCGCGGAAGTGGGTTCCGGCGTCGGCCGGGTGGTGAGTGGCAGTTAAGGAGATACGATTATGAACACGAAAACAGGAACAAATAGCGATAACGGCAAGACCGGGGCGAAGACGCAGGAAGCGGACAGCTCCGAGGTTTTGCAGCAGGTGGTGGCCATGGTGGCGGTGCTTGCGCCTGACATGGAAGTGGCGGCGCTGAATGCGGAAGAAAGCGCCACGGACCATGCCAATCGCCTGTTGATCGAGCTGCGACCGAAAGCCGAGGGCATCGTTGACGAGCTGGAGGCGACCAAGCGCAGCCTCGCCGCGCAGAAGGGCCAGACGACGCGCGCGCGCAACGACCTGGAAGCGGTGGAAGCGCAGCTGCCCCCGCGCCCGCGCAAGGTCGGTCCGTTCGACAAGGCCGAGCGGCCGGAAACCACCGCAATGCTGGCAGCGCTGGACGCGGCCGACGAAATCCAGCTGGTGTTCCTGGACGAAGACGGCACGGAAATTGCGGGCCTCGCGCCGCGCAACCTTTCGGCCAAGGCCTTCGCCCGCGATCGTTTCGGCCGCCTGGCCATGAAGGTGGACAGCATGACGGTGATCGGACCGCAGGCCGGTGCCCCCTATCGCCTTGCCGGGTATGCGTTGGAGACGGACGGCAGGCTGCTGGTGCATGGTGCGCGCGGTGATGGCGTCCTGCTGATCGGGCCGGGCGTTACCTACGAGCTGAAAGGCGACGTGGTTCTGTGACAGGCGGGCGGGCCGGTGGATGATACACCGGCCCGCCGTTGCCACCGGGAAAGGCGACAGGCGTGATCGAGCAAATACAGGACGAAGACCTCGCCAAGGCGGACCTGCGCAAGCATGAGCAGCTGGTGAGCCTTCGTCGCAACTGGGAAGATACCTACCAGCAGATTGACGAGCGTTTCCCCACCGGCGCGGGTGGCTTCCTGGCGCAGACGCCGGGCCAGATCCGTGGCCAGCGCAACACCGACAGCACGCATGTTACCGCCAATGCCCGCTTCGCCGCCGCGCTGCGCGCGATCACGACGCCGGAGCAAACAGAATATATCCTGCCCAGGTTCCTGGACCCGGAGCTGAACAAGCTACGCAGCGTGAAGCTGTGGCGCGAGAACGCTGGCAAGCGCTTGCAGGCGATCCGGCACGCGCCGCACACCGGCTTTGGCATTTCGGCACACGAGGATTTCGACCAGCTGGGCCGCTACGGCACCAGCGCGGTGTGGCAGGAACCCTACCCCGACGGCAGCGGGATTTTCTACCGCACGCTGCACCTGTCCAGCGTGTGGATCGACGTGAATTTCGCGGGGCTTGTCGACACGGTGCATCGCAAGTGGATGGCCAGCGCGAGCGACCTGGAAGAGCAATTCGGGCGCGAGGCGCTGTCGCCCAAGATGATCGAGGCGCTGGACCATCACGATAGCGACAAGGCCGATGCCAAGGACTTCGAGATCCTGCACGTGGTCTGCCCGAATACGGACTGGGACCGCGAGAGGCTGGACCATCGCCGCTTCCCCATAGCGAGCCGCTTCCTGGTGACGGGCGAAAAGATCTACCTGCGGCGCAGGGGCTACAACACCATGCCCATTTCGGTGTCACGCCACATGACCAGCGCGATGGAGGTTTACGGCCGCAGCCCGGCGATCAACCAGCTGCCCAACATCAACGGCCTGAACGCGATGCGGACGACGACATTCCGCGCCGCGCACAAGGCGGTGGATCCGGCGCTGCTGTTCAACCGCGACATGGGTGTGACCAAGCTGGTGACGAAGCCGGGCGGCCTCAATCCCGGCCTGATGGGCGAGGACGGCCGCCCGATGGTGGCGCGAATGCCGGGCGGGGAGAACGGCCTGCCGATCGCGCTGGAAATGATCCAGGACGAACGCAGCACGATCCGGGTGGAGTTCCTGGAAGAGTTCTATTCGATCCTGACCAACCCCAATTCGCGCATGACGACGGTCGAAGTGTACGAGCGGATGGCCAAGGAAGGCGTGCTGGTGCGCCCCTATGCCGACCGCTACGCCACCGAGAAACAGCACGTAATGACGCAGCGCGACCTGGATATGGCACTGCGAGCCATGCCGCGCCAGATCCCCGACTTCCCGCCCGAAGTGAAGGAAGCCGGTGCCTGGCCGGTGATCGACTACGAAAACCCGCTGGCCGCGATGGCGCGCGCGGAAAGCAGTGGCAAGACGCTGCGCTACGTGCAGGCGCTGCCGGTGCTGGCGGACCTCGATCCCAACGTGCGCTTCCGCGTCGATGCCGAGGCGATTGCCGTGGGCCTGGCCGAGGAAACCGGCGTGCCCACCAAGTATATCCGCAGCGACGAAGACGTGGCCCGCCTGAAAGGCGAGGAACAGGCCGCGCAGAGCGCCGCGCTGGACGGCGAGCTGCTGAAAAACATCGGCAGCGCGACCAAGGATTTCGCGCAGGCAGGCGCATTGCAGGAGGGCATGTAGTGGTTTCAAGATTATCGTTCGCCGTGGCGTCGGCCTTGATGGCTTGCGGCATGTCGGCTCCGAGAGCATTCGGAGCGCAGACCGAAATCACACCCATGGTGGTCGCGCAGCAGAGAAAGCGGATTTTCTCGGCACAGGCTCCGGCGCGCTACCGCAACAAGCGGCGCGGCAATAAGCCGTCGAAGCACCGCAACTTGCAGCATACCAGCAAGCGGTTGCGCCGCAGGCATCGCAAGGCGAAAAGGGCTGCTTGATGGCCATCACCGAAGCCAACCGGATCCGCTATCGCGCCATCCTGATCGCCCGCGAGGTGAAGCACCTGTTCGGCGGCATTCCCGATCGCTTTGCCAAGGCGGTGTTGCGGCGCTGGCTGTTCGGGGCGGTGCTGCGCTGGCTGTTCCTGGACAGCAAGGGCGAGCTGCACCGTTCCGGCGAAATCGTGCTGGCAGAGCTGCGCGACCGCTACATGGGCGGCACGGCCTTTTCCACCGATCCGCTGGTGATGGCGCGGCGCGTGGGCCAGCGCGAAGTGCTGGAAGACATTTTCAACTATCTCCACCTGGACGAGAATACCGTCCAAACACTTATGAGGCTCGACGATGGACTTGAATGATGGACAGGGTGCCGGTGGCACCGAACAGGATGCTGGCGCTGGTGCAGCGGGCGGCGAAGGCGGCTCCGGTAGCGGCGACAGCGGCAGCCAGGGCGGCGGCAACCAGGGCGGCGGCGGGGAAGCCAGCGGCTTTTTCGGCGGTGCTGGCTCTGGCGCAGGCGAGGGAACGGGCGGCGAAGGCTCCGGTGGCGGCGATAACGGCGCTGCCAGTGGCGACAACAACGGCACAGGTGCTGGCGATGGTGGCGCGAGCGCCGAGTTCCTGGCGCAATTCTCCACCGACCGTGACGGCGACAAGCCCAGCTTGCAGGACTGGGTGAAATCGCGCGGGTTCAAGTCGATCGAGGATATCGCCAAGAGCGCGCGCGACAACCAGGCCGCGTTGCGCGACAGCGGCCGCATCAAGGTGCCCGGCGAGGATGCCAGCGACGCGGAGCGCGCCGCCTATGCCAAGGCGATCGGCGTGCCCGAAAAGGCCGAAGACTACGCCCTGCCGGAGCTGAAAGGCGAGGACGGCAAGCCGCTGCTGGGCAACGACGGCGAACCTGTGCCGATCAACGAAGCGCGGCTGCGCGCGATCCACGCGATTGCGCACCGCCACGGCGTTCCCAAGGGGGCGCTGGATGCCACCTTGCAGGAGCTGGCCGAGGCCGACCTTGCCGACATGCAGGGCCAGCAAGCCGAGCTGGACAGCAAGATGGGCGAGCTGCTGGGCAAGATGGGTGACAAGAAGGCGCAGACCATGGCGCACATGAATGCGGCCGCGCGCGACCTGGGCCTGACCACTGACGAGCAGAAGGCGCTGCGCGCCGCGCTGGGGCCGGAACGCACGATCGAGATCATGGGCAAGCACGGTTCGCGCCTGGGCGAAGACGCTTTCGTGCAGGGCGACAGCGGCAGGGGCTTCCGCATGTCGGCGGCCGAGGCGCAGAAGACCCTGGACGAGCGGCGCGGTAACATGGACTGGCTGAAAAAGGCGGACGTTCCGGGCACGTCGGAGAATGCCGAGTACGAGCGCCTGCTGGCGCAGATTGGCCAGGCGGCCGACCGCGACCAGGCCCGCGCGCTGGCGAGCTGATACAACGCAGTAAAATCGTTGGAGACGGGGGCCACCATCCTGGGCGATGGTGGCCCCCGTCAAGTCTTGGCCTCGCCGGGTGTCCGGCCTCAAGCCCCCGCCGTGGACACGGCCGCCGACCGCAGGCGTAAAACGATAGAGAGGCCGGGCAATGGTGCCCCTTCGCCCTTCGCAATCAAGCCAATGGCACAGCTTTTTTGATGGAGGATGCGATGAGCAGCACCATTCCCAACAGTTTCCAGGTCAAGTTCAAGAATAATGTCGAAACCCGCCTCCAGCTGAAAAAGGATCCGCTGGAAGGCACCATGATGGAACAGTTCGACACCGGCGCCGAGAAGGTGAAGGTGAAAGATCTTGTCGGCGCAGCCGAGGCGAAGGAAGCCGAGGGCCGCAACGGCAAGACCGAATGGACCGAAACCGACTTCGACGGCGTATGGATCCCCAAGCCCAACGAGCTGTACGACGCCGATATCATCGACAACGCCGACCAGCTCGCCACGGCGATCAGCCTGAAAGGCGCGGGCACCAAGCGCGGCGCGGAGACGATCACCCGCGCTCGCGTGCGCCGTCGCCTGGAAGGCTTCTACGGCCCCATCATCAGCGGCAAGAGCGGCACCGTCACCACGGCGTTCCCGTCGGGCCAGATCATCCCGGTTACGACCGGTGGTGCGTCGGGTGCGCAGAAGATGAACGTAAAGAAGCTGCGCGAGGCCAACAAGCTGCTGGGCGCGGATCACGTGGACATGGAAATGGATCGCTACATGATCCTGACCGTGGACGACAACGACGCGCTGTTGTCCGAAGTGCCGGCCACCAGCTCGGACTTCAAGACCTCGTTCGCGGCACGCCTGGACGACAAGGGCCGCCTGCTTTCGATGCTGGGCTGGACCTTCATCCACCTGGAGCTGGACAACGCCAAGCTGACCACGATCCCGGACCTGGCCACCGATGCCAGCGGTTACCGCAAGACCCCGTTCTGGACCGAAGGCGGCATGTGCGTGAACTGGTGGCAGAAGCTGCGCCCGCACGTCGGCCTGATCCCTGAGCGGCTGTTCAACGAAGGCTGGTTCGTCGGCACGACGCTGGGCGCAACGCGCACCCAGGCGGAAATGTCGGGCATCATCCTCAACCAGAAGGGCTAACCGCCCGCGCCCGTCGCGCCCCGGTGCGGCGGGTTTTCGCCCATGACCCGGCCGATGGAATGACCGGCGAGGCAGCAAAGGAGAAAGACAGTGGCGACGAAGTACGCAATCCAGCAGCAGGGCGTGATGGACGGCAGCGCCGTTCCCGCCGACAAGGCCGACGGCCGCGAAGTCTGCGGTGCAAAAACCAGCCTCCTCGCTTCCAAGGAAGCGGGCGTGGCCTGGGACAGCGGCGACGTGGTGTACCTGGGCAAGCAGCCCGCTGGCACCAAGATCACCGATATCAAGGTCAATACCGGCACCAGTTTCGGTTCGGCTACCATTGCCATCGGCACGGGCGGGGATCCGCGCAACGGCGGCACGGTCACGTCGGCGGCTGCCCTGGTGGCGGCCACCACGCACACGGTTGTCGACAAGCCGACCTCGCTGGGGCCGAAGGCTTCCGTGGCGGACGACGCGCCGAGCGAAGAGCCGGTACACCTGTGGGCGACCATCGCGGCGGCGAACATCGCGGCAGCCACGGTGGCGACCATCGAAATCGAGTTTTCCGGCCTTTCGTAAGGCGGGAAAGCCCGCGCCCGGCGCGTACCGGGCAGCGGATGGGGCGGCGCGGCTGTGTCGGGCACCCGTCGCCCCATTTCTCCCAACCCGGCAGGGGAGCCTGACCCATGTTCCAGTTCAAGACTACCGGCAGCTTTGGCGGCAACGATATCGAGGATATCGCGATCGAGGCCGGTGACGAAGAAGCGCAGTCGGACACTATCTCGATCAACATGGACATTACCAACATGGGCAAGGCGGAAGCCCTGCACCTGCTGGGCAAGATGGTCGATCGCATCCACGCCGCGCCCTGGCCGCCCCTGGCCTGATCCTGACGGGAGAGCGGCGCAATGTCGTCCAAGGTGCAAGTGATGAACATGGCCGGTGCCGCGATCGGATCGACCACGCGCATTACCGACCCGAACGACAACCGCACGCTGGCCCGCAACATCAACGCGGTGTGGGACCTGTCGCGCCGCGCGGCCATCCGTGAAGGGGCATGGAACTTCGCGGTGCGCCGGGCCAGTCCCGGCGCGCTGGCCGCCCCGCCCAAGCACGGTTACGAGTACAAGTACGAACTGCCTGCCGAGTGCCTGCGGCTGCTGGAGATCCACGACCTGGTGGCGTACCGCGATTACCAGGTGGAAGGCCGCGAAATCCTCTGCAACGTCTCCGGCCCGCTGAATATCCGCTTCCTTGCCGATATCGCGGAACCGGCCGAGTGGGACGAAGCCTTTGCCCACGCCTTCGCGCTGCGCATCGCCTGGAACATCGGCACGCGCATCGCCGGATCGAGCTTCGACAAGCAGAAGGTGTGGCAGGATTACCGGGACGCGCTGGGCGCAGCGCAGACGGTGGACGCGCTGGAAAGCCCGCACCAGATCCAGGAGCGCGAAGAAAGCAGCTGGCTTGAAGCGCGCCACGCGTCGTCTTCCTGGTGGCCGCAAGCCTGATGGCTGTCGCGCGCCAGATCCTGACCGGGTGGCTTGCGGGGGAACTGTCCCCGTTCCTTTCCGGTCGCATCGAAACCGAGCAGTACCGCTACGGCCTCGACACCTGCGAGAACTTCATTCCGACGATCGAAGGCCCGCTGGTGAAGCGTTCGGGCTTTGCCATGATCCGCGAGGCCGACCCGACAAGCACCTGGCTGACCGCGTTTCGCCGCCTGGTGACACAGGAATACGTGGTGGAATGGGGCGAGGAAAAGGCGCGGTTCTACACCAACGGCGGCCGCATCGAGACTGAACCCGGTGTCGCCTACGAAATCACGACGCCTTATGCGGCGGCAGACGCGCCGACGCTTTCCTTGCAGCAGAGTTTCGACCGGCAATACATCGCGCACGGCGATTACGCGCCGGGCGCGCTGCGGCGGGACGGTGCCGCCCTTTTCACGATCGAGACGCTGGAGCTGAAAAACGGACCGTTTGCCGATCCGAACGGCGACGAAAGCGTGACGGTCTATGCCAGCAGCGCCAGCGGCACGGCGACACTGACGGCGAACAGCGCGCTATTTGACGCTGGCATGGTGGGTTCGCCGGTCATGCTGGAGGCAATCGACTTTGGCGATATCGTGTCCTGGGCTTCCGGGATGAAAGATATCGCCATTGGCGACAAGTGCTACAACGAGGACAAGGTGTACCAGGCCGCCACGGCAGGCAACACCGGCGATACGCAGCCGACGCACAGCGAAGGCAGTTATTACGACGGTGCGAACAGCAATGATGTTCTGAACGACACCGGCCCCTACGGCGTGAAATGGACGTACCTGCACGATCGTTTCGGGGTGGGCACGATCACGGCGGTTGCCAGCGGGACAAGCGCCACCGTCAGCGTGACGCGGCGAATGCCCGATGGCGTGGTGGGTTCCGGCAATGCGACGTGGCGCTGGCGACTGGGGGCGTTCAATGCCTTCCATGGCTGGCCGCACCTCAACGTGCTGCACGCGGGCCGCCTGATCTACCTGAAAGGGTACGATATCGTGGGCAGCGTGGTGGGCGACTATGGCGGCGGGCGGGTGAACTTCGCCACGTTCAGCAACCTTGGCCGCCTGGCACCGGACCTGGCATTTCGCAGGCAAATCGCGACCGAGGACGCGCCGATATGGGTGGCGAAGGATCGCCAGCTGATCGTGGGCACGCCGACGCGCGAGCTGGCCATCGGGCCGGTCAACGCAGCGGCGGCGCTATCGGGCGAGAATATCGAGGCGCAGGACCAGAGCAGCTACGGCAGCGAAGCGGTAGCACCGGTGCAGCTGGGCACCGAAACCATTTTCGTGCAGCGCGGTGGAAAGCGGCTGCGCGCGGCGGATTTCGATTTCGCGCGCGACCGTTACGACGCGGCGGACCTGACGGCGGCCGCCAAGCATATCGGCGGCAGCGCGGGTTTTATCCAGCTGGCTTTCCAGCGCGAGCCGGAAGCGATGATTTACGCGGTATCGGGTGACGGCCACATTGCCGCGCACCCCAAGAGCCGCCTGGAGATAAAGGGCTTCGGCCGTTTCGTGCTGGGCGGCGGCGCACGCGTGCTGTCGGCCGTGTCGATCGCCGCCGACGACGGCCGCACGGAAGAATTGTGGGTGCTGGTGCAGCGCGAGGACGGCAGCGGCGCGACGGTGAAGGAAGTGTGGAAACAGGAGCCGCTGCGCCAGCTGGGCACCGCGCAGGAAGAACAGTTTTTCGTGGACGGCGGCGTGCGGATCGCGGCGAGCGCCGGACAGACCGAGTTTACCGGCCTCGATCACCTGGCGAACCAGGACGTGGCCGTGCTGGCAGCGGGCGGCGTGGTGCCCGGCCAGAGCGTGGACGGCAACGGCGTGCTGACCCTGCCCGCCACCAGCGTTCCCGGTGACCGGGCCTTTACCGTCATCGTAGGCCTGCCCTTCACCGCGACAGCCGTGGGCCTTCGCCCGAATATCCAGCTGCGCGGCGGACAGTCGAGCCAAGGCGTAAAACAGCGCCTGGTCTATCTGACGCTGCGCCTGCTGGAAACCATGGGCATCAAGGTGGGCACGCCCGACCCGGACGATCCGCTGGAGCCGATCATCGACCGCGAGGCGGACGATTTCATGGACGAACCCATTCCGCTCAAGACCGGCGATTATGGCGGCGAGGTTGATGCAGATTTCGACCGCGACGGCCGCCCGCGCTGGGTGTCCGACGATCCGGTGGCGGCGGTGGTGACGGCCTCCATCCTGAAAATGGAAGTGGACGAGAAAGATGTCTAGCAATCCCTTCGACCAGATCCGCTTCGACAAGCTGCAACCCGAACATCTGTTCGCGCTGGATCCGCAGGACAGCCAGGTGCTGCAATACGGTATTCCGGTGAGCGAGCTGGCATGGTCCGAAGCGCAGGGCGTGGCGGACAACGAATTGACCTTTGCCGCCATGCAGGGCGACAAGGTGCTGGCCTGCATGGGGATCGTGGAGACGTTCGCCGGTTGCCAGGGCACCGCGTTCGGCCTGTTCGCGCCTGCCCTGGGCCGCGCGTGGCTGCCGATCACCGATTTCGCCCGCGATCATATTATCATGGAAAGCCCGCTCAAGCGCCTGGAAGCGATCGTGCGATGCCAGGATATCCCGGACTGGGTGACGGACGAACCGTGCCCGAAGATCCGCAGCGCCATCATGGTGGAGTGGGCCGCGCGCGAGGCCTCGCCGCAAGTGCGCTGGGCCATGAAGGTGGGGCTGGAGCCAAGCGCGGTGCTGCGTTCCTACGGCGCCGCGCATGAAGATCACATGCTGCTGGAAAGGATCCTGCCATGAGCGGCGGCGCTGGGATAGGCGGGGCAATCCAGGCCATCGGCAGCCTGATCGGCGGCGTCGGCGGCTTCGTATCGGGACAGCGCAACAAGGACGGGTATTACGCCCAGGCGCGCGAGGAACGCCGCGTATCGAACGAACGCCAGCGCCTGGTGCGACAGGACGCGCGCCGCGCGATCGGCGCGCAGTTCGCCGCGCAGGCCAGCAACGGCATGGTTGCCAACAGCGGCACGGCGATCGACGCCATCCGCGAAAGCCTGCTGGACCAGGTGCTGGACGTGCGCGAGCTGCGCCGACAGGGCGAAGGCCGGGCCAAGGCGTTGCGCCGGAGCGGCAAGGACGCCGAAATCAAGGGCTATTTCGACCTGGCGACGGGCCTGTTTGGTGCGGGCGCGTCTGCCTACGACGCTTCCAAGGACTGGGCGCAAGCGAGGAACGACAGCTATGGCTGAAGAAACCGGATATGGTCGCCAGGTCGCGCCGCAGCCTGCCGAGCCGATGCCGCTATCCAGTCCCGCGTCTTTCGGGTCGCAGCTGGGCGCGCAGATTGCCGATATCGGCGCACAGATCCACAGCCGCGATATCGCCGCCTATCGCCGCGAGCGACAGCGCAGCGCAGACGAAGAATGGAGCGGCTTCCAGCGGGGCTTTGCCGAGGCGCGCGTTACCATCGGGGAAACCGCGCGCGAGCGGCGGCAGACGGCAGGCGCTGGCCATGCCGAGGCGCTGGGCGAGGACTGGGCCAAGCTGGGCGAAACGCTGCTGGGCAGCCTGACCGACGAAGGGGTGAAGCGCCGCGCGCAGGACAGCCTGGCCAATTATTCGGCCAGCCTGCTGGAGCGCGAAGGCCAGTTCGAGGAATTGCGCCGCGTAGAGAACGCGCTGCTGGACGTTGCCGATTACGAGCAGCTGGCGAGCAACCGCGTGCGCCGCCTGGACGATCACGACGCCTACCTTGAAGAACTGGAAATCGGCACCGAATTCCTGCGCACCACGATCGAGGACGAGACGCAGTACCGGCAGGCGCTGAAAGGGTTGGACCGCACGCTGGCGGTATCGTTCCTTCGCGGCCGGATAGACGAGGATCCGCAGCTGGCCCGCGCGATGATCGCGGAAGGGCTTTTCGACCAGGCGCTGGAGCCGGAAGATATCACCGTGTTGCTCAATTCCAGCGACGTGGGGATCCGCGCGCTGGAAGTGGCCGCGCGCCGCGAGGCGGCCGAACAGCGCGCCGCGATTGTCGAGAACGCGCGGACGCAGATTGCCCGGCAGCAAGGCGGCAACCCGCTGGCGGACGAGGAATGGCAGCTGGTCGAAGCCGAGGTGGCCCAGTCGGGCGACACCTCGCTGCTGGAAGACGTGAGGCAGGCGCGCGCCGATGCTGGGTTCGTGCGGATCTACCAGGGGCCGGAGCCGATGCCGCCCAGCGTGCTGGAAAGGCGCATTGGCGAGCTGTCCGGCATGGCCAATCGCAGCGAGGCGCAGAACCGCGAGCTGCAATGGCTGCGCCGGAATATCGACGGGGTGCGCGGCGACTTCGACCGCGACCCGGCCGGGTTCCTGATCCAGTCGGGCGGAGCGCCGGAGATTGACTGGGAAAATCCCGATAGCCTTTCCGCGCGCGCTGTATGGGCGCAGCGACAGTCGGCAGCGAACGGCCGCCACGTGCCGCCCATTTCGGATATCGAGGCCGCGCCGCTGCGCGACCTGTACGAAAAGCGCCAGCTGGAAGACGTGCTGGGCGTGCTGGATGGCTTCGCGGATCCTTTCGCGCGGATCGACGCGGCGCAAGTCGTCGCGCCGGACGATGCTTTCCTGCACCGCATGGCGGTGATGCGGCCGCAGTACCGTGCCCGGATGCTGCGCGGCCGGACTGCGTTGCAGGAAAATCCGCGGTTGCTGAAACCGGAAAACGAGCTGGGCGAAGCGAGCGAGGCCATGGCGCTATGGGAGGCGCGGCTGCGCCAGGCGCTGGTGGAAATCGACCAGGCCGATACCGAAGCGGTGGTGGATGCCATGCGCTACCACATCGCCGGATCGGTGGTTACGTCGGGCTATGCGGTCGATGAACAGGCGGCGGGCGTCTTTGCCATCGGGGCGAACGCGGCGTTGGGCTACCAACGCCGCAACGGGGTGCCGCACGGCGGCCTTGGCCTGTGGCCTGGCGACAAGCCCTATATCCTGCCCGACGGCATGACGCGCACCGACTTCGCGCGGGCGGTGGGCACCGACTTCGCCCGCCAGCAACGCGCGGGCACAGCGCCGGTCAATCCTGACGGCAGCGCCCTGGCGGTGGGCGACCTCAACCGCGCCTATCCGGTGTGGCTGGGCGGCAATTTCTACCGCTGGGAAACCTCGCGCGGGAACAGTCTGCGCAATGCCGAAGGCGGCCTGTACATTTCGGAGATTGACCGGTGACACAGGAAAGCGGTGTCCTGGGCACGCTGCGCCCGGCCAGGGACCAGGCGGTAAACGCGACGGCCGGAGCGCCGGGGGACGCACGGCCGGAGCCGGGTTTCCTGGAGACGGCAGGCGCGGCGCTGCGCCTGGAGGAAGACGTTACCCCCGACGCGCGGCGCGGCCGCCTGCGCGAGGGATACCGCGAGCTGGCCGAGACGCTGGAAGACATGGGCGTGGATCCTGCCAGCTTCACCCGCGAAACCGACTGGTACGAAGCGCCTGCATGGCTGGGCGGTGCGCCGCTGGACCATGAAGCGATCTGGCGCGAGGCGCAGCGGGCGGGCCTGAAAGACTTGCCGCAGACGCGCGAGGCCTTCGAGCAGGATATCGTCAACCGCGAAGGCGCGGCGGCCGAGGACTTCGACACGCTGGCGCGATCCGACAGCGTGGTGGCGCCCTTTGTCGGCGGTTCGCTGGTGGGCATGGCCGAAAGCAACCTTGGCCCGCTGCAATTCCAGTTCGGGCTTGGCGGGCGCACGGTGCTGGGCATTGCCATGCGCGAAGGCGCGATCGGCGCGGCGGACGAAGGGCTGGAAGTGTTCGACCGCCAGCGCGGTTACGAGGCGGCGGGGCGCGAATACACGGCGCAGGACGCGCTGGTGGACGTGGCAGGCGGCTTTGTCGGCGGGGCGGTGATCGGCGGCGGTCTGGCTTCCGCGCCTGCCGTGACGCGCGCCGGACGCGCCGGGATCGTGGAAGTGCGCGAACGGTTCGCCCGCTTTTTTGCCGAACGCCAGGCGGTGGCCGATAGCCCGTTCGCGGGAACGATCGACGGCGACGATCTGCACGTGCGCCGCGTGAACGAGACAGTGAACGCGATTGCAAACGGCCGGCCGCTGGATCCTCCGGCTGCCGTGCCCGATTATGACGCGGTGAAGCGCGCGATTGCCGTGCCCGAAAGCGGCGGCCGCGACGGCGCGACGAACGGCATGGGATCGAGCGCCAGCGGCCGCTACCAGTTTATCCGGTCGACCTTCACCGAGCTGTACCAGCGCGAGTTCGGCGTGAACGCGGCGGCCGCGAACGAAGCCTGGCGCACCAATCGCTTCGACGTAAACGTGCAGGAACGGCTGATGGACCGCCTGCTGTACGAAAACGCGGCGGGCTTGCAACGCGCGGGCTTCACGGCCGACACCGGCAACCTCTACCTCGCGCACTTTGCCGGACGTTCGACGGCCGTGCGGATGCTGGAGGCGGACCCATCGACGCCGGTTTCGCGCTTTTTCAGCCGCGAGGCGATCGCGCAGAACCCGGCATACCTGGGCGGCGGCAAGTCGGTTGGCCAGGCCATTGCCGAGATCCGTTCGCGCGTGGGCGATGCACCGCAGGGTGCCCCCGCACCGCCCGCAGCGCGCGAGCCGCAAGACGAGCTGGCGGGGATCGAGGCCGAGGAAAGCGCGATCGACGCCGCCAGGCTGAACGAAGACGTGATCGTGCGCGACCTTCCCGCAGCGATCCGCCCGCTGGTGGACGCGCGCGCGGTGCCATTGAACCGTCCTGGTGACTGGGCGGCGGAGTTGGGCGTGTCCGAACGCGAGCTGCGCAAGGCACTGACCAACATGGCCGACCGTGGCGAGCTGGACCTGGTTATCGGGAGCAAGGAACGCGGGCGGGTGAAAATCAGCCCTCGCCGCTGGCGCGACCGCACCAACGCGGAAATCATTGCCGAGAATGACGGCGTGTGGCCCGGCAGTTTTCGCCGGGCGCGGCAGAGCGGGCCGGACGACGCGCTGGCCTATATCGTTGGCAAGGGCGGCATTGCCTACGATGGCCTGAATGCCCAGGGTCGCAAGGCAGGATCCGCTGGCCACGATCTGCGCAATTCGGGCAGCCTCGACCATTTCGTGCCCGGCCGTGGCCCGCTGCTGCGCCCGGAAGGCCGCAGCCTGGAGGAAGTTGGGGAACTGATATGGGAGGCAGGCTACCTTGGCCCGCCCGAAGCAACCCCGCGCCCCACCGAAACCGAAGTGATCGACTGGCTGGACGGCGTGATCCGGCGCGGCGAGAAGGTCTATCAGCCCAGCGAAGCGCCGGAGCCGCGCGCGCCCAAGACGCGCGAGGGGCGTTTCCAGTCCGACGAACACGAGTATTTCGAGCGCACCCGCTGGAACGACGCGGCAGAGCGCGTGCTGGGCCGCGAGCTGACCGACGACGAGCTGGACGCGGCCATGGCGATAGGCGACCTGCCGGACGACTGGCGCGTGCTGGATCCTCTCGACCAGGACGAAGCTCTCGACAACGCGCTGGTGCAGGTGGTAAACCGCCAGCTGGACGATGCGCTGGCCGATGCCTTCGCTGAAACCGAGGACGATTTTTATGAGGCCATTGCCGAGCAATTTGCAGATGCCGTTGGCCGAGAAGGTGAAGCGCGCGCAGCAGGGCGCGCAGGATCCCCGGTTGAGCAAGGCAACGCGGGAGAAGCTGGCCAAGTCGGCGGCGATGGCGCAGGAAATGCTCGACCGCCAGAACTGACCGAACGCCAGCTGGACGAGCTGGCCGACGATCGCACGCTTCCCCCACCCGATCCCGAACGGCTTGCCGAGTTTGCCGACCCGGCAGGCGAAGGCGTGCAGCGCGCGGCCGAAAGCGACTGGCACGATATCGAGGCGGAAAAGCCGGAGTTTGTAAGGCTTTTTCGGGGAGAAGCGGCCGAGGGCGATCCTTCCGCTGTCTCGCTGCCGAGCCGCCCCGATGAACCGCGTGGGCACTGGTTCACCCATGATCTCGAGACGGCGCGCGCGTATGCGGGCGACTTGGGCAAGATTTATTATGTCGACGTGCCCGGTGATCGCTTGGAGGCGGCGTCAACCAAATACCGCGCCAACAGCAACGGCGAGGAACGGCTGCTTACATCGGAATGGGCGACCCAGCGGCAAGAGCTTGATCCGCAGGCCGATTTCGCGCGCCCAACGCAGGACCAGGCGCGGACCGGGCTGGAGAATAGGACCGAAGGCCGGATCAAGGGCAAGGTTCCGCAGAAGGAACCTGGCAGCGATGGCGGCCTGTTCGACACCCAGGACACCACCGGCGACCTGTTCGATTTGCAGGACGGCCGGGGGCCGCGCAGCGTGGACGATATCCGGGCCGAGATCGTTGGAGACAGGACAGCGATCGAAGCCTTACGACAGTGCATCAAATAGCGCCGGAAGGAGCCGCCCATGGGCACGACGCTTGCAGACGTTTCGCTGGACCAGGACTGGACCGAACTCACCACCATCGCCTCTGCCGCTGCCCGCGTGCAGAACGTAGGCGAAGGCGCGGTGGCCGTTGTCGAAGGCGGTGCTGGTACCCCCACCGGCAAGAGCGGCACCGTGCTGGGGCCGCGCGATCGTATCGACGTGAACAACGCCAACGTGTGGGCGCGTGCCATTGACGATAGCGGCAAGGTTTCGCTGACCACGACCGCGTAATGAGCGCCGGGGCGTGCCTTGCCGACCTGGAAGCCCAGGGCGTGCTGGACGCCGCGCGCGCCGCCGATGCCCGCGCCCTCTACGACGAGCTGCTGGCCGAGTACCGGCAGAGCGGATCGCGCGAGGCGGCCGAGGCTCTGGCGACGCGCGACCTGATCGACGCCATGGAAACGATGGTGACGCGCAAGGAGTTTCTTGCCGGGCGCACCATCAAGGTGCGCAACCGGATTGCCGGGGATCTTCTGCGCTACGATGGCCAGCGCGGTATGGGCGGACGCGGCGGTGGTGGCGGGCCGATCGACCCGCGCGCCGGGCCTGCCTTTTTCAACCGGGATCCGCGCGCGCCCTATTCCAACGTGGAAGCGCGGCGCAAGTCGGTGGTGTCGGCCGCGCACCGGCTGCTGGACGACATGATGGAGCGGTTCTCCACCAACATCGCGGGCAGCGTGCGCAACAAGGCCCAGCTGCGCAACGTGACGCGCGAGCTGTTCGGGGAAAGCACCGGGGACGCGGCGGCCGCTGGCATGGCGACGGCCTGGCGCAAGTCAGCCGAAATGCTGCGCCAGCGCTTCAACGCGGCGGGCGGCAACATCGGCTTCCGTTCGGACTGGGGGATGCCGCAAAGCCACGACTGGAAAGCCGTGCGCAAGGCGGGGTTCGATGAATGGGCCGCTTTCATCCGCGACAGGCTGGACGTGGGCAAGATGGTCGACCTCGACACCGGCAAGCCCATGACGCGGGCCAAGCTGGAGCAGCTGCTGCCCGATATCTTCCGGCAGATCCGCAGCGAGGGGTGGGACAAGCGCGCGCCGGGCGGCCAGCCCAAGGTCGCCAGCCTGGCCAATCGCCGCGCCGACGCGCGGTTTTTCGTGTTCAGGGATGCCGACGCCTGGATGGAATATGCCGAGGCGTACGGCCAGGGCACCGCCTACGACGCGATGATGGGCCATATCGAGGGGATGGCGCGCGATATCGCGGCGCTGGAGATCCTTGGCCCCAATCCCAATGCCACGATCAACTGGCTCAAAGAAACGATCCTGGCCAGTGCCCAGCGTGACATGGATCCCGGCAGCAAGGGCGTGAAGCGCGCGGAGAACGCGGGCGAGAAGATAGACGAACTGTGGCAGGAGTATTCGGGGGCCAACTGGGGCGCGCGCAACGAGGCGCTGGCGCTGGGCTTTTCCACCTATCGCGCCTTTGCCACCAGCACCAAGCTGGGCAGCGCGTTCCTTTCGGCCATGAGCGACTTTGCCTTTTCGCGCAGCAGCCGCGCGTTCAACGGCCTGTCGCAGGCCACGATGCTGCCGCAGTACCTCAAGCTGTTCGTGCCCGGTTCGATCGAGGACCAGAAGCTGGCGGTGCGCCTGGGCCTGATCGCGGAAGAATGGAGCAGCCGCACGGCCGCGCAGAGCCGCTACCTGACGGAAGAATTGACCGGGGGTTTCTCGCGCCGCCTGGCGGAAGGCGTGCTGCGCCTGTCGCTGCTATCCCGCCACACGCAGACCATGCGCTGGGTGAACGGCATGGAATGGCTGTCGCAGTTCACCGTGGCGGCCGAGCGCACTTTCGACAACCTGCCCGACCATCTGCGCGAGGCGCTGGGGCGGCGTGGGATCGACGCTGCCGAATGGGACACGCTGCGCAAGGCCAAGATGAAGACGCAGCGCGGTGTCGAGTGGATGGACCCGACGCAGGCGGGCGACGACGCGCTGGCAAGCCGGTTCATGGAAGTGATCCTGGAGGACACCGACATTGCCGTGCCGGTGTCGGACCTGGCCACGCGCGCAGCGATCAACACCGGCCTGCCGCGCGGCACCCTGAAAGGCGAGCTGGGCCGCAGCGCGTTCCAGTTCAAGGGCTTCGGCATTTCGGTGATCCTGGCCCAGTGGCAGCGCATCATGGCCATGACGCCTGCCAGGGCCGCGCCCTACACCATCGGGCTGGTGGTGGGCACCACGCTGACCGGAGCGATCGGCTTGCAGCTGAAAGCGCTGGCAGCGGGCAAGGATCCGCGCCCGATGGACGACGGCACATTCTGGAACGCGGCCGTTATGCAGGGCGGCGGCTTCGGGATCTTCGGGGACTTCCTGTTTGCCGATCAGAACCGCTACGGCGGCAGCTTCGCGCAGACCATGATGGGGCCGCTGGCCGACGACGCGCAAGGTGCCTACAACCTGGCAACGGCCGAGGATCCGCGCACCCAGCTGGTGCGCGAGGCCAAGGGCTGGGTGCCCGGCAACAACCTCTGGTACGTGCGCCTGGCGCTGGACCGGATGGTGGCCGACCAGATCGACATGGTGATCAATCCCCGCTTCGGCCAGCGCGAGCGCGGCCAGCAACGCTTTGCGGCCGAGGAAGGCACCAGCTTCTGGTGGCGGCCCGGCTCGCCTGCCCCATACCGATCGCCCGACTATGCCAATGCCATTGAAGGGGAGACACCCGAATGACCGTAGCTGCGCTGCCACGTTTCAGGGACTATGCCGAGAACGGCACCACGACAGAGTGGGCGCTGCCCTGGCGTTTCACGCCTGCCGATATCCGCGCGCAGCGCAGGGCGCCCGATGGCACGATAACGGCCCTGTTAAACGGGACCGACTTCACGGTGACGGGCGGCGACACCGATGCCGGCGGTATACTGACCACCACGGCGGCGGCTGCCAGCGGGGTCGAGCTGAATGTGTGGTCTGAAACCGCTCGCGCACAGACGGCCGATTACACCACCAGCGACAGGTTCCCGGCCGAGACGCATGAGTTGCGCCTGGATATCCTCGCCATGGTTGCGCAAGAGCAGGACCGCGAGATTGCGCGTGCGCCACAGGTGGCGCGCGGTGCGACCGCGCCCAGCATCGGCGCGCTAACCATTGGTCATGCTCTCTACGTTGACGCGAACGGCGATATTGGCAGCACTGAGAACAGCACGGCAGCGGTGGCGGCTGATGTGGATGCGGCAGAGGCGGCGGCGACCAGCGCGGCGGCGAGTGAACAAAATGTTGCCGCTCTGGAAGCATCCACGAAAGGCTATGCAGCAACGGCTTCCACTGCTGCAACATCGGCTTCTTCAGCCGCAGCCGCAGCCTTAGCGGCGGGCAAGATTTACAACACTACGGCAGCGGGTGTTGCTGCCAATCCCAGCGATGATGATGGCTGGTGGCTGATTAATGGCGATGCGCTGGACTACTACACCACGCAGTCGAGCGCAGCGCAGGATGAAGGTTTTTCCTTGGCTGGGGCCGCCGTGGTGGCTGCGGTGGATCAATCCGGCACATCATGGGCGCGGCCAACGATTGCAGCGGGTCGGACGGCAATCTTTCGCGATGACAACCTGCGCGATAATCTCGTCTGGACGCCGGAAGGTTGGCAGGACAGCGCGAAAGTGATCCGGGCTACCCCCGACTTCATCACGGCTGCCATCGGCGCTGCGCCTGTGTTTGGCTATTCCATGATCCGCAAGTTTTCGAGCGCCTATTCCGGCGAATTGTTCCGGGTGCGCCGCACCAGTGACAGCGCCACGCTGGATTGTTCTTCCGCAGCGGAAGCGGAGGCATTTGCTGCCCCCTCCATCCTTAAGGTGGTGGGCATCTACAACCAGATCAGCGGGGCGCTCAAGACGTTCTCGACCGAACTGGATTACGTGAACGTAGGAGGTCTGCCCGCCGCACAGAACAACACTTCTGGCGCGATCAACATGCTAAGTTCGTCCGCCCTGCGTTCGTCTTTCCAGAACGTGCCGGGTATTGCCGGTTTTTACACGGCGATCTTCCCGGAATTTGGCGCACCGGCAGCCAATCGTGATCTGTTTTTTGTTTCAACCTCGTCCTCATCCTTGCGCCGCGTTGCCCTGCAATGGTCCGTAAGTGGGGCAATCTCCTGCCAGTCGCGCCGGTTGGACGGCGACAGCGCAGTGTCCTACACGCCGGGAACGATCACAGGCGGGATTGAAAGCATTGGCTGGAATGTGAATGCCAGTGCCAACCGTGCGCGCAACACTCGCAACGGGCGCACGATCCGCGACGTTGCGCTAGGCGGTGCTGGCAATTTCAGCAACACCACGCCCAACGCGAACATCAACAGCGACATTCCCGAAGGCGTAACCTTCTTCGAGGTAGCGGCATGGAACACTGCATGGAACGACACCTTGCACGATGCCTTGCTGGCAGACCAACTCGCGATGGTGGAAGGCAACCAATCGGACATTATCGAGGACGGCGCAGCAACGTGGTGGGCAGACATCGCAACGCGCCTTCCCGACAGCGGCAATATCGCAGTGGGTTACGGCACCTATTCCGGCCAGTGGGCCGCCGCCGAGTTCAACGGTGAAACTGGCGCGCGCGTTAGCAATCAGGTGCTGACCGAGGCTTTGCATGACCGCGACGAACACCTGATGGTCGCTCCGCATGTGCTGGACGATGGCACGCTGATCGCAGCCTTGTTACCGCACAATTTCAGCATTTCCCCCGGCAGCGACGATCAAATCCGGTTTTTCACTTCGGAAGATGGCACGGTTGCCAGCCTCGCGTTGGACACCACGTTTTCCTCTCCCGGTGCGGGGTGGAATTATGGCCAGTGGTTTGAGAGCGAAAGTAACCTCTTCCTACTTACCAATGACGATGTGGCGCGCACATGGAACGCCGTGCATTTCCCTGACAAGGTGATTGGCGACGTGGAAAAGGGCCGCGCGCTGGCTTACCAGGCATCGGCACCAGGTGGCGGGCAGAACCAGCTTTATTGCCGTGGCGACCAGGACGGTGACACGGTGTATCTTGTTTTCACCGCGCACCCGACCAACGTGCAAAACCCCTTGCGCTTGATGGCGCTAGATATGGAAGCGGGAACAAGCTGGAAGGACACCGCGCAGACCGACCTTGGCGACCCGTTCACTACTGGCTCGAACCTTGCCACGATTACCGGCCTGCCCGCGATCTATACCCCGCCGTCGGGCAAGAGTTTCCGCCTGATGGATATGGCACGTGGCGGTGATGCGATCATCGGATGCGAGTTTGACAATCCCGGCGACGGGTCGAGTGGCGCCCATGTAATGCTGCTCTACAACGGCGGCGACCGCTTCGCATCTTCTGGCTGGGACAAGATCAGCCTGCCGGAAGATACGGGGCAGCGCGCCGACAGCATCAACTATTTCCCCGGCGCCTGTTTCAGTCGGGAAGACACAGGGCGCGGCATTCGCGTGTTCCGAACTCGCAATGAAAGCAGCGGCGCGGTGCAATACCTGGAGCAGCTCGACACGCGCAACAAAGGCGCAAGCTGGCGCACCAACACGCTACTGACTTCGGACAAGGTGCTGCGGATGCCGTTCCCGGTAAAAGACGCGGTTCGGAGTGGGTATGCAGTGGCAGTGACGGAAGGTGACTACACCGATTATCAGGACTTCCGCCTGCTGATGAAATTGTTTCGGTCGGCATGATGCCCGCTGGCGACCTACTGACGCACCTCGTCAGCCCGGTATTGCGGTTCGACTCCGATGGTTATTTGCGAGGTGTGGGCGGTATGAAAGGGGCGAAAGCATGATGCCGCACCATCCCCCGCCCGTCGATCCCGAGCCGTTCCAGGCAACCATGGCCTTGCTGGCTGCGGTGCTGGGCGCGTTCGGCTTTGCCGCGCCGCTTTCCGTGGTGGCGGCCGGTTTTGTCTTTGCCACGGTTGGCGGCGTGGTGGGCCTCGCCTTCCTGCCGGTGGCCGAGCAGGACGAACGGATGCTGTGGGGTATCTGCCGCACGCTGCTGGCGGCCTGGTTCATCGGCGGCATTGCCGGAATGTTGCAGCCGCACATCGGCGGCGTCTGGATGGTGCCCGAATGGGTATCGAACGAAGAACTGCTGCCCGCTGTGATGGGCCTTGCCGGGCTGGTGTCGCGCTTTGTCGCTCGCAAGCTGTCCAACGGGGATTTCTCTCTGCCGTGGAACAAAGGTGGCCAATGAAAAGCGCAGTAAACAGGATCCTCGATCTACTGGAAACGACATGGCAGCGCGGGCGCGCCTGGCGCGTGGGGCTGGCCATTGCCGGTGCCGTGCTGGGCTGGCTGATGCTGGAGCTGGCCGCGCTGGTGTGGCTGGGTTACGCGGTGCTGGCCTGCATGACGCTGCCCCGCCTGGCCGACGCGCGCAAGAGCTGGCGCCACCGTGCGGTGTGGGTGCTGGCTGCGGTGGCGGTAATCGGTTTCGGCAGCGGGCGGTTGATGTGGTTCCTGTGGCCAAGCCAGCTGCCGCTTTACATCTATTTCCTCGACTTCGCGCACTACGCGATGATCGCCCACGTGGCGGTGATGCTGTCCCTCGACAACGCGCACCGTGAACAATCTCCCCTCGATCCTTCGGAGGATACCAATGGACCTGCATGAACGGCTGTCGCCGCACTTCACCCTGGCTGAAATGGTTCGGTCGCAAACGGCCGCGCGGCGCGGCATCGCCAATTCGCCGGGCCAGCTGGAAGTCGCCGCGCTCAAGCTGCTGTGCGAAAAGGTGCTGGAGCCGGTGCGCGCGCACTTCGGCAAGCCGGTGGTGGTATCGAGCGGCTATCGTTCGCCCAGGCTCAACACCGCGATCGGCGGCAGTACCAGCTCCCAGCATTGCCAGGGCGAGGCGGCCGACTTCACGGTTCCCGGCGAAAGCAACCTGGCCGTGTGCCAGTGGATGGAAGTCAACCTGAATTACGACCAGCTGATTTACGAGTTCGGGGAGACGGGCTGGATCCATGCCAGCTTCGACAAGCACCGGATGCGGAACATGGAGCTGCGCGCCGTGCGCGTCGGCGGCCGGGTGCGTTACCTGCCGGGGCTGGTGGCATGAACCGCGTCGGGGCTTTCCTGGCCAGCGCACTGGGCCGCGTGGTGATGGTGGCGCTGGTGGTGGGCCTGGTGCTTGTCACCCTTAACCAGTGCCAGAATGCCCGCAGGGCTGGCCAGCAGGCCAACCTGAACGAAAAGCAGGCCGAGGCGGTGTCTGACAGCGCGGCCGACGCGATCGGCACCGTGGGCGCTGTGAGCGGCCGCCAGCAGGACAGCGATGATCTAACCAGGAGTAATGCCGATGCGATCGACCAGGCCGAAGGCGCTAGTGATGCCGTTAATCCCTCTGTGCATGGCGCTGGCCTTGATGGGCTGTGCAGGCGGGCCGCCTATCGAAGCGACCCCAGGTGCGTGCAGCAGCCTGATCCCTGACGACTGGCGCGAAGGTGTCGAGGGTGCGCCGTTGCCGGTGGAAATGACCGTGGGCGCGTGGATCTCTTTCGGGGATGCGCAGACCGGCCAGCTGGACAAGGCCAACGATCGTACCGTGTCGACCATCGGCATTATAGAGCGATGCGAAGCGCGCGATCGCGCCGTGATCGAGGCCGCGCGTCGGCCGTGGTGGAAGATCCTCTAGGCCCGCCGAGTCGGCCTATGTTGGAATTCCAACATGGACGATGTTGGAATTACGAGGGCGGCACCGTCCTAAGTGCCTGAAAAAATGGTCGGGGAGACAGGATTCGAACCTGCGACCCTCTGTTCCCAAAACAGATGCGCTACCAGGCTGCGCCACTCCCCGGACCGCGACCGCCCTTAGGTTTTACGCGGAAACGGTGCAAGCACCAATCCATGTCGGCGCGCTGAAAATCGATCCTCCACCGACTTGGCGGGCAATTCCCGGCGAAGGGCGACTACGTATTTCCACCTGACGTTACGGGTCCGCAACGGATGCAGAACGGGGAGAATCCCGCCGCTTGGCCAGCCTAGGCAGGCGCCATGCTTGCACTCACAACTGCCATCGCCATGACCCTTTCCTGCTCTGTCACCGACGGGGATACCATTCGCTGCGGCGACGAAAGAATCCGGATTACCGGCATCGACGCTCCCGAAACGCGCGCCTGCCGCCAGGGGAGAACGTGCGTGCCGGGCGACGGACACGCATCCACCCGCGCCATGGAGGCCGCCGTTGAAGGCAAGCGCCTGACAATCGTGCGGCTGGGGCGTGATCGCTATGGCCGGACCCTGGGCGTAGTTTATGCCGACGGAGAGAATGTCGCCTGCACGCAGCTTGCCGCCGGACAGGCGTTTTATATCGAGCGGTGGGATGATGACGGATTGGTCGCCGCAGATTGCCCGCAAGTCGCGGCGCAGCGCAGGGTCTAGATCGCGAAACACGCAAGGTGGTGGGCCCGGCAGGATTCGAACCCGCGACCTAGCCGTTATGAGCGGCCAGCTCTAACCGCTGAGCTACAGGCCCACGTTACCTTGCGTGCAGATGCGCCACTAACCGCCCGCCCGTTTTCGGGCAAGCGGATAGAAGCTTCATTCTCCAGTCTGGATATCATCGGCCTCGTTGGCAAGAATGCCGACCACCTGCGTCCATACTGCCACGTTCTGGCGCAGCTGTTCGGGGTCCACCATAGCCAGCGTATCGTCGGGCGTGTGGTGCAGTTCGAAATAGCGGGTGCCATCCTGCTGCAGGTCGATGATCGCCCCGCCCTGGTCGCGCGAGATGTTGATGTCCGCACCGCCGGTGGCGACACTGGTGGAATTGGCTACGCCGAAGCGTACCACCGACTGGGCCAGCCGGGCATGCAGGTTCGGATTGCTCTCGCGGAAATTGCTTTCGAAGCGCCAGATCCGGTCGGCCCCGAAATCGCTTTCCAGGCCCACGGCAATCGGCTCGTCGATATGCGCAGCGCTGTAGGCTTCGCTGCCCCACAGGCCCGTTTCCTCCGCCCCTGCCATCAGTACGCGGATCGTGCGCAGCGGCTGGCCGGCCTCGGCCACGTTGAGCGCGGCGGCAGCAACGATGCCGCATCCAGCCGCATCGTCGATGGCGCCGGTACCCAGGTCCCAGCTATCGAGATGACAGGCGACCAGCACGGGAGGGAGCGACGGGTCACGACCCGCGATCTCGCCCACCACGTTGCCGCTGGTCGTCTCTCCCAGCCATTGCGGGGTGAGCGTGAGGTGCATCATGATCGGCTGGCCATCGGCGCGCGCGAACATGCGTTCCAGGTTGTCCGCATCGGGGTTCGACAGCGCGCCCGCCGGGGTTGGCTCCACGCCTTCTGCGAAGGTCGTGCCGCCCGTGTGCGGGGTGCGGTGACGCTCCGTGCCGATGGACCGGATTACGGTTGCTACGGCACCCTTACTGGCGGCAACGCTCGGCCCGGTCCAACGCGCGGGACCGGCAAAGCCGTAACCGGAACCGTCCTGCGTCGGGCGCATGTCATGGCTGATGAAGGCGATCTTTCCGGCAAGGCTTCCGCCCGGCGCGGCCACCAGGTCGGCATAGGTCGGGAAATAGACCACCTCTGCGGTGATACCCTCGGCCCCGGTGGAGGCGGTGTTACCCAGTGCGGTGATGTACATGGGCTGGGCGAAGGGTGCGGTAATGCGCGCCTCTTCCTCGCCGCGCACCCAGGTGCGCATGGTGAACGGCTCATCCGCCACATTGTCGAAGCCGTGAGCGTTCAGCCAGTCCACCGCCCATTGCCGGCCGCGCGCCTCGTCCGGCGTTCCGGCCTGTCTCGGCCCTACTTCCGTGGTGATTCCCTCAAGGAAATCCCACGCCGCAGTATCGTGATCCAGCGCGTGATCGGCCTGGCCGGCGACGGAATTTTCGTGATGGTTGGCCTGTGCGGCTGCGGGCAGGACAAGCGAGGCAGCGGCGACGGCCGCAAGTAGATGTTTTTGCATGGCCGTTCAGCTAACGCCAAGAAGCGTCCTTGCCAAGTTTTACCAGAAACGACTTCCCGGCACGCCCTTGAACGGCCCCGCAACCTTGCTGGTGATCCAGCCGCCGTAAAATTCGCCGGGCTGCGGTTTCACGTCCTCGCCATCGACGCGGCAACGGTCGAAAGGCGCGGCATAGAAGGCGACGAAGTTCGTCAGTATGGCGAAGGACGCGGTGGGACTGGGATAGGACCAGCCGACCCTCTCCAGCACGTCGTCGTCCACCACAACGTCCCAGTACTTGGCAGCACCTTTCCATTCGCAGAAGGACGTTCCGCCAGCCCGGCGCAGCACGCCATCGGCAATGTCGGCAGGCGGGATGTAATAGTTGGGCGGATGGCTGGTCTCCAGCACCCGCACCGCATTGCGCGTATCGACGATCACGCGGCCCCCGTGCTCGATCACGATGTGCGCGTCGGTCGGCTCGGCTATGGCCGGGCGGGGAAAGTCCCACACGCTTTCCTGGCCGGGTTCGACGGGGTCTGGCTCGGGATGTCTCATACGGCGTCCTTTCGGGCGAAATGGCGTTGCAGGCGCGGACGGACGCGCAAAAACTGGCGATAGAGCCGCTCAATCAGCCAGAGGACCGGCGGCAGCCGCGCAGCCTCTCCGAAAGGTCTCAGCAGCGGAATTGCACGCCACATTGCCGCGAAAGCCGCCGCCCCGCTCAAGAGGCGGCCTTTCTCGCGGGCGTGAAAGCGCGCCAGCAACTCGCCTTGCGACAGCGGACAGCTATCCGGCTCGCCATAGTTCACATCGATGAATTCGATGGCCCCGCGCCGGTCCAGTCTGCGCAGGCCGCGAATTTCACGCTTACACAGCGGACAGGCGCCATCGTACCACACCGTAACATCAGGCGCCATCGATCACCCTTTGGGCCAGTTCCCAGCCCGACAGGTAGGCATTCTCCACGCGCGGGCCCAGCAGCCAGTCGCCGCACGCCCCGATGTGCCTGCTCGCATCCCACAGCGCGCCCTCGCCCGCATTGCCGCACATGGCATAGCGCCAGCGGTGGGCATCGACGTGGCGCACGCGGGGCAGAGAGCCGCCCGCTTCCTTGCGCAATTGATCAAGCAGCAGGGTGATGACCGGAGCGGCGTGCTCTTCCAAATGCTGGCGGGACCATTCGCTCGATGCCTGTACCACCCAGCATTCCCCGTCGCCGCGCCCGGGTTTGGAACTGTTGCGCGCCGCCCAGCCGATTGCTCCTGCGCTGCGAAGGGTATCGGGCAGGTCGGGCCGGTCGCGGAATGTCACCATCAGGGTCCAGCAGGGATCCGAAACGGTCTGCCCGGCCAGCGCGGCCATGTCCGGCGCACTGCCGGCGAGCAATGGGGTCACCTGCTCAGCCGGCACGGCAGAGATGACCGCGTCGAAGATCGTGCGCGGCACGTCGGGGCCGACCAGCTTCCATCCCGTGCCCACGGCGCGCACCGTTTCGACACGGGTACCGAATGAAACGTTAGCCGCCGCCGCCATCGCCCGGATCGGCGCGTTCATCGCGGGCGTGCCGACCCAGGCGCCGTCCTTCGCGGCAGGCCATGGCGCAACCATGCCATCGGCGTGCCACGCCTCCACCTGTCTGCGAAACCGATCATCGTGCGCGGTGAAAAACTGCGCTCCATGATCGAACCGCAGGGTGTGACCATTCGCCTCGGCCCGGCGGGAAGACATGCGCCCGCCCGGCCCGCGTCCCTTGTCGAACACCTCGACGGTATGGCCGGAGTCCGTCAAGCGGCGCGCGCACGTAAGGCCAGCCATACCGGCGCCAATGATCGCAATGTCCATGAAAGGTCATTTGGGCGCGCGGCGCCAAGCGACCAATACCGGATTTCGGCCTAGGCCGCTGCAATGCGGGGCATGGTTTGCACTGTGCTGTCGCCCTCACCATCGCCGTTGGGCCGATCCGCCTGCCCGGCCTCGCCCTCGCTGGCGACGCGGTTGCGGCCGCCGTTCTTGGCACGGTAGAGTTCAGCGTCGGCGCGGGCGAACATCGTGTGGTAACTTTCCCGCCCCTGCCGCTGCACCACGCCAAAGCTGGCGGTAAGGCAAATTCCTTCGCCCAGTGCCGGATGCACCAGATGCGAGAACGTCAGGCGCACACGTTCTGCCAGGCGCGCCGCAGCATCGCCCCTGCAATCCCATACAAGCACGCAGAACTCCTCCCCGCCCACGCGCCCGGCGAGATCTTCTTCGCGGATCATGCTGCCAAGCAGCTCCCCGAAAGCAGCAATGGCGCTGTCGCCTGCCTGGTGCCCCCACAGGTCGTTGACCTGCTTGAAGTGGTCGATATCGGCCACCACCATGCACACCGGCACCCCGTCGTGCGCTGCCGTGGCCAGTCGTCTGTCGGCTTCCTTCTCGAACGCGTGCCGGATCCGGAGGCCGGTCATGGAATCGAAACTGCCGCGCTCGCGCACGTTGCGCACCAGGTCGTGGAAACTCGCGCCAAGCAGGACCATGGCCATGCCCAGCGCCTTCACCGTCAGCACAAGGTTGATGACGGAATAGTAGATCGACTGGCGATATTCCGCCACGGGGATCGCCCCTTCGGCAAGCAGCGTCAGGCTGGGCCGCAGGAGGAAGTCTGCCGCGTTGATAGCCAGCGCCGCGATGATGAGCCGGTCGATCCATTCACGGCGGGTGGAGCCGAGCAGGGTCACCGTACCGATCACGAACATCACGCCATATCCGGTGTTCACGATAACCAGCCGCGGTCCGGCATCCTGCGACAGCACCACCGCGGCCACCAGCGCCAGCGCCGCGGCGCCATAGGTCATGCCGAGCGCCGGCAGGCTTACCGCCACGCCGATACGGTCGCACACGCCCCAGATCAGGCAGCCCGAAGCCAGCGCGTAAAACAGCTGCGTCGCGTGGAAGAGAAACGGGGAATCGGTAGGGAAAAGATGCGTGATGCCGAAGCCGAGGCCGAAGAAAAAATAGCCGAACGCAAAGGCCAGGACATGGCGGCCGACACCCCCGCGCTGCCACAGCAGCAGCAGCGTCGTCATGAAGACGATCGCCGTCAGCGGCGTGGTCAGCCCGAGAATCTGTTCGCGCATGTGGTACCTTTTCTCCCCGTGCCCGCACTAGGAATAAAAGGTAAATGCACCGCTAAAACATTGCCCGTTTGGCCTAATCTTTCAGGCTGAAGGACAAACGGGCCTTTCTTCGGCGTCCCGTGCAATGCGGCCATAGAGGCCGCTGGCAACGCCGCCATTCCTCTGGACGCTTGCCCAGAGCAGGCCAAACCCCTATCTGCGCGACAAATCCAATCCATATCCAGATTCCGCGACAAGGACCGAAAATGGCCGCCCAATACGCATATGTCATGAAGAACATGACGAAGACCTTCCCCGGTGCGCAGAAGCCGGTGCTCCACGATATCAACCTGCAGTTCTATCGCGGGGCGAAGATCGGCATCGTCGGGCCCAACGGTGCGGGCAAGTCCACGCTGATGAAGATCATGGCCGGGATCGATACCGACATTTCGGGCGAAGCATGGCCGGGTGAGAACATCACCGTCGGTTACCTGCCGCAGGAGCCGCAGCTGGACGAGAGCAAGACAGTGCTCGAAAACGTCAAGGACGGCGCGCGCGAAACCGCCGACCTTGTCGACCGCTACAACGCGGTCGCCGCGCAGATGGCCGAACCCGATGCCGATTACGAGAAGCTGGGCGACGAAATGGCCGAGCTGCAGACCAAGATCGACACGGTCGATGGCTGGACGCTCGACAACCAGCTTGAAATCGCGATGGAAGCCCTGCGCTGCCCGCCTTCCGATGCCGAAGTCGGCAACCTGTCGGGCGGTGAGAAGCGCCGCGTCGCCCTCACCCGCCTGCTGATCCAGAAGCCGGACATCCTGCTGCTCGACGAGCCGACCAACCACCTCGACGCTGAATCCGTGCAGTGGCTGGAAAACCACCTGAAGGAATATGCCGGCGCCGTCCTGATGATCACCCACGATCGCTACTTCCTCGATAACGTGGTGGGCTGGATCCTCGAACTCGACCGCGGAACCTACTACCCTTACGAAGGCAACTACTCGACCTACCTCGAGAAGAAGGCCAAGCGCCTGGAGCAGGAAAACCGCGAGGAATCCGGCAAGCAGAAGGCCCTGCAGCGCGAGCTGGAGTGGATTCGCCAGACCCCTGCCGCGCGCCAGACCAAGAGCAAGGCCCGTATCCGCAAGTTCGACCAGCTGCAGGACGACATGTCCAGCCGCAAGCCGGGCAAGGCGCAGATCGTCATCCAGGTGCCCGAACGCCTTGGCGGCAAGGTGATCGAAGCCAAGAACATCACCAAGGCATACGGTGACAAGCTGCTTTTCGAAGACCTGTCCTTCATGCTGCCGCCGGGCGGCATCGTGGGCGTGATCGGCCCGAACGGCGCGGGCAAGTCCACGCTGTTCAAGCTGATCACCGGGCAGGAACAGCCCGACAGCGGCACCATCGAGATCGGTGAGACCGTTCACCTTGGCTACGTCGACCAGAGCCGTGACGACCTGAACCCCAAGAACAACGTGTGGCAGGAAATCTCCGACGGTCTGGATTACATGACCGTCAACAAGCACGAAACGTCCACCCGCGCCTATGTCGGCGCGTTCAACTTCAAGGGTGCGGACCAGCAGAAGAACGTCGGAAAGCTGTCGGGCGGTGAACGCAACCGCGTGCACATGGCCAAGATGCTGAAGCAGGGCGGCAACGTGCTGCTGCTGGACGAACCGACCAACGATCTCGACGTGGAAACGCTGGGCGCGCTGGAAGAGGCCATCGAGAACTTCGCCGGCTGCGCCGTGGTGATCTCGCACGACCGCTTCTTCCTGGATCGCCTGGCGACGCATATCCTCGCCTTCGAAGGCGACAGCCACGTGGAATGGTTCGAAGGCAACTTCGAAGCCTACGAGGAAGACAAGCGCCGCCGCCTGGGCGATGCTGCGGACCGGCCTACGCGGGTGGCTTACAAGAAGCTGACTCGCTAGGATTCTGGCGGGGAGGCTGCCCTCCCCGCCCCCTAGTCTTCGAGGCGCAGAAACCGCGCTGCATTATCGTGCAGGATCGCTCGCTTCTGATCGTCCGTCAGCCACGCGATCTGGTCCATCCGGGCGATGATCTCGTCGGAAAAGTAGTTGTCGGTGCCGAACATCACCCGGTCTCCGAATCCGGCATCGAACAGGCGACGAAGTTCGTCTGAATAGACTTCCAGCGGGTGCGTGGCGTTCGTCACCGACAGGTCGACGTAGACATTTGGGTAATCGGCCAGCAGGGCCATCGTTTCCTGGGTGTAGGGTTCGATACCTTCCATCCCCACACCTGCGCCGACGTGCTGGAGCCATACGCGTAATCCGGGATACTTCTCCAGGACAGGCCGAAGCGTGGCAGGATTGCCCGCCGCCGGATCGTAGTTCAGGTGCATTCCCGGCTCGTGCGCGAAGACCGGAGGTCCTTTGCCTATATGTATCCCAACCGGGATATCGTATCGGTGTGCCAGCGCCAGATACGGATCGTAGCGCGGATTACCGATCTGCCATCCGCTGTAGAATGGCGGCATTTCATGCAGAGCCTGCACGCGACCTGAAGCGATCTGCTCTTCCAGCCATCCGATGTCCGGCCAGCCCTCATCCTCCGGGAAGCATTCGTAGATGGGCTCTGCCGCATTTCGACCGCAGCCAACCGGAACACCGATTATGAAGCGCTCGTCCTCCAGCCAGCGATCGATCTGGTCGTAGTCCTTCACTTCGATCACCGCGCGACTGACTGGGCGCCGATCCAGGTTTTCCATCACCCGATCGAAAGAATCGTCGGCATTCATCCCCGGATAGATGGCATGGTGGTGCACATCGATGATCGGCACGGCAACTGCGGCCGTGGCAAGCGCAAGCAGGACTGACATGGCTTGTGATTATGTCCTGATCGCTGCAACTTGCAACCATGTCAGATCAGTCAGCTTCCCACCTCATCATCCACGGCCGCGTGCAGGGCGTGTTCTACCGGGACTGGACCGTTTCGACGGCGCAGGAACTGGGCGTGAGCGGCTGGGTGCGCAACCTGCCCGATGGCACGGTGGAAGCGCACCTCGAGGGGGAGCGTGACGCCATCGAGGCGATGATCGGCAGGATGCAGGACGGACCGCCCGCCGCGAAGGTCGAGCGGATCGAGCGGGCCGAGGCCGAGGCACAGGGATGCGAGCATTTCCGGCGACGGTGACCACCGGCCACCTTGAGAAATGTTGAAAACGGAAACACCGCGCCTGCCGGCCGTTGCATTTTCATGTCCGGACAGAAGAAACACAGTAATCACATCTGGGCTGCGGGCACGTTCGTCGTGCTCTGCCTTATCGGATTCGGCGCGCGGCAGGCCATCGGCACGATCTATTCGTCCGCCGAAGCCACACTGCTGATAGAGGCGCTCAGCCGCGCCGGTCTCTACCTGGGTTCGGCCATCGTTACCGCGTCGGCCACCACCCTGGCCCTGATGCTGACCATGATCGGCATGATGCGGCGGATGGATAGCGATTTCGGCGATACGACCTACCGCGGGGTGGAACTGATCGCGCGGCTATCCACAGTGTCGCTGATGCTTGGGCTGGTCGTACTCCTCGCCTTCACCCTGCCGGTGGGGGAGTTTCAGGAACTGCCTGCCGCATGGTTCGACAACCTCTACAACGTGCTGTTTGCGGCCTGCGTCATCATGGTCGGCCTGATCGCGGCCACCGTTACCGTGCTATACCGCACGTTGCGGCAGATCATCGCCACGATCACGCCGGGTGACGACGTTTAGGACAGACTTCCCTGCTGCCTCGAGGCGGTTGCCGGATTACGGCGAGACCCAGCGGCCCTCGCCGCTCGTCAGCTGGATGATCGCGCGACGGTGGCCGGTGTGGGCCAGGCTGAACCAGTCGGCCTCCACCAGCTCTACCAAAAGCAGAGCGAAGTTCTTGCGTGCACCGGTCAGTTGCTCGTCTTCCGGCTCTATCCCCTCCGCCCATGCAGGCAGGCCCGATGTCGGCGAGTCGGACACGGCGCCCGGTCCTTCGCCAAGGTAACACCGGCGCGCGAAGTTGGTGCTTTCCTGCCATGCGGCATCCACCAGCAGCGTGTCGGTCTCGATCCACCCGCGCCCCCGGCAGCGGACCTGCAACTTCGCCTCCCGATCATAGAAGAGCACGCCGACGGGAGCCCCATCTCCTATCGTCTCGCACTTGGGGGACCGCGCATCGGTGTGAAACCGCAGCCGCCATCCGGCCCGCTCGAAACCGCGCAAAACCATCACCCGCGCATCGGCATCGGCGGTTGCCACCACCGGTGTATGCATCGCGCTGCGGCGGTTGGTTGCGCCCTCGTTCAGGCGAGATGCGATATCATCGCGAATGTTCTCAAGGGTTTCGATGGCTTGCATCCTTTCCGAACGTCGTTCATAAAAGCTGCTTCGAACATGAACGTTAAGCTAACTAAGTGGTTCAGTTAACGCTCATGCCGAATCGTTACAACTTGTGACATCGAATGAAACGTAACGACACTCATGGCCGCAGCACTCGAGCGGTAATGGTCAAATCTAGGGGAGATGTTGCCATGCAACTCGCAGACCTTTTCAAATCCGTTGGCCTTGCTGCCCTTGCCGTCGCCATGACGGTGCCGATGTTGCCCGAAGCAGCGCAAGCAGCAGGCAATACTAGTGCCGAAGCCAGTGCCGACCAGCAACGCGACCGCGATGCGCGTCAGGATCGTCGTGGCAACCGTGGCCAGGCCCGCCAGGAACGTCGCGGCAACCGCGGCGAAGCGCGTGCCGAACGCCGCCAGAGCCGCGAAGCGCGTATCGACCGTAACGCCGGCAACCGCCGTGCGCCCAGCGAAAGCGTCGAAGCGCGCCGCGCTGGTCGCAGCGACAACCAGCAATACCGCAATTCCGATATGGCGCGTGCCCGTGCGGCCCGTGAAGCGGCCGCCCGCCAGGTCGACCGTCGCAGCGAACGCCGTGCCGACCGCATCGAGGATCGTGGTGACCGTCGGGCCGAGAACATCCGCAATGGCAACCGCAACGTGGTAACCCGCGACCGCGGCGATCGTGACCGGAACATCGTGACCCGCAATCGCAGCTACCGCGACAACGATCGCAACCGCACCTACCGCGACCGTGACCAGCGACGTGATTATCGTGACCAGCGCCGCGATTACCGTGACCAGCGCGACTACCGCGAACGTCGCGATTATCGTGAACGCCGCGACTATCGGCAGGATCGCCGGGAGACACGCCGGGACTACCGCCGGTGGAACCGCAACGCCTGGCGCAGCGACCGCCGGTATAACTGGAGCCACTATCGCACCAACAACCGCAGCCTTTACCGCCTGGGCCGCTACTATTCGCCCTATCGGAACTACAGCTATCGTCGCCTGAGCATCGGCTTCAGCCTCGACAGCCTGTTCTTCGGCAGCCGCTACTGGATTTCTGACCCCTGGCAGTATCGTCTGCCCGAGGTCTACGGCCCCTACCGCTGGGTTCGCTATTACGACGATGTCGTGCTGGTGGACATCTACACCGGCGAAGTGGTGGACGTGATCTACGACTTCTTCTGGTAAGGACGAACACCCCTGTTGCCGGAGCGAGTGGCCGGCGATGGAACCCCCCGCCCCTAACCGGGTGGGGGGTTTTTCGATCGGCCTAGCGCGCCTTTCCGACCCTGCCGAAAGGCAGCATGCGGAAGATGCCGCCGTCCTTGTCGATGAAGGTATGCTTGAGCGCGCCCAGGATATGCAGAGCCACCAGGTAGATGATGATCTGCCCGCCGAGCTTGTGCGCATCGTAGATGGTTTCTCCCAGGCCTTCGTTCTCGCCCACGGGCAAGGCAGGGATCGTGAACAGGCCAAAGTATTCGATCTCGCGCCCGTTGAACGAGTTGGCGAGCCAGCCGCCTAGCGGCAGGCCGATCAGCAGGACATAGAAGACGACGTGGGTGACGCGCGCCAATACGCGTTCCCATCCCGCGTAGTTTGACGGCAGCGGCGGCCATTTGTGCGTCAAGCGCCAGACAAGGCGACCGAGGGTCAGGACAAGGATAGTGATGCCGATGGCCTTGTGATCGGCGAAGATCGCTGTCGCCTCTGCACGGCTCGCATGCTCGGCATTCTCCGCTAAACGCCAGTTCCAGATTACCAGGACGGCAATCGCCCAGTGAAAGATCATCGCGACTGCGGAATACCGGCGAGCCTCGGTCATAAGCATTCTCCCTTGCTGGTTGCGCGAGACTGCTCTTGTCTGCATCCTCAAGCAATGGAAAAGCATTCTGCGTGATGACAACCAATACCAAGAGCAAGATTCCCCCCAACGCAGACCAGGCGCGCCTGAGGACGCTTGGCAGGCAGGTGCGCGAGCGTCTCGCGGCGAACCCTTCGGTCTACAAGGTGCCCAGCGAGGACGTGGAACTGTTCGCCGTCGGCGAATTCATGTCCCCCGCCGAATGCGGGAAGATGATGGAACTGATCGATGCAACGGCAAAGCCAAGCAAGGTCTTCGATCTGTCATACGAATCGGGCTATCGCACCAGCTATTCGGGCGATGTCGATCCAAACGATCCTTTCGTGAAGAAGATCGGTCGCCGGATCGACGACCTGCTGGGCATAGAGCCCGCGTGGGGCGAAACGATCCAGGGCCAGCGATACATGCCGGGGCAGGAATTCCAGCCGCACCATGACTGGTTCCATCCCGGCACCAGTTACTGGGACTTCGAAATGAGCCGCGGCGGGCAGCGCAGCTTTACCACGATGGCGTTCCTCAACGATGTGGAGGCTGGCGGCACCACCGATTTCACCGAACTGGGCATTTCGCTGGAACCCAAGCCCGGCGTGCTGCTGATCTGGAACAACGCGGCACCGGACGGGCTGACCAATCCCCGCACCATTCACGCCGGGCGCCCGGTCATTGCCGGGGCGAAATACATCATCACGAAATGGTATCGCACCCGGCGATGGAACTAGGGCAGGATCAGCGCGCCAGTGCCTCGGCAATCAGTTTGCGCGTATTCTCGACACCATAAAGCGCGATGAAACTGCCCATGCGCGGCCCTTGCGAGGAGCCGAGCAGCGTTTCGTACTGCGCCTTGAACCAGTCGCGAAGGCTCTCGAACCCGAACGCCTCGTCCTTGCCGATTTCGTAGACGATGGTCTGCAGGTCCTCGGCTGGCATATTGGCGGGCACCTCGGCAAGCTTCGCATCGAGAGCCTTTAGTGCCTCCGCCTCGTTCGGCTCCGGCGCGCGCTTCACCAGGGTGGGGGCGATAAAGTCGCGGTTATAGGCGAGCGCCTTTTCCACCAGCCGGAACAGGTCCGGATGATCGTCCGGGTCCGTATCGTGCATGTAGTTGCCCAGATACGACCACACCTGCTCGTGCGTCGCG
Organism: Aurantiacibacter zhengii; assembly: GCF_003584125.1. GTDB lineage: Bacteria > Pseudomonadota > Alphaproteobacteria > Sphingomonadales > Sphingomonadaceae > Alteraurantiacibacter > Alteraurantiacibacter zhengii. Next base: position 64,726 of record NZ_QXFL01000002.1, read on the forward strand.
GTGGCACCCAGCACGCCGACCAGGTTCAGCAGCAATCCGTAGGTTACAGGCAGGCTGTCGCCCGCACCGATGGGCGGCTGCGAACCACTGGAATCCTTCACGCGCAGCAGGTTCCACACCGGGTTGCCAAGCTGCTTGTCGACGTCCTGCTCGGGGATACGCTCGCGGAACTGCCAATAGTCGTCCACGGCGCGCGGGATGACGCCGACATGCAATTGCTTGGCGCTCTTGGGATTGGGGAAGATGTAGAAACCCAGGCTCTCCTCGGAGCCGTAGGTCAGCCATTCCTCGATCGTCAGGCCATTGCCCTTCGACTTGGAAATTTTCTCGCCCTTCTCGTCGAGGAACAGCTCGTAGATCAGGCCTTCGGGCTTCTGCCCCCCGAGGACGCGGGCAATCTTGCCGGACTGTACGCCGGTGTCGGTAAGGTCCTTGCCGTACATCTCGTAATCGACACCCAACGCCACCCAGCGCATCGCGAAGTCCACCTTCCACTGTAGCTTGGCCATGCCGCCCAGGGCGCTCTGCTCGATCACTTCGCCATCGCTGTCGGTGAAGCGCACGATGCCTTCTTCGGCATTCACCACCTCGACCGGCACCTGCAGCACGTGGCCGGTCTTGGGCGAAATCGGCATGATCGGCGAATAGGTTGCCGCGCGTTCGGCGCGCAGCGTGGGCAGCATGATATCAAGGATCGCCTGGTTGTTGGCCAAGACACCGCGCAGCGCCTCGTCGAAAGCGCCGGAGTTGTACTTGTCCGATGCCGCGACGAATTCGTAATCGAAACCGAAGCGGTCGAGAAATTCGCGCAGCATGGCGTTGTTGTGCGCGGCAAAGCTTTCGTACTTCTCGAAGGGATCGGGAATGCGGCTCAGCGGCTTATGCAGGTTTTCTTCCAGCAGCGCCTTGTTCGGCATGTTGTCGGGCACCTTGCGCAGGCCGTCCATGTCGTCGGAAAAGGCGATCAGGCGGGTGGGCGCAGGCGTACCATCGTCGCTGGCGGCAACGATCTCGTAGGCTTTGCGCACCAGCGTGGTGCGCAGCACTTCCTGGAACGTGCCGATGTGCGGAAGACCGCTTGGGCCATAACCGGTCTCGAACAGCACGGGCTTTCCGCCGGGTTTACCGTCTCGATACCGCTTTGCTAGGCGCTGGGCCTCCTGAAAGGGCCACGCCTTGGAGTTGCGGGCGGCTTCGATAAGATCGGTGCTGAACATGGGCTGCGCCCATCGCCCAAGCAGCGCGATTTCGCAAGCGCGAAGTCTGGGCCGGAACCCGAAGCGAGCCGTAACATTTTATAACAAAACCATACCACACCGGGGGTTCATTTGAACTACATCGAAATACTGCAGAGCCAGGTCCTAGGCATGTGGGCTGGCTTCATCGCCATCCTTCCCAACCTGGCGATTGCCATCGTCGTTCTTGTCGTGACGTGGATCGTGGCAAAATTTGCCGTGCGCATCGCGAACAAGGCAACCGGCAAGTCCCACATGCGCGAGGATTTGCGGCAACTGGTAGAAACCGTCGTGCGGCTGGCCATCTGGATCGCCGGGATCATCCTGGCGCTGGTCGTCGCCATTCCCGGATTTACCCCCGCGGGGCTGATTGCCGGGCTTGGCATCGGCGCACTCGCAATCGGCTTTGCCTTTCAGGACATCTTCGAGAACTTCCTTGCCGGCGTGCTGATCATGCTGCGCGAGAAGATGCGCATTGGCGACCTGATCGAAGTGGAAGGCGTGCTGGGCAAGGTGGAGAAGATCACCCTTCGCGAAACCTATGTTCGCCAGCTTTCCAACGAGCTGACGATCATGCCCAATTCCATGCTGTTCAAGAACGCGGTGCAGATCCTGACGGACGAAACCGTACGCCGTAACGAAGTTGTCGTGGGCGTTTCCTACGATGCTGATCTGGAGCAGGCGCAGCAGGTTATCCTGGAAGCCATGCAGACCGTGGATGCCATCGTCGATGATAAGCCGATCATCGTCTACGCGCAGGAATTCGGCGGCAGTTCGATCGATTTCCTTGTCCAGTGGTATGCCCAGTCCGCCGCGCGCGATCTGCGCCTTACCAAGAGCGAGGCGATCAAGGCGATCAAGAAGGGCCTTGATGCTGCGGGCATTGGTATCCCCTTCCCGATCCAGACTAATTACTTCGCAGAACCACTGCGGATTGAGCAGGTGAGTTCGGAAAAACCTTCTGCCTGAGCCGCGGTTCGTTCGCCTAGCTTCGCGGACGGCGCCCGGATGACAGCGAAGTAACGATCCGGCCATCGGCAGACTTGTAGCTGCGCGGCGCCTGTTCCGACGCATTTGCCACGCCCCGCGGGCGTGCGGCGATGCTGCTGGTGACGAACCCTCCCGAACTGGTGGCCGCGGCTGGGCGCTTCGCCTGGACCAGACCGGAAGGCTGAGCCGGGGCTGGTTCGGGCTGTTCTTCGGGTCGGGATACAGGTTCCGGCGTGGGGCCCGGTTCTGCAGCCGGTTCCGGCACCGGGGTCGGACGATAGGGTTCGATCTTCTCGACCACCATCATTCCTGTCCCGCCGCGGCGACGGAACCAGACAAACCCCACGATGGCTGCCGCCAGCAAGGCAAGCCCTGCCAAGAGCCAGACGATCCAGGCTCCGCCAGTCGAACTGACAGTATCGCTTTCGGCTAGCGCCTGGTCGACCACCGGCCGGGATGGCGCTTCCGTCTCGACCGGAAAAGGTGCAATGTCGACAGCGGCATTGTCTTGGGCCTCAAACTGCGGCGGCGGTGCGGCGTCCTGCGGCTCGTCCGATACGAGCGGTGCGGGTTGCTGGCGTGCCGCAGTCTCGCGTTCCTGGGGCTGAACGGGCACCGTGGTTTGCGGAACCGGAGTCGGCTGCGGCACGACCAGTGTGGGCGTGTCCTGCCTCTGCCGCGGAGTCGCCGTCGCCGTTGGCAGCGGCTGCACCATCGGCTCCATGCGATTGCGGCGGGCGGTTCCGGGGGTCGGTTCCAGACTGAAGTCATCCGGAACGCCTTCCACCCGTTCCACTCCCGAAGGCTGGCTCGTCGGCGTAGGTGTGGGCTGTCCTGTACCGTCCTGCGCATGGGCGCCGACGGAGATGAGCAGGAATGCCGTTGCCGAAGCGGTTCGTATCACGTGGATCATTGCGCCAACCGCCATAGGGGTCCGCTGTCTTTAGCGCGACTGAATGGATGCTGCGAACAAGCCGATTTTCGCAACATCGTGGCCGGGAAGCGACAAATTGCTCCGATGTTGCGGCAGAATGCGCTGCCGCCGATGGACGATTGCTATTGTCACCTCACTGTAACGACCCCCTCCGTGAACGACGCATTCCTGCTCGTCCACGGCTTCGTCGCCAGCCTTTCGTTTACATTTCGTTCTCGTTGGCGATAGTGGAGCGCGATGGCCGATCCCGCCCTCCCAGCAGAAGACGTTCCCCTGCCCTCGCTCCATGCCAGTCATGCGGGCAGCTGGCTTTGCGGGACGGACGGCACCGTGCGCGGTGCGTCGAAGGGAGAGGCGGTCATGGCCGCCGCCGATACCCCGCACCTGATTCTCAACGCGCCGCTGGTCGCCACTCGGCTGGGCTATCCCGATCTGTCCGGGCTGGACCTTCTGGAGCTGTTCGCTTTCGTGCATCCCGCCGTCTTTTGCGTGCCCACACCCAAAGGGCTCGCCCATGCGCTGGGATTACCGGAGCCGGAAGACGGCGCGCAGGTGCCAGCCCTGCTGCGAAAGGCTGCCGGGGTGTTGCTGGCCACATGCGAAAGCCCGGAATGGGCTGCGCGCGAAGGCGCGTGGAGTGTGCTCCAGTCCCTCTCACGCCTGCGCTGGCCGTGGGCGCCGGTGCTTGCGCCCCACATCGCCCGACCCGAGAGGGCGGAGAAGTGGCTCTTCTCGCGCCTGCCGGAGTGGGAAGACAGCGGCGAGCGTCCGCAGCCGGGGCAAGTGCTGCTGGGTGAAAATGCCATTCACGGCCAGCTTACCCGACTGACCGGCGAAGGGGCAGAGCAGCGCGAGGGGCAACGCACCTATGCCGCCGATGTGGGCAAAATTTTCGCCCCGCGCGAACGGCGCGACAAGCCGCACGTCCTGCTGGCACAGGCGGGCACGGGCATCGGCAAGACCCTCGGCTACCTTGCGCCATCCTCGCTATGGGCAGAGAAATCGGGCGGCACTGTCTGGGTCAGCACCTATACCAAGAACCTGCAGCGCCAACTTCGCAGCGAAGCCGCGCGGGCCTGGCCGGACCGCCGCCCGGACGGCACGCAGCCGGTGGTGGTGCGCAAGGGGCGCGAGAATTACCTGTGCCTGCTGAACCTGGAAGACGCGCTGCAAGGCGGCTTCGGCGGTCGTGCTGCCGTGCTGGCCCAACTGGTGGCGCGCTGGGCCGCCTATTCGCAGGATGGCGACATGATCGGCGGAGACCTGCCCGGCTGGCTGGGCACCCTGTTCCGCCAGCGTGCGATCCGCAGCCTGACGGACCAGCGCGGCGAGTGCATCTATGCCGGGTGCCCGCACTACCGCAAATGCTTCATCGAGAGGGCTGCCAGAGCCAGCGCGCAGGCCGATCTGGTAATCGCCAACCACGCACTGGTGATGGTCAACGCCGCCCGCGGGCGCGACCATGCGCAGCGGCCTACCCGCATCGTTTTCGACGAAGGACACCACGTATTCGACGCTGCCGATTCCACCTTCGCCGCCGCGCTGACCGGGCAGGAAGCCATCGAGCTAAAGCGCTGGATCCTCGGTCCCGAACGCGGGTCCAAGGGCCGCAGGCGCGGACTCGCCGCGCGGCTTGCCGACGTTGCCAGTTACGACGAGGCCGGAGGCGCGGCCATCGATGCTGCGTGCGAGGCCGCCCATGCACTTCCCGGCGAGGGCTGGATCGCCCGGCTGGCCGAGAACGCCCCCTCGGGAGAAGTCGAGACCCTGCTGGCCGCCGTGCGCGCCGTTACTTACGCCCGCGACGAAAGCGGCGCGCTGGATGCGGGCTATGGGATAGAGACCGAGGCCGCCGGGCTCGAAGGCGATTTCGTCGAACGCGCGCAGGCCGCCGCGCAGGCGCTGGCCGCGATCCGCACCCCGCTCATCAAGCTAGGCGTGCGGCTGGAAGCCATGCTTGAGGACCCGCCCGACTGGCTGGACAGCCAGGGCCGCGCGCGGATCGAGGGAGCACGCTTCTCGCTCAGCTGGCGGATCGACACGCTGGCGGCTTGGGAGGCGCTGCTGGGGCGTCTGGGCGGCCCCGCAGACCCCGAATTCGTCGACTGGCTATCTGTGGAGCGCAACGAATCGCGCGAATTCGATATCGGCCTGCACCGCCGCTTCCTCGATCCGATGAAGCCCTTTGCCCGCGTGGTGCTGGAGCCCGCGCACGGCGTGATGCTGACCAGTGCGACGCTGACAGACCGGCTCGAGAACGGTCCCGACTGGCCGAGCGCGGTGGCGAAATCGGGTGCCCCGCATATCGAGGTGCAACCAAGGCTTGCCGACGCGCTCAGTCCCTTCGACTACGCCTCGCGCGCCGAAGTCCTGATCGTGACCGACATAAAGAAGGGAGACCTCGCCGGCCTCGCCGGGGCCTATGCGCGTATCATAGAGGCGAGCGGCGGCGGCGTGCTGGGCCTGTTCACCGCGATCAGGCGCCTTCGCGCCGTGCATGGCCGGATCGCGGACAGACTGGCGCGGGAAGGATTGCCGCTGTTTGCGCAGCACGTCGACCCGATCGATACCGGCACGCTGGTCGATATCTTCCGTGACGATCCGCATGCCAGCCTGTTGGGCACCGATGCCCTGCGCGACGGGGTCGACGTGCCGGGCCGTTCCTTGCGCTGCGTGGTGATGGAACAGGTGCCATGGCCAAAACCCAGCATCCTGCACCGCGCGCGCCGTGCGGCACACGGCGGCAGCGCCTATGACGATGCGATCATTCGGGGACGCCTGGCCCAGGCATTCGGCCGCCTGATTCGCAGCCGCGAGGACAGCGGCCAGTTCATTGTCCTCTCCCCGGCTTTCCCCTCCCGGCTGCTGACTGCCTTCCCGCCGGGCGTGCAAGTGGTCCGTCTGACACTGGATGAGGCTTTACAACGCGTCGCTGCCGGTGTTTCGTATCCGCAGCCGGTCACGCAAGAGGATGCGCCCCAGTGAAACGCCTTGGCCTTTTGCGCCACGCCAAATCGGATTGGGACGATATGAGCCTGCGCGACTTCGATCGCGGGCTGAACGAGCGTGGGCGCAAGGGCGCGGCGCTGATGGGTGAACACATCAGGCAGCAGGGCGGCAAATGGCAACTCGCAGTCGCCAGCCCGGCCGAGCGCGTGAAGCTGACGCTGGCGGCGACCGGACTGGACATACCCGTGCGGTTCGAGGAAACCGCCTACCTCGCAGACAGTCCCACGCTTATCCAGTTGCTGACTTCGTGTGATGACACGGTTGATGCCGTGCTGATGGTGGGCCACAATCCCGGCATGCAGGAACTGGCGCTGGACCTGGTTGCCGCCGATGCCGAGAACGACCTCTATTCAGAGGTGATGCAGAAGTACCCGACTGCCGCGTTCGCCATGCTGGAGCTCGATATCGATAGCTGGGCAGACCTGTCCCCCGGTTGCGGAAGGCTGACACACTTCGCACGCCCGCGCGATCTCGATCCCGAACTTGGCCCGCAGGAAGTTGGCTGAAATCACGACTGCGGCAACCGCCGATCCGGGAACCTAGTCGGCAAGCGCCCCGGACAGCCGGTTGCGGATCGCATATAAACGCACCAGAACTTCCGACGATGTAGCATCGCGGGTTGCCTGCTCTCGCGATTGCGGAGAAGAATCGCTCTCGGCAGGGCCGTCACCACCCTGCCCTTCCAGGAGTGCCTTGTTCGCACCCTTCAGCGTATATCCCTGCTGGTTCACCAGCCGGTCTATACGTTCCACCAGGGCGATGTCCTCGGCACGGTAGAGGCGGCGCCCGCCGCTGCGCTTCAGCGGCTGGAGAACGGGAAACTGCTGCTCCCAGTAACGCAGCACATGGGGCTTGATACCGAACGCCGCCGACACTTCGCCAATGGTGCGCATGGCGTCAGGCGCCTTGCTGTCATCGAAGCGCGATTGACCTGGCGGTGCTTTGCTCACGAAGCGTTCGCGATACGCTCTTTCAGTTTTTGGCTGGCACGGAAGGTCATCACCCGACGCGGCGTGATCGGCACCTCGATACCCGTTTTGGGATTACGGCCGATGCGCTCCTTCTTGTCGCGCAACACGAAGCTGCCAAATCCTGAAATCTTCACATTTTCGCCGTCTGACATGGCATCGCACATCTTGGCGAGGATCGATTCCACCATGTCGAGACTCTCGGCACGCGAAAAACCCATCTTGTGATTGATGGTCTCGGCAAGGTCGGCACGTGTCAACGTACCCACGGATCGCATAACATTCATGCGTCCAACTCCTAATTAGCTCTCGACCCGGAAAGTTTTATGTAGGAAATCAGTGGCGAACGCAAGGTCGACTTGGCCCAACCGGGGGAAAAATCCTACGCGCGCAGCAGGCTAGCTCCCCATGTGAAGCCGCCGCCCATGGCTTCCAGCATCACGAGATCGCCTTTCTTGATACGCCCGTCCTTCTTGGCCACGTCGTAAGCGAGCGGCACGGACGCAGCCGAAGTGTTGGCATGCTGGTCCACGGTGACCACCACCTTGTCCATCGACAGGCCCAGCTTGCGGGCCGTGGCATCGAGGATGCGGAAGTTCGCCTGGTGCGGCACCACCCAGTCGATATCGCCTGGCTCATGTCCGGCTTCGGCCAGCACTTCGCCCAGCACGCTGGAAAGATTCGCCACCGCATGCCGGAACACTTCGCGCCCCTTCATCCGCAGCTTGCCCACTTCACCGGTAGTAGAAGGCCCACCATCGACGTAGAGCATTTCGCCGTGCTCGCCATCGGCGTGAAGGCGTGAGGCGATGATGCCGGCACCGTCGGCCTCTGCAACGTCCTGCGCCTCGATGACGAAAGCGCCCGCGCCGTCACCGAAGAGAACGCAGGTAGTGCGGTCTTCCCAGTCGAGGATGCGGCTGAACGTCTCCGCCCCGATCACGATGGCGCGCTTTGCCATGCCGGATCGCACCATCGCGTCTGCCGTGGTCAGCGCGTAGAGAAAGCCCGAGCAGACAGCGGCAACATCGAAGGCGGGAAAGCTCTTGCCGCCCAGCCGCTTCTGCACCTGCGTGGCCGTGGCGGGAAAGGTGTTATCGGGCGTGGCGGTGGCGAGCACGATCAGGTCGATATCGGCAATCGTCACGCCGGCATCGTCAAGCGCCGCTTGCGCAGCGCCTGCTGCCAGCGATCCGGTCGTCTCGTCCTCTGCCGCAATATAGCGCTGCGTGATGCCGGTGCGTTCGCGGATCCATTCGTCGCTGGTATCCACCCGCTCTGCCAACTCTTCGTTGCTGACGCACGCCCTCGGCAGAGCCGAACCGGTACCGATCAGGACCGAGCGGATCACTTGCCCAGCACCGTTTCGTCCATGCCGGAGCCATTCGCGGCGAGAGCCTCTTCGCCCATCTTGATGAGATCGGCCGAAATCCGGTCCGTCAGATCGTCCTCCAGCAGGCGCGCGGTGACGGCCACGGCATTGGCCACGCCCTGCGCATTCGCGCTGCCGTGCGATTTCACGATCACGCCGTTCAGGCCGAGGAAAACGCCACCATTGTGGTTATTGGGGTCGAGGTGATGCTTGAGCAGTTCGGTCGCCGGGCGCGACACGAGGAAGCCGACCTTGGAGCGCAGCGAGCTGGTAAAGGCAGCCTTCAGCAGGTCCGTCACGAAACGCGCAGACCCTTCGATCGCCTTGAGCGCGATATTGCCGGAGAAACCGTCGGTCACGACCACGTCGACCTCGCCTCGGTTGATCTTGTCGGCTTCGACGTAGCCATCGAATTGCATGTCGAGGCTTTCCGCGTCCCTCAGCAGCTGCGCGGCGCGCTGCAGGTCATCCGTTCCCTTGATGCTTTCCGTGCCAATGTTCAGCAGGCGTACGCGCGGTGTGCGCCCCTTGTTCACGATGCGCGAATAGGCCGCGCCCATGATGGCGAACTGAACCAAGTTGCGAGCATCGCAGTCGGTGTTGGCGCCCAGGTCCAGCATGATCACGTCATGCTCTTCCAGCGTGGGCAGCAGCGCCGCAAGCGCGGGCCGATCGATCCCCGGCATCGTGCGCAGGGCGAGCTTGCTCATCGCCATCAGCGCGCCGGTGTTGCCTGCACTGACAGCAGCGCCGCATGACCCGTCCTTCACCGCCTGGATGGCGAGCCCCATGCTGGTGGTCTTGGCACGGCGAAGCGCGCGGCTGGGCTTCTCGTCGCCCGATACCACGTCGTCGCAATGCAGGATTTCAGATGCTTCGCGCATGCCGGGGTGATCCTCGAGCGCCTTCTTGATGCGCTCTTCATCACCTACCAGCAGGAACTTGAACTTGTCGTGCTGGCGCCTTGCCAGCGCCGCGCCGGACACCATGACGCGCACGCCATGATCTCCGCCCATCGCATCAACCGCGATACGGGGCAGGCTCATGGGCGTACGCTCCTTGGTCCGGTTTGGACTTTACAGCCCCTTGGGCTCGATCACCTGACGGCCATTGTAGTGGCCACAGGCGTTGCAAAGCATGTGCGGGCGCTTCAGCTCGCCACAGTTGGAGCATTCGTGGAAGGCTTCGACCTTCAGCGAATCATGCGACCGGCGATTGCCCCGGCGATGCGGAGATACTTTTCTCTTAGGGACAGCCATGCGGCACCTGTTCCTTGAATTCGTTCAAAATTGATATCGGAGCCGCCCTAGGCCAAGCCAGTCCGCTGCGCAAGCGCGCCGGAGCAGCCCAATCGAGGATGCGGCGAAGGCGCGCGCTATAGCGATTTCTCACACGGTTGCAAGCGCGCGCGCCCAGCTATAGCGAGAACATGGGTCCAACAGGGGGTACTATCAATGGCAGACATGCATATCAGCCTTATCAGCGCGGCGCTGGCAGCACTGATAAACCTGTGGCTCGCGGTCAGGTGCGGCAAGGCGCGCATCAGCGGCAAGGTGCTGCACGGCGACGGCGGCGATGTGGCCTTGCAACGGCACATGCGGGCACAGGCCAACTATGTCGAATACACGCCCTTCGCCCTGATGCTGATCGTACTGCTGGACCTTGCCAACCAGGATGGCTGGCTGCTTGGCCTCACTGCCCTTGCCTATTTCGCCGGCAGGGTGCTCCACCCCATCGGCATGCAGGCGGACCATCCCGCCAAGACGCGCCAGATCGGCATCATGCTGACGTTCGGCCTGCTGTTGCTGTGGAGCGTGTGGGCTGCCCTGGTGGGTCTCAAGCTGCTCTAGGACTGGCCCATCGCGGCGTCGGACACGTAAGGGTTCGTCTTCCGCTCCTGGCCGAAGGTGCTGGTGGGACCGTGGCCCGGCACGAAAGTCACGTTGTCGCCCAGCGGCCAGAGTTTCTGCGTGATCGCATCGAGCAGGCTCTGGTGGTTGCTCATCGGGAAATCGGTGCGGCCGATGCTCCCCTGGAAGATAACGTCGCCCACGAAAGCAAAGCCGGTAGGCCGGTGAAAGAACACGACGTGTCCGGGAGTATGGCCGGGACAATGGATCACCTCCATCGTCACTTCGCCGAAACTCACGGTGTCGCCGTCGGTCAACCAGCGGTCGGGCTCAAAAACCTCGCAGGCCATCTGGAAACGCGGGCCATCGTCCTCGAGGCGGCTGATCCAGAACCGGTCGTCCTCGTGCGGCCCTTCGATCGGCAGGTCCAGTTCCTTCGCCAGCATGCCGGCCTGCCCGCAGTGATCGGCGTGACCGTGGGTCAGCAGGATCTTTTCCAGCGTCACCCCGGCGCGCTGCGCTGCATCCTTCAGCTTGTCGAGTTCCCCGCCCGGATCGACCAGCACCCCGCGCATGGTCCTGGAACACCATACCAGCGAGCAGTTCTGCTGCAACGGCGTCACGGGAATGATGGCGGCTTTGATGGGACTTGGGTTCGGGGCTTCTTGCGTCATGGCTTGCTAAGTGGCGGTGACGCGGACGCGATGCAAGCGTAGAGAGCAGCAATGACCGCCCTTACCTATCGCCAAGCTACCGAAACCGATCTCCCGTTCCTCGACGCCCTGATCGGGGCAGACGAGGTTGCCGCCGCGCGGGATATCGCCCCGCCCGACAATGACGCGCAGCAACTGGAAGCATTACGCGCCATCACGGCCGATTCCGGTCACGAACTGTGGATCGTCGCGCTGGAGGGTGAGGATATCGCAAGCTTTCACCTGAGTTACCTGCCCGGCGTTTCGCGAAAAGGCGCGTGGCGCGGACAGATCGAGAGCGTTCGGGTGATGCCGCACGTTCGGGGAAAGGGCATCGGCGAGGCAATGATGCGCTGGGCGGTGAAGCGGTGCGAGGAAAAAGGGTGCGGCGTGGCGCAACTGACAAGCGACAACCAACGCGAGGGGGCGCATCGGTTCTACAAGCGGTTGGGCTACGAGCCGACCCACACGGGCTTCAAGATGCGGCTGGGTTAGGGACTGAAACCTCGCAAAGCGGAAACTCGCAGGAGTTGCCTTCAACTAACCGGGACTGACGGGCTCATACCCGTCCGCTCTTCCATACGACCCGTCCAATGACGGCGAACTCGTCTGCGCTGACGTCGATTGGCGGGTAGGCAAGGTTCTGGCTCAGCAGCGAGAAACGTCCCCCGCCCTTGCTGGCCACGCGCTTCACCAGCAACAGTTCGTCCAGGCGTACAACGTGCACTCCATCGCGGAAGGGCTGCTCCCGGCAGTCGACCAGAACCTCGTCCCCTTCGCGCAGCAAAGGCTCCATCGAATCGCCCACCACGCGAATGGCGGAAAGCCTTGCGCCGTCCAAACCCTGCTCGGTCAGCCAGCGTTTCGAAAAACGAAATGCGTCGAAGACCTGTTCCTGCGCGCCTGCCGCCCCTGGTCCGGCGGAGGCATCGACTTCAAGCCGAGGTACTTCCACCCACTCACGGCGATCGTGAGGATCGTAGGATTTTTCCTTGGGCCCACCAAGGTCCGATTCTGACGCCCCAAGGAACTGGGCCAGTACCCTGCGATCGTCTTCCTCAAGCTTCTTCGGGCTACCCTTGGTGATATACTGCTGAAGATACGTAGGGTTACGTGATAGCATCCGCGACAGCGAGGCTAGGCTCGCGCCCTGCTCCCTTGCCAGTTCTGCCAGTTTTTCACGCGGGTTCATAAGGCCCTTCCTATGCTGTTGCCCAATTTCCTCCTACACGATGTATTTTTCCTAGACAAGTAGGATTTCGGCAGCAAAACAAGGGGCATCGAATCGCATAAGTGGTTCGCCGGACATGGAAAAACTGGAAGAGGGGTTCGCACCATGCTCATCCGCAAGATCGAAGTATTTCTGCGCCACACGCGCATGCCGCCCACCAAATTTGGCCGCCTCGCGACTCGCGATCCGCGATTCGTGCTGGATCTGCGCAACGGACGCACGCCGCGCGCATCAACGGAAAAACGGGTGGAACATTTCATGAACAAATATCGGGAGACATCTGGTGCATACTGACCCTGCAAACCTTCCCCCGGCGAAACGTCGGGGTGCGCGCGGAACGCGTGAACGGCTCGCCGATGCCCTTTGCGCCCTCGCCAGGGGGAAAGGGCAGATCACGAACCATTCGGAAAAGAGCTGGGCCAGCATCACCTTTGCCGGCGCACGCCACCGGGTGCAGCTGGTTTTCGAAGGTGAGGATGCGATCGACGCAGGTGAATGCTTCATCGCCTTCCTGCCGGAGCACGAGTTCGCCATTCAGGGCCAGCTGGTTGCCGATGCTGCCGTGGTGGAGGCCAGCAGCACCGTCCAGCCGCCAAGGCTTTCTGTAGTCTGCGAAATCCTGTTGCTCGAAGAAGGCTAGAAAAGGCCGACCGCGTTTCGGATCGGTGAGGTCGCGTCCGCTACTGGCTGCTTCTCAATAGCCGCGAAGGAGGTCGACCTGCCCTTCCAGTGGCTTGCCGTTCCTGAAGCGCTCGCAGTTGTCGAGGAACCGCTCCGCCGACCGCGCCCGGCTTGCATGGCTGGGATAGCCGGAAAGGTGCATGGTGACATGGGCGTTGTCGAGGTCCCACAGCCGATGGTCTGGCGGTAGCGGCTCCGGCATGGTGAGGTCGAGGATGGCGCCGCCGATCGCCTCGCGCTCCAGCGTATCCAGCAGCGCATCCTGGTCGACCACCTCGGCCCTGCCGTAGTTCACCAGCCATGCGTCGGATTTCATCGCTGCCAGCGCGTCGGCGCCGAACATACCGGCAGTGTCGGGAGTGGACGGCAAGCTGACGATCACCCAATCGGCCGTTGGCAACTGCGAGCGCCATTCATCCGGGCCCAATACGCCATCGCCGGGTCGGCTGCGCACCGGGATGCAATCGACGCCAAACCCGCCCAGGATCCGGGTGATTGCCTGTCCGATGGCCCCGTAGCCCAGGATCATAGCGCGACTGCCTGCCAGTTCGCGCATGGCGGGCGGCTTGGGCAGCCAGTCGTGCCGATCCTGCGCGCGCACGATCTCGCGGTACCCGCGCGCCACGGTCAGCATCGACATCACCGCGAATTCGGCCACCTGGTTGGCTGCCAGCCCCGCCCCGCAGCTGAGCACCACGCCCCGGTCGTGAAGCTCTTCCAGCGGCATCCAGTCAACCCCGGCATAGGCGCTGGACAGCCACCGCAGCTTTTCCGCCCGTGCTATCGCTTCGAGCGCTGGGGCTTTCACGTGGAGATCGAACCAGCCGATTTCGGCCAGTGGCGCGAGTTCGACCAGTTCGTCCTCGTCGCGCCACCATTTGACATCAAGGTAATCGGGCAAACGCCCATCCAGACGCTTTCGCATCCACTGCGGCAGGACAGCCGTCGTCAAAGTGCCCATTCCCAACCGAGCGGATCGCCGTCCATCACCTCGACACCCTTTTCGGCGAGTTCGTCGCGCAAGGCATCGGATGTGGCGAAATCCTTCTCCGCCCGTGCCGCCTTGCGCCGCTCCAGCGCGTTTTCGATCTCCGTCTCGGTGATAGCGGCGGACTTCGGCCGGATACGCAGGTCCGCACGCGCCAGGTCCATCAGGCCAAGGCCCAGCACCGCATCCATCCGCTCCACCACGGCGCGCTTCACACCGGCGTCGACCTTTTTCAACGCCAGTGCCTCTTCCAGCGCGGTGAGAGCGATGGAAGTGTTCAGGTCGTCGCTGATGGCAGCGTCGAACTTCTCGAGCAGCGGCGCGAACTTCGGATGCATAGGCTCGCCAGCCCCGGCACCCTTCAGCCGCTCGGCCTGCATCACCATGCGCTTGAGTCGCGTTAACGCCGCGCCCAGTCCATCCCAGCTGAACTCCAGTTCACTGCGATAGTGCGCCTGCAGGCACATGACCCTGTAGGCGAGCGGGTGGTAGCCCTTGTCGATCAGCAGTTGCAGGCGCAGGAACTCGCCTGATGACTTGCTCATCTTGCCGGAGCGTTCGACCAGGAAGTTGTTGTGCATCCACACTTTCGCGCCGGAGTTGGTCGCATCCGACAGTCCACCGCAGCCGCAGAAGGCCTGGTTCTGCGCGATCTCGTTCGGGTGGTGGATTTCGCGGTGGTCGATGCCGCCGGTGTGGATATCGAATGGAAAGCCCAGCAGCTTGCCGCCCATGACAGAGCATTCCAGGTGCCAGCCGGGCGCGCCCTTGCCCCAAGGTGAGTCCCATTCCATCTGCCGCGTCTCGCCTGCCGGTGTCTTGCGCCAGATGGCAAAGTCGGCAGCGTTGCGCTTGCCCTCCACGGCATCGATGCGGCCCTCACCTTCCTCGGTCACGGCACGGGCTAGCCTGCCATAATCCTCTACACTCGAGACATCGAAGTAGAGGCCGCTTTCAAGCTCGTAGCAGTGCTTGTCCGCAATGGACTTCGCGAAATCGAGCATCTCCTCGATATAGTCGGTGGCGACGGACCAGTGCGCCGGCTGGCGGATGTTCAGCGCCTTTACGTCCGCCCAATAGGCTTCGGTATAGTGCTTCGCGATATCCCAGATCGACTGCGCTTTCTCCGCAGCCATCTTCTCCATCTTATCCTCACCCGCGTCGCCATCGTCCGTCAGGTGGCCGACATCGGTGATGTTGATGACGTGGGTGAGCTTGTAGCCCTTGAAGGTCAGCGTGCGGCCCAGCACGTCGGCAAAGACGTAGGCGCGCATATTCCCAATGTGCGGGTAGTTATACACCGTCGGCCCGCAGGTGTAGACTCGCGCTTCACCGGGGTGAACGGGCACGAACGGCTCTTGTCGCCGCGTGAGGGAATTGAAGAGCGTGAGGTCTGCCATTGCCGGTGTCGCTTAGAGCGGTGTGTGGCAGCGGACAAGCCGTGTGGTACGCCGCATGTCTAGCCACCCGAAACGGACACTTTCCTTTTACGGCAATTCGATTCCCGTAAGGTCCCACCCCAGCCCATCGCGCGCAAACAGCAGGGTCGGGCCACCGGTGCCATCCTCGAACGTTCCCACGGCGCGGAAATGATCGAAACCGTTGCGCTCGACGTCCCAGTCGATGTCCTGTCCGCGCAGGCGTTCTGGCAGCATGCCAGCCGCCAGACTTCCCGAGACCACGAGCGTGCCGACCGCCTCCGGCGTAAGAGCACGATCGGTGATCTCGCGCCCGATCCGCTCTGCCACGGCGCCGCCCAAGGCATCGATCAGTCCGCCGCCCTGGCCCTGCCGCCGCCGCGTGGCTTCGGTTATCTGGTCACTGACCGATGCGCGCAAGGCCGGAAAATCAACGCGTTCCTCAAGCTCTGCAGTGTCGCCAGCCTGTGCCGCACCGGCGAGCCCGCGCATGGCCATCCAAGGCGAAGCGAACCACCAGCCGAGAACGACAATGGCGATGGCGAGAATGAGGGCGATCAGTTTCTTCATCAATCGACCTCGAACAGGTCCGCCAGCTGCTCGATGATCGTGCCGCCAAGCTGTTCTGCATCCATGATCGTTACTGCCTTCTTGTAATAGCGGGTCACGTCATGGCCGATGCCGATGGCGACGAGCTGGACGGGCGATGCCTTCTCGATCCACTCGATCACCTTGCGCAGGTGCGCCTCAAGGTATCCGGCGCTGTTCACCGACAACGTTGAATCATCTACCGGCGCACCGTCGGAGATCACCATCAAGATGCGGCGATCTTCGGGGCGTGCCAGCAGGCGGTCGTGCGCCCACAAGAGCGCCTCTCCGTCGATGTTTTCCTTCAGCAGGCCTTCGCGCATCATCAGGCCCAGCGAACGGCGCGCGCGGCGCATCGGTTCATCGGCCTTCTTGTAGATGATGTGGCGCAGGTCGTTCAGGCGGCCGGGGTTTTCCGGGCGACCGTCCGCCAGCCACTTCTCGCGGCTCTGCCCACCCTTCCAGGCGCGGGTGGTGAAGCCGAGGATTTCCACCTTCACCCCGCAGCGTTCCAGCGTGCGGGCTAGGATATCGGCGCTGATCGCGGCGATGGAAATGGGACGACCGCGCATGGAGCCGGAATTGTCGATCAGCAGGGTGACGACGGTGTCCTTGAACTCCTGCTCCTGCTCCTGCTTGTAGCTGAGCGAATGGCCGGGGCTTACGACCACGCGGGCAAGCCGTGCAGCATCCAGCAGGCCTTCTTCCTGGTCGAAATCCCAGCTGCGGTTCTGCTGCGCCATCAGCCTGCGCTGCAGGCGGTTAGCCAGCCGTGTCGTTACCCCGGCAAGGCCTGCAAGCTGGCTGTCGAGATAGGCGCGCAGCCGGTCGAGCTCCTCCACATCACACAGCTCCGTGGCTTCAACCACTTCGTCAAATGTTTCGGTGAAAGGCTTGTAATCAAAGCTGTTTGGAATGTCCTGCCACGGCGCGTTCTTGCGCTGGGGCAGCTGCATTTCCTCGCCGTCGTCGCCCGGCTCGCCTTCGGCCAGTTCGTCGTCGCCGGGGGACTGTTCGCTCTCGTCGCCCTCGCCTTCCTCGCCCTCGGCTCCCTCGGCGCGGGTTTCGGGCTGGTCGGATTGGTCGGCCCCGTCCTCGTCCTGCTCGTCTTTTTCCTGTTCGTCCTGCCCGTCCTCGGAATCGTCGTCGTCGAAGCCGTCGTCGTTCTCCGGCTCCATCGGCACCATGTCGAGGTGACGCAGCATGTCGAGACCCAGCTTCTGGAAGGCGGACTGATCATGCAGTGCGTCGGAAAGCTGCTCGAAATCGTCGCCGGTGCGGCTCTCGACGAATTCGCGCACCATCTCCACGCCCGGGCGTGCAGCCTCGGGAATGGGCTGGCCGGTCAGCTGCTCGCGCAGCATCAGGCCAAGCGCCGTGTGAAGTGGCACGTCGTCTGCCGTTTCTGCGCTGGTTATCGGATCGCCGGCCAGCCGCCTTTCATGCATCAGCTCCATATTGGCGCGCATGCCGGTGTATTCGCTCTCGCCGATCGCCTCGTAGCGGGCGCGCTCGATAGCATCGTAGCAGGCGCTGGCAGCAGGATCTCCGGGCCGCATCCTTGCATGAAGCGCGCCGTTGTGATGGCGCATCCGCAAGGCGAAACTGTCGGCAAAGCCGCGCGCCTCGCGTGCCTGCTGGGCCGAGATATCGCGGCCCGGCATGGGCACGCGCGCCATCTTGCCTTGCTGGCTCGGCTTGTCCGCGGTCCAGCCAATCTCCGCCTCCCGATCACGCGCGATGGCACGCGCCGCGCCGGTAAGCGCGGTCTTAAAACGGTCGAGTGGAGATTCGTCGGACATCAGCAGCTTTCTTCTGCGCGCTGCCTAGAGACAGTCCGGCACCCGGCGCAAGGGACTAAAGTGCCCCTTGTGCGCCGAATACGCCAATCAGCAACGGATCGTTCGTGGATCGCGGGTTGCGGCGGATGTCGGCTTCTTCCGCGCCCATCTCGTTCCAGATGGCATTGTCCACTGTGCTGGCGAGATTGCGCGCCACGCCGCCCACATCGACGCCCGTGAGGCCGGCCAGCAGTTCGCCCACCAGCGGCTCGTTCGCCAGGCGCATCGCATCGCCCAGTTCGGGCACCATGGCTTCCACCAGGGTCGTACCCATGCTGCCCCGCAGGAACGACGTTGCGGCGTTGGGCCCGCCGTTCACCAGGGCGACTGCGTTCTGGATGCCGATAACCCGCACGGCATCGGCCACGATGGGTGCCGCGCGTTCCGCACCTTCGATGGCGAAATCGGCGAAAGCGCCTTCCAGCCGGCTCTTGAACAGCGAGGAGGTGAGGATGGATGCAACTACGCCGCCGCGCGATCCGATCAGGCTCGGCAGGCCAAGCTGCGCCACCTGCTCGTCCCAGAAACCGCCGGGCGCGGTGAGACGCATGAAGGCCCGCTCGCTCGAAAGGTAGAGCAATTGCCGGATCGCGTCGGTCAGGCTCCACCCGCCGAAAGACTGGCAGGCAGGCAGCAACAGCGCGCCGGAAGCCAGCGCGCCTCCCATGAAGCGGCGGCGACCGATGAGGCCGGGATTGCTCTGCGATGATGCGAATTCGGTCATAAGGCTCTTCCTCTTCTTGCAGGCTGGCCACGGCATTGCCCATATGGCTGGCAATGCCCGCAACCCGTGCCCGCCTCCTCGTCATGAACGCCGCGCTCGGCCCGCTCGATTACCGGGTGCCCGAGGGCATGGCTATCGAACATGGCTCCGTCGTCGTCGCGCCGCTGGGGCCGCGTCAGGTGACTGGCATAGTCTGGGAAGATGAACGCCTGCCGACCGATCCGGTGCCCGAGGGAAAACTTCGGCCGCTGCTCGCCGTGCTCGACGTGCCCCCGATCAGCGCGCAGTTACGCCGCCTGATCGAGTGGACGGCGGATTACTATGTCGCCCCGCTAGCGGCAGTGGCGCGCATGGTAATCGCCAGCGGCGGCGCGCTGCGCGGCCCTGCCACCATGACCGAATACCGGCTCACCGGCGGGACGCCCGAACGCATGACCCCGCAACGCGCGGCCGCCATCGATGCGCTGGAAGGGGAGCAGGCGACCATCCGTGAGCTGGCGGGCATCGCGGGCGTATCCGAAGGCGTATTGCGAGGCCTCGTCAACCACGGCGTGCTCGAGCCGGTGGAAGTGGACGTCGACCGCCCCTACCCCCGCGCCACTGCCGACTTCCACCTGCCCGACCTTTCCGACGACCAGCGCGAAGTCTCCGATCGGTTGGTCGAACTGGTAGAGGCGAGGAAATTTGCCCCCGTCCTGCTCGACGGCGTTACCGGGTCGGGCAAGACGGAGACCTATTTCGAAGCCATCGGCGCGGCCATTGCAGCAAACCGGCAGGTATTGGTGATGCTCCCCGAAATCGCGCTTACCGAGGCTTTCCTCTCCCGCTTCGAGCAACGCTTCGGTTCAGGCCCGGTGGTCTGGCATTCCTCGCTGAAAAGCACAGAGCGGCGCCGCGCCTGGCGGGCGATCGCCAGCGGGGAAGCGCAGGTGGTGGTTGGTGCGCGCTCGGCCCTGTTCCTGCCCTATGCCAACCTCGGCCTGATCGTGGTGGACGAAGCGCACGAGATCAGTTTCAAGCAGGATGACGGCGTGCGCTATAACGCCCGCGACGTGGCCGTGATGCGCGCCCGGTTCGAGGGGATGCCCGTCGTCCTCGCCAGCGCCACCCCGGCGCTGGAAAGCCTGCACATGGCCGACACCGGGATTTACGAGAAGCTGGTCCTGCCAAGCCGTTTCGGCGGCGCGCAGATGCCCGATATCCAGCTTGTCGACCTGACCGAGGAGAAGCCCGGCAGCGGCGCATGGATCGCCCCGCCCCTGCGCCGCGCGCTGTTCGACCGGCTGGAGAAGGGCGAGCAGTCGCTCCTCTTCCTCAACCGCCGCGGATACGCACCGCTTACGCTGTGCCGCCACTGCGGCTTTCGTTTCCAGTGCCCCAATTGCAGTGCGTGGTTGGTGGAACATCGTCTGTCGAAGCGCCTCGCCTGTCATCACTGCGGCCACGAGACCGCGCCGCCCGAGAAATGCCCCGACTGTGGCGAGCCAGATTGCCTTGTCGCCTGCGGCCCCGGCGTGGAGCGGATTGCAGACGAGGTAGCCGAAATGCTGCCCGAGGCGCGGGTGGCGGTCGTGACCTCGGACACTCTCAACTCGCCGGAGAAGGCGGCCGAGTTCGTTGCCATGGCAGAGGCCAAGGCCATCGACGTGATCGTTGGAACGCAGCTTGTCACAAAGGGGTTCCACTTCCCCGAGCTTACACTGGTCGGCGTGATCGATGCCGATCTTGGCCTCGAAGGCGGAGACCTGCGCGCCGCCGAGCGCACATACCAGCAGGTGGCACAGGTGGCGGGCCGTGCCGGGCGCGGCGCGAAGCCGGGCGAGGTGCTCATTCAGACACGCCATCCCGAAGCTGCCGTCATCGCGGCGCTGGAAGCGGGCGACCGCGATGCTTTCTACGAAGCGGAAACCGAAGCCCGCCGTTACGCCAATGCTCCGCCCTTCGGACGCTGGGCCGCCATCATCATTTCCAGCGAAGACGAGAAGGAGGCGCGCGAAGCGGCACACCGGCTGGGCGACACGCGTCCGATACTCGACGATGTGCAGGTGCTGGGCCCCGCCCCTGCCCCGATGGCGCTGCTGCGCGGGCGCTACCGTTACCGGTTGCTGCTGAATGCGAAACGCAGTGCGGAACTCCAGCAGGTGATCCGCGACTGGCTATCCCGGATCAACCACCCGCCCGGCGTGCGCATCGGCGTGGATATCGACCCCTACAGTTTCGTCTGACATCATGGGCGAGGGACGGAACTTGCCGGTACACAAGGAGCAACTAGAAATAGCGCGATGACCTCGGCTCCCAACTCGCAAGCCTCGCTGCCGGAGAACGCTGCGCCATTACCCGACATCGCGTGCTTGCACGAATTCTGGGCAGCGCACGGCAATGGAGGCCGACAGTTGCAGCCGCAGGTCGAAAGGCTGCTTCTCGATACCCTGGGCATCGGCAACAAGCAGGCCTATTTCGCGCTTTATGGGGGGCTCGATTTCGACCAGTTTCGCCACTGGATTGTCGAGACAGCAGGCCTCCCGGATCCGGTGCTGGTGTCACGGTTCCACAGCTGGCTTTACGAACTACCGCTGGAACCGGAAGCGCAAGCGCAAATCGCAGTAATCGACGACATGGAACCGGTTCTGGACGACGCGCAAATGCGCCTCTGGAACGAAAACGGTTTTGTTGTGCTACCCGACGCCATCCCGGCGGAAGAGGTCGCGGCCGTCCGCGACCTTGTTTGGGCTGAGGCCGGGGGAACGCCGGACCATACCGATAGCTGGTATGCATCGCGCGAGGACGGGATCATGATCTCATGTTACCAGCATCCGGCGCTGGAACTCGCTCGCCGCTCATTGCGCATTCGCAAGGCCTTCGCCCAGCTTTGGGGCACCGCCAATCTCTGGGTCACGATCGACCGTGTCGGTTTCAACCCGCCCGAGCGCCCGGACTATCCCTTTGCCGGGTCCGATCTTCACTGGGATGTCAGCCTCGCACGTCCGATACCCTTCGCGACACAGGGCGTTCTGTACCTGACGGATACGGCCGCCGATCAAGGGGCATTTCGCTGCGTGCCAGGCTTTCATCGCCGGATAGACAAATGGCTCGACAGCCTGGACGGCACACCGCCACGATCGGTGGATCTTGGCGCCCAGCAGATCACGGTGCCGGGAAAGGCGGGTGACCTGGTGATCTGGCGGCAGGATCTTCCGCACGGCGCAAGCCCGAACCGCGCAGCATCGCCGCGCCTTGTGCAATACGTGAACTTCTATTCGCCTGACCTGGAAACAAATCCGCGCTGGCTCTAGCCTAAAGTCGCTTCGCAGCCCGATGCGACGCGGAACCCCGGCAGGCGATCCGCGTTTGAATTGCAGCGATCGAGCATACGCCATGGGTGGCGCAAAGGGATTCACATCCACCCCTGCAGTTCGTCTGCGACGTACCCGCGATCTCGATCCTGCCGGCGGCAGCTTGCGGCGACCGCGAAAAGGACTGGAGGACGACAGACGTGCTGGGCGACGAGTTTCCCGATAAGGTGAAGAATGCCAAACGGAACGCCGCATTCGATGCGAACGATCCCCCCCCCATCCCCGATGGCATCTCGCGCGAGACGATGGAAGACCTGCCGTTTTCGCTGGTGATCGCCGATGCCCAGATGGAAGACATGCCGCTGATCTACGTCAACAGCGCGTTCGAGCGGGTGAGCGGATACAGCCGCAACGTGGTGTTGGGGAGAAACTGCCGCTTCCTGCAGGGTCCGCTCACTGACAAGAAGGATGCCGAGGCCATTCGCAAGGCGCTGGACGCCGGTGAGGAAATCACCATCGATATCCTCAACTACCGCTCGACCGGAGAGGAGTTCATCAACCGGCTGCTGATCTCCCCGATGAAGCAGAACGGTGAAATCACCCATTTCCTTGGCATCCAGTCCGAACAGCCCAAGGACCGCGCCTTTGCCGAACGCGCCGCGCGGCTGGACGAACAGTTACGCGAGGTTCAGCACCGGGTGAAAAACCACCTGTCGCTGCTGCTTTCGCTGATCCGGATGGAATCCCGCAAAGGCGCCGACGCGCAGGGTTCGCTGAAAGTCCTGGCAAACCGGGTCGAGGCGCTGAACCTGCTTTATGACGAATTCTCCAGACCGGGCGAAAGCGAAGGCAACACGGTTGCGCTGGGGGCCTACATTTCCCGCGTTTGCAGCGCCCTCAACATGCTGGATGGGCACCGTGAGGTGCGGATGAACCTCGAAACCGATGAACTGCGTATTTCCATCGACTCCGCCTCGCAGATGGGTCTGCTGGTGTCCGAACTTCTGACCAATGCCCTGCAGCATGCCTTCGAAGCCGGAGGTGATGGCATGGTGAACGTCCGCCTCTGGAACAGCGAGGACAGCAACACCGTGTGCCTGCGGGTCACCGACAATGGCAACGGCATGCCCGAAGATGTCGACTGGCCCAACGAAGGCAGCCTTGGCGCGCGCATCGTTCGCGAATTGACCAATCGGCTGGGCGGCGATCTCGAGGTGGAATCGGGCAAGGACGGCACTGCCGTGACGATTTCGTTTTCTGCCGCCACTCTCAAAGGGGATCAGTAGGCGTGCTTCTGTAAGGTCGGCGCTTGACGTCCTCCGCCACGGAATCGGGTTGTTGGCCGATCTGCATTGCCCAACTTCGTATAGATTTCACTTATCCCGCTGTTCTTGCAAGAATACTTCGTGTGTGGATGGCGCGCAATTTCGGACTTTTGCGGCTTGAGTTGAAGAGTGTGCTCCATTACCGTTCCGATCAGGACTGGAGTAACACATGACAAAACGCGCGCTTGCCGGACTCTCTCTGGCAATCACCTTTCTCTTTGCCCCCATCAGCGCCTCCGCTGCTGACTGGTATCGTGCAGAGACAGAACATTTCATCGTCTACGCCGAGGACTCTGAAACAGACACGCGCGAGTTCGCGCAGGATCTGGAACGGCTGGACGAGGTGCTGAGCATCCTCACGGGCGTCGCCATGGACGAGGAACTGCCGGAATCGAGCAAGGTATCGGTTTTCCGCTTTGGCGAGACTTCGGACATGTCAGTGCTATTGGCGGGCAATCGCAACACCGGCGTGGGCGGTTTCTTCATCGGCCGTGCAAACGGTTCCGTCGCCTTCGTTCCGCGCCAGCGCAACAAGCGCCGCGAACGCAGCGCCCGCGAAGCGATGGACACGGACATGATGCTCGATCCCAAGGCGACGCTGTTTCATGAATATGTGCACTACTTCATGTTCCAGCACCGCGATGCGCCCTACCCCCTGTGGTACAGCGAAGGCTTCGCAGAGCTGTTTTCCAACCTCGAATTCAACGAAGACAATTTCGTCATCGGTGAAGTGCCGCCGTGGCGCAGCGCTTCGCTTGCAACCATCCCGATCGACCTGGAAAAGACGTTCGATCCGCCCCGCAGCGAAAATGGGCGCGAGGCCATCGGCCGCCGCTATGCACACGGCTGGCTGATCGCGAGCCATCTCAACCTCAACGCCGAACGCCGGGGCCAGATGGGCGAATACATGGTTGCCATCGGCGAAGGCGCCGACCCGATGGAAGCTGCAGAGCGTGCCTTTGGCGACCTTGAAGTGTTGCGGCAGGAACTGGAAGATTTCCGCCGCGGCGCGGCACGCACATTGCGGGTGCCCTATGCGGTCAATGCCGATCCGGCAGTGGACATCCGTCGCCTGTCGGCAGACGAGGAAGCCCGCATGGACCTGATGATCAAGTCCAAGCGCGGCGTTGACGAAGAGGGTGCCGCACGCCTGGTGAGCGAAGCCCGCGCGCTGGTGCAGCAGTACCCCAGCAGTGCTCCGGTTCTTCTCGCCGCGACCGAGGCGGAATTCGACGCGCGCAACTATGACGAGGCCGAACAACTGGCCCAGCGCGTGCTTGAACTCGATCCCGATTCGACCGATGCGGCGAACTATTATGCCGATGCGGCGCTGCGTCGTTCCTATCAGGATCCGTCCCAGCTTGAGGTGGCACGCAGCCGTTTCGCCGCGGCCAACCGGATGGAAACCGACCATGCCTATCCGCTCTACGGCTATTACCTCACCTACCTGTTCGACGATGAGCCAGTGCCGGATCAGGCCAAGATGGCTCTGGAAGCCTCGTTCCGGTACGCGCCGTTCGACGACACGGTTCGCCGTACGCTGGTCCACATGCTGTTGGAGGAAGACCGGGCAGCAGAGGCGCGCGTCGTCGGCGCGTCCTATCTCACGGGTAACGGCGGCTTCGCCTGCCTGATGCGCAAGAAGTTCGCCGAGTTCGAGGCGGGCGACCGCGAAGGACTGCTGGAAGACCTGCGCCCCGATCATCCGGGCGAATACAAGGACGAGGCCGCTCGCGATGCCGAGCAGGAGGAATACGAAGCAGAAGTGGAAGCCTACGGCTGCGACGAAGACTGATTAGCCTTCAGCGTAACACATGGCGGGCGTCGCGGGGTGTTTCGGCACCACGCGGCGCCCGCTCTGCATTCAGGGCGCGGCATCGGGCTTTGGTCCATGTTCCGGCACCGCTGGCCTCCGCTAGCATTTGAACGGCATGGCCTCCTCGCAAGATAACCGTCCCGTCCTTGTCCCCGTCCTGGGTGACCAGCTAACCCGCGCCCTCGCTTCCATCAGGGGCCGCACCAAGGATGACACCGTCATCCTGATGATGGAAGTGTGGGACGAGGCGACTTACGTGCGCCACCATAAGCAGAAGATCGCGCTGATCTTTTCCGCCATGCGCCACTTCGCCGCCGAATTGCGCAACGCGGGCTGGCAGGTCGATTACATCCGTCTGGACGACGAAGACAATTCCGGCAGCTTCACCGGCGAAGTCGCCCGCGCCGTGGAGCGTCACGACCCTCGCGCCATCCACGTGGTGGAAGCGGGCGAGTGGCGCGTGCAGCAGGCCATCGAGGAATGGCCGGACAAGTTCGACTGCGACGTGGATATCCTGCCAGACGATCGCTTCGTCGCCTCCATCGCCGAATTCCGCGAATGGGCGGAGGATCGTGACACTTTCCGGATGGAATTCTTCTACCGCGAGATGCGGCGCAAGACGGGCTTGCTGATGACCGCGGACGACAAGCCCGAAGGCGGCGAGTGGAATCTCGACAAGCAGAACCGCGAGAGCCCCGAAAATGATATGGACCCGCCCGAACGCGCGAAGTTCGAACCGGACGAGATCACCTGCGAGGTGATCGCGCTGGTGGAGGAACAGTTCGGCGAACATTTCGGCAGCCTCGAGACATTCTGCTGGCCCGTCACCCGCGATGAGGCAGAGGAAGCCGCCGACCGCTTCTTCGCCGAACGGATCGAGAAGTTCGGCCCCTATCAGGATGCGATGGTCCACGGGCAGGACGATCTCTATCACTCGATGCTGTCCACCAGCATCAACTTGGGCCTGCTCGATCCGCTGGAGCTTTGCCGGCGTGCGGAGCAGGCCTATCGCGATGGCAAGGCACCGCTCAACAGCGTGGAGGGTTTCATCCGCCAGCTGATCGGCTGGCGCGAGTATGTGCGCGGATTCTACTGGTATTTCATGCCCGGCCTGGAAAGCGCGAACCAGTTGAACGCCCAGCGCGGCCTGCCGGAATTCTACTGGACCGGCGAGACCGACATGCGCTGCCTGGCCGACTGCGTGCGCTCCACCCGCGACAATGCCCACGCGCATCACATCCAACGGCTGATGGTGCTGGGCAATTTTGCCCTGCTGGCAGGCGTGAACCCGCGCGAGGTGCAGGACTGGTATCTTGTCGTCTATGCCGATGCCTACGAATGGGTCGAGCTTCCCAACGTGAGCGCCATGATCCTCTACGCCGATGGCGGCAAGCTGGCGTCGAAACCTTATGCGGCCAGCGGCAATTACATCAACAAGATGAGCGATTACTGCAAGGAATGCAGATACTCGCCAGCCAAGAAAACCGGCGAAGGTGCCTGTCCGTTCAACCCGCTCTACTGGCACTTCATGCACCGCCACCGAGACCGGCTGGAGCAGAACCACCGGATCGGTCGCATCTATTCCACGTGGGATCGCATGGGTGAGGAGAAGCAGCGCAAATATCTCGACAGCGCGGAGGCGTTCCTCGATGTGTTGGAGCCTGCGAAGAAGACATGGGCAAGAAACGGCTGACCGGTTGTCGCGCTGGACGCCCGGCCCTCCGCAGTAGAGGCTATTCGCCCTTCTCCCGCCGCAGCAGTTCTGCCTTTATATCCGTACCGTAGGCATATCCACCCAGCCCGCCGCCTGTCGCGATCACGCGGTGGCAGGGGATAAGCACTGCGATATTGTTGGCGCCGTTCGCGCCGCCTACCGCGCGACTGGCTTTCGGCTTGCCCAGCGCGGCAGCGAGCTGGCCGTAACTGCGCGTCTCGCCTGCCGGAATGCGCCGCAGTTCCTCCCACACGCGTTGCTGGAAGGCGGTTCCCTGCACGTCGAGCGGAATATCCTGTCCGGTCCCGGGTTTCTCGACCGCTGCGACCACCTGTTCGAACA
The DNA here is from genome assembly GCF_003584125.1 of Aurantiacibacter zhengii. Taxonomy (GTDB): domain Bacteria; phylum Pseudomonadota; class Alphaproteobacteria; order Sphingomonadales; family Sphingomonadaceae; genus Alteraurantiacibacter; species Alteraurantiacibacter zhengii. Next base: position 91,737 of record NZ_QXFL01000002.1, read on the forward strand.
GGGTGCGAAACTGCTCACCCCCCTCGACCAGTTGCGCCTTCGGGAAGCGGGCGTGCAAGTCAGCCTTCCCCTCGTTGAACGATAGGCGGCATACACCCTTTTCAGTGGCCGCCACCAGCATGGTGCCCAGCGTGGTGTCGATCACGGCGTAATGGATCGTGTGTCCCTGCCCGCCATCGCGGCGATCACTGGCGCTCATGCCTTGGGTCATGGCCTGTCCCTTCATGTCGTCGTAAAATCGCGAGGGCGCGGAATAGCCCGCCTCGTAAATGGCGTCGGTCACGCGCTCTTGCCGGGCCAGGGCCTCGCCCGCGCGTTCGCGTCTGAGAGCGCGGGCATAGACTGCTGGCGACATCCCCACGGCGCGGCTGAACACGCGTTGCAGGTGCGTGGACGAATATCCTGTCGCCGCGCCCAGCCGTTCAAGTGAAACCGGCCCCTCGGCATCGCGCAGGATTTCCAGTGTCCGCAGCACGGCGGCCTCCTCACGCGATTGCTGGTCCGGCGCGCAGCGCTTGCACGCGCGCAGGCCCACAGCCTCTGCATCGAGGGGGGTGGCGTAAAACCGGACATTCTTTCGCATCGGCGCACGGGCCGGACACGAGGGACGGCAATAAATGCCAGTGGAATGTACGCCGGTCACGAACACGCCGTCGAACCGTCGGTCCTTGGCCAGCGCGATTCGCCAGCGGTCTTCATCGGTGAGGTCTTTGTCGGTCATGCCACGGATATGTCAGAAGCCTCGAAACTGCGCGTCCCGAAGCTTGCGGTCAATCCACACTGGTATAGAAGCCGCAGCCATATGCATCGCATTGCTGCCCTTCTCGTCCTGTGGTTTGCCGCTTTGGCGCTCAGCCCAGCCCCCGCCGCAGCCGATCAGGCAGACATAGAGGCGGCGGCGCGCGGCGTGGTGCGAGTCATTATCATAGGAAAGGACGGGGACGAGATTTTCCCCGTGTCGCACGGCACCGGGTTTGCAGTTGGCGGCGCCCGCGTCGTCACCAACGCCCATGTGGTGCAGGAAGCAATTGACGACCAGCGCTTGAATATCGGTGTCGTACCGGCAGAAGGCGCAGAGGCGGTCTATGCCCGCATTGTTTCGGTCAGCCCGCGCAACGACCTTGCCTTGCTGGAACTGACAGAGCCGCTGGGCCTGCCGCCGCTCACCATTTCGGGCAATCCGGCGCAGTCGGGCGCGGTGACCGCGGTCGGCTATCCGCTCAACGTAGACCGGGCACAGGGCCTTGGACAGTCGGACATCTTCCGCGCCCAGCCCCCTGTTACCGCCACCGGTTTCCTCTCGGGCCGACGGCCAAGCCGGGAGTTCGACACCATCCTGCACACGGCCCCCATCGCCCGCGGCAATTCCGGTGGCCCCCTGCTGGACGATTGCGGCCGGGTGATCGGCGTCAACAGTTTCGGTACCGAAAGCGCGGGATCCGATGCGGAGTTCTTCTTTGCCATCAGCACCCGCGAGTTGCTGCCCTTCCTGCGCGCCAACGACGTGCAGCCGCGGCTGAACTCGCTGCCGTGCCGGAGTCTCGCCGATCTGGAGGAAGAAGAGATCGCCCGCGCCGAAGCGCAGGCCCGTGCCGAAGCCGACCGCGCGGAGCGGGAGGCAGAGGCGCTGGCCCAGCAGACTGCCGAAACCCGCCGCACCATTACATATGAAGTGATGGAATCGCGGACCAACGGCATGGCTCTGTCGCTGCTGCTGCTGATCGTGGCACTGGGTGCAGGCGGCGTGGCGGCGTTCGGCCACATTCAGCGCGACATGCGCTTGCGCGCCATCGGCGGCGCGGCGGCCCTGGTCGCGGTAGTTGGTTCCCTCATCGCCTGGGTTTCGCGCCCTGCCTTTGCCGAAATCGACGAGCGGGTGGAACAGACCCTGCGCGAAGGAGCCGAGGAAGAAGGCCCCACCGGCGCCATTGCCGCGCCCGAAGCGACCACTTCGGGCGCGACAAGCCTCTCCTGCGTACTCGATACCGACCGCAGCCGCGTGGTGGGTGATCCCGAGGATGATATCGCCATCGAATGGTCCGGCGATGGCTGCATCAATGGCCGCACCCAGTACGGCTTTACCAGCGGACGCTGGACCCGCGTGTTCGTGCCCGCCAACGAAGCCGCGGTTTCCGTCAACCGCTTCGACCCGGATGCCGGCGAGCTGGTGATGGAACGGTATCTGCTGGATCTTGCTGCGATGCGACAGGCGCGCACCGCACGCGGCCAGTTCGTCGCCCCCGAATGCGGCGCCGATCAGCAGGCGTCGATCAAGCTGGCAGATGATCAGGCGGCCATCATGGACGCCATTCCGCAGAGACCTAACGAACGGCTTGTATATAGATGCGGACCGGCCATGGAGCAGGCGCCCCAGGGCGCGGGCGAAGGCTGACCAAACGAAGGCGACTTTTCGTCTTCGGGACAAGTTATCGTATCCCGTTCGAAACCGTCACTGCGATGGATATCGGGCGCAACCCTTGCGAGTCTGGGCAACGCAGCCGAAAACCTCCCCTCCGCCGGGTTGCATCCCCCGCCACCCGATGCTAGTCGCGCGCCAGCTTTGGAGGGGTGCATCGCGCGCCCCGATTCCCTTGCGACCAGTTTTTTCCGTTACTCGGACCTTGAAGGACACACGCGCGTGGAGCTTTCCGCCGGTATTCAGGCCAGCCTAGCAGGGCGTTATGCCTCGGCCCTTTTCGATCTTGCCAGTGAGGCTGGCACGGTAACCGCCGTCGAATCCGATCTCGACACGCTCGATGCCGCCTTGCGCGAATCGGCAGACCTCTCAGCGGTTATTGCCAACCCCGAAATCAGCCGGTCGCAGCTGTCTGCCATCATGGCAGGTGTTGCCGATCATCTTGGCCTTTCGGCGCTGACGAAAAACTTCCTCGGTGTGCTGGCGGACAACCGCCGCGTGTCGAAACTGCCGGCCATGATCCGCGCTTTTCACATGATTGCCGCCGCCCAGCGCGGCGAGGTGCAGGCCGAAGTCGCCTCCGCCCACGCTCTCACCGATCTCCAGTTGCAGGAACTGGAAAGCAAGCTGCGCGCCCGCGAAGGCCGCACGGTGAAACTCAAATCGCGCGTCGATCCCGAACTTCTGGGCGGGCTCGTCGTCACCATCGGTTCGAAGCGTATCGACAGCTCGATCCGCACCCGTCTCAACTCCCTCGCCCAGGCCATGAAGACCGCCTGAGTAGCCATATCTAAAGAAGGCTGATTGCAATGGATATCCGCGCCGCAGAAATTTCCAAGGTCATCAAGGACCAGATCGCCAACTTCGGCACCGAAGCCGAAGTGAGCGAAGTCGGCTCCGTCCTCTCCGTGGGTGACGGTATCGCCCGCATCCACGGCCTCGACAGTGTTCAGGCCGGTGAGATGGTGCAGTTCTCCAACGGCATCCAGGGCATGGCCCTGAACCTCGAAGCCGACAACGTCGGTGTCGTGATCTTCGGCTCTGACGCCGAGATCAAGGAAGGCGATGTCGTAAAGCGTACCGGTACCATCGTGGACGTGCCCGTGGGCAAGGGCCTGCTGGGCCGCGTGGTGGACGCGCTTGGCAATCCGATCGATGGCAAGGGCCCGATCTCCGACGTGAAGCGCATGCGCGTGGAACAGAAGGCTCCCGGCATCATCCCGCGTAAGTCGGTTGACGAGCCCGTGCAGTCCGGCCTCAAGGCCATCGACGCTCTCGTGCCCGTTGGCCGTGGCCAGCGCGAACTGATCATCGGTGACCGCCAGACCGGCAAGAGCGCCGTGGCGATCGATACCTTCATCAACCAGAAGGATGCGCACGCCGGCGACGACGAGAAGAAGAAGCTCTACTGCATCTACGTTGCCGTGGGCCAGAAGCGCTCCACCGTCGCGCAGATCGTGAAGAGCCTCGAGGAAAACGGCGCGATGGATTACACCATCGTGGTGGCCGCTACCGCATCGGAGCCCGCTCCGCTGCAGTACCTCGCGCCCTACACCGGCGCCGCCATGGGCGAATTCTTCCGCGACAACGGCATGCACGCCGTGATCGTTTACGACGACCTTTCCAAGCAGGCCGTGGCTTATCGCCAGATGTCGCTGCTGCTGCGTCGTCCTCCGGGCCGTGAAGCCTATCCGGGTGACGTGTTCTACCTGCACTCTCGCCTGCTGGAACGCGCCGCCAAGATGAACGACGAAAACGGGGGCGGCTCGCTCACCGCGCTGCCGATCATCGAAACGCAGGCCGGCGACGTGTCGGCGTACATCCCGACCAACGTGATCTCGATCACCGACGGCCAGATCTTCCTCGAAACCGCCCTGTTCTATCAGGGCATCCGTCCCGCCATCAACGTGGGTCTGTCGGTTAGCCGCGTGGGCGGTGCCGCACAGACCAAGGCGATGAAGAAGGTGGCAGGCTCCATCAAGTTGGAGCTGGCGCAGTACCGCGAAATGGCGGCCTTCGCCCAGTTCGGTTCGGACCTCGATCCCTCCACGCAGAAGCTGCTGAACCGCGGCGCGCGCCTTACCGAGCTGCTGAAGCAGCCGCAGTTCTCGCCGATGCCGGTGGAAGAGCAGGTCGTGTCGATCTTCGCGGGCACCAACGGCTACATCGATAGCGTCGCCGTCGACCGCGTGACCGAATACGAAGCCGCGATGCTCAGCTACATGCGCAACGAACACGCCGATGTCCTGAAGACCATTGCCGACACCGGCAAGTTCGAAGACGACACCCGTGACAAGGTGAAGAGCGCGCTCGACACCTTCGCCAAGCAGTTCGCCTAAGTCCGGTAAATCGAGAACAATAGGGAGCCGAAATGGCTAGCCTCAAGGAACTCAAGGACCGGATCAAGTCGGTCAAGTCCACGCAGAAGATCACCAAGGCCAAGCAGATGGTCGCGGCGGCAAAACTGCGCAAGGCACAGGCTGCTGCCGAGGCTGCGCGTCCGTATGCGGAGCGTCTGGCAGGGGTCATGGGCTCGCTCGCCAGCAAGGTGAGCGGGGACAGCGCCCCGCTGCTGCTTCGCGGCACCGGTTCCAACCAGCGTCACCTGCTGGTGGTGGTGAACACCGACAAGGGCCTGTGCGGCGGTCTCAACGCGAACATCGTGAAAGAGGCCAAGAAGCAGGCGCGCAAGCTGATCGCAGAGGGCAAGGACGTGACCTTCTACCTCGTCGGCAAGAAGGGCCGCGCACCGATCAAGCGCGACTACGCCAGCAAGATCGAGCACCACTACGACACCAGCGACATGCGCAATCCCGACTTCGAGGAAGCGGAAAAGATTGCCGATGACCTGGTGGCGCGGTTCGAGAAGGGCGAATTCGACATCGCCCACCTCGTCTACCCGGTGTTCAAGAGCGCGCTGGCGCAGGACCCCACCACGGTGCAGCTGCTGCCCGTGCCGGCTCCCGAAGACACGCCCGCCTCCGATGCAGCCGTGGAATACGAGCCGGACGAGGAGGAAATCCTCGAAGACCTGCTGCCGCGCTATATCAAGACGCAGCTTTTCGGTGCCCTGCTGGAACGCGAGGCTTCCGAACAGGGTGCCTCGATGACCGCCATGGACAACGCAACGCGCAACGCCGGTGAACTGATCGACAAGCTGACGATCCAGTACAACCGCAGCCGCCAGGCCGCGATTACCACCGAACTTATTGAAATCATTGCGGGCGCTGAAGCGCTCTAACGCCGGAAATCACTGTGAAAAAGCTTACTCTCACCCTGTCCCTGATCGCCCCCATGTTCGCGCTGGCCGCGTGCGGCGAGGAACCTGCTCCGGAACCGGCGCCTGCCGAGGTTGCAGCGCCCGAACCCACGCCTTCTGCCCCCGCACCCGACGAAGAGCTGTTCGCCCAGCTCTATGCCGCTGCCTGCCCTGAAGCAGAGCCCGTCAGCACCTCGGTATGCCGCCGCGCGATGGGCGCCGAGACCGTCTCGTGCGAATTCGGCCTGGGCGAGGATGAATACCTGCGTAACGACGCGACACTCGAACTCGACGAAACCGGCGAAGCATGGGCCATCGCCGATGCAGACGCCGTTTGCTCGCAATAGTTTTTTGAACCCGAACCAGATCCTTTTCTGAACGCCACAGGATACCAATCATGGCTACCGCACCTGCACTCAACCAGACCACCAACGGCACCATTGCCCAGGTCATCGGCGCCGTTGTCGACGTGACCTTCCCGGGCGAGCTGCCTGCCATTCTCTCCGCACTGGAGACCAAGAACGGTGACCAGACGCTCGTGCTCGAAGTGGCGCAGCACCTGGGTGAAAATACCGTTCGCACCATCGCCATGGACGGCACCGACGGCCTGACGCGTGGTCAGGAAGTGATCGCCACCGGCGCGCAGATTTCCGTGCCCGTCGGCCCCAAGACGCTGGGCCGCATCATGAACGTGGTCGGCGCCCCGATCGACGAGCGCGGCCCCATCGGCGCCGAAATGACCGCTCCGATCCACGCCGAGGCACCGGAATTCGTCGACCAGTCGACCGAAGCCGACATTCTCGTCACGGGCATCAAGGTGATCGACCTGCTCGCGCCCTACGCGAAGGGCGGCAAGATCGGCCTGTTCGGCGGCGCCGGCGTGGGCAAGACCGTGCTGATCCAGGAACTCATCAACAACATCGCGAAGGGCCACGGCGGCGTGTCCGTGTTCGCCGGTGTGGGTGAGCGTACCCGTGAAGGTAACGATCTCTACCACGAATTCCTCGATGCCGGCGTTATCGCCAAGGACGAGGAAGGCAACGCCATCTCCGAAGGATCCAAGGTGGCTCTCGTATTCGGCCAGATGAACGAGCCTCCGGGCGCGCGTGCCCGCGTGGCGCTGTCCGGCCTGACCATGGCCGAATATTTCCGCGACCAGGAAGGCCAGGACGTGCTGTTCTTCGTGGACAACATCTTCCGCTTCACGCAGGCCGGTTCCGAAGTGTCCGCACTGCTTGGCCGTATTCCTTCGGCCGTGGGCTACCAGCCCACGCTGTCCACCGACATGGGCAACCTGCAGGAACGCATTACCTCCACCAACAAGGGCTCGATCACCTCGGTGCAAGCCATCTACGTTCCCGCGGATGACTTGACCGACCCTGCCCCTGCAACCTCGTTCGCCCACTTGGACGCGACCACCACGCTGAACCGCGCCATCTCCGAACTCGGCATCTACCCGGCGGTGGACCCGCTGGATTCGACCAGCCGCGTTCTGGAACCGCGCGTCGTAGGCCAGGAGCACTACGAAACCGCTCGCCGCGTTCAGGAAATCCTGCAGAAGTACAAGTCACTGCAGGACATCATCGCCATTCTCGGCATGGACGAGCTTTCGGAAGAAGATAAGCTGACCGTGCAGCGCGCCCGCAAGATCCAGCGCTTCCTGTCCCAGCCGTTCCACGTGGCCGAGGTGTTCACCAACATCCCCGGCAAGTTCGTGCAGCTGGAAGACACCGTGCGCTCGTTCAAGGCGGTTGTGGATGGCGAGTACGACCATCTGCCGGAAAGCGCCTTCTACATGGTCGGCGGCATCGACGAAGCGGTCGAGAAGGCCAAGAAGCTGGCTGAGGACGCCTAAGTCACATGGCACTGCATTTCGAACTGGTCACGCCGAGCAAGCTGGTCCGCTCCGAGGACGTCCACATGGTGGTCGTGCCCGGTGCCGAGGGCGAATTCGGCGTGCTGGAGGGCCACGCGCCCTTTATGTCCACCGTGCGCGACGGCACGGTGCAGGTCTACAAGACCGAGGGCGCCGCGCCTGAAAATATCGAAGTGCGCGGCGGCTTTGCCGAAGTGGGCGACAAGGGCCTGACCGTGCTGGCGGAGCACGTCGAGGACTGATCGTCCTGTTGATCGGACACCGAATTACTCGAGGGGTCGCGGCGCAAGCTGCGGCCCCTTGTGTTTGGGGCAGAGTATTCTGCGGCCTGTGGATCGCACCAAGCGCAACGGCGTTTTAACAGGGATGCGACCTCACCTCATCTTCTCCGCCCTGGCCAGCCTGGCGATGACCTCCTGCGTCGATACCAGCCAGGATATCCATTACATCCCCACACCGCCCGCCGTGGTGAGCGAGATGCTGCGGCTTGCCGAGATCGAGGACGGCGATGTCCTTTACGATCTGGGATCGGGCGACGGTCGTATCCCGATTGCCGCCGCGCGCGAGTACGGCATCCGCGCGGTCGGCATCGAAATTGACGACGGGCTTCTTGAAGAAGCGCGCGCCAATGCCCGCGCCGCTGGGGTCGAACATCTCGTGGAGTTCCGCAAGCAGGACCTCTTCACCACAGATCTGTCAGGCGTAGACACCCTGGCGCTGTATCTGGGGCCGACGCAGAACCTGCGCCTGCGGGCCCGGATCATGGAGCAGATGGAACCCGGTTCACGGGTCGTAAGCCATGCTTTCGCCATGGGCGGCTGGCAGCCCGATGTCGAAAAGACGGTCGAGAACCGCAAGGTCTTCAAATGGACCGTTCCCGAAACTTTCATCGACGGGTTCCCTGCTGCCGATGCCACTGCGGAGAGCGGCGGCTAACCTTTCGGGCGGCGCGTTGGCGCGTGGAAATCCGGCGGCTTGTCGGCAATCCAGTCGAGAAACTTCGCGACCTCCAGATTTGCCACCAGGGGCGCTCGTGCGCCGTCGATCCGCGCCAGCTCGGCATTGGTGAAATGAGCATGGATCGTCCGGTGGCAAATAGGATGGACTGGCACGGTCTCCCGCCCCTTCTTCGCCTTGGGAACAACGTGATGCCACTGCACGCGGCGCCCCAGCGGCCTGTCGCAAAGCCAGCAGGTTTCAGGTTTCTCCGAACTCATAAGCGGTTCTTAACCATGTTGGGGCATGGCTGGCCACCATGACCGGCGATGTGATCATGACCCGCGCCAAGGCCGCCCCCTTTCCCGCCGGGCTGCCACGCGGCGACGCTTTGTGCCTCCTGCTGCTGGTGGCCTTCACGGTGGGTCACCGCGCGATCTGGTTCGGCGATCCGGTGGCCGATTTCGACGAGCAGCTCTACAGTTTCATCGGCTGGCGGATGCAATATGGCGAACTGCCGTTCGTGGACTGGTGGGACCGCAAGCCTTTTGGCCTCTTCGCCCTGTTCGGCCTGGCCCACGCCCTGCTCGGGCCGACAGCCTTCGCCTACCAGGTGGTTGCCGCTGTCTTCGCCTGCGCCACCGCCTGGCTGACCTTCCGCCTTGCACGCCGCTGTGTCGACCGGGTGAGCGCGACTTTCGTTGCCGCCATCGCGGTGATGCTGCTGTCCGCCTATGCCAATTATTCCGCCAACAGCGAGGTGTTCTTCGTGCCGCTTACGCTGGGCATGGCGGCCCTGCTGGTTGACGGGCAGCACCCGCATTTCACCCGGCGGGCGATGTGGGCGATGGTGCTGGGCGGCCTCGCCCTGCAGATCAAGTATACCGTCGTCGCACAGTGCGTGTTCTTCGGGGCTTGGGCGCTCTACGCGGAATACCGGCGCGGCAGGGCGCTTTCCGAACTCGCCGCAATTGCGGCAATTTTCGCCCTTCTCGGCCTGTTGCCGACCATCGCAGTCGGCCTGTTCTACGCCGCCATCGGCCAGTTCGACGCATTCTGGTTCGCCAATTTCGAGAGTTTCTTCAACAGGGCAGCCGCACCGCAGGGGCGCTGGGCCCCCAGCTACGTGGTGGGCGTTGCGCCGGTGGTGGTCCTGATGCTCAGCGGCATTTACGCAGCGCTGCGGGTAAAGAACCCGGCACCGCTTTCCGCGTGGCTGTTCTATCTCGCCTGGACGCTCGCCGCGCTGGCGGGTGTGCTGATGCCGGGAACGGTGTATCTGTATTACTATGCAGCACTTTCAGCCCCGGTGGCGCTGGTTGCCCTGCCCTTGCTGGACCGTCACGGCCCTCTGAACATCGGGCCGATCGTAGTGCTCACGACCATTCTGTTCGCGCTGCTTTCGCTGCCCGACCGGCATGAGAAATCGCTCGAGGAACGTGACGCGGCGCGCACGCTGGCTGCAGCAATCGCTCCGCATGTCGGCGGCGAGGACAACTGCCTGTGGGTGTGGGATGGGCCGACGGTGCTCTACCGCCTGACGGGAAGCTGCGTACCGACGCGATATGTCTATCCCGATCACCTCAACAACGCGCTGGAAACGGACGCGCTGGAGGTGGAGCAGACGGAGGAAATCGCGCGCATCCTTGCCATGCGGCCCGGAGCCATCGTCACCGCCGACAGGGGGATGACCGTTCGCAATGCAGAAGCAAAGGCGCTGGTCGAAGACGAGCTTGCACGCAGTTACGAACCGCGCCTGACGGTAACGATGCACGGCCGCCAGCTTACCGCGTGGGTGCGGACTACTCGCTAGCCATCAGGAAGGCAGCTTGGCCCCGCGCTTCGTCCGGCCCTGATGCCACAGCCATAGACCCGAAATAATGATCAGCGCGGCCCCGGCCATCGCCGTTAGGTCCGGCACTTCCGAGAAGAACACGTAGCCTATCAGCGAGCCGGCGATCAGCTGGCCGTATGTCATGGGGGCGACGGTCGCCGCGCCGGCACGCTCTGTACCCATGTAGATCAGCCAGTGAGCCGTGCTGGCGGTTACCGCGATGATCGCAATGCGCGCAGGAACATGCCATTCCGGCCATTCCAGGCGTAGCTGCGCCAGTCCGCTGAAATGACCGATGACCATGCCGGCGAGCAGGAAGATGCTTGCAAACAGCGCGACATAGGCCTGCATGGCCAGAGAACTGCCCCGCCCGGCCACCGCGCGATTGGCCGTGACAAGCACCGCCATGCCAAAGGCAGCGGCAAGCGGGAGCACCGCGGCAAGCCCGATCTCGGCAAGGTTGGGCCGCAGGACGATCAGCACGCCCGCAAAGGCGACAAGAGTCGCTGCCACGGTCTGCCAGCGCAGCCTCTCTCCCAGAAAAGCAGCGGCGAGGATTGCAGTAAAGATCGGCTGCGTGAAGACGAGCGCAATCGCCTCTGTCAGCGGCATGAGCCAGACGCCCGCGAAAAAGCAGATCGTCGCCATCGCCACGGCTCCACCGCGCAGCCACTGGATCCGCGGGTTGGGAATGCGGCGCAGGGGCGCTGTGCCCTCGTTCCAGACGAGCAGCGCGGTCAGGCCGAGGGCGCCCAGCACGTAGCGCAGTGCAGCGACGGCGGTCGGGGCCCAGGCCTGGTCGATCCCCTTCACGATGGAATCGCCGATCGTCAGCGCGCAGAAACCGGCAAGCGCGAAGAGCAGCCCTGACCGATGTGATTCCTGCATGCCCTGTGGCTCCCGCTATCGAAGCAGGGCGCTTAGGGCTTCGTTGCGAGGCGGGCAATCTTTCCATCGGACAGTCGCCGAATTTTACGAAGCGTTAAACGGTCATGCTTAACAAAGCCCTATGGCGTGCCTGCACAGGCACTCGAGCCGGGGGCGACATGACGAAGCTGATTATCCAGATTCCCTGCCTGAACGAGGCCGCTACGCTGCCAGCAACGCTGGCTGCCCTGCCCCGCCGCGTGGCCGGTGTGGACGTGGTGGAGTTTCTCGTCATCGATGACGGCAGCGATGATGGCACTGCCCAGGTGGCGCGCCAGTGGGGCGTGCATCACGTCGTGTCCCATCGGCGCAACCGGGGTCTTGCGGCAGCCTTTCGCAGCGGCGTGGACCGGGCCCTGGCTGAAGGCGCCGATATTATCGTCAACACTGATGGTGACGGGCAGTACGAAGGTGGCGATATCGAAGCACTCGTCACGCCCATCCTGCGCGGACAGGCGGACATCGTGATCGGCGATCGCGGCGTTTCCGACAACGCGCATTTCTCTCCGATCAAGCGGCTGATGCAGCGCGTGGGCAGCGGCGTGGTGCAGCATCTGGCAGGAACCACCGTTGCCGATGCGGTCAGCGGGTTTCGTGCCATCAGCCGCGATGCCGCGCAGCGCATCAACATTACCACCGAATTCAGCTACACCACGGACATGCTGATCCAGGCCGGGCGCAAGCGTATGGCGATTGCCACGGTTCCCGTGCGCACCCATGCCGCCGCGCGTCCCAGCCGCCTGTTCAAATCCGTCCCGCGCTTCGTGATGCAGACCGGCATTACCATGGCGCGCAGCTTCACCGCCTACAAACCGCTGCGTGCGTTTGTTGGCACGGGATCGCTGATTGCATTTGTCGGCATGATCCCGATCGTGCGCTTCCTGTGGTTCTGGAGCCAGGGCGATGGCGGCGGGCACGTGCAATCGCTGGTCATCGGCGGGGCCTTGCTGGTGCTGGGCACGCTGGTAGCAATCATGGGCATGGTGGCAGACCTTGTCGCCGCCAACCGCAAGCTGATGGAAGAGAACCTCGTCCGCACCCGCAAGCTGGAGGACATGGTTGCCGCGCTCCATCACCAGCACGCGGCGCAATCGGGCACGCAGGCAAGTCCGCGCCGCAAGGATGCCGCATGACAGCCCGGGCGGCTTCGGCTGAACTTTCCAGCCCGGCAAGGTCCTTTGCCCTGCCTGCGGCGAACAGCGCCGCCTGGCCGCTGGCCGCGCTTGGCCTGTTGCTGGCCATGCAGCTATCCATGGTGTTCACCCGCGCCGTGAACTGGGATGAGTTCTGGTTCTACTACCACGTTGCCGACTTCGCGCGCGGCACCCTTGCCCAGCCTTTGCAGAGCCTTCACGTACGCCTGTTCGCCTGGCTGCCCGCCCTGCCCGGCAGTGGCGTGGACAAGATCCTGACAGCAAGGCTGGTAATGCTGGCATGCGAAGCGGTGACGCTGGCAGCCATCTACGCCCTTTCCCGCCGGTTCGTGGAGCGGCCCGTCGCTGTCCTTGCAGCGCTGCTCTACCTCTCCGCAGGGTTCGTGCTGCAGCACGGCTTCTCCTTCCGTACCGACCCCATGGCCACGGCCGCTCTGATGAGCGCGCTCGTAATCCTTGGTCGCTGCCGCCTCGGCCTTTGGCCCCTCGCCGCTTTCGCCGCGCTGGTCGCCATCGCCGGGATGATCACGATCAAGACCGTGCTCTATGCGCCCGCTTTCATCGGCCTTGCCTGGATGCGCTGGAGCGCGGACGGTTTCTCCCCCGCCACCGCGCTGCGCATGGCGGCTGCCGGTCTGGGTGCTGGCGTTGTATTCGCGCTGCTCTACGCGTGGCATGCCGCTTCGCTGACGACCGCGACCGAAGGCACGGCCATGGCAGCCTCCGCCTCTCGCTGGATGTTTTTCCTCGGCGTCCCGCCCTATTGGCAGATGGGCGTCAAGGCCGCGCTGACCGCCCCTGTGCTGTTCCTGCTGGCACTGGCCGCTCCCTTTGCCATCTGGCGCAGCGCTTTGCCCAATTCGGCGAAATGGGGTCTTTCCGGCCTTTGGCTGCCGCTGACGCTGCCGCTGTTCTACACGAATACGGCGGCGTACTTTTACGTCTTCATGCTGGCACCTGTCGCGGTGAGTGTGACCGTGGCCGCACATTCGCTGGTATCACGCTATCCGTTGGCGCTTGTCACCGGAGTGCTGGCTTTATTGGCAACCGGCGCATTCGCCATGGAGGACCGCGATACCATCCACCGCCAGCGCGCCCTTGTGGAAACTGCGGAAACGCTGCTGCCACAGGGTATTGCCTATTTCGATCACAATGGCATGCTGCCTTCGCTGGTGAAGGCGAACTATCTGATGACCCCCTCGGCCATGTTCTCCTACCGGCAGAACGGCGTGGCAAGCTTCCGGAAAGCGATGGAAGCACGTCCGATCCCGATGCTGCTCGTGAACGATGAGATCATTGCATCCAGCCTGACTGGGGGGAGTGACATTCTGGTGCCGGAAGACGCTTCGGCCTTGCGGGACAGTTACGTACCTTTCTGGGGGCCGATCATGCTTGCCGGCGCGGACATCGCGAGTGGCAAGGTCAGGACCAGCGAATGGCTCGTACCCGGCCAGTACACCGTGCTGGGCGGAAGCGCCGTCATCGACGGGCAGTTCCATCAGCAAGGCAGCGTCATGCACATGTCTCGCGGATCACATACGGTCGAAGCCGTCGATGGCTCTGTCCGCTTGCAGTGGGGCGACAATCTTTCGCAGCCCACCCGAATTTGGGAAGAAGGACCGCTTTATGTCGGATTCTAGCCTCGCACAGTCCACCAGGTTTTCCATGGAAGCGCTCGTCCCGCCTGCCGAGGCCTTGCGCTCCATCCCCTTCAACAAGCCTGCAGTCGTCGGCCGTGAGTTCGACTATATCCGCGATGCGATCCATCGCGGGCAACTCTCCGGCGACGGCGCCTATACGCAGAAATGCCATGCGGCGATCTGCGCAATGTCCGGTGCCGCGCACGCCCTTCTCACCCATAGCTGCACCGCGGCACTGGAAATGGCCGCCATACTTGCGGACCTCAAACCCGGCGACGAGGTGATCCTGCCCTCCTACACCTTTGTCTCGACCGCCAATGCCGTCGTGCTGCGTGGGGCGACGCCGGTGTTCGTGGATATCGATGCCGCCACGCTGAATATCGATCCGCGTCGCGTTGCCGAAGCTGTTACACCGCGGACCCGTGCGATCTTCGCCGTGCATTATGCCGGTTTCCCGGCGGACATGGATGCCCTCGCCGCCATCGCCCGGAAGCACGATCTCCTGCTGGTAGAGGACGCTGCCCAGGCGCTGGGATCCACCTACAAGGGTCGCCCGGCGGGGTCGCTGGGGGACATGGCGACCTTCAGCTTCCACGAGACGAAGAACATCGTCAGCGGTGAAGGCGGCGCACTCACCCTGATGCGGCCCGACCTCGTCCAGCGCGCCGAAATCATCCGTGAAAAGGGCACAAATCGCAGCAAGTTCATGCGCGGGGAAACCGCCAAGTACACGTGGGTCGACATCGGTAGCAGCTTCCTACCGGGAGAACTGATTGCGGCGTTTCTCTATGCCCAGCTCGAGCATGAACCACGCATCCGCAACCGCCGCCTTTCGCTGTTCCAGCAGTATTACGATGCCTTTGCCGGGATCGATGCAGCCCGCCCGTTCGAACTGCCTCGCATTCCAGATCATACGACCGGCAACGGCCACATGTTCTACCTGCTGCTGGAAAGCCGGGAGGCTCGCACTGATTTCATCGAATTCCTGAAGGTTAACGGGATACTGGCCCCGTTTCACTATGTGCCGTTGCACAGTTCTCCGTTCGGTCGATCCTGTTCGCGCACAAGCGGCGAGATGGATATCACCGACGACATCGCCGCCCGGCTTGTGCGTCTTCCGATGTTCTTTACTCTCGGGCAGGATGCCGACCGCGTGATCGAAGTCGCCGCGCGCTGGCTGGGCGGGGAATAACCCTGCACCCAAGAACGCGGAGGGGACGATGGCCTATCTGACTCAGGACCAGCTCGACCGGATGGGATTTGCGGCGTTGGGCCGACACGTTCGCATCAGCGATCGCGCCTCGATCTACGATCCGGGCATGATGCGCCTGGGTGACTATTGCCGGGTGGACGATTTCTGCGTGCTGTCCGGCAAGCTCGAACTGGGGCGCAACATTCACATTGCCCCCTTCTGCCTTCTGGCAGGCGGAGAACCGGGCATCACGATGGCGGATTTCTCCGGTCTGGCTTACGGAGTGCAGGTTTTCTCGCAGTCCGACGACTACAGCGGCCGGACGATGACGAACCCCACGGTACCCGATGAATTCAAGCGGGAGACGAAGCGCGCCGTAACACTGGGGCGGCACGTGATCGTGGGCGCAGGAGCGATCGTTCTTCCGGGCGTCACACTGGCAGACGGCACTGCAATCGGGGCGCGCGCGCTGGTTTCCAAGTCCACACAGGAATGGTCGATCTATGCCGGCTCACCCGCACGCCGGGTAAAGGCTCGCCACAAGGATCTGCTGGAGCTGGAAAAGGAATATCTCGCCCAGTCTTCCAGCGCTCCGTCGAACCCGTGACCTCTCGGCCAAATTACCTGGTTCACGCGCCTGCCTGGAATCCGAACAGCGGCGGCAGCATCTTCCTGCACGGGCTGGTTCATGTTCTGAGATCGCTGGGAGAGGAGGCCTTCATCTGGCCGTGGTACCGCGATCCGGTGCCCGGGGCAGGAGGTGTGGCGAAATCCATCCTTCGCAAACCCTCCCTGCTATTCGGGAGTTCGCGGCATTTCCTGAACCGCCAACTCGATACGCCAGTCGCGCACCGGGACAATTTTCACCAAAACAGCATCGTTATCTATCCGGAGATACGCCTCGGCAATCCGATGGGCGCACGCAATGTCGTTCGCTGGCTGCTGTATAAGCCGGGGTTGCAGAACCCTTTCAAGTTCACGGCAGGGGAGATGTTTTTTCGCGCCGGGGCCATGTCGGACATACCTGAAATAACCGGCGGCGCGCAGGACCTGTATGTCTGGCAGCGCGATCCTGCATATCGCAACGAAAACCAGGCTGAACGCAAAGGGGCGTGCTACCTCGTTCGGAAAGGCGCTGCAAAAACCCGCATACCCGAGACTGCCAACGCCATTCGGATCGATGGCAAATCGCACGCGGAAATCGCCGCCATCTTCAATGCGTGCAAGACATTCTACTCGTACGATGAAGCCAGTTTGTACTCTCAGTTTGCAGCGGTGTGCGGCTGCGACAGCGTTGTGATCCCGGGACTGTTTGCAAGCCGGAACGAATGGACCGCACAGCACCCCATTGCACGCTACGGCGTAGCCTACGGGCTCGATGACCTCGACCACGCCCGCAAGACACGACACCTGGTCGACGGGCTTCTGGCCGAAAAGGAGGCAGAGGGGGTCGAAACCGTCAAACGCTTTATCACAGCCACGCAGGCTCGTTTCGGATGAAGCTCGGCGCCGGTATCAGAAACATCGCCGTCAACGGGCTTGGCGCCAGCGGACTTACCGCTGCCGAAACAGTAGTGCGTGCCGTGTATTTCGTCGTCATAACGCGGCTGCTTGGGCCGGACGGTTACGGCATCTTCAGCTGGGCCCTTGCCTTCTACGGCTTCATCCTGGCCGGGGCTTCCCTGGGGTTCGAGACGCTGGTCCCTTATGGCTATGGCAAAGGTCAGAAGGAAGGGGACGCGGAAGCCAGCCGGTTGTTCACCCTGCGGATGGCATGCTGCGCATGCGCGACGTTTGGCCTTCTGGTCTACGTTCTGGTTGCGGCGAAAGGTACCAGCGAGGCGCTGATGCTGCTGTTTGTAGCTCCCGCGCTGCTATTCCGCGGGGTCGCACTGCTCAACCGCAGCATTTTCACCGGCCGGATGGAAGTCATGCGCAACGTGCCCAATGTTCTCGTCGCGCGGGTGGTAGAACTGACAGTTGGCCTGCTGATGCTTGTCAATGGAGCCGGGATCGCTGCTTTGCTGGCGCTCCACTGGATCAGTTGGGCAATAGAAACGGCGCTGTCGTGGCGTACCATCAAGGGCCGCTACGACATTCGTTTGGCCATCCCTCGCTGGAAAGAGGCGCGCAGCCTGCTTCGCAAGGGAGTCCCCTTGGGACTTCACGACCTGGCCACAGGCTTTCTGATGGCCGCCCCACTGGTCCTCTACAAACCTTTGGCCCGCGACTTTTCCGAACTGGGCCAGGTGGGCATCGCCGTACAACTGTCAGGCTTTCTGCTGGCGGCTGGCTCTGCGTTCGTCGCCACGGCAGTTCCCGTGCTGGCACGCTCCCGCGCAGGCGGGGACAGCCGCGTCGCCAGTTACGGCTGGATCGTGGCAGCCATTTCCACCTCCGCCACGATTATCCTTGCCGGGGCGTGGCACATGATTTCGCCGGTGGTATTCGATACCTTCTTTGGTGCCGAATATGAACTTGGGCGGCAGTTGACGACCCTGACGATTGTCATTGCCGGCATCATCCTGCTGCCTCAGGGTTTTCTGCAGTTGTTGATGCTCGAGGACCAGTTTTCAAAGCCGCTGACGGCCAGCCTCGCTGCGTGTCTTGCCGTGCTGGCAGGCTTCACGGCCTTTCGGGCGGAGATCGGTCCGATGCTGGCCTTGCAGATCGTCATGGCATCCTGGCTGCTGCGAGCGGTGCTTATTATCGCACCGGGTTGGATATTGTCGCACAAGCTCGCGAGAATCTAGGCGAGCAGGAAAAACGGCATGTTTTTCAGTGCATTGTCGGCCAACATCCGGTTCTGCAAGAAGAACGCCTTGCGGCTCGCCCAGCTCATCTGCCCCAGCCGTGCGTAGTTTTGCAGAATGACCCTGTCCTGTTCGCCCAGTGCATCGCCATACCGGTTCACAAAGGCGCCGGCCTGCCTGCGCGTAGCCACCAGCAGTTTCCGCGACCGCCCAAGCGCCTCCCCCGCATTGCTTGCGACATAACGCAACTGGGACAGGGGATCGGCGGCGTTCGCGCCCAAGGTGTTGCCTCCATGCTGGCGATAGAGGATCGTCGCATGCGGCACCCAGACTAGCTTTCCCAGACCGGCCGCTACCAATCCCAGCCACCAGTCGTGCATGCTCGCTTGTGGCGGAACTGGAAGCGCCTTCGCGCGCAGGGCGGCATTGCCGAGCGATGCGCACCCGGTCACGGCATTGTGCATCATCACCTGGCGCAGCTCGCGCCCGCGGGGCAGGCGCGGCCTGCGAGAAAAATCGCGAAAGCTTTCGGCAATCAGGTTCAGACCGCCGTCCACCACGCGCAAATCCGAATAGGCCAGGATCGGCATGTCGGACCCGGCGCTGTCTTCTGCCGACTGGACGGCTCTCAGCATTATCGAAAGCTTTTCGGGCAACCACACGTCGTCCTGATCGCAGCAGGCGAAATAGGGCGCGTCGCTGATTTCCAGCAAAGTTGCAAAGTTCAGCGAGGCGCCCAGACCCGTTCGCCCGTCCTCGATTATTTCGACAGGTTGGGAAATGCCCTTGGCCCATTCGCGCACGATCGCCAGGGAATTGTCACTCGACCCGTCGTCGCGCACCAGCAAGCGCCAATCGTAATGGCTTTGCGCCGACAGTGAGGCCAGCTGTTCGGGCAGGAACCGCGCCCCGTTATACGTGGCCAGAAGGATGTCGATGCGGCTCATCGTTTCGCCGCCCTCTGCAGGACGCCGCGCCACTGTGCAACCAGCGCGGGGAAAGAGAACCGCTCGCACAGGTCGGCATGCAGATTGGCAGGCAAATCATCGCGCTCGCCGGAGAAGCGTTCCAGCGCTGCCAGCAGGGCATCCGGATCGTTGCCCGGGACCAGGTAGAGCCCTGCCCTGTCACCATCCGCGAGTTCCCTCATCGCCGGCGAAGCGCGCGTGATCAGGGGTTTGCCCGCCGCCAAGGCCTGGTAAACTTTGTTGGGGATCACCCGCGCAGCCTTGTCGCTGGTGCCGAATATTCCAAGGCAAACGTCAGCCTTCGCCATCAGCCCGGACAGGCGCTCGTAATCGACCCACGGAATGCGGGTGATGTGCGACGCTGGCTGGCGGGAAAGCGCCGCATCGATACGTGCCGCCTCCTGCCCCTGCCCCACGATTGTCCAGCGAAACTCGTGCCCCCGAGGATCGAGCGCGGCAGCAATGATGGTATCGATCCCGTGCAGCGGAATGAACTGGCCGTAGAACAGCACTTCGATGGGACCACCCCTATCCCCCGCGCCGGGATTGGCTGCGGGGAACACCTCTGCTTCTGCGCCGACCAGAACGGCATCCAGCTTTGCATCGGGCACGCCGTGCAGTTCGCCCATCAGCGCGGCATGGGCCTGCGTGTCCAGCACCACCCGGTCCGCGATCCTGCACGCCCGCCGTTCCATCCAACGCAGCGCCCGCGCTTTCCAGCCGCCTTCCGACGACGTTGCCCGGTCGCGCGCATAGGTGTCGTAAACCGACAGGAAGGCATCCCAGACCACTGTTTTTCCACGTACTTTCACCAGTGGAGCGAGCAGCAGCATGTCGAACAGGCCCATATAGCCGATCACCACAACGTCGTGCCGCCCTGCCATCAGATAGCGCGCCGCCAAGACCGGGTAGGCAATCAGCAGCCGGAAAACGATGCCCAGTCTTGCCGTCACGCCGGTCATAACCGACTTGTCTTCTACACCGTGCCAGATGCTGAAATGCAGTTCCTGCAACTGCGGATCGATCTGCCGCAGGGACTCGCGCAGCAGGCGCGTGCGCGGCTTGCCCAGGTCGTAGGTACCCAGCAGGACGACCCGCATCGCAGGATTATCGCTGTTCGTCACTGATCCGCATACCCTCGTAACCCGTGCCGAAAGCGATCCTAGGCGCACAAACTTAACCAGTTCTTCACCTAAATTCGCAAGAAGCGCTGTGTGGATAATCCGCCGAATTCTTGATGAAGACGGCATTGCTGGTTTTTTAGGGGGATTGCGAGGATGAGCGCATTCGGACGCAAGAGTGGCGCAGGCGGCATGGCCAAGGGTGCCCGTCCGAGCTTTGGCGTGGCAAAGCCCATGCGTGGCGGCGGCCCGGGCCAGGGTTCGAAGCCGGTCCCCGATGAACAGGGCGGTGAGCAGTTTCCGCCCGTCCCTTCCGAAGGAACGCCGGTAGACGCAGGCAACAACCGCCACGGCGACGCGATGAGCCGCCTGGCCGACCGCACGAACGCGACGCACAACAATGTCAGCGAGCTCGGCGGCTTCGAGGCTTCCGTTCACAAGATCAAGGAACAGGTGCTGCCGCGCCTGCTGGAACGCGTCGATCCCGAAGCAGCGGCCACGCTGACCAAGGAAGAACTTTCCGAAGAATTCCGCCCGATCATCATGGAAGTGCTGGCCGAGCTGAAGGTCACGCTGAACCGGCGCGAACAGTTCGCGCTGGAAAAGGTGCTGATCGACGAGCTGCTTGGCTTTGGTCCGCTGGAAGAGTTGCTGGGTGACCCCGACGTGTCCGACATCATGGTCAACGGGCCGGACCAGACCTACATCGAAAAGGGCGGCAAGCTGACCCTTGCCCCGATCAAGTTCCGCGACGAAAACCACCTGTTCCAGATCGCCCAGCGCATTGTGAACCAGGTTGGCCGCCGCGTCGACCAGACCACGCCGCTTGCCGACGCCCGTTTGAAGGACGGTTCACGTGTGAACGTGATTGTACCGCCGCTGTCGCTGCGCGGCACCGCGATCTCGATTCGTAAGTTCTCCGAAAAGCCCGTCACTCTCGACAACCTCAAGGGTTGGGGCTCGATGAACGACAAGATGTGTACCGCGCTGAAGATCGCAGGTGCCTGCCGCATGAATATCGTCATCTCCGGCGGTACGGGTTCGGGTAAGACGACCATGCTCAACGCCCTGTCGAAAATGATCGACCCGGGCGAGCGCGTGCTGACGATCGAGGACGCGGCCGAACTTCGCCTGCAACAGCCGCACTGGCTGCCGCTGGAAACGCGCCCGCCCAACCTCGAAGGCCAGGGCGCCATCACCATCGGTGACCTTGTGAAGAACGCCCTGCGTATGCGTCCTGACCGGATCATCCTGGGCGAAATTCGCGGCGCGGAGTGTTTCGACCTCCTCGCCGCCATGAACACCGGCCACGACGGCTCCATGTGTACGCTTCACGCCAACAGCCCGCGCGAATGCCTGGGCCGTATGGAGAACATGATCCTGATGGGCGACATCAAGATCCCCAAGGAAGCCATTTCGCGCCAAATTGCCGAGTCGGTGGACCTGATCGTGCAGGTGAAGCGCCTTCGCGACGGTTCGCGCCGCACTACCAACGTCACCGAGGTGATCGGCATGGAAGGCGACGTGATCGTGACGCAGGAACTGTTCAGCTTCGAGTATCTGGACGAAGGCGACGACGGCAAGATCATCGGCGAACACCGGTCCTCCGGCCTCCGCCCCTACACTTTGGAAAAGGCCCGCCAGTTCGGTTTCGACCAGGCCTATCTGGAAGCCTGCCTCTAGGCGCACAGCGCCTATCCGCGCAACCAGCCCACACAGGCGAAACCCAGCAAGGCAAAGCCTGCAAAGGCCGTCAGGGCGGCAATGTCGCGCCACGGCATTATGCCCACACGGTCGATGTCCTTGCGGGTGCGCCGCCTGCGGTCGCGCCAAGTGGCGAAGGCGGAAATTGCCAGCAGCGCACCGCCCCACAGGCCATACAGCGTCGCATCGCTGGCAAAGGTGATGAAGTCGGGCGTGTGCATCGCGAGCGCGCATATGGGAAACCTAGCGCACGCTAACAACGCTTGATCGCTTTTGCGTGAAGCCTATGGCGCCAGGCATGACTTCCCCTGCGCGCGACGATTCCAGCGACCGGCCCTTGCTGGCTCTGCTCATGCGCTTGGCGGGCGTCGCCGGTCTGGCCTTCATGGCAGCGCTGATAAAGCTGGCCTCCGATAGCGGTATCCATATTGCCGAGCTGATCTTCTGGCGCCAGCTCGTCTCGGTCCCGATCCTGCTGGCCTGGGCCATGCTGGCTGGCGGCATCGTGAAGGAGCTTTCGACCAGCAGACCGGGCAAACACGGCACCCGCGCCCTGTTCGGCATCGTGGGCATGGTGTTGAATTTCGGCGGCGTGATCCTGTTACCCTTGGCAGAGGCGACCACGCTGGGTTTCACCGCGCCGATGTTCGCGGTGCTGCTATCCATCGTTCTGCTGAAGGAAAGCGTCGGCATCTGGCGCTGGTCCGCCGTCGCTGCGGGCTTTGCCGGTATCCTCATCATTTCACAGCCGGGCGGCGGGCACCTGCCCCTGTTCGGCGCAGCCGTGGCGCTGGGCGGAGCCTTCATGATCGCGCTTATCGCCATCCAGCTTCGCGACCTTTCTCGCACCGAAACCCCACTGACGATCGTGTTCTGGTTCGCCGCCTGCTCTTCCGTAGTGGCTTTCCCCTTCATGCTCATCGTCCACGAACCGCTGTCGGCCTATCAGTGGGGTCTGGTGATAGGGATCGGCGTTGCGGGGACGTGGGGACAGGTCATGATCACGGCGGCACTGCGCTTCGGCAAGGTGTCGAGCGTGATCGTGATGGACTATTCCAGCATCGTCTGGGCTACCCTTTACGGATGGCTGTTCTTCGCCAACCTGCCCGCCGTAACCACCTGGATCGGCGCGCCCCTGGTTGTGCTGGCGGGATTGATCATCAGCTGGCGCGAACACGTACTGGCGCGCAGGGCCTTCGTGGATCAGAGGCAGGCCACAGGAACCTGAAGCCCCTCGATAGGTTTCTATCCCAATGGCCTGCCCATGCAGGCATGGAAGAAGGAACGATCGATGACCCGCAAGATCATTCTGGCACTCGCTGCCAGCGTCATGGCCCTGACAGCCACTGCCTGCAACACCGTTCGCGGCGTGGGTGAGGATCTTGAATCCGCAGCCGACGGCGTTGACGACGCAACCTGACCTGGTTGCGCTTCTCGACGATAGTGTAGGAGCCCCCGCCAATGCGTAAATTAGTCACAGCAGTAACCGCCGCAGTGTTCGCCCTGTCGGCCGCCGCCTGCAACACCATCGAAGGTGCGGGCGAAGACATCGAATCCGTCGGCGAGGAAGTCGACGAAGAAATCTGATGCCGATTACCCTTTAAGGGTCGCAAGGTGCCCGTCGACTGGCGTCGGCGGGCATTTTACGTTTTGCGATACACCAGCGTCAGGTTGTTGGCGGGCATCTGGTATCGCGCCGTCCGACGCAAACCGTTCTCCCCTGCCAGCCTGTCCAGCCATGCTGCATCACGCAGCCCCCATTCCGGATTGCGGGAATTGAGACTGACATCGAAATCCAGGTTGGATTGGGTCGTTTCCAGTTCCGCCTCCAGAAACGGACCGTAGATCAGCAGCGGGGCTTCCTTGCCGAGCGAGCGCCCAGCGGCGGCGAACAGCCCCTCGGTTGCAGAGGGCGGACTTATATGGGTCATGTTGACGCACAAGACGGCATCCACACTTGCGACGGGCCAATCGGCTTCGCTTGCGTCCAGTCGCAAGGGCGGCAGCAGGTTCGCGGGGCCCTGCTCGTCACGCCATGCGGCGATGGAGGCGATCGCATCGGGGTCGGGGTCGGTTGGCTGCCACTGCCACTGCGGAAATGCCCGCGACAGAAACGTAGCGTGTTCTCCCGTGCCGGCAGCGATCTCCAGCAGCAGGCCGCCGCGGTCAGGCAGTTCCGCCTTCAGCACGTCGCGTATTGGCTCGCGGTTGCGCTCGGTCGCCGGGGCGTATTTCTTCGTCATGCCTTCCACCGTGCGCCCTTGCGCGCTCTGCCCTCGCGAATGATGAACCACAGCACCAGGCCAGCTGGCCCGGCCATGAAGGTCAGCAGCAGGACAGGCGCCTGCAACCAGCGCGAGAAGCTCTTCTGGTCGGCATCCTTGGCGATCCAGAGACCGGCGAACAGGTCAAGCGCAAGGTAATGTATCCACCCCACCGTAACGCCGCCATCGGACATGAAGATACCGCGAACGCCCTCGATAGAGGTAAAACTGGCCGATCCCCCGCCTTCCACGGCCCCCGAGTCGACAAAACCGCCCGTCACTAACACCAGCAGAACAGCGTAGGCGAGACTTAGCAGCCCGATCCCGGCGTAGAATATGGCGCTTTGCACGAAAGGTCCGCGCGGCAGGACGATCAGCGCCGCCCAGCACGCCATGGCCCACAGGTTGGCCAATCCGAATAGGCTATCCCACATCGCTCTTGTCCCTTCGTTGCTGCAACACGTTCCGGCGGCAGCCGGAGCGCTATTCAACCGGCCTGCAAATCCGCTTTGCCGGCAAGCGCCCGCCGAAAATCACGTGCGAGCCGGATAAGCGACGCATGCTCGTGCACGAACTGCCCGCCCGCTTTCTGCCCCGTGCAGGCAATGGCGGCATCGGCGATGTCCTCTGCCTTGATGGAGCGGAATTTCTCTTTCGAACCGTGCAGGAAAAGGTCGCCCAGCGGCGCAGCGACCTGCCCCAGCTTCTCCATCGGGCGCGGATCGTTCTGTCGCCGTCCGCGCAAAAGTCCGGGACGGAGAATATCGAGCCGCCTCAGCTTGAGCGCGCGCAAGTCCTTCTCTGCCTCGCCCTTCACTTGGAGATAGGAATTGCGCGAAAAGGGGTCTGCGCCCACTGAGGAAACCTGCACGAAATTGCGCACGCCGGCAGCCTTGGCCGCCTTGCCCACTTCCACCACAAGATCGTGATCGATCTCGCGAAACGCGCTCTTGCTGCCAGCCTTCTTATGCGTGGTACCCAAGGCGCTGATAATCGCATCGGGTTCAAGCTGGGTGATGATGCCCGGCCATTCCCCGCTGTCGGCCAGCACCAGTTCCATGCGCACCCCGGCGGGAAACGGTATCTCGCGCCTTGCAAGGCCCTGCAAGGTCACGTCGGCGAGATCGGGCGAGCGTGCGATGATGGTGCGGCCGATGAGGCCGGTCGCCCCCACCAGCAGGATGCGCCGCACGTCAGACATTCGATAACCCTTCCGGCCTTTCGCCATAGATGCGCGCATACTGGTTGATGGCGAAGCGATCGGTCATGCCGGCGATGTAATCAGCGATATGCCGCGCCCGCTCGGGTTCGGATGCGGGCAGGGTCTCGCTCCAGCCGGAATTCATCAACGCGGGGTCCTGGTCGTAGGCGGCGTAGAGGCGGGCAATTACGCTGCGTGCCGCTTGCGCCGTGCGGTTCTGCGCCTCGTGGTGGTAAAGGTTGGCATACATGAAGGCCTTGAGCGACCGTTCCTGCTGCGCCATTGCAGGCGAAAAGGTCGCCAGCGCGCAGCCAGCGCTGCGCACCTGTGCGATGCTGTCGATGCCCTGCAGATTGGCGCGGGTCGTTTCCAGCAGATCGTTCACCATCACTCCAATCTGCGTGCGGACCATTTCGCGCAACTGTTCATCCCGGCGGGCATTGGGAAAGCGTTTTTCGATATCGCGCCACAGGTCGGCGATGAAATCCAGTTCCAGCAGCTGATCGAGCTGCAGGAAGCCTGCGCGCAGGCCATCGTCGATGTCGTGATTGTCGTAAGCGATATCGTCTGCCAGCGCCGCCACCTGCGCCTCCAGCGATGGCCAGCGCTGCAATTCCAGCGGGAAAGCCGCGTCGAGTTCGGCCAGCGCCCAGCCCGGCTGCGATACCGGACCGTTATGCTTTGCGAGCCCTTCGAGGGTTTCCCAAGTCAGGTTCAGTCCGGGGCAATCGCAATAGGGCGTGTCGAGCCGCATGACCGTGCGCAAGGCGTGTTCGTTGTGATCGAAACCGCCGCGCGGGGCGAGCGACGCGTTCAGCGCATCCTCGCCGGGGTGGCCGAAGGGCGGGTGGCCCAGATCATGGCTGAGACACAGTGCCTCGGTCAGGTCTTCGTCCAGCCCCAGCGCGCGGGCGATGACCCGCCCGATCTGCGCGACTTCCAGGCTGTGGGTAAGGCGTACGCGGTAGTGATCGCCGTCAGGGGCGACGAAGACCTGAGTCTTTCCCGCCAAGCGGCGAAAGGCGATGGAATGGATGATCCTGTCCCGGTCACGCTGGAACGCACCGCGCGGACCGCGCGCGCCATGGCCGGGTTGATCGAATTCACGACCGCGGGAGTTCGCGGGATCGGCAGCATAGGGCGCGCGGGACATGGCTGCTGGCTAGGTGAGCGCAGGCAGGCAGGCAACGGGAACAGCGCGGGAACGCTGCGAATTTGGCGCAGCCGAACGCCGATTATCCGCTGATTATTCGCCGATGATCCATTCTGCCGCAGCATCGGCATGAATGCCGGTGCAATCGTAGACGGGCAGGATATTGGCGTCCACGTCCACCACAAGCTGCAATTCCGTGCAGGCAAGGATAACCGCCTGCGCGCCGTCCTTCTGAAGGTTGGTGAACATGGATCGCAGGGACCTTTGGGCATCCTTCGTGGCCTTGCCCAGCATCAGCTCTTCGTAAATGATGCGGTCCAGTTCATCGACATATCCCATGTCGGGCGGCAGCAGGTCCACTCCGTGCGATACCAGGCGACGGCGATAGAAGCTCTCGGTCATCACGTTGCGTGTGCCGATCAGCGCGGCGCGCTCGATGCCGTCGGCCTTCATCTTTTCGCCCACGCATTCCGCGATGTGCAGGATCGGCGTCGCCACGCGGGCTTCCACATCGCGATACACCTTGTGCATGGAATTGGCGCCGATCACGATCATTTCCGCGCCGGCATCGGCCAGGCGCTGCGCGCTGTCGGCGATGACGTTGGTTGCGTTTTCCCAGTCTTCCTTGCTCTGGGCACGATAGACACGCGAGAAATCCAGGCTCTCTATCAGCATCGGGGCGGACGCAGTCGCGCCCACCTGCCGCTGTACGATGCGATTGATGCGTTCGTAATAGGTGCGGGTCGAAACCCAGCTCATGCCGCCAATTAGGCCAAGTTTGCGCAAGATCAGTTGCCCCCAATGTGTGCAAGGCGCGGTCGTGCCAACCTGCGCCGTCCCCGGAACGAGCCACTGTCATGACTTGTTCCGGGTGACGGTCAGGTTAACGCCCCTCAGCGCCTGCCGATCGGGTCCGGCTGATTGTCGCGGTCGTTCCCGGCATAGCCGTCTACCCGCAGCGTTCCGCCGGTAGCCAGCAGCACGCCCGCAGCGTGCGGCGCGGCCATGGAGGTTCCGCTGATGGTGTTGTAACCGCCGTCTTTCCAGGTCGATGGAATTCCGGCACCCGGCTCTGCCCAGTCGACGGGCGCACCGTAGTTCGACCAGCTGGTAAGGTTGTCGTTCTGATCGATCGCGCTGATCGTGTAGACCCGGCTGCCGCTGGCGCTGGCGGGCGAGTAATTCGCCGAATTCGCGCCATCGTTGCCAGCGGCGACGACCATGTGCACGCCCCTTGCCGCTGCTGCCTCTACCGCGGCGTTCAGGGCCGCGTTGGCTCCGCCGCCAAGGCTCATGTTGGCGACATCGCCGTTCCCGGCAGCACCGGCAACGTAATCGACGCCCGCGATGATGTCGGAATACGAACCGCTACCGCGCCGGTCCAGAACCCTCACGGCCACCACAGGAGCACCTGCGGCCACGCCGATCACACCGATGCTGTTGTTCTTCGCGGCAATGGTGCCCGCCACGTGCGTGCCGTGGCCGTTCTCGTCATCGGCACCCCTGCGGCTGCCGGTGAAATCACGGCTGCGCCCCGTGTCCACATTCAGATCCGGGTGATCGAGGTCGATCCCGCTGTCGAGCACCCATGCCCGGCGTGTCAGGCTGGAGGCGTCCACCGCGCCGCCTACGCGGGTGATACCCCAGGGTGTCTGCTGCCCGCTGCCACTCCCGCCATCACTGCCGCCCCCGCCGGGGCCACGGCCCGGAGGCGGGGCAAGGCTGACGACCTCGTCCTGCACGCAGAAGGAGATGTGCGGATTTGCGCGTTCCATGTTGGCGATGCCGCGCGCCGATGCGCGCAGGGCAAAACCGTGGATCGAGTTCTGGTAGGTATGCAGCACCTGGCCGCCCTGGGCATTGGCCGCGCGGTTGGCAGCGGCAGTCACCTGCCCGCGGCGCACGACGTTCGCATTGAACACGCAGATATATTGCCCGGCGATAGGCCCGTCTGCCTGCGCCGCGCCGCGTTGCGCACTCGCCGGCGCACCCATGGCGACAGCGGCTGCCACACTGGCCAGCGCCAGCGTCTTCACGAATTTCATAAGTCCCACTCCACATCCAAAGCGACCCCGATCGGGTTCGGGTATCATGTCGCACGGATTTGGGGTGTCAAATCAACTAGTCGCGAAATCCACTCGTTTCGAACGCACCAGTCGAGGAAACTGGTTAATCGCGAAAGGATTGGGGCTCTTCCTCAATCCATTGCCTTCACGATTTCCTCGACCATCTTCTTCGCGTCGGACAGCAGCATCATCGTCTGGTCCATGTAGAACACGTCGTTGTCGACGCCTGCGTAGCCGACGCCGCCCATGCTACGCTTGATGAAGAAGACCTGCTTGGCCTTGTCCACGTCGAACACGGGCATGCCGTAGATGGGGCTGGACTTGTCGGTCTTCGCCGCCGGATTCACCACGTCATTCGCGCCGATGATGAAGGCTACGTCCGCCTGCGCGAACTCGGAGTTGATGTCCTCCAGCTCGAACACCTTGTCGTATTCCACGCTGGCTTCGGCCAGCAGCACGTTCATGTGCCCCGGCATGCGCCCTGCCACGGGGTGGATGGCGTACTTCACCTCCACGCCCTTGGCTTCCAGCACATCGGCCATTTCGCGAAGGGCGTGCTGCGCCTGCGCCACGGCCATGCCATATCCGGGAATGATGATGACCCTTTCCGCCTGTTCCAGCATGTAGGCCGCATCCGCCGCGCTCCCCTGCTTGTAGGGGCGCTGCTCGCGCGGCTCGCCCTTGCCCCCGCCGCTGTCATCGGCGCCAAAGCCGCCCGCGATCACGGAGATGAAGCTGCGGTTCATGGCGCGGCACATGATGTAGGACAGGATCGCGCCGGACGAACCGACCAGCGCGCCGGTGATGATCATCGCCGTGTTGCCCAGCGTGAAGCCCATCGCGGCTGCCGCCCAGCCGGAATATGAGTTCAGCATGGAAACCACGACCGGCATGTCCGCGCCGCCGATGGGGATGATCAGCAGGAAGCCGATGACGAAGGCGAGCACCGTCACCGCCACGATCAGCGGCATGGTGTCGCCGGGCCCTGCAAGGGCGAACAGCGCGGTCAGCACGATGATCGCGCCCAGCACGCCCAGGTTGATGACGTGACGACCGGGCAGCATGATAGGCGATCCGCTCATCTTGCCCGACAGTTTGGCAAAGGCGATCACGGAACCCGAAAAGGTGATGGCACCGATAGCGATGCCGAGGCCCATCTCGATCTTGCTCACCGCGCCGATGCTGCCATCGCCGGTCAGCAATCCGAAAGCACCCGGATTGAGGTAGGCCGCCCAGCCAACCAGCACGGCGGCAAGGCCCACCAGCGAGTGAAAGCCCGCCACAAGTTCAGGCATCGCGGTCATGGCGATCTTGCGGGCGATGGTGACGCCGATGATACCACCCAGGAAAATGGCAATGCCGATTTCCACGATGTTGGCGATGTCGTGCGTCACCAGCGTGGTAATGACGGCAATCGCCATGCCGATCATGCCGTTGCGATTGCCCGCGCGGCTGGTTGCCGGGCTGGAAAGCCCGCGCAGCGCCAGAATGAAGAACACGCCTGCAATGAGGTACGCGAGCATCGCCCAGGCCGGGGTGCCGCCGCCGTGCGCTGCGGCATCGGCCGCGGGAGCGAGGAAGGACATCATGCTCACTTATCCTTCTTCTTGTACATCGCGAGCATCCGCTCGGTAACGGCGAAGCCGCCGAAGATATTCACGCTGGCCAGCACCACGGCCGCCAGCCCCAGCCACTTGGCCACATCGCTTCCCGCTTCCGCCGCAGCTATCAGACCGCCCACGATAATCACCGAGGAAATCGCGTTGGTCACCGCCATGAGCGGCGTGTGCAAAGCGGGGGTAACCGACCAGACCACGTAATAGCCGACGAAACACGCCAGCACGAAGATCGAGAGGATTGATATGAAGTCCATTATCAGGCGCCCCCTTCAGCGCTCTCGGTAGCAGTCATCCACCGGCCAAGGTTCTTACCGCCAAGATAGGCGACAATCGCGACCAGAATCAGCACGATGACGAACACCACCACGATGCCCTTCCCCTTCACGACGCTTCGCTTAGTCGCGGGTTCACTACCTCGCCGCCCCTGGTGAGCCGGATGGCATTGCCGATCTCTTCATCGAGGACCGGCTTGTTCGCTTCCTTGTCCCAGAAAGCGTTGAGGAAATTGAACAGGTTGCGGCTGAACAGCGCGCTGGAATCCGCGGGCAGGTGCGCGGGCGTGTTGGAAAAGCCCATGATTGTCACGCCGTGCTTCTCGACCAGCTGGTCGGGCACGGAACCTTCCACGTTGCCGCCCTGCGCCACGGCAAGATCGAAGATCACGCTGCCCTGCTTCATGCTGGCGATCTGCGCATCGCTGACCAGCCGGGGCGCAGCCCGTCCGGGAATAAGCGCGGTGGTGATGACGATGTCCTGCTTGGCAATGTGGTTTGTCACCATTTCCGCCTGAGCTGCCTTCTGCTCATCGGTCAGCTCGGCCGCGTAGCCGCCCTCGCCCGATGCTTCGAGGCCTTCGGCGAACACCGGCTTGCCGCCAAGGCTCTTGATCTGCTCTGCGGTTTCGGGGCGCACGTCGGTCGCGGAAACCTGCGCGCCCAGGCGCTTCGCCGTGGCGATGGCCTGCAGGCCGGCAACGCCAACGCCCATTACGAACACCTTGGCAGCCGAAACCGTGCCGGCTGCCGTCATCATCATCGGGAACGCGCGGCCATATTGGTCCGCCGCCGCGATCACCGCCTTGTATCCAGCAAGATTGGACTGGCTAGAGAGCACGTCCATGCTCTGCGCACGGGTGATGCGCGGCATGAATTCCAGCGACAGCGCCTCGAAGCCAGCCTTCGCATAAGCATCTACGCGCTCGCGCTGGCCGAAGGGGTCGAATGTCGCTGCCACCCAGGCACCCGGCTTCGCGCCGGAGAGCGCGGCGACATCAGGCGCCTGTACGCCCATCACCATGTCGGCATCGGCGACCACCTTGGCCACCGGACCGACCTCGGCTCCCGCCTCGGCATAAGCGGCGTCGGAGATAGATGCGGCTTCGCCAGCGCCCTCCTCCACTGCCAGGCTCGCACCCAGGGCAGCGAGCTTCTTGACCGTTTCGGGCGTGGCAGCGACGCGGGTCTCACCCGCAGCGCGCTCTTTCAGAACCGCAATTTTCATCCCCCCGCGCTGTGCCTCAGGCGATCAGGATGATGACGATAAGAGCGATGACGCTGATCAGCGGCACCGACCACTTGAGGGTGCCGATAAAGCTTTCGTAAGTGCCCTTGGCCGCCTTCATGTCGTGCGGGTTGCTCATTGTATGCCTTCCCTGTGGGGTTTGAACTGTTGCCCGATGTCCTATCGCCGGTTTCCCGCCCGCTCAAGAGCACAAAGCGAAAGAACGGCCTTAATCGCCTCTTTACCCCGCACTGCTAGGCCCGTCGTTCGACAACCGGCGAGCGCCGGGGCCAGGGATAAGTTGCGCATGGTAGAGCCTGAACAGCGGCTGCTGATGCTTATTGAAAACGATCCGGCACAAAGCCGGCTGATCGGCGCGCTGGCGGGCCGTGAAGGCTGGCGCGTGCTGAGCGTGGACGATAGCGAGAAAGCCATAGCCACGCTGGGCACCCGCCAGGGTATGCAGCTTTCCGCTATTATCCTCGACCAAGGCGTGCCAGGCGATCGCGCCTGCGAACTGATCGCCGAACTGAAAGAGCGCCGCCCAGCCCTGCCCATCGTGATGCTGACGTCCAGCACCAGCCCGCAACTGGCCGTAGAGGCAATGCGTGCAGGCGTGACCGATTACCTCGTAAGGCCTGTCTCGCCCGACCGGCTGATGCAGGCCCTGCGCAATTCCACCACCCGCGAGGCACCCGGCGACGAACTCATCCCGCTGTCGGAAAAGATGACCTCGCAGCTCGATTTCGACACGATGGTCGGCACCGCGCCCGCCTTCCGCGATGCGCTGGCCAAGGCTGCCAAGGCGGCGCGCGGTCACGGCAATGTCCTGATCGAAGGCGAAAGCGGCACCGGCAAGGAAATGCTGGTGCGCGCGATGCATGCAGCCAGCCCGCGCGCGAAGACCAGTTTCCGCATGATCAACATCGCAGGCGTTTCGGCAAACAGCCTCGAATCGCAGCTGTTCGGACATGAAAAGGGCGCTTTCGCGGGGGCTTTCGACCAGCAGGTGGGCGCATTCCAGCAATGCGATGGCGGCACTCTTGTGCTGGACGAGATCGACCGGCTCTCGCTGGAGGTGCAGGACAGGCTCGTGAGCGTGCTGGAATCCGGCAGCGTCAGACCGCTGGGCGCGCAGTACGGTTTCAAGGTTGACGTGCGTGTAATCGCGGCCAGCAATCTTCCGCTTGCCGACCTGGTGGCGGCCGGCCATTTCCGGGGTGAATTGCTGGAATACCTCGCGCGAACCTACATCGAACTGCCGCCCCTGCGAGAGCGCGACCGCGATATCGGCGCGCTGGCGCGATATTTCCTCCACCAGATCGGCCAGCAGCCGGGTTTACGCCCGCTCGGTATCACCGGCGATGCGCTGCGCCTGCTGGGCGCATTCGAATGGCCAGGCAACGTGCGACAGTTGCAGGCGGTACTGTTCCGCGCGGCGGTGTTCTGCGATGGCGACGCGCTGACCGCGGACGACTTTCCGCAACTGCGCGAGATCATCGGCGAGACCGAACAGCCCGTGCGCAACGGCCCGATCCGTGAGAGCGCCGGGGTGCAGCTTTATACCGGCGACGGCAACCTGCGCCCGCTGGAGGATATAGAGGCCGATGTCATACGTCTCGCCATCGGTCATTACCGTGGCCGCATGACGGAAGTCGCGCGGCGTCTGGGTATCGGCCGCTCCACACTCTATCGCAAACTGAGCGATCTGGGGATCGACAACGCCGCTTAGGCGAACATTGTCGAAACCCGCAGATTTCTGCGGAACTACCGCGCTACTGGGGCGCTTCCCCAGTATGCTCGACTTTCGATCCGCAATCGCCCTCGCGGCAATGGGACTGGCCCTCGGTTCCTGCGGCGACGGGGGGCCGACCGCCAGCGAGCCCGAACCTCTGGTTACGAACCACAAGTCCGACACCGGTCTGCAGGAGGCCGACCTTGGGCCCCTTACTTACCAGTTCGATCCGACCACGTTGACCGCGGCCGATGTGGAGATCGCGATCCCGCCCGAATACGAGGCAAACCAGCTGGCCACGAAGCTTATCCCGCGCGAACGCGCCCGGCTGCTGGGGCAGATGGCCTGCACATACGGCCAGTCGGGCCAGACCAGCGAATGCAATGCCGCCCAGGAGATCGGGCTGGCCATCGCCTATCTGCCACGCCCGGTCGCCGAATATCGCCAGGCGTTCGAGAACGAGCGCCTCGATCGCGTCGAACTTGACGGGGTCGACGGGTTCTCCTTCACCGCGCAGGCCGAAGGTTCGGGCATGGAGTACCATTTCTTCGGGCTGGAGGACCGCACGATCCTCCTCGCCCGGCAATTCGACGGCTCAATCGCTCCCGGTGCCGAAGAGGCGATGGAAGATGTGATTCGCAGCCTTGCCAAGTCCCTCCACCGCCGAACCGACACCGCGGGCTGAGGCCTGCCTAATCCGCCAACATCGCGAAGTCGGTCAGCGCCGCATCGCGCAGCCCGCGCCACACGTTGCGCGCCTGCACGGTCTCCGCGACGTCGTGAACACGCAGCAGCTGCACCCCTGCATCCATGCCCAGTTGCGCAATAGCCAATGATCCGCCCAGCCGCTTGTGCGCGGGCGCCTCGTTCGAGAGCGCGCCGATCATCCGCTTGCGGCTGGCCCCCAGTAGGAGCGGCTGACCCAGCGCGTGGAAGAGGGGGAGCGCATTGAGCAACGCGAGGTTATCGCTGAGCGACTTGCCGAAGCCGATACCGGGATCGAGCACGATCCTTTCGCGCGCTATTCCCGCATTCAGCGCCCGGTCGCGCGCGCCTTTCAGGAAGTCGAAGACGTCGAACACGACGCTGGTATAGTCCGGCCCAGCGTGCAGGTCCTCCCCGTTACCGGGCGCATGCATCAGCACCACCGGAGCGCCTGACGAGGCAGCGAATTCAAGGCTGCGCGGATCATAGCGCAGTGCCGAGACATCGTTGATCACATGCGCCCCTGCCGCCAGCGCCGCTTCCATCACTGCCGGGCGGCGCGTGTCGATGCTGACCGCCGCGCCCATCCCGGCGCAATGACGCACGGCGGGTTCGACCCGTTGGATCTCCTCGCCTTCCCACACCTCCTTCGCGCCCGGCCGCGTACTTTCGCCGCCCACGTCGATGATTGCCGCGCCGGCCTCGTGCATGGCGGCGGCCTGCGCCTGCATGGCCTCGGCATTGTCCATGAACTCACCACCATCGCTGAAGCTGTCGGGCGTGACGTTGAGGATGCCCATGACCTGCGGCTGGTCGAGCCTTACGGTGCGTTCGCCCAGTTGCAGCGCGGTGTGCGCCATGCGCAGATTCGCCCACTGCGCCTCCCCTTCAGCGCCCACCTCTTCGGGCAGCCCGGCGAGCACATCGTCGATGGTCGATTTCGTGGCGACGTGGCGTTCGATCACCTGGCCATTGCGGCGCAGCATCACCGCGAACTCGCGCGCATAGACCATGCCGCCTGCCAGCCGCACCGCCTCGCCCTCCACGGCCTGCGGGCCGGGCACGAAGGTCAGCGGCTGGATGTAGATCTGGTCGGCCATTCAGATACCCTCGTCATTTCCAACTAATGTGGAACACATGGAACAGTGTCCTGGGGTGGAAAATCGCCCCTCTGTCAGCCTTGTAAAGCACACCCGCAACAGCGGGAAACCTGGCGTTGATCGGGAAGGCATTGGTCATGCCAGCCATCTGCACCGCCGCACTCCAGGTAGGAAACCTTAGTCTTCCGCCGCCAGCAGGTACAGGCCGCGTGCAGCGTCGATGGGTTTCACCTCCCCGCCAGCCTCGTAATGCCAGAACGTCCAGCCGTTGCAGCTGGGCGCGTCCTGCAATGTCTTGCCCACGTGGTGGATGGAACCGCTTTCCTTGCCGCATTCGATGGAGCCATCGGCGCGCACCGTGGCCTTCCAGCGGCGTTTCTTGTCGAAAATCTCGGTGCCCGGTTTCAGCAAGCCCGCTTCCACCACCGCGCCAAAGGCGACGCGCGGCTGGGTCTTGCGGCTCTGCATCGTGGTGATCGCGCTTTCATCCAGCGGCAGCTCCTTCTCGATCCGGGCGCGCGCCACCTTGCGGTAGCTTTCCTCGCGCTCGCAGCCGATCCATTCGCGGCCCAGCCGCTTGGCAATCGCGCCAGTCGTGCCGGTGCCAAAGAACGGATCGAGCACCACGTCGCCCGCCTCCGTCGTTGCCAGCAGCACGCGGTAAAGCAGCGCCTCGGGCTTTTGCGTGGGGTGGGCCTTGTGCCCTTCTTCGTCTTTCAACCTTTCGCCGCCAGAGCAAATGGGGAAGGTCCAGTCGCTGCGCATCTGCAATTCATCGTTCAGCGTCTTCATCGCGCGATAATTGAACTGGTAGCGCGCCTTTTCGCCCTGGCTCGCCCAGATCAGCGTTTCGTGGGCATTGGTGAACCGGGTGCCGCGGAAATTGGGCATGGGATTGGTCTTGCGCCACACGATGTCGTTCAGGATCCAGAAGCCCAGATCCTGCAGGATCGCGCCCACGCGGTAGATATTGTGATAGCTGCCGATCACCCACAGCGCGCCGTCGGGCTTTAGCACGCGGCGACACTCGGCCAGCCACGCACGGGTAAAGGCGTCGTAAGTGCCGAAGCTGTCGAACCGGTCCCACTCGTCCGTCACGGCATCGACGTGGCTGCCATCGGGGCGGTTCAGATCGCCGCCCAGTTGCAGGTTGTAGGGCGGATCGGCGAAGACCAGGTCCACGCTGTTATCGGGCAACTGCCGCATGGCTGCCACGCAGTCGCCATCGAGGATCTGCCCCAGCGGCAGGTCCGCCTTGTCGACTGCGGGAGCCTTTCCCTTGCGCACGCGCGGCGCGGTGCGGAGTTTCGTCATTTCGCCCATGAACAGAGTATCCCTCACTTATCCACAGGGGTGTGAGTCCTCACGAGTCCCGGGTCAAGCGGCAATTTGGTCGCACTATCAGGATCCTGAGAGAGAACGAAAAGAGTCCGTCACAAGATGTTGAGTCCCCTGCCCTTTGCAGGACTCGATATGGTGGGGTGTGGCCAAGAGGACTCACCGGTGGCACAACGGTGCGAACAGGGGGGTTTTCTATGGCACTGGAAGTGATCGCAGCAGGGCTTGGCCGCAATGCCACGTTCTCGATGAAATTCGCACTGGAGCATCTGGGGTTCGGCCCGTGCCACCACATGAGCGAGGTTTTCGCCGATGGCCGCAGGCAGGTGCCGTTGTGGATTGCGGCGGGCCAGGGCAATCCCGACTGGGATGCAATTTTCGAGGGGTTTCGCTCCTCCAGCGACTACCCTTCTGCGACCTACTGGCGAGAGCTGGCGGATTACTATCCCGATGCCAAGGTGGTTCTGACCACGCGCGAACCCCATAGCTGGTTCGATTCCGTCAGCGAGACGATCTTTGCTCCCAGGATGCAGGATTCGCTGAAGGGTACGCCGGTGGAAGTGATGATGAACGGGGTGATCTTCGATCATTTCGATGGGGGCGATATCACCGACCGCGCATTCATGACCGACTGGTACGTGAAGCGGAACCAGCAGGTGGTCGACGCCCTGCCGCCTGAGCGGCTGCTGGAATTTCATCCGAAGATGGGCTGGCAACCGCTCTGCGACTTCCTGGGCGTCGACGTGCCCGATGTGCCCTTCCCCCGGGTAAACAGTCGCGATGAACTGGGTGCCGCGAGTGACGAGATGGGCGGTATCCCCGCCGATCCGGACGCGGCGGAACGTTTCGGCAGGGAATACATCGCGCAGTTGAAGGCAAAGGCCTTCGGCTAGGCGGAGGGGCGGGAGTCAGATTTCGGGATCGACGCCGGTCAGCTCGACCGACTTGTCCCACAGGCGCGCGGCCAGCTCCTCGTCTTGTGCCCGCTTGCTTTGCACGGCCCTGCCGGAGGTCTTTCCGCGCGTTTCCTTGAAACCGTAGGGGCCGTAATAGTCGCCGCCCTGCGCCGAAGGATCGGTAGCGGCCTGCAGCGCGGGCAACGCGCCCTCTTCCGAGGTGTTGAGCACCGCGCCCACGACGGACGAGAAAATCTTCCCGCCCGTCAGGTGACGGGTCAGCTCGCTCGCCGCGATGCCGGGGTGGCTGGCCAGCGCCACGCCCTTGGAACCTGCCTTGCGCAACCGGCGATCCAGTTCGTTGGCGAACAGCAGGTTGGCAAGCTTGCTCTGGCCGTAGAACTTCGTCTTTTCATAACCCTTGCTGCCGTCGAGATTGTCGAAATCGATGTCGGCGTTGCGGTGGGCAATGCTGGACTGCATCACCACGCGGCCGCCGTCGCCCTCCGCCAGCTTGTCCAGCAGCAGGGACGTGAAGGCGAAGTGGCCAAGGTGGTTCACAGCGAACTGAAGCTCGCAGCCCGCCGTGGCGGTGGAGAACGGGGGCATCATCACGCCGGCATTGTTCACCAGCATGTCGATCCGCTCTTCCTTCCTGGCGGTTTCTGCCGCCTCGCGCACGGTGGCGAGATTGGCAAGGTCGAGGTGCAGGTATTCGGTCTCTCCGCCCTGTTCGCGACCGCCGTCGATCCGGGCGATGGCCTCTGCTGCCTTGTCGCCATCACGGCAGGCCAGCAGCACGCGGGCGCCCTTGGCAGCCAGAGCGCGTGCAATCTCGAACCCGATACCGGTGTTGGCACCGGTGACCACGGCTGTACGACCCTGCTGGATCGGAATATCGCCGAATGTGAAACTCATCAGAACATCTCCATTTGCGCGACCGGCGCGAAGCTGCGGCGGTGCAGCGGCGTCGGTCCGTATGTTCGCAATGCTTCGAGATGCTCTTTCGATCCGTAACCCTTGTTCCGCTCCCACCCGTAGTGCGGGTGTTCCCGTGCAGCTTCGGCCATCAGGCGGTCGCGGTATTCCTTGGCGATGATGCTGGCAGCGCCAATGCAGGCCTCTTTCCCGTCGCCGCCCACGATGGGCCGCGCGGGCCAGCGCCATTCGGCGCAGCGACCCGCCGGGGTGAGATTGCCATCGATCAGCGCTTCCAGCCGGTCCTGCCCCAGCGCGGCGCACAGGTTCTGCATGGCAAGGCTCATCGCCAGCATGGTAGCACCGAAGATGTTGAGCCGGTCGATGCCCTCCACATCCACCACACCGATACCGAAGGCGCAGCGGCGCCGGATTGCGCGCTCGGCTTCCGCCCGCGCCCTGGCGCTCATCACCTTGGAATCGCCTACCCCCTTTGGCCTCGGTTTACAGAGCACCACCGCAGCGGCCACAACCGGCCCCGCAAGCGGTCCGCGCCCGGCCTCGTCAACACCGGCGACTAGCGGACCAGGTGCCAGTGTGGCACAAAATTCGTTCGAAGGAGTTCCCGAGAGCATGCGATACAAAATCCTGACCGCCATCATATTGCCCGCTGCCGCGCTCGCAAGCTGCAACAGCGCCGCAACCGGGGATACCGCCCCCTCACCCTCGTCTACGGAAATGCAGAGCGGGGTGCCCGTGGGCGGCGAACGGGTGGAAGTCCAGTCCCAGTCGCCGTTCGACGTCGCCAGTTACGGCGCATTCGATGAGCCTTGGGCCCTGGCCCTCGAACCGGGAACAGGCGTGATCTTCATGACCGAGAAGCCGGGCACGATGAAGTTCTTCGATCCCGCCAGCGGTCGCATGGGCACCGTCAGCGGCATGCCCTCGGTCGCTTATGAAGGACAGGGCGGCCTGGGTTCGCTCGCCTTTGCGCCGGACTACGAAACGAATGACATGATTTACCTCTCGTGGGCCAAGCAGGACGGCGAAGGCACGAAGGCCGTGGTCGGACGCGGCACGCTGGTGTGCGAGCAGGCCGATGCCTGCTCCGTCGACGGCCTTACCGAGATCTGGGAACAGAGCCAGACCATGCCGCGCCCGGGCCACTATTCACACCGGATCGCATTCTCGCCCGATGGGCAATACCTGTTCGTCTCCAGCGGAGACCGACAGGCGCAAACACCCGCGCAGGACCTGTCGAACAACCTTGGCACCGTGGTGCGCCTGAACCTCGACGGTACGCCCGCCGCGGGCAATCCCTTCGCCGACCGGGGCAGCCCGACGGACCAGATCTGGACCTACGGCCAGCGCAACATGCTGGGCTTGGAGTTCGATTCCTCCGGCAACCTTTGGGCGCTGGAACATGGCCCGGCAGGCGGTGACGAGCTCAACCTGGTGAAGCGCGGCAGCAACTATGGCTGGCCGGAGCGTTCGAATGGCGAAAATTACGATGGCACGCCGATTCCGGATCACTCGCCGGACGATGGCTTTGCCAAACCCGCGATTGGCTGGAACCCGGTAATCGCGCCGGGCGGCATGGTGTTCTACCAGGGCGGCATGTTTGCCGACTGGCAGGGCCAGCTCCTGATCGCCAACCTGCGCACCCAGTCGATCAGCCGGGTGACGGTAAATGCCGCCGCAAATTCCGCCGACGAGGCTGCGCGCTACGAAATGCCCGGCCGCCTGCGCGATATCGCCGTGGCGCCCGACGGTGCAATCTGGGTGATCGAGGACGGCGAAAACGGTCGCCTGCTGCGGCTCACGCCGAAAGAATAGGCAAAGGTAACGCGCGAAACATTTGCGCCCGCCAGCCTGCGGCCCTATCGGCGCGCGCCCATGGACGATGTAACCGCTACCCTGATTCCACTCGCCGAAGTGGACCCCGCCATGATCGAGGCGCTGCTCGACGGTGCCTTTGGCGAGGACCGGCATTCGCGCACGGCCTACAAGGTGCGCGAGGGGACCGACTGGCTGCCCGCATTGAGCTTCGCCGTGGTGGACGAGAACCGGTATCTCGTCGGGTCGATCCAGGTGTGGCCTGTCGCGCTGACCGACGATCGCGGTCGTCGCCATCCGCTGTTGATGGTAGGGCCGGTCGCGGTCGTGCCCGAACGCCACAACCAGGGCTTTGGCCAGGCGCTGTTCGCGGCCATGTTCGACGCGATGGACCCCGCTGCTGCCCTGCCCCAGGTGCTGATCGGCGATCCCGAATATTATGGCCGGTTCGGTTTCCACGCCGCACCCACGCAAGGCTGGGACCTGCCCGGCCCGTTCGAGCGTCACCGCCTGTTGGTGCGTAGCGATAATCCGGGCATTTTGCCCGACCACGGTACATTGGGCCCTTGGCTTGGGTGACAACAATGGCCATCTGGTACGAACCATGGCCTACGATATCCCACCCGACCTTGCCGGAATGAACCTGCTGGAAATCGCCGAGCAGGTGCAGGCGCGCAAGCTGCCTCCCGTCGACACGTGGAAGCCCGAAAGCACCAGCGACAGCCGCATGCGCATCGCCGCCGACGGCACCTGGTATCACGACGGCAGCCCGGTAACGCGCCCGGCGATGGTGCGCGCCTTTGCCAGCCTGTTGTGGCGCGATCCGGCGGACGGGCAGCATTACCTTGTCACCCCGCACTATCGCCAGACGATAGAGGTGGAGGACGCCGCCTTCATCGCTACCGACATGCGTGACGATGATGGCGCTCTCGCCTTCCGGCTCAACACCGATGAACTGGTGATCGCCGGACCGGACAATCCCTTGCGCGCAGAAGGCGATCCCGATGCCCCGTCCATCTACCTGGCGGTGCGCCACGGGTGCGAGGCGAAGCTGGACCGTTCCACCTGGATGCAACTGGCAGAGTTCGCGCTGGAGCGTGGCGGCGATGATCTGGCCGTTACCAGCCAGGGCGAGACCTTTTCCCTGAGGCCGTCAGCGTGACGGGGGCCGGATGAGCATGCTGTTCGACCGGCTGCAACGCCACTTTGCCCAAACGCAGCATGTCGGCATGGCCGGTATCCGGGACGATAGCGATTTCGTCGATCTGCCCGAGCTGCGCGATGCCGCGGTGCTGATCCCTGTTACCGAGCGTGACGAGCCCGGCGTGCTGCTGACCCATCGGCCCGATACCATGCCCAGCCACCCCGGACAGGTCTCTTTCCCCGGCGGCAAGCTGGAGCCGGGTGAAACCGTGATCGAAGCTGCCTTGCGCGAAGCGCACGAGGAACTGGCCATCGATCCTGCCCGCGTGCGCGTGGTGGGAGAGGCAACGACGTTCGTGACCGGCACCGGCTATCGCCTGACACCGGTATTGGGCGTCATTCCTGCCGAGATGGAAATCCGCCCCGACCCGCGCGAGGTCGCCGGCTGGTTCGAAGCGCCGCTTCGCCACCTTCTCGACCAGGACAATCACAAGCCCAAGATCGGCATGTTCAACGGTCACGAGCGGCCCTATGTCGAAATCGACTGGGACGGCCACCGCATCTGGGGCATCACGGCGGGGATCATCGCGCATCTTTCGCACCGGTTCACCGTGGATGACCTGCTTGGGTGAGTTAGCTCCGCAAACCCCCACCATCCGACCGTCCTGAGCTTGTCGAAGGACTGCTTTGTCTTCTAGCAACAACAAAAATCGGAGGGGCAACCCTTCGACAAGCTCAGGGTATCCGGAATTGGCAGACAAACTTCCCCCAACCCAATGGACGCAGCGCGCGGACCTTGCGCAGCTTGTCGGCGCGCTTGGTGCGGATAACCTGCGCTGGGTAGGCGGCGCGGTGCGCGATACGCTGCTGGGGCTTGCGGTAAAGGATATCGACGCCGCCACGCTGCTGCATCCCGAAAAGGTGATGGCGCGGTTGAAAGAGGCGGGCATCAAGGTCGTCCCCACTGGCCTCGATCATGGCACCGTCACCGCCGTACTCGATGGCGGCCCGGTGGAGGTGACGACCCTGCGCAAGGATGTCGCGACCGACGGCCGGCGCGCCACCGTTGCCTTTGCCGACAACTGGCAGGACGATGCCGCGCGGCGCGATTTCACAATCAATGCGCTTTACGCCCATCCCGAAACGCTGGAGATCTCCGACTATTTTGGCGGCCTCGACGATCTCGAGGCACGCCGCGTGCGCTTCATCGGCGACGCGCAGGAGCGTATTCGCGAGGATCATTTGCGGATCCTGCGCTATTACCGCTTCCAGGCGCGCTTCGGCTCCACGCTCGATCCCGAAGGAGAAGATGCCTGCGCCGCGCTTGCCCCGATGCTGAAGGGCCTCAGCCGCGAACGGGTGGCGATGGATTTGCTTTCCCTGCTGGGCTTGCCCGATCCGCTGGGCACCGTGCAGCGGATGTTCGATCGCGGGGTGCTGCCGGTAATCCTGCCGGAAGTCACCGCCGAGGGACTGGAGCGGCTGGCCGCCCTGATTGGGACAGAGCGCAGACAGGATGTCGCGCCGGACCCCGTCCGCCGCCTTGCCGCCATGCTGCCCGCCGATGCAAAAAACGCAGAGCAGGTGGCAGCGCGCCTGCGGCTTTCCAACGCCATCAGGAGACGCCTTGCGCGCCTGGCAAACCGGCAGCGCAGGCCGGGCGACCCGCGGGTGCTCGCCTACCGCGAAGGCACCGAAGTCGCGCGCGACCTGCTGCTGCTGGCAGATGAGCCCGTCGCACCGCTGGACGGCTGGGAAATCCCCCGGTTCCCCTTGCGCGGCGGAGAAATCGTCGCGCGCGGGGTCGATGCCGGGCCCGAGGTGGCGCGCATCCTGCAAGCGGTGGAAAATCGTTGGCTGGCAGAGGGTTTTCCCGGCGAGGACCGCGTTGCTGTCCTCCTCGACGAGGAACTGGACGACCGCGACCGATAGGCGCGACTCGCAGTTTGTCCTTGAAATTTTCTGCAGGGCTGGTGCAGGTAAGGTTCAGAGGCCGCCTGCTAGGTAGTCTTATATCGGGATCGGCGCTGCTTGCGCCGTCTGTGTCTGCCCCGGCGCGTTGCCGGGTGCTTGCCGCCCGATTGCCATTTCCGGCGCCACTTCAGGCCATGTCGGACGATTTTGAACTCCCGGACCCGCGTCATGCGAAGCGGTCTGGATGGAAGGGGATTACTTGCATGAAGAAGATCGCACTCACCGCCGCCGCGCTTGCCGCACTCGCTGCCAATCCTGCCTTGGCGCAGGACGTGGGCGACACCGTGATGGGCAATGACGGGAATGCC
Source organism: Aurantiacibacter zhengii (assembly GCF_003584125.1). GTDB lineage: Bacteria > Pseudomonadota > Alphaproteobacteria > Sphingomonadales > Sphingomonadaceae > Alteraurantiacibacter > Alteraurantiacibacter zhengii. The sequence goes on from NZ_QXFL01000002.1 coordinate 135,273, forward strand.
ATCGGCACTGTCGCCGACGCGAACGAACAGGGCGTCCTGCTGACCGTGGGCGAATACCAGATCGCCATCCCCGCCGGTGCCTTTGGCACTAGCGAAGCCGGCCCGACGCTGAACATCAGCCGCGACCAGCTTGTGCAGATGCATGAAGAGCAGCTTGCAGCAGCCGAAGCGGCGCTGACTGCCGCCCTCGTCGAAGGCGCAGCTGTCGTCACCGCCGACCCGCAGCCGCTGGGCACCATCGAAACCGTGGACGAAGCCAACGTCGTGATCGTTCGCGAAGACGAAACCAAGGTGGCCCTGCCGCGTGAAATGTTCGCGGTGGACCCCAACGGCGCGCTGATTGCCCGCATCATGATGGCGGACCTCGAAGCTGCGCTCGCCGCGCAGGCCGATGCCGGCTAAGCTTTCGGCTTACCCAAATCACCAAGAGACCCGGCAGGAGCGATCCTGCCGGGTTTTTCTTTTGTGCAAAGGCTCGGTTCTCCAACCAATTTGGCTTGACCCGTCGTGACGGTTGGCGAAACGTCGGCGCATGTTCGATGAGGTCGCGCGCAAACAGTTGGATACAGACGGGTTCTGCCACGTGCCAGACCTGCTTCCGCAGCCTGTTATCGAACGACTTCGAGACTTCTTCGAACCGCTTCTGATTGCCGATACGGTGCCTCGCAAGGCGCTTCGCACGGCACCTGGCGGCAAGGTCGTAACAAATGTCGGAGACTTGTTCGCCTGGGGCGATCCTGCCCCGCTGGAACTGCTTGCCCTGCCCGAGGTCATGCAGATAGCCACGGCAATCTGCGGCGAGAACGTCTTTGTCGCGCAGGAATTTGCCGTCATCAAGCATCGCGGCGATGGCAACCCGGTGCTGTGGCACCAGGACATGGTCTATCGCCGCACTGCGCCATGCTTCACGATGGGCATCTATCTCGACGATGCCGACGCTGGTGACGGCGCATTACGCTACGTACCGGGCAGCCATCTGCGGGATGAACCGATCTGCGATCTGGCCGCGCTCCCCGCGGTGGAGGTTCCTGCAAGGGCGGGCGATGCGATCCTTCATGACATGATGGTTGCCCATTCATCGGAGCCTATGGAAGGCAACGCCATTCGCCGCGTGATCTACCTGGAATTCATGGCTGCCGAACTGGCGCTGGGCGAGGAGATTTATCCGCGCGACGTGATCGACAACCGCCGCCGCCTGCTCTTCGCTGCGCGTCGCTACCGGCGTGAGACATTCCCTGCGGCCAGCTGCTTCAAGCCGCGTCAGCGTGACCCGTCACCGAGGGACCGCCACCAGCCTCTCGGCCGTGTGCTGTCGGAAATCGCGGCCCATCCCCGGTTCCTGCGCTCCGCCAATTACTGTTTCGACCGCATCGCGGCCCAGCTCGATTAGGCTGGCGCCTCAGGTAAAGCTGTTATCCTTGGGGAAGCCCTGCGGCGGCATCCGGCCAGCGGCCCCGCGCGCCACTTTCCACATGCCGATCTCGTTCTCCGTCCGGGTGCGGTCGCCCTTGCCGCCCATCTGCCAGCTGAGGCCGTCCTCCAGTTTGAAGGTGGTGGCATCGGACAGGCCGCCATCGCGATAGCGTTGCAGGGTCACGCCCTGCCCGCGGGTCATCACCGGCATTTCCTCCAGCGCGAAGACCACCAGCTTGCGGTTCTCGCCCACCACGGCCACGTGATCGTGCTCTTTCGCCACTTCGCGCGCGACGATCAGTTTCGCATCGCCCTTCAGGTTCACCACCTGCCGGCCCTTGCGGGTTTCGGCCAGCAGTTCATCGGTAATGGCGACGAAGCCCTTGCCCACGGTGGAAGCGAGCAGCACCTGCTTGTCCTTTTCGTGCACAACCACCGCGATGATCTGGGTGGCGGCATCGATATCGAGCGTATTGCGCACCGGTTCGCCAAAGCCGCGCGCGCTGGGCAACTTGTCCGCGCCCAGCGTGAAGAAGCGCCCGTCCGCACCGCACAGCAGCAGCTTGTCCGTTGTCTGGCAATGGACGGCAAAGGCCGGGCCATCGCCCTCCTTGTACTTGAAATCGCCGCAGCCGTCCTCGCCAAGGTCCACGTGCCCCTTGGCCGCGCGCACCCATCCCTTGGCCGAGAGGATCACCGTCACCGGCTCTTTCTCGATCATGGCATCGGGATTGAATTCCACGGTAGGCGCAGCCTCGGCGATGGTCGTGCGGCGCGCACCGATGGCGGTATCCTCGCCGTATTCCTTGCGCAGGGCAGCCATGTCGCGCTTCAGGCGCGTGCGCTGGCGAGCCGGGCTTTCGAGTAGCTTCGTAAGCTCCTCCTGCTCCTTCAGCAGTTCGTCCTTCTCGGTACGAAGCTGCATCTCCTCCAGCTTGCGCAAGCTGCGCAGGCGCATGTTCAGGATGGCTTCGGTCTGCCGGTCGGTAAGGCCGAATTCCGCCATCATCACCGGCTTCGGCTCGTCCTCCGTCCGAATGATTTCGATCACCCGGTCGAGGTTGAGGAAGGCGATGATGTAGCCTTCCAGCAGTTCCAGCCGGTCCGCGATCTTCTCCAGCCGGTGCGCGGTACGCCGCTGCAAAATCTCGATCTGGTGCGTAACCCAGTTCTGCAGGAGTTCCTTCAGCCCCATCACCATCGGCGTGCGGGTGTGATCCAGCACGTTGAGGTTCAGGCTGAAGCGCGTTTCCAGATCGGTGAGCTTGTAGACGCTTTCCTTCAGCAGTTCGGGATCGACATTGCGGCTGCGCGGCACCAGCACGATGCGCACCTGCTCGTCGCTCTCGTCGCGCACGTCTTCCAGGATAGGCAGCTTCTTGTCGCCGATGGCCGCGGCGATCTGTTCGATCAGCTTGCTCTTGGGCACCTGGTAGGGAATTTCGGAGATGACCAGCTGGTATCCCCCGCCCTTCTGGCGCTCGATCCCCGCATCGCGATCCTGCGCGTTCTCCGCTTCCGCAGCAAAGAAGCGCCCGCGCACGCGGAAGGAACCGCGCCCTGTTTCGTAGGCGTTGGAGATCGCTTCCGGGCTGTCGACGACAAGGCCGCCGGTGGCGAAATCCGGCCCCTTGAACACGGTCATCAGCTCTTCATGGGTGACGTCCTTGTTGAACATCACCTTTTCGGCCGCGTCCAGCACCTCTGCCACGTTGTGGCTGGGGATGCTGGTGGCCATGCCCACGGCGATCCCGCTGGCGCCGTTCGCCAGCAGATTGGGGAAGAGGCCCGGCATGATGACCGGCTCTTCTTCTTCGTTGTTGTAGGTGGGGATGAACTCGACCGTGCCCTCGTCCAGCCCGTCCATCAGCTGCATCGCGGTGCGCGTCAGCTTGCATTCGGTGTAGCGGTAGGCGGCGGCATTATCGCCGTCGATATTGCCGAAGTTGCCCTGCCCCTCCACCAGCGGATAGCGCAGCGTGAACGGCTGGGCGAGGCGCACCATCGCATCGTAGACCGCCACGTCGCCGTGCGGGTGATACTTGCCGATCACGTCGCCCACCACGCGGGCGCTCTTCTTGAAGGTGGAATCGGGCGATAGGCGCAGCTGCCGCATCGTCCACAGCAGGCGGCGGTGGACCGGCTTCAGGCCATCGCGCAGGTCCGGCAGCGAACGCGCCGTAATCGTCGACAGGGCATAGACGAGATAGCGCTCCGAAAGCGCGCTTTCAAACGGTTCGCGGGTGATGCCCGCGCCGGAATCATCGGGTTCTTCAACGGTTGCCATGCGGTTTGCCCTATCACCGTCTCCACTCGGCGGACAGCGCGGAACGCTGCGCTTTCCCCACCCGTTAGAGGGTCAAACAGCAAATCATGAAACAGGAGCATCCCTCATGGCACAACGCGTAATGATCCTCGCCACCAATGGCTTCGAACAGTCGGAACTCGAAGGCCCGAAAAGCAACCTCGAAGACGCCGGTTACGAAGTCGTGGTCGTCAGCCCCGAAGACGGCCAGATCAAGGGCTGGGACAAGGACGACTGGGGCAGCCCGGTCGATGTCGACCTGACGCTGGCGGAAGCGAGCGCGAACGAATTCGACGCTCTCGTGCTGCCGGGCGGACAGATCAACCCTGACTTGCTGCGCGTGGAAGACAAGGCCGTTCAGCTGGTCAAGGACTTCAACACCGCAGGTAAGCCCATCGCCGCAATCTGCCACGCGCCGTGGCTGTTGATCGAGGCCGGCATCGTGAAGGGCCGCGAGGCGACCTGCTACCATTCCATCCGCACCGACCTGAAGAATGCCGGCGCGAACGTAGTGGACAAGGAAGTCGCACGCGATGGCAACCTGATTACCAGCCGCAATCCCGATGACATTCCCGCCTTCTCCGACGCGATTATTTCCGCGCTGAAGAAGGAAAGCGCCAAGCTTACCGAAGCCGCCTGATCCGAAGCCGTCTGATCCCCGGACCCGACCCGTCCCCCCCAAAGTACCGGGGATATCGGACTTCAAGAGACCTCGCTGCGCCGAACAGGTGCGGCGGGGTTTTTCTTGTGCCGCGCAAACGTGATGGCCGGACCCATGCACGCGTTCGCGCATTGGGATCAGCATGGGGAAGACAATGCTTGATATCATCCGCCTGAAAATCGGCGCACTTTTGCTAACCCTGATCCTGGTTGTTGGCGTCGCCGCGCAGGCGCAGGCGCAGGACGGGCGCACGGTCGCCGCCAGTTCGGAGCCGTACGTCTACAAGGTGGAGCAGTTGCAGAACGGCGGCGGTGCAGGCACCCCGCTGGAACTCGACACGCCAATGGGCATGATCGAGACATTCATGGCCGCAGGGCAGGAGGAGGACTGGCAGGCCGCCTCTGCCGCGATGGATTTCGCAAATACGGACGCTGATTCCACTGCCCGGCAAGAACTCGCCGCACAGCTTTACGATCTTTTGCATCGCTCGATCTCGATCAGCTGGTCCGACCTGCCCGACCGTCCCGACGCGGTGGATACCCTGGCCAGCGACAAGAACCCGATGGCGGGCGTCGCGCGCCGCTCGATCCGATTGGCCACGCTCGACCTCGATGGCCGCTCCGTACCGATCCGGCTCGCCCGCGTGCAGGCGCCTGGCGGGGAGCCGCTATGGGTATTCAGCCGCCAGACGGTGGCCAACGTGCCGGCACTTTACGCCCTTTATGGCCCGACGAAGTTCGAAAAATCCCTGCCGCCGGTGCTGCGAAAGCAGGCCTTCTGGACGCTGGCCTGGTGGGAGATCATCGCACTCCCGCTGATCCTGCTGCTGGGAGCCTTCGCAGCTGCGCTCACCTACCGCGGCATCGGCCACCTGCGCGACCGGATGGATGAGGACGGAAAGCTCCACGGCGTGTTGCAGGCGATCCAGATCCCCGCAACGCTGCTCGCCTTCGCAGGCACCTTCGCTGTCATCCGCAGTACGTTCTTCCGTCTGTCGGGCCCGGTCAGCGACCTGCTGAATCCTTTGCAGTTGCTCCTGATCATCGCCGCGGTCATCGGCATCATGCTGGCGGCGCTCGATTTCCTGTTCGATTTTGCCACCACCCGCCGCACCGACAAGCTGGAAGCGCCGGACAACAACGAGGACCGCGATTTCTACACCAAGATGAGCGCGATCCGACGCATCCTGACAGCCGTGCTGTTGCTGGCGGGCATCGGCTTCCTGCTGGTGGCCAGCAACATGTCGAACACGCTGGGCTTCTCCATCATCGCCTCTGCCGGGGTGCTGGGACTGGTGCTGGCATTCGCCGCGCGCAAGGTGCTGGGCGACATCATGGCCAGCGTGCAGATCGCCTTCGCCCGCAGCGCGCGGATTGGCGATGCCGTCTATTACGATGGCCAGTGGTGCTACGTCGAAAAGATCGGCTTCACCCACCTGCGCCTGCGCAGTTGGGACGAACGCCGCGTGATTGCCCCTGTCAGTGCTTTCACCAGCGAGAGTTTCGAAAACTGGACCAAGCAGGATCCCAGCCTGATGATGCATGTCGAGCTGGAACTGGATCACCGCGCCGACGTGGACGCGCTGCGAGAGCCCTTCCGCGAATTTGCCGATAACGACGAGGATGTGATCGATCCCGAGGATGCCGTGTGCGAAGTCGTCGGCCAGAATTCCCGCGCCATGGTGGTGCGCTTCATGGCCCGTGCGCAGGATCCGAAGGTCGGCTGGAAAATGCACTGCCGCATGCGAGAACACATGCTGGCCGCCGCAGCCCGGCTGGATGCCGCATCTGGCAACGAACCCGCCCCGGCCTACTTGCCGCGCGAACGCGAAGTGCGGATGGACATGTCGGTGGAGGAAGAGGTGGGCTGAGGCCTCGCCCTGTGCCGTCCGGGTTAATCGGCAGGGGCGAGACCGGATGCGAGCGACAAAATACGCGCAGATGCCACCTCGCCGGTCAGCGCGTAGGCGAACGGCCCGCTTTCCCAGTAGGCCAGCGAACGCCCCTCGCGGCTTTCTACCAGCGGCAGCTTCTCGGCAGGCGTTTCCGCGCGTGTGGCGAACAGCGACACACTTTCGCCTTGCGGGGTTTGCATCACCATGGCGACCGCAGGGCCAAGATCCGATGGGTAGACCTGCACATCCCGCACAGTCCATCCAGCCGGTAGCGCCGGCAAGTCTATGCCGGTCGCGGCAGCAATCTCGCCCCGATCAAGGTTTTGTGATTCAATCTGCGATGCCATGCGCAGGCGTGCCTGCGATGCATCGTAGGAGGCGTCGGCTTCCTCGATGAAGGAGGACGCGCTGGCCGGTTCGGACGGGTCGGCAGCGGCGTGCACGACCCAACCACCCGCAAATGCCATCGCCAGCATCGCTGCCCTGCGCCAATCACCGGCGCGCGGGGGCGCGGGTTTCTGCGGGAATGCAATCACCTCGCCGCTGCGACGCTTACGGCCGACCAGCGTGCCCTTGGTGCTGCCCGACACCCGCTCGAATGTGATCTGCGGCCAGCGTTCGCGCCAGCGCCGTGCGACGATCCGCTCACCCGGACGCGCGCCATCGTCCAGCAGCACGATTGCGCCGGAGGAGAGGCGATCGAAAAGGCAGTCCGCCGCGCCGCGCACGAATGGATGCACCGACCACGGCGGGCCGTCGATTATGAGCAGATCGATGCTCTCGGGCAAGTTCGACAGGTCGTACCACCGGCCCGGCCAGCCCGGTACACTGGCGGTCAGCGGCGCATGTGCCATCCGCGCTTCTGCGCCTTCCTCGCCCAGCCACTCGCGCGTCGCTTCGACGAAACCTGGGTGCTGGTCATAACTGTGCAGGGTGCCGCCGCCATTACGCTCCATCGCTTTCGCGCAGATCAGCGAGGTCGCCCCCGCGCCGAGTTCGACCACGTTGGCAGGGCGCAGTTCCTCCACCGCGTCTACGATGCGATGCAGGAAGCCGGTATCCGCTTTCCAGCTTCCGAGGTTCGGCAGGGCATCCTCGCGCAGGCCCACGCGTTCCAGCAGGCGGCGCTTCTCGGCCTTGCGCCCGCCCCACAGGCTGAACAGCAGCCACGGCCATCCGATTGCACCGAACGCCAGCCGATAGGCCACGTCGGATGCCGGGGTGCTGGAAGCGGGCGCTTCGTCCTCGTCGCTGGCGAGGGAGAATAGCGGCGTGGTGTTGCGAGATGTCATTCGAAAGGGTCCGGAGCAGCTAGGCGCGGGGATAGGCCCGGCGCTGGTAGAATCGAACGCGCCTGTTAGCCAACGGATTCTCGCCCAGTCATGAACGGTCGATCATGAACGGCCGATCACGAACGGCCGGTCAGAACCCCTGCGCGTCGTTGCTGTCGCTGGGAATGCGCACTTCCAGACCGTCCAGATCATCGCTCAGCATTATCTGGCACGACAGGCGACTGGTGGCGTGAACGTCTGCGGCGAGATCCAACATGTCTTCTTCGTCTTCGGCAGCCTCGGGCAGCTTGCCGAACCATTCGCGCGCGACGATCACGTGACAGGTGGAGCACGCCATCTGTCCCTCGCATGTCCCTTCCAGCGGCATTCCGGCCGCCTGCCCTACCTCGAGCAGGCGATCGCCGGGGGAAGCCGTCGCCTCAACCCGTTCGCCCTTGCGCGTAATGAAGGTGACTTTGATGGCGCCTATCCTTGCTGCGATGCAGCATTGATAAGCTTTTCAGCGGCCAGTTCAAGCTGCTCCATGCTGGTGTAGCGCCCGAAACCCAGCCTGATGGAACTCTTGGCCTTCTTCGCGCCCAGGCCGATAGCCTGCAGCACGTGGCTGGGCCTGCCCGATCCGCTGGCACAAGCCGAGCCTGCAGAGAACATCACGTCGCGGCAATCCGACATCAGGCGCGCGACATCCAGACCTTTCCTGCGGATGTTGAGGTTGCCGTGCCAGCGCGCCTCGGCGCTGCCGTTCAACTCCCAATCGGCGAACAGTTCGCGCGCGCGGTGCCACAGCGCCTCGACGTGGGCGGCATCGTCCTCCATCCGCTCCTTCGCCACCATGGCCGCCGCGCCGAACCCGGCGCACAGCGCGGGGCTGAGCGTGCCGGAGCGCAGGTTCGCCTCCTGCCCGCCGCCGGTCTGCTGCGGTTCCAGCTCGATGCCGTTCCTCACCCACAGCGCGCCGATACCCTTCGGCCCGTGGATTTTGTGCGCAGAAACGGCGATCATGTCCGCGCCCGCCAGCGGCATCTTGCCGTAGGCCTGCACCGCATCGCACAGGTAGAGCGCGCCTGCTTCCTTCGCCTTGCGGTGGAATTCCACCGTGGGCTGGATCACGCCGATCTCGTTATTCACCTGCATCACGCAGACGAGCTTGGTGTTGCTGGGAATATCCTGCTTCACGTTGCACTGCCCGTCCTTGGCGACGTTCAGTTCGTGCGCCTTGCCGATGGCATGAGCGGTATCGAGCACGGCCGCGTGTTCGATGGCAGAGACACTGATCGCGCCCTTGCCGGGGCACCCGCGCATGGCGAGGTTGATCGCCTCGGTCGCGCCGCTGGTGAAGATCACTTGGCCGTTCGGCGGAAACAGCGCGGCCACCCGTTCGCGCGCAAGGTCCACCGCCGCTGCCGCCATGCGTCCCATGCGGTGCGGGCTGTGCGGATTACCGAAGGCTGTGCCGTCCGGCCCGTCGAGCCATTGCAGCATGGCATCGCGCGCCTCGGGCGCCAGCGGAGTGGTGGCTTGGTAGTCGAGGTAGATCATGTCAGTGATTTCCAAGCGGCCGCGAAAGCATCGAGTTCCTCAGCGGTGGTGTTCCACCCCAACGATACACGGATGGTGCGGCTGGCCACATCGTCCGGCACGCCGAACGCATCGAGCACGCGGCTTTTCTTGAGCGTGCCGGACGAACAGGCACTGCCTGCGGAAACGGCGAAGCCCATCGCGTCGAGGCGGATCAGAAGCGCCTGCGCGCTCAAGCGTGGATGCGCTACCGAATAGATATGCGAGGCCTGAAGGCCAGGCATCAGGACTTCGCCTCCGGCATAAAGCGCATTCTTGAAATCGAATTGCTGTTCCACCGTTGTCGCCCAGCTTTCGATACCACCACACTCCAGTGCGGCAACCATGCCCATGATCGCAGGTAGATTTTCGGTTCCCCTCCGATACCCCCGTTCGTGCCCACCTGTGGGTTTGAGCATCGCGTAATCCCTGACGAGCAGGGCGCCGATTCCGATAGGGCCGCCAAACTTGTGCGCGGCCACGATGGCCATATCCGCGCCGTCGGGAATGGGATATTTTCCTGCACTCTGCGCGCAATCGACCAGCAGCAATCCATCGGCACCATGCACGGCTTGCGCCACCTTTGCGATATCCTGGATCGTCCCCGTTTCGGAATTGACGTGCTGAACCGCAACAAGCGTCCTGTTCTCTCCGCCAGTCTCAAGCTTCGCAGACGGTTCGCAAGCCCGGGCCACTAGGGAGAGATCGACTTCGCCATCCTCGCCTAGCGGTATCTTGGCCTCCCCCTCGCCGACGTAGCGGTGCAGGGCATCGTGTTCTATTGCACTGATTGCGGTGTGGATCGCCTGAACCTGCTCGTAGGCCAGCGCCGCCGCCTCGCTCGCCCCGCTGGTGAATATCAGTTCCCCGTCCCAGCCGAGCGCAGCCTTGCACCGGGTCCGGGCGTCCTCCAGCGCTGCCTTGGCCTTGCGCCCTTCGGCGTGGGGAGAGGACGGATTGGCCCACATCGCAAACCCCTCGTCCATCGCCGCTTTCGCCTCGGGGCGCAGCGGAGTCGTGGCGGCGTGATCGAGATAGATGCGCTGGGCTGGCACGGCGCTCAGGTAACAATTGCGAAAATTGGCATAATCCCTATATAGCCGCCCACTTCCTCCGCGCTACCCGCGTTGGCGATCCACATTCCAGCAGAGCAAACAACGCCCATGCCTCACGTTATCTTCCCCGGCCCCGAGGGCCGTCTCGAAGGCCGTTTCTCCCCCGCCCCGCGCCCCCGCGCGCCTGTCGCGATGATCCTGCACCCGCACAGCCAGGGCGGCGGCACCATGAACGACCGGATCGTGCAGCAGTTGTACAAGACTTTCGTTGCGCGCGGTTTCGCGACTCTGCGCTTCAACTTTCGCGGCGTGGGCAAGAGCCAGGGCAGCTTCGACAACGGCATCGGCGAACTGTCCGATGCGGCCAGCGCGCTCGACTGGGTGCAGCAGATCCATCCCGAAGCGCAGACCACCTGGGTCGCCGGCGTGTCCTTCGGCGCGCTGATCGGCATGCAGCTTTTGATGCGCCGCCCGGAAATCCGCGGGTTCATCTCCATCGCCCCGCCTGCGAACATGTACGATTTCTCGTTCCTCGCCCCCTGCCCGGCCTCCGGCATCTTCATCCAGGGCACGGCGGATACCGTTGTGCAGCCGCAGTCGGTGCAGAAGCTGGTCGACAAGCTGCGCACGCAGAAGCACATCACCATCCACCACGACGAGATCCCGCGCGCCAATCACTTCTTCGAGAACGAACAGGACGAGCTGATGAAGTCGGTCGACAACTACCTCGACTTCCGCCTCGATCCGAGCTGCCCGATCACCTGATCGCAGGCCTTCAAATTCAGTAACGCAGCGCGCGTCGGGACCATGGTTCCGGCGCGCGTTTTTCATGCCACTTGCAATTCCTCGTCTTATGTGTAACAGTATAACATGACTCACCGTTTCAAGAGTGAGCACATGGAAGAGGAAGAACCCCATGTCTTATGCCAATGCCACAGCCAGCCCCGCGGCCCGCATGCGCGCGGCAGCAGGGGTCGTCGCGATCCACGCCCTCGTCGGCGCCGGGGTCGTCATCGGCCTCACGATTACCGGCACCATCCCCAAGCCCGGTGTCATCGTCGACACCTGGGACATCAAGGACGAGCCGCCGCCCCCGCCGCCCAGGCCGGAGCCTGTCCCAGAGCCGGCCGAGCAGGCCTACGCTCCGGTAACGGCGCCCAAGCCGCCGATCGAACTGGAACGTTCCGCGCCTGTCGAGGCAGAACCGGTACGCCCCAACATCGCCACGGACGTGACATTACGCCCTCTGCCCGAGACCATAAATATCCCCGGTCCCGCAGTGACGCCCAGTGTGACGCCTGCCATCGAACCTGTTGGCGCGCGGCCCCGCAACGGACCCACGGGGTGGATCACTACCAACGATTACAGCCGCAGCGACCTTGTGCGAGAGCGCGAGGGCACGGCGGGTTATCGCCTGGTGATCGGCAGCGACGGGCGGGTGGATGCCTGCGAGATCACCCGCAGCAGCGGCCACGCTTCGCTCGATCGCAACACCTGTCGCCTCATCGAAAGCCGGGCGCGCTTCGAACCGGCCACGAACAATCGCGGCGACAGGACCGTCGGCACTTACACCGGCTCTGTCACCTGGCAGATTCCCGACTGAACGAGCTTCCGGTAGAGGCCGGGTTACTCCTGTCCGGCCTCTGCTTCGGCAACAGCGCTGTCGGCGGCTTCTATCGGGGTCTGTCCGTCATCCATCGGCACCAGCCAGATAGCCGCGTTGGCCAGCATCACGAAGGCGAGCAGCGCCATCAGCATGGCCTGCTTTGTAATTCCTTTGCGCCACAGCACGAAAGCACCCGCGCCCAGCGCGATGGCAGCAAGAACGATGATCGAGATGACGAGATCGAACATATACGCCCCCTAACGCGCCGAGCGTCGCCTCGCCAGCGCTAACGCGACTGATGCCATCCCGCTTGACTAGGGCAGGTTGCATCGGCAACCACCTGATCATGCACAACATCACCGACACTTCGCTCTCCCGCCGCTCCTTCATCGGAGCGCTGGGCGCTTCCACCGCGCTTACCGTCCTGCCCGGCTGCGTCACCACGCCCACGGGCGGCCAGGCCGGGGCAGAAGCGCTGCTGGACGACATCGCCTGGAACCTGCTGCGGTACGAGCCCACGCGCGCCACCGGCCTTGGGGTCGATACCGGTGCCCACGCCGCGCTGCGACGGCAGCTTGGCCCGGCGGGGCCGCAGGCACAGGATTCCAAGGCCGCCACCCTGCGCGCCGATCTGGAACGCGCCCGCGCCTTTCCCAAGGAGGGGCTGGACCCGGCAACCCGCACCAGCTTCGAAGTGGTCGAAAGCGCCTATTCCACCGCGATCGACGGCATGGCCCTTCCCTATGGCGATATCCCGGTCGGCAGCTGGCGCACGGCCCCCTACGCCGTCATCCAGAACGTGGGCGCCTATATCGACCTGCCCCGTTTCCTCGATTCCGACCACCCCATCGCCGACGAGTACGACGCGGAAGCCTATATCGCCCGGCTCGAGGAAATGCCCGGCGTGCTGGAGGGCGAGCTGGAAAAGATCACCAGCGCCCGCGCCATGGGCGTGGTGCCGCCCGACTTCCTGCTGGACAAGGCCATCGACCAGATGCGCGCCCAGCTGGACGATGTGCGGTCAGGCGGAGCGATGGTGGAATCGCTGGTGCGGCGCACGAACGAGGAAGGCATTCCCGGCAACTGGGAAGCGCGCGCGACCGAAATTGTGACCGGTCGGATTGCTCCCGCGCTGGAGGCGCAGCTGGCCGAACTCCAACGCGAACGCGCCGTCGCCGACAGCGACCCGGGCATGTGGTCCCAGCCGCGCGGGGATGAGTGGTACGACTGGTCGCTCCGCTCCAGCACCACCACCAATCTCTCGCCCGATGAAATACACGAACTGGGCCTGGAAACGCTCGAGAACATCCATGCGCGGATGGATCCGATTCTGCGCGACATCGGCTATACCCAGGGCACCGTGGGCGACCGGATGACCGCGCTTTCGGAAGACGAGCGCTTCATGTTTGCCGAAGGCGATCCGGGCCGGGCGGAAATCATGGCTTTCATCGAGGACCGCGTTGCCTGGATCAGGGCGCAGATGCCGCGCGCCTTCCGCGAACTGGCCAGCGGAAACCTGGAAGTGCGCCGCCTGCCCCCGGCAGAGGAACCGGGCGCGCCTACCGCCTATGGCGGCGCGGGCAGCGTGGATGGCACGGTGCCCGGCAAGATGTGGATCAACCTGCGCACCACCGATCTGCACCGCAAGTACGATGTGCCCACCCTCGTTCATCACGAGACGATTCCCGGCCACGTTTGGGAAGGCGAATATTCCAACAAGTTGCCTCTGATCCGCTCGATCCTCGCCTTCAACGCGTTCTCCGAAGGGTGGGCGCTGTATTCGGAACAACTGGCCGACGAACTGGGCGCCTACGACGAAAACCCGGCGTGGAAACTGGGCTACCTGCAGGATGCCGCCTTCCGCGCCTGCCGCATGGTGGTCGACACGGGCCTGCACCACAAGCGCTGGGGTCGCGAGCAGGCGGTTCGCTTCTTCATGGAAAGGAACGGAAACAAACGCGAACAGATCGCCAGCGAGGTGGATCGCTATTGCAGCTGGCCGGGCCAGGCGACCGGCTACATGGTCGGCAAGCTGGAAATCCTGCGCCAGCGCGAGCGCGCAATCAGCGAACTTGGCAGCGCCTACGACCTGAGGGATTTCAACCAGGCGGTAGTGGATGGCGGCAACGCTCCGCTGGACGTGCTGGCCGGGAACGTCGGCAGGTACATCGCGACCGCCGGATAGGAGATGCCCATGCCGCGCCGTTTACCCCTGGCCGCTCTTGCCGCGGGCACGGCGCTGGCATTGTCGAATGCGCCCGCCTGGGCGGGTTTTCCGGTTTCCGAGCTGGTAACATGCGCGGTGGGCGGGGAGGAATTCACCTTCACCACCACCGGCTCCTATTCCGTTTTTGGTTCGCGCCCCGATGGCAAGCCATACGGCAGCTGGGTCTTCCCGCTCCCCATGCCCGATTGCCCGGGCAATGGACTGGTCATGTACCGGACTTTCACGCCCGAAGAGATTGCCGTGCTGGAAAGTTATCTCGCCAGTGAGGAATTTGCCGGGATCCGGCAGGAAAGCAGCTATTACCGTGCTGCTCACATTGCGCGTCGGCTGGAGGCGGAAGGCGATCTTGCGCCGCTATGGCTGCTGATGCGCGCGGGCTGGCAAGTGGACGGTGATGAGGCGGCGAAGGCCCGCTACCAGCGCGAGTTTGCGCAGACCGTGGCGGAGCTCTCCGGCGCCCCGAATAGCGCCGATCACATCACGCTCGCCTTTCGGGCCGCCAATGCCTGGCGGGAACTGGGCGAATTCGAACGGGCTGGCGAAGTCCTGTCGGGCATTGCGGATCCCGCCGCTGCCACGTTCGAAGACGACACCAGCGAGCGCCAACAGCGCAATTGGCGGGAGTGGCTGGCAAAGGACATTCCCCAACTGGGTGAACTGATCGCGCAGGAGAATGCGGAGAGCGAGCCGGTGGCCATGATCCCGGACACGCAGGCCGCATTTCGCTGCGTTGAGCTGGAGCAGGATGGCGCACCCTTGCCGCAGCGTTGCACGTCGGGCGAGCTGGACGAGGATATCTCCCGCTTTCGCCAGTCCAGGTCGGCCTCCGACGGTACCTGAAAGCGGGCGCCAGCTTGCGCCCAAAGCAAACCCGCCCTTAACCCCATCCTGCTAACTGTCCCCGTTCAGGCCAGCCGCGCGTCGCGGCTTGCTGGGGTATGGGGAGCCGTTGCAGGCAGCGTTGCATGGTTGCGTTGTACATAACCATAGACACCGAATACGAGTTCGGCTTCACGCGCCATCGCGGTCTTTCCTCGCGGGAGGAGAACTTCCGGCGTTCGATCCGCTGCGCCACGGCCGAAGGCGAAGTCGGCATCTTTCATCAGATGGACGTGTTCGACCGGCACGGCCTGAAGGCGGTGTTCTTCGTCGATCCCCTGCCCGCGCTGCTGTGGGGCACCCGCGCCATCGCAGACATCGTGGAGCCGATCCTGAAGCGCGGCCACGACGTGCAGTTGCACCTGCATACCGAGTGGCTGGAACTGCTGGGCAACGCCAATCCGCTGGGCTCTCGCACTGGCGCGAACATCAAGGATTTCACCCGCGCGGAACAGGTCGTGCTGCTGGAAACGGCTATCGATCTGCTGATGCGTGCCGGTGCCCCCCGACCTGTGGCATTTCGGGCGGGCAATTACGGCGCCAACGACGACACCCTGCGCGCCCTCGCCAAGGTGGGCCTGACCCACGACACCAGCCACGCGCCCGCGCTTGCTGCGGGCGAGTGCGCGATCGGTCTGGGGCAGGAGCACCGCCGCCCGCTGCGCCGGCACGGCGTGATCGAGGTGCCCATTGGCTGCATCGGCGATGCCCTGGGCGGACTGCGCCATGCCCAGCTTACGGCCCTGTCCTATCGCGAGATCGTGGCCGCCCTTCGCCACGCGCGGGGGAATGACCTGAACAGTTTCACCGTCGTCTCCCACAGCTTCGAATTGCTTTGCCGCCAGCGCACGCGGATCAACCGCATCGTCCAGCGCCGCTTTGCAAAGGTGTGCGAGCATGTGGAGCAGATGGAAGGTGTCACCACTGCTACCTATGCCGATTGTCTGCCCAGCCCCAGCCGCCAGCCGGTTCCGGCGCCGGTCCTTGCCCCTGCCCCGCTGCTGAACGGAACGCGCATCGTGGAGCAGGTCGTCGCCAACGCGCTGTACGGACGCAACACAGTACCGCATGACGACGAAGGATCAGGGGCCGAGCCGATGACCGTTGCCAAGGCGCTGCGCTATCTCGAAATAGCCAACAGGGCCCGCATCGGGTGATTCCCGTCCGGCGCGGCGCTGCACCGGTGATGCCTCTGCCAGGTCCTTACGGACGGCAAGAAAAACGCTCATCGTTTGAGAGACAAGCGTGGTTCAAGCCGCAGTAACCATCAGCCGCAAGATCCACTTAACCAGCGTGCTGCACCTTTCGTTCATTCGACGAGGGGTGTTTTGTGATGATGGACTATATCGTAGTAGCCGGGACCGGACTTTTGCTGCTGCTTATAGTGCCTGAATCGAAGGTGCGCTGGCAGCGCCTTTCCGCGCGCGGCGGCGCTGCCATGCTATTCGGGCTTGGCCTGTTCGGCAGCGTTTTCTCGGTGATGTCGACCTAGCGCGCCACTTCCGGCATGCCGGTCGCCCAGCCTGCCGAACCGGGCGGTTACTTCTTGCCGAACAACTTGCCGGCCATGTCCGTAAGATCGTTCAGCGGGTTGCCGTCATGGTCCTGGTCGAGGATCTGCATGAAAGAAGCGAGCGAACCTTCGCCGCCTACGTGTTCCATCACCTGGCTCAGGATGCCGGTCTCGATGCCGCTCTTTTCCCTGGCCACTTCCAGCGTATCGGCATCGGCGTGATGTCCTTCCGTCAGTGCGGCAATGGCGCGTTCGGCGGTCGCCTGGTCGATGCCCAGCTTGTCCGCCATGTTCTTTACCGTGGGATGATTGTGGGCTGCGCCCAGAATCTGGTCAAACATACTCATCGCGAATCCTCCTCTTCAGGTTGGACTACAGGGTAAGCCGCCGATCCCGGATATAAAAGACCCCGCGCCGGTCTTGCGCCGGGCGGGGTCTCTCCTCTCCAGCTCTGAAACTGGTAATCAGGCGGCTTGCGGAGCCGCCTGACGTACGCCTTCATCCACATGCGCGGCGAACTGGCGGAAGTTTTCCACGAACAGTTCGACCAGCTTGTGAGCAGTGGCGTCGTATTCTGCCTTGTCGGCCCAGGTGCTGCGCGGATCGAGCACGGACTGGTCGATGCCAGCCTCGTCCAGCGCAGGAACATGAACCGGCACGTCGAAACCGAAGTTCTCGTCCTTGCGGAACTCCACCTCGTCCATCTTGCCGTCGAGCACCGCGTTCAGCAGGCCGCGCGTGGCCTTGATCGGCATGCGGCTGCCAACGCCGTACTTGCCTCCGGTCCAGCCGGTGTTGAACAGCCAGCACTGCACGTCGCCCTTGGCAATGCGTTCTTTCAGCAGGTTGCCGTATACGGATGGGTGGCGGGGCATGAAGGCCGCGCCGAAGCATGTGCTGAACGTCGCTTCCGGCTCGGTCACGCCGATTTCTGTTCCGGCCACCTTGGCGGTGTAGCCCGAAAGGAAATAGTACATCGCCTGGTCGGCGGTCAGCCGCGCGATCGGGGGCAGCACGCCAAAGGCATCGGCGGTCAGCATGATCACGTTGGACGGTGCCGGGCCGAGGTTCTGCTCGCTCGTGTTGGGGATGTATTCGATGGGGTAGGCGCCGCGGGTATTTTCCGTCTTGCTGCCATCGGTGAAGTCCAGCTCTCGCGTTTCCTCGTCCATGATCACGTTCTCGATGATCGTGCCGAACATCTTTGTCGTGGCATAGATCTCCGGCTCACCTTCGGCCGAGAGGTTGATCATCTTGGCGTAGCAGCCACCCTCGAAGTTGAAGACGGCATCGTCGGACCAGCCGTGCTCGTCATCACCGATCAGCGTGCGGCTGGCATCTGCGGAAAGCGTTGTCTTGCCGGTTCCGGAAAGGCCGAAGAAGATGGCGCTCTTGCCATCGGGGCCGATGTTCGCGGAGCAGTGCATGGGCATCACGCCCTGCGCGGGAAGAAGGAAGTTGAGGAGACCGAAAACGCCCTTCTTCATTTCGCCCGAGTATTCGGTGTTGCCGATCAGGATCAGCTTTTCGGTGAAGTTCACCGCAATCACCGTGTCGCTGCGGCAGCCGTGGCGCTCCGGGTCGGCCTTGAAGCTGGGCAGGTTGATGATGGTGTATTCAGGGTCGAAGTTCGCCACTTCCTCCGCCGTGGGCCGCACTAGCAGCGTGCGGGCGAACAGGTTGTGCCAGGCCATCTGCGTAATCACGCGCACATTCACGCGGTATTCCGGCTGGCTGCCGCCGAACAGGTCGGCAACGTAAAGCTCTTCCTGGTCGTTAGTAGCGGCGAGGAAATCGGCTTTCAGGTTGTCCCAGTGTTCCTGGGTCATCGGCTGGTTGATCTTCCCCCAGTCGATGGTGTCCTGCGTCACCTCGTCACGGACGATGAACTTGTCCTTCACGCTGCGGCCGGTGAACTTGCCGGTGTCGACCAGCAGGGCTCCATGCCGGGTCAGCTTGCCCTCGCCCTTTTCGATGGCGTGCTCTACGAGCGCGGCGGTGCCCAGATTGGCATGAAGAATGGCTTTGGTCGCGATGCCCTGATCGGACAGCGACGTGGAAAGTTCGTATGACACGTAGGCTCCTCATTACGGTCAAGATGGCAGCCGCGCATTCGTATGCGTGACAGTGCCGCTCGCATAAGCGCGTTGTCAGGCTAGGTCAATTTACCAGCGAACGAATAGTTGGGCGCAGAAAAAGTTGCCATCACGCTGCGTTGTGCCCACCGTGCGCAATCACCCCGGTTGTCACCTCGCTGGCAAGCGATTAACTCCGCCACAGGGCCCGGATCGGGGCAAGGAGAGGCATGACGCAGGCACCAGACGATATCGCTGAAGAAGCGCAGAATTCCGTGGCCGACGGACAGCGCACGATTGCGCTGGTGGATGATGACCGCAACATCCTGACCACGCTTTCCATCGCGCTTCAGGCAGAAGGTTATGCCACCCGCGTCTATTCGGATGGGGAGGCAGCGCTGACCGCGTTACAGCACAATCCTCCCGATCTCGCGGTGTTCGATATCAAAATGCCGCGGATGGATGGCATGGAATTGCTGCAGAAACTGCGCGAATCGTCCGATCTGCCGGTGATCTTCCTGACCAGCAAGGACCAAGAGGAAGACGAGGAAGCCGGCCTTGCCATGGGCGCGGACGATTACATCGCCAAGCCGTTCAGCCAGCGCCTGTTGCTGGCCCGCATCCGCACGATCCTGCGCCGTGCAGCGCCGCTATCCGAAACGGCGGAAGGCACCGCCCCCCCGCCTACCTCCCACAGCCCGGTGATCGAGCGCGGACGGCTGGCCATGGACCCCGCGCGGCACCAGGTTACCTGGGATGGCCGATCGGTCAGCCTGACAGTTACCGAGTTCCTGATTCTGGAGGCGCTTGCCATCCGACCGGGCGTGATAAAAAGCCGCAACCAGTTGATGGATGCCGCCTATCCGGATGATGTCTTCGTCGACGATCGGACGGTCGATTCGCACATCAAGCGGCTGCGGCGAAAGTTCCGCGCGGTGGACCCGGAATTCGGTGCGATCGAGACACTCTACGGCGCCGGTTACAGCTTCTCCGATGGCTGATGACAGCGGCGATGGCGCGCTGCAGGCCAGCCGGCTGGAACGGCTGGCTTTCCCCGTGGGCCGTTCGCTCACCGCCCGTATCCTGGCCGTCAACCTGATCCCGCTGCTGGTGCTGGCGGGTAGCCTGTTCTTCCTCGATTCGTACCGCCGCCAGCTGCTGGACGAGCGCTTCAAGCTGGCGCGGATCGAGGCGCAGATCACGGCCGAGGCGCTGGCCGGTGCCACGCGCGAGCGGCAGGAAGCCCTGCTCAGCCAGATCGGCCGCGAACAGCGCATGCGGCTACGCATGTACGATGCCGCAGGCGCGCTGGTTGCCGACAGCTTCGAACTGGACGCGCCCAGTTTTGTGTTCGACGACCCCGTGGCCGAGCCGTTCTTGGAAGACCTTGCCCGCTGGACCGACAATGCCGTGAATATAGCCGTGGGTGCACCCTCGCCCCCGCGTTATGTCGAGCCGGAGGATACTGCCGCCGACAACTGGCCCGAACTCGCCCGTGTGCGGCAGCAGGGGCTCTCGCAGATCGAGCTTCGCCGCGCGCCGGATGGCACCCCGGTGATCAATGCCGCCGCGCCGGTGGGCATCAACGGTGCCAGCCTGCTGACCACCCGCAACGCTTCCGACATCACCCAGGCGGTGCGCGATGCACGCGCCAGCCTGATGACCATCATCCTGCTGGCATTGCTGGTGTCGATCATCCTCTCGCTCTACCTCGCCAGCACGATCATCCAGCCGCTGCGACGGCTGGTGATCTCCACCCAGCGCGTGCGGCTGGGCCGCGACCGCGAGGTGGAAGTGCCGCGCATGGACGAACGCGCCGACGAAATCGGCCTGCTCGCTCGCGCCGTGTCCGACATGACCGCGACACTGCGCCACCGTATCGACGCGGTGGAAACCTTCGCCGCCGATGTCGCGCACGAGATCAAGAACCCGCTCGCATCGCTGCGCAGCGCCACCGAATCGCTACCCCGCGTCGAGGATCCGGACCTGCACGCTCAGCTGGTTGATATCGCCGCGCACGACGTGCGCCGGATCGACCGGCTGGTGACGGAAATCTCCGAAGCCAGTCGCATCGACGCCGAACTGAGCCGCGCCACGTTCGAGCCGGTGGAACTGGGCCAGCTGTTCGCCAACGTCGTGTCCCGCAAGATGGAGCGCAACGAGAACCGCGGCTGCATCATTTCCATCGACCTGGACACTCGTGACGACCTGGTGATGGGCGTGCCGATCCGCCTGGAACGGGTGGCCGAAAACCTTATCGACAACGCGGTATCGTTCTCTCCCGAGGGAGGTCGCATCACAGTCACCATCGCGCGCACGGCAGACCGGGTCTCCGCCACCGTCTGTGACGAAGGCCCGGGAATCCCCGAGGCAGAGCGCGAGAAGGTTTTCCGCCGGTTCCATTCGCATCGCCCGGAAGGCGAAGAATATGGCAACCATTCGGGCCTTGGCCTTGCCATCGGGCGAACGATTGCCGAAGCCCACGACGGCAGCCTGCGGGTCGCGGATTCGTCCAGCCAGCTTGCCGGTGCATGCCTCGTCCTCGAACTGCCCGCTGCGTGAGAACAGCACGATGAGTGAAGTGTTTCGATGAGCAAGGTCATGGCAAATGTAAGCTGCGTGGCCATGCGGGGCCGCGCGCTGTTGATTACCGGTCCCTCTGGCGTCGGCAAATCCAGCCTGGCGCTGGCGCTGATGGATCGCGGGGCGGAACTGATCGGCGATGATGGGGTGACCCTGGCGCAGGTGGGCGAACTGATCGTGGCCACTCCCCCGCCCAATACGGAGGGGCTGATCGAGATCCGCAATGTCGGCCTGCTGGAGGTGCCGACCGCACGCGCGCCGGTGGCCATCGTGATCAACCTGACGCCCGAGGCCGAGCGCCTGCCGCTGGGCCACGCCGCCGCATCGCTGCTGGGGCGCGACGTGCCTCAGGTGGATCTCTATCCCGACACGCCATACCTTGCCCTGCGCGCGGAGGCGGCGCTGGAAATGCACGGGCTGGACTGACGATCTCTCGTACGGTCCCAAGTCCACTCTTTCCTTTTGCGCGGCAAACGCGCACACCGCGCACCGATGGCAGACACAGCGTCGCACCAAGAGCATAGGCCCCCGCCACAGCGAATCCTGCTGGTCACCGGAATGCTGGGGGCCGGGAAAACCACCGCCCTGCGCGAGCTGGAGGACCTGGGCTGGGAATCCATCGACAACTTCCCCATTCGCCTGCTGGACCGCCTGGTGGGAGGCGACAGCGACGGGCATCCGCTGGCCATCGGCTTCGACTGCCGCACCCGCGGCTTCGTACCCGGCGACATTATCGAGCAGGTAAAACAATGGGTTGAGGGTGACGGACTCGCCATCACCACGCTTTTCCTCGATTGCGCCGGGGCGGAGCTGGAACGCCGTTTCAACGAGACCCGCCGCCGCCATTTCCTGGCTGGCGACCTGCCCGTGTCATCCGGCATCGCGGCGGAGCGCGAACTGCTTGCGCCGCTGCGCCGCTGGGCCGACGTGCTGATCGACACCACCGAATTTTCCACCAACGACCTGAAGCAGACGATTCGCGAGCAGTTCCGCCAGACCGCCCCGCAGCAGATGACCGTTACCGTCTCCAGCTTCGGCTTCGCACGCGGCAAGCCGCCCACGGCGGACCTGGTGTTCGACATGCGCTATCTCGACAATCCGCACTGGGAAGAGGGGCTGCGCGAACAGACCGGGCTCGACGCGCCCGTGGGCGAATTCATAGAACGCAGCGCGGTCTTCGCCTCCACCTTCGACAAGATTCGTGCCCTGCTGCTGGAACTGCTGCCGCGTTATGCAGAGCAGGGAAAAGCCTACGTAAACATCGCTTTCGGCTGTACCGGGGGGAGACACCGCTCGGTTTACACAGCGGAGAAGATGGCGCAGGTCTTGCGCGAGGGCGGCTTTTCGCCCACCGTGCTGCATCGCAACCTTGGATCGCGGGCAGAAGACCTGGTGGAAGGGACACAGCAACCGTGACCATCCTGTCAGCAGGCACCGTGAAATTTGAGAGCCGGAAAAGCACATCTTCCCAATGATCGGTCTGATTCTCGTTACCCACGGCCAGCTGGCCGAGGAATTCGTTTCCGCCATGGAACACGTGGTCGGCAAACAGGATGCGATCGCCACGATCTGCATCGGCCCGAACGACGACATGGAAGAGCGGCGCCAGGAAATCGCCGATGCCATAACGAAGGTGGACACCGGTTCCGGTGCCATCCTGCTGACCGACCTGTTCGGCGGCACCCCGTCCAATCTCGCCATCTCGTTGCTCGAACAGGGCCGCACCGAAGTTATCGCCGGCATCAACCTGCCCATGCTGATCCGCCTTGCGGGTGCGCGCAAGGAACTGGCGCTTGGCCCGGCAGCCGCCGCCGCGCGGGAGGCCGGGCGCAACTACATCACCCTCGCGTCCGAATTTCTCGGCCAGGATGCCTGAGGGACGCGCGCGATGAGTGAAGTGAGCCAGCAAGTCGTCATCCCCAACAAGCGCGGCCTGCACGCCCGCGCCAGCGCGAAGTTCGTGGCCGCCGTCTCCGCGATGGAAGGCCATCACGTGTTCGTGGAGAAGGACGGGCAGGAAGCTGCCGGCGGCTCCATCCTCGGCCTGATGATGCTGGGCGCAGCCAAGGGGGACACGGTAACGATCCGCGTCGCCGGGGACGACGCAGAAGCAAAGCTGGCGGAACTGGTCGCGCTCGTCGAAGGCAAGTTCGGCGAAGAATAATGCCCTCCCCCATCCGGCGTGAAATCACCGGCTTCTCCAACCCCACGGTAAAGTACCTGCGCAGCCTGCGGGACAAAAAGCACCGCAAGCGCGAGGCCGTGTTCCTTGCCGAGGGGCTGCGCCTGCTGACCGACGCGCGCGAGTGCGGGCACGTGCCGCAGATGCTGGTGATGGCCACCGGCCGCGACCCGCATCCGCTGATCGGTGCGCTGGAAACTGCCGTCGCCGAAGCCGGCGGCGAAGTTATCGTCACCTCGCCCGACATCCTTTCGAAGATCACCGGCAAGGACAATCCGCAAAGCGTGGCGGGCGTATTTTCCGAGTTCGATACCTCGCTGGCATCGCTGGACCGGGGTGCGTCGAAAATCTGGCTGGTGGCCCAGGCGCTGCGCGATCCGGGCAATCTTGGCACCATGCTGCGCACCGGAGACGCGGTGGGCGCCGGCGGCCTCATCCTGATCGACGACTGCGCCGATCCCTTCAGCGTCGAAGCCGTGCGCGCCAGCATGGGCGCTGTCTTCACGCAGAAAATCGCGCGCGCCAATTGGGATGAATTCCTGCCCTGGCTGCGGGGCGGTAACGGCCAGTTGGTCGCAGCATCTCTGCGCGATGCCGTGCCCTATCGCGGCGCGCCCTATGCTGCCCCGTGTTTCGTAATGGTGGGCAACGAATCGCAAGGGCTTCCCGAAACCTACGAAATGGCCTGCGACCTGCGCGTCACCATGCCCATGCGCGGCCGCGCGGACAGCCTGAACGCTGCCGTGGCAGCGGCGGTGCTGGCTTACGAGGTTCTGGACGGGCTGGAGGGGGAGCGGCCGCTACGAACTTGATTAGCTGCCATTGCTACGGTGGAATTTCCATCGCTTGTAGCTTTGCCAAACAGCGCTGCCGATTAACGCCCCCGACAGGACAATCCCGCCAGCAAAAGCCGACATTCCTCCCATCAGGACCGTCAGGAGAAACAGATCGCTTTGGATCGCTGCCGGCTCTGGAAGTATTTTCATCATCGCGAAAAAGGTAACCACCGCCGCAATCAACGCCGCAATTCCGATCGCAAGACGGATGTTTGGTTCGACCTGGCGCAACGCTTCGCGAACCCACGAAATTGCGAACAGCAGTGGCCCGAGGAACGCCAACATTAAGATAATTTCGACCGCGTTCATGCGACGCATTCCCTCCAGACTAAGACGCGTTCTCAATCCCCCGCCAGCAACGCGGTAATCCGCCACCGCTCGTTGCGGCGGCTGGCGATCAGGCGGTAGTCGATGATGCTGCGCAGCTTGTCGCGGGCGATGTAGCCTTCCACTTCGGCCCCGCCATCGGGGTTGGTCCAGCGTATCGGTGCGAATTCGTTGCCGCCCGGTTCCGGCAGGATGATAACGGCATCCCAGGATACCTGCTCCTGCGTCTCCGTATCGCTGCCCGGCCCTTCGTAGATCGGCACATCCTCGCCGGTGACGATAGCCCCGGCATAGGGATCGACGGGGATTTCCTGCGCGAAATACCAGGGAATCGTGATTCCGCCGGTATTGTCCGCGGCGCAGCCCAGTTCCAGCATCTTGGCGAGCGTATCCCAGAACGCACCATCGTCTGCGGCAAGCCGCTTGCGCAGTTCGGCCTTGCCCGAACCGCCGCCGAAATCGAGTTTCACGTCGTCCGCCGCCAGCGCCAGGAAAGCATCGGCATCGCGCATGTCGATGGCCGCTTGCACGCTGGCGAGAAAATCGACCGCGCCGGGCATGTCGTTGCATTCGTTTCGCGGCGCCCACGGCCCAGCAGGCGTAGCCTCGGCGGCTGGGGTGCTCTCCACCTCGGCTACCAGTTCCTCCACCCCGCGCTCCAGCCGGTCCGATGGTGGATCGCTACGGTCGCAGGCGGCAAGAATGGCCAGCAACGGCAGGGTGACGCCGATGGCGCGCGCGATTTTCATGATGTTTCCGAAGCCTCCTCGCTCTCTTTGCTATCAATAAGCAGGGCTTCTTCCGGTTCCGCAAGATCGGACAAGCCGTAGGTAGGATTTTTCTCGATCGGCTCGATCTCCTCGATCTCCTTCTTGCCGATCTCGATACCTTTTTCGGCGAGGCGCCGACCGGAGGACAGCACGTTGCGCTCGAAGCTGCCGACAAACTTGTTGTAGTTGTTCACCGCGCTTTCCAGCCCGCCGCCAACGCGCTTGAGATGCTCCGAGGCTACCCGCAGGCGGTCGTACAGTTCTGCGCCCATCCGCCCAATTTCCTGCGCCTCCTTCGCCAGCGCATCCTGCCGCCAGACCTGCGCCACCGTACGCGCGATGGCGACGAGGTTGGTGGGCGTTGCCAGCAGCACCTTGTTGTCGAAAGCGAAGTCCCACAGCGTGGGGTCAGCCTCCAGCGCGGCGGCCACGAAATGTTCGCCCGGCACGAACATCACCACATAATCGGGCGCTTCCTCGAACTGGCTCTGGTAACTCTTCGCGCCCAGCGTCTGCACGTGGTTGCGCATCGACTTGGCATGAAGCGCCATGTGCCGCTTGCGCTCCTCGTCATCGTCCGCCTCGAATGCGGCCTGGTAAGCATTGAGCGAGACCTTCGAATCGATCACTAGCTTCTTCTGCCCCGGCACATTGACGATGGCATCGGGGCGCAGCCGCCCCTCCTCCGTTTCCATCGACTGTTCGAGGTGAAAATCGGTGTGCTCGGCCAGCCCGCACTGTTCCAGCAGGTTCTGCAAGGCCCGCTCGCCCCAGCGCCCGCGCGCCTTGGGGGCATTGGTCAGCGAGTTGCCCAGCCGCTGCGCCTCGCGCCGCACTTCTTCCTGACCCAGCCGCATCGTCTCGATCTGCTGGTGGAGCTTGGAAAAGGCATCGCTGCGCTGCGCTTCCAGCGCGCCGACGTGCTGCTCGTACTTCTCCAGCCGGTCGTTCACCGGCTTGAGCAGGTTGGCGACGGCTTCCTTGTTGGCCTTTTCCGAATTGCCGAAACGCTCGGCAGCATCGGCGATGAACTTCTCCTGTGCCTTGCTGAGCACTTCGCTGCCCGCGGCGCGGAACTGGGTGAGCAGTTCCTCTCGCGCTTCCTTCATCAGGGCGATCTGCCGGTCGTGGTTGGCCTTGTCGGCCTCCAACGTGGCGAGCCGGTTGCGCGCGCTGTCGCGCTCCTCCCGCACGGCATCGAGCTGGCTTTCCAGCCCGTCAGCCCGCTGCGCGCGGACAGTGGCGTTTTCCAGGTCGATCACGGCGCGGCGAAACTTCTCGTCCAGGTCTCTTGCCGCGGCATCCCGCTCCGCATGCCGCTCTCGCCAGTCGGCAACCGAGCGGGCACCGAGGAAATAACCGATTGCGCCGGTGGCCAGGGCCACCACCACGAAAAGCACCAGAATGACGGGATCCATAAGAGGCCTTGCAACAGATAGGAACGAAACGCGAACCTAGCTGCCAGCACCGAACCCCGCAAGCAGGCCCACGCGTAATCCACGAAGATGTCGGTGATTATGGTGGACAGGCTCCGCCAAATCGTCTGCGTTAGCCGCAAATTGTGATGCGTGCCTGACAGGGGAAACAATGCCCACCGATATCGAGATCGCCCGCCAGGCGACGCTGAAACCCATTGCCGAGGTAGCTGGCGCGGCAGGCATCCCCGGCGATGCCGTAATCCCGTTCGGCAGGCACAAGGCCAAGATCGACACGGCGCTGCTGCCCGATGCACCGCAGGGCAAGCTGATCCTTGTCACCGCCATCAATCCCACGCCTGCGGGTGAAGGCAAGACCACCACCTCGGTCGGCCTGTCCGATGCGCTGCACCGGATCGGGAAGAAGGCCATGCTGTGCCTGCGCGAGCCTTCGCTGGGCCCGTGTTTCGGCATGAAGGGCGGCGGCGCTGGCGGCGGCAAGTCGCAGGTGATGCCGATGGACGAGATCAACCTGCACTTCACCGGCGATTTCCACGCCATCACCAGCGCCCACAACCTGCTGGCGGCGATGATCGACAACTCGATCTACTGGGGCAATCCGCTCGACATCGACGTGCGGCGCGTCACCTGGAAGCGCGTGCTGGACATGAACGACCGGGCGCTGCGCCAGATCGTCGGCCCGCTAGGCGGCGCTGCCAACGGTTTCCCGCGCGAGAGCGGTTTCGACATTACCGTGGCGAGCGAGATCATGGCGATCCTGTGCCTCGCCAGCGACCTTTCGGACCTGCAAAGGCGGCTGGGTGATATCGTCGTGGCCTATACCCGCAAGCGGGAGCCGGTCTACTGCCGCGACATCAAGGCCGACAGCGCGATGACCGTGCTGCTGAAGGACGCCATCCTGCCGAACCTGGTGCAGACGCTGGAAAACCGCCCTGCCCTGCTGCACGGCGGCCCTTTCGCCAACATCGCCCACGGTTGCAATTCGGTGATCGCCACGCGCACCGCGCTGACCCTGGCGGACTACGTGGTGACGGAGGCGGGCTTCGGCGCGGACCTTGGCGCGGAGAAATTCCTCGACATCAAGTGCCGGCTGGCGGGCCTGAAGCCCGATGCCATCGTGCTGGTGGCCACGGTGCGGGCGCTGAAGATGAACGGCGGGGTTGCCAAGGCCGATCTGGGCGAGCCCGATGCCGATGCCGTGCGCACGGGTGCGGTAAACCTCAAGCGGCACATCGAGAACCTGAAGAAATTCGGTGTCACCCCTACGGTCGCCATCAACCACTTCCATCTTGATACGGACGAGGAAATCGCCGTGATCCGGGAAATGGCCGGGGAATTCGGCGCCGATGCCGTTATCTGCAAGCACTGGGCCGAGGGCGGTGCGGGCGCTGAGGAACTGGCCGGGATCGTCGCCGCCAAGGCCGATGCGGGCGCGTCCGGGTTCAGCCCGCTCTATCCCGATGACATGCCGCTGGCGGACAAGATCACCACCGTTGCAACGGAAATCTACCGCGCGTCCGTTGTCCATTTCGACGGCGGCACCGCAAGGCAGCTGAAGCAGTGGGAGGAAATGGGCTACGGCAAGCTGCCGGTGTGCATGGCGAAGACGCAGTACAGCTTCTCGACCGACCCGGCCAAGCTCGGCGCGCCGGAAAACCACGAGGTGGCGATCCGCGAAGTGCGCCTGTCCGCCGGGGCCGGGTTCGTGGTCGCCATCGCCGGCGACATCATGACCATGCCCGGCCTGCCCAGGGTGCCAGCCGCAGAAAGCATCCATCTGGACGAGAATGGCCAGATAGAGGGGCTGTTCTAGCCCGCAGTGGCACCAATCAGTTCTTTGTTTCGGAAGGTCGCTGCTGCCAGGGCCACTTGCCGTCGATCTCGACTTCGAGGCTGAACGACAGGAACGTCCGGATCAGCACGATCCCGCCAAGCACCACGATGCTGGCCAGTGTCGGTTCGACC
This sequence comes from Aurantiacibacter zhengii, assembly GCF_003584125.1. Taxonomy (GTDB): domain Bacteria; phylum Pseudomonadota; class Alphaproteobacteria; order Sphingomonadales; family Sphingomonadaceae; genus Alteraurantiacibacter; species Alteraurantiacibacter zhengii. The sequence continues at coordinate 163,849 of NZ_QXFL01000002.1, forward strand.
GAAACGGTGCGGATGATGTCGGCTGCGACCAGCAGCTCCAGGCCGGTAAGGATCGAGCGGCCCAGGGTCTTGCGAAACGCGGGCACCAGATCATGGCCATCGTCCGCAAACGGACTGCCGCCGCCGAACAGGCCACGCCCGAAGCGGGCAATCGCCAGCAGGGTACCAAGAATGATGACGGCGATGCCGGCAATTTCGAAAAGCCGCGATACCGCTACGGCGAACTCCAGCATCTGTGCGTCGGTGATCATAAGTCCTCAATCGGCCACGGCCCGTCCCGGTTCCGAGGAACGCGAAGCCTCCGTCGTTCGTCAGTAGGGCGAAGGAGAATTACAATGTCGATCAAGGAAATGATCAAGGACCACCCGCAGGTGGGCAGCGACTACAACGAACAACTGGGCGAGGCGGTAAAGCACGCGATGTACTGCGCGGCGATCTGCAATTCGTGCGCCGACGCCTGCAATGCCGAGGAAGGCGACATGAGCGAATGCATTCGCAAATGCCTCGACTGCTCGGACATCTGCCAGGCCGTAAGCCGCGTGGCCGCCCGCCGCACCCACGGCAACACAGTGGTGATCAAGTCGCTGCTGGAAGCCTGCATCATCGCGTGCAAGGTCTGCGCGGAAGAGTGCGCCAAGCACGACAACCCGCACTGCAACCGGTGCGAGCGGATGTGCCGCGAGTGCATGGAAGACTGCACGAAGGCGCTGCAGGGCATGGTCGAAACCGCCACCGCTTAAGCGCGAACCGGCCAATTCCACTCCCATTCAGATAGACGGGCCTATCATCTTTTCATAAGAAATTGGCAGGAACCGCGGCGGCAGGCCGCGGCCCGCTATCTGGATAGGACATGCAATGCGTTTGAAAACCGCTCTTCTTGGCCTGCTGCTGGGCAGCGCCGTGCTGGCGCTTCCCGCCTGCAACGCCGTTCGCGGTCTCGGCCAGGATCTGAAGTCCGTTGCCGACGCTGGCGAGGAAGCCATCGACTGAACGAAAAAGGGCGCCGTGCTGGTGCCCTTTTCTGTTATCGGCTTCGATACCCCGTTACCGGTCTTGCGCCTCGCGCCGGGCGAGCCTGTTCAGGATGAACCGGTAACCCACGGTGAACGTGACGAACGAGAACGCGAACCGGGTCGCCAGTTCACCCATCTCCGGAGAATGGCGAAACAAATCCCACAGCGAAATGCCGACCGCAAAAAGCAGCCCACTGATCGCTGACTGCTTCCAGCTCATCCGCTGCATCAGGCAGCACGCGCCTTTTGCAGCTTCTTAAGCGCCATCGACCGCTTCAGGCGGCTGAGGTGGTCGATGAACAGGATGCCGTTGAGGTGGTCCATCTCGTGCTGGATGCAGACCGCCAGCATGCCGTCCATTTCCTCTTCGTGGGTGTTCCCCTCGAGATCCTGCCAGCGCACCCGGCATTTGGACGGGCGTTCCACGTCGGCGTAAATGTCGGGCACCGAAAGGCAGCCTTCCTGGTAGCTCTTGGTATCGTCCGACGGATTGAGGATTTCGGGATTCACGAACACGCGCGGATCGTTGATGATCGGCTGGTGCGTATGGGCATGCCCATCGTGATCGCAGGGCACCGGCTCTGCATCGGGGTCTTCTTCCTGCAGGTCGATCACCAGCAGGCGGATCGGTTCGCCCACCTGGATCGCGGCCAGCCCGATGCCATGCGCGGCGTACATCGTCTCGAACATGTCATCGACGAGGGTTTTCAGGTTATCGTCGAATGTCTCCACCGGAGACGAGACGACTTTCAGCCGGGGATCCGGCGCTTCCAGGATTTCACGAATAGCCATGCCTGCAAGTATAGGGAGCCTGTGCTTAACCTGCAATTGCCGGTTGCACGATCACCCCAAGGGGCGCCGCGCCCGCAGCGCCTGGGCCAGAGTACCTTCGTCGAGGTAGTCCAGTTCTCCGCCCACCGGCAGGCCATGGGCAAGCTGGGTGATGCGCACCGGGTGCCCTTCCAGCCGCTCGGCGATGTAGTGCGCGGTGGTCTGCCCCTCCAGCGTGGCGTTCATTGCCAGCACCACCTCATCCACTCCGCCCTGCTCCACGCGGCCCAGCAGGCTGTCGATCGCAAGGTCCTCGGGCCTGATGCCGTCGAGCGCGGAAAGTCTGCCGCCCAGCACGTGAAACGTGCCGGTGAACAGCCGCGCACGGTCCAGCGCCCACAGGTCCGCCACGTCCTCCACCACGCAGATGGACTTGGGGTCGCGCTTCGGATTGGCGCAGATGGTGCACGGGTTCTGCGTATCCACGTTGCCGCAGGTGTCGCACTCCACCAGCTTTTCCTTCACCGTGCCCAGCGCATCGAGCACCTGGTCGAGCGCGGTTTCGCGGTGTTTCACCAGCCACAGCACTGCGCGGCGCGCCGAGCGCGGGCCGAGGCCCGGCAGGCGCGCCAGGGCAGAGGCCAGGTTTTCGATTTCGCTAGAGGCCATTGCTACTTCCTAGACCGAATGGGCCACGCTTGTCGAAGCCCTGCCCTTCCTTTTCCCTCGCACTGAAGTAAGGACAGCCCTTCGACAAGCTCAGGGTCACGGATAAGAGAAGTAGTGCGCATAATCTTCATGGGAACGCCCGATTTCGCGGTGCCGACGCTGGATGCGCTGGTGGATGCCGGGCACGAGATGGCGGCCGTCTACAGCCAGCCGCCCAGCCGCGCCGGTCGCGGGAAGAAGGAGCGGCCTTCCCCCGTTCACGCGCGGGCAGAGCAACTAAGGATCGAAGTGCGCCATCCCGCCAGCCTGAAAGGCGCCGACGAACAGGCCGCGTTCGCCACGCTGGAGGCCGACGTGGCCGTGGTGGCCGCCTACGGCCTGCTATTGCCCCAGCCCATCCTGGACGCGCCGATACACGGTTGCCTGAATGTCCACGGATCACTGCTGCCGCGCTGGCGCGGGGCGGCACCCATCCACCGGGCGATACAGGCAGGCGATGCGCAGACCGGCATCACCATCATGCGCATGGAGGCTGGCCTCGACACCGGCCCGATGCTGTTGAAAGGTGCGACGCCGGTTGATCGCAAGACGACCGGCGAACTGCACGACGAACTCGCGCAGATGGGCGCGCGGCTGATGGTGCAGGCGCTCGCGCAGATCGACACGCTGGAGGCCGAACGGCAGGACGACACGCTTGCCACCTACGCTCCCAAGATCAGCAAGGCGGAAGCGAAACTCGATTTCACCAAGCCTGCCGAAGTGCTGGAGCGCGAAGTGCGCGCTTTCTCGCCTTTCCCCGGCAGCTGGTTCGAACTGGATGGAGAGCGCATCAAGTTGCTGCGCGCGGAACTGGCGGACGTGAGCGGAACGCCCGGAACCGTGCTGGACGAGCGCCTGACCATCGCCTGTGGCACCGGCGCGATCCGCCCGGTGACCCTGCAACGCGCCGGAAAGCCTGCCATGGCGCTGGACGATTTCCTACGCGGCAATGCCGTTTCGCAAGGCATGAGTGCCGGATGACCCGGTTCGCGCTTACGATCGAATTCGACGGCGGCCCGTTCTTTGGCCTGCAACGGCAGGCAGACGGCCCCAGCGTGCAGCAGAGCGTGGAGGAGGCCGCCCTGGCCGTGACCGGAGAAACCGTCACCCTGCACAGCGCCGGGCGTACCGACAGCGGCGTCCATGCCCTTGCCATGCGCAGCCATCTCGATATCGCGAAGAACATCGAGCCATTCCGGCTGATGGAAGCGCTCAATGCAAGGCTGCGGCCTGACCCGGTAGCCATCACGCACTGCGAGGTAAAACCCGACGACTGGCACGCGCGCTTTTCCTGCATCGGGCGCAGCTACGAATACCGCATCCGCAATCGCCGCTCACCGCTCACGCTGGAAAGAGGCCGCGCCTGGCATGTCGCCCGCCCGCTGGATGCCGAGGCCATGCACGAGGCGGCGCAGGCGCTGGTCGGACAACACGATTTCACCACCTTCCGCAGCGCGCACTGCCAGGCGGCCAGTCCGGAAAAAACGCTGGACCGGCTCGATGTCACCCGCGAGGGCGACGCGGTGATCGTGCGTGCCGCCGCGCGCAGCTTCCTGCATCACCAGGTCCGCTCGATGGTGGGGTGTCTTGCGCTTGTCGGCCAAGGCACTTGGAGGATAGAACAGATGGCTGAGGCGTTGGAAGCGAAAGACCGCTCCGCGCTAGGTCTCAACGCCCCGCCCGAGGGGCTGTATTTCGTAAAAGCCACATACCCGGAAGAGGAATAACCGCATGACTACCACCGGACGCCAGCTCACATCCACGCTCACCGCCGACAACACCATGGTGCTGGAGCTGGAGGAGAAGACCTTCCCCCAGCCGACCGGAAACCAGGTGCTGGTGAAGATGGAAGCAGCGCCGATCAATCCGTCCGACCTGTTCCTGATGACCACCGGTGCCGATCTGCAGATGGCCGAATATTCGCCGGGCAAGGTGGTGATGCCCGTTGCCCCGCAAGTCGCCGCCGGACAGGCCGCGCGAAAGGGCAAGCCGCAGAAAGTCGGCAACGAAGGCGCGGGCGAGGTGATCGCTGCGGGTGAAGGCGAAATGGCGCAGGCGCTGCTGGGTCAGCGCGTGGCCTGCGTACCGGGCAGCGCGTTCAGCGAATATGCCATCGCCGATGCCATGATGTGCCTGCCGCTGGGCGATCACACCTCCGAAGAAGGCGCAAGTTCCTTCGTCAACCCCATGACTGCGCTGGGTTTTGCCGAAACCGCAAAGCGCGAGGGGCACAGCGCGATCATCCACGCCGCAGCCGCTTCGAACCTGGGTCAGATGCTGAACCGCATCTGCCAGGAAGACGGGCTTGGCCTCGTCAACATCGTGCGCAAGGAAGAACAGGCGCAGTTGCTGAAGGACCAGGGCGCGGCGCATGTCGTGAACAGCTCGGACGGTGATTTCGAGAAAAAGCTGGCCGAAGCCGTAGGCGCGACCGGGGCGTTCCTCGGCTTCGATCCCATCGGCGGCGGACAGACCACCGACACTTGCCTGCGCGCGATGGAGCGCGTCGCGGCGAAGGAAATGACCGAGTACAGCCGTTACGGCTCGAACAAGCAGAAGAAGATGTACATCTACGGCCGGCTGGAGTTGGCGCCGACGATCCTGACGCCCAGCTATGGTTTTTCCTGGACCGTCTCGGGCTGGCTGCTGATGCCCTTCCTCGAAAGCTGCGACATGCAGACCATGATGGCCCTGCGCCAGCGGGTGCAGCAGGGGCTGAAGACGACCTTTGCCAGTTCCTACAAGACCCGGGTCGATCTGGAAGGCATGCTCACCAAGGATGCCATGATGGACTACGCGCAAATGTCGACCGGAGAGAAATACCTGGTCACGCCGCACGGCTGAGCGCCTTCGCGCTACTGCTGCCCCGCTTCTTCCACCCGCCGCTCCACCTCGCGACGCGCGGCTTCCTCGTCCAGTTCGAACGAGAAGGCCCCGTCGCGCACGCGCACTTCCAGCGGCACGCCTTCGATATCGGTCGATAGCACCGCCTCTTCATCGTTGATGATAAGGCGGCGGTTATCGCCCAGCGGGATATCCTGCAGCTCGGGCACGTCCTGCGGCTGCACCGGGCCGCTGGGATCGGGTGATGGCGTGGCACGCGGCGGAGCGGCGCTGGCACCCAGCGCGGCGCGCATGAAATCGCGCCAGATACGCGCGGGCAGTCCGCCGCCGTAGACGTTGCCCAGCGGCGAGTTGTCGTCGTTGCCGATCCACACGCCCACCACCAGGCGGTTCTCCCCCTCGCCTGCATAGCCCACGAACAGCGCGTCGCGGTTGTCCTGCGTGGTGCCGGTCTTGCCGTAGTTGGCAATGGAAAGCGTCGCCGCGCGCCCGGTGCCCGCATTGATCGCGGTGCGCAGCATGTCCTCGATGGCCTCGTGATCGCTCGATCCAAGATTGCCTTGCCCATCCAGTATCCAGTCGAACCAGCCCCCTTCCTCGGCAGCAAAGGCATGGGGATCGACGGGAAAGCTGTTGGCGGCCACACCGGCATAGGCGGCGGTCAGTTCCAGCAGGCTCATGGTGGAAGTTCCCAGCGCCATGCTGGGATCGCCTTCGGGCAGCGGGGAGGAAACGCCCAGCTCGCGCGCAGTCTCGATCACCGCTTCGCTGCCCACTTCGTTGAAAAGCCGCACGGCGGCGACATTCGACGACTGGGCGAAGGCCTCGCGCAGCGTCAGGCTCTCGGAATAGCGGCCGTTGGAATTGCTCGGCTGGTAACTGCCCTCGGTGAACTCAGCGTTGGAAATCCGGTCATCCGGGTTCCAGCCGTTGCGCAGTGCGGCCAGATAGACGAACAGCTTGAAGGTGGAGCCGGGCTGTCGGCGCGCCTGCGTGGCGCGGTTGAACGGGCTTTCGGAATAGTCCTTGCCGCCCACCATCGCAACGACCTCTCCGTTGGGCCGCATCGCCACCAGTGCCACCTGCGCCCCGCCCAGCGGCGCACGCTGGATCACGCGGTTGGCAGCGGCCTGCAGGTTGCTGTCGAGCGTCGTGGTGATGGTCTGGCGCGAGTAGTTCATCTCGCTCTGCTCGCGCGCGGCGGGCAGCGCCCAGTCCGCGAAATATGTGCCGGTGGGCACGTCGTTGCGGGTGCGCACGTCCAGTTCGGGCACGCGCATCGCATCGGCCTGGCCTTGCGTGATGTATCCGGCGGCGACCATGGCATTCTTCACCAGCGCGTATCGCTGCGCGGCAAGATCCGGATTGCGCGTGGGGGCAAGCCTGCTGGGTGCCTGCAACAGCCCGGCCAGCATGGCGGCCTGTTCGGGGCGCAGGTTTTCCGGCTGGCGGTAGAAATAGTGCAGCGACGCGGCCCGCAAACCGTACATGTTGTCGCCGAAATAGGCGTTGGAAAGATATCGCTCGAGGATCTCGTCCTTGGTCAGCCAGCTTTCCAGCCACAGCGCAATCAGGGCCTCGCGCGCCTTGCGGGTCAGCGTCTGCTCAGGGGTCAGGAAAGTGAACTTCGCCAGCTGCTGGGTTATGGTGGAGCCGCCGCCCACGCCCATGAACAGCGCCCGGCCCACCCCGCGCGGATCGATGCCCCAGTGATCGTAGAAGCGCCGGTCCTCGATGGCGAGGAAGGGCTGCACCACGTGTTCGGGCAATTCAGACACCTGTACCGGCTCGTCCACCATGGCACCGTTGCGCGCAATGGGCGTGCCATCAGCGGCCAGCAGGGTGATCTGCGGCGGCGCGATCGGCTCCAGGCTTTTCGATAGCGGCGCGGTGATGGCCAGCCAGGCCACAAGCAAGATAAAAACGGCGATGATCGCGGCGAAAATCCGGCTGGCCCACCAGAGCTTTCCCCGGCCCCGCGCGCGTTCGGGCAGGAATCGTCGCCACCCCTCGCGATAGCGTTCGCGGTCATAGTGGCGGGGCGGCGCAGCCTGCGGGCCGAAGTCGTCGTCGTCCAGCCCGTGCAGCGGAGTCCAGGGGGCGGACTCCAGCGCTAGATCACGCTCGGTCCAGCGATCCTGCTCCGGCTCTGGCCGCTTGAAGGGGTTGCGCCACATGCGAGTCACATCAGTGTGTTAGCAAAACAACACACGCAATACGAGGGTGGAGATGAAACTGCGATGAAACCAGCCTCAATCCTGCCCGATCAGCCGCCCGCCATAATGCACGCCGAAAAAATCATCGGCGTTCCAAGCGGGCGTTTCATCCATGTTGGCGACATTGCGTGCGATGTCGTGATTGACCGCGGTGAACCGTTCGAGGACCGCGAAATCGACCAGGTCGACCTCGTCCGATGCCTGGTGGTAATGGTCGCGCAGCACCACGCCCTGCGCTTCTTCCCCGCCATTAGCGAAGCCCAGGTCGAGATAGACTGCCGGGATGCCGCGCAGCACGTAGGAATACTGGTCGGACCGGGTGAAAAACCCCTGTTCCGGCTGCGGGTCGGGGCTGAGCGTCAGCCCGTGGGCCTGCGTCGCCGCGACAACCTGTGGGTAGAGGTTCGAACGCTCCGCGCCAAAGGCCACCACGTCTGCGAAGTCGTAAGTGGCAATGGGCATGTCCAGATTGACATTGGCCACCACCTGATCGCCGGGCACCGTGGGGTTGGCTGCGTTATAGCTGGAGCCGAGCAACCCCTTCTCCTCTGCGGTCAGCGCCACCACCAGCACCGGGCGGCGCGGCGGTTCCTGTTCCAGCAGGCGAGCGACCTCGATCATGCTGGCAACGCCCACGGCATTGTCGAGCGCGCCGTTGTAGATCTCGTCATCGCCCTCTTCCGCCGTCGGCTGCACGCCGACGTGATCGAGATGCGCGGTCAGCACCACGTATTCGTCGGTAAGGTCCGGGTCGGAGCCGGGTATCAGGCCGATGACGTTGGGCGTATCGATATCCTCGAAGGTGCTGGCGAAGGAAATGGTAACTTCGCGCCCCAGGGCAAAGCTGGGAAGGATCGCTTCAGGAGTTTCTTCTGCGGCGGCAAGATCATCGTAATCGAATGCCTGCCCCTCCAGCAGCTGGCGCGAAAGCGTGGGAGAGAGATAGCCGGAGGCGAGGATGTTCGGACCGATCGAATTGGCGCGGCCATCCGGGCCAACCCATGTCATCGAGGAACCGTGGCTGGTGATCTCCACCATGCGCTCCCAATCGTAAACCTCTTCCAGCTTGGGGCTGGACAGCAGCAAGACACCGATTGCGCCGCGCTCGGAAAGGCGCTCGTTGAGCGTGGAGCGGTAGTGGGCATTTTCCTCGGAATTCAGGCCTTCGGGCGCACCGTAGGCGCGAATAGCCACCGCGCCTTCCAGATCGACACCGGCAAAGTCGTCGCGGTCCGGCAGGTCGAGGCCATAGCCGATGAATACCAGCGGCGCGGTGATGGTGCCGCTTTCCTGCTGCGCCGTACCGGACACGGTGTAGTCGACGAACATTTCCAGTTCGCCCAGCCCCTCAATGGCAATGGAATTGCCCTCTTCCGCGCGCTCGAACCGGCGCATCGGCACGTTCTGGAAGTAGGTCCCGTCATCGCCCGCCGGACGCAGCCCCAGCGACGCAAAGCGCCCGGCGACATAGCCCGCCGCCCGTTCATGCCCGCGCGTTCCTGCCTCCCGCCCTTCCATGTCGTCGGCAGCAAGGATCGTCGTGTCACGTTCCAGCGCTTCCCGGTCCACGGTATCGGCGGCGGCGGCAGTGGAAATGGCCAGCGAAGCGGCAACGCCCAGCGCTGCTGCGGAAAGTCGGTTGATCAAGTGAACGTCCCCGGTTCGAAGAAAGGGCAACTGCTAGCCACAAGTGCGTGGCTGGCAAGTGAACAATCGACGAAACGCGGATACGCGCAGATTTACGCCTTGCCGACAACGCTTTCGGGCAGGTCCTCGCCCATCACGCGCTGGTAGTATTCGGCCACCAGCATCCGTTCGGCCTCGTCACACTTGTTGAGGAAGCTGAGGCGGAAGGCGTAGCCCGCGTTGCCGAAAATCTCGGTGTTCTGCGCCCAGGTGATGACGGTACGCGGGCTCATCACGGTGGAGATATCGCCGTTCATGAAGCCCTGCCGCGTCAGGTCCGCCACGCGGATCATGTCGGCCACGGTCTTCTCGTCGAGCTTGGTCTTCGCGCCGACGATCTGGCGCTCGGTCTCGGCGGGCAGGTAGTTCAGGCCGACGACGATGTTCCAGCGGTCCATCTGGCCCTGGTTGATCGCCTGCGTGCCGTGATACATGCCGCTAGTATCGCCCAGGCCCACGGTGTTGGCCGTGGCGAACAGGCGGAAATGGGGATCGGGGCGGATCACGCGGTTCTGGTCCAGCAGGGTCAGCTTGCCCGCCTGTTCCAGCACGCGCTGGATCACGAACATCACGTCCGGCCGGCCAGCGTCGTATTCGTCGAACACCAGCGCAACCGGGTGCTGCAGCGCCCACGGCAGCAGGCCTTCGCGAAATTCCGTCACCTGCAGGCCATCGCGCAGCACGATGGCATCGCGGCCCACCAGGTCGATACGGCTGATATGGGCATCCAGGTTGATGCGGATGGTCGGCCATTTCAGGCGCGCGGCGACCTGTTCGATATGGGTCGACTTGCCGGTTCCGTGATAACCCTGGATCATTACACGGCGATTGTGGGCAAAGCCCGCCAGGATCGCCAGCGTCGTGTCGGGATCGAACACGTAGCTGTCATCGGTATCGGGCACGCGCTCGTCCGCCTCGGTAAAGGCGGGGACTTTCATGTCGACGTCGATCCCGAAGGTCTCGCGAACGTCCACTTGCGTGTCGGGTGCAGCCATCAGGGTGCTGCCGGTTTCGGTGCTGGTCATGTCATTCATCTCGCCGCGCTGCCTAGACGGGAGAGGAAGCGGCTGCAACACAGATATAGGCCCATGGGGTCAGTCGCCGCTAGCATCCAGTTTCGGCGGCAGCGCGAACATGGTGGTAAAGCGCTTTGCCAGCGCGCGATCCCCTTCGATCACCAGCCCCGCCTCGGCTTCCAGCATCTCCAGTGTCATGCCGGAATAGAGAGCACCCGCCACAGGCCGCGCACTGGAAGCCCGCAGCACTGCGTCGCCGCATGCCTCAGCCACTCGCCGCGTGCTGAACTGCCCCTCACGGACAGTCGCCTGATAGGCTTCCCCGCCCAGATCGAAGCCGATCGTCATGTCCGGCGCGTCTGCCAGCGCGGGCAATTGCATCGTGCGCATGGATGCCATCAGGGACGACGCAGACAGCGGCAGATTCGGGTCGTGGTGGCACGAACGCGCAGCCCAGCGGCCAAGTTCATTGATCGCCTTGTCCGCCGCATAACCCCACTCGGTCAGTTCATAGACCTGCACCGATGCGGGGGGGGGCGTCTGTTTCCTTTCCAGCACGCCCCACACGGCCAACGTTTCCAGCCGTTCGGTCAGCACCTTGGCGCTGATGCCCGGCAGGCTGGCTCGCAGGTCGGAAAAGCGGCGCGCACCCAGCATCAATTCGCGCACGACCAGCATCGACCACCGCTCTCCCAGCACCTCCAGCCCGAAAGCCGTACCGCAAGCGTCGCCATACCATTTCCCGTGTGCCAGATCCTTTTTGGTTTCTTTTTGTAACTTCATAGTTGCTTTTAGTAACTCATTGGAGGATGTTTTGGCAAGTCGAGTCGTTGGGAAGGAGAGAACCGATGTATGTGCAGGGATTCCTGATCGCCGTTCCGGAGGGCAACAAGGAGGCCTATCGCGCCCTTGCTGCCAAGGCCGCGGAAAAATTCGCCGAATACGGTGTGATCGAGATCATGGAGGCATGGGAAGAGGATGTCACCGATGGCAAGGTTACCGACTTCCGCAAGGCTACGCAGGCGAAGGATGGCGAAAAGATCGTATTCTCGTGGATGATCTGGCCCGACAAGGCGACCTGCGAAGCCTCCCACAAACGCATGGAGGAGGACGAGTTCTGGACCGAGGGCATGGAGATGCCGTTCGACGGCATGCGCATGATCTGGGGCGGGTTCTCTCCGATCTTCACGCACGGAAGGGACTGAGCGATGGGCGGTTTTCCGATCTGGTACGAACTGATGGCGCCCGACCCTGCGAAAGTCGCTCCCTTCTACAAGGCGGTAATGGGCTGGGACATTCCGGCTGAGGGCAATGACATTCCCAACGGCTCGCAATACCGTGAGATCAAGCGCGCGGACGGCGCGAATGCAGGCGGCTTGCTGACGCTGACGAAGGAAATGGCAGAGCACGGCGCACAGCCATTCTGGGCGATTTACTTCGATGTGACCGATGTCGACGCCAGCGTTACCAAGGCCACGGGCATGGGCGCGGCCGTGCTGATGGCAGCAACCAGCATGGACGGCATAGGTCGCATCGCCATGCTTGCCGACCCGCAAGGCGCGCCATTCTACGTCATGGCCCCCACACCGCCTGCGGACGATCCCGACGCACAAAGCGATGTTTTCAAACCCGACGCGCCCGGTCACGCCGCGTGGAACGAGCTGAACACCCATGCCGCGGTCGAACAGATCGCGTTCTACACCGCCCTGTTCGACTGGCACATGGACGGGGAGATGGGGATGCCGGGCGATCACATCTACAAGTTCATCATGCACGGCGATGTCGGCATCGGCGCCATCGGCTCGATGAAACCCGAAGGCATGCCCAGTGCTTGGATGACTTATTTCCGCGTGGCCGATATCGACGCGGCAAAGGCAGCGGTCGAGGCCAATGGCGGCAGTGTCATGCACGGCCCGCACGAAGTGCCGAACGACGATCACATCATTGTCGCACTCGACCCGGCCGGCGCGGCGGTCGGGCTTGTCGGACGGAGGGCGGCATGACGATCCCGAAAAACACCATATGCATCTGGTACGATACCGAGGCGGAGGCGGCTGCGCGCTTCTACGCCTCCGTCTTTCCGGACAGCGCCGTGCAGGCCGTAAACCTTTCGCCTGCCGACAATCCCGGCAACCGTGAGGGCCAGGTCATCACTGTGCACTTTACTGTCTGCGGGGTGGCATGCCTTGGTCTCAACGGCGGACCCCGCTTTCCTCACACCGAAGCCTTTTCCTTCCAGATCGCGACCGATACGCAGGAGGAAACCGACCGGTACTGGAATGCCATCGTGGGAAACGGTGGACAGGAAAGCATGTGCGGTTGGTGCAAGGACAAATGGGGTGTGAACTGGCAGATTACGCCGCGTATCCTCACTGCCGCAATTGCGAGCACCGACCGGGCAGCTGCAAAGCGCGCTTTCCAGGCCATGTCGGCCATGCGCAAGATCAACCACGCCGAGATAGAGGCGGCAATTGCCGGAGAATGACATGCAGGAACTGAGCGTAACGACCTATATCGACGCCCCCACCGACAAGGTGTGGGACGTGATGGCCAACCGGCAGGGCGAATGGTTCTGCCCCAGCCCCTGGCGCTGCGACGTCGTGGAGCAGGAGAAGCGCGCGGGCGGCATCAACAAGGCGGTGTTTCGCGGGCCCGATGGTGAGGAAATGCCGCAAGAAGGCGTGTATCTCGCATGGGACGAAGGGCGTCGCTTCGCCTCCACCGATGCCGTGACGGGGGATCTGCAGCCCGCCGGCCCATTCATGATCGGCATCTGGGAAATCGAGCAGGAAGGCGACGGCACGCGCTACACCGCTCGCGCTCGCCACTGGCGCGAGGAAGATCGAAAGGCGCACGAGGAAATGGGTTTCATCCAAGGGTGGGAGGCCTGCGCCGCGCAGTTGAAGGCGATCTGCGAGGGCGATTGACCTTCCTGCCTGTTCCTGTATTGTTCCGCACGAAATCCCGGGGAGATGACCGATGAGCGACTACACCTTGTTCTTCAATCCGATGAGCCGCGCGCTGATCGTGCAGTGGGCTTTTGCCGAAGCGGGTGTGGAGCCGAAACTTGCCATGGTGGAGTGGGAGGACAAGCCCGCCGAATTGCTCGAGGCCAACCCGATGGGCAAGATCCCCACCATCATTCATCATGCCGAATTCGGTAACAAGGTAGTGAGTGAGGCTGCGGCTATCTGTCACTACCTCGCCGAGATGGAAGCGCCCGACCTGCTGCCGCGCGCAGAGGAAAAGGCCGACTATTTCCGCTGGCTGTTCTTCGCCGCCGGGCCTGCCGAGGCCGCGATCACCAATCGCGCGATGGGATGGGAGCCGAAGGATGCGAAGCAGGAGATGACCTCCGGCTTCGGCAGCTTCGAACGCGTGGTCGATACGCTGGATATCTGGTTCCAGAGCCATGATTTCACCTGCGGAGACCGCTTCACGATGGCCGATGTCTATGTCGGCAGCCAGATCGACTGGGGCCTGAATTTCAGCACGCTGACAGATCGGCCGTCCTTCCGCGCCTACCAGTCGCGGCTGCAGGAGCGCGCGGCGTACAAGGCAACGCTGGGTAGCCTGGGCGACTGAGCCCTCGCATTTCGCAGCGCCCTGCCCCACATATCCGGGATGGCAAGGCCCGATCCCCCTCAGTTTGGCCCGATTGAATTCGCCCGGCAGAAGCTGGTGCAGGGCGTGCGCGCCGCATTCAACGATACGGCCAAGGGGGAAACCCCGGTGCCGCCCTCGGACGAGGCGCTGTTCGCGAAGGATACGCCAATCCGCATGGTCCATGCCGACGTGGTGAGCATGATGGTGGGCGGGATGGCCGCGCTGCTGCTGCAGATGCTGCATCCCCATGCCCTGCGCGGCGTGCTGGATTTCTCCAACTTCCGCGCCGACATGCATGGCCGCCTGCGCCGCACGGCCCGCTTCATCGCGGTCACCACCTATGGCCACCGCGACGATGCAGAGGCCGCGATCGCCCGCGTCAACACAATCCACTCCAAGGTGCAAGGCACCCTGCCCGATGGCACGCCCTATTCCGCCACCAATCCGCGCACCCTGGCATGGGTGCATGTGACGGAATCGCTGATGTTCCTCGAAGCATGGCTCACCCACGTTCGCCCGAACATGCCGATGGCGGAGCAGGACGAGTACTTCCGCCAGTTCGCCGTCATCGCCCGCGGCCTGGGCGCTGACCCCGTGCCGGAAACGAAGGCAGAGGCCATGGCGATCTTCCGGGAATTGCGCGGTGACTTGCGCAGTTCACCCGAAGCGCGCGAGGTCGCCGACCTGATCGTGAACAAGCGCATCGAAGGCGCCAGCGGCGCGGTGCAGCCTTTCCTCGCCAATGCGGCGGTTGACCTGATCCCGCCGTTTGCCCGCACCATGCTGGCGCTGGAACGGCCCGGCTGGCAGGCAACCCCGTCAAAGCTGGTGACTAACGCGATGGGCAGGACCCTTCGCTGGGCGTTCCGGCAGAAGCCCGGTGGCGGCTCCGCCTAGCCGAAGGCCTCCGCCCGGCGAAGTAACTGGTAGGCCTCCACCACGCGCTGTAGCCGGTTTTCGTAAGCACGGTCGCCGCCGTTGCGATCGGGGTGATAGCGCCGCACCAGTTCCGAATAGCGCCGCCGCAGTTCCGGCCTGTCGGCTTTCGGCCCCAGCCCCATCACGGTCAGCGCCTCCCGCTCGCGGGGTGTAAAACGGCTGTGCTCGGCATAGCTGCGCCCCTGCGCCGCCCTGCGAATATCCGCCGCGCGCGCGCCGATGGCGTCCAGCGGATCGTGGAAGTCCGCCCAGCGCGGCATCCCGTCCATGCCCGCCGTCGGTCTGAAAGCCGCGCTTTCGGTATTCCAGCCTGAGCCGGGAGCCTGGGCGGCATAGATTTCGTCCGCGTTCATGCCTTCGAACCAGTCGTACCCGGCGTTGAACTCGCGCACGTGCTCGAGGCAGAACCAGCGCCATTCGCCCGGCCCGTCGAAACTGTTGCCCCGTGTGCCCGGAGCGCGAAATTCGCCCGCCTCGCGGCAGGTGGGGTGCTCGCACACCCTTCCCTCGCTCTCGTATCGGCCGTAGAATCGTTGGTTACGCATGAACGCCCCTTGATGGGGATTGCACCGCGCGATTGGAACCCCCAATTGGGGCGCATGAGCGGACCTGTTGCACAAGAAATCGAAACGCTGCTGCGCGGCGCATTGGCTCCCACGCGGCTGGAAGTCATCAACGACAGCGCGAGGCACCACGGCCATGCCGGTGACGACGGCAGCGGCGAATCGCACTTCACCGTGATCGTGGAAAGCCCCCATTTCGAAGGCAAGAACCGCCTCGCCCGCCAACGCATGGTGCTGGGCGCATTAGGCGACATCCCGGGCGAGCGCGTCCATGCCTTCGCCATGAAGTGTATCGCGCCGGGAGAGGCATCTTGAGCATCGAACTGTGGTACTGGCCGCAGATCCCCGGTCGCGGCGAATTCGTGCGCCTGTTCTGCGAGGCGTTCCAGCTCGACTATACCGACATGGCGCGCGAGCAGAGCGCCGACGCCCTGGTGGAGCACATGCACAGCCTGGAAGGCATCCGTCCCTTCGCACCGCCCTATATCGTGGATGACGAGGTGGTGATCGGCCAGACCGCGCTGATCCTGCAGTACCTTTCCGACAAGGAGGGACTTGGCTCGGGCGAGATGGAGATTGACCTGCAACTCTTCCAGCTGCAACTCGACATCGCGGATTTCGTGGAAGAGATCCACTCCGTCCACCACCCGGTTGCGAATGAACTCTATTACGCGGACCAGATGGAGGCCGCCTTCGAGAAGGCCGCCCATTTCCGCGGCCAGCGCATCCCGAAATACCTCATCCATTTCGACAATGCTCTGGCGGCCAACGGCGGCCCCTTCATGTTGGGCCAGCAGCCTACGCACGTCGACACCAGCCTGTTCCAGATCATGGAGGGGCTGGATTACATGTTCCCCAATTACATGAAGGAAATGCAGGGCACCTGGGTCAACCTGGAAGGGCTGCAGGGCGCGGTGCCGGAGATCGAGCCGCTGGCCGATTACCTCGCCAGCGAGCGGCGGATGGAGTTCAACGAGGATGGCATCTTCCGCCATTACGAGGAACTGGACGAGCAATAGGAGCGTCTCTTGGTCATGAATATAGCGACCGACAATATCCTCAAGACCGTCACCCCCGTCAGCCACGATCTTGGCGATTTTACCGTCCGGCGTGCCGTGCCCTCGAAGGAGTGCCGGATGGTCGGCCCCTTCGTGTTCGTGGACCAGTTCGGCCCGGCCCAGCTCGATCTAGGCAGCGGCATGGACGTGCGCCCGCACCCGCATATCAACCTTGCCACCGTCACCTGGCTTTTCGAGGGCGCGATCGACCACCGCGATTCCATCGGCACCTTCTCCACCATCCATCCCGGCACCGTGAACCTGATGACGGCCGGCACCGGCATCGTTCATTCGGAACGCAGCCCGCTGGCGGAGCGTGAGAAGGGTCCAAGCCTGTACGGCATGCAGACCTGGCTTGCCCTGCCCGATGGCCAGGAGGAGATCGACCCGGCTTTCGAAGCTGTCAGCGACCTGCCCTGGATCGATGGCGATGGTGCCCGCGCACAGGTGATCATGGGCAAGCTGTGGGGCGAACGCGCGCCCACCACCTGCCATGCCGAAACGATCTATGCCGAAATCCTGCTGCAGGAAGGCGGCTCCGTGCCCATCGACGCCGAAGCGGACGAGCGCGCGGTGATGCTGGTGGGCGGCGATGCCACCATCGACGGCGCGGCGATGCAGCTCTACGACCTTGTCGTTCTGAAACCCGGGGCGGCCATGAAACTGGCGAGCCGCTATGGCGGGCGCGTGATGCTGCTGGGCGGCGAAGCCTTTGCCACCAAGCGTCACGTGTGGTGGAACTTCGTCAGCTCCGACAGGGAGCGGATCGAGCAGGCCAAGGAAGACTGGCGCGAGCGGCGCTTTGCCGCGGTGCCGGGCGACGACGCGGAATTCATTCCTTTGCCCGATGGCCAGCCCAAAACTGTCAGCTACCCGTAGGCGATTTTGCTGCTAGAAGCGCGGCCATGAAGACAGCACTCTACACCCTCGCCGCCGCCATCGTTTTTACCACCGCTGCCATCGCGCAAGACCGGATGGAACCTGCACCGGGCGAACCGGGCAGCATCGAATGGCACAATAACCAGCAGGCCGCTCTGCACTCACGCACGAGCGCGGACGGCTGGGCCACCTTGGACGGCGGCATCAAGTTTCGCCGCGTGGCGGGCGACGGCCGCGGCCCTGCGCCCACGGTACAGGACCAGATTACCATCCACTACACCGGCAGCTTTATCGATGGCGAGGTGTTCGACAGTTCGGTGGAACGCGGCGAACCCGCCACCTTCCCTCTTTCCGGCCTGATCCGTGGCTGGCAGGTCGCCATCCCGTACATGGGCGTGGGAGACACGGCGGAGATCGCCATCCCTGCCACCTCGGCTTACGGCGTTCAGGGTCGCGGCCCGATACCGGGCGGCGCGACGCTGCTGTTCACCATCGAACTGCTCGCCATTCCCAGCAAGGGAGTTTGAGCATGAGCGATCTTGCCCGCGTAAAGCTGCCCACCGGCATCGAACTGGACGTATGGGACACAGGCCCGCGCGATGCGCCTGCGCTGGTGTTCCTGCACGGCTTTCCTGAAAACCATCGCACCTGGCGGCACCAGATCGCGCACCTTTCCGATCGCTATCGCTGCATCGCGCCCGACCAGCGCGGCTATGGCAATTCCTCGAAGCCCCAGGGTGCCGAGCACTACGAGACGATGGCGCTGATCCAGGATATCGCGCACCTTGCCGAGACGCTGGAACTGGGCACCTATACCATCGTCGGTCACGACTGGGGCGGCGCGCTGGCGTGGCTGGTGGCAGCCTTCGGACAGGCGACCGGCCATGTGACCCGAGCAGTAATTGCCAATGCGCCGCACCCGGTGATCTTCCAGCGCCTGCTGCTGACCGATCCCGCCCAGCGCGGAGCCAGCCAGTACATGCGCACCTTCCGCGATCCGGCGCACGATGCGGTGATCGCCGAGTTCGGCCTTGCCGGGCTGTTGCAGACTGCGCTGACGTGGGATGCCCGACCGCAGTACGATCCTGCCGAACTGCCGCTGCTGATGCAGCAGTGGACCGATCCCGAAACCAGTTTCGCCATGCTGAACTGGTATCGTGCCAGCGCCGTTTCGGTGCCGTCTATGGATGATCCCTTCGGCCTGCCGCCCGAGTATTCACCGCCGCCGATGCCGAAGATCGAAATTCCGACGCTGGTGGTTTGGGGTACCGGTGACGAGGCATTGCTGCCCGGCAATATCGATGGGCTGGACGAAGTAGTGTCGGACCTGACGATCGAAAGGATCGAAGGCGCCGGGCATTTCGTGCCGTGGGAAGCACCCGATGCGGTGAACGCCGCGCTGGAAGGGTTTCTCCGCCGGACGGACTAGCCCTACCCGTTCCACTCCACCCACTCGCCGTGCGGATGGGCCTGTGCAAGCAGGGTCCATTCGTCCGCCCCGCCCGGCCAGTATCGCACGGTCAATTCGTGCCTGAAGGTCTCGCGGTTGGTCTCCAGCCGGATCCACGCCAGCGGCTTTTCGGATGTCGCCTGATCCCCCGCGGCCTCGATGGCGGCAGTTATCGCGTCGGCTGTCGGCTGGGGCAGATACTGCCACATGATCGTGTGGAAAAACACGCGGGTAACGCCTTCTTCCTGCGGGCGCGCAAGCCGCGCAGCCACGAATTCGGCGGCATCCATCCGCTGCACCTCCGGCGGCATGCGTTTGGCCATGGCGATGGCTGCATCCATGCGCGCCATCCGATCATGCGCATCTGCCCAGATATAGGCGCGCAGCCGCTCGGCCTGTCTTTCATCGGTGAGATCGACAGGCGCAATGTCGCAGCCCGTGGCTTCTACGATTTCGACCGTGCCCGGCGGCGGAGCATCGCCGCGCCATTCCGGCTCGATGCGGATAGAGGACAGGCTGGGTCCAACAGTCGTGCCGCCAAGGTCGAACACGAAACGCGCCATCATGGTGTTGATCCCGGCGCTCGCCCCGATTTCGTTCAGTTCGAAGCGCGGCCCCAGTTGCCGGGAAAGCCAGAGCAGCGCGCCCATCACGCTGGCGGACCGCCCGGCCTCGTTGGTCTGCGGGGGACCATCGAACCACGGCAACAGGCGGTGGTCGAAGGTGCGTGCCGCATCGCACACGATGGCATCGACCTGGGCCTGGTCGGTAATCAGGCCCTGGAACACCGGTTCGAGGCGCGGTTCCTCGCCCGAAAGGCTGAGGCTGTGAAGGCCGCCGACCACGCGCAGGGCCAAAGCATCCTCGATCCCGCGCCCAGCCCACTGGGCAAGGCGCCGCCCGCTGGCGGTGTCGGTTTCCATCAGGGCCAGCAGGCTGCGTATCACGCGGGCGGTGATCGGCGCATTCGATCGCTCGCAATAGTTGGCGTGCCACTCCAGCGCCCCTGGCACGCTTTCGATTTCCATCGCCATCGTTTCGTCGCCGTCTGCCATTCGCATTGCCCTTTTCGCCTCGTGCCCCTAAATCGCGCGGCCATGACCGAGAGTTCCGACCAAAACCGCTTTGGGCCGCTGATATTCGCCCTGCCCAAGGGCCGCATCCTGGATGAAGCCCTGCCCGTGATGGCAGAAGCCGGCGTCGTGCCGGAAAGCGCGTTTCACGACAAGCTGGATCGCTCGCTCAGTTTTGCCGACGAAACCGGCACCATGCGCATCCTGCGCGTGCGTGCCTTCGATGTCGCCACCTTCGTCGCTTTCGGCGCCGCGCAGGTGGGCATCGTCGGCTCCGACGTGATTGAGGAGTTCGACTATTCGGAGCTTTACGCCCCGGTCGATCTCGGCATCGGCGCCTGCCGGCTGTCGATTGCCGAGCCGAAGGAGCCGGTGGATTACAAGTACGGCAAGGCCAGCCATCTGCGCGTGGCAACCAAGTATCCCAACATAACCAGCCGCTATTTCGAGGCGAAGGGCATCCAGGCCGAGTGCATCAAGCTAAACGGCGCGATGGAGCTGGCCCCCTCTTGCGGACTGGCCGGGCGGATCGTCGACCTGGTTTCCACCGGCAGCACCCTGAAATCGAACGGCCTTGTCGAAAAGGACACCATCATGCAGGTCAGCGCCCGCCTGATCGTGAACCGCGCCGCGATGAAAACCGATCCGCGCGTCTCTGCGCTGGTCGAACGCTTTCGCGAGCGCGCCGAAAGGAAGGCCGCCTGATGCGCCGCCTGAACGCCAATTCCGAGGATTTTGCAAAGCAGTTCGCCCGCATCGTGAACGACCGGCGCGAAAGCGACGAGAATGTCGCGACCGATGTGCGCGCGATCATCCAGCAGGTGCGCCAGAAGGGCGACGATGCGCTGGTCGATCTGTCCATGCGCTATGACAAGCACGCGCTGACCGCCGACCTTTCCAGCTGGCGCATCGGCAAGGACCAGTGCAGGGCCGCTTTCGACATGCTGATACCCGATGTGCGCCAGGCGCTGGTGATGGCGGCGGAGCGTATCCGTGCCTACCACGAAGGGCAGCTTCCGCAGGACCGCGACTATCGCGACGAGAAGAACGTGCGTCTCGGCGCACGGTGGAGCGCGGTGGAAGCGGCGGGCCTCTACGTGCCCGGTGGCCGGGCAGCCTATCCCTCCAGCCTGCTGATGAACGCCATCCCCGCGAAGGTTGCGGGTGTCGATCGCCTCGTCGTCACCACGCCTACTCCGCGCGGTCAGATGAACGACTTGGTGCTGGCCGCCGCGCATATCTGCGGGGTGGACGAGGTGTGGCGCGTCGGCGGAGCGCAGGCGATTGCCGCGCTCGCCTACGGCACGCAGCGCATCCAGCCGGTCGACGTGATCGTCGGCCCCGGCAATGCCTGGGTGGCGGAGGCCAAGCGCCAGCTATACGGCGTGGTCGGCATCGACATGGTGGCCGGGCCCAGCGAAATCCTGGTGATCGCCGACGAGGAGAACGATCCCGACTGGATCGCCGCGGACCTGCTGAGTCAGGCCGAACACGATCCCTCCAGCCAGTCCATCCTCATCACCGACGACGAAGGCTATGCCGCCGCCGTGGAAGACGCGGTGGACGTGTTGCTCGCCCAGATCGACACGAAGGGCGTGGCCCGGCAGAGTTGGGAAACGCACGGCGTCGTGATCGTGGTGGATAGCCTGCTGGACGATGCGCCCGCCCTTGCCGACCGCCTGGCCGCCGAACACGTACAGATCGCCACCGACGATCCCGAAGCAATCTTCGACTGCATTCGCCACGCGGGCAGCGTCTTCCTTGGTCGCCATACGCCAGAGGCCATCGGCGATTACGTCGCCGGGCCGAACCACGTGCTTCCTACCGGGCGCCGGGCGCGCTTTTCCAGCGGGCTTTCGGTGCTCGATTTCATGAAACGAACCAGCTTTATCTCGCTGGATGAAAAGGCACTGGGCGAACTGGGCCCTGCCGCCGTGACCCTGGCCGAGATCGAAGGCCTCCCCGCCCATGCCGCCAGCGTAAAGGTCAGACTGTAATGAACACTCCCGCGCGTTCGCGCGCCCGCTCCGCCTCCCGCCTTGCCGCCGTGCAGGCCCTCTACCAGCGCCACATGGAAAAGACGCCGACCGCGCGCCTGCTCAACGAATTCCACCAGCACCGCCTGGGCGCGGAAATCGAGGACGAGCAGTACGAGGAAGCCGAAGTCGACTTCTTCGATGATATCGTGTCCGGCGTCATCGCGCGGGACGAGGAAATCGACGCGGCACTGACGGCAAAACTGGCCGAGGGCTGGACGCTTGCCCGGCTGGACAAGACCATGCTGCAGATCCTGCGCTGCGGCACCTACGAACTGATGGCCCGGCAGGATGTGCCAAAGGCCACCGCGATCAGCGAATATGTGGACGTCGCCCATGCTTTCTTCGACGAGCGCGAGGCGAAATTCGTGAACGGCGTTCTCGATGCCGTGGCGAAAGAGGTGCGGAGCTGAAGCAGGTTGGCGGGGAGGCTGGTGTGAACGAAGCCGAATTCATCGCCGCCCTGCGCCGCCTGCCGCTCCACCCCGCTGCGCGCGACTTGCGCGATGATGTCGCCGTGCTGGAATTCGGCGGGGAGACCCTGGTCCTGACGCAAGATACCATGGTCGAGGGTATCCACTACCTGCCCGATCAGGACATGGGCGATGTCGCCTGGAAGCTGGTCGCCAGCAACCTCTCGGACCTCGCCGCCAAGGGCGCGCAGCCTGTTGGCGTGTTGCTCAGCTATTCGCTGGGCGATGCCACCGAGGCGTTCGTCGCCGGGTTGGAGGACGTGCTGGCGCATTACGGCGTGGGCCTCCTTGGCGGGGATACGGTAGGCGCCAACGGCCCGCGCACGCTCAGCCTCACGGCCCTTGGCCGCGCCTCGCACACCCCGGTGCCCAGCCGCGCAGGCGCGCAGGTTGGCGATGGGCTTTACGTGACCGGCACTCTGGGCGAAGCGATGCTCGGCTTCGAAGCCATGCGTGATGGCACGGGCGGCGATGCGGCTGCCTATGCCCGGCCCATGGCCCGCGTGGCGGAAGGGGCGTTGCTTGCCCCGAATGTCTCCGCGATGATGGACGTCTCCGATGGGCTGCTGCTCGACGCGTTCCGCATGGCGGAGGCGAGCGAAGTGAGCCTGTCCATCGACACCGCCGCCTGCCCCGTCGCCGATCCCGCGCGGCGGATGGAGTGCCTCACCTGGGGCGACGACTACGAGTTGCTCTTCGCACTGCCCGCGGGCGCCCAACTGCCGGTAAAGGCGGCGCGGATCGGTACGGTAGAGCCTCTTGGGTTCTCCGCGCTGTTCGTGGACGGGGAGCCTGTCACCAACCCGCAGGGCCTTGGGTACAGCCACCGATAGACCCCATATCGCCCTGGCGCGGGGAAAACGCGCAATGGCGCTTGTGAAAGCCCGGCATTGTGTTAGCCCTATGCCCCTAGGCGGACCCGGCAGAACCGGGCCGTTTTCATTTTGGGAAGAGGGGAATAGCAGGTCATGGACCTAATAATCATCGCTATTGTCTTGGGACTGCTGGCCATCGTCTATGGCTTTATTACCAGTCGCCAGGTTCTCGGTGCCGATGCCGGTAACGAGAAAATGCAGGAAATCGCAGGCGCCATCCAGGAAGGCGCCAAGGCCTATCTCAACCGCCAGTATTCCACCATCGCCATTGTCGGCGTGGTCGTTGCCATTCTCGTGGGCGTATTCCTCGGCGTGATCTCCGCCGTGGGTTTCGTAATCGGCGCGGTGCTTTCGGGCGTGGCGGGCTATATCGGGATGAATATCTCGGTGAAGTCGAACGTGCGCACGGCGGCGGCCGCGATGAAGGGCCTGCAACAGGGCCTTACCATCGCCTTCCGCGCGGGCGCCATCACCGGCATGCTGGTGGCGGGCCTTGCCCTGCTTGCGATTGCCGTATTCTTCTACGTGCTCGTCGGCCCGATGGGGCTGGCGCCTAACAGCCGCGCGGTGATCGATGCGCTGGTGGCGCTGGCGTTCGGTGCCTCACTCATCTCCATCTTTGCACGCCTTGGCGGCGGTATCTTCACCAAGGCCGCAGACGTGGGCGCTGACCTTGTCGGCAAGGTCGAGGCCGGCATTCCCGAGGACGATCCCCGCAACCCCGCCGTGATCGCGGACAACGTGGGCGACAACGTGGGCGACTGCGCCGGCATGGCTGCCGATCTGTTCGAAACCTACGTGGTGACCGTGGGCGCGACGATGGTGCTCACCGCCTTGCTGCTAACCTCGCTTGGCGACCTGCTGCTGCCGATGATGGCACTGCCCCTGCTGATCGGCGGTGCCTGCATCGTCACCAGCATCATCGGCACCTACTTCGTCCGCCTGGGTGGCGGCACGAACGTGATGGGCGCGATGTACAAGGGCTTCATCGTCACCGCCGTGCTGGCCGTGCCGCTGATCTACGTCGTCATGCAGATGGCGCTGGGCGACATGAATACATCAATCGGTGGCGCCAACCTGGGCGCTGTCGATCCCGGCGCACCACTGGCGGAAGAAGGCACGGCATCACTGGTACCGTTTACCGGCATGGACCTGTTCTTCTGTTCGGTGATCGGGCTGCTGCTGACCGGCATCATCATCTGGATTACCGAGTATTACACCGGCACGGGATACCGCCCGGTGCGCTCGATCGCCAAGGCTTCCGAAACCGGCCACGGCACCAATGTGATCCAGGGGCTTGCCATCAGCCTTGAATCCACCGCCCTGCCGACGCTGGCCATCGTGACAGCCATCATCTCCACGTACCAGCTCGCCGGTCTCATGGGCATTGCCTATGCCGCAACCTCGATGCTGGCGCTGGCTGGCATGGTCGTGGCGCTGGATGCGTATGGCCCGGTGACGGACAACGCGGGCGGCATTGCCGAAATGGCGGGCCTGGACGACTCGGTACGCGAGAAGACCGATCTGCTCGATGCCGTGGGCAACACCACCAAGGCCGTGACCAAGGGCTATGCCATCGGCTCTGCCGGTCTGGCAGCGCTGGTGCTGTTCGCAGCCTACACCACCGACCTGGCGGAGTTCTTCCCCGATGCCGACGTCGATTTCTCGCTAGAGAATCCATACGTCATCGTCGGCCTGCTGCTGGGGGCCCTGCTGCCCTACCTGTTCGGGGCCATGGGCATGACCGCCGTGGGCCGCGCTGCGGGCGACGTGGTGAAGGATGTGCGCGAACAGTTCGCGGGCGATCCGGGCATCATGGCCGGCACCAGCCGTCCCAACTATGCCCGCACGGTGGACCTCGTCACCAAGGCAGCGATCAAGGAAATGATCGTTCCCTCGCTGCTGCCGGTGCTGGCTCCGATCGTGGTCTACTTCGTCATCACCTGGGTGGCAGGCGAGGAGAACGGCTTTGCCGCTCTTGGCGCGCTGCTGCTGGGCGTGATCGTGGGCGGGCTTTTCGTGGCGCTTTCCATGACCGCCGGTGGCGGTGCGTGGGACAACGCGAAGAAGTACATCGAGGACGGCAATCACGGCGGCAAGGGCTCCGAAGCCCACAAGGCCGCGGTGACCGGCGATACCGTGGGCGATCCCTACAAGGATACCGCGGGTCCGGCCGTGAACCCGATGATCAAGATCACCAACATCGTGGCGCTGCTGCTGCTCGCCGCGCTGGCGGGGGGTGCCTAAAACCCCCTCCGATCAATACTGTTAGGTTAACAAAAACCCTGTCCGGTTCGCGCCGGGCAGGGTTTTCTTTACCTATGCGCTTAAACCTTTCTTGTGGCGTTTCCCCTAGAAACGCGGATGTCCCCAGAGGACTGCGCGATGAGAGGTTAACCTTTTTCCTTGGCTTATGACGCTCCCCTCCCCCGGCTAGGCGCCTTCGACGGCGGTACCATTGCCGCGGTGCGCGATGTGGCCGCGCCGCAGGTGGTGATACGGGAACGGGGCTGGCGCGAGTTTGATCGTCGGGACCGCATCGGCGCGTGGGATGCGCTGGCCGAATGGGCGAGCGAACCCAACCCGTTCTACGAAAGCTGGTACCTGCTGCCTTCCCTGCGGGCGCTGGATCCGCGGGAAAACGTCACCATCCTGGCCATGGAGGCGGACGGGCAACTTGCCGGGCTGATGCCGCTCGTGCGCTCGAAAAGCTATTACGGCCATCCCGTTCCGCACCTGTCCAACTGGGTGCATTCCAATGCCTTCCTTGGCCAACCGCTGGTGGCCCGGGGCCTGGAGCGGGAGTTCTGGCGCGCCCTGCTGGCCTGGTGCGACAGGTCCACCCGCACGCCGCTGTTCCTGCACCTTGCCCATGTTCCCGCGCAGGGTCGTCTGCACGATGCGCTGTCGGCGGTAATGCGCGAGGATCCGCGCCCTGCCGCCACCGTATTCCAGGAAGAGCGCGCCATGCTTTCGTCCTCCGCCGGAGCAGAGGCCTATTTCGAACAATCCCTCTCGGCCAAGAAACGCAAGGAACTGCGCCGCCAGCAACGCCGGCTGGGCGAGGAAGGCGGCTACACGGTCGAACGCATCACCGACTACAGCATGGTGGCCGAATGGACCCGCGAGTTCCTGGAACTGGAGGCGCGTGGCTGGAAGGGCGAGGCGGGCTCCGCCATGCAGAGCGACCCCGCCACCCGCTCGCTGTTCCAGCACGCCATCGCGGGTTCCGCCGCGCGCGGACGGCTGGAGCGCATTGCCCTGCGGCTGGATGGCAGGCCCATCGCCATGCTCGCCAACTTCGTGACCCAGCCGGGCGCCTATTCCTACAAGACCGCCTTCGACGAGGACTTCGCGCGTTTTTCCCCCGGCGTGCTGTTGCAGCGCGAGAACCTGGCCCTGCTGGAGCGCGACGGCATCGAATGGGCCGATAGCTGCGCTGCGCAAGACCATCCCATGATCGACCACTTCTGGCGCGAACGCCGGGTGATCCAGCGCCGTTCCATCGGCATCGGAGGCAGGCTGCGCCGCGCCGCCTTCTCGGCACTGATCCGGATGGAAACCGGGCACGGCGCAAGAGGGATACAATGAGCCACTACGTCGGCAACCTTCACGGACGATCCATCGGCGGAAAGCAGATTTTCCCGGCGCGCAGCCGCGCCTATTTCGCCGCATCCTACCCGGAAGGCCCGCACAAGCTGACGCACGACCTTGTCGAACATCCGCTGCTGGAACTCGATACGCTGGCGCTGCTGGGTGAAAGCCTGCCGCCGGGCAGCGTGGAATACAACCGCGGCGACCTGCCCATCGGCATTAATGCGAAACCCGGGGCGACCGGCAGGTCCATCGGCGAAACCATCCGCGAGATCGACACGGCGAACAGCTGGGCGGTGCTGAAGAACGTCGAGCAGAACCCGGCCTACGGGGCGCTGCTGGCAGAACTGCTGGATGAACTGCGCGAGGAAATCGAAAGCGCGACCGGCGAGATGCTGACGCCGCAGGGCTATATCTTCATCTCCAGCCCCGATGCGGTAACGCCCTACCATTTCGATCCGGAACACAACGTGCTGCTGCAACTGCGCGGCACCAAGGCGATGACGGTGTTCCCGGCCGGCGATGCGCGCTTCGCCCCGGACGAGGTGCACGAGGCCTATCACACCGGCGGTGCGCGCGAGCTGACCTGGCAGGAAAGCTTCGCCCAGTACGGGCTCACCTACCAGCTGGAACCTGGCGACGCGCTATATGTGCCGGTGATGGCGCCGCACCACGTTCGCAACGGTCCCGTGCCCTCCATTTCGCTGTCGATCACCTGGCGCTCCACATGGAGCTACGAGGAGGCCGATGCGCGTGCGTTCAATCACCTGCTGAGGCGCTTTGGCGTGAACCCCGGCCCTACGGGGCGTTGGCCACAGCGCAACAAGGCACGGGCGCTGGGTTGCCGGATTGCCCGCCGCATTCCCGGCCTGCTGTAATTTCGCGTGCTTGACGAAGGCGGACTGGTCGCGCAATGCCGCGCGTGATGGCAGCGCAATCAGTCCAAACCCCTGAACAGCTCGTGGCGGACCTGGTCCTGCTGCTGGATCTCGAACCCAAGGGCGGGGACCGCTTCATCGGCCGTCGTCGTCCGGACGGGACGGGCCGCGTGTTCGGTGGCCAGGCCATCGCGCAGGCATTGGGCGCTGCGCGGCGCACGGTGGATGACGACCGCGAGGCGCACTCGCTGCATGCCTATTTCCTGCGCCCGGGCAACGACGACCTGCCTATCGAATACAGGGTGAAGCGCGACCTCGACGGGCGCAGCTTTTCCAACCGCCGGGTGGTCGCCAGCCAGGAAGGCAAGCCGATCCTGAACCTGACGGTTTCGTTCCAGATCCCGGTCGATGGCCCGTCCCACACCTCCCCGCAAATGCCGGAGGTGCCAGGTCCGGAAGACCTCGTTCCCGATAGCGAGGTACAGCGCCAGATTGCCAAGTCGCTACCGGAAGGTCCGCTGCGCCAGTTGGCAGAACGCCCCTCGCCCATCGATTTCCGCTCTGTCGAACCGCGCGACTGGTGGAACCCGGAAAAGCGCGAACCGATCAGCCATGTGTGGTTCCGAACGGTCGCGCACCTGCCGGCAGAACCCGCCGTCCACCGCGCGGTGCTGGCCTATATTTCGGATTTTCAGTTGCTGGCCACGGCCATGCAGCCGCACGGCAAGGCGATCCTCGATCCGCGCGTAAAAAGCGCCAGCCTCGACCATGCAATCTGGTTCCACGAAGCGTTTCGCACCGACGACTGGATGCTTTACGTAACGGACAGCCCGTGGACCGGTCACGCCCGCGGGTTCGGCCGTGGCCAGATCTTCACCCGCGATGGCCGGCTCGTCGCCAGCGTCGCGCAGGAAGGCATGCTGCGCCACTCGTGAAAGCAGCGCCGAGTGCCGTTCGGGTCAGTGCGCCATCAGGACCGGCATCGCCGGACTTGCCAGCACGCCTTTGGTGACCCCGCCGAACAGCGTCTCGACAATGCGCGGCTGGCCATAGGCACCCATCACCATGAAAGCCGCCTTGCGCGCCCTTGCGGCGTGGAACAGCAGTTCGTGCACCGGCTCGCTTCCACGCGGCAATTCGACGATCTCGCAAACGATATCGTGCCGCGCAAGATAATCGGCGGCGGCGATGGCGGCCAACTTGTCTTCGCTTTCGGATAGCGGATCGCCGACAGACAGGACATGGACCGCGCTTGCTCCGGCCAGCAGCGGCACTGCGCAGCGCAGGGCGCGCGCCGCCTCGATCGACCCGTTCCAGCATACTGCCGCCGGACCGTCTGCCGTGAAGCTGCGCGCGCTGTCTGGCATCACCAGCACCGGGGTACGGCAGTGGATCGCCAGTGAGCCTGCCACCGATCCGCCAACGATGGCGAGGTCATTCAGCGCGACCTGCCGGGCAAGCCCCTGCCCCTCGTTCCCAGCGGCCACCTGCCAGTCCCAGCGCACGTCCTCCTGCTCCAGCTCGGCCTCCACCTTGTCACGAAACGCCTCGACCTGCTCGCGCATCTCGGGCGAGCAATCGACTGCCGTCACTCCGAAAGGATCGGTCGGGATGACGAGGTCGTGGACAATGGTCTGCAGTACCGTGAGATGGGCGTCGAAGCGGCGGGCAAGATAAGCCCTGCCTGCAACCGTGCGTCGAACCCGCCGTCAGCCCCCGCGTGTACAAGAATAGAGCGCATGATTACTTCTCCTCTTCACCGCGACACTGCGCCACCACTGCTGCGGGGTCATTGATGTGCGTCAACGAAGGAACAGCGGTGCGCTAATTCCGTTATTGCGGCATGGATCTCGAAAAAGAACAGGCCCGCTTTCGGCGGAGCAAGCCCTCCCGGCTCGGTCGCGGTATCGAACGGCTCACCCACCCATTCGGCAAGGCGATTGCCAGCGTGGTTCCAAAGCGGCTGGTCGAACAGGTGCTGAAGGGGTTGGATAGCGCCGTCGCCAAGCCGGCCCTGGTCAAGTTCTCGCACGATCCCGCAGATATCGTCGCGGCGCGCAAGGCTGCCAAAAGCGTGGCGCGTACTGCCAGCGGCATTAGCGCGGCCAGTGGTGCTGCGGCGGGCTTCGGCGGCGTGGTGACCGCTGGCGTCGACATTCCCGCGACAATCGGCATCGCGCTGCGGGTGATCCGCGATACGGGCCGTGCCTATGGCTATTCCGGTGAAGGCCCGCGCGAAAAGCTGTTTCGCCTGCAAATCCTCGAACTGTCCGCGCTGGACCAGCCGGAAGACCGCCACAAGCGCATTGCCGCGCTGGAGGCGGCCATCGGTCCCGATGGAGAGCTGGTCGACGCGGACCACGAGGAAATCACCCCGGTGGTCGACCAGATGGTGGAGCGCGTATCGCGCGCCGTCGCGCTGGCATCTTTCCGCAAGCGCATGGGCATGCTGGTGCCGGTAGCCGGGTCCGCCATCGGCGGGATCGTAAACTCTTCATTCCAGAACGATGTCGGCAAGGCCGCCCGCTTTGCATTCCAGGAACGGCGGCTGCGCGCCCAGGGGAACGATGCCACCGCGCCGGTGTGAGCCACGAAACTCGGAGCGAAAGGAAGATCGCCGTCATCAAAGGCGGCAAATTGGTCCAAAGAGGGTAATTTACCGAAGCTGCACGCCTCAGACAGTTGGGCCATCGTCCGGCAGAACATGATAGGTGTGACTAATCGAGTAGACGACGTTCGTCGACCAGCTGCCCTCGATCGGCTTGCCATCATCGTCGATGGCAGGTGTAAATCGGGCGTGTTCGATCATTCCGTCGCAAGCGGCATCGTCCAGAGAAAGATGGCCGCTGCTCCTGCTAATTCTGCATACCGCGACCTTTCCCTGCGTATCGATTGTAAGGGCGACACCGACCGTTCCCTGCGCATCATTCGCAGGGCCTCCATCGGATAATTCTCGATAATCCGTCTAGCCCATTCCGCCTGATCGACTGGGGTAGCGGGGCGCCCCATCTCTTTCGAAGCATTTTCATCAGCCTGTACGGCGATGGCAGGGTTGGGGATTGTAAGGGCAGCGAGTGCAAGCCCCGCACCGGCCATGGCGCGCACGCCGTTCGTCCCAATTCCTGTCCGGCTCAATTCATCCTCCCGCGTGGTAGAAATCGTAGATCGTCTGGGCCACGCTTTCGCTGACGCCCGGCACCCGCTTCAGGTCGTCCAGCGCGGCGGCGCGCACCTTGCTGGCCGTGCCGAAATGCAGCAGCAGCGCACGCTTGCGCGAAGGGCCGATGCCCGGAATCTCGTCCAGCGGTGAGGCGGAAATCGCGCGACTGCGCTTGGCGCGGTGGGCGCCGATGGCAAAACGGTGCACCTCGTCGCGCAGGCGCTGCAGGTAGAACAGCACCGGCGAATTGGTAGGCAGCATCTTTTCGCGCCCGTCGGGGAAGTGAAACACCTCGCGCCCCTCGCGGCCGTGATGCGGGCCCTTGGCAATGCCGATCAGTGGCACGTCCTCGATCCCCAGTTCCTCCAGCGTATCGCGCACGCTCGACATTTGCCCCTTGCCGCCGTCGATCAGGACGAGGTCGGGCCACATGCCGCCTTCACGGTCCGGATCTTCCTTCATCGCGCGGCTGAAACGGCGGGACATGACCTCGCGCATCATGGCGAAGTCGTCGTTCGTCTGCGCTTCGCGGATATTGAACTTGCGGTACTGGTTCTTCAGGAACCCTTCCGGCCCAGCCACCACCATCGCGCCCACGGCCTTGCTGCCCTGTATGTGCGAGTTATCGTAAATCTCGATGCGGGCGGGAATGTCCGGCAGTTCGAGAAACTCTGCCATTTCCCGCATGATCTTGGCCTGCGTGCCGCTCTCCGCCAGTCGCCGGTCCAGCGCCTCCACCGCGTTGCGGCTGGCCTGCTCCATCAGCTTGCGCCGGTCGCCGCGCTGGGGAATGCTGATCTCCACCTTGCGCCCGGCAAGCTCTCCGAAAGCTTCTTCCAGCAGAGCCTGCTCCGGCAGTTCGCGATCGACCAGGATCATGCGCGGCGGCGGCACCTCTTCGTAGAATTGCGCCAGCACGCGGGCGAGAATCTCTGCGTTATCGAGGTCCTGCGTATGGGTAGGGAAGAAAGCCTTGTGGCCCCAGTTTTGCCCGCCGCGCACGAAGAACCCCTGCACGCCGATCTGCCCGCCCTTCGCCGCCAGCGCGAATACGTCGGCATCGCCCACGCCATCGGCGTTGATCGCCTGCGAACCCTGGATGAAGGTTGCAGCGCGCAGTCGGTCGCGCAGCAGGGCGGCGGTTTCGAAGTCCAGGTCCTCCGCCGCTTTCTTCATCTGCTCTTCGATCCGCGTCTGCACCGCCCCGGACTTTCCGCCCAGAAAGTCCTTCGCTTCGGCCAGCAGCTGGTCATAGCCCTGCTTGTCGATCCGCCCCACGCACGGCGCGCTGCACCGCTTGATCTGGTAGAGTAAACACGGCCTGTCTCGGCGGGAGAAAAAGCTGTCAGTACAGGATCTTAGCAGGAACAGTTTCTGCAGCGCGTTAATTGTCGTGTTCACCGAACCGGCGCTGGCGAAGGGGCCGTAATAATTGCCCTTGGCCTTCCTCGCGCCGCGATGCTTCATGATGCGCGGGAAGTCGTGCCCTTCGCGCAGCAGGATGAAGGGGAAGCTCTTGTCGTCGCGCAAAAGCACGTTGTACGGCGGGCGAAAGCGCTTGATGAACTGCGCTTCCAGCAGCAGCGCCTCGGCTTCGGAATTGGTGGTCACGATCTCCATGCCGCGGCACTGGCTGACCATGCGTTGCAGCCGGTTCGTCAGGTTCTTGACCTGCGTGTAATTTGCCACCCGCGCCTTCAGGCTGCGCGCCTTGCCCACGTAGAGCACGTCCCCGCGCGCATCCAGCATGCGGTAGACGCCGGGCTTGGGCTTCAGCGTCTTCACCACTTCGCGGATTGCGGTGACGCCCGCCTCGAGATCGGGCTGGGTGCTGCCTTTCACCGTGTAGGTGGCGCGTTCCTCGTTGAAACGCTCCGCACCGCGGGGGTCTGAAGGGGATCCGGCTTCGGTTCGCGACATGGTGCCCGAGATAGGTGGTGACGCGCCGCTTGGCAAAGCTTGCGCTTCCAATCCCCACAGGGCAGCTTGCATCTTTTCGGGTCCACAGGGGCAATAGCATGGACGACAAACCCGCCGCCCTGCCGCGCACGGTAGGGTTCTGGGGCACGGCGCTGTTCCCGGTGAACGGCATGATCGGCGCGGGGATTTTTGCCCTGCCCGCCGGTATCTATGCGGCGGTCGGCAATTTCGCCCCCTGGATGATGCTGATCGGTGGCATCTGCTTCCTGCCACTGGCGCTCTGCTATGGCTGGATGGCCGCGCGGTTCGATAACAGCGGCGGCTCCATGCTCTATGGCGCAGCCGCCTTCGGGCGCTTCGTCGGCTTTCAGGCCGGCTGGGCACGCTATGCTTCCGCCATCGTTACTGCGGCGGCGAACACGCATGTGATCATCACCTACCTCGGCGCGCTGTTTCCGGCCTTGCAGGATCCTGCGATCACTCCCTGGGCAGCGGCTTTCGTGATCGCCGTGATGACCGCGATCAACGTCTATTCCATGCGCGCCTCCATCGGCACGCTGGGAACGCTGACGGTGATCAAGCTGCTGCCACTGGCGGGACTGGTGATCGCCGGGGCCATTGTCGGCTCCTCACGCGGTGAGGTGGTGCTGCCGCAGTTCAGCCAGATCGAAGCCGTCATCCTCACCACCTATTACGCCTTCATCGGATTCGAAGGCGTGGTGGAGGCCGCGGGCGAGATGAAGAACCCCCGCCGCGATGTGCCGCGCGCCATCGTCACCATGGTGAGCGGCGTCACCCTGTTCTACGTG
Source organism: Aurantiacibacter zhengii (assembly GCF_003584125.1). Taxonomy (GTDB): domain Bacteria; phylum Pseudomonadota; class Alphaproteobacteria; order Sphingomonadales; family Sphingomonadaceae; genus Alteraurantiacibacter; species Alteraurantiacibacter zhengii. Next base: position 197,416 of record NZ_QXFL01000002.1, read on the forward strand.
CTCATCATCTGGGCCTACATTGCCCTTGGCGCTGACGGCGCGGATAGCGAGAACGCGCTAGCCACCGTCGCGGGAGACGCAGTGGGCACGGCAGGCACCATTGCCATCGTGATCGCTGCAAGCGTCAGCAGCGCGGCGAACAACTTCGCATCCGGCGTGGCCTTGCCCCGGCTCAGCTTCGGCATGGCAGAGCAAGGCGTGCTGCCGCGATGGTTCGGGCGGGTTCACCCGCGTTTCGGCACGCCGTCCAACGCCATCCTCTTTTACGGCGCGGCGGCCATCGGCTTCGGCCTGTGGGAAGGGTTTGCCGCGCTGGCAGTGGCGGGAACGCTGGTGCGCCTCATCACCTACATGATCACCACTCTTGCCCTGCCGGTGCTGGAGAAACGCGATGGCCGCGTGGTGCCGCTGCACATGGTCTGCGTCGTCATTGCCGTGGCAGGGACGCTGTTCGTCGGCAGCTTTGCTCCGCTACAGGCGTGGGTCGTGCTGGCAGGCATCGTTACCGTGGGCACGCTGTTCTACTTCATTGCCGCAAGAGAGCGGCCCCTTGCAGAGCCAGCGTGATGCGTAACCAGTACGATGCGATCATCCTCGGCGGCGGGGCGGCGGGCTTGTTCTGTGCAGGCCAGGCCGGGCAGCGCGGGCGCGATGTTCTGGTGCTCGAACGTGCCGCAGCAGTGGGCAAGAAGATCCTGATTTCAGGCGGCGGGCGGTGCAATTTCACCAATATCGGCGCTGGCCCGGCCAACTACATTTCCGCCAACCCGCATTTTGCCAAGAGCGCGCTCAGCCGGTACACCGCGCGCGATTTCCTGGATTTGGTGGAAAAATACGGCATCGCCTGGCACGAAAAGACGCTAGGCCAGCTTTTCTGCGATGGCTCGGCAAAGCAGATCGTACAGATGCTGCTGGACGAATGTGCCACCGGTCCGGGCGCGGTGGACATCCGCTGCGATGAGAACGTAGAAAGCGTTGCCCGCGAAGGCGAAGTTTTCAGCGTCACCACCCGGAGCGGCACCTTCACGTCGTCTTCTCTGGTGATTGCGACGGGCGGCCCCTCCATCCCGAAGATGGGCGCGAGCGACTTCGCTTACGGGCTGGCGAGGCAGTTCGGCCTCAAAGTGGTGGAGCCGCGCCCCGCCCTCGTTCCGCTAACACTAGGCGGGGAGGATGTCCTGTTCCGGGAGCTTTCGGGTGTCTCGGCCGAAGTGGAAGCGAGTGCCGGGAAGACGACCTTTCGCGAGGCGGCGCTGCTCACCCACCGCGGGCTGTCGGGCCCGGCCATCCTGCAGGTTAGCAGCTACTGGAAGCCGGGCGACCGGGTGAAAATTCGTTTCCTGCCCGATGCCGCACCCGGCTGGCTGCTGGAGGAAAAGCGCACCCGCCCATCGCTCACCCTGCGCAGCGTCCTGCGCGAACGCCTGCCACACAGGTTGGCCGACGTGCTGGCAGAGCGGCTGGCCGTGGAGGGCGATCTCGGCAACGTGCCGAACAACGCCCTGCACGAGGCAGAAGAGAAACTGGTGGCGTGGCCGTTCAATCCCAACGGCACCGAAGGCTTTGCCAAGGCCGAAGTGACCGTGGGCGGCATCGACACGCGCGAGCTGTCGTCGAAGACGATGGAAGCGCGCAAGGTGCCGGGCCTTTACGCCATTGGCGAGGCCGTTGACGTGACCGGATGGCTGGGCGGCTACAATTTCCAATGGGCATGGGCGAGCGCCCATGCCTGCGCACAATCGCTCTAGAACATCTTGCGCAGTTCGATTTCGAAACTGCGGCCCCGCGGATCGACCAGGAACGGCTGGTAGCGCAGCGGCACCACGCCGTTGCTGTCCGTCACCCGCTGGCGCGCATCGAAGATGTTGTCCAGGCTCAGCCCCACCCGCGTCCCTTCAAAGAAGGGCACGGACTCCACCAGCTTTTCGCGCTGGCCAAGGTCGGCAAAGGCGCGCAGGCCGAAGGTGACGAAGTCACCGAAGTTCAGGTCGGTGCTGCCATCGAGGCCCGAGCCTTCGAGGCGGGAGGAGCCGGTATAGTTGGCAAAGGCGATCATGCCGTAGCCATCGTAGAAGATGCCGCCGCGCGCCCGCACATTATGGCGCGCATCACCCCCGCCCGACAGCGCATCGCCATCGAGCAGGTCCAGACGCGGCAGGCCCTCTGCAATCAGCACGGTGTTTTCGAGTTCCAGCGTGTAATCGAGGTTGAAGAACCAGCGGCCCTGTGGCGGACCATCATCTCCGCCGCCGCCGCCGAAGCGGCCCCCGCCACCACGCCTGCCGCCACCGCGGTTGCCACCGCCGCGATTGCCATCGCCAGCCTGGCGCTGGGGCGGACCGTCGCTGCTGCACACGCGTTCGCGCACGGCGGCAAAACGTTCGGGATCAACCTGACCGTTTTCGCTGGCCAGACGCTGCAGCATCTGCGGGGGTATGTTGATCGGTTCGCCGTCGGGGCCGACCGGCGGTTCCTCGCCAGCAGCCTGTGCGGCCAGCGCGCGGTTGAACAGGTCGACCAGTTCGGCGGGTTCGCGCTCGCAGAACGTCGCGCGCATCTGGGCGAAACGTTCGGCGCTGGGCGGTCCGCCCGCACCATCGCCAGAGGCACCGCCCATCGCTCCGCCAGCCGGGCGACCGCGCGGCGGACCACCGCCTCCACGGCGTTCGCCCTCGTCGCCACCACCGCCGACGTTGCCGGAAAGGTTCAGCCCGAACTGCAACCGGCGCTGGTCGCGCTCGGCAAAGGTGACAAAGCGATCATCGAGTTGCAGCAGCCTGCCCGTTACCCGGTCACGCGTCACCCGGTCGGGGAAAGCCGCTTCGATCTCCGGCGTCAGCGTGGGCAGACCATTGGTCACGTCGTCGGAATGGTTGTCGTAATAGTTGATGGAAACGCTGCTGCGTTCCAGAAATGGCAGTTCCCAGTTCACACCGAAGGACCAGTCGCTCTGGTCCTGCGCGGGCAGGTTCGGGTTGCCGCCGCTGATGACGGTCGCCAGCACGGTTTCGTTGTTGGCGATATCGAAGACCGGCACGTTCGGGGTCGCGATAGCCGGGCTGCCCAGCTGGCTGAGCGAAGGAGCAACCTCGCGATTGATGTGGTTGACCGTGAAGGTCAGCGTGTCGGTAACCCCCCAGGTCAGACCCACGGTCCAGTCCTGCAAGGTGCCGAAATCCGAAAGGTGATCGACCCCGGCATTGAGGTTCAGCGTGAGGTTACCGACCGCGCCCAGGAAGTCCTCGTCACGGCTGGTGATGGGGATGGAAACGTTCGCGCCACCGAAAACGCGGCCGCGCGTCAGTTGCGTTTCACCAGCCAGCGATCGGGTGTCGCTGCTTTCGATACGGTTCCAGCGATAACCGGAACGCAGGGTTACAGAGACATCGCCCGAGGGCAGGTAAAGCGGATTTCCCCGCGCCGTCGCCAGCGCGTTGAAGGTGTAGGTATCGAGCAGCGATTCCTCGAACCCCGCATCGGTAAAGGGGCCAAGCTGCCCGTCGATGGGCAGCAGGCCCAGCGCTGCATCCTCTACCAGCTGGCCTGTCTCGATGCGCTTGCCCGTTTGCGTGATGGCATCGACATAGGTGCCATCCAGCGTTCCGGTCACTTCCCAGTCGCCCACACCAAGGTTCAGCGTGCTGCCGAAGGAGTAGTTCTCGTTGCGGCTGTCCACCGTCAGCGGATCGCCTTCATTGAAGGCGCGCAGCAGCGAATTGCCCTCGTCGTCGGTCAGCAGCACGGTGTCGAGGCCCTGCAGACGCAGCGAATCCTGCCTTTCGTACGTGGCGTTCAGCGACAGCGACTGGCCCGCGTCGCCCAGCTTCGTGGTCCAGTTGGCGGTCGCTTCCACGCCTGCGCTATCGGCCACCAGGCTGCGGAACCGTGCCGGATCGGGATCGCTTGCCAGGCGCTGCTCGCCGTCATCCACCTGGATGATGCCGCGTTCCGCCTCGGTCAGGGTGCTAGTGTTGTCCCATTCCACGTTCAGGTTCAGGCGGCTCGGCCCATCGATCCGCAGGTAGGTGCCCTCCACCTCCTGCTGCGAGAAGCCGCCGTCGAAAGGCTGGCCGTATTCGAGCTCGATCTCCTGGCTGGTGAAATTATCCTTAAGGATGAAGTTCACCACCCGTTGATCGGGTGAATAGCCGTAGCGCTGGGCCACTTCCTCGCTGAACACCTCGGTCCGCTCGATCGCCTCGGGCGGGTAGCTGCGCAGTTCGCGGAAGGAGGAAATCCTCACGCCGTTCACCAAGATCACCGGTCGGCCATCACCGCCGCGTCCGCGAGAGGAATTCACCTGCGGACCGATCGCCTGCAGCAGCTCCTCGATGGAACCGGCACCATAGGCCGCGATATCCTCGCTATCGAGCTCAAGGATCGGCGGCTGCGGCGCGTCCACCTGGTCCACCAGGCGGGCGCCCAGCACGACGATGGTGTTGATATCGTCGTCGGGAGCAGGCGGCGCGTCCGGCCCTTCCCCCTCCTGCGGCGGTGCCGAAGCAGCATCCTGCGCGTAGGCGGGCGCTGCGGCACCGACACAAAGCGAAACGGCAATGGCCAGCGCACTGCAAGACAACGAATTGGACAAGTTAGGAAATCTCCGAGCAAAAGCAGCGTTCGCCCCCCGAGGTGGCGCGTATGGCTGGCAACGCACGAACGGGCAATACGGACCCTTGTCGTATTTTGTCGCAGATGTATCGCAGCTTTCCGGGCTTTTCAGGCCCTGTGCATGGCGCATCTTCCATTTTCCGGCAGAGGCCGCTAAAGGCGCGCCCGACTACAACGTAATTGCAAGCAACAAGCACAAGGACCGGAATACTGGATGGCTAAGGAAGAACTTCTCGAAATGCGCGGCAAGGTGGTGGAACTGCTGCCGAACGCAATGTTCCGCGTCGAGCTCGAGAACGGCCATGAAGTATTGGGTCACACCGCAGGCCGCATGCGCAAGAACCGCATCCGTGTGCTGGTGGGCGATGAAGTGCTTTGCGAACTGACGCCCTACGATTTGACGAAGGCGCGCATCACCTATCGCTTCATGCCGGGCCGCAGCGGTCCGCCGGGATACAACGGCTAAGGCGCCGTTTCGCGCGCCCGTGGCTGACACCCCTCCCAAACTCATCCTCGCATCCGCAAGCCCGCGCCGCCTTGAATGGCTGGCGCGACTGGGCATTGCGCCGGATAGCGTTTCGCCAGCCGATATCGATGAGACCCCGCACAAGGCCGAACTGCCGCGCGATTATGCGCTGCGCATGGCCCGCGAAAAGGCGCTGGCCGTGGATGCCGCCGATAGGTTCGTGCTGGCCGGAGACACCGTGGTCGCCGTCGGCCGCCGCATCCTGCCAAAGGCGGAGGACGAGGCGACCGCGCGCGAATGCCTGGCGCTGCTATCGGGCCGTCGGCACCGGGTGCTGTCCGCCGTCGCACTGGCCGCGCCCGACGGCACGATACGCGAGAAGCTGAGCGAGACGCAGCTGAAGTTCAAACGCCTCTCCGACGAGGAGATCGACGCCTACATCGCCAGTGGCGAATGGCACGGCAAGGCAGGCGGCTATGCCATCCAGGGCATGGCAGAGGCGCTGATCCCGTGGATCCAGGGCAGCCACTCGGGCGTGGTCGGCCTGCCCCTTTACGAAACACGCGCGCTGCTAAAGGCGGCGGGATTTCCCGTTGGCTGAGTGGCTGGTCGAGGAAGGGATCGGCGAGGAACGTGCCGTCCTTTTCCGCGACGGCGAAGCCGTGGCAACCCGGCACCGCTGGCCCGGCGAATTGCAAAGCGGCACGGTCGCCGATGGCAGGTTGATCCAGCGAAGTGCAGGATCGGCACGCGGCATGGTCAGCTTTGAGGGCGGTCAGCAGGCGCTGGTGAAGCGGCTGCCCGCAAATGCTTCCGAAGGGGCCAGTTACCGCGTCAGGATCACCCGTCCGGCCATCCACGAACAGGGCCGGTCGAAGTGGGCGCAGGCCGAGGTCTGCGACTTGCCGGAGGCGCCGCCCCCCTCACTCGCAGCCAGCCTCGCGGCGGAGGGGCACGCGGTGAAGACGGTGCGCCGCATCCCGGCACCGTTCTGGGTAGATGCCGTGACCGACGCCTATGCTGCGGGGCGCGGCTTTGCAGGGGGCAGCATTTCGCTTTTCCCCACGCCCGCGATGACGCTGATCGACGTGGACGGAGACCTCGCACCGCGCGATCTGGCTCTCGCCGCCGTGCCTCCTGTTGCCGAGGCGATCGCGCTGCTGGATATCGGCGGCAACATCGGTATCGACTTCCCGACCCTGCCCGCGAAGGCAGACAGGCGCGCCGTCGACCAGGCGCTGGACGAGGCGCTGGCATCCCGGCCGCACGAGCGCACCGCCATGAACGGGTTCGGCTTCGTCCAGATCGTCGCCCGGCTGGAACGTATCTCCCTCCTCCACCGCGCCCGGTTCCAGCGCCCGGCGCTGGTCGCGCGGCAGTTGCTGCGCGACGCCGAGCATCTCGAAGGCACGGGGCGCACTATCGAGCTGACGGCCAGCCCCGCCGTGATCGCCCTGCTTGCCGAAGACTGGCTGGCCCAGCTTCGCCGCCGCAGCGGGCGCGAGGTGGCCTTGAGACCCGATCCCGCCCTTGCCATCGAAGGGTGTCACGCCCAGATCGTGCCGTGATGACGACCGCCAAGCAAAAGCCCTGCCCGATCTGCAAGAAACCCCGCAGCGAGGAATTCCATCCCTTCTGCTCTAGCCGTTGCCGCGACCGCGACCTGGCGCAGTGGTTCAACGATGGCTATGCCGTGCCCGGCCCGGCGGCAGCACCCGAAGATATCGCCAACGAAGACTGAATTGGGGGCTTGCCAAGCCCGCACGGGTTCGCCATAGGCGCGCTTCCCTTGACCGCGAGCAGGCCCATTTCCTCTCGCAGCCTGAGAATGCCTGGGTAGCTCAGGGGTAGAGCAGACGACTGAAAATCGTCGTGTCGGTGGTTCGAATCCGCCCCCGGGCACCATCTCCTTCCAGCAAGACTGTCAGCCCTCGGCGTCCCTTCCGCGCAGGTTTGTCGCGGGCGGGCCACGCATGGCCTTTGGTACCATTGCACCGCATCCATCAGACCCCATCATGGGTTCAGCACAACCGAACAGGGGCGCCATGCGCCCGATGAAAGGATCAATGATGGCTCGCATTCTCGTTCTCTACTATTCTTCCTACGGACATATCTCGAGCATGGCCGAAGCCGTGGCCGCAGGGATTCGCGATGCCGGGCTCCACGCCGATATCCGCCGCGTGCCCGAAACCGCGCCGGAAGAAGTGGTGAAGAACTTCGGCTTCCAGACGAATGACGAGCATACGCTGATCGAAGGACCGGATGTGCTGGGCGATTACGATGGTCTGGTGCTGGGTGCGCCCACCCGCTTTGGTCGCCTGCCCAGCCAGATGGCCGCTTTCCTCGATACCTGCGGCGGCGTGTGGGCGAACGGCACCCTGATCGGCAAGCCCGGCGCGGTGTTCACCAGCAGCAATTCCCAGCACGGCGGTCAGGAGACGACGCTGTTTTCCATGATCACCAACCTGCTGCATTTCGGCATGACCATCGTGGGCCTCGACTACGGGTTCGAAGGCCAGAACGGCGTGGACGAAGTGAAAGGCGGCGCGCCTTACGGAGCGACGACCATCGCCGGACCGGATGGCAGTCGCCAGCCGAGCGACGACGAGATCGACGGCGCAAAGTACCTCGGGCGGCGCGTGGCGAATACGGCAGCGAAACTAGCAGCATAACCGTCAGGCCATTGCGTGTGCCCAGGCGGCACTGATCACGACGCTGCCTTCGCCCACGGCGCTGGCGACGCGTTTGACCGACCCTGATCGCACATCGCCGATCGCGAATATCCCGGGGGTGGACGTTTCGAACTGGCTGCACCCGCCCGCGTTCTCCCCGGTGATCACGAACCCGCGCTCGTCCAGCATTGCATGGCCTTTCAGCCATTCGGTGTTGGGCGCGGCGCCGATCATGACGAACAGGCCGTTCGTATCGATGCGCGTTTCTCCGTCTGGGCCGTTCAGAGTCAGGCTTTCCAGGTGGTCCTCACCGTGCAGCGCGGAAACCTCGGTCTCGTAGTGGATGGTAATGGCGGAATCGCTCTCCAGTCGGCGGCTGAGGTAGTCGCTCATTGATGTCGCCAGGCTGTCGCCGCGCACCACCAAGTGAACGTGGTTCGCGCTGCGGCTGAGGAACATCGCTGCCTGACCCGCCGAATTGCCCCCACCGATCACCACCGCATCGCAGCCCTTGCAGAAGCGCGCCTCCATGTCGGTGGCGGCGTAATAGACGCCCGCCCCCTCGAACTCGACCAGCCGGTCCAGCGGCAGGCGACGGTATTGCACGCCCGTGCCCACCACCACCGCTTTGGCGCAAACCTGCGCACCATCGTCCAGCGTGACGCAGAATAGCCCGTCCTCGCGCTTTTCCAGGCCCTCGACACGGCGCGGCATGGCAAAGCGGGTGCCGAATTTCAGCGCCTGTATCTCTCCGCGATAGACGAGGTCTGCGCCGGAGATACCGGTGGGAAAGCCCATGTAGTTCTCGATCCGGCTGGATGTGCCCGCCTGGCCGCCGATGGCCGTGTCTTCCACCAGCAGCGCGCACAACCCCTCTGCCCCTGCATAGACCGCCGCGGCCACGCCGCCCGGCCCCCCGCCCACGATCAGGACATCGTAAACAGTCTCGCGGCAGCTATCGATATCCAGCCCCAGCCGCCGCGCGACCTTGCCCGGCGTCGGGTTTTCGATCACCTCGTCCTTGTTGAAAATAACCGCGGGGGTGTGATCGGCCAGCGTGCACAGTGCCACGCTTTCCCTGTCGGAAGCATCGAGATCGAAGCTCTGGTACGGCAGGCGATTGCGGCGCAGGAAGCTTTCCACCCGCTGCACCGCCGCATCTCTGTCTGCCCCCACCAGCTTGATCGAGCTGCGGCTCTCCTCGAACATGCGCCGCCGCCGCGCGGCATAGACCGTGATCACATGGTCGGACAGTTCGGGCACGCGGCGCATCAGTGCCAGCATCTCCTCCCTCGGGGCGGCAATCACGCGGGTGTCCTGCGCCGCGCGCATCGGCAGGGTCCAGGCCCCTTCGTTGAGGAAGCCGATTTCGCCCATGAACTGCGTGGGGCCCAGCGTGCTTTCGATCATGCGCTCGCCCGAATAGGGATCGGCAATCTCTATCTCGCCCTCCAGCACATAGAGAAACTCGTCCATCGGATCGCCCACCTCGGCGATGACATCGCCCGCGGCATAGCTTCGCTCGCTCGCGATCTCGCGGATCATGGCGACGTGCTTGTCCGCCAGCGGCACGCGCTTCATGGTTTCCAGGTCGGCGCCGATCGATTCCATGCCACGTTCTCCCGCTGATGCACGATCAAGGTCGGAAAACCGCGCCGGTTGCAAGCCTTCAATTGCTGCTGGCGAGGCATGCCGCTTGTCTATGGCTTCCGGGCGCAAACTTGCCTAGCGTCGCGTGACGACAGGGGACACCGCAATACCGCCGCTTTTCAAAACGATGCACTTCTCTGGCGAGTGGCGCGACTATCAGGCGCGCGTGCTGGCGGAGATGGACGGCTATCTGGATGACGGACGGCTGCACATCGTGGCAGCACCCGGCAGCGGCAAGACCGTGCTGGGGCTGGAGGCGATGCGACGCGTGGGCAGGCCCGCCCTTGTCCTCTCGCCAAGCCTGACGATCCGCAACCAGTGGGCCGACCGGCTGGAGCCGCTGTTCCTGCCTTCCCTGGACGCGCAGCGTGCGCATATCTCTCGCGATATTGCCGCGCCTGCCGACATGACGATAGGCACGTACCAGGCGCTGCACGCCGCCTATAAACGCGATGCCGAATTCGCCGCCCTGGCCGGGCTTGGCCCGGTCACGCTGGTGCTGGATGAATGCCATCACCTGCGGCGTGAATGGTGGAATGCCCTCTTTGCCCTGCGAGACAGGCTGGAGGACATGGTGATCGTGGCTCTCACCGCCACCCCGCCCTACGATTCCAGCCACGCCGAATGGAGCCGTTACGAGCAGCTGTGCGGCCCTATCGATGCCGAGATCGGCGTGCCCGAACTGGTGCGCAACGGCGATCTCGCGCCGCATCAGGACCACGTGCATTTCAGCGAGCCCGATGCCGATATCGTCGAGGCCCTGCTGCGACGGCGCGATGCCGTCTATGCGCTGGCTGCAGAAATCGGGCAGGACCCTGACCTGCCCGACATGCTGCTCACCCATCCATTCCTGGTCGAACCGTACCAGCACCAGGAGCAAATCCTGGAAACGCCGGAGCAGCTATCCGCCATGCTGTTCTACCTTTCCAGCCGCGGGATCGCCTTGCCCGACGAACCGCTGGCCATGCTGGGTGTCCGGCACCAGGCCGTGCCGGAGTTCAACCATTTCTGGCTGGAGCCGATGCTGGAATGCCTGCTCCACCGCAAAATCGGTATATGGCGGCTGGAAGAGACGCGCGCGAAGGCGTGGAAGCGGGCTCTGTCCGAAGCGGGCCTCATCACGAACCACCGCGTCGATTTCTCGGAAAACCTCGACCTGGCACGCGTGCTGGCGGGAAGCACGGGCAAGCTGCAATCTGTGGTGGAGATCGCACGGGCGGAAAGCGGACAACTGGGTGATGCACTGCGCATGGCGGTGCTGAGCGACCACGTGCGCGTTGCCGAACTGCCGCGGGAACCTGATGCACCATATTCCCCCAAGCGCCTTGGCGTTGTTCCGATATTCGAGACGCTGCGCCGTGTCGAAATCGGCCAGCCACTCGGCGTGCTGACAGGTTCGCTGGTGATCGTGCCGGATGCGGCGCAAGCGGCAGCTAGAGAAGCGGCGGAGGACAGTGGCATACCGCCGGAAGACCTCACCTTCTCCGCGCTTCCCGGATGCCCCGGCTATTGCAAGCTCGACCTTGCCGCCGCTGCGGACAGGGGCCGCGTGGGGCTGGTTACGCGTCTGGTGGCGGCGGGGCATATCCGCGTGCTTGTCGGCACGCAGGCGCTGCTGGGCGAAGGCTGGGATGCGCCGTCCATCAATTCGCTGGTGCTGGCGAGCAACGCTGCCAGCTACATGCTTTCCAACCAGATGCGCGGGCGCGCCATCCGCACCGATCCCGATGCGCCGGGCAAGGTCGCCAACATCTGGCACCTCGCCACAGTCGATCCCGCAGACCTCGATGGCAAGGCCGGTCCCGATTACGCGCGCCTCGTCCGTCGCTTCTCCATGTTCGATGGCGTGGCGGAAGATGGCACCAGCGTGATCGAGAACGGGATCGACCGGCTGGACATTGCGATGAGCGTACCCGTGCAGGACCGCAACGCCCTCACCATGGCGCGCGCCGGCAACCGGTCAAGCACCGCGCGGCAGTGGCAAAAGTCGCTTGGTGCAGGCACGCCGCGTTCGCAGTTGCGCGAGGTCGCCGAGGTAAGCGGCAGCATGGGAAGCGCCACGCTGCACATGCGCAACACGCTGAAGACCACCATGATCGGCAGCCTCGGCGGCGGATTGCTGACAGCGGGCCTCAGCGTCTTCGGGCTGGGGCTGGTCGATACGCTGGCAATCGGCGGGGGTGCCGCCCTGCTCTATGCCGCTCCCGGCCTCTACACGTCCGTCCGCCTGTGGGTGCGCAACGGCACCCTGGAAAAACGCCTGCGGCAGGTGGGTGAAGTGCTGGTGGAGGGGCTTTGCCACTGCGGCAAGCTGTCGCGCGGGGAAGATGCCTATACCGTCCGCGTGCACGAGGGGCTGAAGGGACGCCATGCCATCACCATCGAAGGCGGCACGCGCGCGGACCAGCACCGGTTCGTGGATGCCATGATGGAACTGCTCGGCCCGGTGCAGAACCCGCGATATATCCTGCGGCGAGAGGGGCAATCGCTCGGCTTCCGGCAACTGGATTACCACGCCGTGCCCACGCCGCTGGGCGCGAACAAGGAGGAAGCAGAACTCTTCTGCAACCTGTGGACGAAGCGCATCGGGCCAGCGCGGCTGATCTTCACCCGCTCTGCCCATGGTCGAAAAGTCCTGCTGCGCGCGCGGACCAGGTCCATGGCCGCCGGGCTGCAATCCCCGGTCGAGCGGCGCAGCATGTGGCTTTGATCGCGCACTGCGGCTAACCCATGCCGATGGAACACGAAAGCGCCGGACTCTCCCCCTTCGATCTTGCCGCCATGCTGGTGGTGGCCAGCGCTTTGCTCGGCTGGTTCAACCACCATTTCATCAAGCTGCCGCACGTTGTCGGGCTGACAGTCATGGGCGCGATTGCGGCCATCGGTCTGCTGGCGGCCAACGCCTTCCTGCCGGGCGTCACGCTGGACGATACGGTTGCGCGGCTGTTGCAGGAAATGAACTTCACCGAGACCCTGCTGCAGGGCATGCTGAGCTTCCTGCTGTTTGCAGGCGCGCTGCACGTCGATCTGGACCGGCTGAAGGCCGACTGGGTGCCGGTGCTGCTGCTTTCCACGGTCGGTGTGATCCTTTCCACCGTGATCGTGGGCCTGCTGACATGGGGGCTTGGCCTGCTGCTGGGACTTGGCCTGGCACCGATCTGGTACTTCGTCTTCGGCGCGCTGATCGCGCCCACCGATCCGGTGGCCGTGCTGGGTGTGCTGAAGGAAGAGATGGTCGACGAAAGCCTGCAGGCAAGCGTTGCCGGGGAAAGCCTGTTCAACGATGGCGTGGGCATCGTGGTCTTCACCATCCTGCTGGGCGCAGCGGTGACGGGAACCGATTTCAGCCTTGGCGAAGGCGCACGGCTGTTTCTGATCGAGGCAGGCGGCGGCCTGATGGTGGGCCTCGTATTCGGCTACCTTGGCTTCCGCGCCATGCGTTCGATGGACGAATATGCGCTGGAGGTGACGATCACGCTGGCGGTGGTGATGGGAGGCTATGCCCTGTGTACCGCCCTGCACATCTCCGGCCCGCTGGCCATGGCCGTGGCGGGCCTGCTGATCGGCAACCACGGCGTGACCTACGCCATGAGCGACGTGACCCGCGATTACGTGATCCGCTTCTGGGAAGTGGTGGACGAATTGCTCAACTCCGTCCTGTTCCTGCTGATCGGGCTGGAGATGATCGTGCTGGTGCCGGGCGTCGATGAAAGCATCGTGATGCTGGCTGCCATCCCGATCACCCTGATCGCACGCGCCGTGGCAGTCACCGTCTCCACCCGCGTGGTGCCTGCCGCGCGGCCCAAGGCATCGGGTGCATGGGGCGTGCTGTGGTGGGGCGGCTTGCGCGGCGGCATTTCCATCGCGCTGGCCCTTTCACTTCCCGCCGGACCGGTGCGCGACCTGCTGCTGGCCGCCACGTTCGGGGCGGTACTGTTCAGCGTACTGGTGCAGCGGATGACGCTGGGCCGGGTGATCGAGCGCGGGAAAGTGCCGCACGGCGGGCACGACGCGGAAGATGGCAGCGTGCCCAAGGGCTTGGGCTAGCGACTACAGCCAGGCGTCTCGGGCCGGAACGAAAAAGGGCGGAGCCGCACGGCCCCGCCCCTTTTAGCTTCGCTGTAATGCTTGTCAGCTGACCCGCACCACGGTCGCCGTGTCTTCGGTGCCTTCCTCGGTCGAGGACCATACGCCGTCTTCCGACATGGTCTCGCTATAGCAGGTCGGCTCGGTCTCGCCTTCCTTGGTCGTGCAATACCGCTCGGGGCTTTCCTGCGTCCAGGTGCCGCTTTCCTCCTCGCCGTTCGGCCCGGCCGAGGTGTATGTCCCATCCGCGTTTACGGTTTCGGTCCAGACGTCACCATTGGGCAGCGTCACTTCGTAGACGCCGGGAGTGGCCATGCCGTCGGCTGCCATGGCAGTTTCCATCGCCGGTTCCTCGGCAACGACTTCTTCTTCCACCATCGGTTCTTCGGTGGCGGTCTCCCCGCAGGCTGCAACAGCAAGCGCGGCAACGAAAATAAGCTTCTTCATGTTGGTATTCCCCCCGTTTAAGGAACGGGAACGGTATCACGGTTCGCCCGCTTTACGGCACCATTTCGCAACGCCATGATTTTGCACCGGTAAGCCGGTTCCATGCGGCCAATCGAGGGGCAACGCGGCGAATCTTTCCGGCGAATCGGGGCTTCGACTGGCGAGGCCCCCGTGCCGCCGGCCTCAGCCGAGGTGGGCGCTTGCCACCAGCTGTTCGAAGTCTGCCCGGTTGCGATCAAAGAAGTACAGCGAAGGCGCTTCGTAAAGCATCATGAACAGTTCGCCATCGATGATCGTGGCCACTGCAATGCCCTTGCGCCGCAGGTCGTCCGAACCCAGCGTTTCGAATTCGAAGCGTACCCCGCCCTGCCCCAGGAACTGCGTCGGCTCCACCGAAGTGGTCGTAAAGGTCGATGCACCCTTGGCGATGCGCAGCGAGCTTTCCACGAAGTCCGGCAGGTCCACCAGCAGCATGTCCGATGCGAACTGGGGAAGCGGCGTTTCGCGGCGGTTCACTTCGCGAAACAGCGTGTCGCCCGAGGCCACTTCACCGAAGAACAGCACATCGTTCAGCAGTTCGCCGTCCAGCGTCCAGCGTTCGGCATTGCTTCCGGGCCGCTGGCTGATGCGGTTCCATTCGATCTGCGGGACAACCGCCAGATCGGAACGGGCGACGGTGACAGCTTCGTTCGCGTCGATAAGGCGATGGGCCATGGCGCTGCCCGGCGCGATCAGCAGGGCGGCAGCAATCAGGAGGCCGAATTTACGCATAGCTTTTATTCCTTGATCATCATGCGCAGCATGGCCGCGTCATTGGCCTCGGGTGCCAGTTCCAGGTAAGTGCGCAAGGCATCGGAGCCCTGTGCGAATTCTCCGCTGCGCAGCAGGGCCAGTCCCATGCCGCGCCACGCGTCGTGCAGGTCGGGATCGAGATCGAGCGCCCCGCGATAGAATTGCGCCGCGTTGACGAGATCGCGCGGATGGCCACGCCCCCGATACAGTTCGCCGCGAGCGTAAAGCAGGTCGGCGGTCTGGCCGTATTCGCCCAGCCGCTCGATCACGTAGTCGGTGCCGCCGAAGTCGTTGAGAGCAAGTTCGTCGGCCAGGAACCGGGGTGTCCAGTCCGCCGTGGCGCGTCGGTATTCTTCGACCCCGTCGTAGTCACCGCCCGGTACGCGGGTCGCCAGATCGGCAAGGGCTTCGGCACGTTCCATGCTGGTGGGATGGCTGGCGAAGAAGGCGACCCCGTCGTAGCGCGGAGAGCGCCGTCCACGGTCGATAGCCGTGCGGTCGGTCTCGTCCATGACGCCCTGCCAAACCTCGGCAGCGGCGATCGGACGAAAACCTGCATCGGCGATATAGCTGAAGCCAAGAGCGTCGGCCTCGCTCTCCTGGTTGCGACGGAAGCTGTAAACGCCTCCCAGGATCGCGACTTGCGCGTTATGGCCGTAGCCGTAGCCACCGTAATTGGCGGCAGCCGCGCCCAGCACCGCCGCCCACGCGCCGATATCGCTGCCGGTACGGCTGCGCCGGTAGTTGGCCAGGGTGTGGCGCAATTCGAAATGGGCGAACTCGTGGCCGAGGATCGACGCCAGCTCGGCTTCGGAGCGAACCCGCAGCAACAGGCCGGAGTTCACCCGCATCGTGCCGTTGGGCGTCATGGACGCGTTGAAGATCGGCACACGGACGATATAGACCCGCACGCTTTCGCAGCGATCCTGGCCAACGGTGCGGCAAAGCACCCCGCGCACGTAATCGTTCAGCGCCGGATCGCGGATCACCACATCGGTATCGCGCAGGACGCGCTCGTCCTCGTCGGCCATGGTCCACAGGCCCCGCTCGTCACGGTCCTGCGGCTGGTACACGCCCTCATACGGCGGGATGGCGAATTCGCCCTCATCCACCTGCGCCTGCGCGGCAGTGGCCAGCACGCAAAGGGAGGTGGCCGCAGCCACCAGAGCTGCGAGGCGCATTATTCGCCAGCCGCGGCAGCAGGAACCAGCGGAAAGTCCTCGAACAGCTGCTCGACGCGGCGCTGCGCTCCGTCGACCTCGCGCACGTCACCGCCCATCTGCATGTCCGCATTCACCCACAGGATGTTGCCGGTTTCCAGATCCACCAGTGCGGCGAACCCAGCGTGGCGACCGGAGGTGACACTCACCCCGCCCATCGCGGCGAAAACCTGCAGAACCTTGCGCCCGGTGGAGCCGTAGTGGTCCTCCGTATTGACGAACAGCGCATAGTCGGCGTTCTCCGCGCCTGGCAGGTCCTTGACGCCCGGCCCCAGCGTCCAGTCGAACACCTCGTTGCGATTGTCGGCCTTCTTCGTCTCGAGCCGGTTGCCCGGGAAGAACTGGTAGCTGACGATCGATTCGGCGACAGTGCTGAACAGCGCCATGTAATCCTCGACGATGCGGGCATCTTCGCCAAAGGCCTCGGGGGCCTCGACCAGGGTGCTGCCGTACCGGACCTGGTAAGCGTCCAGCGCATTGCCGAGATTGTCGCGGGCGAGTTCGGTCCAGTCGGCGCGCGGCTCGAACATGCCGCCGGTCGACTGCTCTCCCACGCGGATGCGGGGGCGGAAAACCAGGATGCGCGCGTCGCCCTGGACCTGCGTCGCATCGAAATCGTGCCGCACGGCGCCGCGCTCCTGCGCGGCAGCGGGTGCCGCCAGCGACAGGCATGCCGCAGCACCGAGAATCGTAAGAAATTTCGTCATTTTGCCCCCTTCGTTCGGCCAATCTGTAAATTGGAAAAGGGCGCTGTCAATCCACTGTTTTGCGGTCATTTTCATTAACCCACAGTCTTTGCCAAAAGCTGCCATCCACGGCCTTGCGTGCCACGAGCACAAGAGTCGTATCGCCCCCGATTGCCCCCTCGCGCGGATAAGTGTATAGGCCGCGTTCAAACGCGCCCCGGCACCTTCGCGAACTTCCATCGCGTTGCCGGGGCGCTCGCTTTTTTGCTGTTGAAAGGTTTCTCCCATGTCCCGTCGTCGCCAGATCTACGAAGGCAAGGCCAAGATCCTTTACGAAGGCCCCGAACCGGGTACGCTGATCCAGTATTTCAAGGACGATGCCACCGCCTTCAACGCCCAGAAGAAGGGCACGATCAACGGCAAGGGCGTGATCAACAACCGCATCAGCGAGTATATCTTCACGCGCCTGGCGCACATCGGTATCCCCACCCATTTCATCCGCCGCCTGAACATGCGCGAGCAGCTAGTCCGGCAGGTGGAGATCATTCCGCTCGAAGTGGTGGTGCGTAACGTAGCCGCCGGTTCCATCAGCAAGCGCCTGGGTATCGAGGAAGGCGAGATGCTGCCGCACACGCTGATCGAATACTATCTGAAGGACGATGCGCTGGGCGATCCGCTGGTGTCGGAGGAGCATATCGCCGCCTTCAACTGGGCCAGCCACGAAGAGATGCAAGATATCGCCGCCATGGCGATCCGCATCAACGATTTCCTCTCCGGCATGTTCGCCGCGGTCGACATCCGCCTGATCGATTTCAAGCTGGAATTCGGGCGCATCTATGACGGCGATTTCAGCCGCGTGATCCTGGCCGACGAGTTCAGCCCGGACAACTGCCGCCTGTGGGACTTCAACACGAACGAGAAGATGGACAAGGACCGCTTCCGCCGCGACCTGGGCGGCGAGGAAGAGGCTTACCAGGAAGTCGCCCGTCGCCTGGGCGTGCTCTCGGGCGAGGATAACGGCCCCGGCGAAGTGCTGGACATGGATGCCCACCGCTCCCGCCTGCGCACCTCCCCGCAAAAGCCGGGCGCACCCAAGCCGAAGAAATAGGCACCCCCGGCCCGTCGCGGGCCGTCACCACCCTTGCCGAACGACGAATGGGCACACCGCCCTAGTGACCGGTTGCGCCATGTTCATATGCCGTGCATATGTTGTTGCAACTGCAACGGCGTACTCTCGCCGCCTATCCATTTGTGACAAGGGGACAATTTTCATGACCATGCGCCGTGCGCTTTCCGCTTCCATTTCATCGGCCGCGATGGCCTTCACCCTGGTGATCGCCGCTCCGGCTGCCGCGCAGGCCGAATGGGGGACCGAGGCGACCGATGTCGTGCAGGATCCTTCCGTGACCTACGGCGTGCTGGAAAACGGCATGCGCTATGCCATCCGCCAGAACGACACGCCCGAAGGCACGGCATCGTTCCGCATGCATTTCGATGTCGGTTCGCTGGGCGAAGCCGAGAACGAGCGCGGGCTGGCGCACTTCATCGAGCACATGGCCTTCAACGGCTCCACCAATGTGCCCGAAGGCGAGATGATCCCGCTGCTGGAGCGGCTGGGTCTTGCTTTCGGTCCGGATACGAATGCCTACACCAGCTTCGACGAGACGGTGTACATGCTGGATGTTCCCAACGCCAACGAGGAGAGCCTGGAAACCGCGCTGTTCCTGATGCGCGAAACCGCCAGCGAACTGACCTTCACCCCCGAAGCGGTCGACCGCGAGCGCGAGATCCTGGTGAGCGAGCGCCGCACGCGCGACACCGCCGGGCTGCGCAACTTCCGCGATCTCTTCGACTTCCGCATTCCCGGCACGCGCTATACCACGCGTTTCCCCATCGGCCTGGACGCGGTGCTGCGTGAAGCCCCGGCAGAGCGGCTGCGCGACTTCTACAACCGCTTCTACCGTCCGGAAAACGCGACCTTCGTCGCTGTCGGCGATTTCGACGTCGCCGAGATGGAAGCTGCCATCAAGGAACGGTTCGAAAGCTGGCAGGGTCGCGGGCCGGCAGGCGAGATTCCCGCCCCCGGCTCTGTGGATTTCGACCGCGATGCCGAGTTCGACACCTTCGTGGATCCCACCATCAACGAGGCCGTGGCGATCTTCCAGATGCGCCCCTACACCGATCCGGTCGATACGATCGAGGAACGCACCCGCGAACAGGTGCAGGGCCTGGCAGAAGCGATGTTCGACCGGCGCATCACCCGCATCGCCAACCGTGAAAACAGCCCGATCCTGGGCGGCGGCTTCGGCATCGGCAGCGATGTGGACGTAGCCGACTATTCGGCCATCAGCATCAGCACGCGCGACGGTGCGTGGGACGAGGGCCTGATGATCGCCGAGCAGGAACTTCGCCGGGCGCTGGAATACGGGTTCACCCAGTCCGAACTGGATTTCGCGCTGACCAATACCGAAAGCGCTCTTCAACGCAGTGCCGCACAGGCCGGTGCGCGCAACAACGCCCAGCTGGCGATGGCCCTGGTAAACGCTGCGACGGAAAACGACTTCGTCACCGATCCGCAGTGGCGTTACGAACTGTTCCAGCAGATCCGCCCGCAACTGACGCTGGAAGCGGTGAACGAATTCTTCCGCGAAGCCTGGAGCGAGGGCCAGCCGCTGGTTCGCGTCGCCGCAAAGGAACTGGAAGGCGGAGAAGATGCCGTCGCCGCAGTCTACAATGACAGCATGCAGGTCGCCGTGGCAGAGCCGGAAGACGTGGTCGCCACGGAATTCGCCTATGCCAACTGGGGCGACCCCGGCCAGATCGTTACGGACACCACGATCGAGGACCTGGGCATCCGCACCGTTACTTTCGACAACAACGTGCGGCTGAACATCAAGCAGACCGATTTCGAACCGGGCCGTGTCCGCTTCACCGTCAACATGGACGGCGGCAGCCTGGCGCTGGATGGAATGAATTCCACCGCCGCCAGCCTCTACCTGCAGATTGCCTCTGCGGTCGGTGGCCTTGGCCAGCACAGTTTCGACGAAATCACCGAACTGCTGGCCGGGCAGCAGGTATCGACCGGCCTCGGCGCCGGAACCGATACCTTCACCTCTGCCGGGGTCACCACGCCGGACGATCTGCTGATGCAGATGAAGGTCAGCGCTGCCTATCTCACCGATCCGGGCCTTCGTCCGGAGGCGGATGCCCGCTTCAACGCGGTGATCGATGCCGTCTGGGGTCAGCTGGAATCGCAGCCCGCACAGGTCTTCAGCCTGCGCACGGGAGAGCAGATTTCCGACAGCCCCTACACCGCCTTCCCGACGCGCGAGCAGCTTGGCTCTGTCGATCGCGAAGCCCTGCGCGACAAGGTCCTGTCCTATGCAGGCAACGGTGCGATCGAGATCGGAATCGTGGGCGACATCGACCCGCAGACGGCTATCGAAGCGGTCGCCCAGACCTTTGGCGCTTTGCCAGAGCGCCAGGCGGAATTCTCGACCTTCGCCGACAAGCGTGAGTTGCGCTTCCTCGACCTGTCGGGCGACGAAGTGAACGACTTCACCCATACCGGACAGGAAGACCAGGCCCTGGTCGGCAGCATCTGGCGCACCCGCGACGACAGCGACTTCCGCGAGGACATGGGGCTTAGCCTGCTGTCCGGCCTTGTCCGGCTGAAGGGGCTGGAAACCCTGCGCGAGGAACTGGCAGCAACCTACAGCCCGCTGGTCTCCAACTCCACCAGTTCGGATTTCGACGACTTCGGCACGCTCAGCCTGGCTGCCATCGTCGATCCTGCACAGGCAGACGAGGTGCGGGAAATCATCCACCGTCTCGCCAGCGAACTGCGTGACGAGCCGGTGAGCGAGGACTTTCTGCTGCGCGCTCGCCAGCCGGTGCTGGAAAGCATCCGCCTGGCGCGGGAGAACAACGGCTTCTGGATGGGCGTGGTTTCCGACGCGCAGAGCGAGGCCGACCGGCTCGACCGCGTTCGCGAACAGGCCGAGGTTATCATGAGCTTCACGCCCGCAGACCTGCAGGCACTGGCGCAGACCTACCTCGTGCCCGAACGCCGTGCCGACACGCGCATCCTCGTTGCGGCAGATGACAGCGACGGCGAGTAATATCGGACAATAATTGCGGGGGCCGAGGCATGTGCTTCGGCCCCCGTTTTTTTGCCCGTTTTTTCGCCCCTTTTTTCGCTTTGTGTCAGATTTCGATCAGCGTCGAATGAATATGCAGTTCGCCCAGCATGGTCTTGTGCACCGGGCACTTGTCGGCGATTTCCATCAGCCGCTGGCGCTGCTTGCCGGTCAGGTCGCCCGATAGCTCTATCGCGCGGTCAATCACCTGTATCGGCACGCCCTTGTCCTCGCAGTCGACGCAATCTGTGTGATGGTCGCGGCTGTGTTCCAGCTCGATCCGCACGCTATCGAGCGGTATCTTCTTGCGCTCCGCATACATCTGGATGGTCATGCTGGTGCAGGTACCCAGCGCCGCCAGCAGCAGGTCGTAAGGCGTGGGGCCATGGTCGCTTCCGCCAAAGCTTACCGGTTCATCGGCGATGAATTCGTGGCTGGCGGTGCGCACCCACTGGGCGAACTTGCCCCCTGCGGTTGCAACTTCCACGGTACCTGCGAATTCCTCACGCGGCGCCATCGGCAGGTCTGCGAGGTAGGGCGTTGCCCAGGCAGCGATCATGTTGGCCGCATATTCGGCGCTGCCGGGCTCTGTCAGCAGGTGATCGGCGTTATCCAGCGCGACGAAGCTCTTGGGGTGCTTCGCCTTCTCGAAAATCAGCCGGGCGTTATCGATGCCGACGACTTCATCCTGCGGACAGTGCATCACCATCAGCGGCAGGCCAAGATTGGCGATACGCTCTCCCTGCGGCTGGTCGCGGCCCTGTTCCAGGAAAGCCCTGGCGATACGGAACTTGCGGCCCGCCAGGGTCACCTCCGCCTCGCCGTTGTCCTCGATATCGTCGACCGCATCGCCGAAATGCTCGAACACGTGCGAAGCATCGTAGGGCGCGTTGAGGGTCGCCACGCCTCGCGCCTGGGGAACGTGCGCGGCCGCCGCCAGCACCGCCGCTCCGCCCAGCGAATGGCCTACCAGCAGCACGGGAGGCAGGCCGCGGTCGGCCAGCGCCTGCGCGGCACAGGTCAGGTCCTCCACATTGGTGGCAAAGCCCGCGTTGGCGAAATCGCCATCGCTGCCGCCCAGCCCGGTAAAGTCGAACCGCAGCACCGCCAGCCCCTTCGCCGCAAGGGCGGAGGCAACGCGCGTGGCAGCGTGGCTTTGCTTTGTGCAGGTGAAGCAATGGGCGAACAGCGCGGCGGCGCGCGGTTTCGTATAGAGGGGCAATTCCAGCCGCCCGTCCAGCGTCTGCCCGTTCTTGCCGGTGAAAGTGAACTTCTCGGTGGCGATCATGTGCTGCAAACCCTCCTGCGGCGCGGCTTTCCTACACGCACCATGGCACACCAATGCATGGGGCGATGCAACCGTTTCAATCCTTCTTGATGCAGCCGCCAGTCCGCTCGGAATACCCCACCCGCTTTTCTGCTTCAGGACACTGTTCCATGTGTTCCAGGTTAGTTGGATTTCGGTTGCAAATCGCGGGTGGATTGCGCCGCCGCCCCTTGCCCATCGCGCTGGCAATCGCCATAGGCTGCGGCGAAACCGACGAGTTCTCGAAAGGCCCGATCCATGAAAGTCCGCATCCATGTCAGCCTGAAGCCCGGCGTGCTCGATCCGCAGGGCCGCGCCGTGCACCACGCGCTTGAGGGACTGGGCTACAAGGGCGTGGAAGATGTGCGCATCGGTCGCCTTGTCGAGATGGACGTGGCCGACGACACGACGGACGCGGCGCTTGACGAAATGTGCCAGAAGCTGCTCGCCAACATGGTGATCGAGAACTACCGCATCGAGAAGGTCGCCTGATGAAGACCGCAGTCGTCACATTCCCCGGATCGAACTGCGACCGCGACATGTGGGTCGCGCTGCGTGACGTATCGGGCAAGGAGCCGGTGAAGGTCTGGCACGGCGATGCCGACCTGCCGGACGGCCTCGACTTCATCGCCCTGCCCGGCGGCTTTTCCTACGGCGATTACCTGCGTAGTGGCGCCATGGCGGCGAACAGCCCGATCATGCGCTCCGTCGTGACCGCTGCCGAGCGCGGCGTGCCCGTGCTGGGCGTGTGCAACGGCTTCCAGGTGCTGACCGAGGCGCAGTTGCTGCCAGGCGCGCTGATGCGCAACGCGGCGCAGACCTTCATCTGCCGCACTGTTCCCCTGGTGGTCGAAAACGCCACCAGCCTGTTCACCAGCGCCTATTCCAAGGGTGAGACGATCCACATTCCGGTCGCCCATCACGATGGCAACTATTTCGCGGACGACGCGACGCTGGACCGGCTGGAAGGAGAAGGCCGCGTGGCTTTCCGCTACGCCGAGAACTGCAATGGCTCGCGCCGCGACATCGCCGGCGTGCTGAATGCCAAGGGTAATGTGCTCGGCATGATGCCCCACCCGGAACGCGCTATCGAGGACGATCACGGCGGCAGCGATGGCCGACGCTTGTTCGAAAGCGTGATCGGCTCGCTCGTCGGCGCCTAGAATTCGCGGGGTGAGCTTACCTGCAGGGTCAGCCCGCGCCTCACGGACAGGTTCAGACCCGGATCAAGCCGCCCGGCTGTTGCGGCCCTTCACCACCAGTGATCGGGCCTCGATCGCCTTCATCGGGCGGCCAAAGTAAAAACCCTGGATCTTGGTGCAACCCAGTTCGCGGATCAGCGCGGCCTGGTCGGCATCTTCCACGCCCTCTGCAGTGGTGGTCATCTCCAGGCTGCGAGCCATGGCGACGACGGCACGGATGATGGCCAAACTCTCCTGGTTCTCCTGCGAGGCGCCCTGCACGAAGCTCTTGTCCACCTTGATGGTGGAGAAGCGCAGGGTACGCAGGTACCCCAGCGAGGAATAGCCGGTGCCAAAGTCATCCAGCGCCACAGAGCAGCCGAGCGCCATGATCTCTTCCAGCGTCTGCCGGGCGGTGCGGCCATCGCGCAGGAACACGCTTTCGGTGACTTCAACCTCCAGCCGGTGCGGGGCAAGCCCGGTATCGGCCAGGGCGCGCACGACGGTGTTCGCAAACATGGGTTCTAGCAACTGTTCGCCCGACACGTTGACAGCCACCTTGATATCGTCCGGCCAGCGCGTTGCCTCTCGGCAAGCCTCGTGCAGCACCCATTCGCCGATGGGTACGATCAGGCGCGTGTCTTCTGCCAGGGGAATGAACTTCGCCGGGCTTACGAAGCCGTGTTCCTCGCTATTCCAGCGCAGCAGCGCTTCGAAGCTGACAACCGTCTCGCTACGTGCGTTGACGACGGGCTGGAAATTCAGTTCCAGTTCGTTCTGACCTATCGCGCGGCGCAACGAAAGCTCCAGCTTGCGGCGCTCTTCGGCATTGGCATGCAGCGACGGGACGTAGCAGTAATGCGTGTTCCCGCCCTCGTCCTTCGCCCGGTAAAGCGCGAGGTCTGCGTTGCGCATCAGCGTTTCGACAGAATCGCCATCACGCGGCCCCACGGCAGAGCCCACGCTGGCTCCGATGAAAAGGGTGTGGTTGTCGATGGAGTATGGCTGGGAAAGCGTGTCGATGATGGCATTGGCGAGGCGTTCGGTGCGCCCCTTGTCGGTGGCGTCGCGGATTACGACAGCGAATTCGTCGCCTCCCAGACGGCCGCACTGCTCGTTCTCGGTGATGACACCGGCCAGCCGCTTCGAAACTTCCGCCAGCAACTTGTCACCCAGCTGATGCCCCAGCGAATCGTTCACGGCCTTGAACCGGTCGAGGTCGATCATCAGGAACGCACAGCGGGTTTTCCAGTTGTCGGCATAACGCATGGCCTCGCCCAGCGCTTCGGTCAGCATCAGGCGGTTCGGCAGTCCCGTGAGGGTGTCATAGCGGGCGAGATAGGCGATTCTTTCGTCGCGGTCGCGCTGCTCGGTCACGTCGGAGCCGACGCCGCGGAAACCGATGTAGCTGCCGTTGTCGTCGTAAAGCGGTGTGCCCGAAAGCTCCCACCACCTGCGACCCGCATCGAGATGGACCTGCACCAGCACGTTGGAGAAATGCTCGCGCCTCTTCAGCTTGTCGGCCAGTTCGTGCAGGCTTCGCGGAAATTCGCCGCTTTCCCACGAACTGCCGGCGATCAGCTTGATGAAGCTTTCACCCTCGATGTCCCCCGGCGCAGAACCGAAGGCGAAGGCAAAACGCGGCGAAGCAGACCGGATCCGGCGATTGGTATCGACCTGCCAGAGCCAGTCCGATTCCTTTTCCTCGAACTCGCGCAACAGCAGCGAGACAACTTCGTCCTTCTCCGCAACGCCTGCCTCGGCAATCTTGGCCGATAGGTACGTTCGTGCCGAACGCAGGGCACCGGCAACGACCGTCATCGTGTAGACAGCCGCGGCGATGGCGAAGATATAGTCCCCGGCAATGATGAACGAGGCTGCGCCAGCAGCCCCTACCACCAGATCGAACAGGACGGTGGCGACCGGGGCAGAAGCCATCGCGGCGGCACTGCCCGCGATCAGCATCGCGGCAACGGCCCACAGGGCATAATGATCGGCGGGCGAGCCGTGCGGTATGAAGAACAGCAGCGCCGCGACCCAGGGAATGGTACAGCCCCCCACGCCAAGCGCCTGCCGGGTGAATTCGCTCCACTGCACCCCGCGGTTCTCGATATCGATGAAATTCCGGTCGAGCCGGGTGACATTCCAGACCGCAGCGATGACGCTAAGCATCCATATGCCCAGCACCCAGTGAGCGACGGATTCCTTGTACAAGGTAACCGCCAGGATCGCGGCGAGGCCATGAGCGCCAA
This sequence comes from Aurantiacibacter zhengii, assembly GCF_003584125.1. Lineage (GTDB taxonomy): Bacteria > Pseudomonadota > Alphaproteobacteria > Sphingomonadales > Sphingomonadaceae > Alteraurantiacibacter > Alteraurantiacibacter zhengii. The sequence continues at coordinate 222,924 of NZ_QXFL01000002.1, forward strand.
TGCGGATCAGTGAGACCTTGTGGAGTTCGGCGTACTGAAGTGTACGCAGCCGGTTCCAGTCGCCCTCACCAGGGTCGCGAAGGCCAATCACTTGCAGAAAGCTCATCTGCAGGGGAAGGCTTGGTAATCCAGAATGCTTGTCGCTCACACCGCTGCCGTAACCGGCAATAGTTATTGCCGGGTAAAGCCGGCAGTGCCTGAGCGACCAATCGAAAAATTATTCCACCGTCACCGATTTCGCCAGGTTGCGCGGCTGGTCGACATCGGTGCCCTTCGCCACGGCAACATGGTACGCCAGCAACTGCACCGGAACGGCATATACCAGCGGGGCAATCAGCGGATGGACTTTGGGCATTTCGATCACGGCCATGCAATCTTCACCGGCCTGCTCGATGCCCGCCTTGTCGGAAATCAGCACGACCTTGCCGCCGCGCGCCTGGACTTCCTGCATGTTGGAAACGGTCTTTTCGAAAAGCGGGCCTGACGGGGCGAGCACAATGACCGGCACCTTGTCGTCGATAAGCGCGATGGGGCCATGCTTCATCTCGCCGCTGGCATAGCCCTCGGCGTGGATGTAGCTGATTTCCTTGAGTTTCAGCGCGCCTTCCAGCGCCAGCGGAAAATCCGCGCCCCGGCCCAGATAGAGCACGTCGCGCGCAGGCGCGATCAGGTGCGCCATGCTGGCGATTTCCTCGTCGTGGTCGAGGGCCGCGTTCAGGCACGCCGGCGCCTCCAGCAGGTGATCGACAATGATCGCTTCCTCGCGGTGGTTCAGCAGGCCCTTCTTTACCGCGAGATGGGCGGCCAGCGCCGCCAGCACTGCCAGCTGGCAGGTGAAAGCCTTGGTGGAAGCCACGCCGATCTCTGGCCCGGCATGGGTCGGCAGCAGCAGGTCCGCCTCTCGCGCCATGGAACTGGTCGGCACGTTCACCACAGCGGCAATGATCTGGCCCTGGGTGCGACAGTGGCGCAGCGCTGCCAGCGTATCCGCCGTCTCGCCGCTCTGGGAAATGAACAGCGCCAGCCCGCCATCGGGCAGAACCGGCTCGCGATAACGGAACTCGCTTGCAAAATCGATATCGACCGGCACGCGGGCGAACTGCTCGAACCAGTACTTCGCTACCATCCCTGCGTAATAGGACGTGCCGCAGGCAACGATGGTGACGCGGTTGATAGCAGAGATATCGAAGTCGATCTGCGGCAGCGCCACGCGCTGTTCGCCGGGGCGCAGGTAGCTGCGCAGGGTCTGCGCCACCACGGTAGGCTGCTCGAAGATCTCCTTCTGCATGAAGTGGCGGTAATTGCCCTTCTCTATGGCAGCGGCAGAAGCGCCCGAGGTCTTCACCTCGCGCTCCACCACGTTGCCATCCTGATCGCGGATCGTCGCGCTATCGTGGGTGATGGTGACCCAGTCGCCTTCCTCGAGGTAGGCGATCTCCTGCGTAAGCGGAGCCAGCGCCAAAGCGTCTGAGCCGAGAAACATCTCGCCTTCGCCATAGCCCACGACCAGCGGCGAACCGAGGCGCGCACCGATCAGCATGTCGGGATGATCGCGAAAGGCGATGGCCAGTGCGAATGCCCCGCGCAGCCGCGGAAGCACCTCGGCCACCGCATCTTCCGGCGACTTGCCTTCCTCGATCCGGCGAGAGATCAGGTGAACGACAACCTCGGTATCGGTCTGGCTTTCGAATTCGCGCCCGTCGGCGCGCAGCTCGTCCCGCAGTTCCTTGAAATTCTCGATAATGCCGTTGTGGACCAGCGCCACGTGCTCCGTCGCATGGGGGTGCGCGTTCTTTTCAGTCGGCGCGCCGTGCGTGGCCCAGCGCGTGTGCGCAATCCCGGTATCCCCCGATGCCGGGTTGCGCGCCAGTTCGGTTACCAGGTTGTTGAGCTTCCCCTCCGCCCGGCGACGCTTGAGCCGGCCCTCGTCTACGGTGCAGACGCCGGCGCTGTCATAGCCGCGATATTCCATGCGCCGCAGCCCGTCGACAAGACGGGCCGCCACGTCGCGGTGCCCAACGATTCCGATAATGCCGCACATAATTCTACCTCTTGCGCCCTAATGCGGGAAATTCTGATCCACGAACATGTGTGCGAATTGCACCGGTTCGGGCTCGTGTCCGTTCTGTTCGACGAACCTGACGCGGCCTTTTTGCCACGTCTCTGCGATGGCGGACTGCATACCTTCCGGAAACTGCATCCGCTGCGCCACGATGTCCTGCCAACTGCCCGAACCGCCGAAAGTTTCGCGGAAATAGGGCTCTGCCTCGACCAGCCATTTCGCGTTGGCTTCGTCCAGCCTGTCGATCGCGTCGAGGACGTAACTATCGAGCAGTCGCAGGAAAGGCTTGCCCTCGTACCGGTCGCTCACTTGCGGTCGGCTTTCTTCTTTTTCATCGCGTCGTGAAAGCGATCTGCCCAGCCGGGCTTTATCAACTGGTCTGCGCGCACCATGCGCAACTCTCCGTCGGCCACATCGCGGCTGACCGCGCTGCCGGCGGCGACGATGGCGTCGGCACCGATGCTGACAGGCGCGATCAGGGCAGAGTTGGAGCCGATGAAAGCGCGCGGCCCGATGGTGGTCTGGTGCTTGAAATACCCGTCGTAATTGCAGGTAATGGTCCCTGCGCCGATATTGGCGCCCGCCCCCACGCTGGCATCGCCGAGATAGGTGAGGTGATTGGCCTTGGCACCTTCGGCCAGAGTGGCATTCTTGATCTCGACGAAGTTGCCGACCTTGCTGCCCTTCTCCAGCACCGCGCCGGGACGAAGACGGGCGTAGGGGCCGACCTCGACCCCCTCGCCTACCGTCGCCCCCTCTAGGTGGCTGAAGGCGCGGATGGTGGCTCCGCTTGCAACAGAGACGCCCGGCCCGAACACCACATTGGGTTCCACCACCACGTCGGCTGCCAGATGGGTGTCGTAGCTGAAAAACACGGTCTCCGGTGCTCGCAGGGTGACGCCTTCGGCCATCACTTCTTCACGCCGCAGCGCCTGCCACTGCGCCTCGGCAGCAGCGAGTTCCGCACGGCTGTTGATGCCCGAAACCTCGTCCGGCGAATCGCAGGTTATCACGGCGCAGTTGTGGCCGTCGGCAATGGCGATGTTGACGATATCGGGGAGGTAGTATTCTCCCTGTGCGTTCTCGTTCCTCACGCGGTTCAGCAAGGCGAACAGGTCTTCGCTGCGCGCAGCCAGCAGACCGGAATTGCAAAGGCTGCAGGCGCGCTCGTCACCGGTTGCATCCTTGTATTCCACCATCTTCAGTATGCGGCCCTGCTGCGCGATCACGCGGCCATAGCGCAGCGGATCCTCGGGCTCGAACCCCAGCACGACGGCCGCCGGAGCATCGACGGCCCGCAGCCGGTCGACCATCGCGCGCATGGTTTCAGCTTTCACGAACGGCACATCGCCGTACAGGACCAGGACGTCGCCCTCGAACCCGGCGAGAGCTTCCTCGGCCTGCTGCACGGCATGTCCGGTGCCAAGCTGCGGATCCTGCACCGCGAAATCGACGCGGTTTTCCAGCTGCTTCTCGAGCTGCTCGCGCGATTCGCCCACGATCGTGACCAGCTTCTGCGGCTCCAGCGCCCGCACGCTGGCAAGCAGGTGTTCGATCATCGGCCTGCCGGCAACCTGGTGGAGGACCTTGTGCAGGCTGCTGTTCATCCGGGTACCCTTGCCCGCGGCAAGGATGATGGCGGCGATAGGTCTGTCACTCATGGAAGGCGCCATGCCAGCAATTGATTGCAGTTTCCATATCTCTCACCCACATGGCCCCGCGATGAGCAAATTTCCTTTCGATATCGTCCTTTTCGACCTCGACGGAACGCTTGTGGACAGCGCCCGCGACCTGTGCCCTGCGGTAAATCATGCCCTGGGTGTGATCGGTCGCAGCGCCGTGAGCGAGACCGCGACGCGCAACATGATCGGCGGAGGTACCGACATGATGCTGACCCGCGCTCTTGAGGCGACGGGCGGCCTGGTGGACGACGCGACCTACCGGAAACTGACCCAGGCGTTGCTGGAACACTACTGGGCGAACATTGCCAGCAACACGGTTCCCTACGCCGGCTGTCTTGCCGCGCTCGACTTGCTGGCGGCGCGCGGCTGCAAGCTGGCCGTCGTAACCAACAAGAGCGAGAAACCCGCGCGCGAACTGCTCGACGCGCTGGAAATGACGGACCGGTTCGACGCCATCTACGGCGGAGATACGCTGGGTCGCGAGCGGGCAAAGCCCGAACCCGACATCCTGAACGCGGCCATCGCAGACTGCGGCGGCGGGCGCGCGGTCATGATCGGCGATTCCACCTTTGATGTGCGCGCCGCCCGGGCTGCGCAGGTCCCCGTGGTCACCTGCCGCTATGGCTACCACGACGTGCCGGTGGACGAACTGGGCGGCGATGCGATGATCGACCACTTCGATGAACTGGCGGGCGTGCTCGAGGGGCTGTAAATCGTAGGTGTATTGACACTTTAATACAGTAAGCTAGTCTCCCCCTCAATGGGACGAAAAGGGGGAGAGCCCTATGTACAGTGAACAGGACCTGCGCGATGCCGTTGCTGCGGGCGCAATTACGAACGAGGCCGCAACCGCACTGCGCGCGCATGTCGCGGATATCCGGAAGATGCCGGTGACGGACGAAGAGAACTTCCGGCTTATCAATTCCTTCAACGACATCTTCGTCACGATCGCGGCAGTCCTGCTGCTGGTGGCCATGGCCGGAATAGGAACTGCCATCGTACCTGGGCTCGGGGGTCTGCTTGTGGCCGCTGCGGCATGGGGGATGAGCGAGTTCTTCACCCGCCAGCGCCGCATGGCGCTGCCGTCGATCGTGCTGCTGCTGGCTTTCGTCGGCGGCGTCGTGGCCGCCCCGATAGAGATACTCAGCCAAACAGGCCTCGACGAGAACGAGCGTCTCGTCGCAGCCCTTATCGCTGCTAGTTTCGTTGCCGGGGCGATTGCCGCCTGGGTGCACTGGAAGCGGTTCATGGTGCCGATCACCGTCGCTGCCATCTGCGCGACCGCGGCGGCGGCCTTCGTTGCGCTGGCAGTTACGGCAATCGGGCCGACGGCTGTGGATGCCGAGGCGATCGTACTGCCGCTGGTCTTTGCCCTTGGTATCGCCATCTTCGCCTTCGCCATGCGCTGGGACATTTCCGACCGTGCGCGGCAGACCCGGCGCAGCGATGTCGCTTTCTGGCTCCACCTTCTGGCCGCACCGATGATCGCGCATCCGCTGTTCCATTGGCTGGGCATTACCGATGGCGGCGTGGTCGGTCCGGGCGCGGCTGTGCTTGTGCTGGCGGTCTACGTGCTGTTCGGCTTGGTGGCCCTGGCGGTGGACCGGCGTGCGCTGCTCGTCTCGGCGCTGGCCTATGTGCTGTTCGCGCTGGGCGGCCTGTTCGAACAGTATGGCATGGTGGAACTCAGCGTCGCGCTTACCGCTCTGGTGATCGGCACTGCACTGCTGATGCTGTCGGCATTCTGGCCGACGATCCGCGCCGGCGTGGTGGAGAAGCTGCCCGGCAACTGGCAGGATCGCCTGCCCCTGGTCGGACCGCTGGCAGCCGCGGCCTGACGCAGTAATCATCCGTCTTGGGGAGGAGAACGCCTGCAGGCTACAACCTGCGGGCGTTTTCTATTGGTCTACCAGCTTGACCAGTCGCCGTTCGACCGGCGCCAGCACATTGACCAGTTCGTGTCCGCGCTTGAGCACCTGCCCATGCTCGCCGAACAGCGCCCACATGCCTTGCTTCTGGTGCAGCGCAGGGCGCTTTTCCAGTCGCATCTGCGGTACGTCGGCAGTGCGGCGAAAGGCTGCGAAAGTGGCGCAATCGCGGGCAAAGTCCATGGCGTAGTCGCGCCATTCACCGGCTGCGACCATGCGGCCGTAAAGGTCGAGGATGCGCGTCAATTCCTGCCGATCGAAGCAGACCTGCCCCGGCCCGCGCTGGCCGGGAAATGCCACGATGTTCGGCCCTGCGCCCGGTGCCGCCATCAATTCTTGGCCCCGCTCTTGCGCTGGCCGTCACCGGGTTCGCCGGTTTCCTTGCGCAAGGCGTCCATTTCGGCCCGCAGGGCGCGAATTTCCTTCTCCAGCGCCTGCACCCTTTCGGTCGGCGCGGGTTCGCACGGCTCGTCGCATGGCGTTCCATAAGGTATGAATTCGCGCAGCCACGTTTCGGCGGGGACCAGCGTGGAACGGGCCTTCAGACCGATCATCGTCGCCCCTTCGGGTACGTCGTCCGTCACAACGGCATTGGCACCGATGCGTGCGCGTTCGCCCACTGTGATAGGCCCGATCACTTGCGCGCCGGAACCCACGATCACGTTGTCGCGCAGTGTCGGGTGACGCTTGCCGCCCTGTCCGTTGGTGGGATTGGTGCCGCCCAGTGTCACGCACTGGTAGATCGTCACGTTATCGCCGATCTCGGCGGTTTCCCCGATCACGGTGAAGCCATGATCGATGAAGAAATTCCTGCCGATCTTCGCGCCGGGGTGGATGTCTATCCCGGTCATCCAGCGCGACAGGTGGTTCACGATACGGGCGAGGAAATACAGCTTGGCCTCGAACAGCCAGTGTGCGGCTCGGTGCATGCCGAGGGCAAGCACTCCCGGATAAAGCAGGATTTCCCACCGCGAGCGGGCCGCAGGGTCGCGCGCACGGATGGAGTCTAGGTAGGCGACAAGCCGTTCGAACATAGCACTCAGTTTCCCATCAAAACCCGCTCAGATCAAGCGCGGCTCCTCTGGCCCATGCACCGCTTCAAGCGCAGCGCGCCAAATACCGAGCGTAGGTGGGGCCTTTCGCTCCAGAGACAAGCGGTCGATGGTGATAACCAGCTTCTCCAGCTCTTCCTGAGAGCGGGAGGCACGGGGAATGAGGTAGTCCGGCGCGTCGTCCGGCAGCGGCAGGCCGCGCTCCTCCGCCAGCGACAGCAGCAGGTCGCGCGCCATGTCATCGTCCGGCTGGCCGATTTCCAGTTGCAGCGATCCGCCAAGGCGCGATTTCAAATCGGGCAAGGCGATATTCCACGGCGGCTTCCCGCCCACGATCAGCAGGGGCGTAGCTTTCTCCTGCGCACGGTTCCAGCGGTGGAACAGTTCATCTTCGGCCAGGGCCTGGGCATTATCGATCGCCTCCCCCCGCTCGCTGCGTACGAACCACTGCGCCAGCAGCGACTTGCCCGAACGTGGCGGTCCGGTGAGCACGGCGGTGCGATAGGGCCACGTTTCCGGTGCCTGCAGGGCCTCTGCCACATGGGCGTTGGCATCGCCGAGCACGATACGCGCCGGGCCTTTGCCAAGGGCAGCAAGGGGAAGTGCGATCTGGCTCATCCCGAGCCTTCTAGCGCGAAATGCCGAGCGCGTTCTGTCCCTCGTTCACCGCCCAGCCCCGCTGGCGCAGCGCTGCGGCCAAGGCGGAAAGTTCGCCTGCATAGGTCACATCGAATACCGAGGCGCCACCGATCGCGGTCGAGCGCACGGATACACGGCTGACGCCCGGCAGAGCCCGCAGCGCGGAGATGGCACCGTCGAAGTCGGAGGCGGCGGGGGTTGCCACCTGTATACCGTAGCTGGCCGCTGCGACCGCAGTCTCTACCGGCTCCGGCGTGCTCCCTGCATCGGTCGAGCCGCTGGCGCTGCTATCGTTGTCCGCAGCCGCAGCAGCCTGTTCGGCCCGCTCGGCAGCACGGGCTGCGTCCAGCAGTGCGCGCACTTCCGGGCTGATCTCTATGTTGTCGAGGGTCAGCGTGGGATCGGGGCGCAGGGTGCCATCGGCCAGCGCGGCGGCAAAGATCGAATCGAAGCGCGCCACGGCGCGTTCCAGCATCGCGGGAAGTTCTTCGGCACTCGCGGCGCGCATTGTGAACTCGTCCAGATAGCGATCGTCGGGGCCGTAACGCGCGGTAAAGCGCCCCTCCACCGGTCCGCCCGGCCATTCCCACCGCAGGTTGGCTATCGGTACCACCACGTCCGCCGCGCCGAACTGGTCGAGGATATTGTTCCACCATGCCCGGCTGCGGCGTCCGGTCTGGCCGTAGGTGAGAAGCAGCGATTCGCCGCCGGAACCCGAGGGACGAACGTAATCGATAGTGCTGGAGCCGAACTGGTATTCCGCCCAGGCACGCTGCCACGGATTGCGAACCTCGAACATCGTCTGCGTGCCGCCGCTGATCAGCACCGGAAGGGTCAGCATCGGAGCAGAGCGCGTCCGCTCCCCGCCGGCACCCAGAAGCGCGCCCGCGCGTTGCCTGTCGAAGATCACGCCGAGCCGGGCGATGTAGCGCCGCGGGCCGATGTTCTCTTCCTCCACCACGATGGCAGAGACCAGCGACTCGAGCCGCGAATCGGGTATCTCCGGCCCGTCCAGCCGTTCCCACGCGATGCGCTGGGCCTCGCGCCAGCCGTTGGCGCGGGCTTCCTCCGCGTTATCGCCGTGAACGTCCACCTCGATGCCGTCGACTTCGATGTCGCTGCTGCTGGCAACAGGGGCAATTCCGCGCTCTCCGGACACCTGCGCATACAGCGCGGCCGCTGCGAGAAGGGCGAGCACCAGCACGGTCAGCACCGCAATCGCGGTGGGCAGGCGCTCATTTGTGGGGCGAGAAGAGGGAAAAACGATGTTCATGGGGGAATTCGCGGGTCTTTTGCCCAAAGGCGAGTGGAATTCCAAGCGCGAATGCGTATGGCAGGTGCATGAATTCGGACAAGCAATCCTATACCTACGAACAGGCCGGCGTTTCCATCGACGCGGGCAACCGGCTGGTGAAAGCCATCGGACCGATGGTGAAAGCCACGATGCGCCCCGGCGCGGACGGCGAAATCGGCGGTTTCGGCGGTTTCTTCGACCCCAGGGCTGCGGGCTACAAGGACCCGCTGCTAGTTGCCGGAAACGACGGGGTCGGCACCAAGCTGAAGCTGGCGATCGAGACCAACCGGCACGACACCGTCGGCATCGATCTTGTCGCCATGTGCGTGAACGACCTCATCGTGCAGGGCGCGGAACCGTTGTTTTTCCTCGACTACTTCGCCACCGGCAAGCTGGAGAACGGCATTGCCGAACGCGTGATCGCGGGCATTGCGGAAGGCTGCAAGGACGCGGGCTGCGCGCTGATAGGCGGCGAAACGGCAGAGATGCCGGGAATGTACGCCGAAGGGGATTACGACCTCGCGGGCTTCTGCGTCGGGGCGGTGGAGCGCGGCGAGCAGTTGACCGGCGAACGTGTCGCCGCTGGTCACGTGCTGCTGGGGCTGGCCAGCTCGGGTGTCCATTCCAACGGCTTTTCGCTTGTCCGCCGCCTTGCTGCCGACAAGGGCTGGAAGCTGGATCGCCCTGCCCTGTTCGACCAGGATCACCTGCTGATCGACCACCTGATCGCGCCGACCCGCATCTATGTGAAGAGCCTGCTGCCTACGGTCCGCGCGGGCCATGTCGATGCGCTGGCACACATCACCGGCGGCGGCCTGCTGGAGAACCTGCCGCGGGCCCTGCCCCAGGGTGCACGCGCCGTGGTCGACGCAGATAGCTGGGACCAGCCGCGCCTGATGGCTTTCCTGCAGGCGCAGGGAAATATCGAACCGGGCGAAATGGCGCGCACCTTCAATTGCGGCGTGGGCATGGTCCTGGCGGTGACGCCCGACAAGGTGGATACCGTCACCAAGGCTCTTTCCGATGCAGGCGAAACCGTTTTCCGGATCGGCGAGATCGTGGAAGGCCAGCGCGGCTGCACGGTGAAAGGTTCTGCCGGCACGTGGTCGGCCAAGGCCGATTGGGCCGCGGATCACGATGCCTGAACCAAAGGCGAAAATCGCCTGCCTGCTGTCGGGCAACGGCACCACCATGTCGGGGCTGTTGTTCCAGTCGCGCCTGCCGGACTGCCCTTATGAAATCGTGCTGGTCGCCAGCAACAACCCGGACGCGCCCGGCCTGAAGATTGCGGCTGCCGAAGGTATCGCGACCTTCAGCCAAGATCATCGCGGCATGGACCGGAACGAACACGAAAGGATCATGGACGCCGCCTTGCGCGAGTCGGGCGCGGAGTATCTGGCGCTGTGCGGATACATGCGGATCCTTACGGCAGACTTCGTGAACGGCTGGGAAGGCCGGATGGTCAACACCCATCCCAGCCTGCTGCCCAATTACAAGGGTCTGGACACCCACCAGCGCGCGATCGAGGCCGGCGACGCATTCGGCGGCTGCTCGGTGCATGTCGTTACGGCGGAACTCGACGGCGGCCCTTTGCTGGGACAGATGCCGGTGGCAATCCTTCCCGGCGACACGCCGGAAACGCTGGCCCACCGCGTGATCCTCGCCGAATACCAGCTCTACCCGCGCATGGTGGCCGACTATGTCGGGCGGCATTACCGCGCCGACTGGCTGCTGGAGAAAGTGCGCACCCTCGCCCTTGCCCTGCCCGAGACAGAGGAGCGCGAGAGCCATGGCGCGCCGGGTTGGCGCAGCGGCGGCAAGAGCGGCAAGTACTTCGCCCATTTCGCCGACCAGCACCACGGCAGCGACCACGTTGCCGTGCTGGTCAAGACAAGTGGGGCGGATGAACTGGCAGGCCTCGTCGAGACTGCTCCGGACACTTATTTCAAACCTGCCTACTACGGTGCCAGCGGCTGGGTGGGGATCATTCTGAACCAGCCGGGCGTTGATTGGGACCATGTTGCTGAGTGGCTTGAAAGAAGTTGGCGATCCATCGCTCCCGGTCGGCTCACGAAGCTGCACGATGCCGCTGACGAATTCTGACGGATGAACCTTCCCCCACGCCCGCACCCCTGCACCCGTTCTCCCCGCGTGGATCGCGTCAACGGCTGGCTGGAATCGGCGTGGCGCAAGGGGATTAGTGCAAAGCCATCTCTCGACCCCGATAATCTCTGGTCGAAAGCGTTGCGCGATGCGGAGCCTGCGGGCGAGCAGGGGCCACGCAGCCCAGCCGACATGGCCGACTTTCGCCTGCGGCTGGAGATCCTGTGCGAGTCGCTGGAAACCGAGGCCAGGCTCAACCCGCTCGGCCTGACGATGGCCCACGGCCAACTGGTTCGCGCCATCCGCCAGCGACTGGAGCTAGGTACGCTGTGGCAGGCGGAGCCGGAACTGCTCGAGACACCGCTCGCCCCGCCGGTCATCGTTGTCGGGCACATGCGCAGCGGAACCACCCGCATCCACCGGTTGCTGGCGTCAGATCCTGCGCTCTCGTCCACGCGGTTCTGCGATAGCTGGCACCCCCTGCCACGCACCCCCGACACCCGCCCTGTCTGGTCGGCCCTCTCATTAATGTTCGCCCGTGTGCTGGACCCCTGGCTGGACGCGATCCACCCGTTCGGCGTGACGCGCGCGGACGAAGAACTGGGGTGGCTCGCCACCGCGCTGGATCATTCTTCCTACGAAGCGCAGTGGCGCATTCCTTCCTACACAGCCTTCAGCGAGGCGCGCGATCCTGCGCCGCTCTATCGCGAGTTCGCCAACATCCTGCGCACCGATGCCAGCTGGCACGGCAATGCCAACCAGTCGCGCGTGCTGAAGGTGCCGCAGTTTGCCGAGGACCTGCCCGCCCTGCTGGCCCAGTTTCCTGAAGCCCGCGTAGTGCGAACAAGGCGCTGCCCCAGCGACACGGCAGCCAGCGCCGCTTCGCTCGTTGCCAACCAGATGGCGATCCAGTCGGACCACGTCGATTTCGACTGGATAGAAAGCGAAGCCGAGCGCAAGATTGCCCTGCGTCAGCAACGCATGGACAGCGCGCTCGCCAGTTTCGCAGGCCCCCTCGCCGTCGTGGATTTCGAAGCTCTCAATACCAATTGGGAAGACGAAATCGGGCGCGTCTATGGCTTGCTCGGCATGGAACTGTCGGCTCAGGCCCTTGCCGCCATGCGCAGCGAACAGGGCCGCGCCAAGACTTCGGCGCACCGTGAGCACGCGGCGCAGTTGCGCAAGTTCTCGGAAACCGCGGCCTAAACCGCGCCTCGGCTTATTTCAGGTCGGAGCGTGCGACTTTACCCGAGTCTTGCGGCACATATGCCTGCTCCGGCATCAGGATGCGGGCCAGCGGCAAGGCATCCTCTCCGAAACTCTGCCAGTAGGATAACTTTCCGTCGCGGACCCTGGCCTGCCATAACCTGTCGCTCGCAAGCTGGGGGTTGCTGGCTTTCGCCCGTCCACGCACCAGGACTTCGTCGCCGCGCAGCACAATATCTTCTTGTTCGATGTGGAATTCGGAGTCGAATTCGAAAAACGCCCGGGTAGACGCCAGCCCATTGTCGCGCCCTTCGATCCATCCGCCCGCGCTGTCCACCAACCGGCAATCATCCGCCAGCAGGTCTGCGATGATCCGCGCATCGCGCGCGTTCAGGGCAGCAATGTATTGCTGCACGACTGCTTCGGGCCGATGTTTCCGGAATTCGAATATTTGCAGTCTCCCCAAGTCGTCAAACCGAGAGCCAAAGACGAACGATGGCACGCCTCTGTCTGCACAAGCATAGCATGAACAACCGATTCGGCTCTAATCGGGAGCATTCGGAGACAGCGCGCCGAATTCGCGCGCCGAGAAGCAATCAGCTTTCATCCTTCATCAGAAGCAGGATCAGCGAGGGTGTAAGGCGGTTGCTATACATCTGCCATTCGATGATCTTTCCGCCCTCGACCTTCGCCCTCCACTGGCTGGCACCGCGCAATTCCGCCGTGCTTGTCTTCGATCGGCCGGAAATGAGGATATCGTTGCCACGCTCGGCAATCGCGCCGATTTCTATCTGCAGGTCCGGGGCAGTCGCCAGCAGGCGATGAAACAGTTCCAGGCACTTGTCCGCGCTCTGCAGTTCCCTGCCGGAACTGTCGATGAAGCGAACGTCGTCCGCCAGGTAATTCTTGATTTGCGCAAAATCGCGGCCATTCATCGCCTCGACAAAGGCCCTTGCCGTCTGCAACCGCGATTTCGTCAGCCAGGAAAACACGGACACCCCCCGCGATCTTGCCGTCAGGCACGCCAATCGCCGGGAAAACCGTCTTGAAAAAAACAATCCCCCTGCGACCGGTGGGAAACATACCACCAGTCGAGGGGGATTGGAACGCCGTTCTAAAGTACGGGGTGCGGGCGATCAGCCGACGATTTCGTCCTCGTCGAAGAAGAAGGCGATTTCGGTCTTGGCGTTTTCTTCGCTGTCCGACCCGTGGACAGAGTTTGCCTCTATGCTTTCGGCATAGGTCTTGCGGATTGTGCCTTCATCGGCATCGGCAGGGTTGGTGGCGCCCATTACCTTGCGGTTGCGGGCCACGGCGTCTTCGCCTTCCAGCACCTGCACCACGACCGGGCCGCTGATCATGAAATCGACCAGCTCACCGAAGAAAGGGCGTTCCTTGTGCACGGCGTAGAAGCCTTCGGCCTGCTCGCGGGTCATCTGGATGCGCTTGGATGCAACGACGCGAAGGCCAGCATCTTCCAGCATCTTGGTAACCGCGCCGGTCAGGTTGCGGCGCGTTGCGTCAGGCTTGATGATCGAGAAAGTGCGGGTAGCCGCCATGGAAAGTTCCTTTGCGAAGAATTGTTCTGTTGTTGTGAATTCGCGCGCGCACTAGCGCCCCCGCCTGCGCAGGGCAAGACGGCTTGCGTGCAGTGCAATTCGTGAAGCGTCGAATTGGGCGCCGTCAGTTCAGGCTTTGCCCCACCACCAGTTGTCCTGTCGTGCCACTGGAAGATGGCGAGGCATTGAAGCTGAACGTGCCCCCGCTCTCGCTCTCACCGCCGATCATCATGGTGCCGTTGGCGTTCATTTCCATCTGGATCTGCACTCCAGCCGCCTCCGCCTGCTGGCGGTAGAACCGGACCATCTCTGCCGGAGAGGCATCGCTTTCCATGATGACGAGCGCGCCCTGCCCGTCCCCCTGGTTCATGCTGGTGGTCTGAACGACGCTCGCACCGGGATATAGCGAATAGCCGGCGGGCAGGTCGCTGGCGGCGCCGCTGCCCGAATTGATCACCATTTCCTCGCCATTGTCGCCGGAAATGCGGATCTGCGTATCGCCATTGTCGCTATCGACGCTGTAGTCGACGGATTCTCCGTCCGCTGTCTCGACCGTGGCTTCGTCGGCGCCGCCGCACGAAGAAAGCAGCAGGGCCGCTGCGGAGAGGGTAAGTAGTGTGCGCATGATTTCCCCCGTTTCAAACCCGGCGACTGTCCGCCCGGCAGGCGCGAAGGTCAAGGCCCCTCGACCCAGCGCCCGGCCTGCTGTTTCCAGAACTTTCGCTCCATCCCCTCGCGGTCCTGCAGTGCCTTCCACGTCTGGCGTGCCCCGGCGATGGTATCCTGATCGAACAGGTAGAGCACGCGGCTGAAAGCCTCTCCCGGCTCGCGCCACCGGCCATCGGCGATCAGCAGGAAGCGGGCACCGTTGGCGGGCGCGATGTCATCCGAAAGCAGGATGGGCTGTACAGCGTCGTGCTCGTCGCCCGCGATGCCATTGGCGAGGAATGCCTCGGGCTGCGCGTCCCACAGCGTCTGGCTGATCTCTTCCAGCAGCGCGAGGTCGTCTGCCACCACTAGCAGCCGCTCGTCCGCCTGCCGCACCTTGCTGGCGAGCAGGGCGACCGCGGCGGGCACGGGGTCGCTGGAAAGCAGGTAGAAATCCACTCTCATGCCGAGGTCTGCCCCCTGGAGCGCTTGCAGCGTTCGGAACAGTAGAGCACGTTGTCCCAGTCCCGCTCCCACTTCTTGCGCCAGGTGAACGGCAGGCCACAGGCGGCGCAAATCTTCGACGGAAGGTCGGATTTGCGCCGCATCTTCGGCATTGGTCTTGCTCAGCCTTTGACGGTGTTGCGGATGAAGCGGTCGAGCAGGCGCACGCCGTAGCCGGTCGCTCCCTTGTCCCACGTCGCACCGGGTTTGTCGGCCCAGACCATGCCGGCAACGTCCAGGTGCGCCCAGGGCGTATCGTTCTCGATAAAGCGGCCCAGGAACTGCGCCGCGGTGATGGATCCGGCATAGCGTCCGCCGATGTTCTTCATGTCGGCAATCGGGCTGTCGAGCAGCTTGTCGTATTCCGGCGCGAGCGGGAAGCGCCACAGCTTGTCGCCGGACTGCTTGCCTGCGTGCAGCAGGTCGTCCGCCAGATCGTCGTTGTTGGAGAAAACGCCCGCATGCTCCATGCCAAGGGCTACCAGCATTGCGCCGGTCAGCGTGGCAAGGTCGACGATGCGCGCCGGTTTGAACTCCTTTTGCACCCAGGTCAGCGCGTCGCACAACACCAGGCGGCCTTCGGCATCGGTGTTGAGCACTTCGATGGTCTGGCCGGACATGGAGGTAATGACGTCGCCCGGACGCATCGCCTTGCCATCGGGCATGTTCTCGACGAGGCCGCAAACGCCAATGACGTTCGCCTTGGCCTCGCGCAGAGCCAGCGCCAGCATCGCGCCGGCCACGGCGCCCGCGCCGCCCATGTCCCACTTCATGTCTTCCATGCCGGGTCCGGGCTTCAGCGAGATACCGCCGGTGTCGAACGTCACGCCCTTGCCCACGAAGGCGATTGGCGCCTCGTCCTTCGCGCCGCCCATCCACTTGATGGCGAGCAGGCGGGACGGGCGTGCCGAGCCAAGACCAACGCCCAGCAGCGCGCCCATGCCGAGCTTTTCCATCTCGGCATCGTCGAGCACGACCAGTTCGGCACCCGTACCCTCGAAGCGTTTGGCGCAGCGTTCCACGAAGCTTTCGGGGTAGATGATGTTGGCAGGCTCCGCCACCAGTTCGCGGGTGAATTCGACGCCGGTGGCCACGGCTTGGGCGTCTTCCCATTCGGCCTTTGCGCCATCGGGCGCACCGATCACAACGACCTTGGTCAGCGTGCGCTTCTGTTCGTCGCGCAGCTTGGTGCGATAGTGATCCCAGCGCCACGAGCGAAGGCGGGCGCCCATCAGCACAGCGGCAGTTTCCGAAGCATCGAGCCCGCTGGATGCGGCATCGAGGGCAATCTCGGTTTCACCGCTGGTGAGGTATTTCGCCGCCAGGGCAGCGCCTGCCTTTTCCAGTGACGCGTGGCGGCTTTCGGTGTCCTTCTTGCCCGAGCCCGCCAGCGCGAGTCGCACCAGTTTTCCGCTTTCATCCGCGAACCCGTCGAATACCTGGCCCGCCTTGCCGGTAAAACGGGTGGCCTTGGCCCCCTCGGCGATGGTCAGGGGAAGGTCGCCGGGCAGCTTGTCCTGCTCCACGATGCGGGCGACGATGCGCGGGCTGCCGGTTTCGGGTGAGTCGCGAAATTCGATATCCATAGATCGGGGGCTCCTGTCGGAAATTCGGGTTTTGCGCTGCGCAGAGGGGCAGCGCGTCAAAGCTGGCGTTGCGATTACGTGCGCGTGGTGCAATAGGCAAGCCATGCTCCCCGGCCTGCTTCCCGCGTTGCCTGACTGTCCGCTCCGCGTGTCGCTTGTCGGCGCAGCGGCAGCGCTGGCGTTGTATGCCCCTGCCCCTGCCCTGGCGCAGGAGGGGGCCGCCCCTGGCGCAGAGACGGCGATAGAGCCCGTGCAGACACCCGAACCGGGCGATGACGAGGAACAGGGCTTCCCCCTGATCGACGATTCGATTCTCTCCGCGCAGGACGCGGACGGCAATCCGCGCGAAATTGCATTCGAAGCGAACGAGCTGCGGTACGACCAGAACACCGATACCATCACCGCAGCCGGCAACGTGGTGCTGCGCTCGGGCGACCAGTCGGTGCGCGCTGACGCCGTCACCTGGAATCGCATGACCGGGGAGATTGTCGCCACCGGTTCGATCCGGCTGGTGGACGAAAACGGCAACCAGCTGTTCACCGACCGCCTGGTGCTGACTGATGAGCTGGAAGCGGGCGCGATGGACAACCTGCTGCTCGCCTTCAGGCAGGGCGGCAGGCTGGCGGCACAGCAGGCCGCACGGGCCGACAACGGCGATATCGAACTGACGCGCGCGGTCTATTCCAGTTGCGCCGTTACCGATGCCGACGGCTGCGACAAGAGCCCCAGCTGGCGGGTGACGGCCGAACGGGTCTATTACGACCAGGATACCGCCCGCATCCGTTTCCGCGACGCCTACCTCGAACTTTTCGGCGCGCGCGTGCTGCCCCTGCCCGGCCTCACCGTCAGTGCGGATGGCAGCGCCAGCTCGGGCTTTTTTATTCCCGACATCGGGCTGACCGCATCGAACGGCGTGGAGATTACCGACAGCTATTACTGGCGCCTGGCCGACAATCGCGACCTGACGCTATCGGGATACATCTACACCGAAGCGGCGCCGATGATCTCGGGCCAGTATCGCCACCTGACCGGCAACGGTGCATTCCAGGTCACCGCCTACGCCACATACGGTTCGCGCATTCCGCTCAATGCCGTGCAGGCCTCCAGCGAAAAGGACGTGCGCGGTTACTTCTTCACCAATGGCCGCTTCCAGCTTGGCGACCACTGGACCGCGCAAGGCTCCATCCGTTACGCCAGCGACCGCACCTTCCTGCGCCGCTATGACATCAGCCGGGAAGACCGCATCCGGTCGGTAGTGGAACTGCGCAGGCAGGACGAGAATTCCTACGTGTCCATCGCCGGATGGGCCACGCAGGCACTGCTGGTCAGCACCGATCAGGGCCAGGTGCCGCTCGCGCTGCCACTGGTCGATGCGCGCTACCGCCTCGAAGACCCTCTGCTGGGCGGACAGGTGGAGCTGCAGGCAAACACGCTCGCCATCACCCGCGCGGAGGGGCAGGATACACAGCGGGCCTTTGCGCGTGCCCGCTGGGACCTGCGCCGCATCACGGCAATGGGGCAGGAGGTTACCCTCACCGGTCTGGTGCGCGGCGACATCTACCATTCCACCGACAACCTGCTGACATCGGTCGATCTTTATCGCGGTGAGGCGGGCTGGCAGGCGCGCGGCGTCGCCACGGCGGCGCTTGACGTGAAGTGGCCGCTGATCGGGGACTTCATGGGCGGATCGCAGATCCTCACCCCCCGCGTGCAGTTCGTGGCCTCCCCCTCGATCCGCAATCTGGAAATTCCCAACGAGGACGCGCGCGCCATCGACCTGGAGGATTCCAACCTCTTCGCCCTCAACCGCTTCCCCGGATACGACCGAGTCGAAGACGGCGTGCGGATGACCTACGGCGTCGACTGGCAGGTCAATCTGCCCGGATGGCGCTTCAAGACCAACATCGGCCAGTCGTACCGGTTGAACGATGCCTTCGACCTGTTTCCGGACGGCACCGGCCTGAACGAACAGTGGTCCGACTTCGTGGGCCGCACCGAGGTGCGCTATCAGGATTTCCTGAAATTCACCCACCGCTTCCGGCTCGACAAGGATAATTTCGCCGTGCGGCGGAACGAGATTGACGCGACCGTGGGCAGCGACCGCACCTATATCGAAGTGGGTTACCTGCAGCTCAACCGCGACATCGATTTCCGGCTGGAGGATTTGCAGGACCGCGAGGAAATCCGCCTCGCAGGCCGGGTGGCCTTTGCCCGCCACTGGTCCGTGTTCGGCTCAGCCGTCGTCAATCTGACCGACCGTATCGAAGACCCGACCCTCGTGGCCGACGGCTTCGAACCGCTGCGCACGCGGCTGGGCATTGCCTATGCCGACGACTGCCTGGAGTTCGGTTTCACCTGGCGGCGCGATTACATCCAGCTGGCCGACGCGCAATCGGGCAGCAGCTTCCGCCTCTATTTCAACCTGCGCAACATCGGCTTCAACTAGGCGCCTGCCGCGCCCACCCCCGGCAGCCTCGATCGGGTTTTGCCCCGCTTTTGACCGGGGTCATTGGCAGGCTCCCATCATTTGGCTAGGGAGTGGCGGCTCAGCTAGGGTTAAGCCGGCAATGGTCATTGGCCCATCCTGCACATGGGTACCTTCGCCAGAAGGGCCTGCATACAAGACAAGGTAACGATTGATCGTGTTTGCGACAAAACTGCTGAAATATTCCGCTGCCGCCATCACCGGCGCGCTGCTTGCCACCGGTGCCCATGCCCAGGGCGTGCAAGTTGCCGGCTCCGATGCGTTCAACCTGCCTGACGATATTTCCTTCGTGGTAGAACCGCAGGATCCCAATGTCCGGCGCGCAACGGCCCGCGTGAACGGCAACATCATCACCGGCACCGACGTGGATCACCGCGTCGCCCTGATCCTTTCCGCGCAGGACCAGGAATTTCCCGCCGAGGAAATCCAGCGCCTGCGCCTGCAGGTGCTGCGCAACCTGATCGACGAAACGCTGCAGGTCCAGGAAGCCGCGGCGCAGGACATGCAGGTTACGCAGGAACAGGTCGATGCCGCTTATGAACGATTCGCTCGCGAAGCGCGCGGCATGAGCACGGAAGAACTGGATGCCTATCTCACCTCGATCGGTTCCTCCCCCCGCTCGATCAAGCGACAGATCCAGGGCGAACTGGCGTGGGATAACCTTCTGCGTCGCAATGTGCAGCCCTTCGTCAATGTCTCCGAAGGTGAGGTCAACGAACTGGTGGAACGCCTGAACGCGTCACGCGGGTCGACCGAATACCGGCTTGGCGAGATTTTCCTGTCGGCCAACAGCGCCAACCGCGAGCAGGTGCGCACCAACGCCAACCAGATCATCGAACAGCTTCGCGCTGGCGGCAGCTTCGTCGCCTATGCCCGCCAGTACTCGCAGGCCTCCAGCGCCATTGTCGGCGGTGACCTTGGCTGGATCCGTCTTGAACAGTTGCAGCAGCCCACGCTGGAAGCCGCAGCGCAGCAGATGACACCGGGCCAGTTGGTCGGTCCGCTGGAAATTCCCGGCGGCTATTCCATCCTGCTGCTGATCGACCAGCGCCAGATTGGCATGGCGGACCCGCGCGATGCCGTGCTCAGCCTGAAGCAGATCAGCATCAACTTCCCCGCTGGCACCCCGCAGGCCGAGGCGGAAGAGCGCGGCTCTGCCTTCATCGAAGCCGTCGGCAACATGAACGGCTGCGGCGACGCGAATCTTCGTGCCGCTGCCATCGGCGCCCAGACGGTGGATAACGACCAGATCACCGTGCGCCAGTTGCCCGAGGCGCTGCAGCAGATCGTGCTGCAACTGAACCTGGGCGAGACCACCCCGCCGTTCGGCGACCTGACCGAAGGCATTCGTGTGCTGATGCTGTGTGGCCGTGACGATCCGCAGGAAGCGCAGGGTCCCAGCACCGACCAGATCATGGCCCAGTTGGAAGACGAACGCGTCAACCGCCGCGCCCAGCGTTACCTGCGCGACCTTCGCCGCGATGCGGTGATCGAATACAACTGATCCGCCGTGCCCGACCCCCTGCCGCTTGCCGTCACTATCGGCGACCCGGCAGGGGTCGGCCCGGAAATCGTACTCGAAGCATGGTCCCGGCGCGATGAGCTGCGCCTTCCGGCCTTCGTAGTCTGCGGTTCCGCAAGGGTAATGCAGGCAGCTGGCCGCGCGCTTGGCATTTCCTTTCCTGACAGCCTGATCGCCGAAACAGACGTCGATGCCGACTACCTGCCGGGACAACCGACCCGGGACGGTGCGATGCTGGCCCGCGCCGCCCTGTCGCAGGCCCTGGAACTGGTGCGGACGGGCAGGGCCTCCGGCGTGGTCACCGCGCCCGTTTCCAAGGCGGCAATCTACGCGGTGGACGATACCTTCGTCGGCCAGACCGAGTTTTGCGCCGATGCCTGCGGCGCGCCGCGCAACGATGCCGTGATGATGCTGGCGGGGCCTAGCTTGCGCACCGTGCCGATGACCGTGCATTGCGCGCTTGCGGAGGTGCCCGGTCGCCTGACCCGTGAGCTGATCGTAGAGCGCACCCGTATCGTCGCCCGCTCCCTTGTTACCGACTACGGCATCGCCAACCCCCGCATTGCCCTTGCCGGCCTCAATCCCCATGCGGGCGAGGACGGCCGGATGGGCCGCGAGGAAATCGCGATCATTGCCCCTGCCATCGTGCAGCTACGCGGCGAGGGGATCGACGCCACCGGCCCGCACCCTGCCGACACGCTGTTCGCCCCGCACAAGCGCGGCAGCTACGACGTGGCGATCGCCATGTACCACGATCAGGCGCTGGTGCCGCTCAAGACTCTGGACTTCGACGAAGGCGTGAATGTCACCCTCGGCCTGCCCATCGTGCGCACCTCGCCCGATCACGGGACCGCCTTCGATATCGCCGGCAAGGGCGTGGCACGGGCCAGCGCCATGATCGCCGCCATCCGCATGGCAGGCGAAATAGCCGCGCGGCGGGCGGATGCCTGACCTCCCTCCCCTCCGCCAGGTTATCGCGACGCACGGCCTGTCTGCCAGCAAGGCGCTGGGCCAGAACTTCCTGTTCGACGAGCAATTACTGGATCGCATCGCCGCCATTCCCGGCGACCTCCATGACCATGCCGTGCTGGAAATCGGCCCCGGTCCCGGCGGCCTCACCCGCGCCCTTCTCCGCGCTGGCGCTCGCGTTACCGCCATCGAACGTGACAGCCGCTGTATCCCGGCGCTGGCGGAATTGCAGGAGGCTTTCCCCGACAGGCTGCGCGTGCTCGAGGGCGATGCCCTCGCCCTCGATCACGCGCAGCTGATGGGCGAACCTTTCGCGGTCGCGGCCAACCTGCCGTACAATATCGGCACCTTGCTGTTCACCAGGTGGATGGGAGGGGAGCACTGGCCACCTGACTGGACAAGCCTGACCCTGATGTTTCAGCAGGAGGTCGCCCAGCGGATCGTGGCAAGGCCGGACACCAGCGCCTACGGGCGTCTTGCCGTGCTGGCCCAGTGGCGAGCTGTTCCCAAGCTGGCCATGAAGGTTCACCGCAGCGCCTTTACGCCTCCACCCAAGGTAATGAGCGCGATTGTCCACGTGGAACCGCGCGAGGCACCGTCCGGGGTCAGCGCCAGGGTGCTGGAACGCCTGACGGAGGCCGCCTTTGGCCAGCGCCGCAAGATGCTGCGACAGAGCCTGAAAGGTCTGCCGGGTGCCCTACCCGCGCTGGAATCGTGCGGAATCGAAAGCACCCGCCGCGCCGAAACGCTGACGGTGGAGGAATTTGTCGCCGTTGCCCGCGCGATGGGCGATCAGAAAATCACGTAGGTCACGATCAGATAGGCGGTCGACAGAGCGGTGAGACCGAGCACGGAATAGGTGATGATGACGCCCTTCATCGATGTGTCTTCCTCGATCCTCACAGGATCGAGCTTCTTGCCCGCCTGACGCCTGGCATTGCCGCCACCCGTGAGAAGGCGCGCATCGACCCGCTCTCTCAGGCGCACGCCAAAGCGGCGTCCGTCCACCCAGCGCACCTGGCCCGCCAGTTCGCAGGAATCGAAGTGTACGGTGATGAATTCACCCCGTTCTGGCGGCTGCGCCATCGAACCACGCAGGCCGCGAATACTCACATCGGAAATGCGGGCCCCGCGGCTGCCGCGCGAATCAACCACGCGCGCATTCAGCATCACGGCTTCACGCTGATCGGTTCTGGACTGTTGGCTGTGTGCCAGCATGGCATCCCCTGGGAACGGTTGGCCTTCCCTTATGGATGGAAACCATTAGGACTTGGTAAAGCATGTCGCGAAGCAAGCCCTACCGTGGGCGGAAGCCTTCGCGTCCTCATTAACGCGCTTGTCATCGGGTGTGGGAGTTGCATTGCGCGGTCCGAGAGGTCATGTCGTTTTGGATGCAACCACTTTCCCAGACAGAACGCGATCTCGTTTCCGGCATAGACCAGCAGCGCATGCTGACCCGCACGCAGGAATGGGCAGCCATCAATTCCGGCACCGGTAACCTGGAAGGGCTGGCCCGCATGGCGCAGGAACTGGCGCAAGCCTTTGCCGCGCTTCCGGGTGAGGTGACCCTTCACGATCCGGCCCCGGTCACGGTGGTGGATGCAGAGGGGCGAGAGGCGGAAAAACCCCATGGTCGCCACCTGGTATGCCGCGTGCGACCAGAAGCGAAACGCCGCTTCCTGCTCACCGGTCACATGGACACGGTGTTCCCGGCAGACCATCCGTTTCAGGAGCAGGCATGGCTGGACGATGAGACCCTGAACGGTCCCGGCACCGCTGACATGAAGGGCGGCATCGCGATCATTGCCGAAGCGCTGATGGCGCTGGAAACCAGCGATGCTGCCGCCGGCATCGGTTATGACGTGATGATCAACGCGGACGAGGAAACAGGATCGCTGTCGTCCGCCGCACTGATCGACGAGCTTGCCCGGGGCAAGTTCGCTGCTCTCACCTACGAGCCCAGCGCCCTGCCCGATGGCACGCTGGCCCATGCACGCGGGGGCAGCGGCAACTACAGCGTCACCTTTACAGGCCGGAGCGCTCACGCCGGTCGCAATCCGCAGGACGGTCGCAATGCCATCGTTGCTGCTGCCGATTGCGCCGTGCGACTGAAGGCGATGCAGCACGCCGACCTGCCTATCAACCCTGCGAAGATCGACGGCGGCGCGGCCAACAACGTGGTGCCCGACCATGCCGTGCTGCGTTTCAATATTCGTCCCAAGACTACCGAGGCTGCCGAGGAATTTTCCCGCAATCTCGATGCCTTGGTAAATGCTCTTGCAAGCGAACACGATGTTGAGGTCGCCTTGCACGGCGGCATCTCACGTCCGCCAAAGCCGGTGGACGAGCAGGCGCAGAAGCTTTTCGACCTGGTGCGCGACACAGGTGCCGCGCTGGGTCACACGATCGGCTGGCAAAGCACGGGCGGTGTCTGCGATGGCAACAATATCGCTGCCAACCACGTGCCGGTGGTGGACACGATGGGTGTGCGCGGCGGCAAGATCCACTCGCCCGACGAATTCATGATCGTCCCCTCGCTCACCGAGCGCGCCCAACTTTCCGCCATCGTGCTGCACCGGCTCGCGACGGGAGACATGCTGTGAGCTTCGTCATCCGCCCCGCAGGCATGGAAGACCTGCAGCACCTGTATGAAATGGCAAAGCTGACAGGCGGCGGTTTCACCAACCTACCGCCCGACCGCAACTCGCTGACCGGCAAGCTCGAAGGCTCCCAAACGGCCTTTGCGCGAAGGGGTGACGAGATCGTCGGCGAAACCTTTGTGCTGGTGCTGGAAAATACCGAAACGCAAGTCGTGCGGGGCACCTGCCAGGTGTTTACCGCTGTAGGCCATCGCTGGCCCTTCTACTCCTATCGCATCAACCGCCTGACGCAGTATTCGAAAGAGCTGGACCGCACGGTTTCCGCCGAACTGCTCAGCCTGGTCAACGACCTGGAGGGCACCAGCGAGGTGGGTGGCCTGTTCCTGCATCCGGGGGAACGCGCAGGGGGCCTCGGCATGTTGCTCGCGCGCAGCCGCTACCTGTTCATCGCGGCGCACCGGCACCGTTTTGGCGAGCGTATCCTGGCGGAACTGCGCGGAATTATCGACGAACGCGGCGGCTCCCCCTTCTGGGACGCCATAGGCGGCAAGTTCTTCGGCATGAGCTTTCAGGAAGCGGACGAATTCAACGCCATCCACGGCAACCAGTTCATCGCCGACCTTATGCCCAAGCACCCGGTCTACATCGCCATGCTGGACGAGGAAGCGCGCAAGGTTATCGGCCTGCCCCACCCCAGCGGCCGCGCGGCCATGCGCATGCTGGAAAACGAGGGCTTCTCCTATCAGGGCTATGTCGACATCTTCGATGGCGGCCCCACCATGCTGGCCGATACCGACAAGGTGCGATCCATCGCATGTGCCCACCACGGCGAAGTGGATGAAGACACGCTGGAGAAAGGCGAAAAGGCGCTGATCGCAGCCGGAGAGTTCGAAGACTTCCGTTGCTGCTATGGCGCCCGCGATATTCGCGGCGATGCCATAGCGATCGATGCCCAGTCAGCCGAACTGCTGGGTGTCGGCACAGGGGACAGGGTGTGGAGCATCGCCCGATGAACCTGCAGGAAATCAACTTCGACGGCATCGTCGGCCCCAGTCACAACTACGCTGGCCTGAGCCTTGGTAATCTTGCCGCAACCAAGAACGCCGGTGCAGCGAGTTTCCCGCGCGAGGCCGCTTTGCAGGGCATTGCCAAGATGCGCGCTAACATGGCCATGGGACTGGCACAGGGGTTCTTCGTCCCGCTTCCCCGTCCCAATTCCGGTTGGCTGGAAGCGCTGGCGGTGAATCATGACAGCGATCCGGCACTTATGGCTGGCGCATGGTCGGCCAGTTCGATGTGGACAGCCAACGCCGCCACCGTCAGCCCCGCGCCGGACACCGCGGACGGCAAGTGCCACCTGACGGTCGCCAATCTCGTCACGATGCCGCACCGTTCCCACGAATGGCCCGACACCCTGGCGCAGCTACGACTGGTCTTCGGCGACAGCGATCACTTCGCCGTGCATGCCCCGGTGCCGTCGTGCTTCGGTGACGAAGGTGCGGCCAATCATATGCGCTTTGCCGATAGCCACGGTGGGCCGGGGCTGGAGGTGTTCGTTTACGGCAAGCCGGGCGGTCGTTTCCCCGCGCGCCAGCACGAACAGGCCAGCCGCGTCATCGCCCGCACCCATGGCCTCGATCCCGACCGTGTCCTGTTCGTGGAGCAGAACGCCCAGGCCATCGAGGCGGGTGCGTTTCACAATGATGTGGTGGCCGTGGCAAACGAACAGGTGCTGTTCACCCACGAACTCGCCTTCGCCGACCCGACGGGCACCTATGAAGCGATAGCGGCGCGCTGCCCCGGCACGCAGGTGGTGGAAGTCCCCGCCGACCGCGTCAGTCTGGACGATGCGATAAGCTCTTACCTTTTCAACGCGCAGTTGCTTACCCCGCCCTCAGGCGAAATGACGCTCGTCGTGCCGGAGGAATGCCGCGACAATTCCAACGTGTGGAACTGGCTGCAGGACATGCTGGCCGGCAATGGCCCGATCCGCCACGTCCATGTCGTCGACGTTCGTCAGTCGATGGCCAACGGCGGCGGCCCTGCCTGCCTGCGTCTGCGGGTCGTTGCCGATCCGGCAGCGGTCGACCCCCGTTTCATGCTGGACGAGGCAAAGGCCGACCGGATGGAGGCGGTGATTTCCAGATATTGGCCGCAGACCATTGAAATTGGCCAGATCGGTGACGAGGAACTGGCATACGCCGTCCTCACCGCGCGGGCTAAACTGCTGGAAATTCTGGAAATCGACGAGCTGGGTTGAGCGGCGAGACCGGCACCCTGTCGGTCTGCCTTACACTCCCACCTGTCTTAACCATACAAATGGCGGAACTGCGTGCTTGGCACGGTAGTTGCGATAGTGTGGGTTAAGAAAGGTACATGATGTTCAAGAAGATTTCCCGGCTGTTCGTAATCAAGACCCGTTGGGAAGCCTATCTGATCATCTACGCTCTGGCGCTGGGCGCCATGGACCGCGGTACGCACTATCTCGATCGCTTCCCCGGCTGGGGCGGCTGGATGCTGATGGCCGCATGCAGCGGCGCAGTGTTCCTGGGCGGCGCGAAAATCCTCGACTGCCTGAAGTACGAAAAGGCCGAGAAAGAGGCGCTGAAGGCGATCCCGGAGAAAATCTGATTGTCGGTAAAAGGTGGGGGTTTCTGTTGCTAGCTACCCCCGGAGCCCCGGAATCCGCTTCTGTTGCCCGGTGGGTCCAACCGCGCTTTAGCTTTGTAAATTCAGACCGTTAGGTCTTAAAATTACGCAGCGATTGCGAGTGCTTCGTTATCGTTGGCACTTGTGTGTTGTGAACAGTTTTACGGGTTACTCAGCCCGAGCAAAAACGCCGTCTTTCAGCACACGTCGATCCTGGTTCGGCCCCGTCAGGACTGGCGGAAAACCGCCGATTCTGGTGGAGCCGCCGGGTACTGCCCCCGGGTCCGCTGTACCTATTACACGGCGCAATTTATCGCCATAGCCCGCCGAAGCGAGCAACCCCCATATAGGCGATAATCGCTTAATGTGAAGTGACAGCACGGGTCAGGGAGCGGACAGCAAGTACCGCTCCCCATCCAGGGCCCTAGCCCATCGGGCCATTGCTCGGGGCTCCGGGCGCTCCGCCCTTCAGTGTATCGCGGATTTCGGTGAGTAATTCGATCTCTGTCGGACCGGAAGGCTCCACCGCAGCGGCCGCTTCATCTTCCTTCTTCTCGAACCGTTCCTGGACCCGCTTGGTGTAGCGGACCAGCAGGAAGATCACGAAAGCCAGGATCACGAAGTTGATCACGGTGGATACGAAGTTGCCCCAGGCGAGCACGTTGGCTCCAGCCTCGCGCGCAGCTTCCAGCGACATGCCCGGCTCGATCAGGTCGCCGCCCGCTAGCACGACGTACTTGTCGCTGAAGTCGACGTTACCGAAGATCGCCCCGACGATCGGCATGATGATATCCGCCGTCATGCTGGCAACGATCAGACCAAATGCCCCGGCGATGATGACCGCCACGGCCAGTTCCATCACGTTGCCCTTGGCGATGAATTCCTTGAAGTCCTTGAGCACCGTCCAGTCCCCTTTCCTGATCCCGTAGAACGTTTGGCTGTCGATGCCGCAATACAGGCAAATTGGAAAGTGGTCTTAGGGCTGCGCCTTCTCGGCGCGCATTTCCGCGAGGATTTGCTTTAGGACATCCAGCTGCGGATCGGTCGGGATGTCGCCCTCGGCAGAGCTGTCGGCCGCTTGCTTCTGCTTTTCCTGCATCTCGTCCAGAATGCGGTTCACGGCACGCAGGATGAAGAACAGGGCAAGCGCGATGATGAGGAAATCCACGGTCTGGGTGATGAAATCGCCGTAGCCGATCATCGCGACGCCAGCCTCTTTCAGCTCGGCATAATTGGTCAGGCTACCGTCGTAGTCGGCAGGGATCTCTCCCAGTCTGATGAACCAGTTGGAAAAGTCGATATCACCGAAGATCCAGCCGATTACCGGCATGATCATGCTTTCGTTCAGCGATGTGACGATCCGGCCGAAGGCCGCGCCGATGATGACGCCGATTGCCAGGTCCAGCACGTTGCCGCGGGCGATGAATTTCTTGAATTCGGTGAGCATGTCTCGTCCGATCCCCTTTTTGTTGCACAGGGTCGTAACGTCGATCCTCCAATGAGTGTCCCGCGATTTCGGAGGTGGCATTCCTTGAACAGGCCATCAGCCGTGCTATATAAACAATACACCGCGTTCATCGGAGGGATTCCAGGGTCATGTTCACTCGTCTGGCCAAGGTGGCCACACTCATCGTAGGCACTTTTGCGCTGTCTGCCTGCGGCATCAATTCGGTGCCCGCGGCGGAAGAAAATGCCAAGGCCAAGTGGGCCGATGTGGAAGCCGCTTTTCAGGAGCGCGCGAACCTGCTGCCCAATCTACAGGAAATCGTGATGAGCTCCGCCGAGGAAGAGCGCGCAACGCTGCAAGGCGTGATCGAGGCGCGTGCTTCTGCCACGCGTCCTGAAATTCAGGTGGATACCGACGACCTGAACAATCCGGAAGCGATGCAGCAGTATCAGGCCGCGCAGAACGAATTCGGCAGCGCCCTGTCGCGCCTGCTCGTCTCGGTAGAAGCCTATCCGGAGCTGCGCAGCCAGGAGAACTTCGGCCGTTTCATGACGCAGCTTGAGGGCAGCGAGAACCGCGTGCGCATCGCCATTCGCGACTACAACGAGGCCGTTCGCCAGTATAACACCACGATCCGCACCTTCCCCGACACCATCGGGGCGAACATCATCCACGGCGCGGAACCCATGGTGCCTTACGAGGCGGCTACCGAGGGCGCCGAAGTCGCGCCCGAACTCGACATGCGCAGCGAGTGAAGCTGGCAGCATACCCTCGCCCGCATTTGCGGCACATCATCGTCCTGCTCAGCGCCTTTATGGCGCTGTGCTCGGCGAGCGTGGCGTTCGCGCAGCCGAGTTTCCCCGAGCGCGGCACCGCGCCGGTGGTGGACCAGGCGAACATCATCGACGAGGCGACCGAAGCGCGCCTGACGCAGCAGCTCGACGCATTCGAGGAAGCGAACCAGCGCCAGTTCGTGATCGCCACGGTCGACAGCCTGCAAGGCTATGACATTGCCGATTACGGCTACCAGCTTGGCCGCGAGTGGGGCCTTGGCGATGCAGAGAACAACGATGGCATCATCCTGCTGGTCGCACCGAACGAACGCCGCGTGCGCGTGGAAGTGGGCTATGGCCTCGAACCCATCATTCCCGACGGCCTGGCCTTCGAATACGTCGAGGGGATGAAGGACTATTTCCGCGACGGAAATTTCTCCGGCGGTATCGAATGGGCCGCGAACCAGATCATCACGCAGCTTGAACTGCCGCCTGAAGAGGCTGCGCAGGTCGCGCAGCAGGCCAGCCAGGAACGGCAGAGCAGTGGCGGTTTCCCAATCGGCACGCTGATCTGGCTGGGCTTCATTTTCTTCTTCTTCGTCCTTCCCATACTCGGCGGGGGCAAGAAGCGGCGCTATCGCCGCGGCGGCGTTGGCGGCGTAGTGGGCGACATCATGCTGTGGGAAGCTGGCAAGGCTATCGCCCGCGGCGCATCCGGCGGCAGCGGCTGGGGCGGCGGAGGAGGCTTCGGCGGCGGCTTTGGCGGCGGCGGGGGCTTCTCTGGCGGTGGCGGCTCATTCGGGGGCGGCGGCGCCTCCGGAGGTTGGTAACATGCCGATTCTCAACGAAGCACAGCACACCATCGTGTCGAACGCCGTTGGCGAGGCGGAACTTTCCACCAGCGGAGAGATCGTGCCGGTCCTGGCCCAGCGCTCGGACGCATATTCCGATATCGCCCTGATGTGGGCCGCCGCGATTGCCTTCACCGCGATGAGCGTGTTCGCTGCCCTGCCCGCGCCATTCCTTGACCTGTGGGACAGCCTTGTCGGCGGGTGGGAGCATGAGTGGACGACCGGCGAAACGGCCAGCATGACCATCGCGCTGGGGCTGATTGCCTTTGTCGGAACTTGGCTGCTGCTGCTGATCCCCGCCGTGCGGATCGCGCTGGTCCCTTCACCGGTGAAGCAACAGCGCGTGCGCGAGGAAGCTATCCGCCATTTCAAGGTCGGCGCCGATGGGCGCACCCACGGGCGCACCGGTGTTCTGCTTTACCTTTCCATGCAGGAACATCGGGCCGAAATCGTGGCGGATGAGCCGATCCATGTGAAAGTGGAAGCCGAGGTCTGGGGCGAGGCCATGGCCGACATGCTTGATGAAATTCGCAAGGATTGCATTGCCGAAGGTATCGCCGCCGGGGTCCGCGACGTTGGCGCGGTGCTGGCGCAGCACTTCCCCCGGCAGGACGACGATCGCAACGAATTGCCGGATCGCTTGATCGAACTCTAACGCCGCGATAGCGCAGTCATCATGAGTGACACGAACCAGCTCCCGCCCGAACAAATCCTCTGGGAAGGCGACTGGATCACCGCCCGCAGACGCGGCAAGTGGGAATATGCCACGCGCGTCGGGCATATCCGCGCCGCAGTCATCCTCGCTGTCCAGGACGGCGAAGTGCTGCTGGTGGAACAGTTTCGCGCAGCCCTGAACCGTCGCAGCCTGGAACTGCCTGCCGGCCTGATCGGCGATGACGATGGCGGGGAAGACGACGATCCTCTCAGCGCCGCGAAGCGTGAGCTTGAGGAAGAGACCGGCTACCGAGCTGCGACCTGGGAAGATTGCGGCGCCTTCTACTCCTCCCCCGGCATGACCAACGAAAGCTTCACGCTGTTGAAGGCAAGCGGGCTGACCAGGGTTTCCGCAGGCGGAGGGGTCGAGGGCGAGGACATCACGGTCCACCGCGTGCGGCTTTCCGAGATCGAAAGGTTCATCGCCGACTTCCGCAAGGGGGACGTGGCTATTGACACCCGCATGCTGCTGCTGCTCGGACCGAAGTTGCTGGACGCAGGGTCATGAGGCGGTTGCAGTCGTGCGTGTCCTGGTAACAAGGCGCTGGCCGCATGTCGTAGAGCGAACGCTCCGTGAGCGGTTCGATGTGGTGCTGAACGAAACGGACGTACCGCTTGGGCAGGCCGATCTTGCCGATGCCATGCGCGACTTCGACGTGCTGGCTCCCACCGTCTCCGATCGTATCGACGCCGAGGTAATCGCCGCGGCGGATCGGTGCAGGCTGATCGCCAATTACGGCGTCGGGTTCGACCATATCGACATCGCTGCTGCCAGTGCGAAAGGCATCGCCGTCACCAACACGCCGGGCGTGCTGACCGATGCCACGGCAGATCTTGCCCTCACCCTGATGCTGATGACCGCACGCCGCGCCGGTGAAGGCGAGCGCGAACTGCGGGTGGGCCGGTGGACCGGCTGGCGGCCCACTCACATGATCGGCAGTGGATTGAAAGGTAAGGTGCTTGGCGTGGTCGGCATGGGCCGCATCGGCATGGCCACCGCCAGGCGCGCCCGAATGGGTTTCGGCATGGACATCATCTATCATTCTCGCAGCGCGAAGCGTGAGGCAGAGGCGCTGGATGCCAAATTCTGCGCCGACCTTCATTCCCTCTTGGCAAAGTCGGATTTCGTGTCGTTGCACGTGCCAGGCGGGAGGCATACCAAAAACCTGATCGACGCAGCAGCAATCCGCGCGATGAAGCCGGGTAGCTACCTGATCAATACCGCGCGCGGGGCCGTGCTGGACCATGCCGCTCTGGCACAGGCACTCGCGTCGGGCCATCTCGCCGGTGCGGGTCTCGATGTCTATCCGGACGAACCGCATGTACCCCCCGAACTGCTCGGCCTGGAGAACCTTGTCATGCTGCCGCATCTCGGCAGCGCCACTGCCGAAGCGCGCGAGGCGATGGGCCGCCGCGCGCTGGCCAACATCGATGCATTCGCCAAAGGCGAGCCCTTGCCCGACCCGGTCACATGAACGATCCCCTCACCGACCTGATCGCTGCCGAGGGCTTGCCCGCCGACTATATTGAGGTGGTGCAGCAGTTCTGGCAGCCGCTGGCTACGCGCATCGCGCGCCTTCCTGCCTCGCGTGCGCCGCTGGTGATCGGCATCAATGGCGCTCAGGGTACGGGCAAGAGCACGCTGTGCCGGTTCCTGGAAGTGCTGCTGGCGCGCCGCCAGATCCGCGCGGTGACGCTCTCGCTAGACGACCTTTACCTTACCCGTGCCCAGCGGCTGCAACTGGCGCAGGATGTTCATCCCCTACTCCGCACGCGCGGCGTGCCAGGCACCCACGCCGTGGGTCTGGGCTTGCATATCATCGAGGACATGCTGGCTGGCCGTCCGCTGGAACTACCCCGCTTCGACAAGAGCAGGGACGACCGTGCGGAAGAAGCCGAGCGGATCACCGGGCCTGTCGACGTATTGCTGCTGGAAGGCTGGTGCGTTGGGGCAAAGCCGCAGGATGCCGCGGCGCTGGCCGAACCGGTAAACGAACTGGAGCGCGTCGAGGATCCGGACGGCATCTGGCGCGGTCTCGTCAATCACTGGTTGCAGGAGGATTACGCCCGCCTGTTCGAACAGCTGGACTTGCTGGTGATGCTGAAGGTGGACGATTTCGATGTAGTCAGCCGCAATCGCGCCCTGCAGGAAGAGAAGCTACGGCGAGACAATCCCGATGCCACGGCAACTATGGATGACGCTGCGCTGGCGCGTTTCTGCGACCATTACGAACGGCTCACCCATCACATGCTATCGGAGATGCCGGAGCGTGCCGACGTGGTGATCGAGATCGGTCCCGATCAGAGGCCGATATCTGTACAGGCCCCAAGCTGACGGTGAAGGTGCATCGCAGCCGGAGAGGAGGAAATGGGTGCCGAGGCGGAGGGGAAGGAAAGAGGGCCTCGCGCATCCGGCCACGATGCACTTCCGATGTAGGCCTCTTATGGGCAAACGAAATACGGGCTTTGGCCCAGTCGGCGGGTGGGCCTAAATGCCCGCTTCCACGGCGAGACGGATCATCTCGGCAGAGCTTTGCGCACCGAGTTTTTCCATCGCAATGCCGCGGTGCATCTTGATGGTCTTCTCCGACAGGCCGAGCTCCCAGGCGATCTGCTTGTTGCGCAGGCCACTGGCGACCATCTGCAGGACTTCCAGCTGCCTTTTCGAGAGGTCCTTGATCTTCTCCGCCGCCCTGATCCGGCGGGTGAGGCTGGGCCCCTGAGCATCTTCCGCGAGTTCGACCTGCGAGCCGAAGAAGTACGACAATTCGCCATCGTCATCGAAAATGGGGGCGACGACCACCGCGTTGCGAAACGGGGTGCCGTCCTTCTTGTAGTTGAGGATTTCGACCATCACCGGCTTGCGTTCGCGCACGCCCTGGCGGATCGTTTCGGTCAGCCAGGGTTCCGTTCCCGGTCCAGCCAGAAAGCGGCAATTACGCCCGACGATCTCGCTTTCGTCGTAGCCGGTCAGGTCCATGAAGGGCTGGTTGCAGGCGATGATCGGATTATCAGGCAAACGCGGATCGCTGACCACGGATGCAACCGGACTGGTATCGATCAGGTCGACCACTGCCGGATCTGAAGCGTTCATTATCTTTCCTACCACATCACTCCTTTAGCCCGCATAGTTGCGCAAGGCAAAGACAACAGCCAGACTAATTTTTCACACGGTCAGCATAACGGATTTTGTAACTCCCCAAAACAAGCGATCTGTTGCACATTCGACAGAAGCGAGCCGAGCCGGAGACCCATGGAGCAACTGTCTGTCCTTTACATCGAGGATGACGAGGTCATCGCCAATGCGACGCGTGATGGCGCCCGCGAGCACGGCGTGGCGATCGAACTGGCACACACCGGGGAGAAAGGCCTGCACCGCGCCGGCTCTGACGAATTTGACGTGATCATTCTCGACCGCATGTTGCCCGATCTCGACGGGATCGAGATCGTGTCGCGTTTGCGCGCAGCGGGCGTGACCGTGCCGGTCTTGATGCTCTCCGCGCTGGGCCGCGCGGAAAACCGGATCGAGGGGCTGGATGCCGGGGTGGACGATTACATGGCCAAACCCTTCGAACCGGACGAGCTGCTCGCGCGGCTTCGCGCCCTGCATCGCCGCGCAACCAACAGGGAGGCAAGCGCGCTGATCCTGTTCGGCGATTTCGAATGCCACGTGAAGGCACGCACCGTGCACCGGGCGGGCCACCACATCCCGCTCAGCCCCAAGGAGTTCAATCTCTTCAAATACCTGATCGAGAACGCGGGAGAGATCGTTACCAAGGACATGCTGCTGCGCAACGTGTGGAACCTGAACTTCGACCCCGAGACGAATGTCATCGAAGTGAACATCAACCGCCTGCGCCGCAAGCTAGATGAAGGATTTGAAAAGCCCTGCCTCGAGACTGTCCGCGGTATGGGCTATCGCCTGACTGCATGATGGGCCTCCCGCTATCTGAAGAACGCGTGTCATTCACGAAATCGCTGTCCGGTCGCTTCACCCTGGCAGCAATTGCGCTTGCGCTGGCCGTGTTCGCGATGTTGGCTGTTGCTACGGAGTGGTACGTGCGCGAGGCTTCGGACAAGGCACTGACGCAGGCGGTGGACACCGATCTTGCCGGCCTTGTCGATATATACGCCTCCTCCGGTCGCCAGGAACTGCTCGACCGGATCGAGGACCGCCTGGCCATGAAAGCCTACGACCAGGCAGACCGGCACTATCTCGTCGCCGATGCCACCGGGCAGCCTGTCGGAGGCGATATCCCGCGCTGGCCCAACCTCTCGGCCGAAAATTCCGCCAGCGGCACGATAATGCTCGAAGATGGGAGCGAAGCGCGCGCCCGCGCCACCCAGCTCGACGAAGGTCTGACCCTTGTCGTCGCCCACGGCGCGGATGAACAGTCGGCGCTGCTGCGCGACCTTCGCAGCGCTTTCCTGATCGGGCTGGCCATTGCGCTGCTGGCAATCCTGCTGCTGGGCATCGTCAGCTCCCGTGCCCTGCGCGCTCGGGTGAATGACCTGAACCGCGCCTTCGCGGAAGTGGGCGACCAGTCGGGCAAGATCGAATTTCCCGGCTATTGCAGCGAGGACGAACTGGGCCTGCTCGCCCGCAACGGCAGCGCCATGGCAGAACGGATCATCGGGCTGATCGCCGCCCACCGCCATGTCTCCGACCAGATTGCCCATGAAATGCGCACGCCGCTGATGCATCTCGACATGCGGCTGCGCCAGGCCATTGCCGAAAGCGAGGACTCCGAAACGCTATCCACGCTGGCGCAATCGCGCGAGGATATTCGCGGCGTGGCACGCATGCTCGATTCCTTGCTGGATATCGCTTCCAGCGAAGCACGCCGCAGCGACCGGTCCGGCTTCGAATCCATCGACCTTTCCGCCCTCGTGGCCGATCTGGCGGACCTGTTCGAGGAAAGCGGCGCGGACGCCGATATCGCGTTCGAGGCGCAGATTGCCGAAGGCGTGCAATTCGATGGCGACCGGATGCAATTGACCCGCATGGTTTCCAACCTGCTGGACAACGCCTTCAAGTTCACACCCGCGGGCGGCTTCGTCGAACTAACCTTGAAGCCCGGCCCCGAATTGCGCGTGCGCGATTCCGGCCCCGGCGTTCCTGACGAGGACAAGCCGCGCATCTTCGACCGGTTTGTGCGCGTCGGCGGCCAGACAAAAGGTCACGGCCTTGGCCTTGCCCTCGTCCGCGCCATTGCCTTGCGCCACGGCCTGAAGGTAGAATGCCAGGACGGTAATCCGGGTGCCGAATTCGTGATCTCCAGGGGAGCGAAAGCGTGAAGAAGTTCTCCATGCTTGGCCTGCTGGTACTATCGCCCGGCTGCGTCGCGACGGCGCAGGATGCACCGGTTGAGGAGCCGCACGCGGTCGCGCCCGCGATACCGGCAGAACAGGTGGCAGAGGCGCTGGCAAGCGGGCACAGGGCTTTTGCCAGCAACGGTTCCGCGCAGGAATTGGCGGACACTGCCGTGCAACTGCAGAACCTTGGCGCAAGACCTGCCGAGGATGATGAAGATAACCGGGCCACCATATGGCTCTCCGCCGCGCGCGAGCGTGGCCTGGCAGGCGAAACACCGCCGTTCCGCGGCAGATTGCTAGGACCTGCTTACCGTTCGGGGATGCTCGCGCCGGGCGAAGTAAGCGAAACCTCGCAGTTGTTTCTCGCAGGTGAGCAGGCCGAGGTGGTCGCCATCCCGGTGGAGCGGACTGATCTGCAACTGGAAATCGTCGAAGGCGAGGGAGAGCGCAATTGCACCCCTCCTGCCACGGCCGCACGATCCGTCTGCCGCTGGATCCCGATCTTTACCAGCCGGTACAGCATCCGCGTGCGCAACGCGGGCGATCGCGCCAGCGAGTTCTATCTCGTCACCAACTGACTTTTGTCATCGCCATGAAAAAAGGCCCGCCCGCTTTTCCGCGGCCGGGCCAGTCCCCCGTTTCCTCCCCCTCCCCCCGGTATGGCCACCGGGAGGAAGGGGAGCAGAGATCAGTCTATCTGGCTGGCGAGATATGCGTTGAGCCGCTCCATTTGCGCTGCGGAGAACTGGATGCCGCTGTTCGCAAGGGCGTTCAGACCCGGCGCGATGGGCGGGCTGCCTGCCCCATTGCCACCCGGAACGATGGAACCGGTGGCAGGTACGCTCCAGCGGGCCCAGCTCATGGCCGCAGCATCGGTTGATCCGGCAGCAGGAGACGTATTTGCTGCACCTTCCTGGCCGAAAATTGCCAGGCCTGACGCGCCGATGGTGCCGTTCTGGGCACTGGCATCCGTCACGTTCATCGCCAGTGCTGCATAGTCGGCATTGGCGCCGTAGAGCGTGCCCGAGACATTGACGATGCATGACCCGGCGCAGGCTCCGCCGGTCGCGGTGACGGTGTTGTTCGTGCTGGTGAAAGTCCCGCCGAAGGTCCAGCCAGCACTGCCGATCGAAATGGCGAACTGGCTCGCGGAGGGATTGGCTGCACCCCCGGTGGTGGAAACCGCCCAGCCCATGCCGCCGACTTCCATCGACAAGTCGTAGCCGACGCCCAGCGAGGCGAAATCGATCGCCAGGTCGCCTGTCAGGGTTCCCGGCGCAGAGCCGCGATTGTCGGTGGGAGAGGTGCCGCCAATCAATTCGTAGGCGATGGTGCCGCTCGGCAGGTTCACGGTCGGCGTGCCGGCCATGACATGATAGCCCTCGTTGCCGCCCAGTACGGTGTCGAAATTACCCACCACGGTGCGCGTTTCGACCGTACCGTTGGTCCAGCGGGCCCAGGCCATGTCGCCAACGTCGCCCGCCTCGACCACGCTTGCCGACGCGACATCGACAGTGCCGAGGATCGAGGTAAACTTCGTCAGTCCGCCGTTCACCAGATCGGCGCTGCCGCCAAATCCGCTGGCAAGGGAACCGTCGAGGTAGGTATAATAGACGATACCGTCTCGCGTGCCGGTGAAATCGCTGGTGGTCGGTCCCCCGCCTGTGTTGCCGCCCGTATCGCCGCTTTGCGCCGCGAACACAGCGCTGCCGCGCAGCGATGATCCCGGTATGGAAATGAGGTAATCCAGTCCGGCGTAACCCGCACCCTCGCCCGCCAGGAAGCCATTGATGCTGGTTGCAGCCACGCCTCCGGTCGGGGTGTTGATGTTGCCCGAGAAGGTGCCGTTGGATGTCAAGCCGAGCCTGCTGGACGGATCGAAGGCATAGCTGGCACCTTCAAAGCTGACCTGGGCATCGATGCCCACCTGCATCGTGGCAAAATTCACGAGCAGGGACCCCGTGAACGTCCCGAGAATGTCGGCCTTGCTGGCGAGACTGCTGGTCACCGATGTCGCATAGTGCAGGTCATAGGTAATCTCGCCCGCCGTCGGCCTATTGGTGACCGGCGTGCCCCATAGCAGGTAATGGCTATCGTCCAGACGCTGGGCAGTCAGCCGGTTGCCGTTTGTGGCCAGCCGGTCGTACGTCACGCTGCCATCGTCCGGCGCCAGATAGCGCGCCCAGCCCACGGCGTTGTCCAGCGTCCCGCCTTCGACGGCGAAGTCCGACGTCGAGCCGTTGATGGCGAACGACCGGACCCTGCCGACACTTGCGGAATTTGTCGCGGCGGTAAGCAGGCTGTCACGCACCGTGGGATCGCTAGCGAAACCGACCGTGCGCGCCGCGTTCTGCATGTAGGTGAACATAAGCCCGTTGGCGCCCAAGGCCACGTCATCAGCGGTGCTTCCACCGCCAAGATCGATGGCATCGCCCTTGGCAAAGGCCGCAGTGCCGTCGATGAAGGTATTGGGTATGTTGTTCGAGCGGATCGAATAGGAAAGACCCATGTGGCTTGCCCCGTCGCCTGCAAGGAAACCTTCGACAAAGCCCGTACAGGTCGAGCCGCAGAAAGCGGAGGCCGAGTCCACGAACACCGCATTGTCGCTGCCCCGGAACCCGTTGACGATGCCCAGCGTGTGGAACATTCCGTCGAACGGATTGATGGCTAGGGTACTCTGCGTCGGATCAGTCAGCTTGCCTGCGGTGTAGAGGTTGAAGCTGTCCGGCCCGCTGATGATGTTGAGATCGAGCGCCACCACTGGGCTTACACCGAAGACCACTGCGGCACCGCCAGATACCGATCCGGTAGACGTGCTTTCATCGTGCCGCGTGGGCATGGTGAACCCGATCAGATCGTAGGCCACGGCCCCGCTGGCGGGCATATTGCTTAGCGGTGCGCCGGCGATTACGTGATAGCCGCCGTTCGGCCCAACCGGCACCAACGTCTGGTTGTACCAGTTGCCGCCGGGTGTGCCGTCGCTCCACCGTGTCCAGGCGAGAACGCCGTTACCTGCCGTGCCGGTATCCGCCAGCACCATGTTGCCGCTCGTCAGCGCCTCGTTCGGGTCGAGCGACGCCTCGTAACCGATGGGAATGCCATCGGCATTGTAGGTGACTTTGCTGAGCGTGTGCACATCGTCGCCAATCAACTTGTTGGCAAAGGCGATCGACTGGTTCTGCAGGGTGGTGGTGACAGGGGCTGGCGACGTTCCCAAACCCGTGATGGGTGTGCCGCCGGTTCCGAACACCGCCACGCCCTGCATTGCGTTATTCGCGGCCTGATCGAAGATGTTGTAGGTGAAACCGGCTGCCGAGGCACCTGCACCAAACAATCCGCCGAACACCTGTGCCTGGCAATAACCGTTGCAGGTGCTGGCCGTCAGCGACGTGATAGCAAGGTTCTGGTTCTCAAACTGGCCGCTTCCATTGACGCCCATGCCGCCTGAAAGCGGGTTGGCCGCGCCGCCGGTGGTCTGCACACGGTAGCCCTCACTGCCTGTCAGAACATCGAAGTTGAGGCCAACCAGAGGCACGCCGCCGCCAAAGGCAACGGCCAGCTCGCCGGTGAAATAGGCTGTGCTGCCTGCAACGCCGCGCCGGTCGTTCGGCGCAGTGCCGCCTACCAGATTGTAGGAGACGATGCCGCTGGTAGGCATGTTGGTGGCAGGCGTGCCCACCAGCAGGTGTTCGCTGACATTGGTGCCATTCTGACCAGTGCCGACGTAATAGCGGCTCCAGGCGACCGCATTCCCGATGCGGCCGAATTCCCGCAGGTCAGCCGTGCGCGAACTGTAATCGAATGTCTGGTTACCTGCCTGGCTCTTCAATTCCACCCGCGTGATGCGACCATCGGCGTCGATATCGGCGTCGGTTGCGGTGTTCGTGCGCAGGGCATCGGTGCCGAAAACCCAGGCATTGATACCGGCAAGCTGCGGTGCCGTACCGTTCTGAAGGCCGCCGAACTGATCCGGCACGCCGCCCGCTGCAAGGAAGGCGAGGTAGTCGTTGAGGAACGTAAACGCTTCGCCCTGGAAGTTACCCGCCAGCAAGCCCGCGCCGGAAAGCGCGGCGAGGTAGGCTTCC
Organism: Aurantiacibacter zhengii; assembly: GCF_003584125.1. Classification (GTDB taxonomy): domain Bacteria; phylum Pseudomonadota; class Alphaproteobacteria; order Sphingomonadales; family Sphingomonadaceae; genus Alteraurantiacibacter; species Alteraurantiacibacter zhengii. The sequence continues at coordinate 262,598 of NZ_QXFL01000002.1, forward strand.
ACCTGATTTTGAGTCAGGGCCGTATACTCGCTTGGCAGTCCGCCATTGGCGAGGAAGGCGTAGAACTGGGCAATCGCGCTAAGGTAATCGGCATAAACGGGAATGCCGCCGAACTCTGCCGGATCGCCGCCAGCCTGGATGAAGGCATAGTAGCCGTCGAAGAAATCGTTCAGCCCGGCAAAGGAACCGAAGCCCCCCTGCACCTGTGCGAGTGCGGCCAGGTAAGCCTCGATGGTTGCCTGATCCAGCGCGGTGTAGTCACCCGGAAGGCCACCGCCTGCAAGGAACGCGAAGTAGGCGTTCAGCGCCGTGACGTAATTTGCATAGATCGGGAGACCCGCGAACCCGCCTGCGCTGCCACCGCCCTGCAGGTAAGCGAAGTAGCTGGCGTAGAAAGCCGCGGCATCGCCGCCAATCTGCAAGTTAAACCCGCCCGCAGCATTCAGGGCCGCGAGATAGGCGGTGATCTGCTGCTGGGTCAGCGCGGTGTAGTCCGCAGGCAGTCCGCCCCCCGCCAGGAACTCGAAATAGGCCTGCAATGCGCTGGCATAGGTATCGTAAAGCGGCAATCCGGCGAATTCATTCGGGTTTCCGCCAGCCGAGAGGAAAGCGAAATACTGCGTGTAGAACGTGCCGAGGTTGCCCAGCTGCTGCGACAGCCCGCCCGCCGACGCCAAGGCAGAAAGGTATGCCTGGATTTGCTGCTGCGTCAGCGCGGTATAGTCGCCCGGCAGGCCACCGTTGTCGAGGAAGGCGAAATAGGTCTGCAGCGCGCCAACGTAATCGGCATAGACCGGCAGCCCCGCGAACAGGTCCGGATTTCCGCCGCCTGCGAGGAAGGCGAAATAGCCATTCAGCAATCCTGCATTGGCCCCCAGCAGGTTTTCCAGCTGGCCCGACTGGTCGAGCGCGGCGAGGTAGTTTGCCAGCACTTCCAGCTCGGTCGCGGTAAAGTCGCTGGGCAGACCGCCTGCGGCTAGAAAGTTTGCGTAGGCGTTGAGGGCATCGGCGAAGACCGGCAGGTTCAACACCGGCAGGCCGGTATAGATGTCGGGATTGCCGCCGCTTGCCAGATATTGCGCATAGGCGGTGTAGAACGCGCCAAGGTCCGGCAGGAAGGCACCGGTCGCGCCCGCCGCTTCCAGCGCGGCGACATAGGCGGCGATCTGCTGCTGCGTCAGCGCGGAATAGTCGCTCGGCACACCGCCGTTCAGCAGGTAATCGTAGTACGCCTGCAACTGCGTGACATAGCCGGCAAAGATGTTCGCATTCAGCCCCGCATAGGCATCGGGATTGCCGCCCGCTTGTACGAAAGCGAGGTAGTCGGCGAAGAAATCCGCCTGCGCCGCTGGCAGCGTGCCCAGCAAGCCTGCGGCCTGCAACGCTTCGAGATAGGCCTGGAGCGTGGCAGCATCCTGTGCGGAGAAATCGCTGGGCAGGTTGCCCCCCGCCAGGAAGGCGAAATAGTCGTCCAGCGCGCTACGGTATTCTCTGACGAAGCCTAGTCCGCCGTTGGCAAGATAGGCCGCCAGCAACGCGCGGTTGGACGCGGAAAGCTGCGCCAGCAGCCCGCTGTCGTCGAGGAAGGCAATATATTCCTCGACCACCTGGGCGGAAGCGCCGGTAAAGTCCGCCGGATCGCCGCCATTCCGCACGAAGGCGAAGTAGGCTTCCACCAGGTCGGTGAACTGGCCGGTGAAGGCATTGGCATTTCCGCCACCTGCCAGAAAAGCGAGATAGGCGTCGACCAGCACCTGGTCCTGCTCGGCCAGTTGACCTAAGAGTCCGAGACGTGAGCGATAAGCAAGGAAGGCGTTGATATCGCCCACCCTGGCCGCATCGAAGCTGGATGGGCGTGCCCCGCTGCGCAGCAGGTTCAGGTACTGGCTCACGAAACCAGCGTAGGACGTAAGGAAATTAGCACCCGAGCCGCCGTTCGCCAGGAATTCCAGGTACGTGCGGATAATATCAGCCTGCGCCTGCGGGAACGGGGTCCCGCCGTAAACGCCTTCCAGTTGCCCAGCGGCTGCCACCAGCAGCGCCAAGTCTCCGCTGGGGAAGGTCGCGATGTCCGGATTGGCTGCGGCAGCCTCCACGCTGCGCGCTGCGCCCAGGATGTCACTGGATGCGCCCGCTGCCGCCAGCGCGTCCCCCAGAGAGACGGGCAGGCCGTTCTGCGCTGCCGCAACGGGACCACCTGTATCGAGCTGCGCGACACGGACGGGGCCAGTGCGGTTGGTGGCTGACGGCGTGGCCTGCACGCCGCTGGAAACCGCCATGCGCAGGCCGCTGTCACCGGCACTCGCCCAGTGCTCCCCTGCTCCGAAACTGCGTTCGTTGCGACCGCGTGCGACAGTGACGGCGCCTGTCAGCGTATGACCGGCGCTCTGACCGTCTTCGCCGACCCTGAAACTGGCTGCGCTGCCAGCACCGGTAACCGTTCCCTGCACACCATCGGGCATGCGCACGATGCCTGCCGCGCCCTCGGCACCAGCTACGGTTACGGATCCTGCGTGCAGGTCCACCGTGCCATCGGACTCGATCGTGTATTCAGCCCTGTCGACGAACGACAGCATGACCCCGCTGGCCAGGCGTACCTGTGTCACTCCGTCAAGCTGGGTCGTGCGCTGACCCACGGCGACTGCCGTGGTGCCGTTGTCGCTGAAGATCACCTCCTGCGCGCTGGCCGGAGCCACGGAGAGCGCGACGCCCGATGCAGACAGGAGCAGCGCCGCGAAGCGGCGGCTGCGGGCGGGACGATTGCGGTTGGTCGTGTGTGTCATGTCAAATCTCCCGGTCGGCATCAGAATTCGAAGCGCAGGCCGGCAGAAGCGGTCCAGCGTTCATAGTCGTAGAGGGCGATGTTGCTCCAGTTGCGCGTGTAGGTGACACGCGGCTGGAGGAAGATATTGCGTGTTAGCGCCACTTTCAGGCCTCCTTGCAGGTCCAGCCGCTCGTCCGATCGCGAGACGAGGAAGAGCGGGTCCGGCGCGTCGTAACGGCGCAGGTCGAACGATCCGCCCGCTACCAGCGCCAGCCGCTGCGACAGCGGCAGTTCGGCGCCGAGGGAAGCTGTTGCGAACCAGTTGGAGTAGTGATCCCCGGCAAGCCGCCGCGTCTCCTCGACCCCGCCCTGCACGCTGGCGGAAAGGTTCTTCGTGACATAGCCGATCGCAATGGCTGCGCGGTCTGCATCCAGCAACGGCTGGCCCGAATAGTTCAGGCGATTGTACTGCGTGGACACGGTCAGCGCCTGCCCCCCGCCGGTCATGTGGGTATATTGCAGAATGGCGCCCACGCTGTCGCGGTAGCCATCCCAGTCGAGAGCGAACACCTGCGCCTGCGCGCTGAGCGAAATCACGTCGCGATTGGCGAAGGAATGCGCGTAGCCCGCCGTTGCGGTCAGGCTTTCCTGGCTGAAAGCGGAAACATCGAAATTCTCGCGGGCATTGCCCAGCAGGCTGCCGAAGATGCGGTCCTGCCGACCGACTGCATGAACGCCGGAAATGCCGAGGCTGAGCTCGGCAAATTCGTCATCCTGCGCGCGGGCCCCTGCCCCCAGCGTACCGGGCCCCAGGAAGCTGAACAGCGGAATGGTAAGCGTGGTGAGGTCGGTGGCGGCGTTGACGTTGCTGTCGTGCCCCACGCGCGCATCGACGAAGCCCGAAACGCTGCTGCCGCCGCCCGAAATCTGTTCCTCGAACTGGCGGACGAATCCGGTAAAACGCTGGCGCACGGGATCGGGCAGGCTGGGATCGTCCACCACAGTGGCGAATTCCTCGCGCGCTGTGTCGATATCGCCCGCCATGGCATAAGCCCGGGCCAGCTCGGCGCGCGCCGCGGCGTTATCCGGTTGCACGGCCAGCACGCGCTGGAGGGCGATAATCGCTTCCCCGTAGCGCCCGGTGTCGATGGCCGCGATGGCCAGCGCATAGTCGAACTCCGGATCGCCTGCGCGGCTGTCGACCTGCGCGGAAAGCTCGCTCCAGCTTCGCTCGGCATCGCCGCCCGATTGCGCCGAAGCTGGCGAGGCGAGCGCGATCAGCAAGGCTGCCGCAATCCCCGTGTGAGTGCGAAAACCCGGACTTCTTTTCATCTAACTGCCCCCAAGCATTGGAAAGTTCCACCAATGCTGGGGGGCCTATTATACTCCGGGCCGCGAACTGAATGACAATTGCGTTAGGTATATTACAAATACCGTAACGCAGTTGTCGGCCACCTATTCGTCAACCCAGTCCTTGCGCAGGGAGGGTCCGGCAAATGCCATTAGCAATGCTGCCAATCCATAAAGGGCAAGCGCGTAGAGCATCGAATATCGCAGTGCCTCATCCCCGTAGATCGGAGCGAGGAAGTCCGACAGGGCACCCAGCGCGTAGATCCCGCCGCCCAACCCGATCAGGTTGTTGATCAGCAGGAACAGCGCCGAGGCAGTCGAACGCGCTGCGGGCACGACGAGGTGCTGTACTGCGGAGAGGACCGGACCGAGCCAGATATACGCGAGAGCCTGCGGCAGGAGGAACAGGACGAATGCCAGCTTCCAGTCGCTGCTGGTGATCCCCGCGGCGAACAGGGGCGCACCGAGAAAAAAGGCCACGCCCGGAAGCCATGCGTAGAACGCGCGGTCGCGTCCGCCCAGGCGATCGGCCAGCAGCCCGCCCGCCAGCACGCCGACTACACCGCCGAGAAGCAGGATGGCGCCGAAGAACTGCGACGCGCCCACAAGGTCGAATCCGAAGCTGCGGATCAGCAGGCTGGGCAGCCAGAAGGCAATGCCGTAACCCAACATGGAGGACGTGGCCGCGCCGAACGCGAGGAACCAGAAGCTCTTCTTGCGCGCGAGGACTGCGGCGGTTTCCTTTAGCGTCGGGGTTTGCGGCAAGGGCGCGGGATTGTCTGCCGCGACCTTGGGCTTGGCCCTGTCGCGCACCAGCAGCTTAAAAACCGGCACGATCACGACGCCCGTCAGGCCCACGGCAAAGAACGCCGCGCGCCAGTCCACCGTGGCCGCGATATAGCCGCCCATCAGCACGCCCAGACCGGAGCCGATGGGAATGCCCAGCGAGTAGATCGAAAGCGCCGTGGCGCGCTGCTTGCTGGGGAAATAGTCGCCGATCAGGGCATAGGAGGGGGCAACCCCGCCCGCCTCGCCGATCCCTACGCCAAGGCGCGCGAGGAAGATGTGCCAGAAATTCTGCGCCAGTCCGCACAGGGCGGTGAACCCGCTCCATGCAGCCAGCGAAACCGCTATCACCCAGCTGCGACTGGTCCTGTCCGCCAGTGCCGCCAGGGGCACTGCCATCGTGGAATAGAGCAGCGCGAAGGAAATTCCGCCCAGCAGGCCCATCTGCCCATCGCTGAGATCGAGATCGGCCTGGATGGGCGCTGCAAGGATCGACAGGATTTGCCGGTCGATGAAGTTGAAGATGTAGACCACCAGCAACATGGCAAGCACCACGTTGCGGTTGGGGTCGGCCCTGCTGACAGCGGCTGAACTCATTTTAGGTGTTCGCGCAGGAAGTCGTCGATGGCTGCCAGCGCCGCCGGCTCATCGAGCATGGGTGCGTGGCCCCGGTCAGGAACGTTCACGTAGCTGAAGGCGCCCTTGTGCCGCTCTTGCATGGCTTCCACGGTATCCACGGCCAGCAGGTCCGACAAGGCGCCGCGGATCACCAGCACCGGGGTTTCACCAAGTGCTTCCCACAAGGGCCACATATCCGGCTGCGGCTCGTCACCGATATCGGCAAAGCCATCGGCGATGGCGGGATCGTAGGCGAATGCCACGCGCCCGTCGGGCAATTCGCGGCAGGTACGCCGCGCCCACGCCTGCCAGTCCGCTTCTCCAAAATCGGGAAAGGCGTCAGCGTTGATGGAAGCACAGGCGTCTGCAGCAGCGTCCCAGTCGGCGAACGGCTCCCCGCCGCCGACGTAACCCCCGATGCGCGCAAGGCCTTCCGGGCTTAGCACGGGGCCGACATCGTTGAAGACGATGGCAGGGAAGTGACCCGGCTTCATGGCATTCATGACCATCGCCATGAGCCCGCCCATCGAGGTGCCGATGAGGCCGGGCCGTTCGATGCCCAGGCTTTCCAGCAGCGCGAACATGTCGCCGGCATAGACATCCGGACGATAGCGGGAGGGGTCGGTTTCATCCTGCGACAGCCCCCTGCCCCGCTGGTCCGGCACGATCAGGCGGTAACGGACCGCCAAATGCCGGGCCAGGGGTTCGAAATCGCCGCTGTTGCGGGTCAGCCCGTGCATGAGCAGCAGCGGGGGACCGTCCGAGGGGTAGTCGCGTGCGAACAGCTCAAGCCGTCCGCACGCGCTGCGATAGCGATGCTCTTTATGATCCATCATCGAAGTTCCTGTCCGCAGGATGCGGATCAGAATTCGATGGTGGCGGTGGCGTATACCTGGCGCGGGTTGCCGTAGTAAGCGGTCAAGGTACCCTCGGTGCCCAGCGTCGGCACCGGCGGGTTGCCAGCCACGAAGTTGTAGCCGGAGGTGATGTATTCCTTGTCCGTCAGGTTGCGACCGTAGAGGCCGAGGCTGAAGCCGCCATCCGCGCTGGTCCACACGATGCTGGCATCCACCAGAGCATAGCCGGGCTGGTCGAGGAACTCGTTGGGAACCTCGAACTGGTTGGTGCTGCTGCGGTAGGAAACCGTGCTGCCCAGATAGAGATCGCCGCTCCCCACGGGTGTGGTGTAGCCCAGCGTTGCGCTGCCGCTCCACTCCGGCGTGTTCTGCACTTCGCGCAGGTCCGAAACGTCGGTCGGCACGCCGCCGATATTGGTGATGAACTGCGTGTATTCGGCATCGATCCAGCCAAGTGAACCCTGGAAGCGCAGCATGTCACCGGGGGCGAGCATGTCACGGCCCAGGCGGGCGTTGGTTTCGAGTTCGACACCCTTGAACTCTGCAGCTCCCGCATTCGACACGACGCCGCAGAAAGTGGCGATCCCGCCCACGTTACAGGCTACCGAGCCGGGAATTTGCACGTCGGTATATTCGGCGTAGAAGCCGGCAACCGCGATGTAAACCGCATCGTCCAGGAGGCTGCCCTTGTAGCCCACTTCGTAGCTGTCGACCGATTCCGGCGCGAAGCTGAGGAAGTCCGCAACCTCGTCGTCGGTCGGCATGCCGGGCGTTGCGGCAGGCGCGTTCACGCCCACGCCGCGCGGGTCGAAACCGCCGCCCTTGAAGCCCTGCGAATAGCTGGCGTAGAGGTTGTGATCAGGCGTCGGCTGGAAGCTGAGCGAGACGCGCGGAGTGAACTTGTCGAAGTCCGCGGTTCCCTGGAAATCGGTGCTGGGGGCGCCGAAGGGAATGCCTGCACCGCCGAAAACCGGCGAACCGCCACCCAGATAGTTCTGGCGCAGGATATCTGCCGTGCGTTCGTCCCAGGTGTAGCGACCGCCGAGCGAAAGGCTGAGCTGGTCGGTAAGTTCGTAGGTGAAATCGCCGAAGACCGCGAAAGTCTCGGTATCGACGTCGGCCTGGGTAAAGGCGGTGAAGCCGGCGAACGTGGTGAACAGGCGAACATCGAATTCGGTATCCGCCGTCGCGCTGAGGAAATAGCCGCCAAGCAGGCCGGTGAACGGGCCGCCATCGTCCCAGATGAGCTGCAGTTCCTGGCTCACCTGGGTGTTGCGGTAGAAGGCAGGCACGTCGACGTCGACAGCGGGCAACGCATCGAAATCGATCGGGGATGAACTGTCATCCTCGCGGTATGCAGTAATGGAGCGCAGTGTCAGCGCGTCGGACAGGTCGACGCGAGCATTCAGCGCCAGACCAAAGGCTTCCACGTCCTGCGCCGGATCGACCAGGCCACCGCGCGTGTCGAAAACATCGTCGAGCACCGGTGCGCCCGATACGGCACCCGGAATCAGGCGATGGCCGCCGCGCGCGTTGGAGCGGTCGTGCGTGTAATCGCCGGTGAAGCGCAGCAGGTAGGGCCCACCATTGCCGCCCACCTCGATGGTGCCGCGCGCGGCCCAGATATCCTTGTTGTAGTTTTCCTCGCCCGTGGTCAGATTCTCGCCGAACCCATCGCGAGAAAGGCGCGCGACGGAACCGCCAACGCGGACAACGTCGGTCAGCGGCGTGGAGGCGGTGACGACGCCCTCGGCGCGGCCGTAGGTGCCTACCGTTCCGCGCAGACGCAGGCTGGTTTCGTCGGGCAATTCGCGGGTCACATATTTCACCGCGCCGCCGATGGTGTTGCGGCCGTAAAGTGTGCCCTGCGGACCGCGCAGCACCTCGATCCGCTCCACATCGTAGATGTCGAGAACAGCAGCCTGCGGGCGGTTCAGGTACACATCATCAAGATAGATGCCCACGCCCTGCTCAAACCCGGAAACCGGATCCTGCTGTCCGATGCCGCGGATGAATGCCGACAGGGTGGAGTTGGTACCGCGCGATTCCTCCAGCGTGGTGTTGGGCGTGATCTGGGCAATGTCGGTGATATCGACAGAACCGCGCTGTTGCAGTTCTTCCGCTCCGAAGCTGGACACGGCGACCGGCACGTCGACGAGGCGTTCCTCGCGGCGACGGGCCGTCACGATGATCGTGCCGCCCTGCGCTTCTTCAGCCTGAGGAGCAGTTTCCCCGCCTTCCTGGGCATGCGCGGGAATGGCCAGCGCACCAAGAACAGCAGCAACGGCAGCGGATTGCCAGAGAATGGCCTTCGACATCGATAATCTCCCAAGAACGATTCTTATTGGCGCCCCTGATATTGAAACATGAACCACCTTTCAACTTTTAGTTTTTGCTCTTCGCACCGAAAGCGGTTAGCCATTGCAAAATGGCAACATCCAAGCCCCCGGCCCCACGCAGCGACACCAAGGCTCCGCGCACAGAACGCGGGCGCCAGACGCTGCGCAAGCTGCTGGATGCGGCGGCAAAGGAGTTTGGCGAAAAGGGTTTTCACGAGGCGTCGATCAGCGGGATCACCCGCCGCGCGGGCACTGCGCTGGGCAGCTTCTACACCTACTTCGACAGCAAGGACGAGATTTTCCGCGCGCTGGTGAAGGATATGAGCGGGCAGGTCGCCGCCCATGCAGGCAAGGCGGTTACCCCCGAGCTTGCGCCCTTCGAGGTGGAGCGGGTTGCTCTCCACGCATTCCTCGAATTTGCGCGCGACAACAAGGAGATCTACCGCATCATCGACGAGGCGGAGTTCGTCGACCCCGCCAGCTTCCGCGAACATTACGAGACGACCGCGAGGCGTATCCTCGAGCGCCTGAAAAAGGGCGAGGCCGCGGGCGACCTGCGGGAAGGAATGGACGAGGCCCACGCATGGGCCATCATGGGAATGAACGTATTCCTGGGCCTGCGCTATTCGGTGTGGGACGAGGGCAGGGAATCAGACCGCGTTGCCGATCTTGCCAACGCCATGTTGCGCCATGGCATCGGCCGGGACTAATCCGCTCCCGCCTATTTTAGCGTCTCGATGATCGAGGAGAAATCGCGGGCGCCGTTGCCTTTCTCATCGAACTCTTCGTACAACTCGCGCGCGCGCCGACCCATTTTGGTGTCGACGCCGGCGGTGTCCGCCGCAGCCATCGCAAGCTTCAGGTCCTTCAGCATCAGGCCCGTGGCAAAGCCGCCCTGGTAACCGTTGTCGGCAGGCGACTTCGGTCCCACGCCGGGGACCGGGCAATAGCTCGTCATGGACCAGCATTGGCCGGAGGAAACGCTGGAGATGTCGTAGAAAGTCTGCGGGTCCAGCCCCAGCTGCTGCGCCATGGCAAAGGCCTCGCAGGTACCGATCATCTGCACGGCGAGCAGCATGTTGTTGCAGATCTTGGCGGCCTGTCCGTTGCCGGCCTGGCCCGCATGGATCACCGCCTTGCCCATGCCTTCCAGCACCGGCTTCGCCTTGGCGAAAGCTTCATCGCTGCCGCCGACCATGAAGGTGAGCGTACCCGCCTCTGCTGCCGCGATCCCGCCCGACACGGGCGCATCGACCATGGCATAGCCCGCAGCCTCGGCAGCCTCGGCCACTTCGCGCGCGGTCGCCACGTCGATGGTGGAGCAGTCAAGGAACACCGCGCCCTGCGGCGCCTTGCCGATCACGTCGCTGGTATAGACCGATTTCACGATCTCTCCGTTCGGCAGCATGGAGACGACCGCATCCACGCCCTCGCATGCTTCGGACGCCGAAGAGAAGGTCTCGCAGCCGTGCTCCTTCGCGGTGGCCAGCGCCTGTTCGCTGAGATCGAAGGCGCGAACGTCATGGCCCGCATTCGCCAGGTTAGCGGCCATCCCGCCGCCCATGTTGCCGAGGCCGATAAATGCGATCTTCATGTCAACGTCCTTTCCACTCGCCGTCGCGTTTCTCGACGAAGGCCTTCATGCCTTCCACCTTGTCCTCGCTGGCGGTGAGGATCTGGAAGAGGCGGCGTTCGTGGCTGAGGCCGTGCTCCAGCGTCGTTTCAAACGCGGAGTTGACCATTTCCTTGTTGGCGATCGCGGCCATCGGCGGCTTGGAGGCAATTGTCTCGGCGGTCTTCATCGCGTCGGTAAGCAGTTCGTCATGCGGCACCACGCGGGCCACCAGCCCGGCGCGCTCTGCTTCCTCGGCATCCATCATGCGACCCGTCAGGCACATTTCCATCGCCTTTGCCTTGCCGACAGCGCGGGTGAGACGCTGCGATCCACCCATGCCGGGCGCAACGCCGAGGTTGATTTCCGGCTGGCCGAATTTCGCCTTGTCGCTGGCAAGGATGATGTCCGCCATCATCGCCAGCTCGCAACCGCCGCCAAGGGCAAAGCCGTTCACGGCGGCGATCCAGGGCTTGCGCGTGCCCTTCACCACCTTTGTCTGCCAGCCGGAGAAGAAATCCTCGAGGTAGAAGTCCACCGCGTCCTTCTCGACCATTTCCTTGATGTCCGCGCCCGCGGCAAAGGCCTTTTCGCCCGAACCCGTCAGCACAAGACAGCGCTGGCTCTTGTCTGCATCGTAGGCAGCGAATGCCTCGCCCAGTTCGCGCAGCACGTCGCTGTTAAGTGCGTTCAGCGCCTTGGGCCGGTTTAGCGTCACCAGCGTCACGGCGCCGCGTTTCTCGACTAGAATGTTGTTGAATTCGCTCATAGTTTTTCGTCTCCTGTTCAGGATGCGCAGCGTTTGCGGATGTTGGTCGGGTCCGAAGGATAATCGACATTCTGCATTACCAGCCGCTCCGGATTGCCTTGCAGGCTGAGCCGGAAACGGCTGTTCCAGTTCTCACCTTCGCCCTCCATGGCGAGCGCCACGTCCGCGCCGTCCGCACCGATGGACACGTTTTCCACCTCGCCAACGGATTCGTAGAAAATCACCTGGTCGGCGGAAATCTCGACCCGCAAGTCCGATGCGGGATTGCAGTTGCCATCCACGTAATCCCATGCCCCGTGGTACCGCGCCGGGATACCATCGTCTTGCGCCAGGTCGTCCGTCTGGGTCAAGGAAGGTGCCCCGTCACCGATGCCGCCGTTCGGCTCGACCGGTATCGCCGTTTCGGCAGCGTCTGGCCGTGGCTCGCTCGGCTCGTCCTGCGAGCCGCAGGCAGCGAGTGTCAGCAGCGCCACCGGCAGGGCCAGCTTCGCACGCATCGACATCACCCCATCGTGGGAATGACGAAAGCGTTGGAGCCATCGCCGCCGCCATCGGGCCAGCGTTGGGTCACCTTCTTGGACTTGGTCCAGAAGCGCAGCCCTTCCATACCATACTGGTCGATGTCGCCGAAGCCGGAACGCTTCCACCCGCCGAAGGAGTGGTAGCTCACCGGTACCGGAATCGGCACGTTGATGCCTACCATGCCCACGATTACCCGGTTCGCGAACTCGCGCGCGGCGTGGCCGTTCCGGGTGAAGATGGCAACGCCGTTGCCGTACTGGTGTTCGCTCGGCAGGCGCAGCGCGTGCTCGAAATCCTTGGCGCGCACGATCTGCAGCACGGGGCCGAAGATTTCTTCCTTGTAGCTTTCCATATCGGGCGTGACCCGGTCAAGCAGCGTCGGGCCGACGAAGAAGCCATCTTCGTGCCCCTGCAAGCTGAAGCCGCGCCCGTCGATCACCACTTCGGCGCCCTCGGCCTCGGCGGTGTCAATCCATTTCTCGATCCGCGCCTTGTGTTCCGGCGTCACGACCGGGCCGTAATGCGCATCGGGGTCGTTCGACACGCCGACGCGCAGGGCGTTGATTGCGGGGATCAGCTTTTCGCGCAGGCGGTCTGCCGTCTCATCGCCCACCGGCACGACCACCGGCAGCGCCATGCAACGCTCGCCCGCCGAGCCGAATGCGGCCCCTGCAAGGTCATTCACAACCTGCTCCAGATCGGCATCGGGCATGACCACGCCGTGGTTCTTGGCTCCGCCAAAGGCCTGCACGCGCTTGCCGTTCGCCGCGCCGCGTTCGTAGATATACTGCGCGATATCGCTCGAACCCACGAAGCTGACCGCGGCGATGTCACGGTGATCGAGGATGGCGTCGACCATTTCCTTGTCGCCGTTGACCACCTGCAGCAGCCCCTCGGGCGCGCCTGCCTCAACGAAGAGTTCAGCCAGGCGGATCGGAACGCTGGGATCGCGCTCGCTGGGCTTGAGGATGAAGGCGTTGCCCGCCGCGATCGCCATGCCGAACATCCACATCGGGATCATGGCGGGGAAGTTGAACGGGGTGATGCCGGCGCCAATGCCAAGCGGCTGGCGCATCGAATAGACATCGATGCCCGGCCCTGCGCCGTTGGTGTATTCGCCCTTGAGCGCCTGCGGAATGCCACAGGCAAACTCGATCACTTCAAGCCCGCGCTGCACGTCGCCGTGCGCGTCGTCCACCACCTTGCCATGTTCGCTGGAGAGCAGTTCGGCGAGTTCCTGCTTGTGCTGTTCTACCAGCCGCTTGAACTCGAACATCACCCGTGCGCGTCGCTGCGGATTGGTGGCTGCCCATTCGGGCTGCACCTTCTTCGCCTGAGCGATCGCGCGATCGAGCAGCGCGGCATCGCCCAGCGCGACCTCGGCCTGCACTTCACCCGTCGATGGGTTCCATACCTGATGTGTGCGGCCCGTCCCGCCAGAGCCTGCGCCGCCGGCAATGAAATGATCGATCTGTCGCATGGGTTTCCTCTCTTCCTGCGGTTACAGCGCATGTCAGTTGGAAAAGTTGCAGGCAACAGAAAAGTTTCACCTGCAACCTTATCGGCTCCAGACCGGATTTGCTCGCGGGCTATTTCCGCCTGGCGAAGAACGCCGCGATGGCTTGTTGCACCTCGGCGCCTTTCAGTGCTCCTGCGAACACCTCGGCTTCTACCTCGATCTGCGCCAGCATGGCCTCGCGGTTGTCGGCCAGCAGGTTGCGCGTCTTGGCCAGTGCCTGGGGTGGACGCTGGAGCAGGTCATCAACCCGGCTGCGGGCGTAGTCCTGCACCTCGGCTACGGGCATGACGCGGGTGACGAAGCCGCTGGCCTCCCCGTCCTCGGCGGAGAGCGGTTCGCCGAGCATCAGCAGTTCCGCAGCCTTGGCACGGCCGAAGATGGCCGGCGCGGCGAGGCTGGATCCCCCCTCCGGCACCAGGCCGAGGTTCACGAAGGGCATGACGAATTGCGCATCGTCCGCCGCATAGACTAGGTCGAAGTGGAACAGCATGGTCGTGCCCACACCGATACAGGCGCCGTGCACCGCGGCGACCAGCGGCTTGTCGAAAGTGGCGACCGCGCGGATGAAGTTGATCGCCTCCGTCGCGCCGGTATCGGCAACGGCGAGGAAATCCTTGAGATCGTTACCCGCGCAAAAGGCTTCGCCCTCGCCGGTGAACAGCACCACGCGGATATCGTCGGAGGCAGAGGCACGCTCCAGCGCGTCGATCATCGTCCGGTACATCGCCAGCGTCAGAGCGTTCTTGCGATCCGGGCGATTAATGCGGATTTCGAGGCATCCCGGCGTTTCCCGAAGCTGGATTTCCTGATCCGGCACATGCATCTCCCTATAACTGAAGCCATGCCAGACATGGCTCCGCCAATTTATTCGATTGCCCGCTGCTAGGGCCATCCTTCCCGGCATTCAAGAACATGCTTCCCCTATGGCGACGCCGGAGCGGGTCGGGCTCTGCCCCTCGCCCGCCGTCACGCGGACACATTGGGCAAGTCGTGCGTTGGCAGCACAAGACAGAGGAGCATCCTTTTGCCGATCACCATCAACGACACGCCCCACGACCTGCCCGATGACCCCAGGGTCAGCCTGCTCGATTTCCTGCGCTCCCATGCGGGCCTCACCGGTACCAAGAAAGGATGCGATCACGGCCAGTGCGGTGCCTGCACCGTGCTGGTGAACGGCGTGCGGATCAATTCCTGCCTGTCGCTCGCGGTGACCCACGATGGCGACGAGGTGACGACAATCGAAGGCTTGGGCTCGCCCGTGTCGCCCAGCGAGATGCAACAGGCCTTCCTGCGTCATGACGGGTTCCAGTGCGGTTACTGCACGCCTGGCCAGATCTGCTCGGCCACGGCCATGCTGAAGGAGATTGCAGCAGGCTGGCCCAGCGACGCCACCGACGACCTGGAGGCATCGCCGAAACTCACGGGCGAGGAAATCCGCGAACGAATGAGCGGCAACCTGTGCCGCTGCGGCGCCTATGCCAATATCGTCGCCGCTATTCGCGATGTCGCGGGAGAAAACGCATGAGGCCCTTCGACTATCAACGCGCCGAGAGGCTTGAACATGCTGCGCAGCTCGCTGCCGACGATGACACGATGGCGTTGGCAGGTGGTACCAACCTCATCGACCTGATGAAACTGCAGGTTGAAACCCCGCAGACGCTGGTGGACATCGGTCGCCTGTCGCTGGGTGAAATTGCCGACGAGGGCGATGGTCTGCGTATCGGCGCACTGGCAAGCAACACCGCCACGGCAGCGCACGCCCGTGTCCGCTCCGACTATCCGGTACTGGCGCGCGCCATCCTTGCTGGCGCTACCCAACAGTTGCGAAACAAGGCCACCACCGGCGGGAACCTGTGCCAGCGCACGCGCTGCTATTACTTCACCAATATCGACCAGCCCTGCAACAAGCGTGAGCCCGGCACTGGCTGCGGTGCGATCGACGGTATTGCTAAGCTGCACGCCGTGCTCGGCACCAGCCCGCATTGTATCGCCACCTATCCTGGTGACATGGCCGTCGCGCTCGCTGCGCTGGATGCCACGGTCGAGATTGCCGGAGACAGCCATGAACGCAGCGTGCCGGTGCGTGAGTTCCACAGGCTGCCCGGTGACACGCCGGAACGTGACAACGTGCTGGAAGCCGGCGAGATCATCACCTCGGTCACGCTTCCCGCACCCGTGGGTGGCACGCAGATTTACCGAAAGGTGCGCGAGCGATCGTCCTATGCCTTTGCCCTGTGCTCGGTGGCCGCGGTGATCGACATGGCAGACAACCGCTTCACCCGCGCGGACCTTGCCTTCGGCGGGCTGGCGCACAAGCCCTGGCACGATCCGCGCATTGCCGACCTTCTGGTTGGCAGCGAACCCTCTCCCGCCTTGTTCGACAAGGCTGCCGACCTGCTGCTGGAAGATGCACGAGGGTATGGCGAGAACGATTTCAAGATACCGCTCGCGCGCCGAACGCTGACCGCGGTGCTGTGCGAAGCGACAGGAGTTGAAGCATGAGCGTGCATTGCAAGCAGGATGCTCCGGACGAGCGCAACGTGCTCGATTCAACGAAGCAGGGCGTACTGGGCGAACCGCTGGAACGGCCCGAGGGGCTTCTCAAAGTCACCGGAACGGCCACCTACGCCGCCGAGTTCGACGCGGAAAGCTGCCTGGAAGGCGTGCTCGTCACCCTTCCTGTTGTGCGCGGCACAATAACGTCCATCGACCGCGAAAGCGTGTTGCAGATGCCGGGCGTGGTGGCGGTGATAACCGACGAACGCCTGACCGGGCGCGCCGCGCAAGGCATGGCAGGCGAAGCCCCGTTCCAGCCTGCGCAGCAGGTCTGCTACTGGGGCCAGCCCGTTGCCCTTGTGGTGGCCGAAAGCTTCGAGGAAGCGCGCGATGCGGCAAAGCACCTGTCGGTCGAATGCAACGCGGACGAAGGGGATGCCCCCCTCGATCCCGATACGGTGGAGGCGGAGCAGCGCAAGCCCACGAAGAATGGCGATCTGGCCCATGCGATGACGCAGGCGGCCCACAGCGTCGATGCGACCTTCACCACCGATGGCCACGCCAGCGCCGCCATGGAACCGCATGCCGCAATGGCACAGTGGGATGGCCAGTCACTGACCGTCCACGCATCATTGCAGATGCTGAAGTTCAACCGGGCGGAACTGGCGGATTCGCTGAACCTGAAGGAAAAACAGGTCCGTCTGATCGCGCCCTATGTCGGCGGTGGTTTCGGTTCCAAGCTGGGTATCAGCCAGGAGACCGTGGGTGCGTCTCTCGCCGCCATGAAGCTTGGCAAGCCGGTGCGTGTCGTCATGAGCCGCCAGCAAGTGTTCCAGACGATTATGCGCCGCTCGGAAACGACTCAGCGCGTTCGCCTGGCTGCCGATAGCGAAGGCCGCCTGACAGGCTTTGGACACGAGGCGCGGGTATCGAACCTGCCCGGAGAGGAATTTGCCGAGCCGGTGCTGCAGTCGAGCCAGTTCCTCTACGGCGGCGACAACCGGCTGTTGCAACTGGAAGTCGCGCGTATCCACCGGATGACAGCCGGATCCGTTCGCGCGCCGGGCGAGGCCGTGGGCGTCCAGACCGTCGAACAGGCGATGGACATGCTGGCCGAAAAGGCTGGTATCGACCCAGTAGAGCTGCGCCTGCGCAATATTCCTGAAAGACACCCCGCGAAGGACAAGCCCTACAGTTCGCGCAAGCTTGCCGAGTGCCTGCGCGAAGGGGCAAGCGCCTTCGGTTGGAAAGATGGCCCGCGCAAGCCGCGCCACACCCGCGAAGGCGAATGGTGGATCGGCAGCGGTGTTGCCAGCGCCGCGCGCATTCACGCGGTCGTGGAAGCCAAGGCGCGCGTTACGCTTCGGCCCGACGGCACCGCGCTGGTCGAAACCGATATGACCGACATCGGCACAGGCACTTACGCCATCCTGGGTCAGGTCGCGGGCGAGATGCTGGGCTTGTCGCTGGACGATGTCGAGGTGCGCCTTGGCGATACCGACATGCCCCCCGGCTCCGGCTCGGGCGGCAGCTTTGGCGCATCGTCGTGCGGTTCGGCCGTGTTCCTGGCCTGCGAAGGGCTGCGTGATACGCTCGCCGAAAAACTGGGCATCGAGGCGAGCGATCTTTCGTTGAAAGATGGCTTCGCCCTGTGGGAAAACGAGAAAAAGTCGATCGCCGAGGTGCTGGACGGAAAGGCGATTGAGGAGATCGGCCATTTCGAGCCGGGTAAATCGACCGAGGACTATGCCGTGGCCAGCTTCGGCGCTTTCTTTGCCGAAGTCGCCGTCAATCACTGGACTGGCGAAACCCGCGTGCGCCGTATGACAGGGGCATTTGGGTTCGGGCGCGTCCTCAACGCGCGCACGGCCCGTTCGCAATGCCTTGGCGGCATGACCTGGTGCATCGGCAATGCGCTGACCGAAAGCCTGTTGTTCGATCCTACCGACGGCCACCTGGCGAACTGCGACCTGGCAGAATACCATGTCCCGGTGCACCGCGACGTACCCGATCTTGAGGTCGTGCTGCTGGAAGAACGCGACGCGGCGGCCAGCCCCATCCAGGCGAAGGGCGTGGGCGAACTCGGCTTGTGCGGCGGCGCCGGTGCCATCGCCAATGCCATCTACGATGCCTGCGGAGCGAGGGTATTCGCCTATCCGATGACCCCCGACCGCGTGCTGGCGGCAATGCCCGATAAGTAATCCGGCAAGTCCCTCGCCAGCAAGGCATTAGCGATCAGCGGAACGACAGTTCCACCGCACTGCCATCGTAGGCGATTGTCGTCGTCGGCTGTGCGGAGAAAACCTCCATGCCGCCGTCGCCATCGTGGACCACAATCCCGATCTGGCGTGTGGCGTGCATGCCGGGATAGCTCCCGCTGCGCTCGCCGATTACCAGTTTGCGCGCGCCTTCGTCCCACGACACTGGTATGCGCGTGAACTCGCCGTCGCGGTAACCCATGTCGGTGCCTTCGTCTTCGTATAGCGTGAAGCTGCCATTGGCTCCCGCGAACACATGGACGGTCAGCACCCCTCCGGTATCCTGCGCAGTCGACTGAATTACGGGACCGGTCGGAACGATCGCTCCTGCGCGTACGAACAGCGGCATCCTTTCGCGCGGTGCGGCTGCCGTTACCGATTGGCCGCCCGCCAGTCGCTGGCCGTTGTTTGCATCGAACCAATTGGCATCTGCGGGCAGATAGACCTCGCGCTCACGCGCCTCGAACTGCGTGACGGGAGCCACCAGGAATGATGGACCGAACAGGTATTCGTCATCGATCTCCCATGTTTCGCGGTCGTCCTCGAAATCCATCACCAGCGGGCGCATGATCGTGCCGTCGTCGAAATGCGTGCCCGCTGCGACGGTGTAGATGTAGGGCATCAGCGCGTAACGCAGGCGGTGATAGTAGGTGAGACTTTCCATCATCGCCGGATCGTCGGCTGCTATTACCGGCGTCTCGCGGTGCGGGAATTCGCCATGACTGCGAAACAGCGGGCTGAATGCGCCGAACTGGAACCAGCGGGTATAAAGCTCGCGCCATTCGGGCAGATGCTCGGGGTCTTCCTGGCTGTAACGGTTCTCCAGCGAGAAGCCGCCGATATCGTGCGTCCAGTGTGGCACGCCCGCCAGCGATAGGTTGAGGCCCGCGCTGATTTGGTCGCGCAGGTCGTCCCACCGCGCAGCCACGTCGCCGGACCAGAGCGCTGCCGACGCGCGCTGTACGCCGCCGAAGCCGCTGCGGGTGAGGATGAACGGCCGGGTGTCCGGCTGCGCTTCCCGCAGGCCCTCCGCCACGCCCTCTGCATGGGGGAGCGGGTAGGAATTGAAGATCGCCGCGCCCGGAACGCCGGTGGCGGGGCTGGTCATCTGGTACTTGCGCTCCTCGACGGAGAGGTTGGAATGCCAGTCCGGCTCTGTCGCATCCATCCACCATGCATCAAAGCCCATCGGCAGCAAGGTATCGCGCACCTGCCGCCAGTAGATGTCGCGCGCCTCGGCGGTGTAGGGATCGTAGAAGGTGTTGGCATAGCCCGGCCCCACCCAATCCAGCTGGCCTGCTTCCAACGGGCGCTCGTAGAGGTAGCCGCCAGCCGCCAGTTCCTGCGCGTGGGCAGTGGTCGGATAGAATTTCGGCCAGACGCTGATCATGATCCGCGCGTCCTGATCGTGCACCTCGCGCACCATGGCGGTGGGATCGGGGAAGCGGGCAGGATCGAAGCAGTGACAGCCCCAGCTGTCCTCGGGCCAGTAAAACCAGTCCTGCACGATATTGTCGATGGGGATTTGCGCCGCGCGATAGGCACTGACCACGTCTAGCAATTCGGCTTGCGTGTTGTAGCGCTGGCGCGATTGCCAGAAGCCAAAGGCCCATTCGGGCATCATCGGCGCCTTGCCCGTCAGGCGGCGGTATCCGGCAATCGCGTCGTCCATGTTAGGCGCGGGGACGACGTAATAGTCGATGGCCTTGCCCGCCTCGCTTGCGAAGCTGACCGAATGGCGATCGGCATCGGGCAGCGGGTCTGCATGTTCGAGCGCGATGTAGCCCTGGTTCGGCTCCCAGTCGATTTTCAGTTCGACTGACTCGCCAGCCGTCAGTTCGAGTTCAAAATTGTGATACCACGGGTTCCAGTTCTGCCGCCACCGGTTGAGAACCTCCTCCCCATCGGCGGTGACGGTGACATAGCTGGAGGAATAGAGCCGGAATTTGTGGGTGCCGCTGACTTCGGGCGTGAAGCTGCCGGTCCACAGGACACGCTGCGTTTCCACCGCATTGCCCTGCGTATTCTGCCCCGTTGTCGCAGCCTCCACCGCAGCAGTTGCTTCCTCCGGCCAGTCGGCCTGATTGCGCAGATACTGGTAATCGATGGTATCTTCGTAGCGGCTCAGGACAAGCTCATCGCCGAGGAAATACTCTGCTCGCCACCCCGGGATCACATCCCCCATCTGGTGATCCGGACTGTTTACCCGCATCATCCCGTAACCCCTATCGGCCACGAGCTTCTCGTAGGGCTCCGGATCGCCGACGCGGGTAATGGAATTGTTGTCCCACAAGAGGCCGTACCCGCGCGTGGAGACAAGGTAGGGCACGGCAATCGCCATGTTGTGCTGAGCGAGTTCCACGTCTTCGCCGTTGTAGTTCATCTGCCGGTTCTGGTGTTGGCCCAAGCCGTAAAGACCCTCGTCGGTGCCGCGGTTGAACTGCACGCGGGTGGCGAACCACCCCTGCCCTTCCAGCTCGACCGGCGTAATCGAGCGCGCCGAAGCATTCTCGTCGAGCAGCAGCTCCCCCTCGCGCCCGTAGACGACCAGCCGGCCGTCGGTCAGCTGCACCATCGCCGTCCCGCCGGATGAAACGAGGCTGGCCCACCCATCGTCGGTCGAAAACCGTGGCAAGCCATCGGGCTGGGCGATCACCATCAGGCTTTCTGCCGCATCGGTTACGTCATCGGCAACGGTCACCCGGAAGCTGCCGTCCGCAAAGGCAAGCACGCGCACCTCTTCGCCGTTATCGGTGCTCACGATCATCCCGTGATCGACTTGCCGGGCCTCTCCCGCCAGGGCCGAACTCGTCAGCGCCAGCAGGCTGGCTGTTGCGGCTAGTGCAAGTCTCATCGGTAGGTCCCCATTTCCACGCGCAGCCAAACGGGCTGCTCTCCAAAGTTGAATCCGTAATCCACCTGGTCGCCGTTCCACCGCCGCCGCATAACCCATTCGCCGTCGACGAAGGTGCCCTCCTGCGCCTCGATGATCTGCGCCTGTTCGCCAGGAGAACCATCGGCGAGTGCGAAGCGCACTCGTACGTGCTGCCCGGCAAGGAGGAAGGTGTGTGTATCGAGCTGCGCAACCATCATGCCGCCGGTAGGCACGTCCTTCAGCGGATGCTCCTGCTGGCCATCGAACGACCAGTCGTCCTCGCCGAACATCCAGCGCCCGTACTGGACGTCGATCTGCCAGCGGCCCATCTCGTGAGACTGGTCGCTTCCATCCTGCCCGCGTGCGGTGCCCCAGGTCGGACGGTCCATCGCAATACGCGCCCAGTCGCGCGCAGCGGGCGCAAGGAAACGGTAAGGGGCTGCGAAGGCCTCTAACGTCTCTTCGTCCAGCACCGCCGCGCCGAGCGGATGATTGATATAGCCGGACCTGTCCATGCCGAATGGGCTGAACATCACGCCGCCGCGCCCCAGCGCGGGCCAGATAAAGCGGGCGTAGTCCCGCGCGTTGCCGATTTCGGGGACCAGCAGGGGCCATCCACCCTCCCCATAGCGATCGAGGTAGCGGACCACCGCATCTGCATTGCGGTTGTAGATGTCGGGTCCGTAGGCATCCACGCTGGGCGCCGCGATCCGCCAGATTGGCAGCGCATTCCAGTTGGGACCGCCAGAAGGGCCGACATCGCCGCTCCCGTCGGTAAAGGCATCGCCCAGGGCGGCATTGACCAGCACCGGCAGTTCCCACTCCGCCAGCCCGGTGCGCGCCACGGCTTCGACATAACTGGCCATGTGCCAGCTCATGAAATATTGCTCGGCACGAGGGCCGAAGGCATCGGACCACGTGCCACGCGCTATGCCCAGCCCGTCGGCCAGTTCCTGCGGGATCGGCTGCGCAAACAGGCGCGCGGGGCCATCGGCGTGATCCCGCGCCAGCCGGTAGCTGCCGGTTTCGTTCTCCACTTGCACCATGATGACCGTGTGCTGGCGGTCGATCCGCGCCAGGTGTCGCATCACTTGCGCAAAGGCGCGCGCGTCGGCCTCACGGGTCGCTGCGGCGTGGGGAGAGAGCGCGTAGTGCGCACTGCCCTCGGGCGTGCGCATGCGCGGAAACCGCTCCCCGTCGCGCTTTACCCAGGCGGGCGCGTAGCCTGGTGCGGTATTCTTGAACGCGCCATACCACAGCAGCACCAACCGCTTGTCGTGCGCCCGCGCCTGTTCCAGTAGCGTATCCAAAAAAGTCAGGTCGAACAGTCCCTCCTCCGGCTCAACCTGCTCCCATGCGACCGGCATCAGTAGCGTATTCGCGTGCAAACGTTCCACCATGGGCCACACGGTTTCCAGCATGGCGGGATAATTGGAAGAATTGTTCGCCTGCACCGCGAGGGCAAGGTAGGGCTCGCCATCGACCACGAGCGCGGTTTGGGTGCCGCTCCGGTCGAAATGCGGGGCTTGCGACCAAGCCGGAATCGCTGGCAAGCACATCAGGGCCACGCCAGCCAATGCTGAAAATAGTCGCAGGACTCCCTCCCATGTTTGCGCTACCATCGCAAAAATGCGACGCATTGCAAGCGTTTCGGTTACGATGGGAAAGGGGTGAGGAATTGGTTAGACACGGTCTTGTATTGGCGAGCGTCTTTGGAATGGCGGCATGTGCCACGGTACCGGTAACACAACCGGCCGATGTCTCCACTTTCACCCCGGACTGCCCGGCGATTGGCAGCTTTCTCGACACAGCGGTATCGCAAGGTCGCACGGTCGGTGCATCGGCGCTGGTCTGGAAGGATGGCACCGAAGCCTGCTTTGAACGCGCTGGCTTGGCATCGCGCGAGGAAAACAGACCGTTCGCGCGCGACACGCTCGTCCAGATATTCTCGATGACCAAGCCGGTAACCGGCGTAGCGCTGATGCAATTGTGGGAACAGGGCGAGTTCGGGCTCGACGATCCGCTGTACTGGCATCTGCCGGAATACCGGGACCTGCAGGTCGCCACCGAAATGGGCAGCGACGGCGACCTCGTGCTGCGCGACCCGTCCCGCCCGCCAACCATGCGCGACGTGATGCGCCATACCGCGGGCTTTACCTACGGCGGATCGGACGAACCGGCGGACATCGTGTGGGAGCGGCTGCAACCGCTTTCGCCCGACAACACTCTCGCCCAGTTTTCCGAGGAGATGGCCCAGGTACCCCTGATCGCCGATCCGGGCACCCGCTGGTTCTATTCCGCCGGTGTCGATGTGCAGGCGCGGCTGGTAGAGGTTCTGTCCGGCATGGCTTACGACGATTACGTTGCCGCCAATATCTTCACGCCGCTGGGCATGACCGACAGCGCATGGAAGCGCGACAGCGAGGATCTGGACCGGCTGGCCCGCATATATGTCGCCGACGAGAACGGTGCCCTCGTACCGATGCCCCGCGAAGAATGGCTGGAGCCGAATTTTGCGGGAAAGCCGATGACCATGGGCGGTTCCGGCATCGTGACCACGGTGGACGATTACATGCGCTTTGCCCGCATGCTGCTGAACGAAGGCGAGCTTGACGGCCAGCGCATCCTGCAGCCGGCGACAATCCGGATCATGGCAACGAACATGCTCGATGCCCGCATAACCCCGGAAAACCGCCTGTGGCTGCCAAGCAAGGGATCGGGCGGTTTCGGTCTGAATTTCTTCGTTCGCACTTCGCCGCCAATGTCGCCGGAAGAGAACAGGGGAACGGTCGGCGAATTTTTCTGGGACGGCTATCCCTCTATGCTCTTCTGGGTGGACCCGGCACAGGACATGGCAGTCGTCTTCGCGACCCAGAAGGTGCCGTTCGACAACGCGCTGCACCACGATTTTCGCGACGCCGTTTATGGCGCGGACTATGTGGGGCTTCCGCCAGAATAGCGATACCGGGTCACGCCGCTCGTTTGCGACCCCGGCCACGCGAAACCGGAACTGTCTGTCTCACGACGGGTTGGTGTTCCATTGGCTATACCAGGAAAAGCGCAATCGAAACGAGCACCCAAGGAAGCGGATCGAAGCTCCTGCTGGTTCATGGACTGGGGGGTAGCGGCCGTTCTTGGGCGCCGATCATCCCGCTTCTGACCGAGCAGAGAGAGGTAATCACCGTCGACCTGCCCGGACACGGCAATACCCCCGCGCGCGCCGACAGCGGAACATTCGCCGGCCTCGCCGACGACCTGCAGGAATATATCCAGCAAAACGATCTTGGATCGAACGATATCGCCGGCTTCTCGCTGGGCGGAAGGCTGGTGCTGGAGATGGCGCGCCGTGGCTGCGCCGGGAATGTCGTCGCTCTTAATCCGGGCGGCTTCTGGCGTGGGTGGGAACGGACGTATTTCAAATGGACCCTGACAGCTTCGCACAAATTGTTGAGTGCACTGAAGGACCAATTGGGAACGCTGAGCGGTTCGGCGGTTTCCCGCACCGCGCTGCTTGCCCAGCTTTCGGCAAGACCCTGGGCGCTCGACGGGCCGATGGTGGAAAAGGAACTGGTGACCTTTGCTGAAACATCGACGGTCGTACCGCTGATCAAGGACCTGGCGAAAGGTCCGGCACAGAAAGGCCCCTCATCACCGCATGCTGGCCGGGTTTCTATCGCCTGGGGTGAAAAGGACCGCTTGTGCCCTCCGCGCCAGGCGCCGCGTGCCCGCACCGCATTTCCGCTGGCAGCGTTTCACTGGATCGAGGACAGCGGACACTACTCGCTGTGGGACAGGCCGGAAGAAGTCGCGGATATCATATTGGAAGGCACAGGGTCCGACTAAGTCCACTGGCCAAGCGCTTGCGGATTATCGGGCTAAGGGAGAACGGCGGTTAGGCTCTCGCCCAGCACTTGCGCCATGCGCTCTATTCCCGCTTCGTCGGCCAAGTGGTCCTGACGCACCTCTACCTCGATATAGGGGAGGCCCAGAGGATAGGCATGGCGGGGCACGGTGTAATCGGTGTCGTCCATTTCGTAGGGCTGGTTGTCACCGATGCACAGCCCCTCCACCCCGCGCAGGTACTTCAGCACATCAAGCGCATAGGCGTCCTCGCGTCCGTCGTGCAGGATGCCGATGTCCCACGGGCGCTGCTCTCCCGACATGTTCGGTGTAAAGCTGTGCAACGAGACGAGGATCGTCGGCGCGCCTTTCGCCGCCCTCGCTTCCAGCGCTGCCGCGATCGCTGCATGATAGGGCTCGAAAATCGCGGCACGGCGGGCCTGCGTATCCTTTTCGGTAAGGTGCCTGTTTCCCGGAATCGGCGTCCCGTCACTGATCGCAGGCGCCCATTCGGGATCCCCAGGGTGGCGATTGCAGTCGCATACGAGACGCGAGAAATGCTGCCGGACAAACGGTGCCTGCAGGCGCTCTCCCAGCGCCTCCCCCAATTCCCTCACGCCCAGGTCGAGAGCAATGTGCCGGCGCCGGTCCTCGGCCGCAAGGCCGAGGTCGCCGAGTGACGCGGGAATTGCCGAGCCGGCATGATCCCCGATCAGCAGAAACGGACTTTCGGTGACAGGCAGGCGATTGAATCGGACCGGATTTCCATCCGAGGCGTTGAGAAGAGAATCGTCATCCATCCATCGCCAAACGTCTGGTTAGCTAGCACCGTTCCATGCCCACCGTATCGATCAACCATGTGACCCGCTATCGCTACCAGCGCGAAGTGGCTTTCGGCGAACACCGCATTCTCGTGCGCCCGCGCGAGAGTTACGATCAGCGGGTCCTGAGCGCAGAGCTGACAATCGATCCCGAACCCCGCGAACTTCGGTGGCTGCAGGACGTATTCGGGAATGCGGTGGCCATAGCCCGGTTCGACACGCGCGCCGACGAGCTTGAAATTCACGCGACGGCAGAGGTCGAACACCTGCCGATCAGGCCAGACGATATCGCCATCGAGGAATACGCACGGCAGTATCCCTTCACCTATTCGGCAGAAGACATGCCCGACCTCCTCCGGTCGATAGAACGTCGTTATCCGGATACCGACCGCGAGATAGACCGCTGGGCGCGCTCCTTTCTTTCGGACAAGGCGACCGACACGCTTGGTCTGCTGCGCCGCATGACCGATGCTATCTATACCGATTTCGAATACGAACCACGGTTCGAGAAGGGTGTCCAATCACCGCTTGCAACACTGAACCTTCGCAAGGGCACCTGCCGTGATTACGCCGTCCTGATGATGGAAGCCGTAAGGGCGCTGGGCTTCGCTGCACGCTTCGTATCCGGCTATCTCTATTCCGCTGGCGACGATCACGCGCCTGTCGGAGGACATTCCACCCATGCATGGTTGCGCGTTTTCATTCCGGGATCGGGATGGATCGAATTTGACCCGACGAATGGCATCGTGGGCAATCGCGGATTGATCCGCGTCGCCGTCGCGCGGGAACCCTCGCAGGCGCTCCCGCTATCGGGAACATGGGTGGGCCAGCGAGGAAGCCATATCGACATGGACGTCGACGTACGAATTACGCGGGTCGACCTGGAGACCAGTCATCCCGCCGCCCCACGAAAGGACAACCAGTCATGCTGATACGCGCGGGATACGATATTCGCTTCGAGACCGAGGTCGAAGTTCCGATGCTCGCGCTCTTGCATGTTCGCCCAGAAAGGCAGCGCGATTTGCGAACACCGGAAGTGCTGAACGCGCAGCCCCACCTGCCCATCCGGACGCATATCGACCATTTCGGTAATGTCTGCAGCCGTTTTACCTTGCCGCCCGGCTCGACAACGCTCACCGCCGATTTCGTGATCGAGGATAGCGGCGAACCCGACGAGGTCGCACCCGACGCGCCGCAGGTACCGGTCGACGAGCTGCCCGACGACGTGATCCAGTTCCTTCTGAGTTCGCGGTACTGCGAGGTTGGAAAGCTGGCGGAAGAAGCGTGGGACATCGCCCGGCATACCGAGCCCGGCTGGCAGCGCGCGCAGGCACTGGTGACGGCAGCCCACGAACGGATCGAATTCGATTACATGAAGGCCAGTACCGAGCATACCGCACGCTCGGCATATGACGAGGGGTTCGGCGTCTGCCGCGACTTCGCCCACCTCGGTATTACCCTGTGCCGCGCCGCCAATATCCCGGCCCGCTATTGCACCGGTTACCTCGGCGATATCGGCATCGAACCGGTGGACTACCCGATGGATTTCAGCGCCTGGTTCGAAGTCTACCTGGGTGGCCGCTGGTACACGTTCGACGCACGGCATAACACGCCTCGCATCGCCCGGATCGTCATGGCTAGAGGGCGCGATGCTACAGACACCGCTCTTACGACCCAGTTCGGCCGGGCACGGCTGGCCCACTTCCATGTCCATACCGATGAAGTGGCCGACACGGACCTGTCGAAACCGCCGGAGCAGACTGCCCTGCCACAGCCACGCGGCTAATTCTGCCATTTCGGGCCTAGGCACCTTGGACTGCGGTCGAATACGACAGTCCTGTGGCTTAGGCTGATCCGCTGAAGGCCAGCTGCTCGCGCAGCTTGTCTTCCGACACCTCCACCTGCCTTCGGACCGATGCATGCTTGCGTTCGGCAGCGCCCTGCGCCCATTGGCGCAACCATTCCGCCGGGCCATTTTCGATCGGCCAGACCTTGGCAGATCGCCCGACTATCTTCGCAACGGTCCCACCGTAATGGCGATAGAGCTCATCATCGAGAGCCGTGATCGCCTCCGCACTGCCAGGGTCGCCTTGCCTGCCCGCGCGCCCGTAAAGCTGGCGGTCGATGCGGGCAGTCTCGTGGAAAGCCGTGAGGATGACGTGCAATCCGCCAGCCTTGCGCGCTTCCTCCGACAATTCGATATCGGTGCCCCGACCCGCCATGTTGGTGGCGACGGTAACCGCCCCAAGCTGCCCGGCCTGCGCAACCACTCCGGCTTCCTCCCCGTCCTGCCGCGCATTCAGCAGCCGGTAGGGAATGCCGCGCGCATCCAGCACTGCGGCGACGCTTTCTGAATCGGCGACGGAGCGCGTCCCGACAAGGATCGGACGCATGCCTTCCCCCTGCCGGATCACGGCAACGCTGTCTGCCACGGCATGCCATTTCGCTTCCTGGTCGCGGTGCATGGCGTGGCCGCGATGCTCGCGGATGCGTGGACGATTGGTGGGCACGGGTTTCACTTTCAGACCGAAGTCGGCCCACAATTCGCCAGCCACTTCGCGCACCGTCCCGCTCATGCCTGAAAGGCGGCGATAGCGGCGGAAAAATCGCTGGTAGGTGATGCGGGCAATGGTGTTGCGCATACCGGTGAGTTCCACCTGCTCTTTCACTTCCACGAGCTGGTGCAGGCCGCCTTCCCATGATCGGTCGGCCATGGTGCGCCCTGTGCTTTCGTCGACGATGCTGACCTTCCCGTCCACCACCACGTAGTCGCGGTCGCGCTGAAAAAGCAGGAGCGCCGACAGTGCCTGGCTGGCCAGTTGTTCGCGCGCCTGGCGGATGCGCCACATACGCTGCGGCAGGCCGGCGGCAAGCTGCTGCACGGCACGCTTGCCCCGCTCGGAAAGTTCGATGGCGCGATCCGCCATCTTGACCGCGTAATCGCGTCCTTCCTCCAGATGGGTGACCAGTTCCAGTGCAGACAGATAGAGGCCGTCGTCGTCTGCCGGGATTTCCTGCGAGAGGATCAGCGGCGTGCGCGCCTCGTCGATGAAGATCGAGTCGGCTTCATCCACGATTGCGAAATGCAGGCCGCGCATGGTGAGCGGAGATTGCGCCCGTCCGGCCAGCCGCGCGACCCTGCGCCGCGCTGCTCCGCGCGCCTTGCCCAGTTGCGCCTGGTCGCGCAGGTAATCGAAAGCGATCTCCTTGTTGGTGCCATAAACCACATCGGCCCGGTAGGCGGCCTGGCGCTGCGGTGGCTCCATCCCCTCCACGATCAGGCCGGTGGTGAGGCCGAAAAGGTGATAGACAGGCTCCAGCTTGGCAAGGTCTCGTGTCGCCAGATAGTCGTTCACGGTGAACACATGCACCGGGCTGCCTGCCAGCGAAGCGGTGATCGCGGGCAGCAGCGCGGTGATCGTCTTGCCCTCTCCGGTCGCCATTTCTGCGATACCGCCGGACAGCATCACCAGCCCGCCCATCAGTTGCACCGGGTAATGTGACAGGCCCAGTTCGCGCCGGGTCGCCTCGCGGATCAGCGCAAGGCATTCATCCACCAGAGGTTCTGCAAGCCCTTCCCGGCCCAGCTTGCGGCGCATGTCGCGACAGCGGATACGGAACGCCTCGTCACCCATCTCGGCAAGGTCGGTAAAGCCTTCCGCAATCGCAGTTGCGCGTTCCAGCAGGCGCCCCCTTCCCAGTGGCGGATCGACCATCAGGCGGCCCAGCAGCTTGTCCAGCGGGCGATCCCACTTCCATGGTTTCAGCGGCGCGGCCTCGGCATAGGGTGCGATACGTGGTCGCTCGTCACTGCGAATCTCGCGCCAGATGTGGGCTGCGCGTTCCGTGAAGGGGGTAGGCTCAGGCATCGAACCGTGACAGCAACACTTGGCGCAGGCGACGGGTGATCTGCCAGCCCAGCGGTTCCCAATCGAGCTGGAAGCGCACGTGAACGCGCGTGCCGAAGGGCACATCGGCCAGTTCTGGCGGCAGGGCGATATCGTACAGGAACACCCGTTGCAGCGCCGTGCGCCCCTGCTGGTCACGCGGATCGAGCGGGAACGGTCCGCCATTGCTGGATGCCAGCGCCGGGCTCGGCAATTCGTGCGTGGCACCGGGAACGGCCCGGATGATCGCGCTTTCGAATGTTTCGCCCGGACGGTTCGCAAGGCGGAATTTCACCCCGTTCAGGTGGCCACGGATCAGCTCGAAATCGTCCTGCGAAACGGCGATGCGCGCCATGTCCGCATGACCGGGCGTGACATAGCCGATCAGGTCGCCGTTCTTCACGAAACGCCCCGGCATGTCGGCCGCCGGTCCTGCCGCAAGGACGAACTGGCCAGACACGCCCGCGTGCAGGTCAAGCTCGCCCAGCCGCTGCCGACCAACCGCCAGCCGCTCTCCCACTTCCTGTAATTGCAGCGTGCTCACCTCGCGCTCCACCCGGTCGCGGCGAAGCTGGGCATCGGCCTCATGGCGCAGTTCGGCCATTCGCCAACCAAGGCGCTCCACCTCGGCCTCCAGGATGGGATGCGCGGTCTCGACCAGCAGCTCTCCGGGTTCGACCTGCTGCCCTTCTCGCGCCGGGATGGCGACGATGGTGCCATCGCCCCGCGCGCGGACCTGCGCGTCCTCCGGCAGCCAGACCACACCCTGCGTGTTGGCATGGTGCGGCGCGGGCACCACGAACAACATCATTACGCCCGCCGCCACCGCGCCCATCGACCACTGCACGGCCCGGCGGCGGTTGCGGTGCAGTTGCGGGCTGGTGAAGACGTGGGCGAACATCTTCCAGATCGGCAGGCCGAGCCCCGACCAGATCGTCCACAAGGCGATCAGCACACCGACGATGAAGAACTTTTCCGCCACCATCAGCGCGATGCCGATCATCATCACCATCCGCGCCACGAAAGCGGCAGGAGCGTAGAAGACGAACCACCATTTCTCGCCGCGGGTGGCGGCATAGGGTTTGTTGGAATGGGTGCGAAAAACGTACTTGTCGATCAGGTGCGACCAGTACTTGTTCGAACGCGAGGCGAGATTGGGGATCTCGATAAGGTCGGCCAGGATGTAATAGCCGTCGAAGCGAAGCAAGGGATTGCCGTTCACCAGCAGCGTCGAAATGCCTGCCACCACCATGGTATTGAACGCCACCGCACGGGCAAAGCCGGGTTCCAGCAACACCCAGGCAAACATCGCCAGTGCGGCGATGAACACCTCTACGATCATGCCTGCCGCACCGATCAGCGCGCGCTGCCACTTGTCCTTCAGCGCGGCAGCCGACGACGCCTCTACATAGGGAACCGGGAACATCACCAGTAGCATGATGCCCATCTCGCGGATTTCGCGCCCGTTGGCCTTGGCGACATAACCGTGCCCCAGCTCGTGCGCGGCTTTCACCACCGGGTAGACAAGTAGCATGATCAGCAGGTTGTCGGTCGCCAGCACGCGGTCCCACAGGTTGCCGGTCAACTCGTCGTAGTGCTGCCCGGCAAGGAGGATTGCGGGCAGCACCACGGCGAGCCACAGGACCAGCCCCGGCCAACCGAAGACGGGCCTGATCCAGTTTATCGTGCGGTTGAGAAACGCGTCGGGGTCGATCAGCGGTATGCGAAAGCTCATTGGGCTTTTCAGGTTCTGCATCCACACCTGCCGCCGCTGCTTCTTGCGCCGCTTGAACAGTTCGGCGGTTTCGGGGGTGACATCGGTGGAGAGCAGGTCGGCAGCGTGCAGCTGGCCCAGCGCGGTGATGATCTCGTCCTGCGTGGGCGCGTCCTCGCCCAGCCGGTCGACCAGCCCCTCCCACAGCGCGTTGACGGTACTGGTACCGTCGAGCTTGCCGATAAGCAGGTACGCGCCACGCGGGAAACGGTGACCCCGGCCTGCCGCGCCGTCGTCCAGCACGTACCACACCTCCTTGCGATAGACGTGGCGGCGCACGCGCACGTGACTGCGCAGCCGCGGCTTCAGGTGGGCAACGTTGAACCAGCTCGCGCTCTGGAAAGGATTCGCCATGTTCGCCTCAGGGCAGCCATTTCCAGAAAAACAGCCGCAGCCAGTCGCGCAGTCCGCGCGTCCAGATCCACAGGCGGCTGCGGCGATCTACGTCCACCTTGGCCACCCCTTCCAGGCCGGGGCGCAGGATTTCCTTCGCGCCATCGGCCAGTTCGCCTTCCACCCGAAAAGTGTTGCTGCCATCCTCCTGCGAGGTGACGGATGTCAGCTTGGTAACCGTGAAGGGCACCGTGCGACCGGCTAGCCCGGTGGGGGCAAAACGTCCTTCCTGCCCGGGCTGGAGGTAGGAGATATCGCTTTCCGCCACCTGCAGCACCACGCGGAAATCATCCATCGGTGCGACCTCGAACAGTGTCTCGCCCTCTTCAACCGGAGAGCCGATGAGCTGGCTGACGTCGCCAGACACCAGCACCCCGTCAATGGGCGCGACGATGTTGACGCGTTCCAGCTTGTATTCGATCAGCCGAAGCTCTGCCTGCGCCTGCCGCAGCTGCGCCCCGAAAAGGTTCATCTCCGAGCGCTCATGGCTGGCCAGCGCCTGGCGATAGCGGCGGTCGAACTGCTGCACTTCGCTCTGCGCGCGGGCATGGTCCAGCCGCAGGTCGCGGTCGTCCAGCCTCGCAAGAACCTGGCCTGCCACCACCTCGTCCCCCGCCCGCGCATCGGAACTGGCGATGAAGCCGGAGAATGGCACGGCAGCGGTGCGCTGCACACGACCTTCCAGCGCGGAATCGGCGCTGACGCGGAACTGCGCAAATGGCAGCAGCAGGAACAGGAGCAGGATGATAGCAAGCCCGCCCAGCGCCTTTGCCAGCGGGCGGCGCGGGCCGAACATGGCCTTGGCACCATCCATGCCTTTCTTGCGGATGCGACCGCTCAGCAGCCGCTCCTCGCGGCGCTTTAGCGCGATGGTGGGCGCCACCAGTGCCGCGGCGGTTTCGCACAGTAGCAGTTCTTCCTGCGAGAACGCTTCGCCTTCCTTGTCCCGCTCCAACAAGAGCACTCCTGTGGGCATGCCGCGATCTTCCAGCATTACCGAGGCAAGCGCCCGGCTGCCCAGCGCAGTGGCGAGCCGTGCGTGCTGGATGGTGATGTCGGCAGCATCTTCTTCCGCTGCTGGGCAGGCGATGGTGGCACCTTGGTCGAAGGCTTCCTCCATTGCCGCTTCCAGCGTTTCGGCAAAGTCCGACTTCTTCCGAAACCACGCACCGTGCGACATCGCGGCAAGCTTCACCTTGTCGCCCGCCACCAGGCCAACGGCAGCGCGATCGGCCTTCAGGATGCGGCATGTCTCGTTGCACAGGGCGAGCACCGCCTCGTCGAGGCTTTCCTCTTCCTGCACGGCGGCAAGAAGCTCCATCGCCAGAGCCGCGCGTTCACCGCCGTGTTCACGCTCTGCCGCGCGGTATTGCCACACCAGCGAAAGGATCCAGCCGACGCCCCAGTGCAATTCGCGCAGGGCGGTTTGCAACACGGCGGCGTGGGCTTCCTGCAGGGTCATCACGATGGCGCCATGCGTGCCCTCCCCTGAAACAACCGGATAGGCGATCACCGTCAAACCGGGCGCATCGGCAACCGGGCCGATCATAGGCTCGCGGTTGTTGAGAACGGCCTCGCCCGCCAGCCGCAGGGGCTCGATGTCGGTTGGCTTGGCAGGCCAAGCCGCTGCCGGGGCGTAGGCACCGGCCGAGCTTTCGAGAAGGATCAAACCACCCCTGACCCCCGGCGTGCGCGCACATTGCAGCGCCAGCCAGGCGCGGCAGAACTCGGCAGGCCCGGTGGCGGACGCGAGTGCTGCCCAAAGCGCAGCGTCGTTCCCGGATGAAGAAGCCGTGCCCTCCGCCCGGTTGCCGCCGACAGTCTGGGCCTTCACTTCCGTCATGGCTGCGCTGGTTGCCCCCTTCGCTTGTACTAACCCGTCAGGGAAGTAGGCGACGCCGGCGCGCGCAGGGGATCAGCTTTTGGCGGGCTTTTGCTCCTTCGTCCGCTTGCGCTGCGACAAGGCTTCGCGCCCCAGTATCGGCATGGCGACTGCAAACAGGCCAGCGGCACCGATCGCCGTTAGCGTATCCTCGTCCCCTGCCAGCAACCGCGCGAGGGCGCTTTCCTTGTCCGCGCTACCCGGCAAACTGGCCTGTGCCAGGAAACCGAGAGGCGCTGCATCCATGTCGACCACCGATATGTCGGCTGTCGGCGTACTGGCCGCAGGCGCGCCATCGGGCGGCGTCTCGCCCTGATCGGGCATTGCGTCGCTATCTGGCGCATCGGCGGACGAACCTGCCGCTTCCTGCACCTCGTCTTCCCCGGCGTCTTCTGCATCCGGCTGTTCCGGCATGGTGGATTCGGTCGCGTAGATGGATCCGCCCCAGGCCGCCACCGCATCCGCCGTGCCGTAAGTGATCTCTGGCATGTCCGCCATCGGTGCAGAACGGGTGATCACCATCGGGCGATCGTCCAGCCCCAGCGGCTCGATATCGGGCAGCAAGGGATTGGCGAACTGGCGATGATCGACGATGTTGGCAATGAATTCGGGCGGCAAGCCAGACCATGCAGCAAAATCGCCGTCCATGCCCACGGCCACGCGGGTGATCCACCACAGGTCGGTCGTCGTAAGTACAGCGTCGCCATCGGCATCGCCGTAATAGCCAACCAGTTGCAGCGCCTCGTCTTGCTCGCTCTGCGTCGGCTGGGCGGCATTGATCATGGTGACATCGACCACCAGCGTCTCGCTGGCACCATAGGGCGCATCGTCTGGAACGCTGGCATCCAGGCTTACCAGGTGCACCGTACCCGCAGCTATCGGGTCGTCGCTGACAAGCGTGACTGTCAGCAGCGATTTGCCGCCAGCAGCCGGCGATACGCTCCAGTCCAGCGTCGCGCCCTCGGGCAGGTCGGCCCCGCGTAGCACGCCATCCAGATCGAGCAGCGCCGGATCGAACGTAACGGTGAAGCGCATCGTCTTAACGCCGCCATCGCTCTGGAAACGGACCTGCAAGCCGTTCTGGTCCTCCAGCGGCACGTCGATATGTTCACCCGGACCGCGCATGAAGTCTGGCAAGCGTGCGGTGCCCGGTGCCTGCGCGATGTAGCGCAGCGTGGCCATGTAGGCGCCGCCCTGCACTCCATCGCCATCGCCATCCAGCAGGCTTCCGCGATTGGAAGTGAAGGCGTTGTCGGCCAGCACGAGCGAATACGTATCGTATTGCAGCGCCACGCCATCCGCGCGGGTGATCACCAGCTTGCCCTGCGCCATGTCCATGGCCACCAGCACGTCGATCTCGCCCGTCAGATCGCCGACAAGCGTGATCTCGGTCGCATCGGCAAGCGGCGGACCAAGCGCCTGGCTGAATTCCACAACCAGCGCGCCTTCGACAAAGCGGGCGTCCTCTACCTGCAACAGCGGGGCGGGCAATACTGTGACACCCAGCGGATCGGCTGTGAATGTGCCATCCTCGTTACGCAGCGAGGCGGTGATGGTAACATCGCCTGCACTGGCAAAGACATGGGACAGCACGGTTGCATCGCCGCTGACTGTCTGCACCGCACTGCCATCGCCCCAGTCGATGACCCACGCCTGCGTCACATCGGCACCGGGATCGCTCGCGCCCAGCGTGATCGAATATGCAAGTCCGGCATCGGCCTCGGCAGCTCCCACCAGTGACAGGCTGGGCGCGACATCGGTTACGGCAATGGCAAACGATACCTCGTCGCTATCGCCATCGGGATCGGTCACCCGTATGCGAACGAGGTTCTCGGCATCGCCATCGGGGGCGAACCAGCTGAATGCGCCGGTCTGGGAAAGCGTGGCACCTTGCGGTGCCTCCACCAGTGTCCACTTTAGCTCGTCCAGCGCGTCGTCCGGATCGCTGGCCAGCAGTGAAAGGTTTACCGTCTGCCCCTCGGCCACGGTAACGTCCGGTTGACTGTCCAGTACCGGCGCCTCGTTCGGGATGGCGGCGACCGATACCGTGAAATTGCGCTGCGAGAACGCTCCGTCAGGATCGGTGACGCGAACCGTAAAGCTTGCATCGCCAAGGGCGTTGGCCGTCCAGGTTACGCGACCCTGTGGCGATACTGCGGCACCTTCCGGTCCGCTCACCAGCGTAAAAGTGAGGTCGTCCAGCGCATCGTCCACATCCGAAGCAACAAGCTGCAGATCAATTGCAGCGTCTTCGAAGACTTGAATATCGGCGACCGGTGCGAGGATCGGAGCGACATTGGGAACGGGCGCGACCGCAATGATAAAGCTGCGTTCGGCGAAGGCACCATCGGGATCGGTCACGCGCACGGTGACGGGCTGCTCGCCAAGCGTGTCGGCGGCCCAGATGAAGGAGCCGTCAGCCGATACCTCCGCACCTACAGGGCCGCTCACCAGAGTGAAGGTGAGATCGCCAAGCGCGTCGTCCGGATCGCTCGCCACCAAGGAGAAGCTTACCGCATCGCCCTGTGTCACGGCAATATCGGCAACCGGAGCAAGCGACGGCGCCTCGTTCGGGATGGCGGCTACCGATACCGTGAAGCTGCGCTGCGAGAACGCCCCGTCGGGATCGGTCACGCGCACGGTCACGGGCTGCTCGCCAAGCGTGTCGGCGGTCCAGCTGAAGGTGCCGTCAGCCGATACCTCCGCACCTACAGGGCCGCTCACCAGAGTGAAGGTGAGCTCGCCAAGCGCATTGTCCGGATCGCTCGCCCCGAGAGCGAAGCTGACCGCATCGCCCCGTGTCACGGCAAGATCGGCAACCGGATCGAGTACCGGCGCTTCGTTCGGAACGGGCGCAACCGCGACGACAAAGCTGCGTTCGGCAAAAGCACCATCGGGATCGGTAACGCGAACGGTGACGGGTTGCTCGCCCAGCGTGTCGGCGGTCCAGCTGAAGGTGCCGTCAGCCGATACCTCCGCACCTACAGGGCCGCTCACCAGAGTGAAGGTGAGCTCGCCAAGCGCATTGTCCGGATCGCTCGCCCCGAGAGCGAAGCTGACCGCATCGCCCTGTGTGACGGCAAGATCGGCAACCGGATCAAGCACCGGTCCTTCGTTCGGAACGGCGGCGACGGTGACGATAAAGCTACCCTCATCCAGCGCGCCGTCGGGATCGGTCACGCGGACCGTAAAGGCGGCATCGCCCAGGCCGGCGGCGGTCCAGGTAAGGCGACCTGTCGGAGAGACTGCTGCACCTGCCGGACCCGATACGAGTGCGAACGTGAGATCACCGATCGCATCGTCTGCATCCGAAGCGGCAAGCTGGAATTCCAGCACGTCGCCCTGTGTGGCGTTCACATTGCCAATTGGCGCGAGCACCGGCGCTTCGTTCGGTACCGGTGCCACCGATATGACGAAGCTGCGCTCTGCCGTGTTGCCCGCCTGATCGCTCACGCGGACCGTCACCGGCTGATCGCCCAATATGTCCGCCGTCCATGTGAAGCGGCCATCGTTCGATACAGCTATGCCAGCAGGGCCGGAAACGAGGCTGAATACCAGCGTGTCCAGCGGATCGTCGGGGTCGCTCGCCTCCAGGTCGAAGGCAATTTCATCTCCCTGCGTCACGGCCAGGTTGCCCACAACTGAAAGCACGGGTGAAGCATTCACCAGTTCAGCGACACTTATGGTGAAGGTCACCGTATCGCTTGCGCCGTCGGGATCGGTGACGCTGACCGTGAACGACTGATCGCCTACGGCATCCGCAGTCCAGGCGAACTCGCCAATAGGCGTAACCGTGGCACCACCGGGACCGGAAACGAGAGCGAAAGTAAGGTCACCCGCATCGTCGTCGGGGTCGCTGGCGGAAAGCGAGAACGCGATTGCGTCGCCTTCGGTCACAGCGCGGTTGGACACCGCGTCGATCACCGGGGGCTGGTTGGCAGGTGCGGCCACGGCGATGACGAAGGTACGCTCGGCGAAGAGTCCCTCGCTGTCAGTCACACGCACGGTCACGGCGTTGTCGCCCGTCCCGCTCGCCACCCAGCTGAAGGTTCCGTCGGCAGAGACCGCCGCACCCGCTGGACCGGTGACGAGCGAATAGGTCAGCGTCGTATCGTCGTCTTCGGCATCGCTGCCGGTCAGCACCAGGATCACAGTATCGCCCTGCACCACGGCTGCGTCATTCACCGGCGCCAGGGTGGGCGGCGTGTTCGTGGCAAGCAACGTAACGGCGATATCGAACGTGGTCTGGGCGAAAGCACCATCAGGGTCGGTGACACGAACCGTCACCTGCTGCGCCTCGGCGGTGCCGGTGGCAGTCCAGCGGAACGTGCCTGAGGGCGACACGGTCGCCCCGGCGGGACCGGAAACCAGCGAGAAGACGAGATCGCCTTGCGCGTCGTCCGGGTCGCTGCCGGTCAGGACAACAACCAGTTCATCACCCTCGGTCACAGCCTGCTGCGCCACCGGATCGATGGCGGGCGGCTGGTTGTCGGGCGGGGTGACGGCAATGACAAAGCTCGTCTGCGACACCGCACCCGCCGCGTCCGCAACCTGGACTGTTACGGTCTGCGGGCCGGTACCCGTGGCAGTCCAGGCGAATTGCCCTTCGGGCGATACCGAAGCCCCCGCAGGGCCATCGATCAGCGTGTACACCAGCGCGGCTGGCGCATCGTCTATATCTGTTGCGGTGAGCGTCAGATTGACGTCATTGTCGCGCAAAACATTCAGGTCCGCCACGGCGCCGATCACGGGATCATCGTTCACCGGGTTGACCGTGATGGTCACATCCGCGCTCGCGCGGCCGCCAATGTTGTCGGTCACGGAGTAACTGAAGCTATCGGTGCCGAAGAAGTTCTCGTCCGGCGTATAACGATAAAGCCCGCCTTCCAGCACCAGGGTGCCGTTGGCCGGCTGCGTATCGACCGTCAGCGCCAGCGGATCCCCTTCGGGGTCGGTATCGTTGGCCAGCAGGTCGAGCAGGACCGTACCGTCCTCGTCCAGGCTGGCGGAATCGTCCAGCGCGATGGGCGGGAAGTTCACTTCGGTCGTTCCGAAGGCGATATTGTCGACGGTGACAAGGCTGTCGAGCGCACCCTGTGCGATCAGGTCGAACGACAGCAGTGCGCCATTGACCGCATCTATGGCACCTAGCGAAATGGTTACCACGACCGGGCCAGCAAGCGGATCGCCCGACACCGCCACGCCCGGCGCCACGTAGAGCGAGCCATCGGCCTGGAGATTGAGGAAGGCATCGGACAGGTCCAGCCCGCCCATCGCGCCAAGCAGCGACTCGCCCGTCACGGGATCGATCAGCGCGACTTCGAAGGCATCGGGGGGCAGCCCCTCTTCGCTGCCGAGACCGGCGACATCGAGCGTGAAGCTAAGCGTCTGCGCATCGGCCGGGATAGCGAATCCCTGCCGCAGCGAGGAGAAGAAGCGGCTATCTTCCGCCAGCACCCCTGCCCCGCCGGATACCGAGCCACCGCCAACAGCTTGCCAGCCCTGCGCGGCGGAGAAATCGCCGTTTTGCAATGGTGTAACGGCGGGTGCCCCCAGGGTATAGAGCGGCGCGATCTGAGGAGCGCGCGGCGCGCCCGCAAGAAAACCGCCCTGCCCGCCCTGCAACTGCACCAGTGGATTGTCGCCCGGATCGAATGTCATGGTTTCCCCGACGACACCGACTTCATCCAGTTCGGAATAGAAGCGTCGTTCACCCAGGCCGATGGTTGCGCTCATCAGGCGCGCATCCAGCGTGGCGGGAATATCCTCGATACCCACGGCGTGACCCAGTTCGTGCAGCACCACGGTGAACAGGTCCACCCGGCCTGCCGCCTCGCTGCTTTCCAGCGCATCGAAGAGGTGGCCTGCGGCGCCTTGTGTGAACTCGCTGCTCTCGGCCGGAGTGGCATCGATGAACCAGCCGTAGCCACCGGCATCGTCATCGATCACCAGCAAGCCGTCTTCGAACGTGGCGAGTGCGTTGTCGCCAAGATCGCGCACCTCGAAAGTGATGTTGTCGAAGATGTTTTCGAGGTTGGCGTAGACACCATCGTCGAGCCATTCCTGCTTCGCAGCCTCGATCACCGCCTCCATCTGGGCCAGCGTGCTGGATGTGACATCGACAGGCACTTCACCAGCCGGATCAAGCTCCAGCGGGCTGCCGCTGGTGACCAGTGTGAAGCGCACCTTGTCGAGCAGGAAGACCTGGCTGATCGCATCGCCAATTGCGAAACTGGGATCGGGGTCGGCGCTGATAATTACCTGGCGTTCGCGTACCAGCATCTCGGTGCGTCTCTCGACCGCGTAGTCCTCCACCGTGCCGCCGGGGATTTCCACCGCGTTCGTTTCGCCAAAGGAAACCGGGTCGAGCACGCGGGACGGATCGTCACCGCGGTCAATCAGGTACTGGCGGATGTAGTGGGTCACGGCCTGCGCGCGGTCCGCAGCAAGCTGCTTGTTGTATTCGTAAGTGCCGTTCGGGTCGGCATAGCCGAATATCTGCACCTGCGCATCGGGGTGTTCGAACACCCATTTCGCCTGTTGTTCCAGTGCAGCAAGCTCACCGGGCTTGTCGGCCAGCTGCGCCAGGGTCCGCTCGTCGTTCTCGAAGAACACCTTGTTGTCGACACCGGCGGGGTAGGACCAGGGATTGAATTCCTCGAGGATTTCCTCGGCCGCGACCGAGATGATTTCCAGCTTCACGACCTGTCCCCGCAGCGCCGCGGGGACATCGACGACGATGTTGTTGGTCTTCCAGAAGCCAAGGTCGAGTTCGATCGGCTGTTCCACCACTACCTGGTCGGTGGTGGCATTGGTCATGCGCACCAGCACGCGGGCATTCGGGGTCAGCAGCCAGGGCGTCTTGATCTCGAGCTGCAGCTTGTTGGCAGTCGGCGGCACCACCATGCGGTTGTGCGTCAGGGTGGAGAAATCGCTCGTCTCGTCGATGAACTTGTTGAGCGCCTGGGTAACCTTCGCCGCCAGGCCGGATGTCTCGCTGCCGATCTGGAAGCCGATAATTTCGACAATGCCGTTCAGGATTGCCTTCACCGCCGCCGTGCCGCCGAACATCAGGGCATAGTTGCTCGTCTGCTCGCCGATCAGGGCCTCGAACGCCTTCTTGATGACCTCTCGGAAGCCGTCGAATTCATCCGACGATGGGTTGGAGGATTTGCCGATGAACCCGGCGACATCGAAATCGCCAAACACCGCGCCTGCATCGATGGCCGCCTTGATGAGATCATCCACCACGTTCACGACCTTGAGCAGGTGCTCGTAGGCCGAACGCTTGGCGATGGCGTCGGGGTTGGTAACCAGCATTTCCAGCTCCCACCGATTGTAGGCATCGGTGCCCGGCTCGGACGGAGGTGGCTTGAAGCCGGTTTTCTGCAGCATCTTGCCGCGTAGGTAATCGTCGAGGAATTTCTTGCCCGCCGTATCCATCAGGCGGGCGAAAACATCCGCACCCAGCTGGCCGGGGTTGGTTTGGACGGCGAACATGCCGGTCACGTCGACCTCGCCGATCCAGTCGCCGAAATCGATCTTGAACCCGCCGCCGCCATGGAACGACCAGCCCGGCAGTTCATAGGCCAATGGATAGCGGCCAAAGGTCGCTTCCTCGAACACCGAGTTGTTGGCGTTGCCGCCCTGGACGAGAAAGTTGTAGAAGGAATTGCGGATTCCGAGCTCGAAATCGCCGTTGAACACCGTTGGAACCGCGGCATCGCCGCGCGGGGCCTGCGAGTTGTCGTAAGCCACGTTCACACGTTCGCCCGTGCTGGTGCGATAGGGCGCGCCGCCCCCGGCCGCACTGTAATACCAGCCGGTTCCGATCCCTTCCCACACATTCTTGTTCGGCGTGGACTCGTAAGTGGTCGCGGGCCTTCCGGCGGTCACCTTCGAAGGCACCACCTGGTACCATGGCACCTGGCCGAAATTCTCGGTCGGGATGATAAGCGAGAGCGTGCCCTTCCCGTCGTCGGTGACGCGGCGATAGATGGGATAGCCATTCAGGTTGTCGATGCTGGTGTCGATCGTGCCGGCATACCATTCGAAGACGCGCGAGTGCGGTCCGCCTACACCGATCGAGAACGGGCCGAAGCCGACATCGTCCTGGGTGAAACCGGAACGCCCGTTGAGGTGGATTTCCAGGTCGGCACTGGTGGCGGCAGCGGCCGGGTTTTCCTGCCTGAACTTCAGCAGGTCCTCGTTGCTGGCAAAGCTGGAGAATGG
Source organism: Aurantiacibacter zhengii (assembly GCF_003584125.1). Lineage (GTDB taxonomy): Bacteria > Pseudomonadota > Alphaproteobacteria > Sphingomonadales > Sphingomonadaceae > Alteraurantiacibacter > Alteraurantiacibacter zhengii. Next base: position 304,192 of record NZ_QXFL01000002.1, read on the forward strand.
ATTTGCCGTCAGTGAACGCCCGTTGGCCGTCAGCGTGAAGCTTAGGCGTCGCAGGGTATCCCCAACCGGCAGGTCGGTCGTCTCTGCACGCGCCAGCGTCTGGTAATAGTTGTCGGCAAAGGTGACGTTGTTCCAGACCTGGACCGAGGGATCGCTGAAATTCTGGAACTGGATCGGATTCAATTTCAGGCCAAGGAACGCCGCCAGGTCGAACAGTTCGGGCACCTTGTTGCCGAATTCGATCAGTTTCTTGCCCACGCTGGGCGCCAGCAAGCTGACGATCACGCCTGCTCCCTGCACCGCCAGCTGAGCTAGAGTATCCAGCGGCACGGCGAGCGTTTCCTGCAGGAAGTCATGCGGATCAAGCGTGGTCATGTGAATGCCGTATTCGCCACCGGCATTCGGGAAGTACGTTCCCAGCCGCTGGATGATCTCGGAATTCACGACAGCGCCGCGTCCGTGCCCGATGAAGTGCAGCGGCGACTTGAAGATGTTGCCCCCGCTTTCCTGGTTAAGGGCGACCAGCGAGGCGAAGAACGCATCCCCTGCTGCTTCCGCGAAGCCGGTATCGGTGATGTCCGATTCCTTGTTCCAGTCGGTGAGGAGGACCACCGCCTGTCCCGGCACCAGCGCACCGGCGTTCCGGCGGCTGCTGTCGGAAATGTCCACCCAGTCGCCGGTTTCCTTCTCGTATCGCAGTACCACGCCGCCGCCACTGGCACGCGCTATCATCTGGGCGACCTCGGTATAGGCCCCGCCCTCTTCCTCGAATGCCACGTTGTCGAGGCCAAAGCCCAGCTGCATATCGTGGCTGAGGATGGTGACGCCGTTGTACGGCGCATCGATGGCCTTGGGCTGCAACTGGAACGCGGCGGCTTCGCGCACGTCCTTGCCGACCATCTCGACGCCCCAGAAATAGTCCTGCCCGCCTGTCATCGCCCGCGCATATTCGGCCGAAACGAAAACCTTCCAGGTCTTGTTGTCGGTATCGCCGGTGCGGATGATATTGCCGCTTGGCTGCACCAGGTAGGCGCCCGGTTCCAGATCCTGTGATGTGATGATCCGGTTGGGGTTATTGTCGCCCGCTGCCAGCAGCGCCGCGCTGGGATCGTCGTCGAAGAAATATCGCGGCGACGGGTCATCGTCCGGCCACATGCCACGACCCGGCGGCAGCGCGCTTACAAAGAAGCGCGTCTTGAGCGGGGTGCCGTCAGTCGGCAGTTCTATCAGGTTGGTATCGATGTCCCAGTGGAACGTCAGCAATTCCGAATTCTGGTTGAACACGTCTGCCTGCGCGGTGGGCGTGATCAGTCGCAGGGCATTGATATCCTGCAAGGCGAGGCCTCGACCGTGGCGGGGCACGTCCACCGCCGGCTCATAGAAATCGACCCCGAATGACGGATGATCGAGCACCACCGTCTTCCACTTGTCGCGCTGGAGCGTGGGAGCGGGATCGATCGCGCGCACCTTCTCGATGTCGAGGATGACGATGTTCCCGACCCCGCGGTAATTGGCGTAGAGCTTGTCACCCGAACTATCGATGCGCAGTTCTTCGAGGAAGGCGAGCGGGATCGGGGTGGTGACGCCCACAAGCTCTGCCGCACCAAACGGATCGCGAATAACGAGGATTTTCGAACCCCAGGAATAGAGGCTATCGATCGCCTGACCCTTGGCCAGATCGCTCTGCCAGTACTGCGGGGGCAGGCCCCAGTCGGCGACGAAGGCGTATTCACGGTCCGGCGTAACAGCCACGCCGGAGGCATGGTGGAGGTTTAGGTCGTTGACCCGTCCGATCGAGAAACTTCCCGAATCGGTGGTCCGCTTGAGGTCTACTGCCAAGGTGTAGCCGGCCACGGTGAACGGGCGTTCCACAACGCCGGTAGGCTGATCCGTGACACGAGTGGAAACCGCACGCGGCTTGTTCCCCTCGATCAGAAAATTGAGCGGGTTGTCGCTCAGCACTTCAATGATCTTGAGGCCGGCATCCATGTCCCCGCGCGAAACGAACACCATCTTGTCGGGATCGGTAGTGGCCTGGATGTCATAAGGGTCCACGCCGCCATCGATCTTGGCAATAACCTTTCGCCATTTGCGCGAATTGGCGTCCTGGGAGGCCGGGCGGTCCCCTTCGTCGGTGTTGATGACGATAATCAGGCCCTTGTCCTGATTGCTGCCGTAAGCCCACGGCCGTTTGCCGAACAGTTCGGACACCGGCACCGCAACATACAGGCGGGTGCCATCGGCATTCAGAGACATGCTCGTGATGTGGCCGAATTCATCGCCCTGACTGGTGATGCCCACATCTATGGCATGGGCGGAATCGCTCAGGACCTTGAGGTAGTTCGGCGAACCGGGATCGATGTCGATCACGTGAACCTTGCCGTACCCGCCAGCGTAAAGGAACTTGTTGTTCGGATCGACCGCCAGCGCGGTGACATTGCCGCCGGGGATCTCGATCATCTGTATGCCGGGTTTGGTGGCATCGGCATCGTGCTGCTGCAGCGCCAGCGTATCGATAACCGCGATGCCCTTGTTCGTCGCAGCGAAAGCAGCGCCAAGATCGGTCGTGGTGACGATCTCGTTCACCGAGGCACCAAGGTCGATGTAGTGGAACAGATAATCCCGTTCCTGCTCGTTCTCGAAATTGCGCTTCAAGTCGATCACTTCGACGCCGCTGGTCGTCCCGGCGAAGCCGAAGGACGCCTTGTTGTCGACCTTGATCGGCACGCTGCGGATCGTCTCACCCGATCCCGCAGGCGCATCGGTGCGCGGCCTCTCGATGAAGATCTCGCTAGACCCCAGCAGGATGTTGGGACTGACATTGATCGTGACGACGGCGACGCCGAGGCCCGGTTGGATCGTGACCTGCTCATCGGTCAGTTCGAGTTCGAAGGTCCCTTGGCGTATGACGACTTTCAGGTCGTCGATCGGTGCAGTCCCGTTGTCGACAACCATCACCACCTTGGAGCCGCCGCCATCCTGCAGGACCGGGTCGGCGCTGATGATGACCGGGGCAAGGTCGCTGCTGGACTGGCTGGAGGGGAACTCGGCAAAGATCGTCCGGTCCTTGCGCAGGGTATTCGCGGTCGGCTCGAGCTGGACGCGCTCGTATGTGCCGTCTCCCGCCTTGCGGAAGATCTGGATGGCTGCCTTCGTGGCCAGGTCCGGCAACTGCGCGATGGCAAGTCCCAGCCCGGCAAGTCCAAGCCCCACCGCCGTTCCGGCAAGGCCCCCAGTCGCCGCTATGCCCAGTGCGGGGAAGAAGCAGAAGAAAGTCGCCAGCTTGAACCCGGCATTCACCGACAGTGTGGGCACCGGTTCGCCGATGCGGCCCACCAGGATGCGACCGTTCTGGGACAGACCCGGGAACGGCGGCGATTTCACACGCGCCATGCCGTCGGCATCGATCGTGCCGGAATCCAGCACATTCCAGACTTTCACAAGTTCGCCGTTTTCGCCAACCGGCAGTTCCTGCTCGACGAAAATCCACACCTGGTCGCCCACTTCGCCAGCGCCCGAGGGCACGGGAACGGCGAGTTGCAGGGCATCGGTTATCTCCGCACCCTCCACGGAAAGGTCGAAGGCGCCGACGAAATCGAACAGGTCTGGCGCGGGCATCGGAATGTCGAGATCCGCTTCGGCCACGGTCTCCACGGTCACCGTGGCATCGCCGGAAAGGGCACCGGGACCGAATGCCAGCTGGATGCCACCAGTATTTTCGATAATGCCACCCTCGGCGGCATTGATGGCCACCGTGTCGCCAACTGCCGCAGGCTTCACCGACACCTGGATCACGTCCTCCCCGCGAGCGTGGATCACCGTTACCGTCGTGCGCCCTTCGCGAAGGCCGGTCATCATGCCGTTCTCGTCGACGGCTACGATCGAGCTGTCGCCGGAGAGATACAGAGTGCCTTCTTCCGGATAGTCATCGACATACATGGACCGGGCCGGATCGAGCGAGGCGATGATCTGGCGCGTGCCGCCCGCAGGCAACAGCGTGACGGTGTCGGGATAGGCATCGAGACCGTAAACCGAGGTGAGGATTTCACTCAATGTCTCGGGCAGGCCCGCGCTGACCACGGTGGCGGCAGAGATATTCCCCCGGCTGACCTGGAGATAGGTGGAGCCCGGCCCCACCGGGCGAAGCAAGCCGCCTTCATCCAGCGTTGCCACGGCGGTGTCGCCAACCTTTGCCTCGACATAGGAGTAGGGCAGGAAGACTTCCGCCTGATCCGCGAATGTGCCGACGAGGCCGATGCGGAACTGCTCGCCGATGGAATTGAATTCCAGGTCGCGCACCTCGAAATCGATAGCTGTCAGCGGCGCATCGGAAACATTGATATCGATGACGCCGGCAGCAGATGTGCCGTAACCGTCGTCCGCCGAAACCCGGACGCTGGCCGCCCCATCGTAGCCCGCATCGGGCGTAAAAATCAGGCCTCGACCATCGGTGGTAAGCCGGGCCGTGCCGCCGGTCACATCGACGATGCGATAGTAGAGCCGGTCGCCATCGGGATCGGTGGCTACCTCGGAAAGGTCTATCCAGGCAGGCAGGTCGATATGGGTCAGGACGTCGGCCAGCTCTTCCGCCAGTTGCGGCGGCAGGTTGGCAAGGAAGCCGTAGTTGGCCGCCAGCAACTGCCGGTCGGATGCCCCGATCTCGCCGTCACCGTCAATATCACTGCCCTGGGCAGCTGCCGCAAGGGCAGTGCTGTCGGCGCCGTCCACCCGCCCATCGGCGGTGATGTCGCCTGCAATGCGCAGGTCGAGCGAATAGCCCCCGCTGCCAGTCAGTGTCAGCAGGTTCAGGCCTGCCGCCTCGATAGCGAAGAGCGATACGGTTTCGCCGCTGCCTTTCTCGCGCGAGAGCAGCCGTGCCCCGGCGATGGCCGCATCGGTATCGCCGGTGGTCACCACCCTCAGCACGACGATGCCACTCTGGGTCTTGGAAATCTCGCTACTGCGGATCGTGAAGGCAAAAGTTGCCTCGCCTTCCGTCGGTAAGTCGCCTGTCAGCGGATTACCGGTGAACGCTGCCGCCGTCCCGAGATTGCCGATGATGGGCGCGGTGCTTACCTCGCCATCGGTGCCGTAGGAGATACTACGCCCGCTGCCCGCACCCGGCAATTCGAGCTCCAGTCCACTCTCGCCATAGGCATAGCGCGTGCCCTCTCCGGTGGAGAGGTTGCGCGTGCCCGCCAGCTTCCCGGCAGTGTCGTACTCGAACACCACGCTGACCCCGTCGGGCGACGTCAACCGGGTGATGTTCCCTGCCTGGTCGCGTACGAAGGAAAGGGTCTCCCCGCCTAGCGCGGTGATGCCGCTGTCACCGACAAGCAATGTGCCCGAGGTGGTTTCTATGGCCACGGTGCCGCGGCGGGAATCGATGATAAAGGCCGTGCCGTCGGGCGATACCAGGCGATAGTCGCTCTCACCGAAGATCGCGGCAGCCGGGTTGTAGGCGATGCCGCTTTCGACGGAGAAGAACTTCGCCCCCACCTGGCGAAGCTGCACATTTGCGCTTTGTAGCACGTAACCGTGATCGCCATCAGCGACGAAAGCCGGGCGATAGAAGGTCTGCCCGCCGATCACTTCTGCAACTGGTGCAAAAGTGAATCCGGCACGTTCGCCCGTGGGCAGGGTTAGGTAGACGCGGGTGCCCAGCTCGAATGCGGGCGCGCTGCCATCGGCCGCCAGGCGGTCACCCGCTGCGCTCTGCACATCCATGTCGATGCCCAGGTAGGACCATTCGCCCGAAATCGAGTCGTAACGGCGCACGAGGTCGAACGGGATGCCGCCAACGGTGCCGCTGAAATCCGTGCCCTGCGTCACGAGACGGCCGATCTTGTCCTCTCCGGTCAGCAGTTCGATATCGGCGCTGGCCACGCTGGTGCGCCCGGAAATGTCCTGCGCGGTAAGCCGCAGGGCGTAGAAACCATCGGACAAGCGACGCGGATCGAGATTGCCCAGCACATCGGCCTGGGGACTATCGCCGCGCGCCAGTTCGACCACGCTGCCATCGTCGCCCAGCAGTTCGAGCGTCCAGAAATCGAGGTTGGTATCCGCAATCGAGCCGGAAATCGCCAGCGGCTCGCGCACCAGTGCGTCAGACAGCGTCGTGGCAAGCGAGACGACAGGCGCACTCGTATCCTCCGGATCGCGGACCTTGAGTTCGCGCGTCACGGTGCGTTCGCCGCCATCGGCATCCCGCACGGTGGCCACCAGCACGTATTTGCCCGGCGCATCCGGCGTGATCGTGGCGCGGCCATTCTCACCGATGGTGACCGGCTGCCCGTCAAGTTGCAGGGTGGTTTCCACGATCTCGGACAGGCTGTCGGCCTGTACCGTAACCAGAACATCCTGGCTGGGCACCGGTGCGAAGCTGGGTGTCAGCTCGATCCGTACCACCGGGTCTACCGGTTCCAGCAGCGCGCGCAGCAGGATCACCTTCGGTGTCGTAGTCTTGCCGTCGTCCACCTTCAGGCGGACGACATAGTCGCCAATCTGGCCGGGCCCCGGTGTCCAGGCAAACTCGCCGGTTTCCGGGTCTATCGTGGCACCTTCGGGCAGGTCGTCGGCGGTGAAAGTCAGCACGTCGTTTACGTCGGCATCAGCGGCATCGATGAAGAAGCGCTTTTCCTCACCGATCACGAAGGCATGGAAACCTTCACTGACTACAGGCGCGCGGTTGATGTCCGCCACCCGGATGAGGATCTCGATCTCGTCGGTCGCGCCCGACGGATCGACGGCGCGCAATTTCAGCACATGGTCGCCCTGCTGGTCATACCCCGGTGTCCATTGCACTTCGCCGCGACTGGCGACGAACAGTGCACCTTCGGGAAGGCCGCTGACCACCGAGAGCTGGACCGGATCGCCATCAGGATCGCTGGCAATCGCACGGAACACCAGGTCGGATCCCTCGCGCACCAGTTGCAGGCCCATGGGAACGAAAATCGGCGCCTGGTTGACGTCCTCCACCGTCAGTTCGACGGTTTCGCTGCTCGACATGTTGCCGTCGCTTGCCGTGAAGGTCACTTGGTACACGCCGGAGGCGTTGCCAGCAGGCGTCCACGAGAATTCGCCGGTGGCGGGATCCAGAACCGCGCCCGCCGGCGCACCTGCCATGCTGAAGGTCAACACATCGCCATCGGGATCGCTGCCGCGCAGGGTGAAGGCCAGTTGCTCTCCCTCGAGCACGCTCCTGTTACCAACCGGTGCAATCTGCGGCCCCGCATTGGCGGCACGCACGACCACGTTGAATACGGCGTTGTCGCTGGCAGGGTCGGTCAGGCCGTTGCCACTGTCGGTAACGGTTACGCCGACGGTATAGGTCCCTGCATCGCCAGTGCCGGGGGTGAAACTGAGCAGCGCCCGGCCATAGACCGCAGTGGGCGCGATGGTGGCCCCAGGCAGGCCGGATACCGCATAGGCCAGCGCATCCTCATCCATGTCGGAAACATCGACGAGAATTTCCGTCGTCTGGCCTATCAGCGCCACGACATCGCCCAGGTAGGCGATTTCGGGTGCCTCGTTGTCGCTGGTGACGGAGATGTTGAAGACATAGCCACCCGTCAGCGGCTCACCCGTGCCATCGCCATCGTCCGTGGCCAGCAGAACGATGGTGTAATCGCCGCGCGTGTTCGCGCCGGGGGAAAGGTGCAGCAGGCCGGTGCCATCACCGTTGTCGGTGAACTCGATGAAACCGGGAAGCGGGCGATAGGGGCTTTCGTTGATCGCCTGCAGCACCAGCGGGTTGCCGTCTGCATCGGTCGCGCTGACGGGGATGTCCACTGTGCTGCCACGCGCGATGGTGACATTGTCGACCGGCGCCACCTGCGGGCGGCGGTTCTGGTTGAAGACGGTGATCGGCACCTCGATCTCGGTCGATAGCGGTTCTTCGCCATCGCCATTGTCCGTGGCGCGGAAGCGAACGATGTGCTCTCCTGCCTGCGCATCGGTTGGCGTCCAGCTGAACTGCAGGGTTTCCGCATCGAAGGTTGCCCCCTCGGGCAGATCGCCGATCACCTCTACCGTTACGGTTTGCGGCAGGTTGGTGGTGTCGAACAGCTCGTCCGCACCATTGCGCAGCGCCGGGGTGTAGAATGGATTGTCCGGATCGAAGGCATAGGCGGTGAAGGCAAGTTGCTGGCCTTCCAGCACCTGCCACCCGTCCTGCTGGGTAAACACGGGCGCGCCATTGGCATTGTCCACCACGATCTGGGTGGTGAAGCCGACATCGGTTTCGCCGTCGCTGACCACGAAATGAATATCGTAGACCCCCTCCTGCACATAGGCGGGCGTCCATTCGAACTCGCCACTGATGGGATTCAGGGTGGCACCGAACGGCAGGTTGTCGGCGGTATAGGTCAATTCACGGTCGCCCGAAGCGCTGGCCTCGATCTCGAAGCGGACGAGATCGCCCTCGCGCGCCGTCCTGTCGGCAGGTACTATCACCTGCGGCGGCTCGTTGGCCTCCGCAACTGCCAGTCGGACAACGATTTCATCGCGCCCGGTGCCGTCGGTCACCAGGAAGCGAACGTCGTAGGTGCCGGCGGCCTCGTACCCGGCCAGCCAGGAGAAGGACCTGGCGGCAGGATCGAACACCGCGCCGCCGGGCAGGCCGTCCGCAATGAATGTAAGCGGATCGAGGTCGGCGTCGATCGCAGCGAGCACGAATTCGAAAAGCTGGCCTTCGCGTCCGCTCAGTTCAATCGGCGGAGCAACGAACTCGGGCGCGCGATTGCCATTGGCGACCTTGAGGACGAAGCGCTGGAGGCTGATCGCGCCGCGGGTGTCGAAAGCCTCGATAACCACAGGGACCTCGTCGGCGGCGGTCAGCGGTACGTTCCAGGTCAACAAACCGGTATCGGCGTCGATGGACATTCCCGCAGGCCCGCTGAGCAGGCCGAAGTGGATCGCCTGCCCCTCCCCATCCACCGCGCTCGCCTGGTAGGAGAAAGGCTGACCCAGCTCCAGCGAAGCCGTCGGCGCAGCGCTGGTAAAGACAGGGGCCGTATTCGGCAGCGTGCCAGCAACGATGCCGGGCACGAAGGATAGGCGCTGGTTGCCGGAAGTGGCGATGGAAACGGTGCGGCCAACCGTGCTTTCGCCGCTTTCCAGTACGCCGCCTGCGGGCAAGGATGCGCCAAGGTCGATAAGCCAGCGGCCATCGTCGGTCTGGCCCGCTGCATCGACAGGCACGTTTTCGAACCCGGCGGTGGGATCGATGGTGAGCAGCGCGGGCAATGAAATGGGGCCGTCGGTCTTGTTGGTGACGACGACTTCGTAGGAGATCAGCCCCGTCGCACGGTCGAGGCGGGTGTTGGTGAACGTCAGATCCACCAGCGCGGTGATATCGTCGAAGGCGGCGAAGGTGCTGGCATAGTCCGCGCCAAGCCGCTGGCCGTTCTGGCTGGAAATCGCCCCATCCACGACAAGGGTGAAGTCGTCGCTCAGCAGCGGACCGAAATTGATGAAGGCGGTGCGGGTCTCCGCATCGTAGGTGACGCTCTGCACACCTTGTGAACCGGTCGCCGCACCTTGTAACGTGTAATAGCCGGGATTGAGAACAGAGCCTGCATCGCTTGCCGAACCGACGAACATGTCCTGGTCGAAAGTGACCGACAGGAACGGCAACGGCAGCGCCACCTGCGATCCGGCAGGCGGATTCGTGGCGATGACTTCGGGCGCGGTGGCGGTGGCAATGCGATCGACCTGATTGGACTGGCTGATAAGCAGTTCGCCCGCACTCGTGGCCAGCACCACATCCCCACGGGTGCCGCTGTCGGCAACGGCAACGCGTTGCAGCGTGGCGAGATCCACCATGGTCAGCTCGCTGCCCTCGACGGCGATCCCGTCGCTGCCCACATCGCCCGAAGTGTGGGAGACGAACAGCAGGCCTTCCAGCTGCGTTCCGGCCTTGCCGAAGGTGAGGGAATCCGCAGGCGCGTCAAATGTCAGCACGGTTTCTGCGCGGGCGCGGTCGGTAAATTTCACCACCTGTCGCCGGTCCGGCCAGGTGACGGCCCACAGGTCGCCCGCTTCGTCGAAGGCAAGGCTGCCCACGCGCAGGTCTTCGTCGCGGCTCCACTGGGTGAAGGTGCCTGTATCGGGGTCGAACGTCGAGATGCCGTTGTTGGTGGAGACGTAGATCGTCCCGTCATCGGGATCGACTGCGATGGCGATGGTGATGCCGTCGCCGAAGCTATCCAGCACCTCGCCGCTATCGGGATCGAGCAGCACCAGCGCGCCGCCGCCGGTCGTTGCCCACAGCCTGCCCTGCTGATCGAAAGCCATGTTGAACACCGGCACATCAAGCTGCGCCAGGGGTTCACCAGCCACACCGCCATTGGCATCGAAGCGCCAGATCGTGCCGCGATTGGCACCGCCCGAAATCAGGATGTCGCCGTTCGGCGCTTCGACGATGGCCATCGGGCCGATGCCCGCGTCGGACTGGCCGATGCCCGTTGCAAAGGCGTTGCCAATAAACGGGCTGAGGACGGAGTCGAATTCGCTCGGCCGCGTGAGCGGATCGGCAGAAGGCACATTGGCCTGCGCGGCCAGGAACAGCGCGTTGCTGGACGGTTCCGGGGAGACCGGCAGAGGCTGGCCGAAATTGGGCGCAGTTGTGCCCGGTACGCTGGGAATACCGCCCAGATTGACGGAAGAGCCATCGTCAACCGCGTTCACGCCGGGTCGCGGCACCTCGCGGTTGCCCGCGATATCGGTCGCAAGTGCCAGGAATTCGTAGGTCTTGCCTGCCTCACCGGCAAAGATTTCCTCGCCGCTGGCCTGCGGAACCTGCCGCTGCCATATACGGAAATCGCCGCCGTTCTCGGCAACGTAAAGCGTAACGTGCTTCACGCCGGAACCGGCCGCGTCGTCCTCCACGTCCCAGGTGATATTGAAATCGCTGGTAGTGCCGATCCGCGTTGCCGTGATCGTGCTTTCGGGCGCGGCATTGTCGATCACCTGGCTCAGCACCGTGGTGTCTTCCGGCGCAAAGCCGGTCATCACCACGCGTGCCTGCGCGGTGATCCGCTCACCTGTCAGCAGGTCGTCGCGCGGCTGCACGGAATAGTTCACGAAGCCTGCGCCGTTGCCCTGCGCGGTGTTTGGCGCCAGCAAGCCGCGTGTCTCGTCCTGCAACACTTCGCCCGTCAACGGGTCGATTGCCTGGATCAGCCAGCTTGCACTTGCCGGTTCCTGGAACAGGTCGATCACCGCGCTGACGCGCAGCACGAAACCGCGCGTCGCGGTAAAGTCGATTTCCGCTTGGAAATTGCTGCGGCCATCGGGAACGTCGATCGTGATATCGCCGATCTTGATGTCGCCGAAATTGAAGGAACGCGGGTCCAGGTCGGGATCCAGCTCGGTGACGATGCGGATCTCGTTGACGAATGCGCCCGAACCCTCGGCATTTTCGAAGCCGACGGAATAGGGAAGATCGACATTGCCCGGCAGCCAGCCCTGGGTTTCCAGCGTCTGCGGGCCGGTGATCGAGGCCAGGCGGCCGACCTGGCCCTCTTCTTGGAACACGTTGCTGAAATCGAGCGCCGCGAAGGGATCGCCATCGACCGGCTCCGGTCCATTGATCTGGAAATCGGCAGGCAGCCCGGCACCGCGCTGGCCAAACGGGATCCACGGCACGAAAATGCGGAAGGATTCGAAATGCGTGGGACTGCTCAAGCCCAGGTCATAGTCGGCAAAGTCGGTGATGAGCGGAATGGGTACGTCCTGCACGCCATACTTATCGGACTGGCGAGCATCCATGAACTCGATGGCAGCCAGCTTGCCTTCCTCATGGCCATACCACTGGCGCAGCTGGGTAAAGAAGCCGGGCAGATCCCCGTCGGAGCGCACATCGCTGCCCGCCGGACCGAACAGGATGCCCGACGCAAGCACGGCCATCATGGAGATTACATGCGCCTGCGTGCGGATCGGGGGAATTTCGCCATCGGGACGCAGAAGACCAGCTTCTTCCAGCGCGGCCAGGAAGAGATCGGTCCATTCACCCTCGTCCGCAGCCAGCGCCAGCAAGGCGGGGGCGGCATCGCCATCGGCCAGGATCGATTCCCGCAGCGCCTGCGCTTGCGCGGTCTGGAAGGCGACGAATTCCTCGCGCGTCATCGTCGTGGCGGCGGCGGTGATGTGGAAACGGTAGGGAATATAGACGATCTCGTCCTTGCCCGGCACCGCGGTGTTGGCGTTGTAGAAGCTTTCGAAATCCAGCGCGTCCAGCGCCTGGCCCACGCCCGGCTGCTGCTCGTCCAGGCTTTCTTTCACCGCTTCCCACCACTCGCCGATGGCTGCCTCGCCACCTTCTTCCAGGATCGGATCGAGATCGGCGAAATGGATCGCCATCTTGTCGCGGAACTGATCGAACGCGCGATCGGCCAAGCCTTTCAGGCCCGGATATGTCTCAAGGTTAAAAGTAAAGCCGGAGAACCCGTCTGCCGGATGATCGTAAAGGAAGCCGCTGGTCAGCAATTGGCCGTCGGTATTGGTGATCGAGTCCAGGCTGAAGAACGGCACGTTCGCATTGGGGCCGCCCTCCGCCCCGTCAGGCGTGCCGCGCACGTTGGTGAAGAAGTCGAGGAACGGCAGGCCATAGACCCACGGGTTGTTGTTCAGTTCCGGCACGCCGACCTGGAAATAGGTATAGGGCGCATCGAGGTTCGACAGGTTCTGCAGGGCAACGGAATAGGTCGCCTGGTCACCTGCCAGGATAACACGCGGCCCACCCACGCCGATGGTGACCTCCGGCTCGATCCCGCGCTCGATCAGGAAGCGATAGGGCTCGACCGTCTCGTCACCATTGGGATTGATGACCTTGAGATCGTAGAGCCCGTGCGGAGCATCGGTGAAATCGAACGTGGCGACGATGGTGGAGGCGTCCACCACTTCCCACGCCACCGGCTCATACTCGGCAATGCCCGGACGTGAGAGTTTCAGGATCGCGTCCTCGTGGAACTGCGCGCCCTTGATCGTGGCGGTAACGTACTTGCCGTCTCCGCCGGTATCGGTGTCGATATCGGTAATGACCAGCGGCAGGATATCGGCGCTCAAGGTCACCTGACTGCCCTCCGCCGGAGCGGCGAACCCGCGCACGAGCACGTAATACACGCCCGGTTCGGTGTCGGGCACGATGGCGGTCAGTTCCTGTGCCAGCGGTCCGGTGTAAGTGGCATCGTACTGGGACGAGGTCGGCGGCACATCGTGACGCACGTAGACTTCGTTGATGCTGCGCTCGTCATCGGAACCCACGCGCAGGCGCAGGGTCTGCTCGGGGGGCACCTCGATACGGTAAAACCGCTCCTGCCCCGGCTCCAGCCCGACCGTCAGCGGCACGCCCAGCAGCAGTTCGTCCACCGATACGTTCAGGGCAGAGGCCGACGCGGTGGTGTTGTTGCCCTCGCCCTCATCCTCGAACAGCTGGTTGCGCACATCGGTGCGCACGATGATGCGATAGTCGCCTGCCGCTGTTCCCGGCAGCGTGGTGTTCAGGGTGAGCGAATAGCTTTCGCCCTCGGCCAGCGTTCCTGCATAGTCGGCGCGGCCAAGTAGCTTGTCGCCGATATCCCAGGTCGCGTCGGTGGATAGATAAACCGCGTCGGTCCAGGTGCCGCTAGCGCTTTGGGTGGATCGGTTGGTGACCTGCCAGGTGATCGACAGGTCTTCGCCCGGCTGCGCGCCCGCTGGCACCACGATGTCGCTGACTTCGATGTCGCTCGGCGGCGGGCGGTCGATGATGACCGGGTCCACGGTGCCTGCTGTGTTATTGCGTTCGTCGCTTTCGAACACGGTGCCGGTGGAATTGTACCGCGCCGGATCGGTGACGACAAAAACATAGTAGGCATCGGTGCCGAGGTTGGTCGGCATCGTCAGGTCGAGCGAGACATCATAGCTTTCGCCCGCGCCGAGGCCGCCATTGTGCCGCACGCTGCCAAGGAACCTGTCCGACGTCAGGTCGAGGAAGGGATCGCGCGACAGGTAGATCAGGTCGTCCCAGCGGTTCTGCTGGGCAGGCACTTCGCCGCCGCTGTTTGTGACGGTGTATTCCAGCGTGAACTTCTGCCCCCGCAAGGCACGCTCGGGTACGACCAGTTCGGTCACTTGCAGGTCGGGCGGCGTATAGGGCGACAGGGTTATCTGTCCTGCCGTGGTGTTGTTGCCCTCGCCCTGGAATTCGCGCACCTCGCCATCGGATGCGCCGGTCACGCCGCGCAGCCGCGGCGACAGGCTGCTTTGCCCATAGCCGGACTGGCGCGGCCCGGAATCGGCCATCGCGATTACGTTGAATTCGCCTTCCAGTTCGAACGGCATCGTGACGGTAGCCGTGGCGATGTAGAATTCACCCGGCTTCAGCGCGCCGGTATGCTCCACCTCGGCCTTTACCTCTACGCCGGGGGAGGTTTCGCGCGTCATCAGCCAGTCGGTGTTGTCGAGCGAACCGTCCAGCGACAGGTAGAGCCGGTCGGTCCAGCTGCTCTCGCGCGTTTCGCGATTGCCGACATTCTGGACCTTGAAGGAGATTTCGTAGGTCCCGCCAGCCTGCATGTTGTCGGGCAGGATCAATTCCAGAACCTGCAGATCAGGTTCGCGGTATTCGACCGGGAACTGCGCCTGTCCCATGTTGCCCTCGGGCAATTCGAACGCCGCCTTGGCGAAAACGGAATCGCGCAGGGCCGCGTTGCTGCCTCGATCCACCAGCGTGTAGCTCGTAGGATCCCGGCCGATGGCGTTGGTGAAGACGTAGACGTAGAACTCTCCCTCGACGCCTGGCGGCAGGGCGAATTCGGCCGTGTTGGTATAGCTTTCGCCAGAGGCCATGCCGGTGTTCGGCTGGACGATGGTCGCCACCAGTTCGGCACGGTCCTGCCTGAAGACCGGGTCTTTGGAGATGTAGATCTTGTCCTGCCAGTACTCTGTACCTGCCCAGACATCGGCCCCGTCGTTGCGCACCGTGTAGGTGACGCTGGTCAGCTCGCCCGAATAGGCCGGCATGCCGGGCGCAGCGGGGACGATGGATGTAACGCGCAGGTCTGCCGGTTCGTTTGTCACGTCGGTGGCAACGAAGAACTGGTTGTCGAGCCTGTTCTGGTCTGCCGCAAACTGGGATTCGACGATTACGTACATGCCCGCCGCTGCAGGATTGAGATCGACGGTGATGGAATTGGTGTAACTCTCGCCCGGATCGAGGGGGGTGAGATTGGCCACGGTGCCCAGATCGAAACGGCGCGTCGAGTCTTCCAGCAGGGGCGTATCGGACAGGTAGATGCGATCGATCCAGCCATTGGCCGTTACATCGCCGCCAGCTTCGACCGTCCACGAAACCGTGAACGGCTCTCCGCCCTTGCCAACCGCGTCGGCGGTCACCTGGGTCACGGCGACGTCGCGCACCGTCGATTGCGGCGGGATGCCAACGATATCGATGGGACGCGCACGGTAATTGCTGGAATTGATTTCGTTGGGATCGTCGGGGTTGACGTTCACCGCCAGCGAATCCTCCAGCAGCGAGCCGTAAGGGTCCACCCATGGGGTTATGTAATAGGTGCCCGATGTCAGGCCGGTGGGCAGCGTGACTTCCACCGTTCGGTCGTACCCCTGCCCTTCGACCAGCTCCCCATCGGAATAGCGCAGCGTCTTGAGCAGGATGTCACCCTGCCCCGGATGCGGCCGGTTCTTGTCGCGCGTCAGCCACACCTGCTCGGTCCAGCTGCCAAGGTCCGATGTGCCCTGTCCGCGGTTGGTGACGGTGTAGTTCACCGTCAGGGTATTGCCTTCGAAGGCCTGCTGCGGCGCGGTCACATTGTCGAGCACAAGATCGGCGAACGGGATCGGATCGACGTAAAGCTCGTGCACCGCGACATTACTGGAATTGCCGTCGTTCGGCCATTCGTCCACCGCGTTGCCGGTGTCGGTCTTTACCAGCACGTACACCGTGCCACGAAACCGCTTGGGCACGGTGAAGACATTGGATTGAGTGCGGTATTCCTCCAGCGAATCCAAGGCCGACTGGTTCTGGTGGGTGGACACCAGGATATCGTCGCTGGTCAACTTGTCGTCCAGCGACAGCCAGACCTGATCGGTCCAGTTGCCGCTCGCCTCGATCAGGCCCTGGTTGAACACCGTGAACTCTATGGATGCCGTCGCCCCCGCCGTGACCATGTCCGGCGCGATGATCTCGCCGATGCGCAGGTCCGCGCGCGGCAACAGCGAAACCAGGATCGTCTCGTCGTCCACCAGAGTGTTGTTGCTGCCGGCAGCGCCATGTTCGTACACCGTGTTGGTGGCATCGGTGATAACGATGACTTCGAACTGGTCGCTGCTGCGATCGGGCAGGCGCATTTCCTCGCGCCGGGAATAGCTGGTGCCAGCTTCCAGCGGCCCGGTGTAGGAATAGGTGCCGATCAGCGTGCCCGGCCCCGCCTCGCCTGCCTTGCGCAGATAGACACGGTCCACCCAGGTGCCTTGCGCGGCGGCCTGCCCGTCGTTGCGCACCGTCCATTCGACGTCGATGACCGTGCCCTCCACACCCGTTTGCGGGGCAGAAATGTCGGTTACCTTGAGGTCGGGCGAAGGAGCGAGAGAGACCGAGATGGCGTTCGAGTTGCCAGCGTTGTTGCCGGTATAGATGAACTCGTAAGGCGCGCTGTTCGGACTGGTGCTGCCGGGCGCCTCCACCACGATACGATAGTCGCCCGAAATGCCTTCGGGCAGCGTGAAAGTGGCGGTGCGTTCGTAGCTGGCGCCGGGCGCGAGGAAACCCAGGTGATTGTTGTTGCCCAGCTGTACGCGCCCCGATCCGTCCAGCCGTTCTAGATAGATGCGGTCGTACCAGCTGGAGGTGTTGGTGAGGCCCGGCCCCTGGTTCCCGATTTCCCAGGTGATGGTGATCTCGTCACCCGACTGCGCCGTGGCGGGTGCATCCACCCGCTCCACGAACAGATCTGCCCATAGGAAAGGCGAGACATCGAAAGGCTCGGCCATGGCCGCGCGGTTCCCGTCGGCGCCGTTTTCGAACACCGCGTCGACAGCATCGGAGCGTACATACAACGTATAGCGCCCGAAAAAGCCGGGCGGCAGGATCAGGTCGAGGCTGGCATCATAGCTGGTGCCCACGTCCAGACCGCCCTCGTGCAGCAGCTCGCCCAGCAGGATGTCGTCGTTGTTGCCAAGCGTTGCATCACGGCTGACGTAGATACGGTCCACCCAGCTATCCGTCGCGCCGCGACCGGTGCCGGTGTTGGTTACAGTCCAGTCAACGGTAACGCGTGCGGGGTCCTGCACGGTCAGGGTGGGCGCGCTGACATTGCTGACCTGCAGATCGGCATAGGGGGCAAGGCCCACGGTCAGATCGGTGGCGGCAATATTGTTTGCCTCGCCCGCACTCAGTTCGGCAATCTGGCCGCCGCTATCGGTGCGTAGCAGCAAGCGATATTCGCCGCTGGCATCAATAGGCAGAAGCACGTCCAGTACGCCGTCGTAGCTCTCGCCCGCCGCCAACGGCGCATTGGCAACCAGCTCGCCCAGCTTGATATCGCCGGAACCGATGGCATCGTCACGCGACAGCCAGATCTCGTCCTTCCAGCCTTCCAGCGTGGTGCCGCTGCCGGTGTTCGTGATCGTCCAGCGCACTTCGATGACAGTGTTCGATTCCAGATCGGCATCCCCACTATGGGAAAGATCGCCGGGCACCAGATCCGGGTGGGCCAGCACCAGTTCCAGGCTGGCGCCGTCGTTGTCATTCTCTAGCCCGCCTTCGAACACCTGCCCGAACGCATCGGCGCGAACGATGATATGATAGCCATCATCGCCCAGCGACTTGGGCAGCGTGACCAGCTGCGTCACCTCGTACGCTTCGCCGGGGGCCAGATCGAAGGCGCGGTCGACCGTCGCCAGCAGAGCGGCGCCTGCCACGGTGGTGTCGTTATCGACGTAGATCCGGTCACGCCATGGGGCAGTCGATGCCACGGTGCCGGTGTTGCGCACTACGTAGGTGACCTCCACCGTCTGGCCCGGCACCGCCCCTTCAGGCACGGTTACGCTTTCGACGACAAGGTTGCCTGCGGGCGCGCTGGTGAAGGTGATGGGTGCCGAAACGGCATTGTTGTCACCCTCCTGCGCGTTCTCGAACACGGTCTGGCCAGCGTCGGTGACGAGGATCAGCTTGTACGGTCCCACGCGCCCATCCTGCACGCTGACGGGCACTGACACCGAATAGCTGGCGCCGACACCCAGCGAAGCGTTGCGGGCGATCTCTGCCAGCACCAGGTCGCCGTCATCCACCGTATCGTCGGCAGACAGCACGATCCGGTCGACATGGCCGCCAGGCGCAGCCGCATCCCCGGTGTTGCGCACGCGCCAGGAGACGTTGAAGGTCTCTCCCCCCGCCACCGTGCCGGCAGGGCCGAAAACCGCCTCTGCCACAAGGTTCGGCGCCTGGGTGATGATGAAGGTTGAAACCGGATCGCTGGTGTTGTCCGCGCGGCTGTCCGGCTCGACAACCGTCCCGTCGGCATCGGTTACCACGAACAGCCTGTATGTTCCGCCGATGTTGGCAGGGATCGTGAAATCCGCGCTGGCGTTGTAGCTGGCGAGGATTCCCAGCGCCGCGCTGCGGGGCAATTCGCCAAGCAAGATATCGTCGTCGTTGCCCACGGTATCGTCCGCGCTCAGGATCAGGCGGTCTACCCAGCCCCCATCGGCCACGGCATCGCCCGCGTTGGTGACCCGCCAGCTGACCGTGGCCGTTTCACCGCCCCGTACGTTGGCAGGTATGGAGACATTGTCGACGCGAAGGTCGGCGTACGGGCTGGCGACAACCGGAGTATCCACCGACAGGTCGTTGTTGGCCTCTGCGTTAAAACCGGCTGCGACTTCGCGCACGGTACCTGCCACCCCGCCCTGGCCCCGGTCGGTTTGCACCAGGACCCGGATGTTGCCGACCGACTGCACCCCGTCGGGCAAGGTGAAGGTGATCGATTTGGAACGGCTTTCTCCCGCGGCCAGCGCGGTGTCCGTGGCGACCGCGGTATCCAGCAGCACTTGCCCGGTGTTGAGGTTGCGCACGAAAATGCGGTTGGCAAAGCCGCCCAGCGTATCGGCGTTCCCGACATTCGCCTCTGTCCAGGTGAGCGTGACGGTGTCGCCCGCAGCCAGGTTCCCTTCCGCGATGGCGAGATCGGAAATGGTAATGTCGGGAGCCGATACGATCGTTTCGACAAGCGCGTTGTTGGTTTCCGCCGTCGCGTCCTGATTGGCCTCGTCGATATCGTCGAGGATATCTGTGGTGACGGTGAAACGGAAATTACCATGGCTGCCGATACCCTGGGGCCAGGCGATCTGGATCGATTGGGTCAGGCTTTCGCCCGCCGCCAGGGTTTGCGTGTTCTCGACGGTTTGCAGTACGAAAGTACTGTTGGCCGAGAGGTTGCGGACTTCGATCCGGTCGCTGAATCCGGCTACGGCATCACTGTTGCCCTGATTGGTAGTTGTCCAGCTCAGCGTTACCGGGTCGCCCGGTGCCCACCCCTGCTCGGGGGTCACGGTGATGTCGCTCACCACGAGATCGACGAACGGTGCCAGCGTCGATTCCACCTCGAGGATGGCGCTGTTGTTGGCCTCTGCCGCGCCGGTGGCGTCGATTTCGGGAATGGCATTCCCGACGTCGAGGGCCAGTGAAAACTCCAGCCGTCCCACGCCGCTGTTGCCGGTCGGCAGGGTCAGCGTGAATTGCCGCTGCCGTTCTGCCCCCGCCGCGAGATCGCCGGTGCCGTCGTCAACAAGGTAGTTGCCGATCGTCTCGCCGGTATCAAGGTTGCGCACGATGATCCGGTCGGCCCAGTTGCCCTCGGCCGCCGCCGCGCCGGTGTTCTGCGTTTTCCAGGAAACCGTTACAGTGCCACCGGAATAGATCCCGTCGACCGACGTTACCGCCAACTGCGCCGGTACCAGGTCCGGCGCATCCCCCGCCAGGGGATCGATCACGATCGGATCGCTGGGCGTGCTTTCCACGACGTTGAAGTTGTAGTTGCCGATATTGGCGGCATCATAGATGCGCCCTTCCAGCAGCAGCGTATAGGTGCCCGTTTGCGGGATTTCGAAACCTTCGACATCGTCGAAATTGTTGGCAAACAGCTGGACTCCGGTCGGCCCGATCAGGCGCCAGCGAATTGACGCACCACTTGCCGTAACGCGATCGAAATAGAACTGTTCTCCTGCCTCGGCTTCGAACTGGTAGACTTCAGTCTCCGAGCCGGGGCTGAGCGTACCGGACACCGGCAAGCCCGGCGTTACCGCTGTTGCATCGGCCAGATCGAGCACGCGTATCGCGAAGTCGCGGCCAGCGAACACCTGGTTGTGCACGCGCAGGCGGTAGTCACCGGCGGGCAAGGTAATGACGGGATTGGCGGTGAAATCCAGACTGTCACTGGCAAGGAATTCGCGCTCCGCAATGACCGCCCCGTCGCGCAGCAGCGTCCATGCGAGATTGCCGTCATTGCTGAAGGGATCGACGACGATGCGCGCTTCTTCGTCCAGCGTGAAATCGAGGAAGGCAAACTGGAACGGCTTGGCAAGCGTGCCCTGGTAGGTCTCGCCCAGATCAAGGGTATCCACGAGATCGTCCAGCCGCGTCGCCTGGAACTGGTAGGCATTGGTCCCTTCATCGGAAACCAGCCCTTCGAACAGCAGGTAATACCTTCCATCACCAGGCAGCGTGATTGCGCCTGAATCGTTATCGATGGGATTGTGCCACACCTGCCTGCCAAGGCTGTCGACCAGACGCCATTCGCCATTCAGGTCGTTGCCCAGCGACTGGAAGTAGAACCGCTGTCCTTCCAGCCCGTCCAGGTAATAGACATCGGTGGTGTTTGCCGGATCGAGTTCCCCCGCGGTCGGCGCGTCGATAGGCAGTTCGGTGGCAACGGCGGCAAGGTCGAGAATGCGGAAAGCGAAATCGCCGGTCATGTCCCCGTCGCCGGAAACCAGCACCGTGTAGTCACCCGGCTGCGCGTAAATGGCGGTGGAATCGTTGCGCGCGTGGGCATCGCTGGCATCGAACGCGCGCCCGGTGATTGCGCCGCCGGCATCGGCCAGCGTCCAGCGCAGGCTGCCGCTGTTGGCCATGCTGTCGAAATGCAACAGGGCCGCCTCGGCCAATGTGAAGGTGTAACTGCGCAGCGCACCCGGCGTGGGGATGCTTCCCGTTGCCACTTCACCCAGCGCAAGGGTCTGGGTTGCCTGCGTGATATCGTGCACGGCGAATTGCAGCGTCTGCGGTGAGACATCGCCGATGCGACCCTCTACCAGCAGCGTGTAGGTGCCATCCAGGGGCAGTTCCACCGGTGAAAGATCGCCCAGCCGCACGGCATCGAATAGCATGCCCCCATCGGGATCGATGATGCGCCAGTAGGCGAGGTTCGAGCCCGAGACGAAATCGAGAAACAGTTTCTGTCCCGCGGCGCCTGTGAAGCTGTAGGCCTGTGTCCGGTTGCCGGGGTTGAGTGTAAGATCCTGCGCCTCGCCCAGCGTCAGGGCTGTACCCGCGTCGATATCGAACACGCGCAACGAAAAACTGCCGGTGGTGGTGCCGCCAGGCGACACTGCCAGTTCGTAATCGCCCGGCTGCAACACCAGCACCGGGTTCTCGGTTCGGCGTTCCCACGAATCCGTTGCGGTGAAACGGCGCGGCCCTTCGCCTTCGTAAGGTCCGGTAATCTGCCAGTAGAAATTGCTGTTGTTCGTCAGCGTATCCACCGCGATGCGGGTTTCTTCGGTCAGCGTGAAGCCATAGCGCTGCACCGCGCCTTGGGCGGCAATATTGCCGGTGATGACATCTCCCAGCACCAGCGGCACGATGGGGTCGGCAGCCGGAGTCATCACCACGCTGACGTTGTCGACGTCCTGGTTGCCGATGTCGCTGCCCTGCGAAGCGCCGAACACCGCGCGGTGGGCGTCCAGATCGAAGCCACCGATGAAATAGCCGTCGATCACCGTTATCGCGCTGCCGCCTTCCGGCGTCAGCACCAGCGTTACGGTGGCACCGCCATCAACGCGCTCCACCAGCAGGCGGGCATGGGCCCAGTCGCCCGAAGCAAGGTCGAAACCCGGATCGTCGAAATTGACAATGCGCGGACCATTGAAATGGATTTGTACGTGGTTGTCGTTGGGATCGCCGGTGCCGCCGTTGTCGGTATCGAGGAACAGCATCAGCGAGCCGGGCACTTCCAGCGGGCTTGCATCCCCACTTGCCGGACCGGCAGAGCCGTGCTCCTCCACCGAATAAAGGCCGAATGAAATGCCATCGGGTCGCCCGACCTGTCCCGGTCGCGGGGTAATGCGAAAATCGAATTCCAGTTCGATGGAATCCTGCCGCCCGGTCCCGGTGGCCGAGAAATAGGCGCTGTTCCGCACGTTGGTGCCCAGTGTGTCGGTCAGGCGCAGGAAGCGGTTTCCGTCCTGCTCCACAACCTGGGCAGCAGCGCCGCGATTGTTCACCAGCACATAGGGCAGCCCGCCAGGCAGGAAGTCCTGCTCGGTTTCGCCATTGGCGGGGTTCTGGATCGGTACTTCGAAGGTGAAGGAGTAGGGTACGTCGGCAGTGTTGGAGGCACGCCCCTCCACCGCCAGCGTGTAGGTGCCCGCCAGCTTGGCGGCGAGATACCCGGTATCGGAGATGGTATTCGGGCCGAACACCTGCCGGCCCAGCGGGTCGAACAGCCGCCAGCGGTTATTGGTGGACAGGTTCTGCAGCGAATCGAAGGCAAAGACCATGCCCTGCGTCGCTTCGAAGCGGTAGAGATCGGTCTCCCTGCCCTGCTGCGAAAGCACGCCGTTGTAGGTGCCGCCAGCGGCCAGCTCCTGCGCGGTAGAGAGGTCCAGCAGGCGAAAGCCGTAGTCGCCCGTCGCTGCGCCTGACCCGTCGAACGTTAGCGTCCAGTCTCCCGGCTCCAGCATCAGGAGCGGATTGCTGGCGGTCTGGTTGATACCGTCACTGTCGCGCAGGGTACGCGCCGTAACCACAGCGCCGCGCGGACCGGTCAGCGTCCAGTTTATGTCCGTCCGGTCGGTGAAATTATCGAAGATGACCTGCGTGGTTGCGTCGATCGTGAATGTATAGCTGTCGCTCTCTCCCGAGGCCAAGATCGAGCCATCGACACGATCACCCAGCGTATAGGCGGTGGTGGTCTGGCTGTAGGGTGTCAGCCGAAACGCGAAATTGGCGAGCGAGCCGTGGTTGATCCTGCCTTCCAGCAGCAGCGTATAGATGCCGTCATGCGGGAGTTCCAGCCCGTCGATATCGTTGAGGCCGCGTGAATCGAACACATCCTTGCCGTAAGGATCGACCAGCCGCCAGTAGATATCGTTGGCCACGGCGATAGCATCGAGGATGAACTTCTCGCCCTCGGCTCCGGCAAACTTGTATGCCGTAGTTGAATTCGACGGGTCCAGCGTTCCTTCGACGAGATCACCCAGCGCCAGCGGCGTTGCATTGCCAAGGTCCAGCAGGCGGAAGTTGAAGTAGGCGGTCGTCCCGTCCAGCGCGTCGACAGTGAGAAAATATTCCCCCGGCGCAAGGCGCATGGTCGAATTCGTTCGCAAATCCACCGAGTCGGACTGGTGGAACCGCCGGTCGGCGACAACCGAGCCCGATGGTCCGTCGAGGGACCACGACAGGGCAGAGGAGTTCGTCAGGCTGTCGAAAGAGATCAGCGTCTCTTCATCGAGCGTGAAGCTGTAGACTTTCGTCTCGCCCGGAATGTCGATCCGGCCCGACACGCCTTGCGTGTTCATGTCCACCAGGCTGGCATTGCCCGGCAAGGATGTATCCTCGAAGTCGAGCGCGTAGATCAGGCCGGGCGCGCCTTCCGCCGGTGGCGACGTCATGCCGTCGCGCAGCTGCTGTTCGCTACGGGCCACGTCCCACAGGCGGAAGGAATCCACTGCCCCTTCGACCATGCCGAAATCGGTGCGTGCGGACGCGTAACGGCCGATCCAGAGAGGCTCGGCGTTGTTGAACATCTGGGAGTTGCGCACGCCTGAAGTCGCCTGCGCAACGCCGTTGACGTAAAGCGTCATCACGCCATTGTCGCGGTCCACGACTGCGGCCACGTGGAACCATTCTCCGGTAGGGATGACGTTCGTACCGGTGCGCACCTGCTGGTTGCCCGCGTTGTCGCCCACATCCAGGTTGAGCTGTCCGGCGGAACTGACCGACAGGTGGTAGGAAAGGCGGGACGCGGCCAGTTCGTTACCCTTGGAGGCCAGGATCATCCATGAATCGGTGAAGCGATCGAGCTTGAACCAGCCCTCCAGCGTCATGTTCTTGGCTGGCGAGATTTCCGGCCCGTCGGGCACGGCGACATAGTCCACCCCGCGCAGCGCAAGTGCGTTGCCAGACTGGCCGGGCACCAGTTGCGGCGCGTCGGGGTTCGCCCCGTCCGGCACGATGGCGATAGGCACAGGTTCTGAAATGCCGTGGACGGCGAACCGGAAATCCACCGGCCATCCGTGCCAGACGCGGTTCTCCAGGATGATGGTATAGGTGCCGGTAAGCGGCGCCTCGCCGACATCGCGATCGAGAAAGCTGGCGCGTTCCAGGATCTGGCGGCCAAGCGGATCGATGATGCGGAAGGTGGCTCTGTCGGCGCTGGTGCCATAGGCGAGCGCATCGATGAAAATACGCTGACCGGCGGTGAGATCGATTTTCCAGGCGTAGTTCTCGCCCGCACCCTTCGTCTGGCCGGAAACAACTTCGCCGCTGGCAATGGTCTCTGCTGATCCCAGGTCGAGCACGCGGAAAGCAAACGCGCCTGTCGTGCCCGAATTGCTGCTGACGGTCAGGCGATAGGTTCCAGGGTAGACCTCTACGGTAGGGTCTCCGCTGCCGAATTCGTAACTGTCGCCGTTGCGCATGTTGCGCGTGATGACGCTGCCGTCCGATCCCTCCAGGCGGATCGTGAAGTCGTCGTTGTCGTGAACCGAATCGAGCATCAGCCGCGTGCGTTCGGTAACGGTGAATGTGTACTGCGCAGTATCGCCGGGCGCGGTCAGGCGGCCAAGGACCGCGCCGGGCACGCCCGCGAGGTCAGAACGAATGGCAACGGGCTCCCCCGAGACGCCTTCGATGGTGGAACCACCGGCGAAATTGTCGAAGCCCAGCCGCGCCACCAGCCCGGTGTCGTCGGCAGGCGCGCCACTCAGCATGTCACCCTGAATCTGTACCTGGCTGCGGGCGCCGCTCCATACGCGCACCTCGTCAAGGCCGCCTTCGAAGTGGCGATAATCGGAATTGTATTCGCTCGTCCCGCCGATGAACAGCGGCGTATCGGGCGATCCCGAAGCGGGGTTGGTGGAAATGTTGGCCGAGGCGGCGAGTTCGCCGTTCAGGTAAATTTCCATCGTGCCCGCGGTGCGGTTCATCACCGCCGCGACGTGAGTCCACTCGCCAAAGGGGACCGAGCCGCTGGCCGTGCTGATAGAATCATTAGCGCCACCACGCTGGCTCGACATGTGGATGTAGCCGTTGTTCTCGAACCACACCGAATATGTGCGCTGGTTGGCGTCGTTGGCCTTGTAGACGATGGGCGCCCAGTTGTCGGGCTGCCGCTCCGGATTGATCCAGAATTCCACCGTCACGTTCTCGCGCAGATCGAGCGCCGGGTTGTCGATTTGCACTTCCTCATGCGAGGTCAAGGCGACGGCATTGCCGACCTTGCCGGGGCGCAGGAACGGCGCGGTGACGGCAGTTTCGATATTGATCGGGCTTACGGTGTCGCGGTTCTCGTGCAGGGTAAAGGCGTAGGACTTGGTGGCTGCAGTGTCCCACACGCGCCCTTCCACCAGCACCGCATAGGTGCCATCGCGAACAGCGGTGAAGCTGGCGTCCCGGTAATCCAGCTTGTCCACCACCACATCGCCATCGGGTCCAAGGATGCGAAGCGTAACGCTGGCCGGATCGATGATGCTGTCGAAGTAGTAGCGCTTCCCGGATTCGGCAGGGAAGGTGAAGACATCGGTCTCACTGGCACTGGTAAGGTCGCCTTCGACCCGCTGGCCCAGCTGCAGCGACGCAGCGGCATAGGGATCGAGCAGGCGGAACTGCGCCGTGCCGGTAGCAAAGCCATTGCCGCGAACAACGAAGGTGGATGTTCCAGGAGCAAGCAGCGCCAGGCGCTGGTAAGTGGCTTCCTGCGCATCGGCGTAATAGAACGAACTGGCGGCGATTTCCCCTTCCGGCCCCTCGATGCTCCACAGCAGGTTCGTGTCGGGCGTCCGCGAATCCAGCAGAATATAGGTCGGCTCGTCGACTGTGATCTCGTACCGCAACACCTGCGTTGGAGAGGCGACGGTGGCGCTAACCAGTTCGCCCAATTCCAGTACCTGTGGCTGTGGATCGAGCACCCGGTGCAAGGCAAAGGCATAGCTGCGGCTGGCGGCCGTATCGTAGACGCGCCCCTCTACGAGCAGGTAGTACGTGCCTGTGAATTCGGCCGTGAACGTACGGTCCGAAAAGCTTACGGCATTGGTAAGGTCGCGCCCGAAGCGGTCGACTATGCGAAACGAACCGCCGCTGGCGGCCTGGATGGCATCCAGGGCCAACACCTCTCCTGCCGTGGCGGCAAAAGCATAAACGTCCGTTTCGTTGGAAGGCGTGAGATCGCCACTGGTCACGCTGCCATCGCCTGCCAGGGTAACGGCGGCGGCTTCCATGTCGAGCAGGCGAAACGCGAAATCGCCCGTCGTCGCCAGAGTGCCTGCAATCTCCAGCGTATAGTCACCGGCAGCCAGCAACGCGCCGGGCAAGGTCGCGCGTTCATAGCTGTCGGCAGTGCGCATCGAACCGCCAATTTCGCCCTGAGGTCCGACAAGCCGCCAGGTGATCGCGCTGTTGTTGGTGAAGCTGTCGAACACCACCAGCCTGTCTTCGGCAAGGGTGAAGCTGTACGACCTCGTCTCGCCGGGCGCTGCCACCGCGCCTTCCATCCGCTCGCCCAATGCCAGTGACACAGGTGCCACGGCCTGTACGAGGCTGAGCGCGAAGGCATAGTCGTCGCTCGCCGCCGTACTGAAAGCGCGGCCTTCGATCAGCAGGGTATAGGTTCCATCGTATGGCAGATCGATGGCCTGGTCCGTCAGGCCGACCGGGCCGAGCATCGGTCGACCAAACGGATCGAACAGCCGGATCGAGCCGCTAATGCCCACCAGCGCATCCAGGATCACCCGATCGCCAGCGCTGGCGGTGAAGCTGTAAAGATCGGTTTCTCGTGAAGGATTGAGCTCGCCGTCCACCCGCGTGTTGTCGACGGGGACAGGTATGGCGGCGGAGAAATCTAGCAGGCGGAAAGCATAGGCGCCGGAGAGCCCCTCCACCTGCAACTGGTAGGTCCCTGCAAGCGGCAGGTCGATCCCGAGATCGCCGTAATTCTCGTAGCTGTCGGAAGCGGCGAACTGGTTCCAGCCGGTTTCCACCCCGCGTGGGCCGATCAGCCGCCAGTACTTGTTCGAATCGTAAACCAGGGAATCGAAATAGACGATGGCAGGACCAGTGGTGGTGAAGGTGTAGCTGTCGCGTTCGCTGCCGGTTGATAGCGTTGCGTCCACCTGCGAACCCAGCGCCAGCGGGGTGCCGGTGGAACGGTCGTCCTGAAGAACATAGCCTGTCCTGATGGCTTCAAGACTGTAGGCCTCGACGCCGGTCGCATTGACCGCCCCCTCTATCACCACGGTGTATTCGCCATCAGCCGGCAACGTCACCGTAACGGAATCGGAGAAATAGATCGGCGAGCGCACTTGCCTGCCGGTGAAATCATAGAGGCGCAGGTACGCGCTCCCTCCGCCCGCGCCCACTCGCCTGTCGAACGTGATCTCGTCACCCGCAAGACCGCTGACCGTGAAGACATTGCTTGAATTGGCGGGATCGAGCGCGCCGACAATCTCGCTGCCAAGAGCGATTGTCGGGGCATCGGCAAGATCGATGAGCGCAAAGGCAAAGTCGGCAGACGTATCGCCCGCGCCGTCGACGGTGAGGACATAATCCCCGGCCGGCAGGTCAAGCGAGCCATCAGCGGTGTACCGGAATGAATCCGAGAAGGAGAAGCTACGCCCGTTCACCTCCACACCGCGCGGACCGGAGAGGGTCCAGGTCAGGGAGGAATTGTCGGTCTGGGAATCGAACACCAGGCTGGTCGCCTGCGTCAGCGTGAAGGTGTGGCGAACGGTCGATCCCGGCTCGATCGTGCCGCTCTGCTGCGCACCCAGCGTAAGGCTCACCTCGGGATCGGCAATGGCCAGCAGGCGGGCGGAGAACCCGGCTGGGAAGTAGGAATCTTGATACCCCTCCACCGCAATCAGATAGCGCCCCGTGCTGGGCAGATCCCGCAGTTCGCGATCACTCAGGCTCGTCGGCCCGTTTAGAAGTGAACCGTCGGGCGTGTATATCCGGGCGACCAGGTCGGTTCCGGTAATCTGTGTGAAATCGAGGAAGTAGCCTGAACCTGCCTCGGCATCGAACGCGAACAACCGTGTCTCGCTCGACCGGGTGGAGCGCAGCACGGCAGCAGCAGCCGCCGGTGACAGGTCAGCCGCCACGGTGCCGGTGGGTTCGTCAAAGGTCCAGTACCCAAGCAGTCCCGCTTCACTGCCGCTGAGCGGCGCGTCTTTCGCGCCTGCGATCTCGGCAGCGTCCAGCGCGCGCCCCCACAGGCGCACATCGTCGATCAAGCCGCCCCAGATGTAGGACGAGGCAGGAGCTGCGCCCAGGACAAGGTCGCCATCGGAATGGACAATCGCCCCGGTGTAATCCTTCTCGGCCACCAGTTCGCCATCGATGAAAAGCTTCATCATCGCGCCGTCGAACGTGGCTGCGACATGCGACCAGACATCGTCGGTCAATGGGGCTTCGATGAAGTTGGTGGACCAGTTGTTGACGAAGAAGCGGACTGACTGGCCCACGCGCAACAGGCCGAAGCCGTCAGCCCAGTAGGTGGACGTCGTCTTGGTCACCAGACCCTGGTAGAAATAGCGGTCATCGCCCTGCACCCAGGCTTCGACCGTCAGTTCGTCAGGTTGCAGTTCCGGACGGTTGGGCACGGTAAAGTCGAAACGTCCATCAACGTCCCATGCGTGGTTGGTGTCTGTTACCCCGCTGTAATCCAGCGGCGCACCCGCAGGGCGCTCCAGCACGTCGATGGCGCCACCATCTCCAAGAGCTGCCTCGAAACCGGCGCCTGGCAGGATTACCTGTGCATCAGACCCGTCGAGCAGGCGGAAGGCAAAATTGCCTGTCGCGTCACCCGATGTGTCGATCGTGAGCACATAGTCGCCGGCAACCAGATCGAGCAGCGGATTGCCTGAAGAGCCATCCGAATTCTGCAAGCTGCGCGCGTCGACCACGGTCCCGCGAGGTCCCTGCAAGCTCCACGAAAAGCCTTCCGGGGCCACCAGTGAATCGAACAACAGGCGCGTGCGTTCAGCAAGGCTGAAAGTATAGGCAATCGTGCTCCCCGGCGTTTCGATCCGGTCGGCCACCAGCGCGTTGAACCCTAGGGTCTCTTCCCGATTGGTGACCGGCGCGAGCGTGAAGCCGTACTGGAAAGCGGCGGCGTTGTCGTCCGCCCCTTCGATGGCGAGCACGTAGGTTCCGGTACGGCCGAGCGTGAATTCGCCCGAATCTGCAAATGCCTGCGGCCCCGAAACCAGCTCTCCATCCGGCCCGATGAGGCGCCATGTGGTCGTGCCCGAGGTCAGGAACTCCCGGTCGAGGAAGAAGCTTTGCCCGGCAGTAACGTCGAAGGCGTAGAGATGCGTCTCCTTGCCGGGATTGCTGCCGGTTACCTGTTCGCCGGGGTTGATGGGATCCGCATCTTCAAGGTCCAGGAGCCGGAAGCCATAAGTGCCCGTGGCATCAGCCAGCCCGTCGATGCTGATCCGGTATTCGCCCACACCCAGATCGAGGATATTGTTGCCCAGAAAGTCGTCGCCGTCGGAGCTGCCGAAAAGGCGCCACGGCACGATGATCCCGTCCGGCCCTTCGATCTGCCACTGGATCCTGTCGCTATCGGTGAGGCTGTCGAAATAGACCTTTTTCGGCTTCTCGTTGCGGAAGACGAAGCTGTCGGTTTCACCGGCACTGTCGATCTCGCCGGAAATCGTCGCGGCTTCGGCGTTCAGGAGCAGGCGCGGCTCCAGCGCCTCGATGGTCATCCGGTTGGAAAGCATCGAACTGGTTTGCAGCGCGATCCTGCGTCGCTCTCGCGAGTCCGGTCGCTTGTCGGTGAGCCCTGCAATTCCGCGGGCGAGAGCCGCTCGCAGATCCTTGAAACTGATGTCGTTCATACACCGGCACCCGATCGGAAATTTCGCCACCGAGAACGAAGCGAGAGAGGGCCGGTGTCTTCGGGCATTCCCCGAAGGCCTGTTCCTGCCCCTTGCGGGACCGTCACCCCCCAGCGACATGGTTCTCCTTTAAGAAGGCGTTATCCGTGGGTGAGCAGGATCAGCTTTCCTGCTTTGCTGATCGCTTTTTTACTGATCGCTGAGCGGTTGCAGCTGTTCGACCGCTGCGCCGCTGTCGCATAGCGCGATGTTGGCGTTGACGCCCGGGCGCAGGTATTCAACATACCCGGCAAGCTCGTCCCTTTGCACGAGCCGCGCCATCAGTGTCTCCGCCTGGCGGAAATTGTCGCACGCTTCCTCGCGATTGCCCGCCTTGCGATGGATGGAGCCGAAGATTGCCCGGCCATAGGCCAGATCACTGTAGGACCGGGCGTTGCGCCTCGCCTCTGCCTTTCGGGCCCGGCCATCGATGATGCCCTGCATCAGGTCGATTGATTCTGCGAACCTTCCCAGGTTGGAGTAATACTCTGCCTGCGCTTCCCGCAGCCGTTCGTCGAAAGTTGCCAGAGTGTTGTCGTTCTCCTCGATCAACAGCAGCCGCTCGACCGAAGCCCGCGCCTGCTCCAGCAGACGGGTAGCCGTGACATCGTCTTCCAGCGTGGCCGCTGCGGCATAGCCGTAGTACGAGTTCCACGCCCGCCAGTAGAGCGTTTGCGGATCGTTGGGATAATCTTTCTGCAAGGCCGCAAACAGGGCATCGGCCGCCAGGTATTGCTGTACGGCTTCGGCGTAAGCCTCTTCGGTGCCGCGGTTGTGAACCGCAATGGCGCGGTAGTAACTGATCCGCGCCTGGTCGGTGCGGTATTCGTAACCGCCTATGCGTTCCTGCGGCCAGTCGCCCAGGTCGCGTTCCATCAGGTTTGCATAGCGCACGATCATCGGCGTCGCGAGTTCGAGATCGGCCCACTCCAGCGAAGCCATGCGCGCCATCCGCCGCGCTTCGCGCCAGTTCCAGTCGCGCTGCGAAGGCGGCACCTTCTCCAACGCGGCATAGGACCGCGCGATCGCCTCCAGGCTTTCCGGCGGCTTGCTCTCGGCGTGGGCGTAGACCAGCGCCCGATAGGCTTCCAGCAAGGCTATGGCCGTGTGTGCCCGGTTCAGCCCCCGGCCCCCTAGCGGGCGCAGGATTTCCTCCGCCCTGCCCAGGTTTTCGCTCGCCATCTCGGGCTCTCCGATATTGGGAAAGGCAGGCAGTCCCTGGATCCGCGCAAGCCGCAGGAACCCCTCCGCGGTTTCCATCTGCAGATCGGGATCGTCGGAGCGGCTACCTGCAAGTTCCAGCAGGTAGCCCTGCGACTGTCCTGCAAGTTCGACGCGTGCGGCGGTGTTGCCGACGACGCTATCGAGTTGGTCGTACAGGTCGAACAGCTGGAAATGGGCGAGCGCGCGCAGCTCGTCGAAGCGACGTTCTGCCATGATGCGCGAATCCTCGGCCCGGCTGTAGGCCCACGTCGTCACGCCCAGCGCAATCAGCAGTCCGATAAGCGCAGCCGCTGCAACGCCAACCAGGGTCTTTTCGCGCTGCACGAACTTGCGCAGGCGATAGCCGCTGCCTTCCGCGAATGTCGTGACCGGCAGGCCGGCGCGGAAATTGGCGATCTCCTCCACCATCTCGCCCACGCTTTGATACCGGTGCGCAGGATCGTTGGCTGCCGCCTTGTCTGCGATAGCGCGCAATTCGGGATCCCTGGCGGTGCCCATCATCACCTTGAGGATGCGACCAAGCGAATAGATGTCTGTCAGGGTGTTGGAGACTATGCCTTGCGAACGTTCCGGCGCAGCAAAGCCCGGAGTAAGGCTGAGCCCGGACAGCCGCGATGGCGGCGATATCTCGCCTTCTTCCACCTGTGGGCGGGCGATGCCGAAATCGATCAGCTTGGCCTGCCCTTCGTGGGTGACGAGCACGTTCCCCGGTGTCAGATCCCGGTGGATGACCAGGTTCTGATGCGCGAATTCCACCGCTTCGGCGATCTGCACGAACAGATCCAGGCGCTGATCGGCGTCGGGGGATTGCTCGGCCAGCCAGTCGCGCAGGGTGCTGCCGTCGACATATTCCATGACGATGTAAGGTTGCCCGGCGTCGGTCTCCCCGCCGTCGTGAAGGTGCGCGATATTGGGATGGTTCAGCCGGGCCAGTATCTGGCGCTCGCGGCGGAACCGCTCCACCATGGTGTCGAGAAACACGCCAGGCTTGATGACCTTGATCGCCACCCTGTGCTGGAAATCGCGGCTGTTGCGCTGCGCCAGCCAGACAGCCCCCATGCCGCCACGGCCCAGCAACCGGATGATGTCGTAGCCGGGAAGTTCGGGCGGCGGCCCTTCCTCGCTGTTCAGGATCTCTCCCGCGCCGCCAGTGCGAATGGCCTGGACATCCGCCGACAGCAGGTCGAGCGCCAGTTCGCGCACCTCGGCAGAAAGATCGCTGCGCTTTGCAAGATAGTCGTACCGTTCCTCGGATGGCTGATCGAGCGCGTCTTCCAGCGCCTCCATCGCGGCCTTTTCAACCGAAGTCTGGCTGGGCCGTGTCATGCCGGCCTGTCCAGGCGATGCCGCAGCCATGCCCGGGTGGCAGCCCAGCGGCGCTTCACCGTCGGTTCCGACACGCCCAGCACTACGGCGATATCCGCATTGGTCATTCCGCCGAAAAACCGCATCTCCACCAGCTTGGCGCGCTGTTCGTCGATCTCTGCCAGCTCCTCAAGCACCAGTTCCATCGACAACAGGTCGATCGGCATTTCCCAGTTGGCGACATTGGTGGTGAGCGTAATGGAGGTGTGGTGGTGCTTGTCACGGCCACGCTTGCGTGCCTCGTCGATGAGGATTTGCCGCATCAGACGCGAAGCCAGGGCGAGGATGTGGGCACGCCCCTGAAATTCCATGATGTTCAGGCGAAACAACTTGATGATCGCCTCGTTCACCAGGTCACCCGTCGAGAGCGAACAGTGCCGCTCCTGCCGCAAGCGGCTGGCAGCAATGGCCCGCAGCTCACCACCTATGGCGTTGAAAAGTGCATCGCCAGCTTCCCGGTCGCCATCCTGCCAGGCTGACGCGATCTTTGCGTAATCCACGAATTGCCCCCGTGTTGCGAAGACAATGTGCCCGAACAGCGGGGGAGTTGTAAATGCTTGTTTGGTGAAGGAGAAGTATTCGGGATTCCCGTTTTGAAACATAGCGGTCATGGTTTCGCGCCTGTTCGCACACAATTTGAGTTGAACCGCGTCGTTCAATTCGAAGCGGCAGGAACGGGCAACTCTTCCAGCGGCTCCACGCTCGCATCCTGCGGTGGGGTGTCAAAAGTGCTGGTGCCCAGCGGCTCCGCCTCGAAATCATAGCTGAACTGGAACACCCGGTCCCGGCTCTGCTCGTAACTGATGGCCGGATCGTAAAGGACACCGGCATCGAAATCGAGGTCGCGCGCTTCGGCATGTCCCATTGCGGCAAGCAGGGCGAAGCCGGCGACGTAGGCATCTCGCCGCGCCGTGACCAGCGTGACTTCGGCGTTCAGCAGTTCCTGCTCGGCATTGAGCCGGTCGAGCAGCGGCCTGAAGCCTGCGCGTGTCTCTGCCCGCAAGCCTTCCAGAACGCGTCCGTTTGCCTCCACCCCGCGCTCGGCCGCTGCCGTGACGACATTGGCAAAGCGCCAAATGGCATAGGCCGAACGCGCATCGGCAACCAGCATGCGCTCTGCTTCCACGACCTGCTCTGCCGCGACCGCCTGGCGCGCCTGCGCCTGCCGGATCGAGGCCGAGATACGACCACCCTGGAAAATCGGAACGTCAAGACGCACGCCTACGAAAGCGGTGGTTCCCTGATCGCCATTGCGCGGACCGGTGTTGGTCCGAAGCGAGCCGAGGTAGTCGTACTGGTTTATCCCGCCGATGCCGCTGAAGCTGGGTCGCCCCTGCCCGATGGCGGCATCCACGTCGAAGCGCGCGGCCTCCAGTTCGGTTTTCGCTGCCAGCAATTCCGGATTGTTCTCGAACGCCATGGCCACCGCCGCCTCGGGGCCTTGCGGCAGCGACGGCAGCGGCGGAGGCGCCATCAGATCGCCGGGCGGCATGCCCACAAGGCGGGTGAATGCTTCACGCGAAGCGATCAGCTGGGAGCGCGCGTTCGCCACCTGCGCCTCTGCCAGAGCCACACGGGCTTCTGCCTGGGCGACATCGGTCGGGCCCCTGTTACCGGCGCTGCGGCGCTGCTGCGTTTCAGACAGGGTGAATTCCATGACCGAGAGATTGCGCTCGTTCAGCTGCACCACGGCCTCGTCACGCAGCACATCCATGTACGCGCCTACCACTGCGGTGAACAGCTCGCTCTCCGTGCTGCGCAGACCATAGCGGCTGGAGACAACCCGCGATTCCGCCGCCCGCACGCTGTTCCGGACAGCGCCAAAGGTGATGATGGGCACTTCGGCCGAAAGCTGCGCGGTCAACTGGCGGTCGGGGTCCGAGAAAAAGCCACTGGGCGAAGGTTCGCCCTGCAACACGTTCTCGCGGTAAGTCACACTTCCTTCGATCTGCGGCAGACCTGCGGAACGGGCGATCGGCACTCCCTCGTCGGCAACGCGCACGTTTGCACGCTGGGCTGTCAATGTCGGGTTGTTTTCGTAGGCAGAGGCCAGGGCGTCCTGCAATGACTGTGCCCAGGCTGGCGATGGCAGGGCGAGCGCCCCTGCGCAGCATGAAAGAAGAGCAATCGAGCGGTTCATGGCAAGCCTTCCTGACGTTATTGGCGCGGGCGCTTTGTGGCGGGTTCATCGAAGTTGATCGTGCAGCGCAAACCTGCAGGTAGCGCGTAACCGGGATTGGCCAGTTCCAGCCGCATGCCGAAGGTGCCGCTGGCAGCGTCGTAGACCCTGTCGATGACCGATACGCGGGCAATGTATTCGCCGCCCACAGGGTCTTCAGGATAGACCGTCACCTCGTCGCCCACGGCGAAACCGCCTAGTTGAGCAATCGGCGCGAACACCTCCACATTCAGCGGATCGACCTGGGCGACCGTGACGATGTGCGAGGCATCCGGTCCGCGATATTCGCCGGGGGACATCGCCCTCTCGGTCACTATCCCCGCTATCGGGCTGCGCACCGTTTTCTCCGCCAGGATGCGCTGTGTCTGCACATATTCCAGCCGGGCCACACGCTGGTCTTCGGCAGCGGCTTGCCGTTCCTCGGCGGCTGCCTGCGCATTGGCGCGCGCCTCTTCGACGGCATCGGCAGCAAGATATTCGCTGATTTCCTCACTCCGGCGCCGCACTGAATCGAGGTAGGCAGCCCGGCTTGCGGCGGCGCGAACGCCGTGAACATTGCTCGCCCGCGCCTGTGCAGCGGCCGAGCCTGCACGGTCCACATCGGCCCGCAGTTGCGCGATCACCTGCCCCCGCCCCACGACATCGCCGCGCTCGACGAAGATCGACTGAATTACGCCCTCCACGCCGCTGTTTACACGCACGACCTGACTTGGCTCGATCAGACAGTCGGTGGGCCGAGCGGCGTCGAGACCGGGCGGTGCGATATCGGACGGACCGCTGTTGGCCAGGGAAGCATCGATCGTCGTCGCATCGGCGAGGATGCTGTCGCCCGTCTCGCTGGCTCTTGCGTCATCGGGGGACCCGTTTCCACCAATCGACACGCCGACAATTGCAACCAGTGCCAGCGCCCCGCCACCGAGTGCCAAATTCCTCGTCCGTTTCTCCACCGCCAATCCCCCGGATCCAAGCCCCGCTGGTTATGGCCGGAACAGTCCGGGCACATCGAAGGGCGATCATGAACTTTGGCGAGACGTGAGGGGAAAGCGGATCAACTTTATCGCAGGCCCATGCCCGGACGAGGCGGCACTGCCGATTTGTACGACAGACACGACGAGAGTTCTTCGTCTTGAACACGGGAGAGCGGGATGGCGTGGCGGTCGCACAGATCTATCCCGCCGGCCGCAATGATGAACCGCCGCGCCGCCTCGTGGGCTTCGAACGGATGGAACGT
Organism: Aurantiacibacter zhengii; assembly: GCF_003584125.1. Classification (GTDB taxonomy): domain Bacteria; phylum Pseudomonadota; class Alphaproteobacteria; order Sphingomonadales; family Sphingomonadaceae; genus Alteraurantiacibacter; species Alteraurantiacibacter zhengii. The sequence continues at coordinate 340,572 of NZ_QXFL01000002.1, forward strand.
ACTTCAGGCGAAACCGGGCAGCGCAAACAGGCTGGCAACAATCGCCTGCTTCGCGGGTCAGATCACCCCCGAAGCCGAAGGTCTGAAAGCGGCCATGCGATCAGTCGCCGCGCCACTGGATGTCCACGATCAAACGGTATAGGCCAAACGCCAAATAACCGCGACAATTTGCGAAAAGGACATGTGAAATGCAGGATGTCTATATTCTTTCCGGTGCCCGGACGGCGATTGGTTCGTTTGGCGGTGCACTTGCGAAGTTTCGTCCGGCAGAGACTGCTGCAATGGTCATGCGCGAAGCGATTGCCCGGGCCGGTATCGACGCCGCACAGGTCCAGCAAGTGGCGGTCGGCACGGTAATCCCCACCCAGCCCTCCGACGCCTATGTCAGCCGGGTTGCCTCGGTGAACGCCGGGATCCCGATCGAATCCGCCGCGATGAATGTAAACCGCCTTTGCGGCTCCGGCTTGCAGGCCATCGTCTCGGTTGCGCAGGCGATGCGACTGGGCGAGTGCGACTATGCTATCGGCGCGGGTGCGGAAAGCATGTCGAACGCCCCGCACATGACCGGCGCCGCGCGCTTCGGCACCAAGATGGGAAGTATCGAACTGGCCGACGCCATGCTGGGCGCTTTGCACGATCCGTTCGAGAACATTCACATGGGCGTGACCGCAGAGAATGTTGCCCAGCAACTCTCGATCACGCGCGAGCAGCAGGATGACCTGGCGGTGGAGAGCCACAAACGTGCCGCCAACGCTATCGCCAAGGGCTATTTCAAGGATCAGATCGTCGGGGTCGAGATCAAGTCCCGCAAGGGCACGAGCGTGTTCGATACCGACGAGCATGTTCGCGCCGATGCTTCGATAGAGGGGATGGCCAGCCTGCGGCCCGTGTTCAAGAAAGATGGAACCGTCACCGCGGGCAACGCCAGCGGCATCAACGATGGTGCCGGGGCGGTCGTATTGGCAAGCGGCGATGTCGTGCAAGCCGCCGGCCTGCAACCGATGGCCAAGATACTGGGCTGGGGCCATGCGGGTGTTGAACCGGGCATGATGGGCCTGGGACCGGTGAAGGCCGTCCCTGTCGCGCTGCAAAGGGCCGGCCTGACGCTGGATCAGATCGATGTGATAGAAAGCAACGAAGCCTTCGCCGCGCAGGCCTGCGGTGTGGCCAGCCAGCTTGGCTTCGATCCAGCGAAAACCAATCCCAACGGATCGGGCATATCGCTGGGGCACCCCATCGGTGCAACGGGTGCGATCCTGACAATCAAGGCCATGTACGAACTCGATCGAATTGACGGCCGCTTCGCCCTGATCACCATGTGTATCGGCGGCGGACAAGGCATTGCCATGGTGATCGAGAACTGCGCTTAGGGCGACGGCAGCTTCGGGCATGACCGCCATCTTCGATCCACTGCCGCAGAAGCGCGGGCCGGCGTGGAGCAATCAAAACGGACGTCTGCGCGATGTCCAAGGAAGTATTCTCGGTCTTGGTCGGCCTCTTTATCTGAACTGCGCGAGTCTCGCGGACGGAAAAACACTTAGGCAAATAATACATGCACTTACCGGCTAAAACCTACCGCGCCACGACCCTTTGTCTGATCCTTCCGAACGGCTCGTCTCGAGTTGCACTAAGCGCTCGCATCTCGATTTCATCGCCAAAACTCATAAACATGGTGCTCGCGTTTTCACGCTCGATCATCTCGATTGCCCGACGTTCCGAGATACAGCTCGAACCTACCTCTGCGTAGGCCGCATTGGACACCGTTCCCGACCCGATTATGGTGCCCGCTACAAGATCTCTGGTTCGAGCCGCGTGCGCGACAAGTTCGTGGAAACCGAAAGCCATTTCGCGCCCGTTTGCCTTGCCGAATTGCTCTCCATTCCATCTGATATTCAAGTCGAGACAGACACGTCCGTCGCGCCAATCCTCTCCAAGTTCGTCAGGCGTCACGGCGAACGGCGCTGCTGAGCACGCAGGTTTGGCCTGAACCCACCCGAAGCCTGTTTTCATTTCGATGGGCGCGATTGCGCGCAAAGACCAATCGTTGATTTGCACGATCAGACGAATGTGCCTGAGCGCGTCCGTGGCGCTAGTCCCCATCGGCACGGCATCCACGATAACGCCGAACTCACCTTCGAAGTCGATACCATCTTCTTCCGAGATGAACGAAATGTCGTCGGTAGGGCCGTAAAACCTGTCTGACATTCCCTGGTACATCAGGGGCCGATCGGTCTCGATTGGATCGAGGCCGAAAGCGATCTGCATGAGCTTTCCGTGCGTATCGAAAGCTGATCCATCAAGCCATTGCCAGCTGCGCGGCATGGGCGCGCAGAACTTGTCTGGTGCCGCGCCCTCCCCCGCTTCCAGCCGCACAAGGGCTGATTGAACCGCAGCCAGCCCCCCGTCCCAGTCCTCCATCAGAGCGATCAGGGTGGGAGCGGGCGCGCCGATTTCCAGCACGCGCTCTCCATCACCTGAAACCACCGCCAGGGCCCCGTCGGGCGTGCCGTTGTCCAGTGTCGCCAGCCTCAAGTGCCCAGGCCTTCCGCAAATTCACCGTCGATAAGGACGAAGCAGATGCGGCAGTTCTTGTCGCTGCGATTGGCCCAGCCGTGGTTGGTGCCGCGCTGGACGATGATGTCACCGGCACGCACGGTCGTCTCCCCTTCGTCCATGATCAAGACCAGTTCGCCTTCGAGCACGATGCCGTAATCGATGGTTTCGGTCCGGTGCATCAATGCGTGCCTGGCCCCGGTCTTTGCCGCGTTCGACGCGTGACCGGCACCGATCTCCGCGAAATGCGCCGCAGCTTCGTCCGGCGTCATGTTGCGAATGCCTTCGCCTTCGGGCGGGATGTCGAGGACACGGATGCGCGTTCCATTCTCTGGCGGGGCGAGGACGATGCCCTCTTCCTCTGGTTCGCCGCTGGCAGCGTCGATGGGAGCGGGCGTGGCGCGCGTGTTCCAGACCTCGTGGAACATCGGCCCGATGGCGCCGCCAACTTGTTGAACACGCGGAACAGCACCATCCTCCTGGATAATCGCCTGACCGCTAGCGTCGTGGCCCGTCACCACCCGCCTTACTGGTTTATTTGCCATTTGTTTTATCCATATCCCGGTCGATCAGTCGCGTTTGCGCCTGGTCCCCCTTTTACTGATAGTTGAAATCGACGACATTGGCCGCACCCGGCTTCCTATGAATCGCTCTCATGCGACATCCCGCCAGTTGTAAGATAACGGCACCTCGCGGAAGGCAAAGCGGTCGATATGGCGCTCAAGGGCATCCTTCAGGCCATCTCGCTGGCCATCTTCGCTGGCTTCTATGCGGATCAGCAGTTCTTCGCCCTGTGGGTCCAGCGTAACGAGAGCATCGCCTTTCCAGTTCGCACCGCGCGCATCATGGGGGAACGTAACAAGGCGCGCCTCGCCATCCTCTTGCACATCGAGGTTATGCGTCCAGTGTTTGCCCAGTTGGGCGGCATACTTGGCAGCCTTGGTCGTCGCCACCCTTGCTTCGGCAACAGAACTCATGCCGTGCTCCCACCCAGTGTTTCCGCGAACCAGTCGGAAAGTAGGTCTCGTCCGTATGCCATATTGTCGGCCCCCACGTGCTCCACCCCGCCCTCGCGGGAAGTGAAGATGACTTTTTCCCGGCGTGGAGAATTGACGAGCTGCTCGTAAAGATCGTCTGCATAGGACGGGCTGATCTGACGGTCGTTCGCGCCATGGGTGACGAGAAACGGGACCTTGATCCGGTCCATGTGACCGTTGAGATTCATGCCGGACGACTTTTCCAGGAAATCGTCCTGCCCGTCCGCGCCAAAGGCCCAGTGTACGTGCGCCCAATAATGCGGCACGGGATTCTCGCCCTCGCGCTGCATGCGCTTGTCCTGCACTTCGCGCCAGTTGTGGTTCGCCCCCCACACTGCGCCGCTGGCGAAGCGGGGTTCATAGGCGACGGCGCGCGGGGCGAAGTGCCCGCCCAGTGAAATACCGGTCATGCCGATGCGTTCGGGATCGACATCTGTCCGTTCTTCCAGCCAGTCGACGCCTTTCGATGCCCAGCTTTCGCTATGCGGATCCACGGGAAGGGCTTGCAAACGCAGCGCCTCTCCCGACCCCGGCTGGTCGACGCACAGGGTGGATATGCCGCGACGGGCCAGTTCCTCCGGAAGCCGCGTCCAGTAGAGCAGTTCCTTGCAGCTATCGAGTCCGTTGCAGAACACCACCGCGGGCCTGGGGCCATCGCCCGGTGCCCTCGTCCACAGCGCGGGCATGGTACCGCTGGCGAGCGGGATCTCCACACGCTCGCGGTTGATGTGGCCAAGCTTCGTCGAACGGTCGAAGGCTTCGCGCGCCTTGGCATAGGTCTCTTGCCTGCCCGGGTGTCCGTGCCCCTGCATACGCTCGGCAGTGAACAGGTACAGCGATGCGCGTTCCAGCTTGTTGGAGGCTGAGAAGGTCCGGCCTTTTCTCTCGTCCTCAGCTGCCAAATCGAGGAGCTTTTCGCCCATTTTCGCCCATTCGCGCATGAACGCGGGCGTGCCGGCATCGGCACCCTCGTCTGCCGCCTTCAGTATCGGCTGGCACATATCGACAATCTCGCCGATCTGCCCGCCGCTTTCCATCGCGATCGCTACCGACAGGTTCCAGATGTAATTCGGAAAAGGGGAATACAGCGCCAAGGATCAAACCTCCGCCGGTGTGAACAGGCAGGGGTCGGGCTCGGGCTTGGGCATCGTGTTCGGCCCGCCTACGCCAGTGCCCCACTGATCCATGGTCTGCGGACCCGGTTCGTGAACCTTGTCCTCGTGGCTGTCGAAATCCACCTCTTCAAGTTCGGAGGTGTATTCGACCGCGAAACCACCGGGCGTGGTGAAATAGCTGAAGGTGTTGTTGCCCGCCGTGTGGCGCCCGGGCCCCCAGCGGATGTCGGTGCCGCGCTTCTTTAGGCGGCTGGCCCCGCGCATCATGTCATCCACACTCAACATGTCGTAGGCGACGTGGTTCAGGCACGGCGGGCCCGGCAGCAGCGCCAGGCGGTGATGCGCGCTGTTGCAGCGCAGGAAGCACATGAAATCGCCCAGCCAGTCGCTGACGCGGAAGCCCAGCACGTCCGTGAAGAATTTCACCATCGCGTGGTGATCGGGCGAATGCAGAACGATGTGGCTGATCTTCACGGGCATACCCTCCCAGCGTTCCATCGCCCGCTTGTCGAGCCTTTCGACGTTGGCGCTAATTTCGAACGGCAACCCATCGGGAGAAAAGAAGCGGAAGCCGTAACCACCGCCCGGCGCATCGAGGTCACGTGCCTCATGGATAATCTTGCATCCCGCCTCGGCGACCTTTTTCTGTAATGCATCCACGTCCTCGCGGCTATCGGCGGCGAGGGCGATCACTTCCACGCAATTGCTGTCGCGCTTGTGCAGGCGCACCACGTGATGCTCGTCATGGCCGTGCGTCTTGAACCAGACGGTATCGTCAGTCGCCCCGACCTCCACCAGGCCCCAATCGTCGGCGTAGAAAGTGCGCTCCGCTTCGAAGTCGCTCGTACCGTAACCGACAAAGCGGATTTCCGTGACTCTCGGTTCCATCTCAACTCCTTCAAATTGGCTGTGAAACAACGGCGAACATCTCTGCCGTCGCTTGTTGATTGTCGATCGCAGGCCCTTCGCCAATCTGCCCGCGACAGATGGCAAGACTGCTCTCGACGATGTACTTGCAGCGCGCAAAACGGCGGGCATGCCACGCGCGCAGGGCGCTCTCGATGTCACCATGCCGGCTCAGTTCCTCTGCCAGCACCAAACTGTCCTCAATCGCCATGCCGGCCCCCTGGCCCAAGTGCGGCGTTGTTGCGTGTACGGCGTCGCCCAACAGAACCACCCGGCCCTTGTGCCAGTCGCCGTCGACCAGCATGACCTCCAGCGGTCGATAGACCACCGCGTCATCATCGATAATTCCATTCGCAAGTTCGCGAAGCTGGGGGGCGGCATTGTTCAGCCTGCCGCGCATCCGGCCTGCAATCCCCGCTCGCGCCTCGTGTGCATCGGGCGCTGCAGGCGTGGTTACGAAGATATACATTTGCTCAGCACTCATCGGCACCAAGCCGACCCCGACGGGCCCGTTGTACACCTGCAGCGCGTCGAGACCGGAAGGGCGCGGCAGGTTGTAGCGCCATACCGCCTGGCCAGTCGGCTGCGGACTGGCGACCTCGGGAAACAGCATCGTGCGCGTTTGCGAATAGATGCCATCGGCGCCGATGACGAGATCGAAGCGCCCCGTATCGCCATCGGACAAAACAGCATCCACGCCCGCACCGTCGTCGACCAGTTTCTGGACCGTCAGGCCCAGACGGACCTGCGCGCCGCGCCCGATTGCATGATCCGCAAGAACCTTCTGCAACTGCGGTCGCCCGATGCCCACATTGGCCGGCTTTCCTTCGACCAGCCGAGGCGTTGGAACCCGTGCGGCCTTCGTTCCGTCTGGCAGGAAAATCTCCACCGCATCAAAGCCACTGGCCGCATCGAGGAAGGAATCGAGGACGCCCAACTGGTCCATCGCGCGGATGACATTGGCTTGCTGTATGATGCCGACACCGTAGACCGACCAGTCAGGATCGCGTTCCACGATCGTGACCCGGTGACCAGCGCGGCATAGCGCTATGGCAGCGGAAAGTCCGCCGATGCCGCCGCCGATTACAAGGGTTTCAAGTTGTTCCAATGACCTCTCGGATGAAGCATCCATGTGCCCCATGCTATTATTAGAATTTATCTTCTAATTTATCCTGCCCGCCCGGTCAACGCCCGGAATTGCGATTCTGGCCAAAGAGATCCGAGGGCAGGCGCGTAACGCTCAGCAAGGCCAGGGCCAGCGCGGCAGCGATCGCGAAACCCGCCGGTCCGAGTCCCGCAAGCCTGGCCACTGCTTCCTCGCCTGGGGCCGAAAAATAGACCGCTCCGATAATGGCAATGCCGAGGGCTCCGCCGATTTGCTGCGCCGTGCGCAAGGTGGCGCTTGCCGTGCCGGCGTTTACGCGGTCGACCTCCGCCACCACGATAGGCCCCAACGGTCCGGACATTGCGCCCATGCCAACCCCTGCCAGGGCAAGGCAGGAGAGCAGTATCAAGCCGCCGCCATTGCCATCCATGATCGCTCTTGTCGCCAGGAAGGTTCCGGCAATCATCGCTGCTCCGCCAGCAAGCGGCAGCGCCTTCCCGATGCGGGGGAGCAATTTGGGCACCAGCAGCCCGATACCCAGCATCACCCCCCCGCTGAACGGTATGTGCACCAGCGCAGTTTCCAATGGAGACAGGCCAAGACCCTGCTGCAAGGATACCGAAAGTATCAGCAGGAAGCCTATGGACGCGCTGGAAAAACAGAAGGCCGACAGCACGCCCCAGCGAAAGGTGCCGATGCCGAACAACGCAGGTTCGATAATAGCTGGCCTTCCCTCGGACCGACGAGCACCTGCCCGAAACCAGCCGAAAACGACGACAGTGATCGAAAGGGCCAGCAGGAGGATCAACCCGGCGGACCACGAAGTTTCAGCGCCGGTAATCAGCGCAAAAAGCAGCCCTCCGAAACCGGCTGCGAAAATCAGCGCGCCTGCCGGATCGATGCGCAAATCGGCACCGGGCTCCCGCTGTGGAAGAACGAACCAACCAACAAGGATAGCGCATAGGCCGATCGGAAGGTTGACCAAGAAGACAAGCCGCCAACCAAGGCCGAAAAGGTCCCACTCAATCAGGATACCGCCGATGATCGGTCCCATGATCGCGGCAAGGCCCACGATCACGCCGAAATAGGCGAGCTTCGTGACCCGCTCCAGCGGGGTGTAGAGGATCTGGACGATGGCCATGGTCTGCGGCGCCATCACCGCGCCGGCGGCGCCCTGCACCATACGCGCGGCGACAAGCTGACCGGGGGATTGTGCCAGACCGCAGAACACCGAAGCAGCCACAAATCCCGCGGTGCCGACGAGGAATACCCGCGAATGACCGAACGCATCGCCTAGCCTTCCTCCCAGCAGGAGAAGCGATCCAAGCGACAGCAGATAACCCGCGACGATCCATTGCATGGCCGCAGGAGACGCAAGCAGCCCGTCCCTGATAGCGGGAAGCGCGGTATTGACGATTGTCGAATCGGCGACCTCCAGAACCAAGGCGGTCAGCACAGTCAGGAATGCCGTCGTCTTGCGGCGTTCGGACATATCGTCCGCGACTGCGCGGCGCGCACTGCCAACCTCGATTTTCGACATATGCCCCTCCGCCGGAGGACCTTTAACGACCTTACCAGCAAAAATTAAAATGATGCTTCTATTATGAGCCGAAAGTGCTAAGCGTCAATCTCCATCATCGCGGACCCGCGAAAGTCAGGGCCGTTCGATGAGCCGACAGGTTTAGGGAGAGAACATTTGGTTTCGAGCAATGCACAAGGCCGCCAACCCGGGATCCCCCAGGGAATAACAGTCATTCTGGCAGGCTTCCTCCCGATCCTGGCTATCGTCTCGATGTTCCCGGCGGTGGGTGCAATGATCGGTCACTTCGCGCCGACCGATCCTTCCGCCGCGACGAAAGTTCCGTCGATGGTAACGGCCCCGGGGCTGGCTATCGCGGTGACTGCTCTGTTCATGGGCTTGCTGGTCGACAAGTTCGGACGTCGCAAGCTGCTGCTGATATCGACTTTCTCCTATGGCATCATCGGGGTCATTCCGTTTTTCTTGGAAGACCTGGACTGGATCTATGCCTCTCGCCTGATGCTCGGCTTCAGTGAGGCAGCAATCCTGACGACGGTAAACACCCTGATTGCCGACTACTGGGCAGAGGAAGGCCGGCGCCGCTGGCTGACCCTGCAGGGAATGGTCGGTCCGGCCCTATCATCCATCATGATATTCTTCGCAGGCACGCTGACTGCCTGGCGCTGGAACGGCATCTTTCTCCTCTACCTGCTGGCCATCCCTATCGCGATCGCGATGTGGCGCTACATGTACGAGCCCGAGAGCGATGCAACCGTGCGGCGCAATCTGGGTATGGACGAAGACGCCGATGCTTCGGCCTTCCCGTGGCAAACCGTCATCAGTATCGCGGTGCTAACCCTTTTCAGTTCCGCGATCTACTATGTCTTCATCGTCAACGGCTCCGTCGTGTGGGAGGAACTTGGCATCGACGATCCGGAAAGCATCGGTCAGATCACCGCCCTCCCCAGCCTCTTCATTCTGGCGGGCGCAGGCCTGTTCTGGCTGCTGGGGCGGAAAGGATGCAGCTTCCGCGTTCAGGTCGCCACCTTCCTTTCTCTGCTGGGCGCTGGACTGGCGGTGATGGGTCTCACCACGAACTGGCAGGGCATGATCGCCGGGATGGCGCTGCAGCAAACTGGGGCTGGCATGGCAATTCCGACGCTGATTGCCTGGGCTCAGAGCCGCCTGCCCTTCGCCCATCGCGGTCGCGGTATGGGCGTGTGGACAGCTACCTTCTTCTTCGGTCAGTTCTCTTCACCGCTTGTCGTCAGTGCGCTGCGAGGGCAGCTCGGCTCGATGCAGGCCGCTTTCCTGGCGATGGGCCTGATCGGGCTGGCCGGTGCAGTGGTGTTCTTCCTGGCGCTCGGCCGGAAGCGCGAGACTTCGGAGGAGCATCTAGTGGAAGCCGTGGCGGAAAAAGGCCAGGTGCCCTAGGCTTCGCCCCCATGGAAAACGCATAAAGAAGGGCGCCTGGGTAGAACCCGGCGCCCTTATTTTTTCATTGGCGGCAGATGTCAGATTGCGCCCGAACGAAGCAAGTCTACCGCCCGGTCCGCCGCACGTGCGGTCAGCGCCATGTAAGTAAGCGAGGGGTTCTGGCAGGCAGAAGAGCTCATCTGCGCGCCATCGGTGACGAACAGGTTGGGGATGTCGTGCGCCTGGCTCCAGCGGTTGAGCACACTGGTCGCCGGATCCCAGCCCATGCGCGCGCCGCCCATTTCGTGAATGGCGCTGCCACCCGGTCCGGGCCTGTCGAAGCCCATGATGACCCTGCCCCCTGCATGGGTGAGCATTTCGGCGGCATCGGCCTTGGCCTGCGCCAGCGCCGCGTGCTCCTCCTTGCCGAAAGCGAAGTCGATGTTCAATTGCGGGATGCCCAGCGGATCGGATTGCGCCCGGTCCAGCGTCAAGCGGTTGCGCGCACGAGGCACGCAGTCGGCAAAGGCAACCAGCACGACCCGCCACGGACCCGGCGGCTGTAGCGACGCCTTGTAATCTGTGCCAACGCCAGCTTCTCGCTTGCCGCGCGTCCAGCCCGATTGCAGTGCGCCGCCCTGATAGGAGTATCCGCGCGTGTGGCCTACCCCGTCCATCTCGTCCATGTTGCGATAGCGTGCAATTACCACACCGGTCGGTCGGTTGCCGTAGGACGTCACGTCCTCGAAGCCGGGCATCAGCGCGATAGCCGAGAGGGTGGATGGATGGTCCATGATGTGTGTGCCCAGCACCCCGCTGGTATTCGCCAGGCCGTTAGGCATGGCTTCGGTGGCGGAGTTGAGCATCAGGTGTACGGAATTGAAGCTGCCGGCGTTCAGGAAAATCAGCCGGGCGGTCGCCTGTGCGCGTGTTCCGTTCTTACGGTCGATCCAGCGGACACCTGTCACGCGGCCCGTAGCCGCGTCGTAATCGACCTTTTCGACCACTGCATCGGTAATCAGGGTGAGATTGCCGGTCGCTTCGGCTGCGGGAAGCGTGCTCGATTGCGTTGAGAAATAGGCACCGTAGGAGCAGCCCCTCGCGCAGATCGAACGCGCCTGGCACTGGCCCCGCCCTCTGTGCGGCTGCGTCAAGTTCGCGGTCCGGCCAACGGTAAGAACCCGCTCGGGCCAGTTGCCAAGAATGCGCTCGCGCGTCGCCTGCTCGACCGCGTTCAACGGCCATGCGGGCAGGAACTGGCCGTCCGGCAACTGGTCCAGCCCTTCCGCCGCCCCGGCAACACCGATGAAATCCTCCACCTTGTCATACCAAGGGGCGATGTCCTCGTAGCGGATCGGCCAGTCCGTGCCATGCCCGTCGCGCTTGTTCGCTTCGAAATCGTAATCCGACCAGCGATAGCTCTGCCGGCCCCAGGTCAGCGAACGCCCGCCCAGGTTGTAACTGCGGAACCAGTTGAAATCCGTGCCCGCCTTTGTGGCGTAGGGGTTTTCGGCATCGTTGACGAAATGGCCCTGGGTATATTCCGTGAAATGCCGGTTGAGCATCTGGACCGGATACTCGCGCTCATACAGCTCCGCATTGCCCACCCCGCGGAAGGGCATGTCCCACGGCTTTTTCATTTCGGTCTCGTATCCCGTCTGGTGCGGGATATCGCGGCCCCTTTCCAGCATGAGAACCTTCAGCCCTGCCTCGGTCAGTTCCTTTGCGGCCCAGCCGCCGGAAATGCCGGAGCCCACGACGATGGCGTCGAATTGCATATCTGCTGCCATGTCAGCCAAACTCCACCCCGGTCCAGTCACTGGACCATGCCCGGCTGCCGGGCTCCAGCGGGACGACCGGATCGTAGCGGCCGGGGACAAGTTCGAACCTCAGTTCTTCCGAACCGCCTACGCGCGAGGTGTAATAACCGGTGAGGATCAATGCCTTCAGCTTGCGCCACGGGTGGGCGTCGCCGCCCTCGGCGAAAGCCTCGCTATCGAGCTTGGCGAGGGTTCTCGTGCGTGCGTCAGTATCCTGCCGGATAAAATCGCCGTTAGCACTACGATCGAGTGTCGCTTCGAGCCAGTTGACGTAGCGCAGGCTGCCGTCGGGTCGTTGATATTCCGGAAAGGTCCAAGGCATCTCGGCAGAGCCAACCGGCTCCCGCGTGCCCTCGAGACCGTGAGCGAGTGCCACGATAACGAAATCCCCCACGCCCACGTCGCCGGCACCCGGCGTGTCGGTAGCAGGCAGAACGGCCTGACTGACCAGTCTCATCATCAGGCGCTGGCGTTCCGTGGGCGCATCGCGCTCGTCCAGGTCGGACAGTGTGACACCTGCCACAGGGATTCCCACAGCCAGCGCGAACAGGGCTGCCCCCGCCAGGAAATCGCGGCGTTGCCAGCCGGTGGACTGTTCAGGGGTTTCAGGCAATTCCCATGATCCGCTTGTTAAGTTCGCGGTCCGCACCGCCCGCGGCGAAATCGTCGAACGCGTGCTCGGTCACACGAATGATATGGTCTCGGATGAAAGGCGCGCCTTCCGCGGCGCCCTGCTCGGGGTGCTTAAGCGCGCATTCCCATTCCAGCACGGCCCAGCCGTCGAATTCATTGGCGGCCATCTTGGAAAAGATGCCTCCGAAATCGACCTGCCCGTCGCCGAGTGAACGGAAACGTCCGGCACGGTCCACCCAACTCTGATATCCACCGTAAACGCCCTGTCGGCCCGTGGGATTGAACTCCGCATCCTTTACGTGGAAGCAGCGAATTCGCTCGTGGTAGATGTCGATAAAGTCGAGGTAGTCGAGCTGCTGCAACACGAAATGGCTAGGATCGTAGAGTATGTTCGCGCGGGGGTGGTTTCCGACCCGTTCGAGGAACATCTCGAATGTCACCCCGTCGTGAAGGTCCTCGCCCGGATGAATTTCGTACGCCGCATCGACGCCGCATTCGTCGAAGTGATCGAGGATCGGCTTCCATCGCCCCGCCAGTTCCTCGAAAGCGTCCTCGATCAATCCGGCGGGTCGCTGCGGCCACGGATAGACGTACGGCCATGCCAGTGCCCCTGAGAAAGTTGCGTGCCGATCAAGACCAAGCCTGCGGCTAGCGGTGGCGGCGTGTCTCACCTGCGCCACGGCCCACTCCTGCCGCGCCTGCGGATTACCGCGGACGTGCTGCGCCGCGAAGCCGTCGAAGGCGGCATCGTACGCGGGATGGACGGCCACCAGCTGCCCCTGCAAATGGGTCGACAGTTCGGTAATCGACAAGCCATGGCTTTCGACGACGCCCTTCACCTCGTCGCAGTAATCCTGGCTTTCCGCGGCCTTTTCCAAGTCGAAGAGACGCGCGTCCCAGCTGGGTATCTGGATGCCCTTGTAACCAAGGCCGGACACCCATTCGCAAATCGCATCCAGCGAATTGAACGGTGCCTTGTCCCCGGCAAACTGGGCGAGAAAAATAGCCGGTCCCTTTAGGGTTCTCATGCGGAAATCCTTTCTTGGCGGGGCAACTGCGTCCATCCGGCCTGTTCTGCATTCGCGCTGACGCTGGTGTCGATGAAAAGCATGGAGCGCATACCCTCATCCAGTCCCGGAAGCATCGGCGCATCCTGCCCGCGCAAAAGGGCGGCAAAGTCGCGATAGAGGTTGGCGAACGCTTCGAGATAGCCTTCCGGATGTCCGCCCGGTGTCCGGGTGACGGATGTTGCTGCCGGCCCCAGCGATGAATCGCCTGCGCGCAGAAGCTCGGTCTTCCCGTCGATCTTGTGCCAGGTTACCGTGTTCGGCGTTTCCTGGTGCCAGACCATCCCGCCGCTCTCGCCATAGACGCGGATCCGCAAACCGTTGAGTTCGCCAACTTCGATCTGGCTTGCCAGCAGAACACCGCGCATCCCGTTCTCGAACCGCAAAAGCACCGTGCAATCGTCGTCCAGCTTTCGGCCCGGAACGACCGCGGCAAGATCCGGAAAAACCTGCGAAACACGCTGCCCGGTAACGAATTCGGCCAGATTGAATGCATGGACGCCGATATCGCCAATGCAGCCCCCGGCTCCCGCCCGAGCGGGATCGACGCGCCATTCCGCCTGCTTGCCCTCGGCCTCTCCCGCCAGCCAACCTTGCGGGTATTCCACCACGACCTTGCGAAGACCGCCCAACGCGCCCGCCGCAATCCGCTCCCGCATTTCGCGCACGAGGGGATAGCCGGTGTAGGTGAATGTGAGGGCATAGGGCCGGCCAGCTTGTCCCACTGTCGCGGCAAGCTCCTTGGCCTCTGCCAGCGTAGCCGTCATCGGCTTGTCGCTGATTACCGGATACCCCGCTTCGAGAGCTGCGCGAACCGACGGCAGGTGATTGTGGTTGGGAGTTACAACGCAGACGAAATCCATACCGTCGTCGCGCTGACGCTCGGCTGAAAACATGGTCGCCAAATCGGGATAACCGCGTTCCGGATCGATCGCGTAATCCACTGCGGCCTGTCGGCTACGCCCGGAATCGGAAGAGAATACACCGGCTACCAGCTCAATCTCGCGATCGAGTTCTGCTGCGATGCGATGGATCGGGCCTATGAATGCGCCGGGGCCACCGCCAATCATGCCCATGCGAAGGCGTACCAAAATTTCTCTCCACTTATTTTATAATTATCGTTCTAATACGCGCTCAGGGACTTGGCAAGACACCCCAGGCCTAGAGACCATCGGGTAATGCTTGCGGATCGACCTGTACTGCCAGCCCGGCGTCTTCGGCAGTTCGGGCAACTCGCACCTTGCAGTGGCCCGTTGGAAGCTGCCATCCAGCCTTGCTCCAGCAGGCGAAGCGGCGCGCAGGCAATCGAACGGTTACGCGTTCCGCTGCGCCAGTCGCCAGCGTGACCTTCGCAAAGCCCAGCAGCGCGGTTTCCTGACCGTCGCGGTAGACCTGTACGATCTCACTGCCTGTCCGCGTCCCTGTGTTCTCGATGCGAACCGATACGCCATCGTTCTCGGCCCGAGCATCGTCCCAGGAAAAGCTGGTGTAACCCGCTCCTGCGCCGAGCGTATGTCGCGCCGATTTGCCCGCTGCCAGGATTCCGCGGTAACCAACCTGTATACCTTCGGAGTAAGCGAGCTTTCCTTCAGCCCCCGGTTTCAAGGCAAAAGCCGGATAGTCCGCCTCGCTTTGCGCGATGGAAACCGGCATTCGTCCGCCGGGCTCCCTGTCTCCAGCAAGCACCGCGGCAATCGCATTGGCGAACCCTTCGCCGGGATACCATGCGGCGATGTGCGCCGCGGCCCGGTCTTCCCAGGATGCATCGTAGGCGTGACCGATATTGGCAATCACCACCGTTCGGGCATTGGCGGCGCACACCCGGTCGATCAGAGTCGCCTGCTCTGCGGCGATCTGCGTATCGGGCCGGTCCTTGCTTTCCACGGAACTGTCCGAGGTTTCGCCGACGAAGAGGAACACGGCATCGGCTTTTGCGGCGACGTCTTCGGCGGCGCGCAGCAATTCGCTTGCGCTGCCCGGCTCGCGGATGCCGTACCATAGCCCGTGCACGCGCGCAGCCTCGAAGGGAAATTCGACAACCACTTCGACCTGCTGGCCGTGTGACAGGACCAGCGGGGCAAACTCGCTGTCGCCGGATTTCAGCACGCCCATCGTATCGCCGGCCGGTATCGCTGTCGTAGCGACAACCTCCTTGCCATCGACCAGCATCCGCGCCTTGCCTGTCGCGCCCAGATGGAAACTGTGCTCGCCATCCTTCTGCGCGCGATAGATGCCGGTTGCACGGATCGAGCCGCCGGTAGCGAAGTCCGCCTGGTCGTGCATCCCGGTAAACCAGACGAGCGAATTGGTATCGCGCGTCTCGCGCGTCATGGGCTCGCCCGAAAAGTCGTCCGAGGCGAAATATTCGAGCGTCATCCCGGCACTTGCGCCATCGCCTATGTCGCGCGCGGGCTCAACCGTCATGAACGGGAGACGCGGCGCTGGGTCCACGCCGGGTGCGAAAAGGACTTCGCAGTGCTCACCGTAACGCGCGCGGACTGTTTCTTCGGGTGTTGGCAAATCCGGGCGAACGGAAATCTTGGCGAAGGTGCCACCCTGAAAACACGGCGCCGCAGCGTTTGGACCGATGATTGCGACCGATTGGACCGTGGACGGATCGAGAGGGAGGATCCCGCCGTCATTTTTCAGAAGGACGAAGCCCGCAGCTGCTGCCTCGACGAGCAGTTCACGAGCTGCTGCATCGTCATAGAAAGAAGTTTTTGCGCCGGTTGCGCGCTTGGCCAGCCCCGCCACCCGCCTTGCGGCATCGTCGACGCGCGCCTGCAGAACCTCGCCTGCCGCAACGGCTTCGGCTGCCTTGGGGCCAAGGAACCTGAATGGGCCAGGCATTTCCAGATCGAGCCCGGCGTTCAGGGTCGGCGCGGTGGAATGGGTGCCGAACCAGTCCGACATGATAGCGCCGCGATAGTCCCAATCGCCCTTCACCACCTCTGTCAGCACGTGATGCTGCTCTGCGCAGTAATCGCCGTTTACCCGGTTGTAGGCCGCCAGCATACCCGCGCAGCCGGCATCGGCGGCGAATTCGAAAGGCAGAAGATAGATTTCGCGCAAGGTCCGCTCGTCGACCTGCACGTCCACGCTGTCGCGATCGGTCTCACTGTCGTTGCAGACCAGATGCTTGGCGACGGAAGCCGTACCGGTCGATTGCAGGCCCTTGATCCAGCACGCGCCAAGAACGCCCACCAGGACCGGGTCTTCGGAGAAATATTCGAACGCCCGCCCTGCCAGCGGACTGCGCGCGAGATTGATGTTGGGCGCGAGCACGGCATCCACATTACGCTCGACGGCTTCCTGGCCGACCAGTGCACCGATGCGCCGAACGAGGTCGCAATCCCAGCTCGCCCCCAGCGCGGTTGCGCAGGGGCTGAGCCGGGCGATGTCGCGTTCGTCGACCTTGCCGCTGGCGATACCCATCGGCCCGTCGCTCATGGTGAACGACGGGATTCCAGCGTAAGGTACGGCAACGCTCGACCACATCGCCGCGCCCGCGGTGAGCGCGGCGGCGTCTTCGTTCTTCAATTTGTCCATCGAAATATCAGGCTGCCAGCGCCAGCTCTTTGGTGTCCTTCGTAGTCGGCACGAACGGCAGATACGATACGCGCATGCGCACGCCGAATTCCACCGTGTGCGTGCCTTCGCCGAAACCGCCGTCTTTCAGCGCGATGATTGTTGCCTTCTCTCCGAAATTCCACCGGTCGTCGTACACGGTTTCCATCTCGTCGAGAGTATAGGTTTTACCGCGCACCTGGAAACGCACATCCTCGCGAGGGACCTGCTGCCCGTCGATGGCGACCTGGATATCCTCAACCATCGAGAGGCCGAGGCCGCGATAATAAGGCAGTCTGCCAAGGAACTTCACGCCCTTCACCGCACAGCCGTCTTCGTAATTCTCGAGGCTTCCCTCGACGATCATCTTGTTGTCCATCATGGTCGAGTATCCTTTCAGGCTGCGGTCTTGAGAGCAGGGGTTTCGGTTTCGCCCAGAAGACGGGCGAGCATTACCTGCTGGCGGCGAACCTGCTCGACACTGTCGGGCTCCATCGCATCCTCGACCCAGCGGTTGCCTTCGTATTCGGAGCAGATGTAGCCGTCATAGCCGCCCTGTTTCAGAACACTCACGATCTCATCGTAGGGGATGGATGGCTCCACATAATCTTCGTTCATCTGGTAGAACTTGCCATGAATGTTGTGGATGCGCGGCATGTAGTCGAGCATGCGCTTCGGCTCGAAAGCGGCGTTGTGGCGCATGGTTTCGGCCATGCCGATGGCCGGACCTTCCCCCCCCATCTCGCGCACATTGAGGATGACGTACTCCGAAAGAACCCGGTCTTCGTACGCTTTCTCGATGTAATCAGCGATGTCCTGACGCACGCCCATGCGGAGGAACTTCTCCTTCCACACGGGCGGGAAGGCGTGGAGGAACATCCCCATGTCGGGAAGGAAGCCGAGCGCATCGGAGCCGGACTTCTCGTAAGCTTCCGCATGGCGGACGATCCATGGGTGGTCGAAATGCAGCGGGGCGTGCACCTCCACAAGGATCTTGATGTCCTTTTCCTCTGCGTAAGGCGCCGCATCGACCAGCACCTGCGGGTCGATCGAAACGAGCGCGCGGATGAATTTCATTCCCAGGCGGGCGCCGAAATCGATATCGCGCTTCACGCTGGCGACCTGCTCGTCATGCGGCATCATGCGGCCCTTGTACCGCTTGTAATCGAGCATGAAGTCGTGGCTGACCGGTGTGCAATCATACTTCTGGATCAGCGAGTGCCAGTTCTCGATCGCCTCGTCCTCGACACCCACTTCGGGCCAGCCCCAGAAGGTCTGCTCGCCGATGATCTCGATGCCGTTCGCGCCGAGTTCGGCTGAAGTCCGAATGCAATCCTCTAGGTCCATTTTGCCCTGAAAAGTTTCGTTCTGATAGGAATAGAGGCTCACGCCCCGCTTGATCGCCATGGTCATCCTCCGGGCTCGGCTGCCAATTCGCCGGCTCATTATTGCAAAAAGAGACAACGCGGCTTGCATCGCTCTTCGATCTAATTAGAACCATAATTCTATATATAAAACGCTGTGGGTCAAGCCTGCTTGTGCCCGGCAGCCGGGGAGAGACACGACATGCGACAGCGACAGACCGGACTGAACTTGAAGCCAATTGCGTCCTTCGTAGCACTTGCCCTGCTCGTGGTTTGTATCGGCGGGTTCTCGCTTTTCGTAGGGTGGAACAAGGCGTTCGCGCCATTGGATATACTGGCCCGGCATTCGGCATGGACAATCCATCTGCCCGTCTGGCTGGGTCGCACGATCGGATGGCTGGAACTATTCGCGGCCGCAGTGCTGTTCGCCGGCCTCATCATTCCCAAGCTGGCGCGGTTCGGAATGTTCGCCGCAATCTGGATCACACTGAACCACGTCGCAGCCGCCATCGTCCACATCATTTTCGCGGAGTGGCACACGCTTCCGCAAAGCGCCGTCGTGATCACACTCTGCGTGGTCATGGTCCTGCTGTTCGCCCGCCTGGCGCGCAGCGTCGAACAATACGCCTGAAGAATGAGGAGGTTTTGTTATGAGGAATTGGAAATTCGGTATCGGTCCTGCAGTTGGCCTGATGGCTGCCTTGGCTATGGCCGTGCCGGCGAATGCACAGGAAGAGGACCGCGTATCGCAACTGGCGCAGCAAGTCGCGCAGCTTCAGGCCCAGTCCCAGGCCGCGCGAGACCGGCAGGCGGTCGAGAACCTCTTCTCGCGCTACATGTACCTGCACAACGCGTTCGAGGACGAACAGATCATCCCCCTGTGGGCCGCCGAGGGCACGCCGGGTATGAGCGCCCAGTATTCCAACCTCGGCAAATACACTCAATACGACAAGATCATGGAGTACCATCGCGGTCGGCCGTCACCCATTGGCAAACTGCTGTTCCACTATGTCACTACGCCCGTCATCGAGGTTGCCGGGGACGGGCAGACCGCGAAGGGCCTGTGGATTGTGAACGGCCTGGAAAGCGGTCTGACCGCGCCGGAACACGCCGCCAACATGCCCGACTGGATGTTCGAACCCAATGTCGAGGTGGACGGCAAGAAGGTGTGGATGCACAACGTCTACCTCAAGTACGGCATCGATTTCATCAAGCAGGACGGCGAGTGGAAGATCTGGCACTTTCACTGCTTTGAAACGGCACGCGCGCCCTATTCGATGGGCTGGATACCGTTTGCTGCGGCTGCGCAGGACGATAGTTTCAATTTCGACTTGATGTATGTCGGTGACGATGGCGCGCCGGTTTTCATGCCGGAAACCGATGAACCGGCCACCGTGCTTAACAACTCCTACCGCACTGACACGGCACAGCATCTCGAGGCCCGGATACCCGAGCCCTACTACACGTTTTCGGAGACGTTCTCTTACTGAACGAAACCCGCCCAAAAAAGAAGGGGGCGTCGCGAGACGCCCCCTTCCAAGGGAGGGACTGTCAGTCTTCGGTCCGGTACTCCTCCGGAATATCGTAGGCCGCAGCCTTGTCGTAAGGCGGGATGGTGACCTCGCCGGTGGCAGCCCATTCGGTTCCGCGAACAATCAGGGTCCTGACGCCGTCGAACATCAGAGTGTCCGGTCCGTGGCCAAGCGTGATCGAGAACACGCGGCCTTCACCATAATCCTGCACCCACACCAGAGGGTTCGCGGCATCCATGCCTTCCATCCGCGCCACGTTGTCTGCGGAATAGGCTTCGAAGTCGTATTTCGGCCCAGCCATTTCAGGCGTGTAATTGGCGGAATCGTCAAAACCCGTCGCCAGTACGGTGACATCCGCATCCGGCGCGAACTCCATGTTGGTGTACATATCCTCCATGAAAGACCAGACGTAGCGCCGCAGGCCGCGCGTGATCGGATGATCGGCATCGGTCATGCGCACCCGGAACCCGTCGGGCGGAGAACGGCGGCTTTCGCCCGGCACCATGGTAGCGCCCAGCAGTCGCTGATACTCCGGAATGTCGAACCCCCAGGTGAAGCTGGAGTGAAAGGCTACCAGGCCACCGCCCTGGTCGACGTAGTCGTAAAGTGCCTGAAAGGTTTCGGGCGACCAGAGCGTCTGCTCCTCATCACCGTAGTTCCACCTACTGGCGTAGTTCAGGAATACGACGTCGTACTTCCGAAGCATCTCCAGCGTGCCGAACTCGAAATCTTCCACGACCCGCACATCGAACCGGCCCGTGTCCTTCAGGTGCGTGCGCAGGCGATTGTTCACGCCGGTCCAGTCATGCTCGTAAGTGTTCTCGCCGGATATGATCAATACGTCGATCAAGTCTTCCTGCGGCACGACCGGCGTGACCACCCGCTGCACCGTTTCGGGCGGCGCATAGGGCTGGGAGTCCACCGTGGTCGGTATGTCAGCCACCGGAACTTCCTGCGCGGCGACGGTCAAGGACAGCGTCATGGATGCAAGGATCGTCGAGGCCATAAATCTCATGCGGTTTCTCCCTCAGCTGGATCGGACCAGTCCGTTCTGCCCTCTCCTGTAGTGATGTCTTTGCTGCCACCCATCGGCCAGAAAAGGACTGCCACGGCCTGCAGGATCAGCATGACACTGGGGACGGCGTAGTAAGCAAGCCGAATATCGCCGCGGGCCGCATCGGTTACGCTCGCAGGATCGTATGCCGCGAATGCGAGAACATATGCAGCAAGGGCGCTGCCCACGGCCATGCCCACCTTGGTCGAAACGCTGATGCCGGACGACAGCAACCCCTCGTACCGAACGCCGTGCTTGGACTGGTGGTAATCGACCGATTCCGCAGCCATCGTGAAGATTGCGGTGATCGTGATCGACGTAGTGATCGAGAACAGGAAGTATGGAAACAGCAGCGGGGGAACGCCTATTCCAGCCAACTGCCAGTCCGCAGCGCTATCGATTAGCGCCATGAAGGCGAACAGGACGAGCGAGACTGCGATGGCAGCAACGCACCCAGCCCTGATCCCCGTCCGCGCAAGGATCGGCGGTGCGATGAAAGCGGCGATAAGCAGTCCTCCCGATACCATGGGAAGCATGACAGGGATCAGCCAGGGCTTGCCGATGACATCCTTGGCGAAGAAGATCGTCAGGCCCAGCATTACCCCGAAGCGAATGAAGTAGAGCAGGCAGAATGAAAAGCAGACCAGCCAGGCCCGGTTGCGCACCATTTGCATGATCGCCGGGAACGCCTTGAAATCGGAAGCGACTGCCTTGTCTTCAAACCTCTCGCGACAATTGCGGAAAAGCAGGATCAGGGCGACAAGTGAAATCGCCGCAAAAACCAGCGTCGTCCATGTGAAGCCGGCCTGCAGGTCATCGCCACCGAAGACAGCGACGAGCGGCATGGTCGCAGCCGTGCCCAGGATCACTGATATCGATGTGCCGACGGATCGTGCACCCCCCAGTTTCAGTCGCTCTTGGGTGTCGAGTGTCATCATTGGCATCAGGGCGGTGTATGGGATCGACCCTGCGCTCAAGAGAATGCCGAGCAGCTTGAAGGTGACGAAAGCGTAGGCCAGCTGCCACCCCTGCGCCATGTCCGGCACGTGAAAGACCGCAATAAAAACCAGCGCGTAGGGAACTGCGGTGAACAGGAAATACGGACGCGTGCGCCCCCACCTCGTACGTGTCTTGTCGACCGCAATCCCGAACAGCGGATCAATTACCGCATCCAGCAGGCGGGCAACGAGAAAAATCGTACCCACGGCCTCTGCAGGAAGGCGCACGACATCGGTGTAGTAGAAGAGCAGGAAAGCGCCTGCCATGTTGTATGCCAGGCTGTAGCCAAGATCGCCCCCGCCGTAGCTGAAGCGTTCGAGGAAGGTCAGCTTGCGCCCCTGGCTCGCCGCCTCAGCCATACATGGCCTCCCGCGTGGCGGCGAGCGACTGTTCCATCGGCATGGTCGGCATGTATTCGAGCCCGATCGGACCGCGATAGCCCAGCTCATCAAGGTCGGCCATGATCTGCTTCCAGTCGAGTTCTCCGGTACCCGGCTCGTTCCTGCCCGGCGTGCCCGCAACCTGGACGTGGGCCACGAGATGTGTCCGTCCGGCCAGCACTTCCTTCAGATTTTCCTTCATCACGGCACTGTGATGAACATCGTAGAGGAGCCTGAGGTTCGGGCTGCCCACCGCCTCGATAATGTCCAGCGCCAGCGGAGTATTGACGAGGTACATGGTCGAGAACAATTCGGTGTTCAGCGGCTCGAGCACGAGAGTGACACCCGCTCCCTCTGCCAGCTTGGCAGCACGTTTGAGTACGGAGACGGCATTGGCGAAATGCTCCTCCTCCGACATTCCATCGACGCGGAAACCCGATGCGACGATAAGCGGCGGGGAGCCAACCTTGCTCGCCTCGGCCAGCGTATCACTCACGGCTTGCAGCATCTCTTCATGCTCGGCAGGATCGACTATCGACCTGCGGGGATCGACGCAGAAGCCGGTCAGGGAAATGCCGGTTTCGTCCAGCGCGCGCGCGACGCCAGCCATGTCCTTGTCGCGCCAGAGGTGGAACTCGACGTGTTCGAACCCTGCATCCCTGGCCGCTCGGATGCGTTCGGGCAGACCTTGTCCGGCTTCCGTGAATTGCCATTCGATGCAGGCGGACAGGTTGGACATTATCAATCTACTCCAAAGTGGTCGGCAAGCTCGTCGCCGCGAAATCCGTGTGTGAAGGTGTCGTCGCGATAGGGAAGCATACCTGCGTTCCACCGCTGCCAGCGGTCACGCAGATCGGCAAAGCGCGCAGGCTCGCGCTGCTTCAGGTTCGCGCGCTCCATCGGGTCGGCCACGACGTCGAAAAGGAACTCGTTTCCAGCGATGGAGAGATATTTGTGACGCCCCATTCGCACAGCCTTCTGGTCGAGGTGGTTGTACCGCCAGAACATCGGCCGTTCGTCCAGATCGCCGCTGCGAATATCGCGACCGTCGGGCGGGCGGCTAAACGGTAACTGCGCCCCTCCCGCGTTCATCAGCGTCGTAGCGAGATCCATCGTCATGTGGGGTGTTTCGACCACCCTTCCATCATCGAAGACTTCCGGCCAGCGGATAACCGTCGGCACGCGGATGCCGCCTTCCAGCAGTTCGGTCTTGCGCCCCGTGAATGGCCACACGTCGGAGAACCGCTCACCACCATTGTCGCTCGAAAAGACGATGATGGTATCCCGGTGCCTTGGCAGCGCCTCCACGGCGGCGACCACCGCTCCCACCTGTTCGTCCATCCGGCAGACCATCTCGGTATAGGTCGCCATGCTTCCACCGTCGAAATGCGCGAGCTTCCGGTAAGTCGGATCCGTGGTCAAACGCCGCGCCTCCGCTCCGTCGCGCGGAGTTTCCCATGGCCAGTGCGGCGCGGAGAAATGCAGGCTCAGGAAGAAGGGCCTGTCGATGCCGTCCTGCGTTTCCACGAATTCGACGGCGCGCTGGCCCAGCAGGCCGGTGAGATAACCGTCCCGCTCGATCTCGTGCCCGTTCTCCCACAGACCGTCGCCGCGCGCATCCTCGTGCACGAGATAGTCGATACCACCGCCACGATAGCCCCAGAAGTAATCGTATCCGCTCTTGAGCGGGCCGAAATCGGGCAGATTGCCCAGATGCCACTTTCCGATCAGCGCGGTGCGATAGCCAACCTCTCGCAGAACCCGCGGAAAAGTCGGCTCGGCGGGGTCCAAGCCAGTATGACGCGGTCCAATAGGCTCTTCCAGACCGGCATCGAGCCGGTACTGGTAGCGCGCTGTCATAAGAGCAAGCCGCGTTGCCGAACACACCGGCGAGTTCGAGTAGGAATGAGTGAACCGCGCGCCCGATGCTGCCAAGGCATCGCAATGCGGGGTCACGTAGTCACGGCGACCAAAGCACGAGAGATCGGCATAGCCAAGGTCGTCGGCCAGGATGAAGACGATATTCGGCCTTGAAGCCGAGAGCGCGCCCTCTGTTGCAGCCACGGGGAACGGTAAAAGGGAAGCGGTGCCACCCGCCAGAACATTTCGCCTGTTGATCTTCACAAGTAAAGGGGCCGCCCGCCGGGAGGAGCGGGCAGCCCTAACCGTTAGAATTCAAAACCGACGCGAACACCATAGGTGCGTGGAGGCGCGAACGTGAAGTTGTAGGTGTCGTCCGGACCGGCGGAAACGAACCCGGCGTAAGCGAGCGGTTGCTCGTCCTCCAGGTTTCGGACGAAGGCCTGAATGCTCCAGTTGCCACCCATCGGCTCGTACTTCAGGCTGAGGTCCGTTTGGGTGAAGGACTCCTGCTCGCTCGACGCATAATTGAAGATGTCGAGGAAGTACGAACTCTTGAACTTGGTGTACACGCTGGCAGTGATCATACCCGTACTGCCGATTTCGAAGACGTGATCGTAACCTGCAGTGATAGTCCACTTCGGCGACTGCGGCAGCGTGTTCCCGCTCAGATCGGGTTGAACGATTCCCGGGCCCGGATCGAGATCGGCAAGGCCGTTGTTGTCCGTATTTACGGTGTCGAAGATCGCATAGGACGCCAGCAACTCGTCGTATTCGGCATCGAGATAGTTGATCGAAGCGGTGAACCTGCCGTTCGCGCCAACCTCGAGCGCAGTTTCGGCTTCGATGCCCCAGATCGTGGCCGCACCGGCGTTGAAGATCTGCTGCCCGATTGCAGGATTGAGAAGAACGGCCGTCTGCAGGTCCTTGTAGTCGTAATAGAACCCGGCAACGTTGAAAATGTGCTGGCCGCTCGATCCGAAGCTCAGTTTCGCTCCAGCCTCGAAAGCCGTGTTGGTTTCCGGATCGTACGGTCCGACGCTGTCGAAGCCGCCGGACTTGTAGCCGGTCGAGACCTTGCCATAAATCAGTGTATCGACGTTCGGCGAGTAGTTGATACCGGCGAGCCAGGTCAGCTGTTCGTTGTCCTGCTCGAGATTAAGTACCGAAGCAGGGGGCGCCGTGGGCGCGACGGGCCCCGCGTTGAAGCGGAAGCCGTAGTTTCCGAATACGCCCTCGCGCCGGTCGATAGTGTAGCGCAAGCCGCCGACAAGAGTCAGCTGCTCGTTCAGCGCGAACTCGACCTGGCCGAACCCCGCGTAGCTGCGCGATTCCGTATCGCGGGAGAAGGTGTTGATGAAGCTACCATTGGGACCAATGAACGGGCTGTAAAGGCCACGCAGGTTATCCAGCTTTTCTTCGTAGAAGAACACGCCGCCCTGGTAGGTGATGGCCCCGGCTTCGCCACCGATGCGCAGCTCGTGGCTCTGGGTATCGACGGTATTGCCGAATTCGTAGAAGGTGTAGTTCGGCAGGGCCAGATCGGTGTCCTGATCCGTATGACGATAGCCGCCAAGATACGTCAGCGTGGCACCGCCAAGATCGTATTCGATCTTCCCGCGAACCGCATAACTGTCCTGCTTGTTCGGGTTGAGCGATATCTGCGGCACGGGCCCGTCATAAGAAGAGCGGTCCTCAATCTGATCCAGCGCGTTGCTGTTGACCGGGATGCATTGCCCGCCAGGAATGAGCGGGGCCGCATCGACAAACCCGTTCTCGGTACAGTCGGGCCCTGGGCCCCGGCCCGCGGCATTAAAGCTGTAAGCAGCAAATGCGCTGACGATGTTCTCGTTGCGAACGTATTCACCCGAAAGATCCACGGACAGTCGGTCGGTTGGCAAAAGGGAGAGCGTCGCCCGCACACCAAGGTTGTCGGCGGTACCGCTGCGCACGACGTCGCTATTGGCGGCGACACGATTGGGGTGATAGAAATAGCCGTCGCGTTTGTTGTAAAGGCCCGCCAGTCGCAACCCGCCGACTTCACCGAAAGGAATGTCGACGCCCGCTTCAAGTTTGCGATGGTCGAAATTGCCGTAAGTCGCGTTGATGTCCGCGCCGAACTCCGTACCGGCCTTGCGCGTGATGAAGTTGATCGCACCGCCGGTTGCGTTGCGACCGTACAGAGTTCCCTGCGGACCGCGCAGCACTTCGATCCGGTCGATGTCGAACAGGGCCAGGTTCAAGACATTGGGTCGGTTGATGTATTCGCCATCGATGTTGACGGCGATGGACTGGTCCTGCCCTTCATCGTTGGAATTCGTACCGACACCGCGAACAGCGACGCGGGTATAGTTGGAATCCTGCGTGATGTTCAGCACCGGCGCAACGCGCGTCAGATCCTGGAAGTCGGTGATGCCGGCATCCTCGATGGCTTCATTACCGACCACATCCATTGCGATCGGAACGTCCTGCACGTCTTCGGAACGGTTCTGTGCCGTCACGATGATCACATTCGAAGGGCCGACATCGGCTTCCGTCTGAGGGCCGGCGGTCTGCGCATGCACGGGGAAGGAAATCGCCACGCCGGCGCAACCGACGAGAAGGACAGACTTGCGGATATGTGTTTTCATCTTTGCTCTCCCTGAAACCCCCGGCTGTAACCGGTGAGCTAAATAGAATTGGTGTTCTAGTTATAATCTAGTTCGTTTGTCAATGCCTGCTGCTCAGGCCGACACAACCAATTGCGAGCTGACGCGCCATGGCATCCAGCTGTCCGGCGATGTGGTCGTCCTGAAGCGAGCCATTGGCGGCAAAGGGCTTCTGCTCGACGGAGTTGATCGCGATCCCCATCGGCGTGGGCCACCCCCGCATGGCATGGATCACACCGCGCAGCGCCGCTAGCGTGACACCGCCAGCCTGCCAGCCTGCCAGCCTGCCGCCGAAACCAGAAGACCGACCGGACGCCCATCGAAATAGGGCCGTTCGTCTTCACGAAGTTCTTCCAGCAGATCGATGGCGTTCTTGATCAGACCCGAGATGCCCCCGTGATAACTGGGCGAAGCAATCACGATCCCGTCGGCCTGGCGAACCGCTTCGATGAAAGCAGATTCCTCTTCCGTCCGATTGCGCGAGTATGGGTCGTAATGCGGCAGAGCGCACAACTGCTCGCCCCCAAACAGCTCGACATGGGCACCGTGTGATGCGCAAATATCGAGGACAGACTTGACCAGCAGTTCGGTAGAGGAACCAGGTCTTTGCGTTCCCCCGATGCCCACGATACGCGGCTGCCGGCTCACGACTCGAGTTCCGGCATGACACGCCTTGCAATGAGATCCAGCGTCTGGTTGCCCAGGCGCAGTTTCTCTTCCGTCAACGGACCCGTGAGCGTGCCGCACAGGATATTGCCGATGCCAAGCTCCTTGTAGGGCTTCAGATGTTCGACCACGGTTTCCGGCGAACCGTAAAGACACCAAGTGCCGATCCAGTCTTCGGACAGCGCATTCGGCGTGCGGTCCGTCTTCTTGTTGGCGTCATCGCTTTCGGCACGCGCATTAAATTCCGCCTCGCGTTCGATCGCGTCCTGGTACGCACGCAGGATTACCTCGAGTTCTTCACGCGCCTGGTCGTCCGTCTCGGCAACGTGGACGCACTGGTAGGTGTGGGTCGTCCAGGATAGCGCGCGATCAATGGTTGCCTGATCGTGGCCCGACGATGTCAGCACGTCGTGATATGCGGTGAAATATTTCTCGACATGCTTGAATGGTTCGGTCCCACCGATCTTGGGAGGAGTGAATGCCGGGATAAAGGCTGGCCAACCATTCTCGCCCGCGCGGCGGGTGCTGCTTTCCTTCATGGCGACCGGCATCAAGGGCGCATGACCCTTGGAGTAGGCTACCGGCGCGATGCGCTGCAGCACACGACCCTTGTGCGGCCCGTTGTCGATCTCGATCGCGGGATCGTCCATCGTCTTGGCCCAGAGTTTCTCGGCAAGATCGAGGTTTTCGTTGGAAACGCTTTTTGCCTCGTCGTAATTGACGCCGAAGCCGATCATCTCTTCCGGCGTGGTGCCGCTTCCCACTCCAACCAGTACTTTGCCGTCCGTCAGCTGATCGAGGATGTTGATGCGCTCGACAAAGCGAACCGGGTGGTGGAGCGGCACGGAAACGACCGAGAACCCGAAGTGCATTTCGGGCATCTGCGCCGCGAGGTAGGCCGCAAAGATAAAACTGTCGCTAGCGATCGGCATATAGCCGTTGAAGTGATGGTCGGGCATGAAAATTGCTTCGAAGCCGCAATCGCGCGCTTTCTTTGCGTGCTTTTCAAGATCCTTGATCAGCTTGCGATCGTCCTCCGGCCGCATCGCCCGCGCGTTCAAAAACACAGAAAACCGCATCCGTAACCCCTTCCCTTCGCCGAATCAGAATGTCCGGCCTCTTTTAAATTAGAATTGACGTTCTTATTCTTTTCATCCTTACCGGCTCCATGTCAACCCAGACAAGCGCTCCGCTCTCAACAATTGAAAAGCTCTCGGATGAGGCGGTCAGTCGAAAGCCGCGGCAGGGGCGCTCCCTCGCCTCTTTCGAACGAATGCTGGAGGCGACGCGCGAACTGATGCTGGAGCGCGGGAGCGAGGACTTCACTCTGCAGGACGTGAGCACGCGCGGAAACGTGTCGATCGGGTCGATATATCTTAGGTTCGAAAGCAAGGACCGGCTGCTCTACGCGGTCATCGGGCAGGAGCTCATGTCCGTCGTGGAGAAAGAGGCTGCAATGGTTGTCTCGGTCGCTGAGAAAAGCGGAAGCCTGAAGGAATTCCTGACGAATTATATCGAGGGCTACACCACCTTCATGAGCGAGCACGCCCTGATGCTGCGGGCGATCATGCAGCGCGCCGCAATCGATCCGCTGGTCTCCCCCTGTGGAAAGGAGGCAGCGCACAAGGCGTTCTCCGAGACGGCAAACGTCATCATGTCATACGAAAAAGAAATTCGTGCCGATAACCCGCGAGAAAAGGTGGAGGCCACGCTTCACATGATCTTCGCCTCGGTCGCACGCCAGCTAGGCCTCGGTGCCTCACCGGAAGCAGAAGACCCGCAGATGTGGAAAAGGCTCCGGCCGCAGTTGGCCGAAATGGCCTATGCCTACCTCACGTACAGCGATTGATACGCGCGCCGCAGATGGTAGGTAGGAACATCGCCTAGCGCGATATCTCGTCGATCTCGTTCATGATCTTCATCGCTTCGGCAAATCCGGTATTGGCTGCGGGGACGCCGGCGTAGATGGCGGTCTGCATCAGCACTTCCTTCAACTCATCGCGGGTGAACCCGTCCCTTTCCAATCCAGCGCGGACATGGAGAGCGAATTCCTCCCAGCGTGACAGACTGGCGGTGATCGCGATCACCAGCAGCCGCCTGGTCCGATCATCCAGACCCGGACGCCCCCAGATTTCGTGCCAGGCGATACGGGTGATCATCGCCTGGAATTCGGCGTTGAAAGGCGTCGCCCTTGTTAAGCTTGCGTCGACCCATTCGTCACCCAGCACGCGGCGGCGATTGATTAGACCCGCGTGATAGATGCTATCGGTAGCCTCTTGTAGGGCGCCATCCGACACGAAGAAGTGGACAAGCGCCGCTCCCAGCGCCGCAGGAGCTTCCACCGGGGCGAGATGACCGCAGCCAAGAACCGCCTCTTCAGCCTCTGGGATCCCTTTCGCCAGAACCTGCCCATGCTGCATTCGGGGCGTCGAGATGTCGTCCGCGCCGGTCACGACCAGCGTCCGGCAGGAAATCTTGCCGAGCCTGTGTTCCAGCTCCATATCACGAATTGCCGCCGCAGCGCCTGCGTAACCCTCAGCCCTTGTCGACAACAGGCCACGGCGAAGGCTCGCTACTGCCTCTTCGCTACGCGCCGCAAACCGAGAAGAAAGGAAGCGCTCCATCGCCATATCGGCGATGCTTGTCATCCCGCCCCTCCGCACCGCATCGATCCGTGCTTGCCAGTTAGCAGGATCCATCGTCGCAGAGGTACAGACAAGCGACAGCGCTTCGACACGGCCCGGTGCGTCGAGCGCGATCTGCATTGCCACCATGCCGCCCAGGGAAAGTCCTGCAATGGAAGCCGAGGCGATGCCCGCGCCGTCCATTGCGGCAAGCACGTCGAGCGCCATGTCCTGCAAGCTGTAATCGCCTGACGGAACATCTGATGCCCCGTGACCGCGCATGTCCAGCCGCAAGATCCGGAATGTCGGCAGGAGATAGTCTATGCAGTCATCCCAGACGGACATGTCCGTGCCGATCGAATTGAGCAGGACGAGTGGTGGCTTGTCATCGGTACCGAGCAGCTTCCAGTAGATGCGCACACCGTCATTCGATGCGAAAGGCATGGGTCAGCGATCCTCTATCGTGCCGAGCAGGGTTTCGATGAGATCGGCGCTTTCTCCCAAGTCGGCGTCACCATCCGGCAGGGCATTCGAGACTGAATCGAGGTCAACCTGAAGGCCTTCCGCGACGTCGGCGATGGCTGACAGCGCTCCGCTCGCAAGCAAGAACAGCTCGGCAAGAACGGGACCGTCGGCCTGCCATCCGCCGATGCTCCGTTCCTGTTCGGCAGGCTGGCCGGATATCAGTGTTGCCGCCAATCCCGGAACGCGCAGGGCCGCCGAAAGCGCGACTTGGCTGCCGGTTGGATTGCGCTTGTGCGGCATGGCAGATGAGCCGCCACGCCCCTCGATTGCCGGCTCGCACATCTCGCCGATCCCATTTTGGGAAAGCAGGGAAATGTCGCGTGCCATCTTGCCCACCGTCCCCACCAGGATGGCAAGAGAGGAGCCAATCGCAGCTGGTCCGCAGCGCCGGGCGTGCCATGGCGCGGAATCCGGAAGCCCCAGCATTTCGGCTATGCGCGCAGCGACGGCCGAGCCTTTCCCTTCTTGTCCGACACGCGTTCCCGCCGCACCGCCGAACTGAAGCACGGCGTACTTTTCAGAATACCGCGCGAAATCGGCCCAAGCCCCTGCTATTCCCGCGTGCCATTGTGCGATCCGCAAACCAAGCGAGATGGGGATAGCATCCTGCAGGAGTGTCCGCCCCATCGCAGGTGTCGCCGCGTACTGACGCGCAAGAACAGCTAACGCCCGAAGCACTCGGTCCGCATCGGTATTCAGCAAGGCGGTTCCGCGATGCACTTGTATCATCGTCGCCGTGTCGACTACATCCTGGCTTGTCGCCCCTCGATGAACCAGCGGCCGATGTGCGGTCGGAACCTTGTCGCGCAGCATTTCTACAAGGGGGATGGCGAGCGTTCCGGCAAGTGCCGCCTGTTCAGCCAGCCCGGCAGGATCGGGTTGCAAGGTGTCGCACGCCGCTGCAATTGCGTTCGCAGCGGATTGGTCGATAATGCTTTCGGCCGCCTGCGCCTGCGCCAAGGCGCTTTCGAAACGCAGGGCATGGCTGATGAGGCTATGATCGGACCAGTTGTCCAGCATGGCCTGTGTGGCTTGCGGGCGTTGGCGTAGCAGGTCCGTCACAGGGCAAAAAACGCGGTCTCGCCGGAACCGCCCAGATTGATATCGAAGCGCCATTTGCCAGTATCGACCGGCGTCGCGACAAGCGTTTCCCTGCGCTCGGCAGGTACGCAAGCAAGAACAGGATCGTCGGCAAGGCCGTCGCTGCCTTCGAAATATAACCGCGTTGCCAACCTGGCGAGCACGCCTCTGGCAAAGACGGACATCGCTATATGCGGCGCCTGGAATGTCCCTCGGGGTCCTGGGACCCGCCCGGGCTTGATAGTCAAAAAACGGAACTCGCCTTCATCCGACGTTGCTGATCTGCCAAATCCGCAGAACTCATTTCCTGCCAGACGGTCGTCCTTGTCCGGATAGCGACCTCGCGCATCGGCTTGCCAGATTTCCACCATGGCATCGGGCACGGGCTCGCCCGCAGCATCCCGCACGATGCCGATGATTTCTATCCTTTCGCCTTCGGGATTGGTCCGGACGGCGCCTCGGCCCAGAACATAGTGCTCGGCAGGAAAAAGTTCGGGCCGCGCGCCTAAGTCGGAATTACCGACGAGGTCAGCGCCGCCTTTCCAAGGCAGGCCGTAATGAAAAAACGGGCCGACCGTTTGAGAAGGAGTCTGGCCGAAAAGGGTTTGGTCCTGATTGTCCTGACGCGGCGCGGGCACCCTCTTTTCGAGCGGAACAATACTTTCATTCATCATGATCGTCCTCGAACGGTGTCTGATCGCGCCCTTTCAATACCACATCGAACAGGTAGCCCAGCGCAAAACCCGCTTCGGTCGTGTCCAGATCGAAACGACTGACCATGCGCTGCCGGTATGGCATCGGGACGGCATTCGCGATCGGGTCGATCTCAATCAGCGGGTCGTCAGGGAAATACATCTGCGTGACCAGACGCGTTGCAAATGCCGGCCCGAGCAGGGAGAGGTGGATGTGGGCGGGCCGCCAAGCGTTCTTGTGGTTGCCCCACGGATAGGCGCCCGGCTTGATCGTGGTGAACCGATACCGTCCCTCGGCATCTGTGACTACGCGGCCAGCACCAGCGAAATTAGGATCGAGCGGGGCGTTCCAGCCATCCTTGGAATGGATGTACCGACCTGCCGAATTGGCCTGCCAAATTTCCATCACCGTGTTCGCGACCGGACGCCGGTCCTCATCCAGCACGCGGCCCGACACATGGATACGCTGGCCTATAGGCTCACCCGCATGCTGCGCGGTCATGTCGTGAAAGGCATGCCCCATCAACCGATCCCAGCAGTCCACCGGGCCGGTCGTCTCGGTCGGCGTTTGCGGAATTACAATGCGCGGCTGTTGCGGTGCGCGCAATTCGGTCGACCGGTAATCGGGGAACCGGTCTGGTGGTGAGGATACGTCCGGGCGGCGGTATCGGAGGGTGCCGGTCATGGGGCCGTACTCCCATTGCCTGGCGGCACAGTCAGCGGAGCCGCAGTGTTCGCAAGAACTTCCTCGACGGAAACGCCAGGCGCAAGTTCGACCAGCCGGAACCCCGGCTTGTCGCATGCAATAACCGCCATGTCGGTCACTATCAGGTCCACGCACCCCTTCCCTGTCAACGGTAGGCTGCATTCCTCCAGCAGCTTGGGCGCTCCTAGCTTGCTGAGATGGTCCATCACGACGACGACACGCTTGACGCCCGCGACAAGGTCCATGGCACCGCCCATCCCTTTCACCATCTTGCCGGGAATGGTCCAGTTGGCGATATCGCCCGCAACCGAGACCTCCATCGCGCCGAGGACGGTCAAGTCGATATGCCCGCCGCGGATCATCGCGAAACTTTCCGCAGAGGAGAAGAAACTGGACGTCGGGAGCGCGGTGATGGTCTGTTTCCCCGCGTTGATAAGATCGGGATCTGCTTCGCCTTCGAAGGGGAACGGCCCCATGCCAAGCATTCCGTTTTCGGATTGCAGGGTAACGTCGACGCCGCGCGGAATATGATTCGCTACCAGCGTCGGAATACCGATCCCGAGATTGACATAGAAACCGTCGCCCAGTTCCTGCGCAGCGCGGGCCGCCATCTGGTCGCGGGTCCACCCCTTCCCAACATCAACCATTATTGTCCTCCCGCGGACGGGTCGTCAGCTTTTCGATCCGCTTTTCATTGATCGTCGACTGCACCAGGCGATCGACATAGATGCCAGGAAGGTGGACGCAATCCGGGTCGAACGTGCCCGCTGGCACGATCTCCTCGACCTCGGCCACCGTGACACGGCCTGCCATCGCCATCTCAGGATTGAAATTGCGCGCGGTACGGCGGAACATCAGATTGCCTGAAGGATCGGCGCGCCATGCCTTGACGATCGACAGGTCCGATCGCAGCCAGGTCTCGCGAATATACATCTCCCCGTCGAATTCCTCGACGGGTTTTCCTTCAGCGACGACGGTGCCGTAACCTGTCTTGGTGTAGAAGGCAGGAATGCCCGCTCCGCCAGCACGGATGCGCTCCGCCAGCGTTCCTTGCGGATTGAGTTCGAGTTCCAGTTGGCCCGACAGGTATTGCTGCTCGAACAGCTTGTTTTCGCCCACGTAGCTGGAAATCATCCTGGCCACCTGCCGTGTTTCCAGCAGCATCCACAGACCGAAGCCGTCGGCACCCGCATTGTTTGAAATCACGGTCAGGTTTTTCACCCCCGATTGCCGGATAACGGGGATCAGGCTTTCAGGGTTGCCGGAGAGGCCGAACCCGCCGGACATGATCGTCATGCCATCACGTAGCAGGCCTTCGAGCGCGCCTTGCGGGTTTTGGTAAATCTTGTTCGCCATATCCTACTCCAGCGGCAGGCCGACATAGTTTTCAGCCAGCGTTCTCTGCGCTGGCAAGGACCCGCGAATGTATTCCAGTTCCGCCATCTGCATGCGCCTGTCGAACCCGTCCATATCCGGGTACCTGTGCGTGATCGAAGTGAACCACCAGGAAAAGCGCACAGCCTTCCAGACACGGGCGAGCGCGCGTGACGAGTAGTTGTCGATCCCGGCATCAGAATTCTCGGTGTAATGTTCAACGAATGCTTCGGCGAGGATCGCCACGTCACTTACCGCCAGGTTCATCCCCTTCGCGCCTGTCGGCGGCACGATGTGTGCAGCATCACCGGCGAGGAATAGCCGGTTCCACCGCATCGGCTCGGCGACGAAGGACCGCAAGGGTGCAATGGATTTTTCGAAGCTCGGACCGCGTACCACTCGCGCGCCGACTTCGGGACCGAGCCGAAGGCAAAGTTCGTCCCAGAAACGCTCGTCGCTCCAGTCCTCCAGCTTCTCATCGATATCGCACTGAATGTAATACCTGCTGCGCGTCGGCGAGCGCATGGAAGCGAGAGCGAAGCCGCGTTCGTGATTGGCATAGATCAGTTCGTCTTCCACCGGCGGTACCTCGGCAAGGATTCCGAGCCAGCCGAACGGATAAATTCGTTCGAATTCGCGCTGCACAGAAGCAGGAATGGATTTGCGGCTGACGCCGTGCTGACCGTCACAACCGACGACGAAATCGCACCGCACCTCGTACTGGTCGCCTGTCTGCTCCCGCCATCTCACCGTCGGGGCCGTCCCGTCCGCCCCCTCGATAGTCACTTCCCGGGCGTTCCAGACGATCCGCACACCGCGCTCGTCCGCCGCCTCGAACAGATCGTGCATGACCTCCTGCTGGCCATACACCGTCACAGTCCTGCCGTCCGTAAGCCCTTCCATGTCGATATGGAACAATTCGCCATCCAGGCTCAAGTTGGTGCCGCCATGGACAAGCCCTTGTTCATCGAGCCGGTCCGCGAGGCCTAGCCCATGCAGCAAGTCCACCGTGACCTGTTCAAGCACGCCGGCCCTCACCCTGCCCTCGACATACTCCCGGTCGTGGCGTTCCAGAACTATGGCGTCGATACCATCGCGTGCCAGCAGATGGGCCAGGAACATCCCTGCCGGGCCAGCGCCGATGATCGCAACCTGAGTGCGCATTGCAGACATTAAACCTCTTCCTGACCATGCCTCTTTGGACACAGGCCGCTCGTGACAAGCTTTCCTGCAAATGCCTCGTAGAATGCATGAGTGCCATGTGCACTTCGCGACAATTCTTGGACAATTCGTCGCAATCGCCTATCGCAAGTTCATGCCTGGTTCCGCAGTACCCTACTTCTATCTGTACGGAGAGCCGCCGCGCGCGGTGGACCAAACCTTCGTCCACCTCGAACGACTGGATGATAGGTCGCGGCCTAGCGAATGGACAATTCGCCCGCATTCACATACCGATCTGCACCAGATCTTCCTGCTGCAGAGCGGAGGGGGTGATGTCGTAATCGAAGGCGTTCATAACCACGTTCCCGCACCTGCCCTCATTACGATACCGGCGACAGCGGTGCACGGGTTCGACTGGAGCGAGGATTCCGCCGGTTGGGTGCTGACAGTTTCGGTCGCCTTCTACGAACATCTCGTCCGGGACCATGCGGACCTGGCACTGCTTTTTGGCCAGAGTCACCTTCTTGCGCTCGATGCCCCGGCGCATCGCGAAGCGGCAAGCTGGGCGACTGATCTAATTAAGGAACTGGGTTGGTCCGCGACGGGACATCGCGCCGCGGTCGAGGCGAGTGTCCTGCGATTTGCCATTCTCTGCGCGAGATTGGCGGAAGCCGACCGCGGCAAGCACGTCGGTATCGCCGCATCCCCTTCAGCTGCCCTCGTTGCGCGTTACCGGGGGCGGGTTGAAGACCGCTTTCGGAAGCGGGAACCGATTACCGTTCATGCCACCGCGCTCGCCACCAGCCAGAGCGTGCTGCGGAGCGCGTGTCAGAAGATCGCCGGTCGGTCACCGAGCCAGATTCTCGATGATCGAGCCCTTCTGGAAGCCAAGCGTCTGCTTCTCTACTCTCACATGTCCATTGCAGAGATCGCCTATTCTCTCGGCTTCACCGATCCGGCGTATTTCTCGCGTTTCTTTTCACGTCAGGAGGGGTGCGCGCCGTCCGGGTTCCGCCAAAGTAGGCGTCATGCATGATGTCCTCAGTGTGCTCCCGGACTCCCGACGGCACTATCCCATGATCGGAATACATGGCCTTTCTGGAACCAGGATAGGGTGACGGCACTGTTATTCTATGGCATTTTGTCTCTGGCGTTAGCGAAGCCGATGAAACCCCTAAAATGTGGAGACATCTGAAAAGCTGCGATTTTCGGATGTGAGTGGCGGAGAGGGAGGGATTCGAACCCTCGGAACCCGTAAGGGCTCAACAGTTTTCGAGACTGCCCCGTTCGACCACTCCGGCACCTCTCCGCTAGACAGGTGTCTATGATAAACCCGCAGTCGATTGGGAAGGGCGCCGGTTAGCGGAGAGACGGTGTCTTGCCAAGTCCCTTCCGCGCGAATTCTCGCAAAAACGGGGGACGAGGTGCTCCGCATGCTTGTTCGCCGGTAGTTCAGGCATATATTCGCCGCATGGAACGCTCGGTATTCTATTCTTCACAGGCGGGTCGTCGCATCGACGCGCCGCGCCGCTCGCGCGCGCGCTTTGCCATCGGCGACATCGTGAAACACCGCAATTTCGATTTTCGCGGTGTCATATTCGATATCGATCCGGTCTATGCCAACTCCGAAGAGTGGTACGAGCAGATTCCCGAGGGGCAGCGGCCCGATCGGGACCAGCCGTTCTATCACCTTCTGGCGGAGAACGAAGAGAGCTCCTACGTCGCCTACGTCAGCCAGCAGAACCTGCTGGCCGATACCGACGGCGAACCGATCGACCACCCGCAGGTGGACCAGCTGTTCGAACAGTTCAGCGCCGGGCGCTATCGCCTGCGCCGCAGCCTGACGCACTAGGCAGTCAGGATTTTATCTTCCAGCCGCTTTTCAACACGCGGTAGGTGATGAAGCCCAGCACCAGGTTGAGCACCCCGACGCCGATCGCGGCGCCCACCACGTGCGCATTGTCGTTGCCGATGTCGCTCTGACCCAGGAAGCCGTAGCGGAAGCCCGAAATCATGTAGAAGAATGGGTTTGCCTTGCTGACGGCCTGGAAGAACGGCGAAAGGTTGGAGATCACGTAGAACGTGCCCGACAGCAGGCTGAGCGGCGCGACGATGAAGTTGGTGATCGCAGCGTTGTGATCGAACTTTTCCGCCCAGATGCTGGCCAGCAGGCCGAAGATCGAGAGCATCGTAGCGCCCATCAGGCCGAACCATACAACCGCCCAGGAATGCGCCACGTGCATGTTCACATCGGGATACAGCACCATGGCCAGCCCCACCGCGCCGCCCACCAGCACCGCGCGCGTAATTGCTGCCATCACGATGCCGATCATCAGTTCGGCCTCCGACAGCGGGGGCATCAGCAGGTCGATGATGGTCCCCTGCAACTTGCCCGACAGCAGGCTGAAGCTGGAATTGGCAAAGGCGTTCTGCATCATGCCCATCATGATCAGGCCCGGCGCCACGAAGGTGCCGAAGTTCACGCCCATGATCTCGCGCCCGCCCCGCCCCAGCGCGACGGTAAAGATCACCAGGAACAGCAGCGTGGTGACAGCCGGTGCCCACACAGTCTGCGTCTGCACCTTGAGAAACCTGCGACATTCCTTAATATAGAGGCTCCACAGCCCGATCCGGTTGATCCCGGTGATCTGCGGCTCTCCCTTTGGCGGGAACTTGCGACCGGCATTGCTGCCGGTGGCTATGAATTCGCCCTCTGCGGAGTCTGTAGCGGGTGCTTGATCGGCCATGGGAGCGCGACTATCTCCCGAGGGCCGGGCTGGCAAGAAAACAAGTCGCCCCAACCGGGGCCATGACGAACGGAATACGATTTACTCATGAGTTGGACCGAAGAACGCATCGCCACCCTCACCAAGATGTGGGAGGGCGGCGCTACCGCAAGCGAGATCGCCACCGAACTGGGCGGCGTGTCCCGTAACGCGGTGATCGGCAAGGCGCACCGCCTCGGTCTGAAGGCGCGTCCCAGCCCGGTGAAGGCGAACGACAAGAAGGCCGCCGCCAAAAAGGAGGCCGCGGCGAAGCCCGCCGTGCCAAAACCAAAGCCCAAGGCTCCGGCCCCCAAGAAGATGAAAGAGCCTGAAGCACCGAAGGCAGAAGAGCCGCAGCCTGAGGCATCGGCATCCGCCGCCAATGCCAGCCAGCCCATGCCGGACAAGCGCGAGAATCTGCCCAAGATCGTTTCCTACGGTCCTGGCGGCTTCCTGCGGCAGGGTCCGGGTGACCAGCAGCCCCCCATTCCCCCCGCTCCGCCGCGCCGACTGGTGCCGGCAAAGCCCGATCCCTCCATCTCCGACAAGACCAGCCTGCTCGATCTGAACGACCGGGTTTGCCGCTGGCCGATGGGCCATCCGGGCGAGCCGGACTTCCACTTCTGCGGCGTAAAGGTGAACCCGGGGTTCCCCTATTGTGTGGAACACTGCGGCCGGGCCTACCAAGCACAGCTGCCCCGGGGCGCGCGCCGTCCCCCGCCCCCGCTGCCATTCGGCGGACCTCGCGTTCGCTAAAGGTACTTACCCGGTTTTTAGGGAAGGCCCGCTGTCCAGACCGGATGGCGGGTCTTTCTTTTGATGCCTCGGCGCGGCGTATTCGGCAGACCTACTCCGCTGCCTCGCCAGTCTTCCAGCCCCATACCAGCAGGCATGGGGGCACGTTGCGCCAGACGTAGCCTGTATCCACGCGGTCGAAGTGTTCCTCGGTCAGCTCCTTCGCCGTAGGGCGGAACTGGTAAGTGAGGAATGCGCCGCCGGGTCGGATCACGCGCTGGGTGGCTTCCACGATAGACGTCGCGACATCTTCCGGCAGGGACGAGAACGGCAGGCCGGACAGCACGTAGTCGGCATTGTCATGGCCCAGCTGCGAAACGTATTTCTCCACGTCCGACGCCGAACCGAGCACCGCGTGGAAGCGGTTGTCGTCTATCGTCTCACGCAGGTATTCGATGAAGCGCGGGTTGGTGTCGATCACCAGCAGCTGTCCGCCTGGCGGCAGTCGGTCGAGGATGTGGGGACAGAACGTACCCACGCCCGGGCCGTACTCCACGAACAGCTTGCAGTTCTTCCAGTCCACCCGGTCAAGCATGGCGTCTATCGTGACGCGCGATGACGGGATGATCGAACCGACCATGCCCGGATGCTCCAGGAAACCGCGAAAGAAAACCGCGAAGGGGCTCAGGAAGCGGCTGATCGGCCCTCGCCTTGCGCTGCCGGTCGATATTGCCTGCTCATTTCCATTCACGTGGCTCGCGCCCTTTCGTTTTCAGCCCATGGTTAGATGCTTGCGCGCATCCCCATGCCAAGCATGGGCGATAAAACCAAGTGAAACGACCAGCCCGCGCGAAAACTGGCACAGTTTTTCCTACACTTGAGGAGCTGTCGCGGTTCCGGAATGGGGCACAGCTTCTGGTCAATGCGGCCAGGGCTTACGGTGGGGCGCTTGCGCAGTCCGCGCCGTGATGGCAGCAAGGACGGTGGACGACACGCCATCCAGGCGCTGTCGCAGGGGAATGACATGCCGATATCGCTTTACGATGCCACCGTACCGACCATGATCCAGATGCTTGGCGCCGTACAGGGGTTGATCGTGAAGGCGAAGGACAGCGACATTTCCGAAGAAACCATCGCCAGCGCGTGCCTGCGCGAAGGCATGGCGCCGTTCCCGCGCCAGGTGAACTGGATGATCGGTCACTCGCTCGGCGCGATAGAGGCGGTGCGCAAGGGCGAAATGACCCCCGACACGAGCGAACCCACCACCGAGCTGGAGCAGATGCGGCTGAACCTGGGCGCGGCGGAAAACAAGTTGCGGGCGCTTTCCATCGGAGAACTCGAAAGCTTCGTCGGCCAGCCCGTGCGTTTCGTGATGAAGGCGCGCGGCGTCGACATCCCCTTCACCGCAGAGCAGTTCCTGCTCAGCTTTTCACAGCCGAACTTCTTCTTCCACGCCACCACGGCCTACGCCATCCTGCGGCAACTGGGCCTGGACATCGGCAAGGTGGACTACCTCGGCCAGGTTCGCGCGGCGGTCGAATAGCGCCGCATCGCCAATAGCATTAGCGCACCCGGCGTGCGAACCAGATGGTGTGGTGCGGGCCCTTGTTGTTGGGACGCGCGCGGACGGTCTGCACATCCACATCCATTCCCGAATCCATCAGGCGACGGGTGAACTTGTGATCGGGCGCGGCGGACCATACCGCCAGAAGCCCGCCCACGGTCAGCGCGTCGCGCAACCGGGCGATGCCGGTGCGGGTGTAGAGCCGTTCGTTGCCCTCACGCACGATGCCGTCGGGGCCGTTGTCCACGTCCAACAGGATCGCATCGTAGGGGGCCGTGGTGCCATCAACGGCATCGTCCACCAGGGCCGCCACATCGGCGATCACGACTTCCCCTCGCGGATCATCCAGGCTGTCGCCGGTCAGTTCGGCCAGCGGCCCTTTTGCCCAGTCCAGGATATCCTCGACCACTTCGGCCACCACGACCTCGCCGCCGCCGTCCGGCAGGGCTGTCAGCGCGGCGCGATAAGTGAAGCCCATGCCGTAGCCGCCGATCAGTACGCGCGGCGCGGGTTTGTCGAGCCGCTCCAGCGTAAGGCGGGCAAGCTGTTCCTCGCTGAACTGCATGCGCGTGCCCATCAGCTCGTCGCGGCCCAGCATGATGATGAAATCACGGCCATGGCTGATCAGGGTCAGCATGTCTCCGCCGGGAATTTGCGCGGTGGCCAGTTCATTACGGGGTAGCACGGGCCTAGTTCTCCCTCGAGACCAGGCCGGCGGCGGCGATACCCGCCAGTCCGCAGGCG
Organism: Aurantiacibacter zhengii; assembly: GCF_003584125.1. GTDB lineage: Bacteria > Pseudomonadota > Alphaproteobacteria > Sphingomonadales > Sphingomonadaceae > Alteraurantiacibacter > Alteraurantiacibacter zhengii. The sequence continues at coordinate 381,783 of NZ_QXFL01000002.1, forward strand.
ATATCATCTTCCGTTTCGGCCCCGGAAACACCGATCGCTCCTAGCGGCATACCATCGGCGGTCGTGAAAGGTACCCCGCCGCCCCAGTTCGCCATGCCCGGCCCGGGACCGCCCCAGTTCGCCGTTACCGCGCTCGGAACGCGATAGGTCGCAGCGGAACGCCCTTTCCACTGTGCAACCTCGGCAATGGCCGTGGCCGTCCCGTCCATGTGCGCGGAAGTAACCAATACGCCTGCATCGTTGAACACAGCGATGGAGACGTCCAGATCGCGCTCGTTCGCCCAGTTCAGGCAGGTGTCGCGAATGATTGCTGCCGTCTCGTAATCGAGCACCGCGCGTTGCGACTGCGCCGAGGCAGGCGACATGGCAAGGGCCGCCATCAAAAGGCTCATCGCTGATGCTGATTTCAAGTGCATTGTCTTTTCTTCCCCTGCGGCCATCCCACATGGCTTTACCATGTTGCCGCACAAAACTGGTGGCAAGCAAAAGAAAAGGGCCGCGAACATCGCGGCCCTTCTCGTTTTTCAGAAGCCTGGCAGGACTTAGTCGTCCTTCAGAAAAGCAGGCATGTGGTCGGGATCGCCCCCGCCATCATTGTCGCTGCCCTTGCCGCGGCCACCACGGTCACCGCCGCGACCGCCACGGCCACCGCCGTCACGACCACCACCGCGCGGGCCGCGACGGTCGCCGCCACGATCGCCACGGGGCTTGTCACCGCGCGGTTCGCGCGGCGGGCGGGTGTCTTCCAGCTCTTCACCGGTTTCCTGGTCGACGACGCGCATCGACAGGCGAACCTTGCCGCGGTTGTCGATTTCGAGAACCTTGACCTTCACTTCCTGCCCTTCGGACACGACGTCCGTCGGCTTCTCGACACGCTCGTTCTTCATTTCGGACACGTGGACGAGACCGTCCTTGCCGCCCATGAAGTTCACGAAAGCACCGAAGTCCACGATGTTGACCACCTTGCCTTCGTAGATCTTGCCCACTTCGGCTTCCTCGGTGATGCCTTCGATCCACTTGCGTGCAGCGGCGATCTCGTCAGCATTGGAGGACGAGATCTTGATCACGCCTTCGTCGTCGATATCGACCTTGGCACCGGTTTCGGCCACGATCTCGCGGATAACCTTGCCGCCCGTGCCGATAACGTCACGGATCTTCGACTTGTCGATCTGCATGGTCTCGATACGCGGTGCGTGCTTGGAAACCTCACCACGGGCGCCCGAAAGCGCTTCGGTCATCTTGCCCAGAATGTGCGCACGGCCGGCCTTGGCCTGCTCGAGCGCCTTGGTCATGATTTCCTGCGTGATGCCGGCAACCTTGATATCCATCTGGAGCGAAGTGATGCCCTTCTCCGAACCGGCAACCTTGAAGTCCATGTCACCAAGGTGATCTTCGTCACCCAGAATGTCGGACAGGACGGCGAAGTTGTCGCCTTCCAGGATCAGGCCCATGGCGATGCCGGAAACCGGGCGTTCGATCGGAACACCGGCGTCCATCATCGACAGGCAGCCACCGCAGACGGTCGCCATCGAGGACGAGCCGTTGGACTCGGTAATGTCGGACAGGATGCGGATTGTGTAGGGGAAATCCTCATGCTTCGGCAGAACCGGGTGCAGCGCACGCCAGGCCAGCTTGCCGTGGCCCGTCTCGCGGCGGCTGGTGAAGCCGAAGCGACCCACTTCGCCGACCGAGTAGGGCGGGAAGTTGTAGTGCAGCATGAAGTGATTGTACGACAGACCTTCGAGCCCGTCGATCATCTGCTCTGCATCCTTGGTGCCCAGCGTGGTGGTGCAGATCGCCTGCGTTTCACCGCGGGTGAACAGCGCGGAGCCGTGCGTACGGGGCAGCAGGCCCACGATGGCTTCGATCGGGCGAACTTCGTCCACCTTGCGGCCATCGATGCGAGTGCCATCCTTCAGGATGGAGCCGCGCACGATATCGCTTTCCAGCTTCTTCACTAGCTTCAGCTTGCCCAGGTATTCGGACGGATCGTCGTGATCCAGGCCTTCGTAATGCTCGCGCGCCTTCGCACGGGCGGCATTCACGGCGTCCTGACGGGCGGACTTGTCGGTGATCTTGTAGGCAGCTTCGAGGTCGGCACCGATGATGCCGCGCAGCTCTTCCAGCGTGGCGGACTTGTCTTCCACCGGCTGCAGTTCCCACGGATCCTTGGCGGCCTTCTCAGCCAGGTCGATGATCGCGCCGATGACCTTGCGGCTTTCCTCGTGCGCGAACATGACGGCGCCGAGCATTTCTTCCTCGGTCAGTTCCTTGGCTTCGGATTCCACCATCATCACCGCGTCCTGCGTGGCGGCGACGACCAGGTCGAGGCGACCTTCGTCATCGAGCGCAGTCTGCAGCGAGGGGTTCAGTTCGTATTCGCCATTGCGGAAGCCGACACGCGCGGCACCGATCGGGCCCATGAAGGGCACGCCGGAAATGGTCAGCGCGGCAGAGGCGGCGATCATCGCGACGATATCGGGTTCGGTCTCGCCATCATACGACAGGACCTGGCAGATCACGTTGATCTCGTTGTAGAAACCTTCCGGGAAGAGCGGGCGGCAGGGCCGGTCGATCAGACGGGAGGTCAGCGTTTCCTTCTCCGTGGCGCGGCCTTCGCGCTTGAAGAAGCCACCGGGGATACGGCCCGCGGCGGAGAATTTTTCCTGATAGTGAACGGTAAGGGGGAAGAAGTCCTGCCCTTCCTTCACGCTCTTGGCGGCGGTCACGGCGCAAAGCACCACGGTTTCGCCATAGGTGGCCAGCACGGCGCCGTCGGCCTGACGGGCAATACGACCGGTTTCCAGAGTGAGGGTCTTTCCGCCCCACTCCAGCGATACAGTTTTCGTGTCGAACATTGATTTTCCTTCTGAACCCGCGTGCCACATTGCATCGCGGGGCCTACTTGTTCCGGGTGATCCGGCCCGGTCCGGTGCGAGGCCTCTCTTGGCCTCATGGCCCCTTCACCGAATTGCGAAGGATGCCCTTTCAACATGCCAGCCGAATGTGACGGTTGGCAGATAGACGAAGGGGCGGCTTTTGCAGGCCGCCCCTCCGGGAAACTCTTACTTGCGGAGACCCAGCTTCTGGATCAGCGCGTTGTAGCGATCGAGGTCGATCTTCTTGAGATAGGCCAGGAGGCTGCGACGCTTGTTGACCATCTTCAGCAGGCCACGACGGGAATGGTTGTCCTTGTGGTGATCCTTGAAGTGCTCGGTCAGGTTGCGGATACGCTCGGTCAGGATGGCTACCTGTACTTCCGGAGAGCCGGTGTCGCCCTTGTTCTGGGCGTTCTCTTCGATAACTTCCTGTTTGCGTTCTGCGGTAATCGTCATGCGTTTTGTAACCTTTCGCAGTATCCTTAAACGTTGAAACCCCGCACGACCTTCATCGCGCCCCCTTCGAGTTCCACCAGAGCCACCGGAGTATCCTCCAGCTTGGCAAAGTAGAGCCCATCGGGTTGGGGCAATCCGGATACGACCCGGCCTTGTCGGGCCGCCTGCGCACTATCCGGATCGAGAGCGAGGGCCGGGATACCGTCCAGCCCCGCCTCCAGTGGCAGGAGGTGGTCTTGAAGTGGCGCGCCCTTACCGATTTCGTTCAGCTTGTCCAGCGAAATCGCCTGATCCTCGCTGAAAGGGCCGGCCTTGGTACGACGTAGATAGGTAACGTGGCCCAGCGTGCCAAGGGCGTGGGCGATATCCCGTGCAAGACTGCGGATATACGTGCCCTTGCTGACAGTAGCAGCCAAAGTGGCAGTCTCTGCCAGTTCCAGGGGCGCTTGCGGATCGTAGGGATCGGGGCGGCCAAGTGTCGTTGCAAAAGCAGACCCCACACGGTCGTCTGGCGTGCCGCCGCCCAGCACTTCCAGCGAATGGATCGTTACCCGCCGCGTCTCCAGTTCCACATCCTCGCCCTTGCGAGCAAGGTCATAGGCGCGCTTGCCGTCCACCTTGAGTGCGGAATACTTGGGCGGCACCTGATCGATCTCGCCGGTGAAATGCTCGCAGATGGCGGCGATGGCCGCGCGCGGTGGGCGCCGGTCGGTGCGGTCGATCACCTCACCCTCCGCATCCAGAGTGTCGGTCTCCTCGCCGAACTGGATGGTGAATTCGTAGGTCTTGTCGCTATCCAGCATCCGGCCCGAAAGCTTGGTCGCTTCGCCCAGCGCGATGGGAAGCACTCCCTCCGCCTCCGGATCGAGAGTCCCGCCGTGGCCGACCTTCACCTTGCCGAAGCCCGCCTCGCGCAGGTTGCGCTTAACCGCGCCTACGGCCTGTGTGGAGCCGAGCCCGCGCGGCTTATCGAGGATGATCCAGCCATTCGTCATGAAGCGGCCCTAGCCCTGCGCCCTGCCCCCGTCCAGCGCGGCACGGCCAGCGGTGGCTACAGCGCCGCGATCCAGTCTGCGACGGCGAAATAATAGCCCATCGCCCATTGCACCGGCGGCACCACGAACCTCTCGATGATATTCGCCTGCGGAAACACGTAAGGCACCACCAGCAACAGCGCGAACAGCAGGATCATGCCGAATGGCCGCAGCTTGTCATAGATGCGCGCGGCGGATGGCGGCAGCAAGCCCTCGACGATGTGCGAACCGTCGAACGGCGGGATCGGCAGCAGGTTGAACAGCGCCAGGAACAAGTTGATGGATATGAAATAGACAAGCGCGGTGGCCCACAGGCCATAGTCGCCATTGGCAGGCGCCGCGTCAGCGCTGACGGCAAGGCCCAGCAGGACCGCGCCCACCAGTGCCAGCACGAAATTGGTACCCGGACCGGCTGCGGCCACGGCCATCATGCCGAACCGCGGATTGTTGAGCCGCTGCTTGATGACAGGTACGGGCTTGGCCCAGCCGAACACCGGCAGGCCCGCCAGCGCGAGGCCGCCCGGCACCAGCAGGGTGCCGACCGGATCGACATGGCGGATCGGGTTCAGCGAAAGGCGCCGCTGCTCCTTTGCCGTTGGATCGCCCAGCATCAGCGCAGTCCATCCGTGCGCCACCTCGTGAAACACGATGGCGATCACCAGGCACGGGATCAGGATTGCGGCAAGGATCAGGGTTTCGGTCATGCTCGCCATAGATGGGGAGAGGCTCAAGGCCGTTAAAGAGGACTGGACCGCGTATTCGCTGCATGACAGTCTGGCCGCGCTCACCTGGGGGACTTCGATGGCGGAAACAGCGGTACCACCGGCACAGACAGGTTTTCTCGGCTGGGTCGAGAGAACGGGCAATCGCCTTCCCGACCCGGTGTTCCTGTTCGCCTGGTTCATCCTTGCGCTGGTGGCGATCTCCGTCGTGGCCGCATGGGCGGGATGGTCCGCTCCGCACCCGGTCGAGATCGACCCGGAAACCGGAACCTACCGCATCATCGCGGTGGAAAGCCTGCTGTCGGCGCAGAACCTGCGTCGCCTGCTCACCCAGATGCCGGAGACGTTCACCCACTTCCCGCCGTTGGGCTACGTCCTCACCGTAATGCTGGGCGCGGGCGTGGCCGAACGGTCCGGCCTGTTCGCCACCGCCATGCGCGCCAGCATGGCGAAAGTCTCCACCTTCTGGCTTACTCCCGCCGTGGCGCTGGTTTCCATGATGGGCAACCATGCCGCCGACGCCGCCTTCGTCGTGATGATCCCGCTGGCAGGGATCATATACCACGCCGCCGGGCGTCACCCTCTGGTGGGCATTGCTGCCAGCTTCGCTGCCGTATCCGGCGGTTTCTCGGCCAACCTGCTGCCGGGCCAGCTCGATGCGCTGCTGCTGGGCATTACGGAGGCCAGCGTGAACACCGTCTTCACCGGCTGGACCGCGAACATCGCGGGCAACTGGTACTTCATCGCTGCCATGACAGTCCTCTACTTGCCGGTCATCTGGTACGTGACCGACCGAATGATCGAACCGCGCCTGTCGGGTTATGCCATCGACGGGACAGCGGCTGCTGGCGACGGAGAAACCACCCAGACCACGCCGGAACAGCGCAAGGGCCTGCGAAATGCCGGACTGGTCGTACTGGCACTGGTGGCGCTGTGGGCCGTGCTCGTCCTCATGCCGAATGCTCCGCTGATCGACCCCGATGCTCCGCCCGAAGGTCGCCTGACGCCGTTCTACCGCAGCCTGTTGCCGTTCTTCCTGCTAGTCTTCCTGCTGCCTGGCTGGGCCTATGGCCGCACGGCAGGCACCATCACGAGCCAGTCCGACCTTGTCGAAATGATGGCGGGCGCGATGAAGGACATGGGCTATTACATGGTCCTCGCCTTTGCCGCCGCGCACTTCGTGGCGATGTTCGCGTGGAGCAACATGGGCCTGGTGCTGGCCGTCGACGGCGCCGATGCCCTGCGCGCCAGCGGTCTGCCAAGCTGGGCCATGCTGCTGGGCGTACTGACCTTCGGCGCGGCGCTGAACCTGCTGATCGGCTCTGCCAGTGCCAAGTGGGCCGTGCTTGGGCCGGTGATGGTGCCGATGCTGATGCTGCTTGGCCTTTCGCCGGAAATGACCACGGCGGCCTACCGCGTGGGTGACAGCGCCACCAACATCATTACCCCGCTGATGCCCTATTTCCCGCTGGTGCTGGTGTTCTGCCAGCGCTGGAGCAAGACCTTTGGCCTCGGCAGCCTGACCGCAGCCATGGTGCCCTACGCCGCCGGAATCCTCGCAACCGGAATGCTGCTGACGGCAGGTTGGGTCATTTTCGACCTGCCGCTGGGACCGGGCGCACAGGTGTTCATCGACGTGCCTGCCGCTGCTACAGCAGGCGAATGACGACGCTGGCGATCATCTGGTACTCGCGTACGGGCGGCAGCCGCCAGCTGGCGGAGGCCGCGCGCGATGCTGCGCAGGACGCGGGCGATGTGGACGTGCGCTTCCTTGCGGCGGACGATGCGGATGCTGACGATCTGCTGAGCGCGGACGGATACCTGTTCGCCTGCCCGGAGAACCTGGCTGCGATTGCAGGCGTGATGAAAGCCTTTTTCGATCGCACCTATTACGAAGTGCTCGGCAAGGTCGAAGGCCGCCCCTACGCCGCGATTATCTGCGCAGGCTCCGATGGGGAGAACGCCAAGAAGCAACTGGAGCGCATCTGCCAGGGCTGGCGGCTAAAGAGGATCGCGGACACGCCCATCGTCAACGTCGGCGCGCAAACGAAAGAGGAGATCCTCGCTGACAAGGAAATCGGCGAGGAATATCTTGGACAGGCCCGGGAACTGGGCGCGACGCTGGCTGCGGGTCTCGAAATGGGCGTGTTTTGACCCGCTAGCGATACATCTCCAGCGCTTCGGCAAAATGCCGCCGGCACAGCGCGGTGTAGCGCTCGTTACCGCCGATCTCGGTCTGCGCGCCCTCGCCCACCGCCTCTCCGGTATCCGACACGCGCACGTTCATCGTGGCCTTGCGGCCGCAATGGCAGACCGCTTTCAGCTCCTCCAGCGAATCCGCGATACCCAGAAGCACGGCCGAACCGGGGAACAGGTCGCCGCGAAAGTCGGTGCGCAGGCCGTAGCAAAGGACCGGGATGTTCGCCTCGTCAGCCAGCCGCGCGCACTGCCACACCTGCACGGCAGTCAGGAACTGGGCCTCGTCCACCAGCACGCAGGCGACCGGACTTTCGCGGTGCTGTGCGGTCACTTCGCGCCACAGGTCCGTGCCCGGCGTGAAGCGGCGCGCATCGGCGGCAAGACCAATGCGACTGGCAATCGCGCTGTCGGCCCGATTGTCGATCGCGGCGGTCCACAGCATCGTTGCCATGCCGCGCTCACGATAGTTGAAATCCGCCTGCAGCAGCGTGGTCGATTTGCCCGCATTCATGCTGGCGTAGTAGAAATAGAGCTTGGCCATGGTTCCTCGCGCCTGTCCCACGACCCGCTCGTCCTGAGCCAGCCGGAGCACTGCTTTTCACCCTGGGCGCCGGATATGAAAGAAAAGACAGCCCTTCGACAAGCTCAGGGCAGACGGAAACTGGGGGAACCTAGTCCTCGTCGCCCAGGTCGCGGCGCACCTTCGGATCGTCCAGCAGGGCTTCGATCCGGCTCGCTTCGTCGAAGCTTTCGTCGGCGCGGAATTGCAGCTTGGGGGCGAATTTCAGGCCAAGGCGCTGGGCCACTTCGCGCTGGAAAAAGGCCGTGTTCGTACGCAAGGCCTTCACCACCACGTCCTCATCTTCTCCCAACAACGGCTTCACGTAGACCTTGGCGTTGCGCAGGTCGGGCGACATGCGCACTTCCGTCACCGAGATGTGATGGGCACGCAGTACGTCGTCGTGCGCTTCGCCGCGGGCCAGCAATTCGGAAAGGATATGCCGCACGCGCTCGCCCACTTTGAGCAGGCGAACGGATTGGTCTTCGGGTTTGGAATGGCGAGCCATTACTGTTCCATCGTCTCCATGATCCGGCGGATCGAAGTTACATTGCGCGCGGTGCCCCGGCAGCCGAGGCGGCGCTCGATAAAAGGCTTGGTCAGCTTCGAATTGCCCGCGCCATCGACGTAATCGATGTGGAGCGCCTTGGTGCCCGGCGCAAGCCTCTCCATGCCACGGCCCGCGTGATCGACCTCCAACTGCGCAAATGCATCGGTGGTGGGCTGGCTTTCCAGGAATATCGTGTGGACCAGCTTGTCCTCTCCGCTACCGGCAAAGGGATTTTCATCGAGCGCCCTCGCCAGCTCCTCGTAGGTGCGGACAACAGCGAAGCTTTCGATCCCGAAATCGTTAGTCAGCAATGTTTCGATCCGCGCCCCGGCGTCGGAGGAGCCATCGTGATCGAAAAGAACATTCCCGCTGGCTGTGATAGTGCGGACATCGGTAAAGCCAGCCCTCTCAAATGCGCTGCGCAGGTCTGCCATTTTCACCCGGTTGCCGCCGACATTGATCGAGCCGAGAAGCGCCACGCGCCGTGGCATCAGCCGTCGCCCTCGCCCTTCGCGGTTTCGGGCCATTCGGTAGTCATGGTCGTTGCCGTGGCGCGAGCACAAAGTTTGCCGGCGGCATCGTACAATTCACCTTCCACGAAGGTTACACGGCGACCGGGCTTCACGGCCCGTGCGTTTACCGTCACCCGTCCCAGCGGAACAGGGCGCAGCAGCGAAAGGTTGATGTCGAGCGAGAGCTGCAATTTACCGCCGCTCGACAGGAACACGGCTGCTCCCATCGCCTCGTCCAATGGCCCTGCCAGCAACCCGCCCTGCACCGTGCCGCGCATGTTGGCGAAGCTTTCCGGCAGGTCGAACGCCATTTCGGCGGTGTGCGTTTCGGCGTCGTAACCCACGAACCGGGCGCCCATTGTGCGCGCGGATGGCCAGTGCGGTTCGGTTGGCAAATTATTCATCGCGGTCACTTCCCGTGTTTCCAGCAAAGTCCGAAATCCCGTTCAGGCAACAGCGCGGCCCCCGGCATTCGCCGGGGACCGACAGCTGTCAGAGCGTGCGCTCTTGCTCGGTGACTTCGTAGACTTCCAGCTGGTCTCCCGGCTTGATGTCGTTGGTGTCTTCCAGAACGACACCGCATTCGAGGCCAGCGCGGACTTCGTCCACGTCGTCCTTGAAGCGCCGCAGCGACTGAATGACCGTTGCCGAGACAATGACGTCTTCGCGGGTGAGGCGAGCGTGCAGACCCTTGCGGATGACACCCTCTTCCACCAGCAGACCGGCGGCCTTGTCGCGCTTGCCGGCAGGGAACACCTGCTTGACTTCGGCACGGCCAACCACGTTTTCCACCTTGAGCGGGCCGAGTACACCCAGCAGTTCGCCGGTGATCTCGTCGGTCAGGTGATAGATCACGTCGTGATACATCATGCGCACCCCGTCGCGCTTCACCAGTTCGCGCGCCTTGGCATTGGGACGCACGTTGAAACCGATGATCGGTGCCTTCGAACCGGCAGCAAGCTGCACGTCGGTTTCGGTGATGGCACCCACACCTGCATGCAGAACGCGCACCTTGATGTCGTCGTTCGAGAGGTTGTGCAGCGCCGAGGTGATCGCCTCGACCGAACCCTGTACGTCGGCCTTCACCACCACCGGCCATTCGGTCACGTTCGACTTGTTGAACATGGTATCGAAGCTGGTGGGCGCGAGAGCCGTGCGCTTCTCGGTTGCCTTTTCCTGGCGGTACTGGGCGACTTCGCGGGCGCGCTGTTCGTTTTCGACAACGGTCAGCATGTCACCAGCAGAGGGAACGCCCGACAGGCCCAGCACTTCGACCGGAACCGATGGCCCTGCTTCCTTCACCTGCTTACCCTGGTCGTTGATCAGTGCACGGACCTTGCCGCTCTGTGTGCCGACCACGAAGGTATCGCCGCGCTTCAGCGTGCCGCGGTTGATCAGCACTGTGGCGACAGGGCCGCGGCCCTTGTCGAGTTGTGCTTCCACTACGGTAGCCTCGGCATCGCGGTCCGGACGGGCCTTCAGTTCCATCAGTTCAGCCTGAAGGTTGATCTTCTCGATCAGGTCCTCGAGGCCCGTGCCTTCCTTGGCCGACACTTCCACGTCCTGCACGTCGCCGCTCATCTCTTCCACGATAACCTCGTGCTCGAGCAGACGGTTGCGGATGTTCTGCGGATTGGCCTCAGGCTTGTCGATCTTGTTGATTGCCACGATAATCGGCACATCTGCCGCCTTGGCGTGATTGATGGCCTCGATCGTCTGCGGCATGATGCCGTCGTCGGCAGCCACCACCAGCACCACGATATCCGTGACATTCGCACCGCGCGCGCGCATTTCGCTGAAAGCGGCGTGGCCCGGCGTGTCGAGGAAGGTGATCTTCGACTTGTCCTTCGTGGTGACCTGATACGCACCGATGTGCTGCGTGATGCCGCCAGCTTCGCCGCGGGTGACATTCGTCTTGCGCAGCGCGTCCAGCAGGCTGGTCTTGCCGTGATCAACGTGACCCATGACGGCCACAACAGGCGGACGCGGCTGCAGGGTTTCTTCGGGATCGACATCTTCCTCTGCGGAAATGTCGACGTCACTTTCGGAAACCTTCTGGATGTTGTGGCCGAACTGCTCGACCAGCAACTCTGCCGTATCCTGGTCAATGGTCTGATTGACCGTCACCATCATGTCGAGGTTGAAGAGTTCCTTCACGAGGTCGGCACCCTTCTCGCCCATGCGCTTGGCCAGTTCGCCAACCGTGATGGCTTCCGGCACGATCACATCGCGCACCTGCTTTTCACGCGGCTGGCTGGAGCCACCGCCCTGGGCGCGGCGTTCCTTCTCTCGCGCACGCTTCAGCGCGGCGAGGCTGCGGGCGCGGCGGCCCTCGTCCTCGTTCAGCGCCTTGTTAACGGTCAGCTTGCCGGAACGGCGCTTGTCCGCACCGCTGGCACCGCCACCGCTGCCTCCGCCACGTTCCGGACGCGCGGCCTTCTTGTCTTCCTTCTTCTTTTCCGGCCGCTTGGGCTCGGGACGTGCCACAGGCGTGAACTTGCGCGCGGCAGGCTGCTTGACAGCTTCGTCCTGGGTATCAGCTTCCGGCGTCGCTGCGGGAGCCTCGGCCTCGGGTGCCTCGGCCTCTGCCTTGGCGGCAGCTTCTTCGTCAGCCTCGCTCTGCTTGGCGGCTTCTGCTTCGGCCTTCTTCTTTTCCTCGGCGCGCTTCTTCTCTTCCTCGGCGGCCTGCTTTGCTTCTTCCTGCTCGCGCTTGCGCGCTTCCTCGGCCATCTTCAGCCGCTCTTCCTCGGCCTCGCGCTGCATGCGAGCGACGCGTTCCTGCGGCGTCTCGTCGCTGGCGGCCGGCTTCTTGGGCGCAGGCTTCTTCGGCTCGGGCTGCTTTGCCTCGGGGGCAGGAGCGGGGGCCGGTTCGGGCGCGGGGGCAGGCATCGGCGCGGGTTCCTCACCCGGCTTCACGAGCTTGCGGCGACGCTTCACCTCGACCGCCACCTTGTTGGTGCGGCCGTGGCTGAAGGTCTGCTTGACTTCCCCGGCATCCACCGCCCGCTTCAGTCCAAGCGGCTTGCGGGTGCGTTTCGGGGTTTCGTTCTCTTCGCTCATGTGCTCGTATCAGTCCTTCAAAATCAAACAGTCACGCTTCCCGATCCGGGAAGCTTGGTCCGCCACCCGGCGAGGTTACGTTTCGGCCACCGCCCCGGCGGCCCCCAGAAAGGTCTGCAGGCGCCCCAGCGGAATGGCGAACCGCTGCGCCGATCTGGTATCGGCAAGCGCCAGGTGGACGACATTGTCGCGGCCCAATGCCACAGACAGGGCCTCGCGGTCCAGTGGCAGGCGCTCGCCTGTCTTCCCGGACCCTTCCTCATCGAGGCCGACGCGCCACGCCTGATCCAGCTTGCGGCACCCGTCCTCTTTCGCGTCCGCCGCATGATAAAGGGCGGCCACCGCCCCCATCCGCGCCTCGTTCGCGATGCGGTCGGACCCCAAGATAAGGCGTCCGCTGCGCATTTCGAGACCCAGTCTTTCCAGCGCGGCCTTCTTCAGTGCGATTTCCACGCGCGCAGGCAGATCGTCGGGCACGTTCAGGTCGCCGGTCTTGAAGGCCCGCGACAAGGCGCCCTTCAGTCTGCCGCTTGCCATCGCATCGGCAAGTTCGGCCTTCGATACGCCGATCCACGCCCCGCGCCCTGGCGCCTTTGCCAAGGCATCGGGCAGCACGTCACCGTCAGGAGACACAGCCAGGCGCACGAGAACGTCGCGCGGCGAGGTCTGTCCCGTCAGCACGCAGCGACGCTCGCTCCCCTTCTCAGGCGAGGCGTGGGCTTCGGTTTTAGGCGAACCTAATGGGTCATTGCGAGGATTCCGCATCGGCGGCCTCCTCTGCTTGGGGCGCGGTTTCGGCTGCCGGAGCGGCCTCTTCCTCGTCCTCGAACCAGTGGGCGCGGGCGGCCATGATGATCTCATTGCCCTGCTCTTCGCTCAGCCCGAAAGCACCCAGCACACCGCCCTTGTCCTGCTCACGCTGCGGACGACGCACCGGCGGGCCGGCATCGTTGTTGCGGCGACGCGGGGCTTCGCGCTTCTTGGCAATCAGCTCGTCGGTGGCGAGATCGGCAAGATCGTCGAGATCCTTGATCCCGGCCTTGCCCAGCACCACCAGCATTTCTTCGGTGAGGTGCGGCAGTTCGGCAAGGTCGTCTTCCACGCCGAGTTCGCGGCGCGTCTCGCGATGCGCGGCTTCCTGGCGCTCGAGCGCTTCCTGGGCTCGGCTCTGGAGTTCCTCGGCTAGTTCCTCGTCGAAACCTTCGATGGTGGCGAGCTCTTCAAGCTGCACGTAGGCAACTTCTTCCAGCTCCGCGAAGCCTTCGGCCACGAGGAGCTGCGAAAGGGTTTCGTCGACGTCCAGTTCTTCCTCGAACATCTTGGAGCGCGCGGAAAATTCCTTGCTGCGCTTTTCCGAGGCTTCTTCCTCTGTCATGATGTCGATCTGGCTGTCGGTCAGCTGGCTGGCAAGACGCACGTTCTGGCCGCGGCGACCGATGGCGAGCGAAAGCTGGTCGTCAGGCACGACAACCTCGATGCGGCTCTCGTCTTCGTCCAGCACCACGCGCGAAACGGTGGCGGGCTGAAGGGCGTTCACCACGAACGTTGCGGTGTCCTCGCTCCAGGGAATGATGTCGATCTTCTCGCCCTGCAGTTCCTGCACCACGGCCTGCACGCGGCTACCCTTCATGCCGACGCAGGCGCCGACAGGATCGATGCTGGAATCGTGGCTGATCACGCCGATCTTCGCGCGGCTGCCCGGATCGCGGGCAGCGGCCTTGATCTCGATGATGCCGTCATAGATTTCCGGCACTTCCTGCGCGAACAGCTTGCGCATGAAATCGGGGTTGGCGCGGCTGAGGAAAATCTGCGGGCCGCGATTATTGCGCTCCACCTTGCTGATCAGCGCGCGCACGCGCTCGCCCACACGGGCGGCTTCGCGGGGGATCTGCTGGTCGCGGCGGATCACGCCTTCGGCACGGCCGAGGTTGACGATCACGTGGCCGAACTCGACCGACTTGATGACGCCAGTGATGACTTCGCCGGCGCGGTCCTTGAATTCCTCGTACTGACGCTCACGCTCGGCATCGCGGACCTTCTGGAAGATCACCTGCTTGGCACTCTGCGCGTCGATGCGACCCAGGTCGTCCATGGCAGGCAGCGGATCGACGATGAAATCGCCCACGGCGGAACCCGGCTCCAGCTTCTGGGCCTGCTCGACATCTACCTGCTTGAAGTAGTCTTCGACTTCCTCGACCACCTCGACCACGCGCCACAGGCGCAGGTCGCCGGTCTGCGGGTCGAGCCGGGCGCGGATGTCGTTTTCCTGGCCGAAACGCGCACGCGCGGCTTTCTGAATCGCTTCTTCGAGAGCTTCGATAACGATGCTCTTGTCGATCATCTTTTCCGACGCGACGGCGTTGGCGATCGCAAGCAGTTCAGCCTTGTTGGCAGACATTGGGCTAGCCATCAGTCTTGAGCCTCTTCTTCCTGTTCGAGTTCTTCGATATCTTCGACACCGCTCATGTCGAGCGGCTGGGTTGCTGCCATCAGCTTGTCGGTGAAGACCAGCTGGGCTGCATGTATTTTATCCATCGGCACGGCAATGCGCCCGGCCTTCTTATCCGCAATCGTCACGAGATCGCCCTCGATGCCGACAAGTTCGCCGGTAAGATTGCGATGCCCGTCGACCTTTTCCGACAGGGCGATCTTCGCTTCGTGCCCTGCCCATTCCGCATAATCCTTGGGGCGGGTAAGTGGGCGGTCGATGCCGGGACTGCTGACTTCCAGGTTGTAGGCGCCGCGCACCAGTTCCTCGCCAGCTTCCTCGATCGCGTCAATCCGGTCGGAGACGCGGCGCGAAAGCTGCATGCACTGTTCCACCAGCAACTGGCCGGTGGCGGGGTCTTCGGCCATGATCTGCAAGGCGCGTTCCTCGCCGGAGCCCGTCATTTTCACGCGCACGAGTTCGAAACCAAGCGCCTTGGCTTCGGGTTCGATCACTTCGGTAAGGCGCGCAATATCGGCCAAGCGGTTCTCCATCAGTCAGCCAGACATCGCGGACAAAGCAGTTTCTCGCCGGCCCCTTTCGGCGCCAGCCCTACAAAGTCACGACCATGTCGGGATTGCGGCTATGTAGGCGCACCAGCGCCAGAAGGCAACATCAAAGCAATCTGCGGCAAAAGAAATGCCGCAATGTGGATCAGTCGCGGCGCCGCCCCCGGCCACCACTGTCTGACGATGCGAAGATTCCCTTCGCCTTTTCCAGCGCGTTGTCTCCCCAGCCGCCGTCGTCATCGTCGGCGTAAAGCTCGCTCGCAGGATCGCCATATTCGCCGATCACGTAATCGTCTTCGGCGAGCAGTTCCTGGTTTGCGGTTGCATCATCGGTTGCCTGCCGCTGCGGAGCGCCGCCTGCGAAAATGACCTGCGCCGTGGGAGCCGACTCGTCTTCCACGGTTTCGAGGCCGGAAATCCCCCAGCCACCCACCACCGCGACAGATGCGAAGAACGCCGCCGCGCTGAAGCCGATTGCTCGCCGGCTCTGGCGCGCGAAGGGCCGCCGGACGCTGGATCTTGCGGGAGTATCGGGCATGGAAATGGCAGTCTTGGGCATCTGATCCGTTTCGGCTCGGTGTTCGTCGGCATGACCCGGCATTCGGCACTCGCAGCAAAAGCCAGGATCGCGCCTTTCCGTGGTTTTCCTTAGGCTACAGTTCCTAAGTCCTGCTTAACATCATGTCAGCAAGCGCCGCGCGGAGGTGATCTTCGGTTCAGGAGGACTGGATCAGGTCGTGCTTCTTGGTGCAGTGGCGAAGCTGGTCGTATGTCAGTCCCAGCGCCTTCGCAGTCTGGCGCTGGTTCCAGCGGTTTGCACCCAGGGCGTGCTCCACAATAGCTCGCTCGTGCGCATCCACTGCAGCGCGCAGGTCATCGATCTTGTCGTATCGCGGGGCGGATTGCTGCGGCGCGCGGTCGGAGGCCTCGCTATTACTCTTGGCCGAATGAGAGCCCGACACCGGCAGCGGCTTCCACGGAGAGTCGAACGGATCGAATACGACTTCGCCAATAGGATGGTCCCAGTTGTCCCAGCGGTAAATGGCGCGTTCCACCACGTTGCGCAGTTCGCGCACGTTGCCTGGCCAGGGATGCTCTTCCATTGCCGCGGCAATGTGATCGGCGAAGCCTGGCCATTCCTCCCACCCCAGTTCGGCGGCCATGCGCCTGCCGAAATAGTCGGCCAGCACCGGAATGTCCCCCTCACGCACGCGCAGCGGCGGCAGCGTGATGACTTCGAAACTCAGGCGGTCGAGCAGATCGGCGCGGAAAGAGCCCTCGTCCGCCCGGCGGGGCAAGTCATCGTTGGTAGCCGCCACGATACGCACGTCCACCCGCGTGGGGCGGCTGGCACCGATGCGGGTCACCTCGCCGTATTCGACAGCGCGCAGCAGCCGTTCCTGCGCGCCCATCGACAATGTGCCCAGTTCGTCGAGAAACAACGTGCCTCCGTCGGCTTCCTCGAACCTCCCCTCGCGCGCTCTGGTAGCGCCGGTGAAGGCACCCTGCTCGTGGCCGAAGAGTTCGGCTTCGATAAGGGTCTCAGGAAGCGCCGCGCAGTTCATCGTGACCAGCGGCTCTTCCCACCGGTCCGACAGGCGGTGGAGGCGTTCGGCAATCAGTTCCTTGCCGGTGCCGCGTTCGCCGATTACCAGTACGGGACGCGCCATCGGCGCCGCGCGGCTTGCTCGCTCCACCGCGTCGAGAAAGGCGCCGGACTGGCCAATGAATTGGTTATCGCGCTCCATTGCCAAGACATAGTGCAAATTCCCAACACTTGGCAACATAAACCAACGCGCAAGTCCTCGACCTTGTGCAAAAGCGCAGATTTCCGCCATTCCCACAATTTGGCACGCCCGTTGCAATTCATCGGGTAGAAAGGGTTTAGGAGGAAATACCAATGTTCGATCGCCGCTTTTTCAGCAGCCAACTGGGCCAGGCGGCCCTCGTGAGTGTTGCTGCGATGATCGCCTTCACGGTCTTTGCCGGAATCCAGCCAATGGCTGAAAGCCAGGCCATGATCGTCGGTCTGCCGACGGTAGAGCTGGCGTGACCGACAACAATCGCAACCCCCTGGCGCCGCTGGTACGCGGGACCGCGCGGATTGGCTCTCGTCTCGATCAGGAGATAGAGCGGATTCGCACAAGCCCCACGCCAACCGCCAACTCGCTTAACATCGGAGGACCCTTGATGGGTATTTTCTCGCGCACTCGTGACATCATCGCCGCCAATTTCAACGAGCTTCTCGACCAGGCCGACGATCCGGCGAAGATGATCCGCATGATCATCCTCGAAATGGAGGAAACGCTGGTGGAAGTCCGCGCCAGTGCGGCGCGCACGATTGCCGACCAGAAGGAAATGCACCGCCACACCGTGAAGCTGGAGCGGTTGCAGGCCGACTGGGCCGACAAGGCACAGCTGGCGCTTTCCAAGGATCGCGAGGACCTGGCCCGGGCTGCCCTGGTGGAAAAGCGCAAGGCCGGCGACACCTGCGACCAGCTGAAGCAGGAAATTGCCGTGCTGGACGACGCGCTGCGCGCCTACGAGCAGGACATTGCCAAGCTGCAGAACCGCCTGCGCGAAGCCCGCAGCCGCCAGAGCCAGATTTCGGCCCGCCTGGAAAGCGCGGAGAACCGCGTGAAGCTGCGCAGTCTGATGACCAGCGACCGGGTGGACGAGGCGCATGCCCGTTTCGACCAGCTGGAACGCCGCGTCGACTACGCAGAGGGCCGCGCCGATGCGCTGAACATTGCGCAGGACAAGATGTCGCTCGCCGACGAATTCGCTGCCCTGGAAGGCGGTGACAAGGTCGACGACGAACTGGAGGAAATGAAGCGCGCGCTTGGGAAAGGCAGCAGCGCTCAGAAAGATGAAGGGGAATAACCGTGGATGATTTTTTCGCAATGATCGTGGTGGCAATGATCTTCATCGGGTTGCCGTGGGTGATCTTGCACTACGTGACCAAGTGGAAGACCGCAGCCACCATCACCACCGACGACGAATCGCTGCTGGAGGAACTCTACCAGCTGGCAAAGCGCCTGGATGAACGGATGGACACGGTCGAACGCCTTGTCGCGTCCGACAACCCGGACTTCGAACCGGCGCGCATCCGCCATGATAAGGCTATCGACAACGTACCGCTGCGCGAGCTGGAGGAACTGCTCGCAGAGAAGAAGGGAGACCACGCATGAACAGCCCCCGCACAACGCTCTATCGCGACAAGGTGAATGGCAAGGTCATGGGTGTCTGCGCAGGGATTGCCGACTACACCGGCATCCAGGCCATCTGGGTCCGACTAGCCGCCGTCTTCCTGACCTTCGCTGTCAGCGGCCTGACCATCCCGATGTACTTCATCGCCGGCCTGCTGCTGAGCAAGAAGCCCGCGCACCTCTACACCGCGCCCGATGAGACGCAGTACTGGCAGCGCGTACGGCAGAGCCCGAAACGCACGGCACGCGAAATCCGCGCCCGCATGAAGGACATCGACCGCCGCCTGGCCGACGTTGAGACCTACTACGTCTCCGCCAACCCGCGCCTGTCACAGGAAATCGAACGACTGCGCTGAGATATTCGCAAAAGGAACTGAAAATGGAATGGATTCTCGTGCCCCTCGCACCGTTCCTCATGGTCCTCGGGATCGTATGGATACAGTCGCGAAGCAAGCTTGAGGAAAAGCGACTGGCGGCGACGGCTGAACAAACGAGCGAAAAAGCCGCGCAATACGCCAGCAAGGTGCAGCAGTTGGAAGATCGGGTGAAAGTGCTGGAACGCATCGTCACTGACAGGGGCTACGACATTGCCACTCAAATAGAGGCTTTGCGCGACCAGCGCTCGGTCGATGAAGGCAATGGTATCCCGCTTGAAATCTCGAAAAGGGAGAAGGCCTGATGAACATGGAGACCGCCTTTTTCATCGTAGGCATCGTCATTGCGTGTAATTTTGGCTGGGTCATTAATAACTGGATCCGCGCCAAGCACGGCTATCCGCTGGAGGACGAGTACGGCGGCACGGTCGAGCGATCCGATACCAGCGAAGCGAAGCAACTGCGCGAGCAGAACCAGCAGCTGCGTGACGTGATGGAGCGCATGGAAGACCGCATGATCGTGCTCGAACGCATCGTCACCGACAAGGGCTACACCGTGGCCGAGGAGATCGAGGCGCTGCGCGACAAGCCCGCCCGCTCCACCCGTGACAACGGCATGCCCCTCAATTTCGAGCAGAAGGAAAAGGCCTGATGGAACTGATCACCGAAACCACCGTGATCGCCGGTGTCGCCATTATGACAGCAGGCTGGATCGTAAACACCTGGATGCGCATGAAGCATGGCTATCCGCTGGAAAACAGCTGGGGCAAGGCCGTCTATCCCAAGAATGACCAGGCGGTGGAACGCGTCAAGCTTCTGAGCCAGGAAAATGCCGCGCTGCAGGCGGAACTCGGTTCGCTCAAGGATCGCCTCGCCAATGTGGAGCGCATCGTGACCGATAGCGGCTACCAGTTGACGCACGAGATCGAGAGCCTGCGCAGCACCAGGAAGGATGCGAACTGATGGACGGTGACCTTATTCTTATCTTCGGCTTCATCCTCAGCCTGCTGCTGGTGATCCTGCCGTTTGCCTACATCGTCAACAAGCGGGTGAACGAGCACGAGGAACGCAAGCTGGAGATCAAGGCCCGGATCGAGGAGGCGAAGGCCCAGCAGGCCATGAACGGCCGCCAATTGTCCGACGACATGGAAGACCGGATGCGGGTCCTGGAACGCATCGTTACCGACCCCGGCGCAGACCTGTCGCGCCAGATCGAAGAATTGCGCGCCGACCGCTCGGCGCGGGAGGAGAGAATATCGTGAGCTTCTGGAGTGCCATTGTCCTTATCGTCCTGATTACCGCGGTTGCCGGGATCTTCCGCAATCGCAGCAGTATCGAGGGACGCGGCACCCTTCCGGAAGCGCAGGATACCAGCGCCCGCGAACGGGAACTGGAATACGAGGTGGAGGCACTGCGCGAGCGCGTGAAGGTGCTTGAACGCATCGCCACCGATCCGGCCCGCCGCACCGCCGAAGAAATAGAGAAACTGCGCGACGAGTGATCGTCGCCGCTCAAAACGCCCGCAGGGAGGACCAAATGACGCAAATCGACCTGTTGATCGCCGCCAGCAGCCTGCTTGCGCTGGCCATGCTGACCGCTTCCGCCCTGCTGGGTTGGCAGGGCTGGCTCGCCCTCAAGAACCGCGAGCTGGAAATGAACCGCATGCCAGCGGAAATGGAAGGTGGATCGCGTGAAGGCATGGCACGGATCGAGATTGCTGACCTCAAGGAACGCATCCGCAAGCTTGAAGCCATCGCGAACGGGGTGGACCTGTGACGCGCAGCCACTAGATGGCAGACATGCGCACACTTGAAGACATCCAGGAAGAATACGAATTTCTCGAAGGCGACGAACGTTATCGCCTGCTGATCGAGCTGGGCCGCGAACTGGACGAGATGCCCGCTGCCCTGAAGACAGACGCCACGCTTGTTCGCGGATGTTCGGCGCAGGTCTGGGTCTATCCAACCGGAAATTCCGACAAACTGCATTTCGTCGCCGACAGCAACGCCGCCATTACCAAGGGCATCGTCGCGCTGGTGATCGCCGCTGTGCAGGACAAGCCTGCGACCGAGGTGGCCGGCATGGATGTCGCAGAGGCGCTCGCCCCCTTCGATCTGAAAAACCAGCTTTCATCCAATCGCACCCAGGGCGTGCCCAACATGATCGCGCTGGTACAGGAACACGCGGCGCGCATCTCGGAAGGGTAACGCGCGCGCTTCATCGGAAGTTGACGCGCGCAACAGCCGGACAGCTCCGGTTTCTTGGAACGCGCCTGCATTCGACCCGTTGAAAAGGCAAACGGAGGGGGTAACTTTCAGGAGACCCCAAATGGCTATTCTTATTCTTATCGCTACCATTGTTCTGCCGCCGGTAGGTGTGGCGGCAAAGCACGGACTGGGCGGAACCGCCCTGCTTAATCTCGTGCTGACCCTGCTTGGCTTCATCCCCGGCCTGATTCACGGTCTGTACGTGAACTACGCTCGCTAAGGGTTCGTCTCGCGCAAAGCGATTGCGCTCTACCAAGGTGTAGGCCATGCTCCTCCTTGGTGAACCCGGGGGGCCGGCATGCGCGATCACGAATTGCGAAAACAGGTGGTGTCCGAAATGCACCTGCGCCGCTGGCCGGTGCTGTCGGTGCCCTGTTTCATCGTCCAGTGGGTGCTCATCGTCGCGCCGGAAGAACGCGAAGACGAAGCTGCCTATCTCGATGGATTTCGCGATCCTGAGGCGAGACATACAAATGCGCCGCATCTGTCGGGTTTCCTGGCCGATGGCGTAGAGTTCTCGTGGGAGCGCCATAGCGAAGGCACCAGTCTTTCACTTTTCATCGACGATGTTTCCGAGGAAGAGCTGGCGTCGGCCACCCTCCCCGACCGGGTGCACGAGGCCATCGAATGGGCTCGGGGGCTTCCCGGCAAGATAATGCGCGCAATCCAGATTCGCGTTGTTGCCGATGATGCTGCGGCCGAGCGATTGCTGCCGCACATGGACTTCCTTCGCTCCGAACTGATCTCCTGCAATTTTGGCGGCGCACCGCGCATGTGGGGCGATTTCCGCTTGAAGGACGACGGGTTTGGCAAGCTGGTGGTGGCTGCCAACGGCACGGACCTGCGCGACTTCAGCAGGCTGGTCCAGCGGCTTCAGGACCTGGACAATTATCGCAACCGTGCATTGCTAGGCCTGCCGACCGCGCAAAAGGCCTGGCCTAAACTCGATGCCGTGGGAGTAAGGCTTGCCGAAGTGGCAGCGCGCATTGCGGGTGACGAGGCAAAGGACGATATCCTGCTGGAACAGCTTTCCACTTACAGCGCTGAACTCAATGCCATCGCCAATGCAATCGACTACCGCCTCAGCGCTACCGCGGCCTATGCCCAGCTGGTGAACGAGCGGCTGGAGCAACTGCGCGTGACACCGATAGACGGTTATGCCTCACTGGTGGATTTCACCCAGCGCCGGTTCCTGCCCGCGATCCGCACATGCGCCGCGGTGAAGGACCGGCAGCTCGGGCTGTCTGCACGGGCAGAGCGAGCCGCCAGCCTCCTGCGCGCGCGCATCAGCACGCGGATCGAGAACCAGAATGCGGAACTGCTGCGATCGATGGATCGCAGCACCCGCATGCAACTGCGACTGCAACAACTGGTGGAAGGCCTGTCGGTCGTCGCGCTCAGCTATTACCTGATCGGGCTGGTCGGTTATGTCCTGAAAGGGGCGGGCCACAGATGGCCCGGCCTCGATGCCGAGGTCGCACTGGCCGTCATCACCCTGCCCGTAGTGTTAGTGGTGTGGCTGGCGACACGTCTCTTGAAAAAGCGCCTGTTGCAGGGCCCCGACCGGCGGCTGCCCTAGTCGATTTCAGGCTTTGGCGCTGTCGCGCACCACGGCGATACCCGCTTCGCGCTGACGCCTCAGGTCGGCCTTCAGCGCGGCGGGATCGCGCGCGAAGAGAAAGCCGAAGCTTACCCCGCCCTCCTTGCCGATGGTGGCATGGTGCAACTTGTGGGCCTGCACCAGCCGCTTGGCATAGCCGCGCTTGGGTACCCATTTGAAATAGCGCTGGTGAACAAGGCCATCGTGAATCAGCGTGTAGATTAGGCCGTACACGGTAATCCCGAGGGCGAACCACCAGAGGAAATCGGACACGAAATAGCCGACGATGAACATCACGATTACGATGCTGCCGAAAACCACTGCGAACAGATCGTTTTTCTCCAGCATGTTGTCGTGCGGTTCGTGATGATCGCGGTGCCAGCCCCAGCCCCAGCCGTGCATCACGTACCGGTGCGCCCACCAGGCGAACCCTTCCATGAAGGCGACCGCACCGACAACGGTGAGGACTATTTCGGCTACGCTCATCTCTTCAGCTCCGTATCGACTCAGCAAGGCCGCGCCGGCAGCGCGGGAGTGCCCACCACGGGGTCTGCGGAAACCTGTGGTGTTCGTGATGATAGCCGAAATGGAAACACGTTGCGAGGCTGACAAGGGGTGAGAAATCGTCCGAGCGGGCATTGTGCCTGTCATTGAAGGTGTCGTGCGCGTGGCGATGCGGCCGATAGGTGCCGAAATAGAACAGCTGCATGCTCGATGCGATGGCAGGCAGGCCGAACACCAGCACGATCTGGGTCATGGGCACGCCCACAAACAGCCAATAGGTCGTCACGATGGTGCTGACGTAAAGCACTGACTGCCAGCCGAAATAGCGGCGCAGGAATGTGCCGTACCAGCGCCAGAAGTTGCTGGGATTGACGGTGTCGAAGTCGGGATCGCCCTCCCCCCCGGCATGGCGATGATGATCGAAATGCGCGTCGCGCATCTTGCGCCAGCCAAACCCTGCATAAAGAAACAGCAGTCCGCCCCCAATTGCGGAATTCAGGCGCGGGAAACCGGGAGCCAGCGACCCATGCATGGCATCGTGGCTGATGATGAAGACACCCACCGAGAGCCAGCACTGAACCACCGCAATGGCAAGCGCTGCCGGCAGAGTGCTCCAGCTGAGTTCGAAAACGAAGATCGCGTAAAAGTGCAATCCCAGCCAGCCGCCCACTATCGCGATCGCCAGGCCGAGGCCGACGAGGGATTGCGCGCTGCGGGGAATGGCGTGGGCGGATTGAACCATTACACCAAGGCCTTAGAGCAGTATGCCTTGCAGGCAAACGCGGCAAATGGTCCCTGTCTCAGGGGCCGCAACGAATTGCTCGCGACAGTTACTCTCGCGGCAGGCCGAAATAGCGTTCCGCCACGTCCTGATTGATGCGCGCGGGCCGATGGGTTTCGCTGTCGATGCAGCACCACATGGACTGCACCTCTGCCAGCACATCCTCGCCGCGGCGAATCACCGTGTTGTAGAAGCTGCGTGCGCCCTTGATCTTTTCCAGCACCGTTTCGGCGATCACGTCATCATGCAGGAAGGCGGGCCGACGATAGGTGATCTCGTGCTTCAGGGCGACCCAGGCCTTGCTCGCCACTTCTTCTGCCGGGGCAAGCTTCTGCCAATGCTGCAGGACCACGTCCTGCACCCAGTTCAGATAACGCGAATTGTTCACGTGCCCCATGAAATCAATATCATCGGGCAGAATCTTGATCGGAATCGCGAAGGGCTTGATTGACATGAATGTAAGTTAGGCCTGCAACGTTAACTTTCCAAGACACGAAAAAGCCTTTTCTCGTTATTCTTGGCGGAAAGTCTTCCCCGCGCTATCTGGCGACCCATGTCCAGCAAGCCACGCACCCTGTACGAAAAGATTTTCGATGCCCATGTGGTGGAGCGGCGCGATGATGGCACCTGCCTGATCTTCATCGACCGTCACCTCGTCCACGAAGTCACCAGCCCCCAGGCGTTCGAAGCGCTGCGGATCAATGCCCGTAAGGTGCGCCACCCGGAACTAACCCTGGCCGTTCCCGACCATAACCTGCCCACCACGGCGCGAACCGATGCGCAGGGCAACCGCATGCCGATTGCCGACGAGGAAAGCCGCGCGCAGCTTGCCGCACTTGAGCGCAACACTCACGATTTCGGCATTCGCTATTTCGATGCCACGGCCAGGCAGCAGGGCATCGTTCACGTTGTCGGACCGGAACAGGGCTTCTCCCTACCGGGCACCACCATCGTCTGCGGCGACAGCCACACCGCTTGCCACGGTGGTCTTGGTGCATGGGCCTTCGGCATCGGTACCAGCGAGGTGGAGCATGTGCTCGCCACGCAGACACTACTGCTGCGCCCATCGAAAACGATGGAAGTGCGCGTGGAGGGCGATCTGGCGCCCGGCGTCACGGCGAAGGATCTGATTATGCACATCATCGGCGTGATCGGCACCGCTGGCGGCACCGGCCACGTGATCGAATACCGCGGCAAGGTGTTCGAACAGATGAGCATCGAAAGCCGACTGACTGTGTGCAACATGAGCATAGAGGGCGGTGCACGCGGCGGCCTGATCGCGCCCGACGAAACCACTTTCGCCTACATTAAGGGCCGCACCTTCGCGCCCACGGCGGACGAGTGGGACGATGCTGTCGCCTACTGGAAAACGCTGTATTCCGACCCCGATGCCGTGTTCGACAAATCCGTGACGATCGATGCGCGCGAAGTGGAACCCTCGGTGACGTGGGGTACGAGCCCAGAGGATGTGGTCGCCATCGGCGGCACCGTTCCCGATCCCGCCGGTTTCACCGACCCTTCCAAGCAGGAAGCTGCCCGCGCCAGCCTCGATTACATGGGCCTCACGCCCGGCACCCGGATGCAGGATATCGCCGTGCAGAACATCTTCATAGGCAGTTGCACCAACAGCCGCATCGAAGACCTGCGCGCCGCCGCCGAGGTTTTGCGCGGTCGTCGCAAGCACGCGAACATCAAGTGGGGCATTGTCGTGCCAGGCTCGGGCCTGGTGAAGTTGCAGGCAGAGGCAGAGGGGCTGGACAAGGTCTTCACCGACGCGGGCCTCGAATGGCGGGAGCCGGGCTGCTCGGCCTGCCTCGGGATGAATCCGGACAAGGTGCCTGCCGGGGAACGCAGCGCCTCTACCAGCAACCGCAACTTCGTGGGTCGGCAGGGGCCGGGCGCGCGCACGCACCTCGTCTCGCCCGCCATGGCCGCCGCTGCTGCCGTGACAGGCCACCTTACCGATGTGCGCGAACTGATGCGTGAGCCTGCGTAAACAATCCTTCGCTCCGGTGGTCCGCCCCGATACGCGTCTGCTCATCCTGGGCAGCCTGCCGGGCGAGAAATCATTGGCCGCAGCGCAATACTATGCCCACCCGCGAAACGCATTCTGGAAGCTGATGGAACAGGTGATTGGAAGTGATCTGGTGGCGCTGGACTATCCTGCGCGGCTGGAGGCGCTGTCGCGACACAAGGTCGGCCTGTGGGACTCGGTGCAATCCGCCGAACGCAGAGGCAGCCTCGATGCCGACATGCGCGAGATAGAAACCGCTGACCTTACATCGCTCGTCGCCACGCTCCCTGAACTCAGGGCCGTGGCTTTCAACGGCAAGACCTCGGAAAAAGCTGCTCGCCCGCAACTGGCGCAGAGCGCTTTAAGACTTGTATCTCTGCCCTCCTCCAGCCCCGCGCACGCGGCGATGACTTTCGAGGAGAAAACCCGACACTGGACCAAATTGCGCGAATTCTTGCGCTGAATATTGCAACCCTCACGCCCCGGGAGCATTGGAAATACCATGACTGATAAAATTCCAAAGACAGCCGCAATCGCCGCCGGTGCCATCGGCTCTGCCGCCGTAGCCGCCGCATTGCTCTACGTGAACCGCCGCAAGAAACAGAACGAGCCGACGCAGCCCGGCCCCATCCCGAGTGGCGAGAAGCCGGAAACCGACTGATGGAAAAGGTCTCGCATATCGAAGGCCGCGCCATTCCGTTCGGGCGCAAGAACGTGGATACCGACGTAATCATCCCTGCGCGCTGGCTGAAAACGGTGAGCCGCGAGGGACTGGGCCAGGGCGCTTTCGAAACCGTGCGGGCGAAAGATCCCGACAACGTTTTCGATAGCGAGGAATTCGCCGGGGCTCCGATCCTTGTGGCGGGTGACAATTTCGGCTGCGGGTCCAGCCGCGAACATGCCGCGTGGGCCATGCTCGACCTGGGCATCCGCGCCGTGATCGCGCCCAGCTTTTCGGACATCTTCGCGGGCAACGCCTTCAAGAACGGCATCCTCACCGTCGTCCTGCCACCGGAACAGGTGCAACGCCTGCTGGAGGTCGCAAAAACCGATCCGATCTTCATCGACCTTGAAAGCCAGAGCGTGACCACGCCGTTCCAGGATCGCTTTACCTTCGAGATCGATCCGTTCCGCAAGCACTATCTGCTCGAAGGTCTCGACGAAGTGGGCCTGACGCTGGAGCGCGACGAGGCTATTTCCCGTTACGAAGAACGACTTGCTGCAGGCAGGCCCTGGCTGGCTCGCGGAACGGGAGTTGCGGCCTGATCGTCCGGCGGGCTATCTCGTCACACGAATTCTTCACAAGGACCGATTCCCCATGACCAATTTCAATGACCGCGAGCGCGCTGAAGAAGCCAAGTACGCGATGGATGAAGAGACCGCTTTCAAGGTCGCTGCGCGCCGTAACCGGCTGGTAGGCGAATGGGCCGCTGGCCTCATGGAACTGACGCCTGAGGAAACCGATGCCTACAAGAAGGCTGTCGTGCAGGCCGATTTCGAGGAAGCTGGCGACGAGGACGTGATCCGCAAGGTACTGGGCGACCTTACCCAGGCAGGGTGCGACGTCGACGAGGCGCAGGTGCGTGCCAAGCTGGCGGAAATGGCTATCGAGGCCCGCCGCCAGTTCATGAGCGAGTCCTGATCTGATGCCCATGCCCGCAGCCCAGATCGAAGCGCTTATCAAAGCCGCCATTCCCGATGCCACGGTGGAAATAGAGGCGCTGGCGGACGATCACGACCATTGGCTGGCGCGCGTATCTTCTGCCGAATTTGCAGGCAAGAACCGCGTGCAGCAGCACAAGATGGTGTTTGCCGCGCTGGGCGGCCGCATGGGCGGAGAGCTTCACGCCTTGCAACTGCACACCAGCGTTCCCAACTGACTGCTATCAGTTTCCAAATTATCCGGTGGGTCAGATGAGCGATATGAACGCCAATACCAACGAACGCATTTCCAAGATTGTCGGTGATGCCGACGTCGTGCTCTTCATGAAGGGCACGCCGCTGTTTCCGCAGTGCGGCTTTTCCAACCGCGCGGTTTCGATTCTCGATCATTGCGGTGTCGCCTTCGACAGCGTCGACGTGCTGCAGGACATGGAAATCCGCCAGGGCATCAAGGCTTATTCCGAGTGGCCCACGATCCCGCAACTTTACGTGAAGGGCGAATTCGTGGGCGGCAGCGACATCATGATGGAAATGTTCGAGGCTGGCGAGCTGCAGCAGTTGCTGGACGAAAAGAAGGTTGCGAAGGCTTCCTGAAATCAACGGAAGCCCTTTTGGGCGGGCTTCAATTCCATTCAGGTGCGAACGTTTAGGCTCCGGCAATTCGATTCGCCTGGAGGCTTCATGATCCGTACCCTGTTCCTTTCCGCCGCCCTTACCCTTGCTGTTCCGGCGATGGCGCAAGACGGCGTGCCGGATGACATGGCCGAACGTTCGGCTGAAGCCCGCGCTGCCGAGGCAACCGCCCGGCAGATGGTCGCCATCCAGCAAGCCAGTGCAGTCGCGCAGCAGCAGTATCTCGGCATGACCGGTGCGGCGTTCGGCGATGGCTATCGCGGCGCTGTTGCGTTCCCCGGGGAAGCGTCTGATGTGTGGAATGTCGTGCTCGTTGCCGCTCGTGGTGAAGGCACGCAGGCCCCGCTGGTCGCCCTGGCGGAGTATGAGATCGCGCAGGGGAACATTCGGAGCGAAACTCTGCACGAGGCCGGATCCGAACCGGCACTTACCGGCACGGCGTTGCAGATGGCGCGCGCAAAGTATGTCGCTCCGCGCGCCGTGATTGCCGCACCGGGCGTCGGCTATTGCCTCGACGGTGAGCCCGCTGCCGAAGGCTCCACCCATTCGGTGAGCTATATCCCGCTAGTCCTGCCGCCCAACGAGAGGGGCGAAATCGAAACCTATGTGCTGAACGGACCGCTGGCCGAAGGTTCGATACCCTTGGGCAAGCACTACCGCGTCAATTTCGATGAGTTCGGGCAGGTCGGCGATCCCGAAGTTGTGACCGACACCTGCGAGGTTATCGAGTGGCAGGAGGACAATCCCGAACTGGCGATGAGCGTCTATGTCACGCAGTACGAAGACCATATCGCGCCAAGCGTGATCCATGCCTTCATCTCCGCAAACCTACCCATGAGCATGGGTGTGGTGACTGGCGACATCATCTGGCCGATGGCAGGCGGCGCGATCGCCGCGCCCGTCCCCGCTGCCGAGGCAGGGTACTAAACCGCGGATGTGCAACCTCTATCGCATGTCCAGATC
The DNA here is from genome assembly GCF_003584125.1 of Aurantiacibacter zhengii. Classification (GTDB taxonomy): domain Bacteria; phylum Pseudomonadota; class Alphaproteobacteria; order Sphingomonadales; family Sphingomonadaceae; genus Alteraurantiacibacter; species Alteraurantiacibacter zhengii. The sequence goes on from NZ_QXFL01000002.1 coordinate 410,758, forward strand.
CCAGGACGAGGTCGCGCACTTTTTCGATGCGATAGCGCAGGACATGGCGGTATCACCGGGCGGCAATGCACCGGAATTGGTGTACCCCGGCTATCCCTCGATGGTCCTCGCCGAGGGGCGACTGGCGCAGATGACCTGGGGCTTCCCGCTCGCTCGGAAGGGCGTGAAGGGTCAGCCGCTAAAACCCAAACCGGTGAACAACGCGCGTAGGGACAAGCTGAAAAGCCCGTTCTGGCGAGCGAGCTTCGAAAATCGCCGCTGTCTCATCCCCGTCTCCGACTTTGCCGAGGCCGAAGGTTTGCCGGGCGGCAAGACCCGTACGTGGTTCTCCCTCCCCGACGCACCATTGATGGCGCTAGCCGGGTTCTGGCGCGACAGCGCGGAATTTGGCCGGGCCTATACGATGGTGATGACCGAGACGAACGAACACGTGCGCGGCGTGCATGACCGGATGCCGGTTATCCTGCCAAGCGAAGCCTGGTCCACCTGGCTGGACGGAACGCCACAGGACGCCTTCCAGCTTTGCCGCCCTTACGACGCGCACATGCTGGTAACGCGTACCCAGGAGCCTTGGGCGGGACGGCGCTAGACCTCGACGATTTTTTTGGAGGAGGTCTTCGGGGAGGCGGAGCCGGGAGACTTGGTTGGGGACCATTTGATCGGCCCCGCCTCGTTCGAAGAACCATTGGTTACGCCTATAACATTGCACACCGCGTGCCAGTTTTCGCGTTGCGAGGTTTCCTGCGGGAGTCGATGGTTCACAAAATCTTTACGCCTGCCCTGCATGTAAAATTCTCCGACATTCAGCGGGAAGCACGATGCAGCCAGTTCCACTTTATCTCAGCCCGAATTTCGAGCGGATTGCGGCAGACCTCGATGAAGACGATCTCGAACTGTTGAGGCTGTTCGCCCGTGACGGCTACGTGGTGATCGACAGCGACCTGCCCGATATGGACGGACTGGCAGCGCAGGTGATCGAAGAACTGGATGGCCTCCACGACGGGCGGCACCGCGTGCAGGACGCCTGGCAAGAGTGCGCTGCCGTGCGCACCATTGCCACGCATGGCAAATTCCTGCGCTTGCTGGAGATGCTTTACGGACGGCCCGCTTTCCCATTCCAGACGCTGAATTTCAACGAAGGCTCCCGCCAGCGCACACACAGTGACACACTGCATTTCGATTCCCTGCCGCGCGGGTTCATGGCCGGGGTGTGGGTGGCGCTGGAAGATGTGGATGCCGACAACGGTCCGCTGCAATATTATCCCGGCTCGCATCGCCTGCCCCATCTGGAACTGGGCGAGCTGGGTTCACGTGATGCGCGCAAGGGCGGACGTGGAACCTATGGTTTCTACCACGAGGTTTACGAACCGGCGATCGAGGCGCTGGTTGAGCAGCAGCGCTTCCAGCCGCAATTCGGACATCTGAAAAAGGGCCAGGCGCTGATCTGGGCCGCCAATCTCCTCCATGGCGGCGCGCCGGTGAACGATGCCGCCCGTACCCGCCACTCACAAGTTACGCATTACTATTTCGACGGCTGCGCTTGGCTTACGCCGATGGGCGGCGATGCCCTGTCCGGCTATTCGATGTTTCGCCAGCCAATCGACATTCGCACGGGCAAGCGGCGCGTCGGCACCTACGGACAGGAACGCATCGGCCTGCGCCATCTCGCCTGGCACCGCGCCCGGCGGACGGCTTCGCGCTTCCTGGGGCGCTTCGGGCGGAGTTGATCCTGCGGCGTGCCGGCTTCCCTGCCACGGCGCCTCTTCTGTCCAACCCGGCCTTGAACTGGCGCGAATATGTGTCATGGTAGCGCTACCAATTTACCGGGAGAGAAATGCCGTGAAGCTTGCCCTCGCAGTGCCCCTGATCGCCTCTGCACCATTACTGGCCGCCTGTGTCGCCCAGACCGAAATGACCGCCCCGATGGGCGATCCACGCTACATCGCGCAGCCATTGACGGACGAAATCTATACCGCCGATCCCTCCGCGCGCGTCTGGGACGATGGGCGGATCTACATCTACGCCAGCCACGATGTCCCCGTCGCAGAAGAACTGATAGGCACGGCAGAGGCATTCGACATGCGCGACTATCGCGTTCTGTCGATGGATCGGCCAGGCGGTGCGGTGACGGTGCATCCGGTCGCGCTGGATGTGGCTGACGTGCCTTGGGCCACGCAGCAGATGTGGGCACCCGATGCCGCCTACAAGAACGGCACCTACTACCTCTATTTCCCCGCCAAGGATGCTGACGGCGTGTTTCGCATTGGCGCGGCAACATCTCCGTCCCCTACCGGTCCGTTCACACCGCAGGCCGCGCCGATCGCGGGCAGCTATTCCATTGATCCGGGCATCCTCGCCGATAAAGATGGCGAGCATTACATGTACATCGGCGGCATCTGGGGCGGGCAATTGCAGCGCTGGCAGGACGGCAGATACGACCCTGCTGGCTCCGACACCGATCCCACCCCGGCGGGGCAGCCCGCCATTGCGCCGGTCGTCGCCCGAATGGACGACACAATGCTGCAATTCGCGGAGACCCCGCGTCCCATCGAAATCCTTGATGAAAGCGGCGAACCCATCACCGCCGACGATCTGGATCGCCGCTTCTTCGAAGGCGCGTGGGTATTCCGGCGCGGCGACACCTACTACTTCACCTATTCCACCGGGGACACGCACTATCTGGTCTACGCCACGGGAAGTTCACCCTACGGTCCGTTCACCTATCGCGGTCGCATCCTCGAGCCGGTGGAAGGGTGGACGACACACCACTCGATTACCGAAATCGATGGCAACTGGTGGCTGTTCTACCACGACACCCAACGCTCGGGCCTGACCCATCTCCGCAATGTGAAAATGACGCCGCTGACGTTCCGCGACGATGGCACCATCGTGCCGATCGATCCGACACCCGGAGATTGATCGCACCGCAAACAGGCCGCAAAGGTCCGCTCACCGCAGACGCGGCCTCTCCCGTCGCGCCGGTCGGACCCTTGCGCATGCTCATGCGTCTTTCTTGCAAAGCACACTTTCAAGGAAACCGCATTCATGGGCACGATCACGACTGTCAATCCCGCCACTGGCGCCGATATCGAAACATACGAAGAGCTTTCGCAGGAGGATGCGAAAAAGAAGGTGGATGCCTGCCACGAAGCCTTCTCCAAGTGGAAGCTTGTGTCGCGTGAAGACCGCGCCGAGACCATCAAGGGTCTTGGCAATGCCCTGCGCGACAACAAGGAAGAGCTTGCCCAGCTGATGACCGAGGAGGTCGGCAAGCTGATCAAGGACAGCCGTGATGAAGTGGAGCTGTGCGCTGCCATCTGCGATTACACCGCAGGCTGCGGTCCCGCCGAACTTGCGCCCGAACCGCGCGATCCTTCCAATGCCGGCCGCGGTATCGTGACCTATGAGCCTATCGGCGTCATCTACGGTATCCAGCCGTGGAACTTCCCCGCCTACCAGGTGATCCGCTATGCCATCGCCAACCTGATGGCGGGCAACGGCGTACTGCTGAAGCACGCGTCCAACTGCACCGGCAGCGGCCTGATGATCGAGAAGATCTTCCGCCAAGGCGGCCTGCCCGAAAACCTGTTTACCGTGCTCGTCATCGGCCACGACACTTCGGATGAAATCATCAAGCACGACAAGGTGCGCGGCGTCACGTTGACCGGCTCGGACGATGCGGGCCGGCACATCGCCGAAGCTGCAGGCAAGGTACTCAAGCCCACCGTGCTCGAGCTTGGCTCCAACGACGCTTACATGGTTCTGGAAGACGCCGACCTGGACCTGGCCGCGAAGGTTTGCGCCCAGGCGCGGCTGTACAATAACGGCCAGACCTGCATCAACGGCAAGCGCTTCATCGTGACCGAGAAGGTCTACGACGAATTCCTCGAGAAGTTCGTCGCTCGCTTCGAAGCGGTGAAGACCGGCGATCCAACCGCCGCCGATACCGATATGGGGCCCATGTCGCGTACCGACCTGCGAGACGACGTGCATGAGCAAGTGGAAAAGAGCGTCGCCAATGGCGCCAAGATCGCCTGCGGCGGCAAGATCCCGGACGGTCCCGGCGCGTTCTATCCCGCGACCGTGCTGACCGACGTGAAGCCCGGGCAGCCCGCTTACGACGATGAGATTTTCGGCCCTGTCGCCTCCGTTATCAAGGCGAAGGACGACGATGACGCGATGCGCCTGGCCAATGACAGCCGCTATGGTCTTGGCGGCGGTATCCTGTCGAAGGACGAAGACCGCGCCATCGAGCTCGCGTCCAAGCATTTCGATACCGGCATGGTGTTCATCAATGTCTACGGCGTGGCCGATCCCTCGATGCCGTTCGGCGGAGTGAAGAACTCCGGCTACGGGCGCGAGCACGGCGGACTGGGCATGCGCGAGTTCACCAACGCGAAGAGCATCTTCGTCGGAAGCGCCTGACCCAAGCCGGGACGAACCGCTCGACCTTCACCGAGCCAATGAAAAGGGGAGCGACTCTTGCGGAGTCGCTCCCCTTTTTCGTTGGCGCGCCCAGCAGGAGTCGAACCTGCGGCCTCAGGATTAGAAGTCCCGTGCTCTATCCAGCTGAGCTATGGGCGCGTCGCATGGCCCTCTAACCATATTTGCGCACGGCGCAAAGGGCGCTAGCAACGCAGGCATGGCCAAACCCGCCCCCGCAGCCCCGCCCGAACATGCGCGTTTTCGCTATTTCGATCTCGTCATGGCCGCCTTCGTGGTGGTGCTGGTACTTTCCAACGTTATCGGAGCAGCAAAGCTTTCCACCGTCGCGGGCTTTACATTTGGCGCAGGGATCCTGTTCTTCCCGCTCTCCTACGTGATCGGCGATGTGCTGACCGAAGTCTATGGCTATGCCCGGGCACGGCGTGTGATCTGGGCGGGCTTTGCCGCGCTCGTCTTCATGGCGGTGATGAGCTTTGTGGTGGTCGCCCTGCCCCCATCCGCAAGCTGGACCGGCCAGGCCGCCTACGAGCAGGTGTTCGGCCAGGTTCCGCGCATCGTGCTCGCATCGATCACCGCTTTCTGGGCAGGCGAGTTCGTCAATTCCTATGTCATGGCCAAAATGAAGGTCTGGACGAAAGGCGAGAAGCTGTGGACCCGCACCATCGGCTCCACCGTGGTGGGCCAAGGCGTCGATAGCCTGCTGTTCTATCCCATCGCCTTTCTCGGCGTTTGGGAAACATCGGACGTGGTACTTGTGATGGTGACGAACTGGGCGCTCAAGGTCGGCTGGGAAGCCGTGCTGACGCCGGTCACCTATCGCGTGGTCGCCTTCCTGAAGAAGCGCGAGGGCGTCGAGATCTTCGATACCGACACCGATTTCTCTCCCTTCGCCGCACGCGAGACGCGCGAAGGATAACATGGCGAAATGGCCGCCGGCGTCAGTTCGCCAGCAGCCAGATCGCGAGATAGATTAGGATGAAGCTGCCGAACCCGGCCACGGCACCCACCAGGAACACCAGCCGAACGATCAGCGGGTTGATCCCGAAATACTTTGCTATCCCCCCGCAAACCCCGGCGATCTTGCCGTCTGCACGGTCGAGCTGGAAGCTTTTCGTGGAGGTCGGGCGTACTGCGTTGTTGGGGTCGTACTTGCTCATGCCAGCAGACCCACGACGCTGGTCGCATTCGGATTGGCAAAGCTGCTCACCAGCAGGGTGAACGTAACGGCCACGGCGGCAAGGCCGGCCATCAGCTTGGTATGGAATTCGTTGGTCATGTCATTCTCCTTTCGATGGGTTGGTTGTGGTGCCGATGCTTCAGGCGAGAAGGCTGCCGATGATGCTGGCCTGCTGGGTCGAGAAGCTGCTGACGAGGATCGTCGTGGTCACGACAACGGCAGCGAGAGCGGCGGAAATGCGGGCGGTGAAGTCATTCGTGAAAGTCATTTTGTTTCCCTCTTGTGTTAGATCAGAACTGTTTCGTCCCATGTCCCTAACATTGCAGAGGGCGTGCCAGTTTTGAAAAACCGCAGAATTCTGCCATTTTTGTTCAGCCTGTAGAAAGGTTCGGCACCGCGCAAACCTATATGTTGGGAATTTTTACCAACTTTCAGCGCCCGTAATTCCTGTGGCGTGAGCGGGCCCGCTGGAATACTGGTGCAGCCGCAACCATGGCGCTTGATCGCATCACCCTTTCCACCTTCCGCAATCACGCCGGAACCCAGTTGGATGACGCCCGCCAGCTTAACCTGCTCGTGGGTGAAAACGGCGCGGGCAAGACCAACATTCTCGAAGCCCTCTCCCTTTTCGCACCCGGTCGCGGCATGCGCAGGGCATCCCTGGCGGACATGGCCGCGCAGGACGGCCCGGGCGGCTTTGCTGCTAGCGTCTCGCTCAATACGGGCGACGGCGGGGAACCGGTGAAGCTTGGCACGGGCATGGCCGCTGATCGGCCCGGCAGGCGCATCGTGCAGGTCAATGGAGCGGAGGCGACCGCGATCAGCCTGGGCGAGTGGCTGGCCATGGGCTGGCTGACACCGGCCATGGATCGCCTTTTCGCCGAAAGTGCCGGTGCGCGTCGCCGCTACATGGATCGTCTGGCCGTCGCTCTTGAGCCCGCGCATGCGCGCTACGCCAGCCGCTATGAGGCTGCGCTGCGGGAACGCAATCGGCTGCTGTCGGACGAACGTGAGCCGGATCCGGCGTGGATGGATTCGATCGAAGCGCAGATGGCGGAAGTCGGCGCGGGTCTCGCACAGGGCCGTGCCCGCCTTGTCGGCGCGCTTACCGCCCGATTGGCCGAATTACCCGAGGCACCCTTCGCGCGACCCCTGCTGACTTACGAAGCCGGCGGGGAACTGACCCGTGAAGGTCTGGCCGGTCACTGGGGCGATACCCGCGCCCGCGATCGGGCGGCGCAGCGCACGCTTTCTGGCCCTCACCGCGACGAGCTGGGCGTCACGATGGCAGGCAAGATGATGGCAGCCGCCGAATGTTCGACCGGGGAGCAGAAGGCGATGCTGGTGGCGATCACCCTTGCCCACGCCGAACTCGCCGCACGCGGGCGCCCCGGTGTGCTGCTGCTGGACGAAGTGGCCGCCCACCTCGATCCCGTACGCCGCGATGCCCTGTTCGACCGGCTGCGCGCCAGCGGCACGCAGGTTTGGCTTACAGGCACCGAGCGCGCGCCGTTCGAAGGGATACTGGACGAAGCCGCCGTCTGGAGAGTGACCTCTGGCAGGGCCGAACGGGTCTAGCTCTTTTCGTCGGGCAGGGCTTCCGCCACCGTGTCCAGCGTGGCGGCAACCATGTCCTCGATACCCTCGGCCGTGGGATGGATGCGGTCGGCCTGCATCAGGTCGGGATCGTCAAACACCGGCTCCATGAAGAAAGGCACCAGTGCGGTGCCATATTGCTCCGCCAGGGCCGGATACATGCTGTCGAACTGGCCGACGTAGTCCGCGCCCAGGTTTGGCGGCGCACGCATGCCCATCAGCAGGACGGGGATATCGCGCGACTGCACTTCCTCGATGATGGCGGCCAGGTTCTGGCGGGTCTGGTCGGGAGAGATGCCGCGCAACAGGTCGTTCCCGCCCAGTTCGATGATAGCGAGATCGATATCGGCCTGCGCGTTGTCGAGCACGAAGGCGATGCGCTGGCGACCCGCGGCCGTCGTATCGCCCGACACGCCCGCGTCGATCACGCTGGCGTTGATGCCGCGCCCTCGCAACGCGCGTTCCAGCACCTCTGGATAGCCCTGCGCTTCCTCTACGTTGTAGCCTGCCATCAGGCTGTTCCCGAAACCCAGAATCACCCGTTCCGGCCCCATCACGGGCAGCGGCGCTTCCAGTTCGGCCTCGGTCGCAGCGGCAGTCTCGGTTTCTGCAACCGGCGCTTCTGCGCCGCAGGCGGCCAGCGCCAGCGCGAGAGGGACCAGGATCGACGAAGCGCCGATGGGCCTATACCACCGACTTAGGACTCGCTTGCTCATGCCCCATAGCTATGCCATCGCCGCCCCGTGACAAGTCCTGACACTGCGAAACCCGTCATCGCCGCCACAGACCTGCGTCTCACCCTTGGTGAGGGCGAGGCGGCGGTAGAGATCCTGCGCGGCATCGACCTGCAGGTCGCGGCAGGCGAAACACTCGCTCTGCTCGGCCCATCGGGCAGTGGCAAAAGCTCGCTGATGGCGGTGCTTTCCGGGTTGGAGCAGGCCTCCTCCGGTTCGTTGCTGGTAGCAGGCGAAGATTTCACCGCGCTTGACGAGGACGCCCTCGCCCTCGCCCGCCGGGGCCGCATCGGCATCGTGCTGCAGGCCTTCCACCTGCTGCCTACAATGACGGCGATAGAGAACGTGGCCGTGCCGATGGAACTGGCCGGCGACGAAACCGCGTGGGACCGGGCAGCGCAGGAACTGGAATCGGTTGGCCTCGGCCACCGCCTCACCCATTACCCGGCCCAGCTTTCCGGCGGCGAACAGCAGCGCGTCGCCATCGCCCGCGCCATCGCGCCGCGCCCGCCGCTGATCTTCGCCGACGAACCGACCGGTAACCTCGATGCGACCACGGGGGACAGCGTGGTAGACGTGCTGTTCAAACGGCGAGAGGAGACCGGTGCCACGCTGGTAATCATCACGCACGACCGCCACCTGGCCGAAATGTGCGACCGGGTGGTGACGCTGGCCGACGGCAAGATCGCTTCCGACACTGCCAAGGTTTCCGGGGCGGCGTGACCGGCATGGGCTGGCGCACCGCCTGGACCATCGCCCGGCGCGACCTCGCCAGCGGCTTTCGCGGCCTGCGGCTGCTGCTCGTGTGCCTGTTCCTGGGCGTTGGCGCGCTCGCGGCCATCGGCAGCCTCACATCCGCTATACAGGGCGAACTCGACAGCCAGGGGCAGGCGATCCTGGGCGGCGACATGGAAGTGGAACTGTGGCAGCGGATGCCCAGCGCGGAGGAACTGGCCTACCTCGAAGGACTGGGCAAAGTCTCCCCCGGATACCGCCTGCAGGCCATGGCCACCACGCTCGATGCCGCCGTGCCGGTTGAACTGAAGGCGGTCGCGCCGAACTATCCGATGTACGGCGACCTGTTGCTGACAGACGGCACCAGCGCCAGTGCGCCGGTGGCCGGGCAAGCCTACCTCGCCCCAGGAGCGGCGGAACGGCTAAACGTAGCGGCGGGCGACACCATCACTCTAGGTACGCAGCAGGTGGTTGTTGCAGGGATCATCGCGGAAGAGCCCGACCGCCTGTCCGAAGGGTTCGCGCTGGGCCAGACCGTCATCGTACCGCTGGCGCTCCCCGAAGCTGCCGGCCTCGTCGCGCCGGGCTCGATGTTCCAGACCAAGACCCGCGTGGCTTTCGATGGAGAGCGCGATCCGGACGAAGTGACGGAGGCGATGCAGGAGGCCTTTCCCGACAGCCCGTTTGACTTTCGCACCCGCAACCGCGCTTCCCCCGGTGCGGATCGCTTCGTCAGCCGCATGGGCGAATTCCTGACACTGGTCGGCCTTGCCGCGCTGGTGATCGCCGGGATCGGCATTGGCGGCGGAGTGAATTCCTATCTGGAGGCGCGGCGCAATTCGATTGCCACTCTCAAGATCCTGGGCGCGACATCGCGGGACATCGCACGCATCTACGCGTTGGAAATCGGCATCGCGGCACTTGTCGGTGCTGTAGCCGGGTTGGTGGCGGGCGTGCTGGTAACACCGCTGTTGGCCAATGCACTGGGTTCGCTGCTGCCGGTAACCACCGCTTTCGTGTTCGACCCGCTGGCGCTGCTGCGCGCCGCCGCCTTCGGCCTGCTGGTTGCTCTCGTCTTCGCCGCGCCCCCGCTGATACGCGCCCGCGATTTTCCCGCCATGGCGCTGATGCGCGCACGCGTATCGCCGCTGACGCAGCAATGGCGCGCGGCCGCAGTGCCCGTTGCCATCGGCATTGCCGGTATCGTGGCGCTGGCGGTGATCGGATCGACCAATCCCGAGCTTTCCGCCCTCTTCCTGGCCGGGGCCGCCGCGATCCTGGGCTTCCTGGCGCTGCTTGGCTTCGCCATCCGCAAGGCGGCGGCTCGCCTGCCGCGTCCTTCCAATCCGATCGTTCGCGCTGCCATCGCCAATCTTTACCGCCCCGGCGCGGCAACGGGTTCGCTGGTCACGGCGCTGGGCTTCGGACTTTCCGCCTTCGTGCTGCTGGCGGGTGTGCAAAGCAGCCTCGACGGCAACATCCAGCGCTCTGTCCCCGAACGTGCGCCCGACTATTTCGTGCTCGACGTGCCACGCGACGGCGTGGAGCAGTTCCGCACTATCGTTACAGACATTGCGCCCGCAGCCACCGTGAACACCGTACCCACGCTGCGCGGTTCAATCATCGCCTTCGGTCCGCAAGGGGACATGACCCGCGTCGCCGACATGGAGGAGCGCGAGGGAACCTGGGGCCTGCGCGGAGAGCGTGGCCTCACCTACTCCGACACGATTCCGGAGGGCAACGTACTCACCGTTGGCGAGTGGTGGGACGAGGGTTATTCCGGCGAACCGCTGGTTTCGGTGGACGAGGAACTGGCGACGGCGGCCGGTATCGCGATCGGCGATCTGATTACGGTCAACGTGCTGGGCGTGCAATTCACTGCCCGCATTGCCAACACCCGACGGATCGACTGGGAAAGCCTTGGCTTCAACAATGTCTGGGTGTTCTCCGCTAACACTTTCGAGGCAGCGCCGCATAACCTCGCCGCCACGATAGAACTGCCCGAAGGGACCGAGGCGAGCGGCCTGCTGCGCGAACTGGTGCGAGCCTTCCCATCGTCCAGCGTAATCGAAGTCGGCCCGCTGCTGACCGAAGCGCGCACGATCCTCGACCAGGTGAGTTTGGCAATCCTCGCTGCTGCCTCTGTCGCGGTGCTGGCGGGCATCGCCGTACTGCTGGGTGCGATCGCGGCTGCCCGCGCAGCGCGCATCTACGACACGGTCATCCTGCGCGTGCTGGGTGCCAGCAGGGGCCAGCTGCTGGCCCTGCAATTTGCCGAGTTCGGGCTGCTGGCCGCAGTGCTGGCGGGTGTTGCGCTGGCCCTGGGCACCGGCGTTGCATGGCTGGTTATCGTGCAGATGTTCGAATTCGACTGGCTGCCCGACTGGACCGAAATCCTAACCGTGCTTGGCGGCGGACTGGTGCTGGTGCTGGCATTCGCCCTGGGGGCATCGCTGCCGCTGCTGCGCGCCCGCCCGGCGCAGACGCTACGCTCTCTGTAAGGGCGCGAGCCTTTTGTGCCCGGAACGCGCCCGCGCTGGCGGAGCCTTCAGGCGAAGGTTTCCGCCACCGCTTCCGGCCCAACCAGGGATGAATGCAGCACGGCCATGAAGGCTGCAGACACGAGCGCCATCAGGATCATCAGCAGCAAAAAGCCGATGAAGAACACGATCATTGCTGCGCCAATGCTGGCACCTGCCGCATCCATACCGGCTGCGCTGCCTGCCAGGCCCATCATGCTGCCCCCCATCAAGGCGAACAGCGCGAGGAAAGCCAGCGTCACGATGACAGCGAACAGCAGGATAACGACAAATATCTTGCCCACGTGGCCACTGGTGAGGCTCCAGCTGCGCTTGATGGCGGTAATTGGGTTGCCGACACCGTCAACTGCGATGACGGGCAACATCAGCGCAAGACGGCAGGAAATGTATATCATCCCCAGGAACACGGCGATCAGGAACAGGACCGATCCGGCATCGCCTGCCAGCGAGAAGATTGCCCCGACAATGCCGATGGCGAAAAGCGCGACAATGTAGGCGACGAACAGAAGCAGCGCGAGGCCGAGCAGGGTCGGCATGGCCCGGAAACCTGCCGTGATCGAATCGCCCAGTGATGGATCGTGCACGGGCGATGCGTTGTGAACCAGCGAGGCCGTCTGCGCCATGTAGAGGAGCAGGTAGGCGACATAGACCAGGATCATCGTCAGGATGGCGCCGGCACCCATAGCCAGCGGGCTTTCCATGCCGGCCGCCATCATGAAAGTGCCGCCCATGACGCCGAACATCAGGAACACCAGAAGAAGCTGTAGTCCGAAATAGACCGCCCACACCCCCAGCAGCGATCCGATCCGCTGCATGGTCATGCTGAAAGTCTGCGATATTATCCCACTGATGCTGAGCGACACTGCGATTCCCCTGTCGTTGCCATGCGCAACCGTTCGACCACGAAAACCGGATGCGCGCAACAAAAAGGGGGCCACCAGGGCCCCCTTTCCGCATTTCATTTAAGCCGCTGTTTTAGAAGCGGAAACGACCGGTAACACCGTAGGTGCGCGGATCGTTCGGGTAGCCCGATACGCTGCGCGGCTGGGCCGGGGTATCGAACACCGTACCCAGGTTGCGGTCGTCGGTGAGGTTGCGACCCCAGACGGATAGCGACAGGCCACAGTCGCACTCGTAGGTGAGCGACGCGGTCAGGTTGTCTACCTGCGAGGTGAACGGCAGGCCGGCGTCGATAGCAGGTTGGCCGTCGGTGATGGTACCATCCGGACCGCGCACTGCGAACGCGGGCAGGCCTTCGACCAGCTGCGTTTCGGAGGACCAGAAGTAGTTCACGCGCGGGATCAGCAGGCCGCCGCCCACATCGGCTTCGTACTGAGCGCCTACGATCACCGTCCATTCCGGGATGCCCGAAGGACGGGTGCCCGAAATATCGCCCTGGGCCGACTGCAGGAAGCTGTCGAACGTCGGGTCGAGGTAGGTGACGGCGGCGTTCAGCGTCAGGTCCGGCGTGGGGAAGAACGTGCTTTCGAACTCCACGCCCCAGGTCGACTGGCTACCTGCGTTGGCCAGCACGAAGCCCGACCCTGTGAAGATGTTGGACTGGAAACCCTCGATCTCCTGGTCAAACACGGTCAGGTTGGCCGAGAAGCTGTCGAAGTTGGCCTTCACGCCGACTTCCATCACCTTCGACTTTTCCGGACCGGCAAAGCGCGAACCGAATGTCAGGTTGGGCAGGCCCAGCCCGGCAGCGAGGATCGCCTGGCGATCCGCGATCGAGGGACGGGCATCGCGCGACAGGTTCACCGAGCTCGCCTTGAAGCCGGTCGCATAGCTGGCGTAGATGTTCACATCCGGCGTCACGTCATAGGCGAGGCGTGCCGAATAGCTGAAGTTATCATCGTTGATCCTGCCATCTTCCACGGCGTTGGGAACGCCGAGGAACGGCGGCAGGAACTGCAGCGCGCGCAGCGGATTGAGCGGGTTCGCCAGCGGGTTGTTGACGTTGGCTGCGGCAAACTGCTGCGCACCGGCCAGAATGGTCGGGAATGCGGCAGCACCGGCAGCGCCAGCCGGGCTGGTGCCGGTGGCGAAGGCCTGCACCTCGGCTGCGGTGGCGGAACGGCCAAGGCCCAGCTGCGCACCCACGGTTGCAGCCACGGCACCCTGGGTCAGCACCTGTCCGCGGAACGGTGCGAGCTGCGGCGCATCGAAATTGATGGCCGAGAACACGTCGGTCGAAACCGCGTCCTGCGTGAAGGTCTTGCTGTCGTCGGTGTAGTTGCCGCCCAGCGTCAGCACCAGGCCGTCGAACAGTTCGAAATCGACCTGGCCGAAGAAGGAATAGGCTTCAGAATCCAGCGTGTAAGCCTCGGTGAAGCCCTGCCCTTCGTTGAAGAAGGTGCCTACGTAGTTGGTGCCGAAGGACTGGCTGAAAACCTGCTCCAGCGGGGTGGCGCCGGGTGCGATGGGGGTCGGGAATAGCGCGAAGGCGCCGCCCGAAAGGTTCGTCACCAGCAGGTTGGCGTAGTTGCGGAAGTCCGCACCGTACAGCAGCTGGTTCGCCTGTTCGACATCCTCGTTGATGTAGAAGACGCCCAGCAGCAGGTCGACACGGTCACCGATGGAGCCCGAGATGCGGAATTCCTGCGTGAAGGTGTCGATCTCCAAATCCTGCGAGTTGGGATAGATCAGGTCGGCGCTGGTGAAGTCCGAATCCTGGAAAGTCACGGCCTCGGTCGTGCGGCTGGCGGTGATCGAAGTGAAGGTGAAATCACCGAACTCGTAATCGATCTGCGCGGAAACGCCGCGGTTCTCGATGTCGTTGGTGGAATCGAAGTTGCTGTAGATCACGTCGGCGAAAGGATCGCTGGGATCCGTTACCATGCCGCCTACGCCAAGCACGGCGGCAGTGGCCGGGCCGTTCTGCACGTTCACGACGCCGCAGCAGACTTCGTCAATCTTGTCGATGTCGGCAATCAGGCGGATGCTGAAATCCACGCCGTTGTCGACCAGCACCTGCGCCCGGCCATACCAGCGGTCGCGGTTGTTGGCATCGTTGCCGGTGCCCAGGTCATCGAAGAAGCCGTCGCGCTTGTTCAGGCCCGCGCCCACGCTGACGGCGACGACATCGGTGATCGGACCGGTCACGTAGCCGCGAGCAACCACCGCGTCGTAGTTGCCGTAGGTCAGCTCTGCCGAGCCGCCGAGGTCGAACTGCGGCGCTTCGGTGGATACCGAGATCACGCCGGCGGACGCGTTCTTGCCGAACAGGGTCGACTGCGGACCGCGCAGCACTTCGACGCGCTGCACGTTGGGAAGGTCGGAAATGGAGGAGGCGGTACGGCTGCGATAGACGCCATCGATGAAAACGCCAACCGAGGGCTCGATACCGGCGTTGTTGGCCCCGTTGCCGAAGCCGCGAATGAAGAAGCCGGTGTTGGCGGAAGACTGGCGCTGGCCGACGGTCAGCGAGGGGACAACGGTCTGAAGATCGCGGATGTCACGGATCTGGTCGCGCTCAAGCGTCTCGCCACTGGTCACGGATACAGCGACCGGAACTTCCTGCAGCGTCTGTTCGCGCTTGGATGCGGTAACGATGATGCTGTTACCCTGGTTGCTCTCCTCGCCGCCTTCTTCGGGATAGATATCCTGCCCGGCTTCGGCTTCGTCCTGCGCCAAGGCGGCGACTGGCGAAAGCAGGGCGATGGCGGCAGCGCCACACAGGCACTTGCGCGAAAAGCCGGCCACGCCGGCGGTCTTGCTGGTCATTGAATTCTCCATCTCTCCCTCGAAAGCGCGCTCTGCCTTCCTGACAATAAGCGCGCCTCAAGCGACCTCTATTGGTCTGCCCATGGATAGAGCCGTGAAAAGGTTCGCACAATCGACAGTTAACAGGGCGGTTACGGAAGAAACGGCCTGTGTTACATTCGCGCAACATGGAGGGGTCTGACGTATACGTTAACCGATCCACCCCACAGCGGCTTGCGGCGAGAGGCTGCATAGGCTATCGGCGCGCCAATTCGCAGGTGCAGCATTGTGCGCCCGCCGTAGCCCAGGAAACCACAGATCATGTCCGCCCCCCTTCGCAACGTGGCGATCATCGCCCACGTCGACCATGGCAAGACCACGCTTGTCGACCAGCTTTTCCGCCAATCCGGCACCTTCCGCGAGAATCAGCGCGTCGAGGAACGCGCCATGGATTCCAACGAACTGGAGCAGGAGCGCGGGATCACGATTCTCGCCAAGCCCACCAGCGTGGAATGGAAGCCCGAGGGCGGCCAGCATTCCTATCGCATCAACATCGTCGACACCCCAGGTCACGCCGACTTCGGCGCCGAGGTGGAACGCATCCTGTCCATGGTCGACGGTGTCATCCTGCTGGTTGACGCCGCCGAAGGGCCGATGCCGCAGACCAAGTTCGTCACCGGCAAGGCGCTGGGCTTGGGCCTGAAGCCCATCGTGGTCGTCAACAAGATCGACCGCAGCGATGCCCGGGCCAGCGAAGTGCTGGACGAGGTTTTCGACCTGTTCGTGAACCTGGAAGCGAACGACGAACAGCTCGATTTCCCCGTGCTCTACGCCTCGGGCCGCTCCGGCTACGCCAGCGAGGATCCCGAAGCGCGCGAGGGCGACCTGCTGCCGCTGTTCAACCTGATCGTCAGCCACGTGCCCGCCCCGGATCTCGATCCCGATGGCGATTTCGCCATGCTGGCAACGCTGCTGGATCGCGACGCCTTCCTCGGCCGTATTCTGACGGGCCGTATCGAGAGCGGTCGTCTGGAAACCGGCATGCCGATCCGCGCGCTGGACGTTAACGGCAAGGTCGTGGAAGTGGGCCGCGCCACCAAGGTCTTTGCCTACAACGGGCTGGATCGCGAGCCGGTTCTCCACGCCAAGGCTGGCGATATCGTCGCCGTCGCGGGCCTCACCGATGCCACCGTGTCCAACACGCTGGCCGCCCCGCACGTCACCACGCCGATCCACGCCTCGCCGATCGATCCGCCCACCCTCTCCATGACCTTTGCCGTCAACGACAGCCCCTATGCGGGCCGCGAGGGAAGCAAGGTGCAGAGCCGCGTGATCCGCGAGCGGCTGGAGCGCGAGGCCGAAGGCAACGTCGCCATCCGCGTGACCGAAAGCAGCGGCAAGGACGCCTTCGAAGTCGCCGGTCGCGGCGAATTGCAGCTTGGCGTGCTGATCGAAACCATGCGCCGCGAGGGCTTCGAGCTTTCCATCAGCCGCCCGCGCGTGCTGTACCGCGAGGAGAACGGCCAGAAGCTGGAACCTTACGAAACCGTGGTGGTCGACGTGGATGACGAATTCTCCGGCACGGTCGTCGAGAAGATGGCGCAGCGCAAGGCCGAGATGACCGAGATGCGCCCCAGCGGCGTCGGCAAGACCCGCCTGATCTTCCTCGCCCCGTCGCGCGGCCTGATCGGCTATCACGGCGAATTTCTGTCCGACACGCGCGGCACGGGGATCATGAACCGCCTGTTCGACAGCTATGGCCCGCACAAGGGCAAGATTTCCGGGCGCCAGAACGGCGTGCTGATTTCGATGGAACAGGGCGAGGCCATGGCCTACGCGCTCAACACCATCGAGGAACGCGGCGTACTGTTCGTCGGCCCGGGTGAGAAGCTGTACCAGGGCATGATCATCGGCGAGAATGCCAAGCCCGAAGATCTCGAGGTGAACCCGCTCAAGAGCAAGCAGCTCACCAACTTCCGCGCCAGCGGCAAGGACGAAGGCATCCGCCTGACCCCGCCGCGCAAGATGACGCTGGAACAGGCGATTGCCTACATCGGCGACGACGAGATCGTGGAAGTTACCCCTGAGAGCATTCGCCTGCGCAAGGTCCACCTGGACCCGCACGAGCGTAAGCGCGCCAAGCGGTCGTCGCAGGATTCCTGACCGGCGCGCCTACGGGCAGCGGTAGATACGGAAGCGCGGATCGTCATCGTACCGGATACGCATGACGTCCGCGCTTTCCAGCGCCATGTAGAACACATATTCGGCTGGCGGCGCGTCGCCATACTGCTCGCTCAGCGTGGCAGCGGCGTAGTCGCCATCCGCCCGCACGTTCTGCACGATGCCGGTGCTTTCGAAAAAGCCCACTTCGCGTGCTCCAATCTCGTATCGCTGGTGGCCGCGGATTTCGCAGTCGGCATCGCTTTCGGCCCAAAGGCCGTGGAACCGCTCGGGAATCGTATCCTGCATACCGCCCGCATCGGCGCGCGCTTCATCCTGCGATCCGGCGGCCTCTACGTCGGGATCAATGGTGCGTTCCGGTTTCGGGGATGGCTCCTCAGCCACCGGGGTCGCCTCGGGCGCGGGCTGCGCGGCATCTTCAGATGGTTCGGACGACTGCGAGCAGGCACCCAGTAACAGTGTCAGCACGGTGAGACTTGGGGGCCACTTCATCATGCTACCGATAATGGGTAGCCCCGCCGCCGGTTCCTTCAGTGACACGGGGGACAAGGCGTGTGTTACGGATCACCCGACCACCAGGTTCAGCCTTTCGGACGCCACGCCGATGTCCAGCTTGCGGCCCCAGCCGAAGTGGAGGAAATCCGCTTCCATGCCGTCAGCGAAAACCACGCCACCATCGTTCATGCGACTGGTGAGCGCGAGCCTGCCGCTTTCCAGCAATCCGGCCCGCATGGTCGTGCCCGTGGCGACGCTGGGAAAGGGTTCTCGCACGAACCATCCCAAGGCGGTTCGTGTCGGAGCGAGCGGCAGGTCCACTCCCGTCGCCAGCATGATGGAACGCGCCCATCCGGTTGCGCCGGTCCCGGTTGCAACGATCAGTCCGCTGCTGCTCTGTTCCTCGCCCTTCCCCCCATCCTCGATAAGGTAGCGGGCCGACTGGTGACTGCGGTGACCGACGAACAGTTCGTTCAGGGCCAGCAAGCGCTCCCCTGAATCGAGCCGCCCTTCGGCCATCGTCCGCGCTTCCACCTCGGCATCGTCGTGCCAGGCCCGCACCAGCAGGTCTGCAAGGTTCTCCACCGCGAAGCGCGCCAGCACGCCGTCGTAGCGGGCGGGATCCGGATTGATCCCGATCACCTTCTGCCCGGACAGGTACTTGGCGACATTGGGCACTAGGCCGTCTTGCCCCAGGGCCACCACCACGTCTTCGGGGGTGAACAGGAACCGGTCGAGGTCTTCGCGGCGGATGTCTGCATGACGCCATTCGTCCGGCAAGGCAGCATGGGCGGCGTGTACGGCGCGTTCCTGCGCCGCGTGCCGGGCTTCGACCTCCGCCAGCGACTGGCCGCGCTGTTCCAGAAAGAACCGCGCCTGCCCGCGCGTGGCGTGCCGTGCAATCAGCCAGTCGTATTCGGACTGCCTGGTCACGAAGACCGCGCGCGGGGGCAGCGTCGCCATCGCCCTAGCCCTCGATCGCCGGAGCAGCGGGCGCCCGGGCAGCGCCGAATTCGCGCACCAGCTGGGCGAGCATGTCCGGCGTCACGTTCAGGTGTTCGATACGATCCACCTTGGCGGCAAACTCCCGCGCGGCAAGGCCCAGCAGGACCTGCGGGGGAAGGTCGCGATAGACGGCCATGTGTGCCTGCTCTGCCGCTGCCCTGGCCTCTTCCACCGCGCGAATGCGCGCTGCGTCGGCTTCGGCCTCGATCAACAGGGCTTCGGCGGCACCGCGCGCTTCGTCGCGGGCGTTCTCCGCTTCTTCCGCGGTCAGCAGCTTCTGCCGCCGCGCAAGCTCGACCTTGGTGGCCAGCTCGTTCTCGGCAATGGCGCGCTCCTTCTCGACCGCCAGCGCGCGGCGGGCAAAGGTCGCCTCGTCCGCCTTCTGCTGCAACGCTTCGAACGTGGGCGTCTGCAGCGCCCGTTCCAGTTCGCTAGTTGGCGCAAGGTTCGCCAGACGTACGCTGACGACCTCTACCCCGATCTGCAACAGGCCCGGATTATCGGCCAGCGCCACACCGATGGCATGGCGCAAGGGATCGACCCCGGCATCCAGCAAGGCCTGAACCGGCGCCTTCGCCAGATATTCCAGTGCGGCCTGCGCAACGATGCCGCTGATGCGCGTCTCGATGCTTTCGACAGGGCGCGCGTTCCACCGTCCGTTACGCGGATCGATACTGAAGTCGATCCGCTCGGCCGCCAGTTCCGGCGCGGCGACGTGCCAGCCGATCATGCCCTGCACGCTGACATCCTGAAAGTCGGCGCTGCGCCCCTTGGCGAAGAACGTCATCTCGCGGTCGTCCAGTGGCACCTCTGCGAGGCTGGCCGTGGCCGGGGCGAACCAGAACACGAGGCCCCGCCCGCTCGCCTTCAGGCGGCCATTGGCATAGCGCAGCACGTGCTGGCTGGGGTCTGCGCGCAGCATGGCGAGCGGGCCGTAAACAGTGATATTTGCCATGATCGGTCTCCTTCAGGCGTTGTCGGTTCTGCGGCGGTACAGTTCCGCCGGGCGATAGGGGGTGGCGGTCTCGTATTCTCCTGTCGGTTCGATCCAACCCTGGTCGATCATCCGGCGGCGAAAGGCGGGTTTGGCGAATTGCGTGTCGAGGATCGCCTCGTGAACCTGCTGCAATTCGCGCAAGGTGAACATTTCGGGCAGCAGCGCGAAGGCGAGCGGGACATAGTCGATCTTCCCGCGCAGCCGCTCGACAGCGGCGGCAAGAATTTCGGCGTGGTCGAAGGCGAGATCGGGCAGCCGGGCCACGTCGACCAGCATCAGATCGTCGTGCGCGTCCACTGCGGACTGGACCACCTCTGCCGCCAGCAGCGCGAAATAGGCGACGGTCACCACGCGCATGCGCGGATCGCGGTCGGGCGCGCCGAAGGTGTAGAGCTGTTCCAGCCAGATCCGTTCTATGTGAGCCTTGGTCGCCAGCACGCGGGCGGCAGCCTCGTCCAGCCCCTCCCCTTCACGCACGAAGCCGCCCGGCAGTGCCCAGCTACCTTTGGCGGGTGCCTGCGCCCGGCGTTGCAGCACGGCGACGAGCTTCCCGTCGACCACGCTGAAAAGCACTGTATCCGCCGTTATCGCGACGCGCGGAAAGGCGGCGGGATCGTAGCTGGAAAGGAATTGTTCGTCGGTCATCGAATCACTCATCTGACTAATGTTCAATCTAGTTATTACTGCTTTGATCATTAGTCAACTGCGATATGAAGCGCCCTCGCCGCTCCTTGCATAATGCACACGCGAAGCCGTCCCTTCCCTCTCGCCAAGCGCGCAAGGCTCGCCTAGGGGGAGACCGATGGATGTGAGTAATCTTCGTGTCGCGCTGTTCAGCGGGAACTACAATTACGTCCGCGATGGCGCGAACCAGGCTCTGAACCGGCTCGTCGATTACCTGCTGCGGCAGGGTGCCGAGGTGCGCGTCTATTCGCCGACCACCGATACCCCCGCCTTCGAACCCGCGGGCGAACTGGTAAGCCTGCCGTCGGTACCGATTCCCGGACGGGGAGAATACCAGTTCTCCACCGGGCTGAACGCCCAGATCAAGGCCAACCTGGCGGAGTTCGACCCTCATATCGTTCACATTTCCAGCCCCGATGTTGCCGGACACCGCGCGCTGACATGGGCGCGGGCACATGACATTCCCGTGCTTGCCAGCGTGCACACCCGGTTCGAGACCTATCCGCGCTATTACGGCTTCGGCTTCATCGAGCCCGTATTTGTCGCCCTTCTGCGGCGGTTCTACCACCGCTGCGATGCGATCGTGGCGCCCTCGGCCAGCATGATCGAGGAGCTGCGCGAACAGAACATGCACCGTGACATCGGCACGTGGTCGCGAGGGGTCGACCGCACGATCTTCACCCCTACTCGCCGCGATCTAGAATGGCGCCGGGCGCAGGGCATTGCGGACGATGACATGACCGTCGGATTCCTCGGCCGGCTGGTGCTGGAAAAGGGTATCGACATCTTCGCCGAGACGATGGTGGAACTGCGGAAGCGCGGCGTTCCGCACCAGGTTCTGGTCATCGGCGAAGGCCCGGCGAAGGAATTCTTCGCAGGCAAGGTGCCCGAAGCAAAGTTCGTCGGGTTCCAGCAGGGCGAAAACCTGGGCCGCGCGGTCGCCAGCATGGACGTGCTGCTCAACCCATCGGTTACAGAGACGTTTGGCAACGTAACGCTGGAGGCCATGGCCTGCGGCGTTCCGGTGGTGGCTGCCGACGCAACAGGCGCATCCAGCCTGGTGGTGGAGGGAGAGACCGGCCACCTCGTCGCCCCGCGTGATGTTGATGCCTATGCCGACGCCTTGGCTTCCTATGCGGCCAACCCGGACCTGCGCCGCGCCCATGGCGAGGCTGGCGCCAGGCGCGCCGACGCCTACGACTGGGACACCATCAACGGCGCGGTGGCAGACACTTACCTGCGCCTGATTGCGGCGCGGCAGAAAAGCGGCAAGTCAGCGTAGTACGCCGCGGCGCGCCATGGCGAAGGCGTAGATGGCCAGTAAGATCTGGCTTGCCCAGATTACCACGGTCAGGATCAGTCCAGTGCCGTCCAGCACACCTTCTGGTGCGGGATTGGTGAACTGATAAGCGGACGAACCCGCCAACCCGACAAGAGCGAGGACAAAGGCATAGCCTGCAAAGCGACTGCGCAGGACCAGCAGTATCGCGCCAAGAAACGCGCTCCACACACCGATTGCCCAGAACGCCTCCATCCAGACGGGGAAGCTGTAGAAGTATTCTAGTTGCTGCGGCGTGAAGGCCGACATGTAGGCCTCGTTCCGCGTTTGCGTCATGAGGTAGTCATACGCGCCGAAGGCATTCCACAGCAGCGCCAGGATACCGATTACCCAAAGGTGCCACGGCGTCGCCGGGCGGTTCAAGGTTGCCATCGTCAACTCCCCTGTTTCGGGCGAAGCTAGCATGTCCACCCGAAACAGGGAATTACCTTAAACAATCACAGCCGTTCAATCTTGCGGGCCAGTTCGTCGATCAGATCGACGACCTGGTGCTTGTCGAGGTCCTTCAGCTTGCCGTCCGCAGCCTTGTTCTTGATGACGTTGGCAAGATTGCCCATCGCGCGAAACAGTTCGGCCGACCCGCTGGGCCGTGCCTTTTCGCGCTTGCGACCAAGGCGATTCCAAAGCTCCTCGAGCTCGTCACGGCGATCTTCCAGTTCGGCAAGGCCGGAATCAGTGGCCTGGAACAGTTTCTTGGCATCCTTGCTGTCCTGCTCGGCAATCGCGCCCTCGTCCGCCAGCATTTGCAGGGTCGGATAGATCGTACCCGGACTGGGCGAATAGGAACCGGCGGTCATTTCTTCCAGCGCCTTGATCAGTTCGTAGCCGTGGCGTGGCTCCTCTGCCAGCATGGCCAGCAGTACCAGGCGCAGTTCGCCCGGCCCGAACAGGCGACGCCGGCGCGGGGCCTCGTCGCTACGAGCGCCGTTGCCATATCGCTTCCCGGGCCTGCCACTTTTCGCGAACATACCGCCAGGGCCGAACATGCCATCCTTGCCGAACATGCCGCCAGGTCCGAACGGACCACTGGGCCCAAACGGCCCGTCCTTGCCGAAAATTCCGGCCATCCCCAGCATGTCTTCAGCGTTGTAACGATGGCGATGACGATGACGGTAGCGGCGCGGGCCGCCATCTTCCCAGTCTTCATCGTCAGCATTATCGATTTCGATCTCTACTTCGACATCAAAGTCCTCGCCCTCGTCATCGACAGGCTCGATATCCTCGGGCTCCACGACTTCTTCGTCGCGGTGCGCCGAACTCGGCTTGCCGGGTTTCTTCGGTGCGCGGGGCGGGCGCGGCGGACGCGGCGGTTTTCTGCTGCTCTTGCTCATGTTCGATCTCCAGTCAGTCCCAACGTCTTTAAGATATATCTTAGACCTATCGTAACAAGGTGGCTTGAGAAAAAACTTCCGCGCGCCCTACATCCCGCGCGGCAAGCCGCTACATAAGCCCGATGGCCGACCTGTTTGCCGACGAAGCGCCGCAAAGCGTGCCCGAACCCGTGCGAGAGGACGCGCCGCTGGCAGACCGCCTGCGACCGCGCTCGCTTGCCGAGGTCATTGGGCAGGAACACCTTACCGGAGCCGATGGCGCGATCGGGCGCATGGTGGCGGCGGGCCGCCTTTCCAGCATGGTGCTGTGGGGTCCGCCCGGAACGGGCAAGACCAGCATTGCTCGCCTCCTCGCTGCGGAAGTCGGGATGCGGTACGAGGCGGTGAGCGCTGTGTTCAGCGGCGTCGCGGACCTTAAAAAGGCCTTTGTCGCCGCCGAACAGGCGCAGAAGGCCGGCCAGCGCACGCTGCTGTTCGTGGACGAGATCCACCGCTTCAACCGGGCGCAGCAGGATGGCTTCCTGCCATTCGTGGAACGCGGACTGGTGACGCTGGTAGGCGCGACGACGGAGAACCCCAGCTTCGAACTCAATGCCGCGCTGCTGAGCCGGGCACAGGTGCTGATCCTGCATCGGCTGGATGCCGAAGCTCTGGGCAAGCTGCTCGACCGGGCCGAAGAGCTGGAAGGTCCGCTGCCCGTAACGCCTGCGGCCAGGGACGCGCTTGTCGCATCAGCCGATGGCGATGGCCGCTTCCTGCTCAACCAGGCCGAAACGCTCTACGCCGCGAAGATCGACGCGCCGCTCGATCCCGCCGCGCTGGGTCAGTTCCTGCAACGCCGTGTTGCCGTTTACGACAAGGACCGTGAGGGTCACTACAACCTCATCTCCGCGCTTCACAAGGCCGTTCGCGGGTCCGATCCGCAGGCCGCGCTCTATTACATGGCGCGCATGCTGGTGGCAGGCGAGGAACCGCTGTTCGTGGCCCGGCGACTGATCCGCATGGCGGTGGAGGATATCGGCCTCGCCGATCCGCAGGCTTTGACGCAGTGCATGGCGGCGAAAGACGCCTACCAGTTCCTGGGCAGCCCCGAAGGCGAGCTCGCCCTTGTCCAGGCGTGCCTGTACGTCGCCGCCGCCCCCAAATCGAACGCTGTCTACAAAGCCCAGAAAGCCGCCTTCAGAAGCGCGAAGGAAACCGGCAGCCTGATGCCGCCCATGAACATCGTCAACGCGCCGACAAAGCTGATGAAGGATGTCGGCTACGGCAAGGGCTACACCTACGATCACAATGCCGAAGATGGTTTCTCCGGCGACAATTACTGGCCCTCCGAAATGGAGCCGCAGTCCTATTACGAACCGGTCGAACGTGGTTTCGAGCGCGAGATCGCCAAGCGTCTCGACTACTGGAACAAGCTGCGGACCGAGCGGGGGTGAGCCGCTTCACGCATTTCGTCGCTATCGATTGGTCGGGGGCCGTGGGCGCACGGCACAAGGCCATCGCCATGGCCGTGGCGGATGCGTCGGGCGGTCCCCCGATGCTGGTGACGCGCGAGAAGGGTTGGAGCCGCGAGGAGGTTCTCCATGTCCTGCGCGATGACCTGCCGCAAGATACGCTGGTGGGCCTCGATCTGGGCATATCGCTGCCGTTTGTCGACGAAGGTGCCTTCTTTCCGGGTTGGGAGGGGAGCCCGCCCGATGCCCGCTCGCTTTGGGACCTGGTCGAACGGATAAGCGGCGAGGACGAGCACCTTTCCGTCTCCAGCTTCGTCGATCATCCCCGGATCAGCCGCCACTTCCGTCGTCACGGCGGGCGCGAGGGGGACCTCTTCGGCGGTGGCCGGGGGCGCTTTCGCGTCACTGAGATCGCGCAGGCGCAGCAGGGCTGCAAACCCTATTCCAACTTTAATCTCGTGGGCGCGGCGCAGGTCGGCAAGTCGAGCCTTACCGGAATGCGGATGCTTCACGCCCTGCAGGGCGAGGTACCTGTCTGGCCGATAGACCCGCTTCCCGCCACCGGCCCCGTCATCGTGGAAATCTACACGACGCTGGCCGCCATTGCCGGCGGTCGCACCGCGGGGCGCGCCAAGATGCGCAGCTACGAGGAACTGAACATGGCCCTGCGCAATCTCGGCAGCGAACCTGTCGGCGGCACTGGTCCGATCGATGATCATAGCAGCGACGCGCTGGTCACTGCAGCGTGGCTGCGCACTGTGGCGCATGACCCGGCCCTGTGGTCGCCAGAAGCGATGACGGGCGAGATCGCAAGAACCGAGGGCTGGACTTTCGGCGTACCCTGATAGGCAACGCTATCAGCGGCGGCGCATCTCGCGAATTTCCTCGACCCGGGGGTCGAACGACCGGGAGGGCTGCGGTGCTGGTGCAGCAAGGCGCGCCTCGCTTTCCGGTTCGCGAAAGCCGCCAAGTTCGCGGATCGTCTTCATGTTCTCGTCGCGCACCATCCCCGGAATCTGGAAGGCATCGATCAGCCACCAGAATGCCAGCGGTATGATGCCCACGACCGAAAGGCACATCAGCAATTGGGCGATGCCGCTGCCGGTACGTCCCAGGTAGAAACGATGGGCGCCAAGAAAGCCGAGACAGAACCACAGCAGGTAGCTGGCGCCGGTCGACTTGCGATGCGCCTCGAAAATCAGTTGCTGCTGCGTACGGGAATCCATTCGCTGCTCCAGTTTGCGTCCCGCCTCAATAGAAGCACAATCGCTCTCCGGTTTCAAACGACACCTTCGCGCGCCCACTTGCCTTCCGAACCGCTTTGGACCAAAGGGGCGACCGCCCACGTGGTGAGCCGGTTTAGCTCAGTTGGTAGAGCAGTTGATTTGTAATCATCAGGCCAGGGGTTCGAATCCTCTAACCGGCACCATCTGGCCCTCTCGATCGCACGCTGGCCGCTTCATCCCCGCCCGACGGACGGCGAAGCTGCATGCCCTCAGCGCCCGACGGCGGTATATGCGAACCCGTGGCGTTCGACGTCCTCGCGGGTGTAGAGGTTCCTGAGGTCCACCAGCACCGGTTGCTTGAGGAGGCCTTTCACCCGCTCGAGGTCGAGCGCGCGGAACGCGTCCCACTCGGTCACGATCACCGCTGCATCGGCACCGTCCATGGCCTCGTAGGGGCCATCGCAGTAGGTGACCTTGTCGATCACCTTCCTCGCCTGCTCCATCCCCTCGGGATCGTAGGCCTTCACGTTGATGCCTGCGTCCTGCAGCGCCTGCACGACGCTGATCGCAGGGCTGTCGCGCATGTCGTCGGTGTTGGCCTTGAACGTCAGGCCCAGCACCGCCACCGTCTTGCCGTGCTGGTCGCCCCCGCCCAGCGCGTGGATGACCTTGCGCCCCATCGAGCGCTTGCGCTGGTCGTTGCTGGCCACCACGCTCTCCACGATCCGCAGCGGGCTTTCGTAGTCCTGCCCGGTCTTCAGCAGTGCCAGCGTATCCTTGGGAAAGCAGCTGCCGCCATAGCCCGGACCCGGCATCAGGAAGCGGTTGCCGATGCGGCTGTCGAGACCGATGCCCTTCGCCACGTCGGCGACATCCGCGCCCACCTTCTCGCACAGGTCGGCGATCTCGTTGATGAAGCCGATCTTGGTCGCAAGGAAGGCGTTGCCGGCATACTTGGTGAGTTCGGCAGCGCGCCTGCTCATCACCACCAGCGGGCTCTCGTTGCGGGTGAGCGGACGGTAGATCTCCGCCAGCACCTTTTCCGCGTGCTCGTCGTTCACCCCGATCACCACCCGGTCGGGCCGCTTGAAGTCGTCGATCGCCGCCCCCTCGCGCAGGAACTCGGGATTGCTGGCAATCGAGAACTGCAGGTCAGGCGCGGTCTCGCGGATGATCCGCTCCACCTCGTCGCCCGTGCCCACCGGCACCGTCGACTTGTCGACCACCACCACGCCTTTGGGCAGCAGCGGGGCCATCTCCTCTGCCGCGGCATAGACGTACGACAGGTCCGCATGGCCATCGCCCCGGCGGCTGGGCGTGCCCACCGCGATGAACACCGCGTCCGTACCCGGCAGCGCCTCGGCCAGGTCCAGCGTGAAGGCCAGTCGCCCGGCCTCGACGTTGCGCGCCACCAGCTCGTCCAGACCCGGCTCGAAAATGGGGATCTCGCCCGCCAGCAGCGCGTCGATCTTCGACTGGTCCTTGTCCACGCACACGACCTCGTGACCGAAGTCTGCAAAACAGGCGCCAGATACCAGGCCAACATAGCCAGTGCCGATCA
This sequence comes from Aurantiacibacter zhengii, assembly GCF_003584125.1. Lineage (GTDB taxonomy): Bacteria > Pseudomonadota > Alphaproteobacteria > Sphingomonadales > Sphingomonadaceae > Alteraurantiacibacter > Alteraurantiacibacter zhengii. Next base: position 437,967 of record NZ_QXFL01000002.1, read on the forward strand.
TCACGATACGCATAGGAAACCGTCTTTCAAATTCTTGGCGGACCTGCAGGTCCGGATGCCTTCATCCCGGCAAAAAATGCCGATAGTCCTCAACCGCGACCGCGATAGGAGGGGACGCCCTGCTCTGGCAACCACAGTCCCTCCGGCGGCTTGCCGCTTTGCCAGAACACGTCGATGGGAATGCCGCCGCGCGGATACCAGTACCCCCCGATACGGAGCCACTGCGGCTCCATCTCGGCAAACAGGCGCTGGCCGATGCCGACGGTGACATCCTCATGGAAGCCGTCGTGATTGCGGAACGCGCCAAGGAACAGCTTCAGGCTCTTGCTCTCGACGATCGTCTTGCCCGGCGCATAGTCGATGACGAGATGCGCAAAATCGGGCTGGCCCGTCACCGGGCACAGGCTGGTAAATTCCGGCGCGGCGAAACGCACCAGATACAGCGCCCCCTCGCGCGGATTGGAGACATAATCGAGGACCGCCTCTTCCGGAGAGGCAGGGAGAGCACTGGTCTGGCCAAGGTGCAGCGGAGAGACTGGCTTGTCTGTATCACTCATGCGCGCACCTGTTACGCGGCTTTGCGCGCGGTGCAAGCACCTGCGGCATTTACGAAGCTGCCGCCAGCGGTTACGCCCCTGCCCATGGATACGCTTGTGACGACAGACTGGCTGGCAGATCGGCTGGGCGCCCGCGATCTGGTGATGCTCGATGCGTCGCTGCACCTGCCTGCTGCGGGGCGCGATGCTGCGGCAGAATTTGCCGAGGCCCATATTCCCGGGGCGCGCTTCCTCGATCTGAAAACGCTGATCGATAGCGATAGCGAAGTACCCTCCGCATGCCCTACGCGCTTCCAGCTCGATGCCCGGCTGGGCGAGCTTGGCGTAAGGCCAACCGACCGCATCGTGCTCTACGACAACAGCGCGATGCGCACTGCCGCGCGTGCCTGGTTCGTGCTGCGCCTTCATGGCGTGGATGCAGCCGTGCTCGACGGCGGTTTCGGTAAATGGCTGGCGGAGGGTAGGCCGACCGACAGCGGCCCCACATCGGTAGAGCGGAGCCAGTTTTCGTCCGCTGGCACGGCGGGCTCCATTCGCACGAAGGCAGACATGCTCACCAATTGTCAGACCCGCGCCGAACAGGTGGTCGACGCGCGTGATGCCGGGCGCTTCACGGGCGAGACGGCCGACACCGTCCACGATCTGCCGGGCGGCCATATCCCCGGCGCGCGTAATCTGTTCTTCGCTGACCTGCTGGCACAGGACGGTACATTCCTGCCACCCGACCGGCTGGCCAAGGCGTTCACCGATGCCGGTCTCGACCCGGCAGCGCCGCTAACGGCGTCCTGCGGCAGCGGGATCACCGCCTCGGTTGTCCTGTTCGCTCACCATCTGATCGGCCATGATCACGGCGCACTTTACGACGGGAGCTGGAGCGAGTGGGGCGCCGATCCCGCGACACCCAAGGAAACGGGGCCAGCCGCATGAGCGACAAGGTGCACAAACCTGCCACGCGGGTGGTGGAAGCAGGGCGGAAAAAGGCGTGGACGAGCGTGCCCGGCAACAAGGGCGGCGTGGTCAGCCCGCCGGTATGGAGGGCGAGCACCCATCTCTATGAGGATTGCGAGGATCTGGCCGCGGGTCGTCCCAACGAGGACGGGCATTTCTACTACGGCAGGCGCGGCGGCCCCACGCAATGGGCACTTGCCGATGCGCTGACCGCGCTGGAAACAGGCGCGGATGGCACCGAACTGTTCCCCAGCGGTGTAGCGGCCATCGCGTGTACCCTTATGGCGGTGCTGCGTCCCGGCGATGAACTGTTGGTAACCGACAACGCCTATGAACCGACGCGCAGCATCGCGCTGTCCATGCTGCGGCAGTTCGGGATTACGGCAAAGCCGTTCGACCCGCTCGAACCTGACGGCCTTGCCAGCGCCATTACCGACACAACCAGGGCGGTAATGCTGGAAAGCCCCGGCAGCCTGACGATGGAAGTGTGCGATATTCCCGCGCTGTGCGACGTTGCGAGAGAGCGCGGTATCCTGTCGATCATCGACAACACCTGGGCAACTGCGTTGGGATTTGCGGCGCTGCAGCATGGCTGCGACATTTCCGTGATGAGCCTGACCAAGCACGTGGGCGGCCATTCCGACGTGATGATGGGCAGTGCCAGTGCCGCAAAGCCCGTTATCAATCGCATCAGGCGGCAGGCGCAATTCATGGGGCAGGTCGTTTCGCCCGACGATGCTGCCCTTGCCCTGCGCGGCCTGCGTTCAATGCAGGTGCGGCTGGAACGATCGACGAAGACCGCACTGGAACTGGCGACCTGGCTCGAAACGCGTGCCGAAGTATCCGCCGTTCTGTGCCCGATGCTGCCCGGCGCGCCCGGTCACGATCTGTGGCGGCGGGATTTCAAGGGAGGGTGCGGTCTGTTCAGCATCGTGCTGGCCGACGGCTTCGACTCTGCCGCGCGCGCCCGCATGATCGACGCGCTCGATCTGTTCGGCATCGGCTTCAGCTGGGGCGGATTCGAAAGTCTTGCCATCCCGTTCGATCCCGCCCCCGTTCACACCCTTCGCCCATGGCCGCCGGGAATTGATACCGGCAGCGGGCTTGGCGTGCGGCTGTCCATCGGTCTAGAAGACGCAGAAGACCTTATCGGCGATCTCGCCCAGGGGCTTGACGCGATGGGAGCGAAATGACCGGAACAGCCACTTTACCGGATTCCGCCACGGCAGCGCAGGATACTTCCGAGCAGGCGGATACCTCGCAGGCCGTGCCACTGCGCGACGCGGAAACCGGCGAACCGCTGATCAACCCCGAAACCGGCGAACCGTTGATGGGGATACCGTCGCCCAGCGAGGCGGTGCCGGTCCTCGATCCTGCCACGGGCGAGCCGCTGATCAACCCGGACACCGCGGAGCCATTGCTGGCGATCCCCGACGTCGTCCCCACGCCGGAGGCCACCCCGGATGTTTCCACCGCTATCCGCACGACCGAAGAGGTACGCGATGCGGTGAGCGAGCGCAGCGAAACGGTCGGCGGCATTCTGGACGGGCTGGATGCTGCGGCGGTGCAGATCGGCTCGATCCGCTTCTCCATGCTCGATGCATTGCTGGCGATGCTGGTGATCGTGCTGGTCATTCTTCTCGCCTGGGCGGTGACCCGGCTGATCCGCTTCTCCCTGCGCCGGATCACCCGCCTCGATGGCTCCCAGCGCCTGCTGGCGGAGAAGATCTCGACCATACTCGTGTGGGCGCTGGCCTTCCTGATCGGTATCGACATGCTCGGCATCGACCTTACGGCACTGGCGGTATTTTCCGGTGCATTCGGCCTTGCCATCGGTTTCGGCCTGCAAAAGACCTTCGGTAACCTGATTGCCGGTATCATCCTGCTGATGGACAAGTCGATCAAGCCGGGCGACGTGATTTCCGTGGCCGATGCTGCGGGTAACGAGGGTTTCGGCCAGATCCGCAAGATCGGCATCCGCGCCATTTCCGTGGTTACGCGGGACCAGACCGAATACCTGATTCCGAACGAGAACCTGATGATCAACCAGGTGGTGAACTGGTCCTACAGTTCGCGAGAGGTGCGGGTGAAGGCAGCAGTCGGCGTGTCCTACGACAGCGATCTCGATCTGGTGACGGAGCTTTTGTACAAGGCGGTGGAAGAGACCCCCCGCATCCTCAAGACGCCCAAGCCGCGAGTGAACATCATGGCCTTCGGCAACAGCTCGGTGGATTTCGAGGTGCGTTTCTGGATTACCGACCCCGAAGGCGGCCTCGCAAACATCCGGTCGGACGTTTACCAGCGAGTCTGGCAACTGTTCCGTGAGAACGACGTCGAGATCCCGTTTCCCCAGCGTGATCTTAACTTGCGCGGAAACGAGCAATTCAACCAGTTGGTCGCAGCAATCGGCCAGCGGCTGGAAAACAATTCCACGAAAGAGTGATTCAGTCCGACGAGGCTGTTTCAATCCCCTAATACACCGTGTTACCCCTCGCGCAGAAACGAAGGGTAATGACGCTATATCTGGGTATCATCACTGCCTACGGGGCAGTCGCCGTACTGGCGTGGCTGGCGGCACTGCTGTACCCGCGGCTGATCCCGGCCACCGCGCCCACTTTCGTCGACCATCGCTGGAAAACGGCGGGCCTGTTCGCGCTCGCCACGGCCGGCATGGCTACGCTTTCGTTCATGGCAGGTCGCGGGTTCCTGGTGACAGGAGACAGTGCGGCAGTGGCCGTGCTGAACCAGATCGTGATCTTCGCCCCGGTGATCGCCTATGCGCTGTATTGCCGTACACCCGCCCTCGTGCTGGTTCCGCGGAAGAATACCGCGCGTTCGCTGGCGATAGGCCTCGGCATAGCTATTCTAGGCCTCACCGCTTTCTATTCCTCCATCGGCAGGTGGGACGATCTGCCGCTGCTTGGCAGCACGGTGCTATCGGGTGAGGCGATTTCCATCGCTGCAAGATCGCTGCTGAGATGCCTGTTCGTCGGCGCGTTCCTGGCGCTGGTGGCTGAAGGCTGGTCGAAGCGCACGGCGCTGCTGCTGCCAGGGCTGGCGATCGCGCTGCTGCAGTTACCCGCGCTGTTCGAGGACGGCTTCTCTGCGGGATGGCTCGGGTTGCTGGTAGCCCACGTGGTGCTGGTGGCGGGGTTGCTTTCGGCCATCCTCGCCACCCGCAACATTGTGTGGTTCTGGCCGGTTCTCGCCGTGCTGAACATGATGCAGTTCTCCGTCATGCAGGACACGGTAGGACCGCGATAAAGCTGACCTAACGCCAGGCCAAAGCTTTCTCACTGGCTGTTCGGTGGTCTCGCGCGCATCTAGCCTCCCATGAAATCAGGCACGATTTACCTAGTGGGCGCTGGCCCCGGCGATCCCGACTTGCTCACGCTGCGCGCGGCGCGGCTGATCGAGGCCGCATCGCTTATCGTTCACGATGGGCTGGTTGACCCCACCATCCTTGCCATGGCGCGACCCGATGCGCGGCTGGTCTGCGTCGCCAAGCAGCGATCCAGGCATACGCTTCCGCAAGAGGACATCAACGCCCTACTGGTGCGCGAGGCGCTGGCCGGGGCCGACGTGGTGCGGCTGAAGGGCGGCGACCCGTTCATCTTCGGCCGCGGCGGGGAGGAGATGGAAGCAGCACAGGCGGCTGGCGTGCGCGTGGAAGTCGTGCCCGGAATAAGCGCCGCCAACGGCGCGGCGGCGGCCAGCGGCATTGCCCTCACCCACCGCGAAGATGCCAGCGTGGTCAGCTTCGTGGCTGGCCAGTGCAAGGGCCTTTCGGACCAGGACTGGGTCGGCCTTGCCGGCAAGGGACGCACGCTGGTGATCTACATGGGCGTTAAAACCGCCCCACAGATTGCCGAAAAGCTGATGGCCGACGGCCTCGCCCCGGACATGCCGCTGGCCGTGATCGAGAAGGCCTGTCGGCACGACATGCGCGTGCTGCGCGGCCCGCTGGCTGGCCTGCCCGATCTTGTCGAACGCGAGAACGTGCAGAGCCCGGCGCTGATCGTGATCGGCCACGTAACCGCGCGCGCGGATGGCGCGCTTGTTCAACTCGCGCAGGAAACAGCCTTGTGAAAATCCTTACCGGAAATGACCTGAAAACCGGCGCTGTCGTCTGGTGGGATGGCCAGGGCTGGTCGATCCACATCACCGACGCGGCAGATGCCGGCGACGATGCCGAGAACATCATCGCCGTGGAAAGCGCCGCACGCCGCGTGAATGCCGCCTACGCCATCGACGCCGAGCAGACCGAGGACGGTCCGCGCCCGGCGCATATCAAGGACCGTGTGCGCGCACTCGGCCCGACCGTTCGCCCCGATCTGGCTGTTCCCGCAGTCAAGACCGTGGGCTGGGACTGGGTGATCTAGAATGTATCAGTACGACAAATACGACCAGGCGATGGTGGATGCCCGCGTGGAGGAATTCCGCGACCAGGCAAAGCGTCGCCTCGAAGGCAAGCTGACGGAGGACCAGTTCAAGCCGCTGCGCCTGCAGAACGGCCTCTACCTGCAATTGCACGCCTACATGCTGCGCGTCGCCGTGCCCTATGGCACGCTCAATTCCATGCAGATGCACGCGCTGGCCGACATCGCGGACAAGTACGATCGGGGTTACGGCCACTTCACCACGCGCCAGAACATCCAGTACAACTGGATCAAGCTGGAAGATGCGGCAGATATCCTGGCCGATCTGGCCAAGGTGGAAATGCATGCCATCCAGACCAGCGGCAACTGCATCCGCAACATCTCGTCGGACCAGTACGCCGGCGCTGCGGCTGACGAAGTGGTGGATCCGCGCCCTTATGCGGAGCTGCTTCGCCAGTGGTCCAGCTTCCACCCCGAGTTCGCCGCCCTGCCGCGCAAGTTCAAGATCTGCGTAATCGCGTCGGAAAAGGACCGTGCGGCGATGCGCCTGCACGATATCGGCATCAACATCGTGAAGAACGACGAAGGCGCGCTGGGCGCTGCCTTCTACGTGGGCGGGGGCATGGGCCGTACGCCGATGATCGCGCCGCTGATCCGCGAATTCGTGCCGCTGGACCAGATGGTGACCTATTCCGAGGCGTGCCTGCGCGTCTACAACCGCCATGGCAGGCGGGACAACAAGTACAAGGCGCGCATCAAGATCCTCGTCCACGAACTGGGTGCGGAGGAATACAAGCGCCAGGTCGAAGAAGAATTCGCGCACCTGCTGGAACAAGGCGTGGAACCGCCCGCCGCCGAACTGGAGCGCATCTGTGGTTTCTTCCAGCCTCCCGAATTCGCCGAGGGCCTGGCCGAGAAGGCCGACCGTTCCGATCCTGACTTCGCCCTGTGGATCGACCGCAACTGCTCCCCGCACAAGGCGTCGGGTTATGTCTCCGCCGCAATCAGCCTGAAGCCTGTCGGTGGCATCCCCGGCGATGCCACGGCAGAGCAGATGCACCTGATGGCGGAAATGGCAAAACAATACAGCTTCGACGAATGCCGCGTCACCCATGCACAGAACATCATTCTGCCGCATGTCGAGATCGGCCGTCTGTACGAGCTGTGGCAGAAGCTGGACGAAGCTGGCCTGGGCACCGCAAACCTGGACCAGGTGGGCGACATCATCGCCTGCCCCGGCCTCGACTATTGCAGCCTTGCCAATGCCCGCTCGATCCCCGTCTCGCAGAAGATCTCCGAACGCTTCGCGCAGAACGGCAAGGGCGAACTGCTGGGCGAACTGAAGCTGAAGATTTCCGGCTGCATCAACGCCTGCGGGCACCACCACGCCGGCCACATCGGCATCTTGGGCGTTGATAAAAAGGGCACCGAGAACTACCAGCTGCTGCTGGGCGGAAGCGAGGCGGAGGACGTTTCGCTCGCCAAGATCACCGGCCCCGGCTTCAACGAGGCCGGCATCGTCGACGCGGTGGAAACCGTGGCCGATCTCTACCTCGAGAAGCGGCAGGACGGGGAACGCTTCCTCGATACCTATCGCCGTCTCGGCATGGAACCGTTCAAGGAGGCGCTTTATGGCTGATGTGGATCTGGGCACCGGGCGCGACGACGTGCAGCTGCGCTTCCGTGACGACGAACAGGCCGGCTTTGCCGCCGTTACCGTCGACTCCTTTCTCGACCAGGCGGACGCCGAAGCCGTGCGCATAGAACCGGGTGACGATGCGCGCGGCCTGTTGCCGCACCTGTCCCGCCTGCGACTGGTGGAAGTGAACTTCCCCAGCCACACGGACGGTCGCGGCTATTCCGCCGCCCGCCTGCTGCGCGAGCACGGCTACACCGGCGAACTGCGCGCCGTGGGTGACGTGCTGGTGGACCAGCTGCGCTACATGCGTCGCTGCGGCTTCGATGCCTTCGCACCGGACCAGTGGCTGGACGCGGACGATGCCGCAGCCGCGCTGACGCGGTTCGACCATGTTTATCAATCCGCTGCGGACGATGCCGTGCCGATCTGGAACCTGCGCCATGGCTGAAGCTGCCCGCCGCACAGACAGGAATGTTGACCGGATCGACACCGCTCCTGCTTTCACGCAGGCGGACGCCGATGCCCTTAGCGCGCGCTTCGAAGGCGTTGCGGCCGACGAACTGCTGCGCACGCTGCTGCACGAGGACGGCCTTGGGCGCGTGGGCGTGGTTTCCAGCTTCGGAACCGAAGCTGTGGTGCTGCTGCATCTCGTGGCGCGGGCCAACAAGGACGTGCCGATCATCTTCGTCGATACACTCAAGATGTTCGACGAGACGCTGAAGTACCGCGAACAGGTGATCGCTCTGCTCGGTTTCACCAATACAAGCGTGGTGCGGCCCGATCCCGATGTTCTGAAGGCTAAAGACGAAACGGGAATGCGCTGGTCGTACGATCCCGATGGCTGCTGCGAAATCCGCAAGGTGGAGCCGATGAACCGCGCAAAAGCCAGTCTCGACAGCTGGATTTCCGGTCGCAAGGCCTTCCAGTCCCACACCCGCCAGAACCTGCCGCGTTTCGAGGTGGAGAAAGGCCGGATGAAGGTGAACCCGCTGGGTGACTGGACGAAGGAAGATCTTGATGCCTATTTCGAGGAACACGATCTTCCGCGCCACCCGATGGAGGCAATGGGTTATCCCTCCGTCGGTTGTTCCCCCTGCACCAGCACGGTCCTCCCCGGAGAAGATTCTCGCGCCGGGCGCTGGCGTGGCTGGGACAAGACCGAATGCGGCATTCACTCCACCACGGTGCCAAAGGGCGAAGGCGGCGACCTTCCGCCCGGTTACGAGCCGTTCCTGTAAGCCGCTGTCACACTCGCACAAGCAGGCCGTAGGCGATCAGCGAACCGATCACGTCGTCGAGTTCCTCTGCATCCGTCACAGTGAAATCCGCCTTGCTCAACGAACCGCCCTCGATATGGGCTTGCAACTGAGGCGCGAGTTCTTCCGAAAGAGGCAGGCTGGCACCTGGCAGGACGATCTGCCTGCCCTCCCCGCCATCGTCCGCCGCATCCTCGAACGAGTAGAGGATATGCGGGCGAATAGTGAACCGGTCGTGATCGCCGATCGGTCGGCACAGCGCGTTGAGGCCGCCGCGCACCCTTCCGCCCTGTGAACGCACGAAGTTGCCGGAGAACGCGGAAAGTGTCGCATCGAAGCTGGCCGTGTCGGCGATGGCGCGGGCCATGCGTTCGAACATAGCCTTGTGCGCCGCCCGGTCGCCTTCCTCGAAATAGAGATCGCGTGGCAGCGAATGGCGCATTTCCGGAATGCGCAGGCTCGCCTCGGCAACGGCTTCCAGCATGAAATCGGCCCAGGTCTGCACCAGGATCCCCACCGTGATGTGCAGGCTCGGTTCGTCACCGTGGGTCAGGGCGCGGTGTGCCGTGCCGCGTGGCACATATAGGCACTGTCCGGTTTCCAGCACGAAGCTGTCCTTCAGTTCGCCCGGATCGTCGCGATCCTTCCGAAAGCCTTCCCCGCGATAGGGCAGCGTCTCGCGGTCGCCGTAGATTTCCCAGTCCTTCGCGCCTGCCACCTGCAACACGAAGACATCGTGATCGTCGTAGTGGACGCCAAAGCCATGCTCGCCCGGCGGCGTCATGTAGATGTTGGTCTGGGTGCGGGCACCGAAGGCGCGTTGCAGCGACAGGCAGAATTCGTACAGCTTGCCATCGGCGAAATGCAGCTGCGGCAGGATGATCGTGGCACCGTCGCGAAAGCCGTCGAGAACCGCCCCGCGATCCACTACGCCGTTGGCAAAGGTGTATTCGCCCGCCGGAATGCCCCTGCCGGACTTGGCCATGCTGATGGAGCGGGCCGGCAATTCGCTGTCGGCGATGATCTCGTCGATGCGATCGATGCTGAGCAGGTCGCCGACGTTTGGATTGATCGCGGTGCTGTGAAAATAGGCCTTCTCGTAGTGATCGCGAAAAAACTCTTCCGGGGTGAGCGGCGCGATCATCATCTCCAGCGCACCGTGCGATGAAGTCTGGCTGTTCCGGCTTTCCATAGGTCCTGCCCAAAGCAAAAGGGGCCGGACTTACCGGCCCCGCGCAATCATGAAATCTGCAAGAGCCGCAGCACTAGCCGCTACCGCGTCCGCGCCCGTAGTTGACGCGGTCGGCTGAATCGGCGTCGGTCAGGCCGCTACGGCCATTGCCCACCCCGTCACTGGGGTCGCTGTCGGTGTAACCGGTGCTGCTGCCGCGTCCCCGCCCAGCTGCATCGGAATTGGAGCCACTATCGGAATCGGAGATACCATTGCTGGAACCGCGCCCGTTGCCCACCCCATCGCTGGGGTCACTGTCGGTAATGCCGGTGCCGTTGCCACGGCCGTTGCCAATCGCATCGCTCGGATCGGAATCGCTCACGCCGCTTCGGCTTCCACCGCCGCGACCGTACCCCGACGGGTCCGAACTCGCGCCGGAATCGCTGTCGGACATGCCGGTGCGACCATGACCGGCACGGTCGTTGGGATCGCTGTCGGTATAACCGGTGCTGCCGTAGCCCACATCATCGCTGGGATCGCTATCCGTCCGCCCCGTCTGCTGCGCCGCGGCAGCCGAGCTGATCATCGTGGCTGCAACGCCGCCACTCACCAGCGCCACAAAAGAACGCCGCGATACAGGTTTGACCCTTTTTGCCATGATTTCCCCCACTTTACTCGCGCTCTCGCGGAGTATCCCACCAATAGTTCCTGCAAATCCCAAGACGATGCAGTAATCGCAAACCCTTCACGAAGGCTTACGAACTAATTCACAACCAGTTGTTGACTTTATACCAGCGGGCGGTTTCGGCAAGCCCATCTTTCGTACCTATCTGCGGGCTCCACAACCGCGCGGGAACGGCCCGGTCCGGGCTGCTGGTCCAGTCGGGATGCGCCATGTAGCTTGCACGGTCTAGCGTCAGCTTGGCCCTGTCGCCTCGAAGCAGGCGATCCAGCCTGGCAGCCCCCATCAGCACGCCGCGCGGCACATGCGGAGCCCATACGCTCTTGCCCATGGCCGCCCCGATGGCGTGCGCCAGCTGCTTGTGGCTCCAGCCGCCGTCCTTGCCGTCATCCGGCTCCAGAACGCGCGGCTGGCTGTCCGCCGGGCTGTCCACCAGGTCGAGCAGCAGGCGTGCAAGGTCGTCCACATGGATTATGGACGTGCGACCAGCCGGCGGCATGGGGAGCAAACCCCACCGCGCAGCCTTGAACAGTTCGAAGATTTCGGTGTCGCGCGGGCCATAGACAGCAGGGGGTCGGACGATGGTCCAGTCGAGATCGCTGTCTTCCAAGAAATGTTCGGCCTGCCTCTTCGACTGGCCGTAAAGCGACAGATCGGGCTCGCGCGCCGCCAGCGACGATACGTGTACGAAGCGCCTGACACCGCCCCGCTGCGCTGCGGCAACGACGTTTCGGGTACCCTGCGCATTGCCTTCGAAGAAACCCTCGGCATCCGGCGCATTCACCACGCCGGCGATATGGATAACCGCCGTGGCCCCTTGCATCAGCCGGTCCAGCGCATCGTGCGATGAAAGGTCGCCCTTTATCCAGGACACACCATCGCGCGCGTCCTGTTCCCGCCTGGCAAGCGCCCTGGCCGCGCGGCCCCGCGTCGCTGCCTGGTCAAGGACGGCCCGACCGACAAAGCCGGTGCCGCCGGTGATGGCAATGGTCACAACAGCACGAGGTGATCCCGGTGGATCACCGCCGAGCGCGGCGTGTGACCAAGGATATCTTCGTGTTCCTCGCTGGAATGGCCCTTGATCGCCACTACGTCGGACCAGTCGTATTCCACGACACCCTTGGCAATCATCCGGCGGTTCTCGTCGTAAACCGGCAGGATATCGCCGCGCTCGAACTCGCCTTCCACCTTCAGGATACCGGTGGCCAGAACGCTCTTGCCGCTCTGCAGCGCCTCGACGCAGCCATCGTCCACGGTCAGGGCGCCGTTAAAGCGCATCCGCCCGCCGATCCATGCCCTGCGACCCGAATCCTCGCGCTTGGGAAGGAACAGCGTGCCTGCCTGCCCGGCCAGAGCGCGGCCAATAGGCATTTCGTGCTGTCCGTTCATGATGGCAAGGGCAATCCCGGCGCGTTCCGCGATTTCCGCGGCCAGCAGCTTTGCGGTCATTCCGCCCGAACCCAGGCCGGAGCCGGAACCACCGTCGGCCATGGCGTGAATTTCGTCGGTAACACCGCGAACCTCTTCCAGCCGCTCCGCTTCCGGGTCGTCCGGATGGCGGTCATAGAGTCCGTCCACGTCCGTCAGCAGGATCACCCCGTCGGCATCGCATGCCTGCGCAACGCGTGCGGCCAGCCGATCGTTATCGCCAAAACGGATTTCGCCGGTGGAGATCGTGTCGTTCTCGTTCACCACCGGAACCACGCCCGATTTAAGCAACCGGCGCAGCGTGGCGGAGATGTTGAGATAGCGACGACGGTGTTCGAAATCGTCCAGCGTCAGCAGCAGCTGCGCGGCCACCAGGCGGCGTTCGGTCAGCAGGCTGGACCATGTGGATGCGAGTGAAATCTGGCCTACCGATGCAGATGCCTGCGCCTCTGCCAGCGTGCGCTTGCCGCCATGCGTGAAACCCAGCTGCTTGGCCCCGATGGCGATCGCGCCCGAACTGACCACGACGACCTCCTGCCCGCGTTCAAGTGCGGTGAAAACTTCGTTCACGACCGTACGCAGCCATTCGACGCGCACCTGCCCGGCACCATCGACCAGCAAGGCGCTGCCGATCTTGATGACCAGCCGGCGGCATTTTTCGGGATTGCGAAAGTCGTCGAGTATATCAATAGCCATGGGCGGCCAGATAGGGCCTTTCGCGCCGATTTTCTAGGCCGGATCGGGATTGGTCAAAGCGGGGACCAGGGTTCCTCGCCCGCTTCGTCCTCATCTTCGGACGCCATGGTACCGGGTTGCTCGGTTGCGGTGCGCTGCGGAAGATAGCCCAGAACGGCATCCAGCAGTTCGTTGATGCCATCGCCCGTCGCGCCCGAAACGGGGAAAACCTTGTCCGCACCGGCGGCGATCAGTTCGTCCGCAAAACCCTTCGCCAGTTCGGCGTCGGCAAGGTCGATCTTGTTGAGCGCCACGATCCGGGCCTTGTCCTCTAGGCCCGCGCCATAGGCCTCCAGTTCGTTTTCCACGATCTGCATGGCCTCTGCCGGATCCTCGTGACTGATGTCGATCAGGTGGATCAGCACCCGGCAGCGTTCGATATGGCCCAGGAACCTGTCTCCGATCCCGGCTCCTTCCGCCGCGCCCTCGATCAGGCCGGGAATATCCGCCAGCACGAATTCGCGGCCCTTGTGCCGCACCACGCCGAGCTTGGGAATCAGAGTGGTAAAGGCGTAGTCGCCCACCTTGGCCCGGGCGTTGGAAACCGCGTTGATGAAGGTGCTCTTGCCGGCGTTGGGCAGGCCGACCAAGCCGACATCGGCGAGCAGTTTCAGCCGCAGCCAGACCCACATTTCCTGACCTGCAATGCCGGGCTGGTGCTGGCGCGGGGCGCGATTGGTGCTGGTCTTGTAGCTGGCGTTGCCGCGTCCGCCCATGCCGCCTTCCAGCAGGATGACACGCTGGCCTTCCTCGGTGAAGTCGGCGAGCACTTCTTCCTTGTCCTCGCTCAGCACCTGTGTGCCGACGGGCACTTCGATAATAAGGTCGTCAGCGCCCGCGCCGGTGCGGTCCTTGCCCATGCCGTGCCCGCCGCGCTTGGCCTTGAAATGCTGGTTGTAGCGAAAGTCGATAAGGGTGTTGAGACCGGGCACGGCCACCAGCACCACGTCGCCGCCCTTGCCGCCGTTGCCGCCGTCGGGCCCGCCGTACTCGATATATTTCTCGCGCCGGAAGCTGACCGCGCCGGGGCCGCCCCCGCCGGATTTGAGATAGATCTTGGCCTGGTCGAGAAAATGCATTGCGCGCCCTTATGCGCTTTTGCGGGTTTTCACCACCCGCTTAACGGCACGCGATGCGCGCGCATGCTGTTCGCTGATGGCAGGGGCCGGGTTGTCGGACGGTTCCGGAGGGGCGAACTGGTGGAGCCGAGCGGGATCGAACCGCTGACCTCGTCATTGCGAACGACGCGCTCTCCCAACTGAGCTACGGCCCCGTTCCAGTTTCGCATCGCCGGCCGGGCGCGCGGCCCGGATCGGGAAGGATGGCCATCTAGCGACTAGCGGCGCACCTTGAAAGAGGGAATTTACGCCCTCTCCCCTCGATTATTGATCTGCATCTATTGATCCGCGTCGTTCGGAATGGGCTGGACGACCGGCGTGCTGGCCGAGGTATCATCGACATTGATGACAGGGATCAGCGCCCCGGTTTCGCTGTCGGGAACCGCCACAGGGTCTTCCGGCAACTGGCCCTGCACCGCCACACCGGCGGCCAGCTGCTGCGCGGGAGTACCGTACAGAGCGACCCAGCCGGGTTGTGATGCACCATAGCGCGCGCCGTAACGCTGGTCCCAATCGGTCGACGCGGCCTGATATGCCTCGTAGATCGTGTAGAACCGTTCGAACGCCATTTCATAGCGCTGCAGCCCGCTGATTGCGAAGGTAGCAAAATCGGTCGGCGGGGTGGTAAGGTAATCGTTCGCAACCGCCAGGGCAGCGCTGCAGAATTGCGAGCGCGCAGCGGGCGATGCGAAATAGTTGTAGATGCTGGTGGAATGGGTTTCCCGCAGCCTGATTGCGGCGCGGCGGACATTGCTGCGCGCCGTCGATTCACCCTCGTTCGAAAGGTTGTCTCGCGCCATCTGCTGGAACCGGGTTTCCAGCGCGGCATTGGCTGTATCCAGCGTGGAATCCTCTGCTTGCAGCATCTGGCCGTAAGCTTCCAGGATCGGCGCGTGAATGTCACGCATGCAGTTGAGAGCTGCCACGTTCCAGCCGGAGCGGAAGTGCCAGATTGCCTCGTTCTGCTCCAGGGCGGTGTTGATCGTCTGGCGAATGCCGAACGCATCCTTTTGCGGAAGTTCCATCTGGTACGATGCCTGCGGCGGCGGCAGCGGGCGATAGGGTATCGCCTCTACCACAGGTGCCGGGGGCGGCGGTGGCGGCGGGGGCGGAGGAGGCGGTGGGGGAGTGGCACAGGCGGCCAGAAGAGCGACGCCGGTAGCGGCCGCGATGGCGCGGATCGTCAGGGGAGTTTTTGTCATTACGGTTGGCTAAATCCCTCTCGTGCCACAGTTGTTCCACTGCCGGCATGTTTGATTGGCCCATGGTCTAGCGGTGCCGGGGGATAAAGAAAATGCCCGGAGTGCACAATTGCACTCCGGGCACCTTATTTCGGATTCGGCCTGCCGAAACAGGCCGGTATCGCAGATGTCCTATTCGCGCGCGGCGCCCATGAAGCGCAGCAGGAAGAGGAACATGTTGATGAAGTCGAGATAGAGGCTCAGCGCACCCATGATAACCATCTTGCCCAGCGGAAAAGCCGCCGCGGCAGAGGGGTTGGTCATCTTGATCTGCTGGATCGCGACATATTCCTGCTTCAGGCGCTGCGTATCGTAGGCGGTGAGGCCAGCGAAGATCAGCACGCCCAAGGCAGAGATTGCCAGTTCCAGACCGGGCGAACCGATCAGGAAAGCGTTCAGCAGCGAGGCGACGATCAGGCCGATCACACCCATGATGAGGAAGGATCCCCAGCCGGAAATGTCCTTCTCGGTCGTGTAACCCCACAGGCTGAGGCCCGCGAAGGCGCCAGCGGTGGCGAAGAACGTCATCGCGATCGACGCGCCGGTATAGACCAAAAAGATCGTGGACAGCGAAAGTCCCATCAGAACGGCAAAGCCCCAGAACAGGGCCTGCAGCGTGCCGGTGGAAAACTTGTCACGGCCAAAGCTCATCGCGAACACGATCGCCAGCGGCGAAAGCGCGACAAGCCACATCAGCGGCCCCTGCGCGAATTGCACGGCGAGGCCGCTCTGCGCGGTAAGCAGCGCGACGATGCCGGTGAGCAGCACGCCCGACGCCATGTAGTTGTAGATAGAGAGCATGTGCTTGCGCAGGCCTGCGTCGAAGGTCGTGCGGCCAGCGACATCACCCGTCTGGCTCGGCGACACACCGAAGCCCTGACGGCTAGTACGGTTGTCGTTCCAATTTGCCATTTCTTCCAAAACTCCTTTGGCCCGGTCTCACAAGGCGGACCGGATTACCTGCAATATCGGCATATTGAGAGCGATTTTCAAGGAAAACCGGAAGGCAATCCGCCTACCGGCGATTAACCATGCAATCGGCTCAATCCCTGGCTTCGCGAGACATTTCCACGCTGCGATCGCGCGCGGCGCGCAGGCATTTTGTCATCAGCTGGATCATCGCCTGGTCCTCGTCCAGCACGTCCAGACCCTTGCGCGTCACGCCCCCGGGGCTGGCCACCATGTCGGCCAGCTTGCCCGGATCGTGTTCCGATTGCGACGCAAGAGCGGATGCACCCTCGGTCATGGCGATGGCCAGCTCGGTCGCCTGCTTGTCATCGAGACCAAGCCGGACGGCGGCAACCTTCAGCGCATCGATGAAACGATAGACGAAACCCGGACCACTGCCGGCCAGCGCGGTGACCAGATCGAACTTGTCCTCGCCCACCCAGCTGGGTGTACCCAGGTGCTGCATGAAAGCGTGCAGGCCATCGCGGCCCTTTTCATCCAGTCCTTTTTCCGCAAGCGCGACGGGAGCCTTGCCCAGCGACACCGCCAGGTTGGGCATCACCCGCACCACTGATCCTGCATCGGGAAAGTTCTTCGCCAGGGTATCGAGCTGCACACCTGCAAGGATCGAGAGGATCGTCGTGTGCGATCCCGTCAGCTTCTGCAGTTGCGGCGCGACATCGCCCAGCATTTGCGGCTTCACACCCAGCAGGACAGCGTCGAAGCTGCCCTCCTCCGGAAGTTCGCGCAATACCGGGATATCGCCCGGCAGGCTTTCGCGCTTGGGATCCATGACGGTGAAGGTTTTTGCGGGAATTCCGCCCTTCAGCCATCCTTCGAGCATTGCCCCGGCCATGTTGCCGCAGCCAACCATCAGTATCGAGTCGTATGTCATGGCTCAATGACTTGGCATGGTCTGGCGCGAAATCAAGCTTCGCCGGCGGCATCTACCAATGCAGCGTCCAGTGCGCCGCGCGGACTCTTGTCGCCCCACAGCACGAATTGGAATGCCGGATAGAACCGGTCGCATTCGGAAATCGCCGTTTCCACCGCCATCTGCGCCATGTCCAGGCTCAACATGCCATCGTCGCCCAGCATCAAACCGTGGCGGTAGAGGATCACCCCGCCCTGCGACCACATCTCGAAATGGCCGAGCCAGAGCTGCTCGTTGATGCGCGACAGCAATTCGTAAGCGGCGGCCCGCTTGTCTTCCGATACGCGGATCTCCGGCAGGCAGATAATCTGCAATACCTTGTCCTCGATCCGCCAGATTCCGCGGACCTGGTAAGTCGTCCAGGCGCCGGGCACTTCGCCCGAAACCTCCTCATCGTTTACCTGTTCGGTCGTCCAGCCGTGCGCTTCGAACAGGGCGGCGAGCATTTCGACGGGTGCTGCATCTTCGTTCTCGCCAATCATTTCGCGCGGTGTGCTCATTGCGATAGGGCCTGCCGGTTCGTCATGCGGTACTTAATGCAGCGGCAACCATGGGCGGTGCAATCATCGCGCTTCAAATCGTCGGGCAAAACCCTTTTCGCCTGTTGGCAAGGTGTGAACAAGGCTTGGGATAACCTGGGCAAAACTGCCGCGATAAATCACTCAAGTGACTGGATTTGCTCGCCTTCCTCGCTGCTGAAACGAAAGCTGTCGACACCGGCACCGGCCAGTGTGCTGACAAATTCCTGCGCCGCGCGCGCGCTGTCGAACGGCCCCGTCAGCAGGCGGTTGGTCTGCCCCCAGCGCGCGGTGAAAGCGTCGGCATCGTCCAGCAGTCCATCCGCATTGCGCACGATCCGGCGCCAGTCGAAACGGAAGGCGGCGGTATCCTGCCCGGTGGCCACCTGCACCCAGTGACGCGCCGGATACGCCGGAGGTGCGGGTTCTGCCGGTGCCGGGCGTTCACGCGGCGGGTCGATTGTCGTGATATCGACCGCCCCCGCCATTGCGGGGACCGGACGCCCTTCCAGCGTGAAATCGGCAAAGGCTTCCGCCAGGTCAAGTGCGGCAGGCGCGGGTTCGGTCGCGGGGGCCGTTGCCTGCGGCTGCGCCGGTGCAGGGTTCCCCACGAGCGAGAACGAAGGCCGGGCCACTGGCTCTTCGCCAGGCTGGGCCCGCGTATCGAGGGAGGCAACGACCACCGGTGCCGCCTCGGGCGAGGCCTGCGGCGGTGCAGCAGCGACTTGGCGCTCAGCACGGGCGGGCGCGATTGCGGGCAGTTCGCCAGAGGCTGTCGGCGTGGCAACATCCTGACTCGGCGCTGGCTGTGCGACGGGAGCAGGCTGCGCTTCGGCCATGGTCGCGGCCCCGCTCCCGGCCTGCCCGACGGTCGTCGCAGTGTCCTGCGCCGGTGCGGGTCCGAGCGGCTCGCCCTGCGGCTCCAGCCGGTCGCCGGACCGTCGGCGCCGTGCGGGCTGCGGAGCGACCGCCGCATCGCCCGACCTCGCATAGGCAGCAACCTCGACCGGATCCTGCCCCACCTCGTTGGCGGCGGGAAAACGGCCCAGGTTGGCCGCTGCGGCCTGCTGGGCGCGGGTGAGCTGCGGCATGTACCGGAAATAGGGCGCCAACCGCTGCGAAAGGCGCGGCGGCAGCATCGTTTCGGCAATCGCTATCGCTTCCTGCTCGCGCCCCCTGATCGCCAGCGCGAACGCGCGCGTGCGATAGGCTGCGCGGTCCTGCCGTTGCAGCAGCGGCAACAGCGTGGCCTCGGACGCATCGGCATTCCCGGCGATGGCATAGCTAAGCGCCAGACGGCGCAGAACCTCGGGACTTTCGTCCTGCGAGAGAGCCAGCCGGTAGTCGCGCTGCGCCCTGTCGTTGCGACCGACCAGGTCGTAGGCCAGACCGCGCTCCGCCGCGTAGGGCGACATGCGCTCTCCCGCTGCCTCTGCATTGCGGAACAGTTGCAGCGCGGTCACCGCTTCCCCGCGGCGCACCGCCACCATGCCCAGACCTGCCAGAACACGGCCATCCTCCGGGTCCACGGCCTGGGCCCGATTGAAGAAACCCAAAGCAGCGCTGACATCGTCGAGATCCAGCGAGGCACGCCCTGCCGCCACCAGCGCGGGCACGCTCTCCGGATTGCGGGAAAGACGGCGCAGAGCGTCGTTCAGCGCCTCCTCTGCGGGATCGGGAAGGGCTTGCACCACTTCCTGCGCATCAGCGGACGCGCCGGTTACGGGCGCGAGGATGCCGGCGGCAACGGCGCCGCCGGCCAGCAGGACGGACGATAGTAAGGTCACGCGGATCATTGGCCGCCCATTATACAGGCCTCGCTGAACAGTGCGAGAACGGTTCGACCGATTTCGTGCCCGCCTCGCGAGACGAAGCTTACTGGTTGTTCTGACGTCCGAGGAAGCGGGGAATGCGCATTGCGCCGCCACCGTTATCATCGTCGTCATCATCCTCGTCGGACTCGGGTGCCTGGCGCGAAAGGTTGGCCATGCGTTCGAACAAGGTGCTGCCGCCCGCAGACGGCGCGGGAGCCGGCTTCGCCCGGTCGGCCTCCTCGCCATCGGACTGCGCAGCGGCACCCAGCATTCTCGCACGACGACCTCCGCCCTGCGAAGCAACGGGTTCGTCGGCCTCGGCCAGACGGCTGGCGTCGAGCAGCAATTCGTCCTGCCCGGCATCGTCACCCTCGTCAGCCTCTTCGGTCAGGTCGAAGGCGTAATCGTCCTCGTCGTCCTGTCCTTCATCGGAGGCAGAGGCACCGAACCCTTCTTCCTCGGCGGTACCGTAGCCGGTGTCCTCGGCAGGCGTGGGCAGGCGGTCTTCGCCGTCGTCACGCTCACCATAGGATGCACTCACGGAACTTTCGCCAGCACCGGTATCTTCGTCGGCCTCGTCGCTCATGGCGAGGTCGAGCGTATCGTCATCATCGTCACTGGTGGAGAAGTCGTCGCGGGCTTCCTCGACCGGCTTTTCGGCAGGGATAGCGAGACCGGGCTTGCGGGGGCCGCGTGCGGCGGACAGGTCCAGCGGACGGCCCGTGTCGCGCGGCATTTCGCCGGTCTGTTCGATGCCCGTGGCGACGACAGAGACGCGGATCTTGCCATCGAGTTCGGGATTGAACGCCGAGCCCCAGATGATGTTGGCTTCGGGATCGACCAGTTCGCGAATGTGGTTCGCGGCCTCGTCCACTTCCAGCAGCTTCATGTCCTCGCCGCCGATGATCGAGATGATCACGCCTTTGGCGCCCTGCATCGACACGCCGTCGAGCAGTGGGTTGGCGATGGCGTGCTCTGCGGCTTCCAGCGCGCGGTTCTCGCCCTCACCCTCACCCGTGCCCATCATGGCCTTGCCCATTTCGCCCATCACGGAGCGAACGTCGGCGAAGTCGAGGTTGATGAGGCCCGGCATCACCATCAGGTCGGTGATGGAGCGAACGCCCTGCTGAAGGACCTCGTCCGCCAACATGAAGGCTTCCTTGAAGGTCGTCTCCGCCTTGGCCACCAGGAACAGGTTCTGGTTCGGGATGACGATCAGCGTATCGACGTGCTTCTGCAGTTCCTCGATCCCGCTTTCGGCAGCGCGCATGCGGCGCGTGCCCTCGAACAGGAACGGCTTGGTCACCACGCCCACGGTCAGGATGCCCTTGTCGCGCGCGATCTGCGCGATGACAGGTGCAGCGCCCGTTCCGGTGCCGCCGCCCATACCGGCCGCGATGAAGACCATGTTCACGCCTTCCAACGCGCGCTCGATCTCTTCCACCGTTTCCTCAGCCGCAGCGCGGCCCACTTCGGGGCGCGAACCGGCACCGAGGCCCTGCGTGATATCGGGGCCAAGCTGGATGCGGTGTTCGGCAGAGGAGCTGTTAAGCGCCTGCGCATCGGTGTTCGAGACAATGAAGTCCACGCCTTCGATCTCGGCGTCGATCATGTTGGCAATGGCGTTGCCGCCTGCCCCGCCAACGCCGATCACCGTGATCCGCGGACGCAGTTCGTCAACCGAAGGCGGGCCAATATTGATGCTCATCTTATCGTCTCCTGGGCAGGCCTAGGATTTCTGCCATCCGTATCCTTGCCATAAAGGTTAATTCTAAAGGATGCTGTCGCCAGCACTATCCACAGTTTGCAAGCGGTTCAGAAATACTCCCGCATCGCGCTCCAGGCGCGCATCAGGGTGTTGAGCGGGCCGTAGCTGCTGCTCGTGGTAAACCGCGAACCGATGGCGCGGATATCCACGGGGTCTTCGGCTGCATAGAGTACCAGCCCAGCCAGCGTAGCGAAACCGGGCGCGCTGTGAGCCTCCGGAAGGCCCTTCAGCGCCACCGGCTTGCCGATGCGGACGGGCACCCCCAGCACGCCCTGGGCATAGTCCGCCAACCCCGAAAGCTCCGCGCCGCCCCCGGTGATGACGACCTGGCGTGCGCTGGAACCGGGCGCACTGCCGGTGAAACCCATCGAATCGAGCGCCTTCCCGACATCGCTCATCAGCATGTCGAGTTCGCCGGTGATGACCCCGATCAGGTCGGATCGCGACACTTGGCCGCTGGCGTCACCGCCGCGCGCCACGGGCCGTGCGCCGTCTTCGGCAGGGGTGGCGACCGCAATCATCTCGCGGTGGTCGGTCGGGCTGGCGATGGCCGAACCACTGACACATTTCAGGCGTTCGGCCTGGAAGCGGCGGATGGAAAAGGCAGAGGCAATGGCATCGGTGATGTCGGCGCTGCCGCGCGGGATCGCGGTCAGCCCCACCAGCATGCCGCCCGCATAGACAGAGACATTGGTGACTTCGCCGCCGAGCTCCACCATCGCCACGCCAAGGTCGCGCTCTTCCGCGGTGAGGCAGGCATAGCCCGTCGCCAGCGGCGATGCGACCACGCCCTCCACGTCGAGGTGGGCATTCTGCACCGCCTCGGTCACGTTGCGCACGGGTGCGCCGTCGGCCAGCATGACGTGAACGTCCACGCCCAGTCGCTCCGCATGGAGACCTTTGGGATTTGAAACACCATGCGCTCCGTCGAGGAAATAGCACGCGGGCTGCGCGTGAAGCACCGTGCGGCCATCGGGTTCCAGCGCCTCTCGCGCGGAAACCAGCAGCGCCTCGATATCCTCTTCCTCCACGCGCCTGCCGCCGATGCCGATCTCGATCGGGCGAATTTCGCTGGCGAGTCCCGCGCCCGAACATCCGATCCAGACGGAATCGACGCTGGTGCCGGCCAGTTTCTCGGCCCGCTCCAGCGCGTCACGCACGGCATAGGTTGCGGCGGCCATGTCCACGACATAACCGCGCTTGATACCCTGGCTGGCGCGGTGGCCGCTGCCCAGCACCTGCATGTCGCCATCTTCGGTGATCGCCGCGATCATCGCGGATATTCTGAAGGAGCCGACATTTACCGCGCCGACAACGCGTGCAATTCTCTGACTGGCCGACATCAGGTTTCTTCCTCTTCTGCCTTCGCCTGCATCGACAATTCCTGACGCTGCGAGCGACCCGGCACGTGCATGTACATGCGCGGCGGGTTGCGCATGTCGAAACTGGCAACTTCCCCGCCGATCAGGCGATGGACGCCGTCGGCCTGGGCAAAGCTGATAAGCGCGGCCGCAGAGCGGTCTTCCCCCTGCGGCAAGGCAAGGCGCTGGCCGGTTTCGAAGGTGAGGTTCCAGCGCCGGTTGCCGACCCATTCGGCGCCCTTCACCTTTTCCTTCAGCGCGGGGGCCGCATCCAGCAGCACTTCCAGCGCTTCGACCTGCCCCTGCGCGGCCGGACCTTCGATCAGCATGTAATCTGCCGCATCGGCGCGGGATATCGGTTCCAGTTCGACGCCCGTGGGGTCGATCAGCATCAGCCGGTCCGCGCGGCGCAGCACTGCGTGGGGCTGGCGCTCCACGATGTCGACCTTAAGCATGTCGGGCAACTGGCGCGAGACGCGGGCATCCTCAACCCATGGCAGTTCGAGCAGTTCGGCGCGCAGGCCATCGGTATCGACACGAGTCATGGCGAGATCGCGCTGGCCGAAAGCACGCTCGTGCACCAGCATCTCGTTCATACGCTCGGTACCGCGCACGTTAACCGCGCGCAGTTTGTAACCCGCATTGCTGGCGACGTGGGCGAAACGGTCGGAGGCCAGAGCCGTCGCACCGGAGATTTGCGCCAGCCATGCGAGGCCCACCAGCGCACCGCCCAGGATCAGAACGGTAAAGGCCTTTTGCAACTGTTCTTCGGTGAAAGGCAGCATGCCCAGCACGCGCCCGAGGATCGATTGTCCCTTGCGCCGCGCGGAATTCACCTTGCGGCTGGTGCCCTGGGCGCGGGCCTGCCTGCGCACGCCCCTGGTGTTGCGGGAATTAGTCCGCGCCATCGGACAGCCTTCCGGCGCGCCGCAGCGCATCCTCCACGATCATCTCGCACAGCTCGGGATATTCGATGCCGCAATAGCGCGCCTGCTCGGGCACCAGGCTGAGCGGCGTCATGCCCGGCTGGGTGTTGGTCTCCAGCAGGAAGAGCCCGTCCTCGCCGCGTTCATCATCCCAGCGAAAATCCGAGCGGGAAACACCCCTGCATCCCAGACGCCGATGGGCCTGCATGGCGTATTCGAGGCACAATCGCTCGATCTCCGGCGGCAACTGCGCGGGAAAAATATGTTCGGTGCGGCCCTCGGTGTACTTGTTCTCGTAATCGTAGAAGCCGCTGGCGACGATCAGTTCGGTCACTCCGAGCGCCCGCGTGCCGGTGGGCGTGTCGATCACGGCAGTGGTGAGTTCGCGCCCACGAATGAACGGTTCCGCCAGCAGAGAACGGAAATCCTGCCACGGCCCCTTCGCATCGCGGCTGATGGGATTGCCGCAGTTGCTGTCGTCTGTAACGATGGCAACGCCCACGGAAGAGCCTTCGTTGACGGGCTTCAGCACGTAAGGCCGGGCGATGGGATCGCCCTCGTAAAGTTCCTCCGAACGCACAACACGCCCGCCGGGCATGGGAATGCCGTGCGGCACAAGCGCGTGCTTGGTCAGTTCCTTGTCGATTGCGATGACGGAGGTAGCGAGGCCTGCATGGGTATAGGGAATGCCCATAAGGTCGAGCATGCCCTGTACTGTCCCGTCTTCACCGGGCGCACCGTGAAGCGCATTGAAAACCACGTCCGGAGTCGCTTCGGCAATTTTCACGGCAACATCGCGGCCCATGTCGAGGCGGGTGACGCGGTGACCCCTGCCTTCCAGCGCATCGGCCACGCCCTTGCCGGACATCAGCGACACATCGCGCTCGTTCGCCCAGCCGCCCATCAAGACGAGCACATGAAGATCGGCAGGTAGGGTCATGGTCGTCCCACCCGCTTGATTTCCCATTCCAGCGTCACGCCGGTCTTCTCGGCCACGCGGCGGCGCACCTCCTCGCCCAGCCCCTCGATATCGGCGCTGGTGGCCTCACCGGTGTTGATGAGGAAATTGGTGTGCTTCTCGCTGACCTGAGCCCCGCCCACGGTCAGCCCTCGGCAGCCCGCCTCGTCCACCAGTTTCCAGGCACTGGTACCTTGGGGGTTCTTGAAGGTGGAGCCGCCGGTCTTCGTGCGCAGCGGCTGCGAGTTCTCGCGCTCGTCCGCGATGCGGTCCATCTCCGCGCCGATTTCCTCCGGATCGCCCGGTACGCCCTTGAACCGCGCGGCAACCACGATGGCGCCATCGGGCAGGCGCGAGTGGCGGTAGGAATATTCCAGATCCTGCACCGGCAGGGTGACGAGATCGCCGCCCGGCAGCACCACGTCGCAATCGACCAGGATATCGGCCACCTCGCGCCCGTAGGCCCCGCCGTTCATGCGCACGAAGCCGCCCACGGTGCCGGGAATGCCGCGCAGGAACTCAAGGCCCGCAATGCCAGCATCGCGTGCGGTGGAGGCGACGAGGATGCCCGGCGCACCGCCGCCACATTCCACCACGCACTCGCGCTTCACCTCCACGCTGGAAAACGGCTTGCCCAGCCGCACCACCACACCCGGCACCCCGCCATCGCGGATGATCAGGTTGGAGCCCAGGCCCAGCGCCATCACCGGCGTCTGTGGCTCCAGCTTGCCGAGGAAATTCACGAGGTCATCGAGGTCGGCGGGCTCGAACAGCCAGTCCGCCGTGCCGCCGCTCTTGAACCAGACCAGCTTGGCAAGCGGCGCGTCGCGTTTGAGGTCGCCCTTCACGCGGGTGGGCACGATGCCGTCGGGTCCGGGAGCCTCGTCGGCACCCGGCGCTTCCGTGCTGTGCATCTGTTCGCCCGGTTGCATCATGTTCGTCATGCGCCCTCCGTGGCGCGAATTCGGTTTACATCGTCGGCAAGCCCTGCCGCCCACCTGGTGATATCGCCCGCGCCCATGCAGACCAGCAGGTCGCCGGCCTGAAGCTCACCCGCCAGCTGCCGCGCGAGTTCGTCGTATCCTTCGACGGCCTGCGCGTGGCGATGGCCGCGTGCCTTCAGCCCGGATACCAGCGCGTGTTCGTCCACCCCGGCGATCGGATCTTCCCCGGCGGAATAGACCGGGGCGGCGTAGACGAGGTCTGCATCCCCGAACGCGCCCTGGAAATCCTCCAGCAGGTCACGCAGGCGCGTATAGCGGTGCGGCTGCACCACGGCGACCACCCGTCCACTCGCCGCGTCGCGCGCAGCGGACAGGACAGCGCGAATTTCAACGGGATGGTGGGCATAATCGTCGATGACCCGCACATCGGGATTAATCGTGCCGACATGGCTGAACCGCCGACGAACCCCGCCAAAGCGCGAGAAACCTGCCCGGATGGCATCCGGCGTGCAGCCCATTTCCAGTGCCACGGCAATCGCGGCGCAGGCGTTCTGCACGTTGTGACGGCCCGGCATCGGCAGTTCGATACTCTCGATCCGCGTTTCGTTGCCATCGCGGTCCGTCTGCACCGCATCGAACCGCGTGGAACCGCCCACCGGCTCGACATTTTCTGCGCGCACGTCGGCGTGCGGGCTAAAGCCGTAGGTTATAACCCTCCGATCGCGCACCTTGGCAATCACGTTGCGCACCTCGTCATGGTCGAGGCACAGCACCGCCGCGCCGTAGAACGGCACGTTTTCGATGAACTGGACGAAGGCATCCTTCACCGCATCGAAACTGCCGTAGTGGTCGAGGTGTTCAGGATCGATATTGGTGACTACGGCGATGGTGCCATCAAGGCGCAGAAAACTGCCGTCGCTCTCATCGGCCTCCACCACCATCCATTCGCTGTCGCCCAGCCGCGCGTTGGAACCGTAGCTTTCGATGATGCCGCCGTTGATGACGGTGGGATCGACACCACCTGCATCCAGCAGCGCTGCAACCATGCTGGTGGTGGTCGTCTTGCCGTGCGTGCCCGCTACCGCCACGGTCTTTTTCAGACGCATCAGTTCGGCCAGCATCTCGGCGCGGCGCACCACCGGAATGCGTTTTTCCAGCGCGGCCGCGACTTCGGGATTGGTGCGCTTTACCGCAGTGGACGTAACCACCACGGCAGCGTCACCGATGTTGGTCGCATCGTGACCGATAAAAACCTCGATCCCGCCATCCCGCAGCGCCTTCACCCGCGCGCTTTCGGCAAGGTCGGAGCCCTGCACGGTGTAGCCAAGGTTCGCCATGACCTCGGCGATGCCGGACATGCCGATCCCGCCGATGCCGACGAAGTGGATCGTGCCGATATCGGTGCCGACGCCTTTCATTGCGCGCTATCCCGCGTGGCGCCGTTGGTGGCGGCTTCCTGCGAGGCGCCGCGCGCATTGTTCTCGCCCACGCGGATCACGTCCATCATGTCTGCCCCGCCGAAGCTTTCTACAAGGTCGGCAAGATCGCTGGCGGCATCGGGCCTGCCGCAATTCCACGCGGCGTGCGCTGCGTTCGCCAGCGTTTCGGGACGATGGGCCATGGCGTTGATCTGCTTGGCCAGTTCCTTGGCCGTAAATCCCGCCTGGCGGATGGACCGCGCGCCGCCCGCTTTCACCACCTCGCGGGTGTTTGCCGCCTGGTGATCGTCCGTCGCGATAGGCAACGGCACCAGGATGGCCGGGCGACCGACCGCGGTCAGCTCGGCAATCGTGGAAGCACCAGCGCGCCCGATGAACAGATGCGCGTCGGCAAGGCGCGCGGACATGTCCTCGAAATAGGTGCCGAGGGCCGCCGGAATGTCGTGCTTCGCATACCGCGCGCGGACAGCGTCGAGGTCTTCGGGGCGGCACTGCTGGGTGACCTGCAAGCGGTTGCGCAGGGCAGGCGGCAGCATGGACAGGCCATCGGGGACCACTTCGGACAGCACCCGTGCGCCCTGACTGCCGCCGGTCACCAGAACGCGGAAAATGCCATCTTCGGTGAACGGGGGAAACTCCTCGTCACGCAGGGCCAGCACGGCGGGACGCACAGGATTGCCGACGAGGTGCGACTTCTTCTCGTACTTCGGCTTCAGCCGATCCACGTCGGGATAGGCCAGCGCGATAGCATCCACCCGCCCGGCCATCAGGCGGTTGACCCGGCCCAGTACGGCGTTCTGTTCGTGGATCACGGTGGGAATGTCGGCGCCCTGCGCGCCAAGCAAGGCCGGCAGCGCGGGGTAACCGCCAAAGCCCACCACCGCGGTGGGCTGGAACGTTTCGTATAGCCGCTGCGACATGGCGCGGCCGTCCATCACCGCCTTGATCGCGGCGGGCCAGCGCAGCGGGTTCTTGCCGAAACGACCAGCGGGCAGAACGTGCGCAGTCAGGAAATCGGGCTTGCCGGGAATGGCCTTGCCGCGCTCGTCCGTGATCAGCGCAACATGATGGCCGCGCCGCTCCAGTTCATGTGCAAGCGCGAACGCAGGCGTCAGGTGGCCGCCGGTGCCGCCTGCCGCCAGAACGAAATGGCGCGAAGAGCTGGTCATCTGTCGTCCTCCTTCTCCAATGCGTCACGCATGTCGAAAGGTTCCCGCACCAGGAACGGGTTGCGCCGCGTTACCGCCAGCAGCAGTCCAATCGTGAAACACTGGGCTATTGTCGACGATCCGCCGTAGCTCACCAAGGGCAGGGTCATGCCCTTGCTGGGGAAAAGCTGCAGGTTGACGAGAATATTGATGAACGCCTGCCCGCCGAAGAGCGCGATCAGCCCGCTGGCAGCCAGGATGATGAACAGCCGATCTTCGTCCACCAGCCGGATCAGCACCCGCAGGATGATGGCGAGGTAGAGGACCACGATGATGGCGCACACGATCAGGCCCAGCTCCTCTCCGATAACGGAGAAGATATAGTCGGTGTGCGCTTCGGGCAGGCGCATCTTGTTCTCGCCCAGCCAGAAGCCGCTGCCGGTCCATCCGCCACCGGTCAGCGTGCGGTTGGCAAGGTCCACGTGGTCGTAGGCAGCGGGCCCGCCAAAGAAGGAATCGATGCGGTTGCGGGCGTTGTCGTAGGTGAGATAGGCCAGCAGCAGGGACGCAATGCCTCCGCCCGCCAGCATGCCGATACGCTGCAGGGGCAGGCCCGCCACCATGACCATGACCAGCCATGCGCCCGCAAAAAGGATGGCTGCGCCAAGGTTCGGCTGCATCATCAGCAGCGCCACTATCAGGCCGACCAGCGCGCCCGATATGCCGATAACGGGCAGCTTGGGATCGCGCAGCTGCCAAGACAGTATCCAGGCGAAGGTGATGGCGAAGGCGGGTTTCAGGAACTCGCTGGGCTGCACACCGATACCAAAGCGAATCCAGCGCTTTGCGCCGTTCACTTCGTACCCCACGAAAGGCACCAGGAACAGCAGCAGCAGCATGGCCCCTGCCATCAGGATCGTGCCCTGCCTCAGCATTTCGCGCGGCACCAGCGACGTTCCTACCAGCACCATCAGCCCCAGTATCTGCCAGCGCACGTGGGCCCAGAAGAAGTAGAGATCGGGAAGGGTTTCCTCGGCGGTGGACAGGCGATGCGCGCTGGCCGGCGATGCCGCCGCCACGGCCAGCGTGCCCACGGCCATCAGCAGCAGCACGAAGCCCAGCAGCCAGCGGTCGATCTCGCGCCACCAGATGCGCAATTCGCGCTTGCGGTCCCTCGGCATGCGGGGGCTGAGCTTTTCGCTGCGGTTGCCGCCGCGCGGAATATAGATGGGCTGCGCGCTCATGCCGCAGACCTTGAATCGAAGCCGCATTCAACGGGCGTCGCATCGCAGCCGATACTGGCAGCCAGTTCGCGGAAACTGTCGCCGCGCGCTTCGTAATCTCGGAACTGGTCGAAACTGGCGCAGGCTGGGCTGAACAGGATCACGTCGCCCTGCGTCGCCGCGGCAATGCTGCGCGACACCGCCTCCGCCAGCAGTTCGCACCGCTCCACCGGCATGTGCGGCGCCAGCAGGTCGGCAAACATCGGGCCGGCCTCGCCGATCGTATAGGCGCAGGCGACATTGCCGAAATGCGGTGCGCAGTCGTTGAGGTTGTCTTCCTTGGCCAGCCCGCCGCAGATCCAGTGGACGCGCGGCCGCCCGGCTTCGCGCGGATAGGCAGCCAGCGCTGGCGCGGTGGAGGCGGGATTGGTCGCCTTGGAATCGTTGATGAACAACACGCCGCCCGCACTGCCCATGCGCTCCATCCGGTGCGGCAATCCGGCAAAACTGGCGAGGCCGGCCAGCACCTGGTCACGCGACAGACCAAGTTGCTGGGTCAGGGCGGCGGCGATCGCGGCGTTCTGGAGGTTGTGGGGACCTTGCAGGCTGGGCCAGTCTTTCTGAAACGGCTCCCACGCCCAGGCATCCACGCACATGGCACGCCCATCGGGACGGCGGGCAGCCTCGGCCTGCTGGATGGCGCTGGTGGGCGCATCGGCGCATCCGAACACGGCGAATTGCCCCGCGCCCTGCATCGTGAACAGCCGCCCCTTGGCAAAGGCATAGGCGGCAAAGTCATCATACCGGTCGAGATGATCGGGCGTGATGTTGATGAGCGCCGCCACTTCGCACGCCAGCGAGCGCGTCAGGTCGATCTGGTAGCTCGAAAGCTCGAATACGTAGACGCCGCCCTCTGCCACAGGATCGCGACCCAGCACGGGCAGGCCGATATTGCCGCCCAGGAGGGCAGGTACGTCAGCCTCTCGCAGCAGATGATGCACAAGGGCGGTGGTGGTCGACTTGCCGTTCGTCCCGGTTATTCCCACCACGCGGTGGGCGGGAAGTTCGGCCCGGGCGAGCGCGAACAGTTCGATGTCGCCGATGATTGGCACGCCCGCCGCGCGTGCGCGCTCTGCAATCGGGTGCGTGTTAAGCGGCACACCGGGCGAGACCACGATCCCGTCGAACCCCGTGAGGTCGATCTCGAGCGGATCGCCGATGTCGCAGCGACCGGCCAGCGCCTCGCGCGGTTCCTCGCGCCGGTCCCAGGCGGTCACGCGCGCTCCGCTGGCCAGCAGCGTTTCGACCGTGGCCATCCCGGACCTCGCGAGCCCGAGCACGCAGTAACTCTTGCCGGAAAAGACCTTGGCCGTGATCACCTGAGCTTCAACGTGGCGAGCCCGATGGTGGCAAGCACCAGAGCGATGATCCAGAAGCGGATCACCACCTTGCTCTCGCTCCAGCCGAGCTGTTCGAAATGATGGTGGATGGGAGCCATGCGGAATACCCGCCGGCCGGTGCGCTTGAACCAGAAGACCTGCACGATCACGGACACCGCTTCCAACACGAACAGCCCGCCGATGATGGCGAGCACGATCTCGTGGTGGCTGGCAACGGCAATGGCGCCCAGCGCGCCGCCCAGGGCCAGCGAGCCGGTATCGCCCATGAACACCGCGGCGGGCGGCGCATTGTACCACAGGAAAGCCAGGCCCGCCCCCATGATGGCGGTACACATGATCGCCAGTTCGCCTGCGGACAGCACGTGCGGGATGCCGAGATAGCCGGAGAAGTCGGCGCGGCCCACCAGATAACAGATCAGCGCGAAAGCGCCTGCCGCGATCACTACCGGCATGGTGGCAAGCCCATCCAGACCGTCCGTCAGGTTCACCGCGTTGCCCGCGCCCACGATCACCGTGGCGGCGAAGGGGTAGAAGAACCAGCCAAGCTCGAGCCCGGTATCGGAAACGAACGGCAGGTAGAGCGCGGTGGAACCGACTTCCTGCACGATGATCCAAGTGGCGATGCCTGCAACGATGAATTCGGCCAGCAGGCGAACCTTGCCGGGCACGCCCTTGTGACTGCGCTTGGACACCTTGTCGTAATCATCGAGGAAGCCGATCGCACCAAAACCCAGCGTTACCGCCAGGCAGGCCCACAGGAACGGGTTCGAAAGGTCCATCCACAGCAGCATCGAGATCGCCAGCGCAGTAAGGATCATCAGCCCGCCCATTGTGGGCGTGCCGACTTTCTTCTGGTGCGATTCCGGCCCATCGGCGCGGATCGGCTGACCCTTGCCCTGGCGTACGCGCAGCATGTTGATGAACTTCGGACCGATAAGCAGTCCGATAAAGAGTGCCGTCATCATGGCCGCGCCAGCCCGGAAGGTCTGATAGCGGACGAGGTTGAAGATCCCCTCGAAGTCCAGCATCTCTGCAAGAAAATAGAGCATGGGTACGCGCGTCAGCCTTCCCTGGCTGTGAAATGGTCCACGACGCGGGCCAGCCCTACCGAGTTGGAGCCCTTCACCAGCACGGCGTCCCCGCCAGCCAATCCGAATTCCTGCAAGGCAGCGATAGCCTCGCCCGCGTTATCGCAATGGGCAAAGGTTACGCCCTTGCCAAGCGTATTGGCAGCGTCTTTCCCCATTTCCCGCGCGAGGGACAGCATCTCGTCCCCCACCAGCACCGCGTGATCTACACCGGCTTCCACGATAGGTTCGAGCAGTTGCGCGTGGAAAGCAGGTGCGAAATCACCCAGTTCTTTCATGCTCCCCAGCACCACCACCCGGCGGGTTGCGGGTGTCTGGCCAAGCTGTGCCAGCGTGGCGCGCATGGATGCGGGATTGGCGTTGTAGCTCTCGTCGATCAGCAGGGCATGGCCGCCCGGAACCTTTGCGCGCACCCTTGCGCCGCGACCTTTCAGGCCGCCCATCTCGGCCAGCGCAAGGCCAGCCGAGCCCAGGTCTCCGCCTGCCGCGTACACCGCTGCCATCACGCACAGCGCGTTGTCGATCCAGTGTTCGCCCGGTTCCGCCACGGTGAAACACAGGCGCATGTCGTTCATCGCCGCCGTGACCAGCGAACCGCCAGAACCATCGGGAACGGCATCGAGCAGGCGCAGGTCGGCGTGGGCGCTGCGTCCGAAAGCGATGATCTTCACGCCCTTGGCCTTTGCCGCGGCACGAAGCTGTTCGAACTGTTCGACATCGGCGGGGATTACCGCCGTGCCGCCCTTTTGCAGCCCTTCGAAGATTTCCGACTTGGCGGCGGCGATCCCCTCCATCGAACCCAGGTTCTCTATATGTGCGGGTGCGATCGTGGTGATGACGGCCACGTGCGGGCGAACCTGCGCGGTCAGTCCGGAAATCTCGCCTGCGTGGTTCATACCCATCTCGAACACGCCATAACGCGTGCGCGGCGGCATGCGCGACAGGCTGAGCGGTACGCCGACGTGGTTGTTGTAGCTGCGCACGGAGCGATGGGCAGCACCGCGGCTGGTGCGTTCCAGCGCGGTAAAGATCGCTTCCTTCACGCCGGTCTTGCCGACAGAGCCGGTAACGCCGACGATCTTTGCGGCGGCCCTGTCACGCGCAGCCCCGGCCAAGGCTTCCAGGGCCTTCCCCGTGTCTGCGACGCGCACGTGCGGATAGTCCACTTCGCGGTCGACCAGCGCGGCTGCGGCGCCGTTTGCGAAAGCTGCATCGAGGAAGCGATGGCCGTCCATGGCCTCCCCCTTCAGCGCGACGAACAGGTCTCCGCCGCGCACGTCGCGGCTGTCCATCTCGACGCCGCTAACCTGAAATTCACCATAAGCGGTCCCGCCAGTAGCGGCAGCGATCTCGGCAGAAGTCCACAGCGCAAGGCGCGCCGTGTCGGACTGGGGACGCGGCCATCGCAGCGGAGCGAGCGCGGCGCTCATCGTGCGCTGCCCTTGGCCATCTGCGCCGCGCACTCGCGTGCGACCGTCACGTCGTCGAAGGGCAATACCCGCATGTTTTCTCCCGATCCCACGATCTGTCCCTGTTCGTGTCCCTTGCCCGCGACCAGCACGATATCGTCCTTGCCGGCCTCTTCGATGGCAGCGGCGATGGCATCGCGCCGCCCGCCGATGTTTCGTGCTGCATTGCCTGCGCCCTGCATCACCTGTTCGCGGATGCTCGCGGCATCTTCGCCGCGCGGATTATCGTCGGTGACGATCACCAGCTCGCTGCCCGCCGCAGCGGCCTCACCCATCGGCGCGCGCTTGCCGGTGTCGCGGTCCCCGCCCGCGCCGAACACTGTGATGAGGCGACCGTTCACGTGTGGGCGCAATGCAGCAATCGCGGCGGCAAGGGCATCCGGCGTGTGGGCGTAATCCACATAAACCGGCGCGCCGCGCGCAGAAATCACTGCCCGCTCAAGTCGGCCACGAACAGGCTGGAGGCGAGAGACCGCGTCGAACACCTGCGCCGGCGCGGTTCCCGTGGCGAGAACCAGCCCGGCAGAAACCAGCGCATTGGCGACCTGGTAGGCACCGATCAGCGGCAGGCGGATGGCATGGGCACGGCCGGCGTGGACGAATTTCAGTTCCTGACCCAGCGGGCTGGGCGTGCGGGCGATTAGGTTAATATCTTTACCTTTTTCACCAACCGTAAAGGTACGCAGGCCGCGCTCTTTCGCGAGGTCGATAACGCGCTGCGACCATTCGTCATCGGCCCAGACGACTGCCGTACCTCCGTCATCGACGACTTCGGAAAACAGGCGCATCTTGGCCGCGAAATAGTCCTCCATGTCCTTGTGGTAATCAAGGTGATCGCGGCTGAGATTGGTGAACGCCCCGGCGTGAACCGGCAGCCCCTCGTTGCGGTATTGCGAAAGACCGTGGCTCGATGCCTCGTAGGCCACGTGCGTCACGCCTTCGCGGGCAAGCCCGGTCATGTTGGAGAGAAACGTGACGATGTCGGGTGTGGTCAGCCCTGTCGACACGCTTTCGTCTGGGGTGGTCACGCCCAATGTGCCGATACTGGCGGCGCGCTCCCCGCACATGCGCCAGATCTGGCGCGTCATTTCCACGCAGGACGTCTTGCCGTTGGTTCCGGTTACCGCGACCACGGTGGAAGGCGTTGGCCGGAAATAGAGCGCGGCGGCGCGGGCGAAGGCGCGGCGCGGATTTTCGTCCGCCAGGTGCAGCGCGCCCTCCACTGTCGCTTCGGGCCGGGCCACCACGGCGACCGCACCGCCGGCGATTGCGGCGACAATGTAATCCTCCCCGTTCACCGCAGAGCCCTGGAACGCGCCGAAGACATTGCCGGGCGCAACCTTGCGATGGTCTATGGCGAAGCCGGTGACAGTGGTTTCACCTGCCCCTCCGGCATCGATGCCAAGCTGGCTGGCAATTTCGGAAAGGCGCATCAGTCCACGTCCCCTACAAGCGGGCGAAGGTCGGTCAGGTCGATATCGCGGTCGGCATCGGGCAGTACGCCCAGTTGCGGGCCGATCCGCGGGACGAGGCGGCCCACGATGGGCGCAGCGTTCCAGGCGGCCGTGCGCTGGTAGGAGCTGGCGACAGTGCCCTTCGGCTCGTCCAGCATCACGATGACCACATAACGCGGGCTATCCATCGGGAAAGCTGCGGCAAAGGTGGAAACGAGCGAGGTCGTGCGATAGCCGCCCGCGCCCGGCTTTTCCGCGCTGCCGGTCTTCCCGCCCACGCGGAAACCCGGCGCATTGGCGTTCCGGCCCGTGCCATAGACTGCGATCATGCGCAGCAACTGGTTCATGCGCGCGCTGGTGCTGGCCTTGAATACGCGGCGCCCGCGCGGGGCCTGCCCTGGCGCAATGCGGTGGAGCGTGGCGGGGCGCCAGATGCCGCCGTTCACCATCGCTGCATAGGCAGAGGCGAGGTGCAGCGGCGTCACCGCGATGCCGTGGCCATAACCCACGGTGATGCCGCGGATCGGCGCCCACTCCCCCGATTGCCAGATCGGAAAACCACGGGCGGGCAGCTCGATATAGGGCCGCTCGTTCATGCCGAGGTCCACCATGTACTTGCGCAGCGTAGCCGCGCCCATCTCGTCGACGATATGGCCGGTCACGATGTTGGAGGAGTGGATCAGCATCTCGGGCGTGTTCAGCGTCGCGCCGAGCGGGTGCGAATCGCGGATGGTCCGGCGCTGCACCTGGTAAGGGGTCGCACCGTAACGGCGCGAGAGATCGGTGATGGAGCCACTATCGATGGCGGCGGCCACGGTCAGCGGCTTGAACGTGCTGCCCAGTTCGTAGACCTGGTTGGTCACGCGGTTGAACGCGGGCGCAGTTATGCCCCGGTCGTATTGTTCCTGCGTCACCTTTACATCTGACGATTTAACGTCATTGGGATCGAATTCGGGCAGGCTGGCCAGCGCCAGCACTTCGCCGCTGTCAACGTCCAGCACGATGCCTGCCGCGCCCACGGCGTCCACCGCCAGCATGCCGCTGCGCAGTTCGTCTTCCAGTGCGCCCTGCACGCGGGTATCGATGGAAAGAGCCACCGGCTCCGCGCGGCGTGCGGGGTCCATCAGCTGCTCGTCCAGCACCGATTCCATGCCAACGCGGCCATGACCATCTGCCGCGACATAGCCCAGCACGTGCGCGGCCAGCGAACCTTGCGGATAGTGGCGATCGGTTTCTCGCGGCAATTCCAGCGCCAGCTCCCCAATGGCGATCACGCGGTTGGCATCTTCCGGCAGCACGCGGCGGCGCAGGTATCCGGCGCGGCCCGAACGCAGTTGCTGGGTCAGTTCGTGCTGATCGAGATCCGGGAAGATGGCCTTGAGTTCGCGGGCCACTTCTTCGGGCGATTTCACCAGCGGCGGACCACCATCGCCGCCTTCGTTCATCGCGGCTGGGTTGAACCACAGCGCATAGGCGGGAAATGCGCGGGCAAGCGGCACGCCATTGCGGTCCGTGATCTCTCCACGCGGGGGCAGCAGGGCATCGGCCATCGAACGCTGCGTGGGACCAGGCTCTACCGTGCCGATCCACGTGATCCGCACCAGTGCAGCCGCCGCCACGAGCACGAAGGCCAGCGCGATCAGCAGCAGACGCAAACGCGCAACCAGCAGGGCGCGGCGACGATGATCGACGCGCCCCGCCTGGCCAGTAATGATCGTGTGCGGGGCTGCGTACGCGGTCACGGAGCGGCGTTCCCCGCGATGGCGAAGCTGGCACCCCGGGCGACGTCTGCCGCCCCGGCGATGGGCACACGCAGCGGGCCGGGGGCAATGGCCACAGCCAGGTGTCCGCCGGAGGGTTCGTCGCCTGCCAGCACGCGCTCGTCCACCGGCTTACCGGTCAGCGGCGAGACCAGCTTGGGAAATTCCGCGATATCCTCGCCCGAGGTCATGCCTGCAAGCCGGATCGGTGCGGGGGCATCGGCGGTGCGCGGGCTGCCGAAGCTGGCGAGCTGCATGGGGCCATCGATGAACTGCTCCGCGCGCGGCGCCTCGAAACCGAAATCGATCCGGTTCCAGGCGGCCAGCTGGACCTGGCTGGACCGGGTCAGGAATTCGGTTTCCAGCAGCATGTTCTGGTTTTCAAGGCGAACGATCTGGCGTTCGGCCTGCACCACTTCGGCGTGAACGGCATTCACCTTCACGTGCAGCAACGCGTAAAGCACGATGCAGGTGCCGAGCGCGGCGAGCCAGCCGATGCGGCGGATGCGGCGTTGGGGAGTCATGCGACGTCCTTTCGGGCAGGTGCTTCGGTACGAATTGCGGCGCGCAGCGTGGACGAGCGCGCCCTGGGGTTGCGGTCGATCTCTGCCTGCGAAGGGCGGATCGCCTTGGACAAATGCCCGAAGCGCGCGGGGGTATGATCTTGCGCTTCGGGCAGGTAGCGTGAACCGCGGGGGTTCGCATTTGCGGCATCACGCAGAAATTTCTTCACCATCCGGTCTTCCAGCGAATGGAAGCTGACGACGGCCAGTCGTCCGCCCTCGCCGAGCAGTTGTTCGGCTGCGGCAAGACCCTGTTCCAGTTCGTCCAGTTCCCTGTTCACGTGGATGCGGATGGCCTGGAAGGTGCGGGTGGCAGGATCCTTCTTGTCGCCGGGACGGTGGCCCAGCGCCTTGCGCACGACAGCGGCGAGTTCGCCGGTAGTGGCGAGCGGACGCGCGGCGACGATGGCACGGGCAACACGACGCGACTGGCGCTCCTCGCCATACCGGTAGATCACGTCGGCAATGTCCGCCTCCTCCGCCTCGTTCACAAAGTCGGCGGCATTGGGGCGGCTCTGGCTCATGGTCATGTCCAGCGGGCCGTTGCTGGAAAAGGCAAAACCGCGCTCCGGCTGGTCCAGCTGCATCGAGGAAACGCCGATATCCATGGCGATGCCATCGACACGGTCGATGCCGACTTCGGCCATCGCTGCCACCATCTCGGAAAAGCGGCGCTGGTGCAGCACCAGGCGGGGCGGATCCTCGCGGGTTTCGTCCCACTTGCTGCCGGCCTCGATCGCGTCGGGATCGCGGTCGAAGGCGTGCACGGTCGCCCCGCGCTGCAGGATCGCGCGGGTATAGCCGCCGGCACCGAATGTCGCGTCGATGATCACATCGCCGGGCTTGGGGGCGAGAGCCTCGATCACTTCGTCCAGCAGGACGGGGACGTGCGGAGCGGGCGCGGTCATTTCCTGCGCCCCTCCGCCTTGGCGCGGGCATCCTCGGCCTCGGCAAGGCACAGCTCGTACTGGTCTTCCCAGCCGCCGCCCATCTCGCCCAGCCGGTCGAGGTCCCACATCGTCAGGAACTGGCCACCGCCCAGGAAACAGATGTTGTCGCCGATCCCGCCGACCTTGCAGAAGCGCGGCGGCAGGATGAAGCGGCCGCTCTTGTCGAAAGGCACCTCTGTAAAGGTCCACATCTGTGTGGAGCGCAGGTCGCGGTCGAAATCGAGGTCGCGGCGCACCGCGTTTTCCTCTTCCTTGTCGAGGATATCCTCGAAATTCTCGGTGCGGCTGGGGCCGAATGCGGTCAGGCAGGGATACTTGTGATGCTTGGCGACGCACAGCACGCCTTCATCGCCCAGTTCGGCAAAAACCTTGCGAAACAAGGGAGGCAGCACGAAACGATCCTTTTCGCCGCGAAGCGAAAAGCCCTGTCCCCTGTATCCTGCCGGCCGCTGCGCCACTTGGCCCGTCCCTCAATAAGAATTCCCTGCACCGGACACTTCTTCCCCGCCTCAGGCCGCGCGATAGCGCGACCCGGTCATCCCACGAGGGGGATGCAGCACGGGCTATGTGTCCGATGGATTCGGGGAATAACGCGCTAGGGCGCGGGATGGAAGGGGAAATTGCGGGAAATTGTGGGAGAACGCTCTAACTCCCTGTTTCTACTGCCCCGGATTCCCTCCCTTCGCATGGTCAGCGTGATTGTCGGGAGTCGCCATTTCTGGCCAATTTGCGGGACTTTCGGGCACCTCCCTGGCCTGCTGCGCGTCAATTCCCGCGTCATCCCCGATTTTCACAAAAACGTGATCGGCAATCCGCCTCAGGGCATCTTCGGCATGCGCGTGAGGTCCGACGATATCGACAATGGCAGCATCGGCTATCACCAGCGCCCGGCCCTGTCCGATCGCGCAATCCGCGAGCAGGCCATCGCCGGGAATGGTGCAAAAGCGTGCCTCTCCCGCCTCGCTCAAATGGCCGCGCAGATTTACGGGAATAGGGCCGCCAAGATGTTCGGACACCTGCGGGCCGCCTGGCTGGTCGGTGTCGAAATGCATTTCCAGGCCCCAGTGGGCAAGGATGGGAGATAACAGCGCCACATCCTGCGGTCGGCGCCGATCGCCCAGGTGGAAACGCGATTCGCCCGTCATCATCGGGTCTGCGAACAGCACCAGCCTGCCACCTTCTTGCACCCAGCGATCCAGCGCGACGTTCTCTTCTGCCGAAAGCCCGCGCGGCTGCGCCATCAGCAGGTACCGGTATGGTGCCAGCGTATCGTCCGAAAGGTAATCGAGCGGCGCGAGGGCGAAGCGTTCTTCCAGCACAGCGCGCGCCCAGTGCGACGGGGCATCGCCGCCCAGCATTTCATCAAGGCCGGCGGCCTCGCCCCAATAGATCGGCACGGTGCCCATCAACGCCAGCCGTGGCGGCGCGTCTTCCTGCGCCTGCACCGACGGCACCGCAGCAAGACCGAGCGCCAGGGCCGTGAGGAGACTACTCCAGCGGAGCATTCTGGGTGACGGGCAGTGGCGGCACATCGCCGGTCGGTTGCGCTTCGCCGGACGAAGCGGTGGGCGTGGGACTGGCCGGAAGTTCAGGCACGACGCCCGCATCTGCCAGCGGATCGCGCGGTCCGGTCGTCTCGCTCGGCTCCACGGTAGGGGCAGCTTCGGGCACGGCATCCGCCTGGGTCTGTTGAGCACGCTCGCTGACAACGTCGGCAAGGCCGAGCAGCAGCACCATCGCGCCGATGCCGATCAGGCCGATCTGCAGGCGCTGGACACGTTCGGCCCGCGTGCCCGCCAGCGGCGCGGGTTCATCGACCGGGCTGCGCGGACGCAGCAATTCTCTTGGATCGATTGCCATGCGAGCCTTCCCTAACCCTCCGAAGCTGAACCTAGCCAGTCGAAAACCGGCAGGTCCTTGGCGCGCAGCCATTCGGCATTGTACAAAGTGGAGAGGTAGCGGAAGCCTGTGTCGCACAGGATCGTCGCCACGCGCGGGTTCTCCACGCCATCTGCCAGCAACTGTCTGCCCAGTGCGATCGCACCGGCCACGTTGATGCCGCTGGAAAGACCCAGGCACAGACCTTCCTCACGCAGCAGGCGGGCGACCCATTCGAGGCCTTCCGCGTCGGAAATGCGGAACTGCGTATCCACCGGCGCGCCTTCGAGATTGGCGGTAATGCGGCCCTGCCCGATTCCCTCTGCCACCGAGCTTCCCTCGGCCTGCAGTTCGCCGTTCTCATAATAGTTGTACAGCGCTGCACCGTGCGGATCGGTAAGGGCGATGCGGATGTTTTCGTCCCGCTCCTTCAGCCCCAAGCCCACGCCCGCCAGCGTGCCACCGGTACCGACGGCGCAGGTAAAGCCGTGCACCCGGCCTTCCAGTTGCTCCCAGATCTCGGGCGCGGTCCCTTCGATATGGGCGCGGCGGTTGGCGACATTGTCAAACTGGTTGGCCCACACCGCGTTCTCGGTCTCTTCGGCAATGCGGCGGCTGGTGTGGACGAAGTGGTTGGGATCGGCGAACTTGGTGGGTGGCACGGTGACCAGCTGCGCCCCCAGCGCGCGCAACGTGTCCATCTTTTCCTTGGACTGGTTGTCCGGCATCACGATCACGGACTTGTAGCCAAGCGCATTGGCCACCAGAGCGATACCGATGCCGGTGTTGCCAGCGGTACCTTCCACCACGGTGCCGCCGGGCTTCAGCTCGCCGCGCTTTTCCGCGTCACGGATGATCCACAGCGCCGCGCGGTCCTTCACCGATGCGCCGGGATTGGCGAATTCGCACTTGCCCCAGATTTCGCAACCCGCTGCCTTGCTGGGGCCATCCAGCAGAACAAGCGGCGTGTTGCCGATAAGGTCGAGCGTCTTCGTTTGGACAGGCAAGTTCGTCATGACGACGGAGTTAGGACGCAGTTGCCCTTAGCGCAACGCGAGAAGCCCTTGCCCGACGTCAACTCAATCTTCTTCGGCGATGGTAACCTTCAGCCCGTCCAGCGCGTCGGTGAAGGGAATCTGGCACGACAGGCGCGAGTTGTCGTCGCGGTGATCGCTGGAATCGAGCAGGTCGTCCTCGTCCTCGCTCATGCCCGGCAGCTTGTCCTTGAAGGCCGGATCGACATGGACATGGCACGTGGCGCACGAACAGCAGCCGCCACACAGCGCCAGCAACTCGTCGAAGCCGTTGTCGCGGATCGCTTCCATCACGGTCAGGCCGGATGCGACTTCGACAGCAGTTTCTTCGCCGGAACGGTTGGTGACGATAAGCGTGGGCATTCGTAAAATCCTCGTGTTTCCTTGCGACAGGCTGCTAGGCAACCGGGCCGCACTTGGCAAGAAGGACGAACATGGGCCTGACCTCGGATCAATTACACCGCAGCCTCGATATCGTTGCTGCCCGCGAACCGGCGATCGCCCGCGCGCTGGAGATCGCAGGCTATCCCGAACCGCGCATCCGCCGGACCGGTTACAAGACGATGTTGCGCACCATCGTCGGCCAGCAGGTCTCCGTCGCCGCAGCATCGAGCATGTGGAACAAGCTGGAGGCCGAACTGGGCGCGGACTTCACCCCCGCCGACCTGCTCGAACGCGATTTCGACGCCCTGCGCGCCTGCGGCTTGTCGCGGCAGAAGCAGGGCTATGTCCGAAGCCTCTGCGAACTTGTTAGCGCGGGCGAGGTCGATTTCGAAAACCTGCCAGCCGACGATGAAGAGGCGATTGCGGAACTCACCATGATCAAGGGCATCGGCCGCTGGTCCGCCGAGATCTACCTTCTGTTTGCCGAGGGGCGCCAGGACATCTGGCCGGCAGGGGACCTCGCGGTGATGGCGGGCATCGGCAAGATCCTGGGCCTGGAGGAACGCCCCGACGAAAAGGCCACGCGCGCGCTGGCCGAACCGTGGCGGCCACATCGCGGGGCGACGGCGATCTTCACCTGGCACTGTTACGACAATCCGGCGCTTTAGCTTGGCAACACGCCTGCCGGTTCCTACCTCCCAGGCCACACCAAGGGAGACACCATGACCGTCAGCACCGCCGCCACCCGCGTTTCCGACACCCCGCTGATCCCGCGCGATCACCTGTTCGGCAATCCCACCCGTGCGCAGGGAAAAATCAGCCCGGATGGCAAGTGGGTCAGCTGGATGGCGCCATGGGAAGGCGTGATGAACGTCTTTCTCGCTCCCGCCGACGATCCCGATACTCCCCGCCGCATGACGAGTGCGACTGACCGCCCGATCCCGCAGTATTTCTGGGCGCCCGACAGCGGCAGCCTGCTTTACGTGCGCGACAAGGAAGGTGACGAGAACTACCTGCTCTACAGTGTGCCGGTGGAAGGCGAGGCGAAGGAGCAGTGCCTGACGCCGTTCGAAGATACCCGCATACAGATCTTGGGCGGTTCGGACACGATCAAGGACAAGATCCTGGTCGGCCTCAACAATCGCGACCCGCGCTTTCACGATGTCCACCTGCTCGATCTCAACACCGGCGATCTTGAACTGGTGTTCGAGAACAACGAATGGGCAGGGTTCGAGGCGGACGACAGCCTGACCCTGCGTTGGGCCGTACGGCAGAACGCGGCAGGCGGCACCGACATGCACGAAATCGTGGCTGGCAAGGTGGCCGACGAACCGCGCGAAACCACCGGCCTTGACGACTCGCTCACCACCGGAATGTCCGGCTACACCACCGATGGCAAAACGCTTTACTGGCTCGACAGCCGCGGACGAGACACCGCCGCGCTTTATGCCGAGGAGACCGATACGGGCGAACGCACCCTGATTGCAGAGCATGACAAGGCCGACATCGGCAGCACCATGCGGCACAAGCAGACCGGCGTGGTACAGGCGTGGAGCGCTACGTACCTGCGCACCGAACACCATGCGATCGACCCCGATATCGGCAAGGCATTCGCCTGGCTGCGCGAGCAGCTGAGCGGCGATTTCGGCGTCCAGTCCCGCACCGACGACGACCGCCGCTGGCTGGTGTGGAACGACCCGCTCACCGCCCCCATCGCCAGCTACCTGTTCGACCGGGACGCGATGACGCTGACGAAGTTCTACACCACCTATCCCGAGCTCGAGGGCGCTCCGCTCCAACCGAT
This sequence comes from Aurantiacibacter zhengii, assembly GCF_003584125.1. Taxonomy (GTDB): domain Bacteria; phylum Pseudomonadota; class Alphaproteobacteria; order Sphingomonadales; family Sphingomonadaceae; genus Alteraurantiacibacter; species Alteraurantiacibacter zhengii. The sequence continues at coordinate 480,886 of NZ_QXFL01000002.1, forward strand.
GCATGCCCGCGAGATAAAGGCGCGCGACGGACTGGTGCTGCCCAGCTATCTCACCCTGCCCCCGCAAAGTGACGAGGATGGCGACGGCGTGCCCGATGCACCCGTGCCGATGGTGCTGGTGGTGCATGGCGGCCCGTGGGCGCGCGATGGCTTCGGCTACAACCGCACGCACCAGTGGCTCGCCAATCGCGGTTACGCAGTGCTTTCGGTCAACTTCCGAGGCTCCACCGGGTTCGGCAAGGGCTTCATCAGCGCCGGCGACAAGCAGTGGGCTGGCAAGATGCACGACGACCTGCTCGATGCCGTCGACTGGGCCGTGTCGGAAGGCATTGCCGAGAAAGACAAGGTCGCCATCATGGGCGGCTCCTACGGCGGATATGCCACGCTGGTCGGCCTCGCCTTTACGCCGGAAACGTTTGCCTGCGGTGTCGATATCGTCGGTCCGTCGAACCTCGAAACGCTGCTGGAAACCATCCCGCCCTACTGGGAGCCGCTGGTGAAGCAGTTCCACGAGCGCATGGGCGATCCGACCACGCCGGAAGGGGTGGAGTTCCTCAGGTCGATCAGCCCGCTGTACCGCGCGAAGGATATCACCAAGCCGCTGCTGATCGGCCAGGGCGCGAACGATCCGCGCGTGAAACAGGCCGAGAGCGACCAGATCGTCGAGGCCATGGAACGTGACGGCGTACCCGTCACCTATGTGCTGTTCCCGGACGAAGGCCACGGCTTCCACCGCCCGGAAAACAACATCGCCTTCAACGCCGTGGCGGAGAACTTCCTGGCCGAGTGTATCGGTGGCCGGGCCGAACCCGTGGGAGAGGTGCTGGCCGCATCGACCGCGGATATCCGCAACGGCAGGGAGCACGTCGGCCTGTAGGTTCGGGCTGTAGTTGACACGCTTGTCAGCAATGATAGCGCTTCGCCCTTGATAAGGCGGAGACGCGAGATGGAAGACTACCGGAGTATCTTCATCACCGGCGGTGGTTCGGGCATCGGCCGCGCCATCGCGCAGCGTTTCTCTCGCGGCGGATGGTTCGTCGGCCTTGGCGATATCAACGAGACAGGCATGGCCGAAACGGGAGCATCGCTGCCCGAGGGGACATGGTCGGCACATGTGCTCGACGTGCGCGAGCCCGAGCAATGGGATAACGCACTGAAGGACTTCCACGCAGCCTGCGGTGGCCGCATCGATGCGCTTGCCAACAACGCGGGCGTGCCGCTGGGCGGAGATCTTGCCGACCTTACCACCGAGGAAATCGATCGCACCCTTGCGATCAATCTCAACGGCGTGATCTACGGCGCCCGTGCTGCCTATCCTTACCTGAAGGAAGCAGGTCCGGGGTCGTGCCTCGTCAACACCTGCAGCGCGGCAGGGCTGTACGGACAGGCGGGCATGACGATCTATTGCGCCAGCAAGTTCGGCGTGCGGGGCATTACCGAGAGTCTGGACATCGAGTGGGCGAAAGACGGCATCCGCGTGACCGACGTAATGCCCAGCTTCATCGACACGCCCTTGCTTGCCCAGTCGAGCCACGCAGGCGACAACCGCCCGATCCGTGACCGCGTTGCCGATGCGGGGCTGGAGTTCACGCCGGTGGAAGACGTCGCCGAGACCTTCTGGCGCGCGGTCAAAGGTTCTAAACTGCACAACCCGGTCGGAAAGACCGCACGGACCATCGCCCGCGCTGCCAGGTGGATGCCGGGCTATGTGCGCGCACGTTCGCATGAACTGGCACGGCGGGGCCTCAAGCCGATGGGTTGACGCGCACGCCCCCCAGCCCAAAAGCGGCGCGAAAAAAGGACAGGATGGATGAGCAGCCAGAAGAGCATTTTCATTACCGGCGGCGGATCGGGTATCGGCCGCGCCATCGCGCAGCATTTCGCGGCCAGGGGCTGGCTGGTGGGCATTGCCGATCGCAACACGGTGGGACTTGAAGAAACGAAGGCGCTCCTTCCCGAAGGGCAGTGCTACACCTACACCTTCGACGTGACCAATCGCGCTGGTTGGGACGTGGCCCTGTCGGACTTCGCCAGGCATTCAGGCGGCGGCATCAACGTGATCGCCAACAACGCCGGGCTTCCTTCTGGCGGTCCGCTGAGTGAGGTTTCGCACGAGGAACTGGACCTGCTGCTGGACGTGAACCTGCGGGCGGTCTTCTACGGCGCGAAGGCTGGGTACCAATACCTCAAGGCCGCTGCGCCCGATGCCTGCCTGCTCAACACCGCCAGCGCTGCCGCAATCTACGGCATGGCCAACCAAAGCGTCTACGGCGCGACGAAAGCGGGCGTGAAGAGCTTGACCGAGAGCCTGGATGCGGAATGGGCCCCTGCCGGGATCAAGGTCCGCTCCCTGATGCCCAGCTTCATCGACACCCCCCTGCTGAAGCAACCACCGAACCGCAGCCGCAACACGCCCATCCGCGATGCGGTGGTCAAGGCGGGGCTCGAATTCACGCCAGTCGAGGTGGTGGCCGAGGAAGCCTGGAAAGCCGTGCACGGCAACAAGGTCCACCGCCTCGTCGGCAAAACCGCGCGCAAACTGGCACGGGTGGCCAAGTGGTTCCCCGGCAAACTGCGCGACCGCGCACGCACCCTTGCCGAAGCGCACGAACGCAGCGAAGGGCGCGCGGCGCTGGACTAGAGCGCCTCGATCGCCTTGGCCATTGTCACGTCCCGCTTGGAAAGCCCGCCAGCGTCGTGCGTGGTCAGCGTGATGTCCACCTTGTTGTAGACGTTGAACCATTCGGGATGGTGATCGCTCTTTTCCGCAATCAGGGCGACGCGGGCCATGAAGCCCCATGCCTCGCTGAAATCGGAGAATTCGAAAACCTTGCGCATGGCATCACCATCGCGGTCGAATTCCCAGCCCTCAAGCTCGTTTAAGGCGCTTTCGGCGTCGCTGCGCGCCAGTTTCTCTACAGCCATGGATCATTCCCTTGCTTGCGTGTTGATATGTCCCTGCCCTAACGCACCAGACAATGGAAGCGCCCCGCCTTGCTGCCCGTGATCTTGCCTGCCGCCGGGGGGAACGGCTGCTCTTTCGCGGTCTTTCGCTGGAACTTTCGGGCGGGCAGGCGCTGCATGTGACCGGATCGAACGGTACAGGCAAGTCCAGCCTGATCCGCATCCTGGCACGCCTGCTGCGCCCCTATGCGGGCGAGGTGGAGCGTAGCGGCACCATCGGCCTGCTGGATCAGACCATGGCGCTGGACGAACACCTGCCGTTGGGCCGCGCGCTGGCCTTCTGGCGACGCATAGACCGCTGGCCGGACCGCGACGATGCGACCGGAGAGCGCGTGGGCCAGCTTGGCCTGCGCGACCTGATGGACGTGCCGGTTCGCTATCTTTCTACCGGCCAGCGCAAGCGCGCCGCCCTGTTCCGGCTGCTGGGCCAGGGCGCGGACATCTGGCTGCTGGACGAACCTCTGAACGGTCTTGACCGCGACGCCGTGGCATTGGTGGAAGCGCTGGTGGCGCAGCACATCGCGAGCGGCGGTCTTGCCCTGGTCGCCAGTCACCAGCCGATTGCCGTTGCGGGCATGGCTGTCCTGCACCTGCCGGATTATGCACCGGGTGTCGACGCATGAGTGGGTTCGGCACCCTGCTGCTGCGCGACCTGGCGCAATTCCTTCCCGGCGCGCGCAAGGGCAATACCTTGCTGCCGCTGCTGTTCTTCGTGGCCGTGGCCATGCTCTATCCGTTCGCCGTCGGGCCGAACCCCAACGTGCTGGCCGCGACCGGCGGCGGGGTGATCTGGGTGGCCGCGCTGCTCGCCGCGATTCTGCCGCTGGACCGGCTGCTGGCCCCCGACCTGGAAAACGGCTTCTTCGACCAGTGGGCCCTGCGCGGCATTGCGGAAGAGGTGGTGGTGGCCGTGCGTCTGCTCGCCCACTGGCTCAGCTTCGGACCGTTCCTGATGCTGGCCGCCCTGCCCGCCAGCGCGCTGCTGGGTATCGACGGCGCGACCCTGCGCACGGTGGAGCTTGGCCTGCTGGCCGGAACGCCGGGCCTCGCTGCCATCGGTATCATCATCGCCGCCGTCACGGTGGGCCTGCGCAGCGGCGGGGCAGCGCTTTCCGGCTTGCTGGTCATCCCGCTGGCGGTGCCGCTGCTGATCTTCGGCGCAGGTTCACTATCGAACGGGGGTGAAGGCGGCATCGCGCTGACTGCCGCGATCAGCCTGGTGCTGGTCGCCATGGCGCCGTTTGCCGGTGGAGCGGCAATCCGCGCCGCGCGCGAAGGCTAGGCAGGCTTTTCCTCTTCCCCGGTGGCGCGGCTTACCGCGACCCCGGCGCTCAATCCGTGAACAGTGGCTGATACCAGGATAGTGAACGCCACCGTTGCCCAGAGCGCACCCTCGTCCACCAGTTCCACATGAGCCCCGGCATAGGCGAGATAGTAGATCGAGCCGATACCGCGAATACCAAAGAACGACACGGTCGCCCGCTCGCGCGTGTTCAGCCCTGCTCCGGCCAGCGACAGCCAGCCCGCCAGCGGGCGGATAAGGAAGATCAGCGCCAGCCCGATTATGGCATGCGACCAGTCCAGATAGGGCAGCAGGCCGGGAATGGCCGCCCCCAGGGCCACCAGCAGCACGGCAGTGAGCGTATGTTCCAGCGCTTCGGAGAAGCTGTGCAGCTTCTCATGAAACCGGTCCTGCGATTCCTCGCGCCGCAGCGCCAGGCCGGCGACGAAGGCGGCGATGAAGCCGTAGCCTTCCAGCAGTTCGGTAATGCCGTAGGCGAAGATGACCCCGGCAAAGGCGATCACGCCCGATTGCGTCTTGGAAAGCGCATTGCAGCGCGGCCAGTCGAACATGATCTTGCCCAGCAGCCAGCCCGATGCAGCGCCTGCCGCAGCGCCCATGGCCACACGCCAGACTACATCGCGCAGCAGCCATTCGCCCAGCAGCCCCGCGCTGACCGCGCCTGCCGTGGCAACGGCAATCCCGAGATGGACGAAGGGAAAGGCAAGTCCGTCGTTCAGGCCCGCCTCTGTCGTCAGCGCATAGCGCACCGGATGTTCGCCGCCCTCCAGCGGCGGCCCGACCTGCACGTCACCCGCCAGCACCGGATCGGTGGGAGAGAGGATCGCGCCCAGAAGCAGGCTGCCGGCCAGCGTCATTCCCGCCGCCAGCCAGCCGAACAGCGCCAGGGCAATGATCGTTACCGGCATACCGAACAGCAACAAGCGCAGCGTGGGCTTCCACAGGCCATGACCGAACAGCGTGTCGATCCGCAATCCCACACCGAACAGGCCAATGATCACGGCGAGTTCGGCGGTGACTTCCCAGATTTTCGGGTTCGACAGCGGATCGACTGCTGCGGGCATTCCCGGCACCCACGAAAAGGCCACCAGCCCCAGCGCGATCAGCAAGGGGGCGGCGGCGGGCTCCCGCCCGGAAAAGAAACGCGGCACCCAATAGCTGGCGATAATAGCCGCGCCCGCTGCTGCAAAGAGGATATGGTAGGAATTGAATTCGAACATCAGGGCAGGTTTCCGGCTACGTCTGGCATGAACGCTCGACGCCGCGGCCTGTGCCGATGTGGCCTAGTAAGGTGGGTGATAGTCCTCACGCCGCAGGGTGAGCATGTAGTCCACCAGCTGCTGCACTTCATCCTCCTCGAGGTAGAAATCCATCTCACCGGGATAGTTGTGCGCATCGACCAGCCACATCGTCAGCGTTTCGCGCGTCACACCTCGGCGATTGGCGATGGCTGGCCATTCGGGCGCCTGCGGATTGGGTGACAGGCCGTATGGCTCAACGGAATGGCACGAGCCACACGCGGCCTGCGCCAGCGCGTGGTCTTCAGGGTCTGCCATGGCGACAGGCTGCGGCTCCACGGTCTGGCACGCGGCCAGTGCGGTGAGCATAACGGCTGGTGCGAGCAACGAATTCATACGACCTTGTCCTCTCTACTATCGAGCGAATGTAGCAGAAAGGACCACCGGATCGTTGCGCTGGATCAATAGGGAGGCTGGTCCAGGCCCTTGGGCGACTTGGTGAAGATTTCGCAGCCTTCCTCGGTAATGCCGATGGAATGTTCGAACTGCGCGCTCAGGCTCTTGTCGCGGGTCACCGCCGTCCAACCGTCATTGAGCAGCTTCACGTGCGCGCGGCCTAGGTTGATCATCGGCTCGATGGTCATGAACATGCCGGCCTTCAGTTCCGGCCCGGTGCCCCGGCGGCCAGCGTGCACCACTTCGGGCGCATCGTGGAACAGGCGGCCCAGCCCGTGGCCGCAGAATTCGCGCACCACGCCGTAGCGGTGGCGTTCGGCATGTTCCTGGATCGCCGCGCCGATATCGCCCAGTCGCGCACCAGGGCGCACCTCGGCAATGCCGATCATCAGGCATTCGTAGGTGACTTCCACCAGCTTCTTCGCCTTGATGGCAGGCTCACCGACGAAGTACATGCGGCTGGTATCGCCGTGCCAGCCATCCAGCAGCGGCGTCACATCGATATTGACGATATCGCCGTCTTTCAGGCGCTTGTCGCCCGGAATGCCGTGACACACGACGTGGTTGATGGAGGTGCAGCACGAATGGGTGAAACCGCGATAGCCCAGCGTTGCAGGCACCGCGCCGCCATCCAGCGTCATTTCGCGAACGACCTTGTCCAGTTCGCCAGTGGTTACCCCCGGCTCCACGCGGGTGGTCAGTTCGTCGAGGATTTCGGCGGCAAGGCGGCCTGCCTTGCGCATTCCTTCGAAACCTTCCGGCCCATGCAGCTTGATGGTGCCGTCGCGGTAGATGGTCGTGTCGCCTGAAACGTGCTGGTAATCTGTCATGCGCCCCATCTAGGCGTTTCGGGCGCAAAATGCGAGGGCGCGAATCAACGGGCGGTGAAGGCCTCGCGATATTCCTCGCGCACCACTTCCAGGAGTTCGGGCGTCATGGGAAAATCGAACTCGTAGGTTCCTTCGGCATAGGGCCCGGCAAGGTAGGGCGCGATCTGGATACCGATCCGGTTGAAGCTTTGCCCGTTCGACGAACCGAGCAGCAGATTGCCCTCGTCGGGCTTGACGCAAGCATCGAAGGTGTCGTCGGACCCTTCCTCCACTGGCTGCCCGCGGCGTTTTTCGCGTTCGGCGTTCAATGCCTCGCACAGCCTGGGACCGAGCACCTCGTCCAGCGCCGCGGGAGAGGTGAAGAAGGCAATCGGCTCGATCGTCTCGCCCGCCTCCTTGTCCCATACGATGGTATCGAAACCGTAATTCGGATGCGCCCCGCCGTAATAGAAGGACTGGCCGGCAGACAAGCTCAGCCAGCCGGGCAGGTCGGCCACCACTTCCCAAGCGGTTTCGCTGGAATAGGTGTTGAACGGAAAACCGTTGTCCCGCGCTTCCTCGCGCCCTCTCGCGGCGCGGCTGGCCAGTCGCTGCCGCTCCTGCTCCAGCCGCGAATCGAGCCAGCCTGCCAGCCCTTCGGTATCGCCGGCAGCCTGCGGATAGGAATATTCGAACAGGTAGGTGTCGGTCCGCTCGGATACCGTCCTTGCGCCGCCCAGCGGGGCAGGCGTGCTGTCCGGCGTTGCCGGGGGCTGCGGCGTTTCCGGCGTGGCGGTGGGCTGCGGGTCCGCTTCCTTGCCAGCGGGCGTGCACGCGACAAGGGCGGCCGGAACCGCAAGCAGGGTGAATCGTCGGATCAACATAGAGACCATTTATCCCAAGCCTTCCCAAACGGCGACGAAAACGGCAAGCGGAATTCCATGACTATTGCAACAGACCTGATCCAGCCGGATCGCGGGCAGGACGCCATTGCGATCCACCTTGTCAACAAGGACAGCTTCGAAAGCTTTGCCAAGAACTTGAGCGGCCCGCAGCGCGCTGCGCTGGCCGGGCAGAAGTTCACGGGCGGCGGTTACCAGGTGGGAATCGTGCCTGATGGCGAAGGCTGGTTTGCCGTCGGCGGGGTGGCCGATCCCGACGATCTTTCCAGCTGGTGCCTGGCAAAACTCGCTGAGAAACTGCCCGAGGGCACCTATCGCCTGGCCGACGTGAAGGCCGGCCCTGCCATGTTCGGCTGGATGACCGCGCAGTACCGTTTTACCCGTTACCTCGACGACAAGGATACCGAGGGCCCGCGCGTGCTGCTGACAGAAGATGTCGCGAAGATCGACATGGTCTCGGCAGAAGCGCAGGCGACCAGCCTCGTGCGCGATCTCGTCAACACCCCTGCCGAGGACATGGGCCCCGCCGCGCTGGAAGCGGAGGCGCAGCGGATCGCGAAGGATCAGGACGCGAAGATCACCGTAACGCGCGGGGATGCGCTGGAAAGCGGCTTCCCCATGGTCCACGCCGTCGGCCGCGCGGCAGAGCGCAAGCACGCCCCGCGCCTGATCGAGCTGGAATGGGGCAACGAGGATCACCCCAGGGTCGCCATCGTCGGCAAGGGCGTGTGTTTCGACTCGGGCGGTCTCGACATCAAGGGTGCCAGCGGCATGCTGCTGATGAAGAAGGACATGGGCGGCGCGGCCCATGCGCTTGCCCTGTCCGAACTCATCATGAAGATGGGGCTGAAAGTGCGCCTGCACACCGTCGTGCCGGCAGTAGAGAATGCCATCTCGGGCAATTCTTTCCGCCCCGGCGATGTGCTTTCCAGCCGTAAGGGGCTGACGGTGGAAATCGGCAATACCGATGCAGAAGGTCGTCTTATCCTGGGCGACGCCCTCACCCTTGCCAGCGAGCGCGAGCCCGATCTCATCATCGACTTCGCCACGCTGACGGGCGCTGCGCGCGTGGCGCTGGGGCCGGACCTGCCCGCGCTGATGGCCCGGCGCGACCAGACGGCGGAGCAGCTGATAGCCGCGGGCACGGCCCACGATGACGAGCCGTGGCGGCTGCCCCTGCCCGAAACCTATGCCGAGTGGCTGAAGAGCGACATCGCCGATACCAACAACACCCACAACAACGGCTTTGCCGGGGCCAGCGTCGCAGGCCTGTTCCTCGACAAGTTCGTGGGAGAAGGCATCGACTGGGCGCATTTCGATACCTTCGCCTGGCGGCCCGCGGCCAAGCCGGGTCGTTCCAAAGGCGGCGCGGCGCTGGGCCTTCGTGCCGCTTTCCATGCGCTGCGCGGTCGATATGGTTAGGCGACAAGGTTGCAGCAGGCGTGCCGCGCGGCTAAGCGCGGCTGTCTGAGCGGGGGCAGTTTTTCCCTTCCGTCATAACAATGTGGGTGAGCGGCGCTTGAGCCAGGATGACAACACCATGACTGGAACAGCGCCGCAGGGGCCGTTTGCGCTGACCGGACCGATCGCGCGGCCCGAGCCGGGGCAGGTTCCGCTGCGGGGCGACCTGGCGCACATCGGGCTGGCGGGCAAGCACTTCGTCCCCCATTATGCCGTGCCGCAGCCGCGCGCCGTGCTGCCCGGTGGCGCTCCGCTCTACGCCGATCCCGACGACACGTCGCAGGAACTGTGCACGCTGCTCGAAGGCGACAGCTTCGAAGTGCTCGACGTGTCGCGCGAGTGGGCCTGGGGCTGCCTGTCGCTGGAGGGACCTGTCGGTTTTGTCCGGCATGATCGGCTGGAGTTTCCCGGAGGCTGAAGCATGGCACACACCGTTTTCATCGATGGCGCCGCGGGCACGACCGGCCTGGAGATCGCCGACAGGCTGGAAGGCCGTGAGGAATTCGAGATTGTGCGCCTGAACGAGGCGGAGCGGAAGGACGAGGACTGTCGCCGCTCGGCGCTGAACTTTGCGGATTTCGCTATCCTGTGCCTGCCCGATGATGCCGCGCGGGCGGCGGTGGCCATGATCGAGGAAGGTTCCGGCACGCGGGTGATCGATGCCTCCACCGCGCACCGCACGGCGCCGGGCTGGATCTACGGCTTTCCCGAACTGGTGGGAGCCAATGTCGTGGCAGGGGCAGACCGCGTCGCCAATCCCGGCTGCTATCCCACCGGCTTTCTGGCGCTGGTCGCCCCCCTGGTGCGCGCCAAGCTGCTGCCCCGCGACTGGCCCTACAGCGTCAATGCCGTGTCCGGATATTCGGGCGGCGGCAAGGGCCTGATCCAGCATTTCGAGGGGGAAGGCAGCAACATCGCCTTTCGCACCTACGGCCTGACGCTGGATCACAAGCATCTGGATGAAATGAAGAGCAAGGCGGGTCTGAAGAACGCGCCGGTGTTCGCCCCGTCCGTCGTGCCCGGCTTTCGCGGCATGGTGGTGGAAGTGCCCCTGGCGATCGAGGCGATGCGCAATGCCGCTCCGCCCAAGGAACTGCGCGAGGAACTGGCACGCTATTACGAGAACGCCCCGCTCATCAGCGTGCACCAGCCCGATGGCGAGGTGACGGAATTGGTGCTCTACAAGAACGCCGAACCTTCCGACAGGCTGGACCTGTACGTATTCTCCGACAAGGAGGGTCACACCGCCCGCCTGATCGCGGTGCTCGATAACCTTGGCAAGGGTGCCAGCGGCGCTGCAGTGCAATCGCTGAACCTGATGGCGGGGTGCGATCCGCTGGCCGGACTTCACGCTTGAACCTGCCTGCCCAAAATTGAGGCAGCGCTGCCTGCAAACAGGTCATTTCCGCGCACAGGATCTGCGCAATTTGATTACCGCGCCTGCAGTCCGTTTCGCCTGAATGTTGCGAATCCGCCCTTTCGCTCCGGCGTGCGATTGTCTAGCACTTCGGCATCGGGGTCTGGCATGATTCTTGAACAGTTTCGCAAGGGATTCGCTCAAGTGACACAGCCCCGGATCGATCCGGGCAGAGACAGGGAACCACGTGAAGAAAATCGAAGCTATCATCAAACCCTTCAAGCTGGACGAGGTGAAGGACGCACTGCACGAAGTGGGTGTGTCGGGTATCACCGTGACCGAGGCCAAGGGTTTCGGTCGCCAGAAAGGCCATACGGAGCTTTATCGCGGTGCCGAATACGTGGTCGATTTCCTGCCCAAGGTGAAACTTGAAATCATCGTGCCGGATTCCCTGGCAGAGCAGGTGACCGAAGCCATCGCCAACGCCGCCAAGACCGGCCGCATCGGCGACGGCAAGATTTTCGTCTCCGATATCGGCACGGCAATCCGTATCCGTACCGGAGAACAGGACGACGCCGCCCTGTAAGGCGCCGGGCGGATCCCCGTCAGAACAAACAACACTACGTTCAATTCCAAGGAAGGATTATCATGGCCAGTGCTAAGGATATCACCAAGCGGATCAAGGATGAGGAGATCGAGTGGGTCGATGTCCGTTTCACCGATCCCAAGGGCAAGTGGCAGCACCTCTCGATGTGCGCCAGCGTCGTTGATGAGGACATGCTCGAAGAAGGCATGATGTTCGACGGCTCCTCTATCGAGGGCTGGAAGACGATCAACGAGAGCGACATGATCCTGCGCCCGGACCTGGACTCGGTCTATATCGATCCGTTCAGCGCCACGCCCATGATGGTCATAAACTGCGACATCGTGGAGCCGAGCAACGGCGAGCTTTACAGCCGTGACCCGCGTTCCACCGCCAAGCGCGCCGAAGCTTACCTGAAGAGCACCGGCATCGGTGACACAATCTACGTCGGTCCGGAACCCGAGTTCTTCATGTTCGACGATGTGCGCTTCGAAGACGGCTATGCCGGCTCCGGCTACCAGATCGACGATATCGAACTGCCGACCAACTCGGGCGTCGAAATGGAAATGGGCAACATGGGCCACCGCCCGCGCGCCAAGGGTGGCTACTTTCCCGTCGCGCCGGTCGATTCCGCCATGGATATCCGTGCCGAAATGGTTTCCACGATGATGGAAATGGGCCTGCCTATGGACAAGCATCACCACGAAGTGGCTTCTGCCCAGCACGAGCTTGGCATTACCTTCGGCACGCTGGTGGAAACCGCCGACCGCGTGCAGATCTACAAGTACGTGGTGCACCAGGTGGCCCACGCCTACGGCAAGACGGCAACTTTCATGCCCAAGCCGATCAAGGATGACAACGGTAGCGGCATGCACACCCACATGTCGATCTGGAAGGATGGCAAGCCGACTTTCGCCGGTAACGAATACGCCGGTCTTTCGGAAAACTGCCTGTTCTACATCGGCGGTGTCATCAAGCACGCCAAGGCGCTGAACGCCTTCACCAACCCGACCACCAACAGCTACAAGCGACTGGTTCCGGGCTTCGAGGCTCCCGTGCTGCTGGCCTACTCGGCACGCAACCGCTCCGCATCGTGCCGTATCCCTTACGGCTCGGGCGAAAAGGCGAAGCGTGTGGAATTCCGCTTCCCCGATCCGCTGGCAAACCCCTATCTCGCTTTCTCGGCGCTGATGATGGCTGGCCTCGACGGTATCGAGAACAAGATCCACCCGGGCGAAGCCATGGACAAGAACCTCTACGATCTGCCGCCGGCCGAACTCGCCGACGTGCCGACCGTCTGCGGCAGCTTGCGGGAAGCCCTGCTGTCCCTCCGCGACGATCACGAGTTCCTGCTGAAGGGCGACGTGTTCACCAAGGACCAGATCGATGCCTATATGGATCTGAAGTGGGAAGACGTGCTGCGCTTCGAAACCACGCCGAGCCCGGTCGAATTCGACATGTATTACTCTTCTTGATGATTGCGAGGGGCCGTCCGGCCCCTCGCTTCCTCGCTTCGCTGCGGGCGCGCGTTCGCGCTTGCGGTCGTCAAACGACCGAAAAGGAGCGGAGAATCAGTAGTTGTCGAAAAAAGGGCCGCTCGGGAAACCGGGCGGCCCTCTTTGTGTGTGGGTAAGAGAAGGCTTACCGCTGCTTCAGCATCCCTCTCTTGCCCGCAACGATGAAGCACGACAGCATCATGAAGCCGGCGAACATCGTCAGCCAGTCCAGCGGAGCGGGCGCAGGCGCACGGTCGACGTGGGCCAGCAGTGCCCAGCCGCCGCCGATCAGGACGACAAGGTAAAAGGCCGCAGACGTGGCCTCGCCAGAAACGCTTTTCATCAGTTCGTCCGTATGGCGACGCTGGCGCGATCCGGCGAACCAGGCAAATCCCACAAGGACAATCACGCCCACCAGTACGACCACGGCGGAAACCGGCCCACCTGGAGTACCCACTGCGGCCAGCAGCAGCGCAAGGCCCAGCGCAATCATACCCCCCGCACTCCACGACAGCGCACGGTGCTGCTCGCGCAGTTCGTCGGCATCCTCCACGTTCAGGAAACGGGCGCCCAGCGAGGGGTTTACCAATCCCACACCCACCGCAAAGGCGGTGAGGACGTAGATTATGCCAACCAGCCCGGCGATTTCCTGCGAGGCGGTGAACTCGCCCAGCGTGCCGCTTTCCACCAGTTCCATGAAGCCCATCGCGGCAAGGAAGCCCGCCGCGCCGCCTACGCACAGCGACACGATCATCTTGCGGGTCTTGCTCTTGGGTTTGTCGCTTATAGCCATGTCCATTACTCCGCCTCCGGTGTCCAGTCGTCGATAAAAAGATCAGGCACGCCCACTTCGAAAAGCTTCGCCATGCGCAATGCCAGCGGCAGGCTGGGATCGTACTTGTCGGTTTCGACCGCGTTGATGGTCTGCCGCGAAACGCCCAGCCGCCGGGCCAGTTCGCCCTGGCTCCAGCCGTGCCCTTCGCGGTGTTCCTTTACGCGGTTGTTCACCGAATCATCCTGACTGCCTGTAAAGAGCTCTTTACTGTAAAGAACTCTTGTCAGTCAAGAGCTCTTTACATCCCCCTCTTTCCTACAGTCCGGCAACGGACCTAGCGCCGCCGCCCGATTCACTGCAGGAAAGATCAATACCATGACCCGCAAACCGCTGTTCGACACCATCCGCCGCATCCTTGATCGCCCGCTGACCCAGTGCGAGGTAGCGCGCATCGACGATGCCGCCGATTTCCTGCCCCAGGACTGTGTTCCAGGTGTTCCAGGTTCTCCCTCTCCCATGACGATCGGCGCAGACGGGATCGCCCTTATCAAGCGCTTTGAAGGCTGCGCCAGGAAGCGGCGCGACGGAATGGTGGAGGCCTATCCCGATCCCGGCACCGGTGGTGCGCCCTGGACCATCGGCTGGGGCGCGACGGGTCCCGGCATTGGCCCGGGCACCGTGTGGACGCAGGACGCCTGCGACGCGCGGCTGGAGGCGGATCTTGATTGTTATGCCCGCGAAGTCACCCTCGCGCTGGGCGATGCGCCCGTAACCCGGCAGCAGTTCGATGCCCTCGTCAGCTTCCATTACAACACCGGTGCGATTGCCACCGCCACGCTCACCCGCAAGCACAAGGCAGGCGATTTCGAGGGCGCGGCGCGCGAATTTACCCGCTGGCGTTACGCCGGGGGACGCGTGATGAAAGGCCTCGCCCGCCGCCGCGCCGCCGAAGAAGCGTTGTACCGGCGCGGCACGCGTTAACTAAAATGAGGAACCAGCCGCCGAACTTCGCCGTTTCCCGTGTCGAAGAGGAATATGCGATGAAACTTTGGATAGCTTCACTCTCGGCCATAGCCCTTGCCGCCACGCCCGCGCTGGCGCAGGGGAATGGTAATGGGAATGGTAACGGAAACGGAAACGGAAACCGGGGCGGACCGCCCGAACAGGCCGGCCCGTCCAACCCCGGAAATGGCAACGGCAACGGCAATCGCGGGGCCAATCGTGGCAACGGCGGCAACGCGCAGATGGAAGCGCGCGGCAATCGCGGTGGCGGTTCTGAGCCCCAGGCGCGCGGTAACGGCAACAACGGCAACGGTAATGCCGGCAACGGTAACGCCGGCAATGCCGATCGAGGCGGACCTCCTGTCGCTCGCGGTAACGGGAACGACAATCGGGGTGGCCCGCCGGTGGCCAATGGCAACGGAAATCGCGGCAACAATGGCAACAACGGCAACCGCGCAAACAACGCCAGCAACAATCGCGGCACTGTGGATACACGCGTGCGTTACGACGACAGACGGGACTACGACTTCGGCGATTTCCGCGACTTCCGCCGCGTGTCTACGCAGGTAGCCGACGGTTGCCCTCCTGGCCTTGCCAAGAAATACAACGGCTGCCGCCCGCCCGGCCTTGCGCGGCAACAGGATCGCTATCGCTACAGCCGCTATTCCCCCGACTGGTGGGGCCTTGGCGGACTGTTCGGTGACCGCCGCGGCGATTATTACTACGACGACGGCTACCTGCTAAGGCTGGGCAGCGGGGGTGGTATCTCCGGATATATCCCGCTGCTGGGCGGAGCCTTGTCCATCGGCAATATCTGGCCGGACGACTACCGCTATTCCCGCGTGCCCCGCTATTACGAGGACTACTACGGTCTCAGCGGCCCGGATCGCTATCGTTATGCCGATAATGTGGTCTACCGGATGGATCCGCAAACCTCCGCCATTACATCCATTGCCGCGCTGCTCACGGGCAGCGATTTCACCGTCGGCCAGCAGATGCCGCGCGGTTATGACGTGTACAACGTGCCCTACAGCTACCGTGACCAGTATTACGACCGGCCCGGTGCCATGTACCGTTACAACGATGGCTACGTTTACGAGATCGATCCGGAAACGCGACTTGTTGCGGCCGCCATCGAACTGCTGATCTGAGAGGAACGGGAACCATGAAGAAACACACCATCCTGTCCGCCCTTGCGGCGTGCAGCCTCTTGGCGCTGGCAGCCTGCGGCGGGGATGCACCTGCCGATGATGCGAGTGCGAGCGGCGAGATCGGAAGTGAAACGCTGGCCGCGCTGATCGACGATAGCCCGGACCTTTCGACCACAGCCGAAATCCTTGGTGATACGGGCTTGCAAAGCGTTTTCGACGGCAATGCCCCTTACACGGTGTTCGCCCCCACTGACGAAGCCTTCGCCGCGCAGGACATCCCGCTGGAAGGCGAGGAGGCGCAGGCTGCCCGGGTGGCAATCCTGCGTGAGCACATCGTGCCGGGTTTCCTGACACGCGCGGACATAGTCGGCGCGGTGGAAAGCTCGGGCGGTTCGGTGGAAATGCAAACCATGGGATCGAACACGCTGACCTTTACAGAGGACGGCGATACGCTCGTCATCGCATCTTCCGATGGCAGCCGGGCACGCGTATCGGGTGCCGGCATGAGCGGGGCAAATGGCTCTGTCTTCCCGGTCGATGGCGTTCTGAAATCGCTCGACGCGCCCGGCTGACGCCGATCCGGAACATCGAGAAGTAAAAGGGGGCGGCCTGCATGGGCCGCCCCTTTTTGTCATGCGCGGGTCCTGCTAGTAATCCCGCCGGTACTCCGCCGCCGCCTGATGCCGCCCGATGGTGCTGACGGTGGCCAGCAGGTTCAACCAGCTGGTAACGCGGAACTCCAGTTCGGTGGCGTTGTAGCCCGCCCCGTCGGTGATGATTTCCACGTAAAAGCGGCGACCGAAGTTCTTGCCCAGCGCCACCGCCGTGCCGCGATCCAGGGCGGGGTCTGCGCCGATGATGCGCAGGCGATCTAGACCGATGGCATCGCGTAGCTGGTTGATCGGGCCGGTGCCTCCACCGCCGCGCAGGCTGGCGACAGCCGCGCCCAGTTGCAGCGCATCGGTGGCGGAAAGGTCGGTGATCGACCCGCCAAACAGCAGACGTGCCAGCAGCTCCTCTTCCGGCAGTGCCGGGGTGGAGGAGAACGTGATCTCCGGCTGGCTGGCATTGCCACTCACGTCGACTTCGACGGAAATGCCGTTGACGTCGGTCGCAGCTGTCAGGTCGATGCGCGGATCGATCGGCACGGCCTGATCGAAGTCGATCTCGCCGCGGGTGATTTCGAAGCGCGTTCCGGCGAAGGAATAGAAACCCTGTCGCGGCACGATGGAAACAGAGCCACCGACACGCGGATCTTCGGTCGTGCCGCGCAGCAGCAGGTTCTCGGTGCGCCACTCGCTATCGAGACCCATGCCGTCGACGCGGATTCCGCCGGGGGCGCGCACGTCGATCAGGAAGCGCCACGGCTGCGTCGCGGCGGCGGCAGGGGCGAGGTCGGCGGGGCGATTTATCTCGGTCACGCGAACATTCGGCAATTCCGCCAGCACTTCCGAGCTGCCGAGCGACCAGCGGGCGCTGGTGGCTTCCAGGCGGCCGGCAATCGTGCCGCCTACCCCGTTGGAGATAATCCGCAGCGGGCCGGTGATGGTCGCGCCCATGTTCTCGAGGTCGAGGATCTCGGCGTTACGCGCAGCGATGCGCAGATCGATCTGCGGACCGCGCTCTGCGGAGATATCCGACAGGTCGACAAAGCCGCTGCCCGACACACGCCCGCCATTGGGCGCGGTGCCCGCAAAACGGGTGATCGCGAGGCGCGAACCGGTGAAGGTGCCGCGTGCTTCAACCCCGGTGATATCGGTGCCGGTCAGGCCGCTGCGGATACGCAGGGCATCGCCCGACATCGATCCGCGTACCTGGGGATTGCCCAGCGTGCCGCGCACGTTCGCGGCCACCGCTATGTCACCCGTCACGTCGAGCAGGTCGATAGCAGCAAGACGCCAGAGCGAGGCAGCCGAACCGTTGAAGCGGAACTGGGCGTTGAGGTCGCCATTATAGAGCCGGTCCATCAGGGCGCCGCTCTGCGAAAGGTTGGCGATCCGCGCCTGCAGGCGGCCATCGGCGGAGCCGTTGTGGTTCATCACCGCGCGGGCTTCCAGGTCGTTTTCCGAAAGCTCGGCGACCAGGGCGATGTCCATCGGTTCGGATGTCAGCAGCGAGCTGGACCGCGTGAGATCGTCGATCATCAGCCGCGCCTGGCCCACCGGCAGGCCGTTCGATCCCGCCCGCATTTCGATCACGCCGGAGATTTCCCCGCCAAGACCAAGATCGCCCGAGAGTGCGCCAGCCAGGCTCAACGGCATGTCGTTGAGCGCAATGCGGCCCTCTGGAGCGCCTTCGCCCCCGAAGCTGCCGCTCGCGACGATGAAGCCATCGCCGTACGACAGTTGCGAGCGCTGGAGTTCCCAGCCGCCATCGTCGCGGGCCAGCAGCACGGCACGGCGCGGCATGGAAATGTCGCGGCCGGCGTATGAACCATCCACCGCCACGGCGATCCGCTCCGGCGCGATCTGGCCGTTCACCAGCAATTCGAAGCGGCTGCCGCGAGAGCCCGTGAGCGCTGCATCGAATGTGCCGCTCCCATTCACGATCTCTGCCTGGGCGGCAAGGCGGCCGATGAACAGGTTGCCGTAAGACAGGCCTTGAAGGTTGGCATTGCCCGTGATCGTGGTGTTGCCTTCCGCGATCAAGCCGCTGGCATCCACGGTGCCGCTCGCGATCATGATCGGCGTTGCCCCGCCAAAGCGCGCGCCGTCTGCCACCAGGTCGATATCGAAGCCCTGCCCACCGTCGCGCACGGCCAGGTCGATCGTCCCGTCCAGTCCGCCGCGACCCACGTCGAGCGTGCCCGCAACGCCGCCATCGACAAGGTCAAGCGTGCCGCTGACGCGCGTGTCGGCCACGTCCAGCCGGTCAATGCGGATCGCCGAAGTGCCGTCCTCGCGGGTGATGAAACCGAGTTCGCCGCTGAATTCGCCCAGGGTGGACATGCCCTGCGTCTCGATCGCAAATCCGTCGCCGGAGGGCGAGATGCTCACCCGCACATCGGCAAGGCCCGCCGCGGGGAGAGGATCGGCCAGCACCAGTTCGACGTAGGGGCCGTCATCGGCCAGCGTCGCCTCGATAGTAAAGGGACCGTACTCGGTATGCCTGCCGCTGCCCACGACACTGGTGCCGCCGTCATCCACGCGCCCGTCGAGCGTTGCCGTCAGCTTGGTCGCGTTGATCGAGAGCGCATTGAACGCCAGCGGCATTTCCCCGCCCAGTGCGATGCCGCCGTCGAAGCGGATGTTCTCGCCGGCCACCGTGGTGATCGTCTCGTTCGTCACCTGGTCCACGCGGCCCTGCAGTTCCGCGCGCAGCATCCACGGCGCGTCTCCGCCGATACGGAAGCGGATCTGCGCGGCGGCATCCACCGTGCCCACGCCATCGAAAGCGAGGTCGGCGATGTTCACCGGCCCGCTTACCCGCGTCAGCCCGGTGTCGAGATTGCTGTTGAGGCCCAGCCGGGCGCGCAGGCCGCGGAACTGTACCGCCAGGTTTTCGGACAGGATCTCGTTCCCGGCATAGACGATGGTACCATCGAGACTGCCATTGACGAGGCGCGGATCGAACAGTTCGTTGCCGCTCACGATACGCCCGATGGCGGCATCCACCGGCACCGTGACCCGTGTACCGTCGAAGGTGAGCGTGCCCTGCTGGGCGACGTTGGAGACGACGATCCCGCTCGCATCGATCTCGTCCACCGTCAGGGTGTGCGGCATGGTCAGTTCACGGAACGGGCCATTCAGCGTGCCTTGCAGTTCAAGTCCGTTCAGCGCGACATCGGGAGAAAACAGCGTCGCGTCGAGCAGTTGCGCGGCGATGTCGAAATCGCGAAACGCGTTATCGGCAAGGTCGATCGTGCCCTGGCCATCGGCATTCACACCGCGCGCGCGCAGCATGAAATTGCCTTCCAGGACCGAATCCACCAGCGTTCCCGCTGCCGATAGCGAGACCGTTTCACCCAGGGCGCGTGCGGGCAACCCTTCGACGTAGGCGCCTGGCTGCGCCTGGCCGACGATGCGATACTGGCCGCTTTCGTTGTAAAGGTCGAAGTCGAGCAGCTCGCGGCCACCCTGGGTCGCCAGTAGGTCGCCCTGCCAAGAGTTCCAGCTACCGTCGCCTTCCAGCGTGATGGCGAGGTCTTCCTCCGCACCCACCATGGCCGCCAGGAAGCCGCCTTCGGGGGCCTGCCAGTTGAGGGCAAGATCGAAGCGATCGCCATCGGGTTCTGCGTGGATCAGCGCGGCAAATTCGTCCCCGCCGCCGAAATGGCCATCGGCATCGAGGTAGACCAGGCCATCGCGGATATCCGCCTCGGCGGCGAAGTTGATGGTGCGCTGCTCACCCAGCAGCCCTTCGGCCACGGTCAAGTTGTCGATCACGAAACGATCAACGCGGATATCGAAATCGGGAAGGATCGGCGCGTCGGGATCGCCGGGATTGAGTTCCGGCGCGGCATAGAGCGTGCCGTTGGTCAGCACCAGGTGACGCACGTCGAGCCCGCTGGTGAACCAGCGATGCGGGCGCCAGTTGAGGTCTATCGTCGGCACTTCCAAAAATAGCGTGTCGTTCGCGTCGTACAGCTTCACATCGTGGAACGTGCTGCTCCACAGCACCGAACCGTCGATCTCGCCCACTTCGACCCGAAGGCCCGACGCAGGGGCCACCTTGCTGATCTGGTCGACGATGAACTGGCGGCCCGGCGGCGTGTGGAGGAATGCGACGACCAGCAGGACAAGGCCCAGCAGCGCGGCAAGCACCCAACCGATCCCTTTCAGGATACGGATCGGAATACGGCGCTTGCGCCCTTTCGCGTGCGCCTCGGTGTTCTCTTCCGGCGCGTCGTCCATGGTATCCGCGTCGGCCATCAGAAAGCCTGGCCCAGCGCGACGTAGACGGCAATCCAGCTGTCGTTGGGACCGGGGTTGAGCGGGAACGCCACGTCAAGGCGCAGCGGACCGAAACCGGTATCGTAGCGAACACCCACGCCCGCGCCGTACTTGATGGTGTTGAAATCGGGCGTCGGATCAAGCCCGACCGAGCCGGCATCGATGAACGGCACGACGCTGATCGCGCCATCCATGAAACCGGTGCCGATGCGCGCCTCGGCGGAGACTTCCACCAGGCTGCGACCGCCCAGCGGATCGCCGGTGTTGTTCAGCGGGCCGATCTGGCGATAGCCATAACCGCGCACCGATCCGCCGCCGCCGGCATAGAGCCTGCGCGATGGCGCGATGGCTGCCAGCGGCGCGCCGGGAATGCTGGCCACCCGCACGCGGCCCGCCAGCACGGTGTTCTCTCCCACGCTCTGGTAGTAGGAGGCATCGACCTGGCTGCGGACGTAGAAGCTCTGCACGCCTTCGTTATCGGAAATTTCCGGCGAGACGCGGCCCGACAGGCGCCAGCCCTCGGTCGGGTCGAGCAGGTCGTCCGAATTGTCGAGCTGGGCGTAAAGCGGCAGCGCGGCGATGAAATAGGTTTCTCGCGCCAGGTCTCGGCCATCGGCAGCGCGCTCGCTTTCCTGCGTAGCCACCAGTTCCACACCGACGGACCAGCTGAAAGCCTTCTGGAACAGCAGGGTGCTGACACGCTCGTAAGTGCCGATCAGCGAGGCGGTGCGTGCGTCGTAGGCGTCGTAGTCGATGGTGGAGGCGAAAGCGTCCACCGTCAGGATGCGGTCGCGCCCGCGGAAGTTGTTCTTGCGGAAAGTGACGCCCGCCAGCTGTTCCTGCGTACCTGCGATGCCGCGCACGCGCAGCATGCCTTCCGGCGGGAATAGGTTGCGGTGTTCCCAGCTTCCTTCCAGCCGGATGCCTTCTTCCGTACCGAAGCCGATGCTGCCGGCAATCGTGCGAAGCGGGGCCTGCGTCATGTCGGCCTGGATATCGACCACGCCCGGTTC
The DNA here is from genome assembly GCF_003584125.1 of Aurantiacibacter zhengii. Taxonomy (GTDB): domain Bacteria; phylum Pseudomonadota; class Alphaproteobacteria; order Sphingomonadales; family Sphingomonadaceae; genus Alteraurantiacibacter; species Alteraurantiacibacter zhengii. The sequence goes on from NZ_QXFL01000002.1 coordinate 502,288, forward strand.
GGTGGCGGTCGGTTCCTGCACGACGACCGGCGTCAGCTCGACCGAGCCGAGAAGGCCGGTCGCCAGCATGGCGCGGCGCAGATCCATCTCGTCGCTTCGGCGATAGATGTCGCCCTGGTCCCAGCGGGCAATCTGGGTGAGATGGCTGCTGGAAAGGAAATCGGGATCGGAACTGATGACTTCGCCAAGGCGATAGCGGCCGCCCGGTTCCACCGGCATGCTGATATCGCCCTCGTCGCGGTCATGGTCCACCAGCAACGATGGCGCGTCGATCGTGGCGAAGGGGAAGCCGCTTTCGCCCAGTGCCCGGTCGAGGTCGAACTGCTCGGCCTCGATCGTATCGAGCGAGATGGGATCGCCGACCTGGATATCGTATGCGCGGCGCAGGGCATCGTACTGGTCGCCCGCCGCGCGCAGATTGCCGAGATCGATCGCCCCTACTGTATAGCGATTTCCGGGAATGATATCGAAGCGCACGGCAGGCGGATCGACGTCCGCCTCGACGCTTGTCTGCACATTGCCGACCGAGCGCTGCAACTGGGCATCAAAATAGCCGTAGACGCGCAGCAATTCGCCCAGCAGCGCCTCATCCTCGCGCGCCTGCACGGCGAGGCGGGCGATATTGCCATCGTCGTCGTATTCCTCGACCGTGGAAAGGGATTCGAACCGCTCCAGGAACTCGTCGCGCTGCGGGAACAGGGCGGTATCGTTGGGGAAGACCAGCACCAGCTCGTCCGACAGACGTTCCTCGCTGCCGGCAACCGTGCGCGGGATCTGATCCTCGAACTGGACGAACTCGATCTCCTGCTCCGCCGGTTCGAGCGGCGCGATCTGCGGAAGGTCGATATCTTCGGGCCAGGGCACCGTGATCATCGGCATTTCGGCAAGTGGCGCGTCGGCTTCCAGCGGAACCTGCGCATCGACATCGGCCTCGTCCGAAGCGGGGACGCCTTGCGATGCCCATTCCTCGGGATTGTCGACCGCTGCATCGGGGATCAGGTCCTCGAGGCTGGGCGTGTCCTGCCGTTCCTGCGCAGCCGCGGGCTGCGCGAACGGGCTGGCCAGCAGCGCCAGTGCGGCAGCCATCGCGGTGCCGGTCTTTCTGGAATTGGGGGCAATCATGCCAAGAAGCTCAGGTGAGCTTGTATTCCTCCTGCAGGCCCGGCGTGTTGTCCTTCGACCCTCCATCGGTCGCAGGAGCGCGCGCGCAAGAACCCTTTGCAACACCTTCGATAAGCTGGCGCTGTTCATTTTCGGACATGCGTCGCCAGCCGTCGGGGCCAAGGGCCTCGAGCGGGCGGAAGCGGACCTTGTACTGCATGCGCTCCGACCCCTCGACCCAGTAGCCGAGGTAGACGAAGGGCAAGCCGGTTTCACAGGCCCGCTTGATGTGTTCGAGGATGACGTAGTTCCCAAGCCCGCTACGATGCTCCAGTTCAGGGTCGTAGAAGCTGTAGATCATCGACAACCCGTCCGCCTGCCTGTCTGTCAGGCAAGCCGCGACCAGCCGACCAACGGAGCCATCGTCAGAAGGTTCCCTGTATTCAATGACAAAGCTGGACACGCTGGTGTGTTCGACCATGTCGGCATAGTCCACCTCGTCCATGGCGGCCATTCCGCCGCCCGGATGACGATGTTCCAGATAGCGTTGCAGCAGGGCGAACTGCTCCTCGGTCGCCCAGGGACGGCATTCGGTGACGACGAGATCGGCGTTCGCCTTCATCGCCCGCTTCTGCGAGCTGGATGGCTTGAACTCGGTTGCCGCCACGCGCACCGAGACACACGCCTTGCAGCCCTCGCAGCTCGGGCGATAGGCGACGGTCTGGCTGCGACGGAACCCGATGCGGCCCAGCGCATCGTTGAGCTGCTCGGCATGCGGGCCTTTCAGCTCGGTGAAGACCTTACGCTCCGTCCGCCCCGGCAGGTACGGACACGGCGCAGGGCTGGTCACGAAAAAGCGGGGGAAGCGTACGGGTGCCGTCACTTGGCTGGGCGATCCTCTTTGCTGGCGTTCAGAATGGAACGCGGTTCGACGCATGCGGTTTCCCCACCTTATGACCGGCGGGAATCGCGTATTGAACCATGTTAACCATATAAATCGCCATTCGTAGGATTAATTTCCACAAATAGCGTCGTGCGTGCGGTTAACGACCCGTAACGGGTCATCCTGTCGCGTTAGTTCAGTTCCACCTGGCTGACCGAATAACCCTTTTCCGTCAGCGCGGCGACCAGTGCGTCCAGCTGCTCACGGTCGCGCGCCTCGCACTCGATATCGGTCACCAGGCCCTTGGCGGGCAGATTGGTGAAAATGCGCTGGTGATAGATTTCCAGGATGTTGACGTTGTGACGCTCGAATTCTCCCATCACCCTGAACAGGGCGCCGGGGCGATCCTGCAGGGTGATCTGCAGGCGCGCCAGGCGGCCCGAGCGGGCGAGGTCGCGCAGCAGCACGTTCGCCAGCAGGCGGGTATCGATATTGCCCCCGCACAGCACCAGGCCGATCTTCTTGTCCGCGAACCGTTCGCGGTGGGCCAGCACTGCGGCGAGACCCGCAGATCCCGCACCTTCCACGACGGTTTTCTCGATCTGCAGCAGCAGCGAGACCGCCTCTTCCAGGTGGCGCTCCTCCACCAGCAGGATTTCGTCCACCACCTGGCGGATCACCTTCTGGGTGAACTTGCCCGGCTCCTTCACGGCGATGCCCTCTGCCAGCGTATCCCCGCCCGAGGGAAGATCCGTGCCAGCCCATGCGTTATAGCTGCTGGGGTACAGCCGCGCTTCGGCACCCACCACCTCGATCGGCCGGCCTTGCGCCTTGGCGACGGTGCCCATGCCGCTGATCAGGCCTCCGCCGCCGATGGGGACGACGATTGTTTCGATGTCCGGCGCATCCTCGAACATTTCCAGCGCCACGGTGCCCTGCCCGGCGGCAACGTGCGGATCGTCGAACGGATGGACGAAGGTAAGGCCCATCTCCTTTTCCAGCTTGCGCGCATGAGCATAGGCATCGTCGAACGTCTCGCCTTCCAGCACCACGTTGCCGCCCACGCTTTCGGTCTGCATGATCTTCACGGTCGGCGTGGTGCGCGGCATCACGATGGTGACGGGCACGTCCAGCCGCGTACCGTGATAGGAAAGACCCTGCGAATGGTTGCCTGCCGAAGCGGCAATGACACCGCGGCGGCGCTGTTCGTCGCTCAGCAGCAGCAGCGCGTTCAGCGCGCCGCGTTCCTTGTAGGCGGCGGTGAACTGGTGGTTCTCGAATTTCAGCCAGATTTCCGCGCCCATGATCTTCGACAAGGTCTGCGAATGCATGGTCGGCGTGCGCACTACGGCGCCCTTGATACGCTCGGCAGCGGCACGCACATCTTCCAGCGTCAGGCTGGTGGCTAGGCTCTGGTCTGTTCCCGTCATGGCACGAGCGCCTAGCCCAAGGGCGCGCGCGTGGAAATAGGGCGTTGCCCTTTCGCTGACAAAGATTGCCCCCGGCAATTGCTATCCGCGCCCAGATTGGGCATCGCTGCGCGCCATGAACACAAACCAATTGAAAGTCGCTTTCCTCGGCCTTGGCGTAATGGGCGGGCCGATGGCAGGCCATCTCGCCCGTGACGGCCACAAGGTCATCGCTTACAACCGCACCGCTGCGAAAAGCGCCCGCTGGCATGAACGCATGCGCAAGGAAAACCTGGATGTCGCCACCGCCGCAACCCCGGTGGAGGCCGTGACGGACTGCGACGTGGTTCTCGCCTGCCTCGGCAACGATGACGACGTGCGCGCGGTGTTGCTGGGGGACGGTGGCGTTCTGGCGGCGATGAAACGCGGCGCGACCTTCGTCGATCACACCACCGTTTCCCCCGCCCTGGCGCGCGAACTAGCCGAAGCCGCTTCGAGCCACGGCGTCCTGTGTGTGGATGCTCCGGTATCGGGCGGACAGGCGGGCGCGGAAAACGGCAAGCTGGCGATCATGTGCGGCGGATCCGAAGAGGCGATGGCGGCGGCGACCCCGGTAATGGAGGCCTACTCAGCGCGCATCGTCCTTGTCGGCGATGCCGGTGCGGGGCAGGCATGCAAGGCGGTGAACCAGGTCTGCATCGCGGGTGTCCTGGCGGGTCTTTCGGAAGGCGTGCGGCTGGCCCAAGCGAGCGGTGTCGATACCGACAAGGTCCTCGAAGCCATCAGCGGCGGCGCGGCGCAAAGCTGGCAGATGGAAAACCGCTGGCCGACCATGGTCAAAGGCGAATTCGATTTCGGTTTCGCAATCGACTGGATGCGCAAGGACCTGGCCATCGCCATGACCCAGGGCAGGGAAGTGGGCGTCTCGCTGCCTGTCACCGCGCTGGTCGACCAGTTCTATGCCCAGGTGCAGGCGAACGGCGGCGCGCGGCAGGACACCAGCGCCCTGATCCGTCACCTGCCGGAGGGGGCGGAATGAACATTCGCCCGATAATTCTTCGCGGCAGCGCAATCGTGGCCGCGCTGCTGGCGGCCACCCCCGCCCTCGCCGATACGCACATCGACAATATCGAAGGCATCTCGGTCAACCGCGACGGTTCGATAGATCGCTTCGCGGGCATGGTCGTGGACGAGGACGGCCGCATTTCCGAACTGCTCGATTTCGGGGATCGCCCCACGCGCGATATCGAATACCGCGTCGATGGCGAAGGACGGGTCGTGGTGCCCGGCTTCGTGGACGGGCATCTTCACTTGATGGGCCTGGGGCTCGGCACGCTGGTGCTGGACCTGTCCCAGACCAACTCGCTGGACGAGGCGCTCTCGCGCATTGCCGCCTATGCCGCCGCCTACCCGGACCGGCCATGGATCATCGGGCGTGGCTGGAATCAGGAACGCTGGGGTCTTGGCCGCTTTCCCACCGCCGCCGAGCTGGATGCGGTCGTGCCCGACCGCCCCGTGTGGCTGGAACGGGTGGACGGACACGCCGGCTGGGCGAATACGAAGGCTCTCGAAGCGGGCGGCGTGACCGCCGCCACAACCGATCCCTCTGGTGGCCGGATCGAACGCGCCGCCGGAAGCCGCGCCCCTTCGGGCGTGCTGGTGGATGCGGCCATGCCGCTGGTGAACGACGCCGTCCCCCCGCCCCTGCCGGAAGATCGCGACCTGGCGCTGCACAATGCGCAGTCGCTGCTGCTGCGCCACGGGATCACCGCCGTGGCCGACATGGGCACCACGGTCGAGGACTGGATGACCTTCCGCCGTGCCGGTGACGCCGGACGGTTGCAGGTGCGTGTGATGTCCTATGCCGACAGTGTCGATTCCATGCTGCTGATCGGCGGACCCGGCCCTACGCAGTGGCTCTACGAGGATCGCCTGCGCCTCAACGGCGTGAAGCTCTATCTCGACGGGGCGCTGGGTTCGCGCGGCGCGCTGCTCAACGCCGACTACGAAGACGATCACGGCAATCGCGGCCTGCCGCTGCTTTCGGGCACGCAGCTGCGCAACCTGATGAGCCGTGCCGCGCTCGACCGGTTCCAGGTCGCGGTTCACGCTATCGGCGATGCTGCCAACCGCGACGCGCTGCAGGCGATCGAGGAACTGTCAGGCGATTACACGGGCGACCACCGCTGGCGCATCGAACACGCGCAGATCGTCGATCCGGCGGACCTGCCGCGCTTTGGCCGTCACGGAATCATCGCCTCGATGCAGCCGGTGCACCAGACCAGCGACATGTTCATGGCAGAAGCGCGGCTGGGCGCAGGCAGGCTGGGCGGCGCCTATGCCTGGCGATCCATCCTCGAGGCAGGAGGAACGCTGGCCTTCGGCACCGATGCGCCCGTCGAACCGGTGGACCCGCTGGCCGGTCTTGCCGTTGCCATCAGCCGCACCAATGCGGACGGCGAACCCGCCGGTGGATGGCGCCCGCAAGAGACGATCACCCGCGAACAGGCGCTGGCGGCCTATACGGCTGGCGCGGCCTATGCCGGCTTCGCTGAAGGAAGGTTCGGCAGCCTAGCGGAAGGCGAGCGCGCCGATTTCGTGATGCTGAGCGCGGATCCCCTGATGGCCTCCCCCCAGCAGATTCGCGATATCCGGGTTCTGGAAACGTGGATTGCCGGCCAACGCGTTTACGATTTCGCATTGGATTAGCGTCATATACGCGCAACACTTTCAGCGGAGAATGGCAATTTTTTGCTGATCGCCTTTGCATTTCACGTTCGATGTGGGCAATAAGGCGCACGGATTCGAATTTTTGAGGTACCGAACAGATGACGAAGAAGCTTTTTACAACCCTCGCCGCCGGTGTGGCGCTGGTTGCCACGCCTGTTCTGGCACAAAGCGACATGGCTCAGCGCGCTGCCGCTGAATTCCAGAATGCAGAGCGTCTGGGCGGCGACGATGATGGCGGCAGCTACATCCTGCTCGGTATCGCTGCTCTCGGCCTGATCGTTGCTAGCGTCGTTATCGCCACCGGCGGTGATGACGAAGACCTGCCCACCAGCCCGTAAGCTGGCGAGACAGCCAAGTTTTCGAAACGGGGTCGTTTACGGCCCCGTTTCTTTTTGTGCATGAACTCCGTGCGAGGAAAGCGCCAACGCGCCGGGTTTCAGTCCTGCTTGTCGTCTGACACAGGAGCGGCCTCAGCGCTATCTTCATCGGCAGCCGCCTCTTCCTCCTTGCGCTGCGCATCGCGGCGTTCGGTGATCTTCATCAGGACCAGCGAACCTTCGAACAGGAACAGCAGCGGGCCAGCGAGCACGAGCTGCGAAATCACGTCCGGCGGCGTTACGACAGCGGCCAGAGCCACCACGAGCACGATCACGTACCTGCGCGCGGAAACAAGCTGATCGCGCGAGACCAGCCCTGCACGGTTGAGCAGCATCAGCAGCACCGGCAGCAGGAAGCTAATCCCGAAAGCGAGGATGAAGCGCATCACCAGGTCGAGGTATTCGCCCATTTCCGGCAGTGCTTCGGCGTCGATCCCGCCGATATTGCCCTGGAAACCCAGGAACCAAGGGAAGGCGAGCGGCATGACCACGAAATAGGCAAGACACGCGCCCATGGTGAAAAGCACCGGGGTGGCGATCAGGAACGGCAGGAAGGCGCGCTTCTCCCGCGCGTAAAGACCCGGCGCGACAAAGGCCCACAACTGGTTGGCGATGATCGGGAAACTGACGAAGAAGGCCGCGAACAGCGCGACCTTGATCTCCACGAAGAACGCGCCGTAAAGCTGGGTATAGACAAGCCGTCCGTTACCCTCTCCGAAACTTTCGGTCAGCGGCCGCACGAGGATACCGAAGATATCGTCGGCGAAATACAGGCACACGGCAAAGGCCACGGCCAGAGCAAGCACCGCTTTCACCAGCCGTCCGCGCAGCTCGATCAGGTGCTCCATCAGCGGCGCCTGGGTGTCATCCAGATCGGATATCTTGAACGCCATCAGCCCTCGCCCTTCGATGGCTCGTCGGCTGCACCGGGGGACTTCTCCGCCTCGCTCGCAGCAGGCTTCCCTGCCGGCGTGGCAGGTGCCTTGGCCTCTGCCGAAGCTGCCTTTTCGTTCGCGGCGGACTTTTCCTGCGCCAACCGCTTCAGTTCAGCGGCCTTTTCCGGGGGATAGGCACCGGTCGGCTCCATTTGCCCAGGAACGCCTTCCGGATGCTCGCGCATGATCTTCTCGTTCTGCGCTTTCCACTTCTTCTCCATGTCCTCCATCTCCGCCTCGCGCACCATGGCATCCAGACCGGTGCGGAAATGGCCGGAGAGCTTGCGAATCTTGCCGATCCACCGGCCAGCCGTTCGCATGGCCAGCGGCATGTCCTTGGGGCCGATCACAAGGATCGCCACAACAATGATCAGCAACAATTCGGTTGCGCCGATATCGAACATGGCTCAGCGGCGCTCGCTTGTCAGAAGGTTAGGAGGCGGTCTTGTCGCCGGTGGCTGCCGGAGCGCTCTCGACCGTTTCGCCAGCGGGTTTCGCCTCGTGAGAGGGGCCTTCGATACGCGCGGAAGGCTTCGCCTCCTCGGCAGCGTTATCCTCGTCGTTCAGCCCCTTGCGGAAGCTTTTCACGCCCTTGCCGAAATCGCCCATCATCTCGCTGATCCGGCCACGGCCGAACAGCACCAGGATCACCAGTGCGATGATCAAAATCTGGAATGGTCCAATGCTACCCACGAATATTCTCCGAAATCCTTGAGAATGGAGTCTAGGCGCTTTCTTCGGGATTTTCCAGCGTCACCGCACGGGATTCGTCTTCCGGGGCTTCCGCCTCGTCCCACGCGTCTTCCTGCCCGTCCGTTGCCGCGTCTTCCTGGGCCTCGGCCTTCGCGGCGGCTTTCTCTTCCATCAGGTCTTCGTAAGCATCGTCGACGGGATCGAGCAAGCCCGATGCCTTGAGCTCGGCAAGACCCGGCAGGTCCTTGCGGCTTTCGAGGCCGAAGTGGCTGAGGAACTCCGGAGTCGTGGCGTAGATCACCGGCCTTCCCGGCACCTCCCGGCGGCCGGCCACACGCACCCAGCCTGCTTCCATCAGCACGTCCAGCGTGCCGCCGCTGGTCTGCACGCCGCGAATTGCCTCGATCTCGGCGCGGCTGACCGGCTCGTGGTAGGCAATGATTGCAAGAACCTCGGTTGCCGCGCGGCTGAGGCGCCGCAGTTGGTCCTTCTCCCGCCGCAGGATGTGGGCAAGGTCCGGCGCGGTCTGGAACGACCAGCGCTTGCCCCGCTCCACCAGGTGTATGCCGCGCTTCGCATAGTGCTCCTGCAGGAAAGCCAGGGCATCCTTCACGTCGGCATCGCCCAGATGCGCGGAGATCTGCTCGCGGGTCAGCGGCTCCTCTGCGGCGAACAGGCAGGCCTCCACCGCCCGCGCCAGATCGTCGGCGCTGTCAGGCCCATTGTCAGGCATCGGCTTTCACCCGTCGCAGGTGGAGGGGACCGAAGGTCTCTTCCTGGCGAATCTCCGCCTTGCCCTGCTTGGCCAGTTCCAGCGCGGCCAGAAAGCTGCTGGCGAGGGCCGACTTTTTCAGCCGCGGCTCGGCATCGCCGGGAAGGAAGGTCCGCAATTCCATCCAGTCCAGCGAGACACCCAGCATGGCGCTGACTCGGTTGAGCGCGGAATCCAGCGTCATCACCGGGCGGTTGGCCACCATGTGCACCACAGGTTCCGTGCGCAGCTTCACCTGCCCGTAAGCGTGCACAAGCTGGTACCAGTTGCACTGCCACACGTTGTTGCGCAGCGTGCGCAGGCCCTCGGGTGAACCGCGAGAGAACACGTCGCGCCCCACCCTGTCCCGCGCCATCAGCCGGGCACCGGCCTCGCGCATGGCGCCAAGCCGGGCAATGCGGAGCTGCAGCCTCAATGCCAGTTCTTCGGGGGACGGGTCTTCCTGTTCCTCCTTGGGCAGCAGCAGCGCGGACTTGAGGTAGGCCAGCCAGGCTGCCATCACCAGATAATCGGCGGCGATCTCCAGCTTCAGCGCCTCGGCCTGCTCGATGTAATCGATGTACTGGTCCACCAGCGCCAGGATGGAGATCGACTTGAGGTCCACCTTCTGCCGCCGGGCAAGGTCCAGCAGCAGGTCCAGCGGGCCTTCCCAGTTCTCCAGTTCGATATATAGCGCGCTGGAATCGGTCGTGCCGGGTGCTGCGATGCCGTGCCATTCTTCCCCGGGGCCACCCCCGGCTTCGGCGGCATCGATCAGGCTGCCCTCGTCCATCGCGCTCATGCCCGCACTCCCACCAGGGCGAGAAACGAGTCCCGTGCGGCGAGCAGTTCCCCGCGCGGCGTATCGTCGGCAATCTTGCCCGCGCCTGACATTGCGCGGTCCAGCCGCTTGCGCGTCGCATCGGACATGGCGGGCAAGATTTCGGCAGAGCCGACCATGTCGTCCATCTTGCCCCAGCAGTTGAGCACGAGGTCGCATCCCGCCGCCACCGCGCGTGCCGAGCGTTCGGGAATCGTGCCATCGAGCGCCTGCATGTCGATATCGTCCGACAGCAGCAGCCCGTCGAAGCCGATGCGCTTGCGGATGATCTCCGCAATGACGAATTCGCTCTGCGTCGCCGGATTGGCAGCATCCCAGGCGGTGAAGCGGATGTGCGCGGTCATCGCCATCGGCGCGTCCGAGAGCTTGGCAAAGGGCGCGATGTCGGTGGCAAGTTCGTCCTCGCCAGCCTCCACGATGGGCAGATCCTTGTGGCTGTCGACCGTGGCGCGCCCATGGCCCGGCATGTGCTTGATGCAGCCCACGACCCCGGCCCGCGCCAGCCCGTCCAGCGTGGCTCGCCCCAGCGCTGCCACCTGCATCGGATCGCGGCCCAGCGCGCGGTCTCCGATCACGTCATGTGCGCCCTCGGCAGGGATATCGAGCACCGGGTGATAGTCCACGGTGATGCCCACCTCGGCAAGGTCCAGCGCCAGCAGCTGCGCATTGGCACGAATGGCCTGGATCGCGCTGGCGGGGGCAATATCGAAGAGCTGGGCGAACCGCCCCGGCGCGGGATAGGCGTCCCATTCCGGCGGCTTCATGCGCGATACCCTTCCGCCCTCCTGGTCGATGGAGATGAGCAGATCATCGCGCCCGTGCAAAGTGCGCAGGGAATCTGTCAGCGCCCGCAGCTGCTTGCGGTTTTTGACGTTTCGTCCGAACAGGATGTAGCCCGCAGGCTGCGCCTCCGCGAAGAAGGCGCGCTCGTCCTCGGTCAGTTCGAGGCCGGACAGGCTGAAGATGGCAGGCGTCATAAGCCTGCAATTAGGCCCAAATCATTGCCAGGGTGCAAGCATTCTGCGGGTGGCAGCCGGGGAAAACACGCCCGGACGCGTCCAATCAGCGAATATAGCAGTCGCCGCCGGCATTGCGGATGGCGCGGCAGGTGGTGTCACCAGCCTCGCGATTGGGAGCGATGGCCTGCAGGCGATAGACGGTCGCCCCGTTCACCTCCGCCTCGACAATCCGGCTGCGCAGGCCCGAAAGCGCGGAATAGCGCCCGCGGGCGTTTACCCATGCCTCGTCAGCGTCGGAGCGGCTGGTGAATGCGCCGATCTGGACATAGACCGCATTGCTGGGCACCGCTTCTTCGCCATCATCCTCGTCGTCGCTGCCCTGGGCCATATCGATACTGGGCGCCGGCACTTCGCTATCGGCCAGGCGGCCACGCGTGGATTGTCCTTCCGCCACTTCGAACGCGGTATCGCCGGTGCCAGCGACTTCGCGGCCACCGGGGTTCTCCGGACGCTCCTTGTAAGGGCCATCGGGGGCCTCGATCGTGCTGCCGTCAGCGACGAGTTCCGCGTCGGGCCGATCGCGCAGTACCCACCAGGCGCCGAACAACAGCGCCCCGATGATCACCAGCCCGACCAGTCCGATCCAGATCAGCCGCGCGTCGAAACCGCCCTCGTCCTCGTAGTCGCCGTCGTCCTCGAGCCAGGGCAGCGCGTCATCGTCGTCATCCAGCGCGAGCTGTTCTTCGGCCTCGAGGGTTTCCTCGAACTCGGCATCCTCGATGCCGTCTCCATCCTTTCCCCCCGCCGGAAAGTTCATTGTCTAAAGCTCCTCGACCGCCTCGACACCCAGAATGCCCAGGCCATTGCGGATTATCTGCCCGATTTGCTGGCTAAGGAAAAGCCGTGCGGCGGAAAGATCGGGTTCCTGTGCCACGATGATGCGTTTTTCGGCGTCGTCGTTCCCCAGGTTCCAGTAGGCATGGAAGGCGGCGGCCAGATCGTAGAGGTAGAACGCGATGCGGTGCGGTTCGCGCGCGCGGGCGGCCGCTTCCACCTCACGCGGGAACTGTGCAGCCTGCTTGACGAGCGTAAACTCGTCCTCGCCCAGAAGGGATAGCTGGTCGCTGGACGGCGACAGCCCCTCGTCCTTCGCCCTGCGCAGGATCGAGCAGATGCGCGCGTGGGCATACTGCACGTAGAAGACCGGGTTGTCCTTGCTCGCTTCCACCACCTTGGCAAAGTCGAAATCCATCTGCGCTTCGGGCTTGCGGGTCAGCATGGTGAAACGCACCACGTCCTTGCCGACTTCCTCCACCATGTCGGCGATAGTCACGAAGTTGCCCGAACGCTTGGACATCTTCACCGGCTCTCCGCCGCGAAGAAGCTGCACCATCTGCACCAGCTTCACATCGAAGGGGATCGGCTTTCCTTCGCCTTCCGACAGCGCGGCGACCGCAGCCTTGATCCGCTTCACCGTGCCAGCGTGGTCGGCGCCCCAGATGTCTATCAGCGCGTCAGCCTTTTCGGCTTTCTGCATGTGATAGGCGAGGTCGGCACCGAAATAGGTCCACTTGCCGTCGGACTTCTTGATCGGGCGATCCTGATCGTCTCCGAACCTTGTGGAGCGAAACAGCGGCAGTTCCACAGGCTCCCAGTCGTCCACGGTCTTGCCCTTGGGCTTTTCGAGGACGCCGTCGTAAACAAGGTCATGCTCGCGCATCCACGCCTCGGCAGACTCGGGCTTTTGCGCGGCCTGAAGCGCGGCTTCGGATGAAAACACGTCGTGCTCGATGCCGAGTTGCGCGAGATCGGACTTGATCATGTCCATCATCCGCTCGACGGCATAGGCCCGGAAGATCGGCAGCCATTCGTGCTCTGGTTCATTCACGAAGCGCTGGCCGAATTCATCGGCGGCTGCCTTGCCGACAGGGATAAGGTATTCGCCGGGATACATGCCCTCAGGGATGTCGCCGATATCCTCGCCCAAGGCTTCGAGATACCGCAGGTGCGCGCTGCGGGCGAGCGTATCGACCTGACCGCCTGCGTCATTGACGTAGTATTCGCGGATCACCTCGTGCCCGGCATGTTCCAGCAGACTCGCCAGCGCATCGCCCACCACCGCGCCGCGGCAGTGGCCCATGTGCATGGGGCCGGTTGGGTTGGCGGAAACGTATTCGATATTGACCCGCGTTCCGGCGCCCACGGTCGACTTTCCGTAATCATCGCCGGTGGCGGCAACCGCTGCCACTTCGTCAAGCCAGACCGATGGCGAAAGGCGCAGGTTGATGAAGCCAGGCCCGGCAATCTCGGCACTCGTGACCGTGGGGTCGCGATCCAGGTGTTCGACAATCTTTTCCGCCAGTGCGCGCGGATTGCTCCTGGCCTGCTTCGCCAGAACCATCGCGGCGTTCGTGGCAAGGTCGCCGTGCGAGGGATCGCGCGGCGGCTCCACGCTCACATTGTCGCGGTTGGTGTCGGGCGGCAGCGCGCCTTCCGCTTCCAGCGCGGACAGCACGGCGTCGATCTTTTCCGCATAGGCGGCGTACAGGGTCTTGTTCTCGGACATGGGCGAGCCGTTAGCCTGTTTGGCTGGCTGGGCAAAGCACCGGATTTACCGCGTGGCGTTATACGCCAGTTGATCTTCGGTAAGCTGGAACCCCACCAGCAGCTCGAACGAGGCGCGGGCAATGGCGGCGCGCACATCGGGTTCGGTCAGCGGATCGATGGCGGCGGACTGGTCGCCGGCGCGGCGCCTGCGGGTAATCCGCTCACGGATATCGTCCGGCAGGGTCGCTTCGGCGCGGTTGATGTAGGCACCCGCCGTGCCGCTTCCCTGCGCCCGCATTTCGCCGGGCGCAAAGGTGACATCGACGGTGCCGATGCGCTTCGCCACGACCGAAGTGCTGCCGCGCACCACGGTGGAGTAATATGGCAGCGATACCGTGCGCGGGCCTGCGGTGTTGGTGCGGGTGGCAACCACATCGAACGTTGCAGTCGAGTAGACCATTTCTCCCGACTCGTCGCAGGTGGAGCGCACGTTGGTGATCGCCGCGCTCACATCAATCGCATCAGCCGTACGGGCATCGGCGGGAGAGAACAGCGTCACGTCGCCGGTATAGTCGGGAACGCCAACGGCCGGACAGACGGAGCGCAGGGCCGTGATGCCAACGCCTGTATCGACCACGATATCGCCTTCACTCCGGCAACCGCCCAGAACCGTCAGTCCAGCCAGAGCGGTAAGTATTGCGATCCGAGCGTTCATTCCCATTCCTTGTATCATTCCGGCCTTGCTGGTTGCAGGCAGTAATTTCGATCCGCGTGGCCCTAGCCCTTTCGCGGGTAGGCGACAACAGCTAGAGATACCTCCATGAACGCCCCCTTTCAGGAAAATCGCGCGCCCGGCGAAAAATCGCCGCTCAAGGTGCTCATCGCCGCCCCGCGCGGATTCTGCGCCGGTGTCGACCGTGCTATCGAGATCGTCGAGAAGGCGATCGATAAGTACGGCGCGCCCGTCTATGTCCGGCACGAAATCGTGCACAACCGCTATGTGGTTGACGGCCTGAAGGAAAAGGGCGCCGTTTTCGTGGAGGAGCTGGACGAGGTGCCGGACGACATGCCGGTGGTGTTCAGCGCCCACGGCGTGCCGAAGGCCGTGCCGGCAGAGGCGCAGCGGCGCGAGATGATCTATGTCGATGCCACCTGCCCGCTGGTGTCGAAAGTTCACCGCCAGGCAGAGCGCCTGATCGAGAAGGGCAAGCACATCATCTTCATCGGCCACGAAGGCCATCCCGAGGTTATCGGTACCATGGGTCAGGTGCCCGATGGGCAGATGACGCTGGTGGAAACCGTGAACGACGTGGCGAAACTGCCCTTCACCGCGCAGGACAAGCTGTCTTTCCTCACGCAAACCACCCTTTCGGTGGACGATACCGCGGAAATCGTGCGCGCCCTGCAGGAACGCTATCCCCATATCGTCGCCCCGAAGGCGGAGGATATCTGTTACGCCACTTCCAACCGGCAGGAAGCGGTGAAGGCCATGGCGCCCGCGTGCGACCTGGTGCTGGTGATCGGCGCGCCCAATTCGTCGAACTCGCTGCGCCTTGTGGAAGTGGCCGAACGCCTTGGAACGACAGCCCGGCTGATCCAGCGTGCTTCCGAAATCGATCACGAATGGCTGGATGGCGTGGGCACCATCGGTATCACCGCAGGCGCCAGCGCGCCCGAGGTGCTGGTGCGCGAAGTTGTCGCGAAGCTGGGTGAATGGCGCGCGGTGAGCGAGGAAAAGATTCGCACGGCGGAGGAAAAGATGACTTTCAAACTGCCGCGCCAGCTTACCGAGTAGGCTACCGGACGTGGCCGTCTACACGCAGCTTTCGGCGGAAGTCCTGGGCGACCTGATCGCGCAGTACGATGTCGGCGAACTGGTGTCGGCCAAGGGTATTGCCGAAGGCGTATCCAACTCCAACTGGCTGGTGGAGACGACCGGCAGCGCAGCCAACGGCAGGCGCTTCATCCTGACCATGTACGAACGCCGCATCGATATCGCGGAATTGCCGTTTTTCCTCGGCCTGCTCGATCACCTTGCGGCGAACGGGTGCCCCGTGCCGCGAACGATCCACGACAGGTCGGGCGCTTCCTCGCGCATGCTGCATGGCAAGGCCGTGGCGCTGATCGAATTCCTGCCCGGCGTTTCGGTGGGGCAACCGACACCGGCGCAGTCGCGTAGCGTGGGCCGGGTGCTGGCCGAAATGCATGCCAAGGCGCAGGACTTTTCCGAAACGCGCGCCAACGATCTCGATCCCCATGCCTCGGCCCGGGTGCTCGCCGATTGCGGGGAGGAAGCCCTGCAAGCGATCGATCCCGCCCTGCCGGCAATGATCGGCGTGGCGAACGAGGTGGCCGAAAATTGGCCGCAGGACCTGCCCCAGTCGATCATCCACTCGGACCTGTTTCCGGACAATGTGCTGATGCTGGGCGAAACTGTCAGCGCGCTCATCGACTTCTACTTCGCGTGCAACGATGCCATGGCATACGACCTTGCCGTGACCCATGCGGCCTGGAGCTTCAGCGGGGATGGCCGCGACTTTCGCCCCGATGTGGGACGCGCGCTGATCGAGGGATACGAAGCCGTGCGGCCTCTGGCACAGGATGAACGCGAGGCCCTGCCGCTGCTGGCACAGGGCGCTGCCCTGCGGTTCATTTCCAGCAGGGCGCAGGACTGGATCGATACGCCGGCAGATGCGCTGGTGACGAAGAAGGATCCGATGGATTTCGTGCGCAGGCTGGAATTCTACCGGCGCGAAGGGAAGGACGTGTTTGCCGCGTGAAGCATGTGGAAATCTTCACCGATGGAGCCTGCAAGGGCAATCCCGGCCCGGGCGGCTGGGGCGCCTTGCTGCGCATGGGCCGGCACGAGAAGGAGATGTTCGGCTCCGATCCCGAGACTACCAACAACCGCATGGAGATGACCGCGGCGCTAAAGGCGCTGAATGCACTGATCGAACCCTGCGAGGTGACCCTGCACACCGACAGCCGTTACCTGATCGACGGCATGACCAGGTGGATAGAAGGCTGGAAAAAGCGCGGCTGGATCAACGCCAGCAAAAAGCCGGTTCGCAATGCCGACCTGTGGCATGACCTGATAGAGGCCGCCAAGCCGCACAGGATCACGTGGCAATGGGTGAAAGGCCACAGCGGCCACCCTGAAAACGAGCGTGTCGACCGCCTCGCCAGCGACGCGGCCGACAGCGCCCGCTAAGCCTCAGCTTTCGTCGACGATCTCGGCTCCGGGGCCGTTCTTCTGGATCGACTCGATGGCGTTCTTGGCGCTCGACTTGGAAGCGTAGCCTTCGGTCGAGAACATGATCTCGTCATTGTACTTGAAGCGAACGCGGAATTCGCCGGCCTTGTCTTTGTAGATCTGGAAATGGTGTGCCATTCGTATGGTCTCCCGTTGGTGTTTCAGCGGGCAACATAACAAACATCAATCTCTTGGCTAGGGCGCGGGAAGCCAATCCTCAACCGGCAAAACGCCGCGGTGAATACAGGCCCTCGTCGAGTTCGCGCGTCATCGCGTCGCGCGGATGGCGCAGCAGCAACTGGGCACCAAACCGGGCTGCGGCAGGCGCGGTCTGGATGCCATAGCCACCCTGCCCGGCAAACCAGAACAGCCCCTCTATCGCCGGGTCGAAACCGTATACCGGCAGGCGATCGGGAGCGAAGCTGCGCAGACCTGCCCATTTGCGCTCCACCGCCTCGATTTGCCAGTCCACAACGTTCTGGAAACGGTCGATGGCCAGGGCCACGTCGTATTCCTCCGGCGCCGCATCGCAGGCTTCACTCGGCGTCTCGTCGTGCGGGCTGAGCCAGATGCGGCCGTTCTCGGGCCGGAAATAGAAGTCGCCCGCGATATCCAGCGTCAGCGGCAGGTCCGCTGGCGGGGCCGGATCGACACGCAGTTGCACCACTGTCCGCCTTAGTGGCTGGATGCCGAGCGCGCGTGCGCCCAGCGCCTCCGCCACTCTATCCGCCCATGCGCCCGCGGCGTTCACCACCACGTTCGCGCGCAATTCTCCTGCGGCACCGAAATCGAGCCGCCAGCTGTCCCCCTCGCGCTCGGCGGAGTGCAAGGCGTGCCGCGTGCGCAGTTCCACCTCCGCCGCTTTGGCGCGGGAAAGGTAGTGCTGGTGCAGGCCGCCCACATCGATATCGGCGCAGTTCGGCTGGCTGATCGCCTGCGTCCATTCCGCGCGCACGCCTGGCAGGCGCTGCTCCAACACGTCCCGGTCCAGTCGCCGGATAGTCACGTCCGAATCGGCAAAGCGCTCCAGAAAAGCCTCGACCTCGGCCTCCTGCCCCTCCCGCGCGAGATAGAGACCGCGTCGGGGGGTCAGGAAACCACCGTCCCTCAGGTAATCGCCGGAGGCCAGGGTGAGCGGCACGATGTCCGGGCCGCCGTAACATTCCTCACGAAACGCGGCGGAGCGGCCGGTGGTGTGATAGCCAGGATAGTCCTCCGCCTCGCACAGCACGACGCGGGCATGCGGGCCCAGCTCGGCAGCGATACTGGCGCCCGCCATGCCGGCACCGATAACGGCGATATCGAAGACTTCGCTCACTTCTGGAACTTACCCCGGCACACGGCGGGCAAGAAATTCGTCGATCGCGGCAAGCGCCCGGTTTCGCACACCGTCCTCTTCCCGCAGGATTTCGTGCCGCGCCTCTTGACCGAAAATCAGCGCCTCGGCGTCGGGCAACCGGGCAATCGCCGTGCGGATGGCCGCCGGGCTTACCAGCCGGTCTGCCTCGGTCGCGACGAAGAACACAGGGATCGCTACCGATTCGAGCGCGCCATGACGAAACAGCGCGGTGGAACTGACAGCCGCAGCTCTTACCCAGGCCCAGCTTCCCGGTCCCAGCCGCAGTTCGGGACGGTGCACACGCCACCAGGACTCGTCCTCGTAACGCTCCGCATCGTGGGTGAGCAGGTTCTGGCGGTTGGCGATCTTGCTGCCGGGCTTCTCGCTGATTTTCCAGGCCGGGCGTTTCGCATCGCCCAGGCGGGCCATGGCGCCCGACAGCCAGCGCTTTACCGGCAAGGGTACGAATTCGGGGAACACGTCCAGCATCGGTGCCGAAAGGATCATGGCATCGGGAACAGGGTCCAGCGCCTCTTCCATGACGGCGCGCAGCGTCAGGTGCCCGCCCATCGAATGGCCTGCCAGCACCAGCGGTCCTTCGCGCCCCTGTGCCCAGCCTTTCCAGAACAGGGAGAGGTCCGCGATCCAGAGGCTGAAATCCTCGATATGACCGGTGGCATCATCGTTGCCGAGCCGTCCCGATCCGGCCTGGCCGCGCCAGTCCGCAGCGCTGACCCGCCACCCCTGCTGTCGCCAATGCTCGAAGGTTTCGAGGTACTTTTCATAGGCATCGCCGCGCCCGGCCATGAACAGGATCGATCCGCGCACGGTTACCCCGGCGGGCGGTTCGCTCCAGTCGATGATTCGAATCTGGTGACCGTCGACGGCCTCCCACATGCTCTCCCTGGCGTCCTGCGGAATGGCCCGACGATCGAAATGCGCGGGAACAAGGGTATCTGCGTGGCTAATTCCATCCTCCTGCCTGTGGTTACTTTTTGGTAAGCCATGCACGCTAGCACAAGGCTCGAAGGACAATTCGGGGGCCTCGATGCTAGACGATCCAATCAAGTACGGACTGCTTGCCGCATTGGCAATTGCGCTGATCTGGGCAGCCGTGACGGACCTAAAGAGCCGTCGAATCGCCAACTGGCTGAACGCCGCCATCGCCATCGGCGCGCCGGTGTTCTGGTTTGCCAGCGACTTCGCCCTGTGGCCCGACGTGGCCATCCAGATCGGGCTGGGCCTGCTCGTCTTCACCATTTGCAGCCTGCTGTTCGCCATCCGCCAGATGGGCGGCGGCGATGTGAAGCTGCTGACCGCGCTGTCGCTGTGGATGACACCCATGGTGCTGCTCAAGCTCGTGATCATGATGGCCCTGCTGGGCGGCGTGCTGACCCTGGTTGTCGGCGCGCGCAACGTGATGACGCGCCGCAACAAGGAAAAGACCCGCTGGCAGGTGCCCTACGGCGTGGCGATCTCCGCCGCTGGCCTGTGGATCATCGGCACCATGACGATGAACGCATCAGCCCTGGCAGCAGCCGGCCAGTGAACCTGATTTTAACCAATCCCGCCGTATTCGGCACATTGCAAATTGCACGGACCATCTGAGGGGGCTTGACGCACCATGGACAAGAAGAAACTTATTCTGCTGGTGGGGGCGCTGATCGTTGCGATCGGTACCGCATTCCTCGCCCGCAGCATGTTCGCCGGTGCCGCGGCACCCCAGGCCGAGGCTGCCGCCGAAGTCGAGCCGACCGGCCCGAAAGTGCTGGTGGCCAAGCGTGGCCTGCCCGTCGGCACGATCGTGACTGCCGATGCCGTGGCTTATCAGCTGTGGCCGCAGGAACTGGTGCAGGATGCCTACTTCATCGACGGCGAAGCCGACATGGAAGCGCTTCTGGGCACCGTAGTCCGTCACCCCATTACTGCCGGTGAACCCGTAACCCAGGGATCGCTTGTCGCACCTGGCGACCGTGGCTTCCTGGCCGCAGCGCTTGGCCCGGGCATGCGCGCCGTGACCGTGCCGGTTTCCGCACGCACCGGTGTGGCCGGCTTCGTGTTTCCGGGTGACCGTGTGGACATGGTGCTGACCCAGACCGTCTCGGGTGACGAAGGCGAAGCCCTGCGCACTTCCGAAACGATCCTCACCAACCTGCGCGTCCTTGCTACCGACCAGTCGACCGAAACCACCACGACCGAAGACGGTCGCACCGTGGTTCGCGCCTTCCGCACGGTAACCATGGAAGTGACGCCGCGCATCGCCGAGAAGATTGCCGTGGCCCAGACCATCGGTACGCTCAGCCTGTCGCTGCGCTCCATCGCCGACAACCAGGCCGAGCTGGAACAGGCCATCGCCTCTGGTGATGTGAACCTGCCCAGCAATGCCTCCCCCGAAGAGGAAGAGCGCCTGCTGCGCGCCGCCATGTCGCGCCCCGGCGAAGGTGCAACCACCTTCCAGACCGGCGGTGACGTGTCGCGCTTCCAACGCCGCAGCGTGCCTCCGCAGGGCGGCTCCAACAACAATAACAACAACAACCGTGGTGGCGGTGGCGGCGAAGCTGCCGTGCCGATGACCCCGGCGATCTCTGCCAATGCCACGCCGTCCGGCCCGACCGTTCGCGTGACCCGCGGCAAGGCCACCACCGTCACTCCCGTCGATCGCGGCGCGGGTGCCCTGCTCGACCGGCAGGCCAGTGCCATGGGTGAAGGTGCCCGTGTGGCCCCGGTCGGCATGTCGACCCTGCGGTGAACGCCATGACCATCAGCAACACCTCACCCACAATTTCTTCAGTCAACGCACCGAGAGGCAAGACGATGAAAAGCCGCCTTTTCAAGACCGTGCTGAGCGCCGCATGCGCCCTTGCACCGCTGGCCGCCGTGCCGGCAGGGCCCGCAAACGCCCAGACCGCCGTCCGCCCGGCCCAGGATATCGTACTGTCGATCGGCCGCGGTGAACTGATCACGGTTCCGGGCAATATGGCCGACATCTTCGTATCGAACGATGCTGTCGCCGATGTGCAGGTCAAGTCGCAGCGCCAGCTGTATGTCTTCGGCATCTCTGGCGGGGAGACCACGGTCTACGCCAGCAATGCCGCAGGCGACATCATCTGGTCTGCCAACATCCGCGTCGGCTCCAACATCGACAGCATCGACCAGATGCTCGACCTGGCCATGCCGGAAGCGAACATTCGCGTTGCCACGATGGGCACCAACACGGTGCTGCTGACCGGCACCGTGGCCGCTCCCGAAGATGCAGCCGAAGCGGAACGGCTGGTAACGGCCTTCACTGGCGGCGAATCCAACGTGATCTCGCGCCTTCGCATGGCCACGCCGCTGCAGGTCAACCTGCGCGTGCGCTTCGCCGAAGTCAGCCGCTCGCTGACCCGCCAGATCGGCGCCAACCTGACGACGATCGACGGCACCGGCGGCTTCCTGTTCGGCCTCAACCGTGGCCGCGCGGCTGTCGACACCTTCGCCCCCGGTTCGGGCGTGCTGGGCATGGGTACGGGGACCACCGTGACGCTGCCTGACGGCACGACCATCGAGGGTTCGAACATCCTGCCCAACTCGCCGCAGACCACGCTTGGCGGCATTGGCGAGTTCCTGGGCCTGGATATCGCGGGCGCTCTGGATCTTGGCGAGCAGCGCGGCCTGGTAACCACCCTGTCGCAGCCGAACCTCACCGCGCTTTCGGGGGAGACCGCCGAATTCCTGGCGGGCGGCGAGTTTCCGATCCCGCTGTCGCAGGGTCTTGGCACCACCACGGTGGAATACAAGAACTACGGCGTCAGCCTGGCCTACACGCCCACCGTTCTGGCCAACGGCCGCATCTCGCTGCGGGTCCGCCCCGAAGTTTCCGAGCTGTCGAGCCAGGGCGCGGTGACGCTCAACGGCTTCCAGATCCCCGCCCTCACCATCCGCCGCGCGGAAACCTCGGTGGAACTGGGCTCGGGCGAAAGCATCATGATCGCGGGCCTGCTGTCGAACAATGCGCAGCACACCCTCGATCAGACGCCCGGCGTGGGTGACATTCCGATCCTTGGCAACCTGTTCCGTTCCACCGACTTCCGTCGCGGGGAGACCGAGCTGGTGATCGTGATCACGCCTTACCTGGTGCAGCCGGTCGACGACCGCGACATCCACCTGCCGACCGATGGCTTCAACGTGCCCACCGCGGCTTCGCAGTTCCTGCTCGGTCACGAGACGGACGGCGTCAGCGGTGGCCAGCGGCCGATGCCGCAGGCGGCGAACCCGGCCCCGAACGGCCCGAATGTCAGCCTGATCGACCAGAACGGAACCGCGCTTGCCGGTGGCGAAAGCCCTGAAGGCGCATCCACCCGCACCGCCGCACGGGCCACGCCCGGCTTCAGCATCGCAAACGGAGAGTGATCGCCATGACCAACAGCTTCAAACGTGCAGCCAGTTCCGTCCTGGCGATCTCGCTCGGCCTCGGCCTTGCCGCCTGCGGCGGCGGGGTGGAGAGCAACAACTACTCGCTCAACTCCGTCAAGCAGCCGGTCGTCGAACGCAACAATTACGTGCTCGACCTGCAAACCAGCCCCTCTGGCCTCGATGCCATGGAACAGGCCCGCCTGAACGACTGGTTCGACATGCTCGACCTTGGTTACGGTGACCGCGTGGCCATCGATACCGCCGTCATGAGCCCCGCCGTTCGCGAGGACGTGGCAGAGGCAGCCGGACGTTACGGCATCCTGGTAGCCGAAGGCGCGCCTGTCACGCAGGGCTATGTCGATCCCGGCAACGTCCGCGTCGTGGTGACCCGCTCCACCGCCTATGTTCCGGGCTGCCCGGACTGGTCGGAAGGCTACGGGTTCCACAAGGACAACTACACATCGGACGGCTTCGGCTGCGCGGTCAACGGCAACATCGCCGCCATGGTCGCCAATCCGGAGCACCTGCTCGAAGGCGCCGAGGGCACGGGTGAAACCGTGGTGATGAGCTCGAACCGTGCAATCGAAAGCTACCGCGAGCAGGAGCCGACAGGCGCCGGTGGTCTTCCGCAAGTCGCATCTGATGGGAATTGATCAATGAACTCGCCATTCAAAACCGGTTCGATGGGCAACCGTGAGCCCTTCTCCGCCTTCATCTGCGACGAAAGCGCGCTCGACGTGCTGCGCCCGGTGGTCATCGAAATGGGCTGGCAGCCCGAGAAGTGCAACAAGGGCGGCCTGCGTAACGCCATCCAGTCGCTCTCGATCGCCGCAAGCCCGGCGATCCTGATGGTCGACCTGTCGGAAAGCGGCGATCCGCTCAACGACATCAACGCCCTCGCCGAGGTTTGCGAACCCGGCACGGTGGTGATCGCGGTCGGCCAGGTGAACGACGTACGCCTTTACCGCGACCTGGTGGCAAGCGGCATCCACGACTACCTGCTGAAGCCGCTTTCCGCCGGCCAGCTGCGCGATGCGCTGACGCAGGCGCAGTCGGTCTTCGCTTCGCCCCGCAATGCGGAAAGCGATGGCGAGCGTGAACATGTCGCCACCGCCGTCGTCGGTACGCGCGGCGGCGTCGGTGCCTCCACCCTCGCCACTTCGCTCGCCTGGCTGTTTGCCAGCGAACACCACCGCTCCACCGCCCTCCTGGACCTCGATGTCCACTTCGGCACCGGTGCGCTGGCGCTGGACCTCGAGCCGGGACGCGGTCTGACCGACGCCATCGAGAACCCGAGCCGCATCGACGGCCTGTTCATCGAACGCGCCATGATCCGCGCCAACGATAACCTGGCCATCATGTCTGCCGAGGCGCCGATCAATTCGCCGCTAATGACCGACGGCACGGCATTCCTGCAGCTGCAGGAGGAGTTCCGCCAGGCTTTCGACATGACCGTGGTGGATCTGCCGCGCAACATGCTGATCAACTTCCCGCACCTGCTGACGGATGTGAACGTGGTGACCCTTGTCACCGAACTCACCCTGGCATCGGCGCGCGACACGATCCGCATCCTGTCGTGGCTGAAGCAGAATGCCCCGGCGTGCCACCCGTTGATCGTGTGCAACCGCATGCAGCCGGGCACCGCCGAGATCAGCAAGGCCGATTTCGAGGCTTCGATCGAACGCAAGATCA
Organism: Aurantiacibacter zhengii; assembly: GCF_003584125.1. GTDB lineage: Bacteria > Pseudomonadota > Alphaproteobacteria > Sphingomonadales > Sphingomonadaceae > Alteraurantiacibacter > Alteraurantiacibacter zhengii. Next base: position 526,190 of record NZ_QXFL01000002.1, read on the forward strand.
ACTTCCAGATCGCATTCGACCAGAAGGCCGCGACCAATGCCGCCAAGCTTGGCCAGACCTTCATCGAGGCCAACAAGAGCAGCAAGACGGTCGGCCCGATCCGCGAGATCGCCAAGATGATCGTGGGCGTGGGCGAAGACGACGGCGCAAGCCTGGCCGATGCCGGCAAGAAAAACTCCCTGCTCGGCGGTTTCGACTTCAAGTCCCTGCTTGGCTCCTCGGCCAAGAAGGACAAGGCGTCCGCCGAACCTGCCGAATAGGCATCGCGATGCGCGGGGAGGAGAAACGTCCTCTCCCGCCATCCAGACCGCAACTGACCAACGTGTGAAAGAAGGGTTCCGATGAACATCATCCAGCTTCTGCTTATGGCCGCTGGCTTCATGGCCCTGATGGTAATCGGCTACACGCTGCTGTCAGGAGCGTCTCCGGCAAAGGAAAGCCAACGCCGGCTCCAGGCTGTCCGCTACCGTCATTCGGAAAGCACCACCGACAAGGTGGAAAGCCAGCTGAAAAAGGCGATTGCCGCGCGCAAGCCCAAGCAGTTCAGCCGCGCGGGTGCCGACTCGCGCCTCACTGCCCTGCAACTGCGGCTGGACCGCACTGGCATGAACTGGTCGCTGTCGCAGTATCTCTATGCCTCGGTCGGTATCGCCGTGGTGTTCACCGCGCTGGTTTACCTGCGCAGCGAGGCGGCCATGCTGTCGCTTGGCGTGGGTATCCTCGCCGGCGCGGGCCTGCCGCACTTCGTCGTGAGCCGGTTCATCAAGCGGCGCACCGGCCAGTTCAACGCGAAGTTTCCCGACGCCATCGAACTGCTGGTCCGCGGCCTGCGCTCCGGCCTGCCCGTCACCGAAACGCTGGGCGTCGTCGCTACCGAGGTGCCGGGACCGGTCGGCTCCGAATTCCGTGCCGTGGTCGAACGTATCAAGATCGGCCGCACCATGGAGGAATCGCTGCAGGAAACGGCCGACAAGCTGGGCACTGCCGAATTCCAGTTCTTCGTCATCACGCTGGCCATCCAGCGCGAGACGGGCGGCAACCTGGCGGAAACCCTGTCGAACCTGGCCGACGTGCTGCGCAAGCGCGCACAGATGAAGCTCAAGATCAGGGCGATGAGCTCTGAATCGAAGGCTTCGGCCTACATCGTGGGCGCCCTGCCCTTCATCGTGTTCGGCATGATCTACTGGATCAACCCCGGATACATCGGCGGCTTCTTCACCGACGATCGCCTGATCGCAACCGGCCTTGGCGGCCTGGTGTGGATGAGCATCGGCGCCCTTATCATGGCCAAAATGGTCAGCTTCGAAATCTGATCGGGAGGAAACAGGAACCATGCTGACACTTGCTCCCGCATCCGGCCCCACGCTGCTTGGCGTCGACGTTATCCTCGTCGGCTCCATCCTGGCCGGGATAGCCGCTCTCGCCATGGTCATGGCGATCTATGCCGCGGTTACCGTAAAGGACCCCATGGCCAAGCGCGTCAAGGCGCTGAACGATCGCCGTGCCGAACTGAAAACCGGCATGCTGACGCAGACGACCAAGAAGCGCCAGAGCCTGACGCGCCGGACCGACACGACCGACAAGATGAAGGACACCCTGCAGGGCATGAAAGTGCTGCAGGAAAGCCAGGTCAAGATGATCCAGCAGAAGCTGGCGCAGGCGGGTTACCGCAACAAGGAACTGGCGATCGCGATCATCTTTGCTCGCATGGTGCTGCCGGTCGTGCTGGGCCTGATCGGCGTGGTGATCTTCTACTGGACCGAAACGTTCCCCGAATGGGGCAGCATGAAGCGGTTCATGGGCTTCGCCGGCCTGGTTATCCTGGGTTACAAGGGTCCGGAAATCTTCCTCGCCAATACCTCGTCAAAGCGTACCGCCGCGATCCAGAAGGGCCTTCCCGACGCGCTGGACCTGCTGGTGATCTGCGCCGAAGCCGGTCTGACCGTGGATGCCGCCTTCAACCGCGTCGCCCGCGAACTGGGCCGTGCCTATCCCGAGCTGGGCGAGGAATTTGCCCTGACCGCGATCGAACTGTCGTTCCTTACAGAGCGGCGCCAGGCATTCGAGAATCTCGCCTACCGGGTGAACCTGGAGGCTGTGCGCGGCGTGGTGACCACCATGGTGCAGACCGAACGCTACGGCACGCCGCTGGCCTCGGCGCTGCGCGTCCTTTCCGCCGAATTCCGCAACGAGCGGATGATGCGCGCAGAGGAAAAGGCCGCGCGCCTGCCCGCCATCATGACGGTGCCGCTGATCCTGTTCATCCTGCCGGTGCTGTTCATCGTGATCCTTGGCCCGGCTGCCTGTTCCATCTCGGACGCTTTCTCCCACGATTAGGGAGATGCCGGGATCGCCAAAAGAAAAGGCCCCGCCGGACAATCCGGCGGGGCCTTTTTCTTGCCGCTGAAGGCTTCGCAATCAGTCTACGCCAAAAGTCCCGCCAAGCTCTTCCGGATCGAGATCCTCCGCCTGCTGGCGCGCACGGTCCAGCAAGGCGCGGAAAAGCCCCAGTTCCTCCGCAGAGAAACCCGAGAACAGCCGCTTCTCCATTTCACGGGCGAGCGGCATGATCTCCGAATACATCTCGCGTCCGCTATCGGTCAGGTCGAGCAGGTGCGAACGACCATCCGATTCATTCGGCGTACGTTCGGCAAGGCCGCGTTCTTCGAGCCCCTTGCACGCGCGGTTGACCGCAACCTTGTCCATCAGCGTGCGGCGGGTAAGATCGCGCTGTGTCAGCGCGCCCACGTCGCCAAGTACCGCCATCACGCGCCATTCCGGAATACTGAGCCCCCAGCGCTGACGATATTCGACAGCAATGCGGCCGCTGACGGCATTAGACGCCAGCGATAGCTGGTAGGGCAGAAAGTGCGATAGAGAAGTGGTCGGTTGCATAAGCAACTACCTTGCGCAACTTTGATTCTGTTTGCAAGTTTCGCGCATCAGTCTTTAGCCTTCGGGAAGAAATCGACCAACCGGCGCGCAACCGCATCGAGTTTCAGGGCCGCTTCAGTGCTCCATTTCTCTCGCGGAGTGATGATGGCCGTGTCCAGAACCGTGTCGATCGGGCTGGCCGTGCGCTCCGGTGGAAGGGCGGCCGCAAGCTCCGTCAACAGGGCGCGCGCCTTGTCTGCATTTTCACCCATCACCCGCACGATATCCGCGACATCGACATCCTCGGCTGCATCACGCCAGCAATCGTAGTCGGTCACCATCCCCACCAGCGCATAGGGCAGTTCTGCCTCGCGGGCGAGACGCGCTTCGGGCATCGCGGTCATGCCGATCACGTCCGCGCCCCACTGGCGATAGAGATGGCTTTCGGCGCGGGTAGAAAACTGCGGCCCCTCGATCGCGACATAGGTTCCGCCCCTGTGCACCGTCGCCCCTGCCTTTTCCGCCGCTGCGGCAGCGAGGTCGGAAAGGCGCGGACAGACCGGGTCTGCCAGCGGAACATGCGCGACGATGCCATCGCCGAAGAAACTGCGCTCGCGCCCTCCCGACCCCCCGACCGTGCGGTCGATAAGCTGGTCGACTGCGACGAAGCTGCCGGGCGCCATCTCCTCGCGCAGGCTGCCGATAGCCGAAATGGCGAGAACGTCGGTCACGCCCGCCCTCTTCAGCACATCGATATTGGCGCGAAAGTTGACATGGCTGGGTGACAGCACGTGACCCGCCCCGTGGCGGGCGATGAAAGTGAATTTCACGCCGCCCAGCGTCCCGGTCGTGATCGGCCCGGACGGCTGTCCGAACGGGCTTTCCACGGCGATTTCCTGCGCATCGTCCAGGGCCCCCGGATCGTAAAGTCCCGATCCGCCGATGACACCGATATGCCAGCCGCTCATCGCCGGGTCCCCTACTTGGGCGGCATGCGAATGGCGCCGTCGAGCCTGACGCATTCCGCATTCATGTATTCAGCTTCAACCATGAAACACGCGAGATCAGCGTATTCCTCCGGCTGGCCCAGCCGCTTGGGAAACGGCACCGAGGCGGCCAGCGATTCCTGTGCCTTTTCGGGCAGGCCGGCCATCATCGGCGTCATGAAAATGCCGGGCAGGATGGCATTGACGCGGATACCCTCGTTCATGAGGTCCCGGGCCACCGGCAAGGTCATGCCCTTCACCCCCGCCTTTGAGGCGGCGTAAGCAACCTGGCCGATCTGGCCGTCTTCCGCGGCGACAGAGGCCGTGTTTATGATGACGCCGCGCTCTCCGGAATCGTCGATGGGATCGAGCGCCATCATGCCTGCCGCGGCCTCGGCCATGCAGGCAAAGGTGCCCATGAGATTGACCTGGATGGCCTTGGCGAACTGGTCGAGTGGCAGCTTGCTGACAGCGCCGGTCTCGCGGTCGCGGCGGGTCAGCTTGCCAACGGTGGCGACCCCGGCGCAATTGACCAGCACACGCTCCTGCCCGTGGGCCTCGCGTGCCTTGGCAAATCCTGCGGCGACCGACTCTTCATCAGACACATTCACCCTGCAGAACACGCCGCCGATCTGCCTGGCCACGTCTTCGCCGCGTTCTTCATTCAGATCGAACAGGGCCACCTTCGCACCCTTTGCGGCCAGGGCCCGGGCTGTCGCCTCTCCCAGGCCGGAGGCACCGCCGGTCACGACGGCGCTAATTCCCGAATCTATTTTCATATGATCACCCGTTTCTGCGATGTGCCCACGGTCCTAGGGCGCGTGCCGCACGGGTCAAGCGCACCAATGCAAAGCGGCCCCGCAACCGAAGTTGCGAGGCCGCCTTGTTAGCTAGTTCAGTCGAGAACCGATCAGAAGCGAACCGATACCGAACCGAAGAACTCGCGTCCGTCGAGGTCGTAACCGTTACCGATCGGAACGTTGTTCACGCTGAACACTTCGGAACCGTCCACCAGCGGCGGGTTCTTGTCGAAGATGTTCGAGACACCGGCACGCAGGGTGATCTTGTCATTGAAGTCGTACCGGATCGACGCATTGTGAACGAAGTAATCGTCCGCATAGCCGATGTCGCGGCAGAACACGCCGTCACCCGGGACAATACCGTTGGGGACGAACACGCCATCAACGACCGAACCCGAACCGTTACCGAGGCAGGTATCGCCGATCACGCCGGTCGGGAGACCGTCGGGACCACGACCGAAGGCATCGCTAAGAGGATCGATACCGCTTTCCTGCTGTTCGGTCTTGCCGATCCAGCGGGTCTGCCAGGTCAGGGTCACCGGACCGTAACCGACAGAACCGATGGCACGGCCCGTCCAGGACGGGAAGCCGAATTCGCCGGTGAAGTCCTCGAAATCCTCGCTGTCTTCGAGAATGAAGAGCGTGCTGCGTTCGATCAGGTGGTTCGCCTGCAAGTTGAGGCCCAGTTCGAGCACATCGCCGCCCATCACCACATCGTATCCGAACGTGGCGTTCATATCGATACCGCGGACGGTTTCCTTGTCCTGGTTGAGGAACTGCGGGAAGGCCAGCGTGATCAGCTGACGACCGCCCGAAGTTACCAACTGGTCGCAATAGATACTGCGATTGTAGTTGGCGGGCAGTTCACCATCGGCCGTCAACGTGATGTCGGCCGTGTCGTAGCACTCATCGACCGTGAACTGGGCGGACAGTTCGGCGATCGAGTCCTCGACGATGATCGAGTAGTAGTTGAAGTTGAACGAGAAATCGAAATCACCGAAGTTTTCAGCGATCGCGACACCTGCAGTGAACGACTTCGAGGTTTCCGGATCGAGTGCGAGACTGCCCTGGTTCGCAACTTCGATGCTGCTGCCCGTTACCGTGTTGGTCGCAGCAGGGTTGATACCAACCCGGGTCGGATCGCGGCCTTCGGCCCGGCAGACCGCGAGCAGCGCGGCATCGCGGGTGTCGAGATCGGCCTGATAGCCGGCCTCGCGATCAGCCGAATCCAGAGCCTGGAACGCGGCGGCGGGAACCGCGCACGGATCGGTGATGGTAGTGAAGCCGGTGATACCGCCCAGGAAGTTCTCACGAAGGTTCGGCGCGCGGAACGACGTACCATAGGTTGCCTTGAGGAGAACCTGCTGGACCGGACGCCAGTCGGCCTTGACCGAGTAGGTCGTGGCTGTGCCGTAGAACTCTTCCTCGCTCACACGGCCAGCCGCGTTGACGTTGAACTCGCCCCAGCGCTCGCTGTCGAACACCGGAATGTCGACTTCGCCGAAGGCTTCCATGATGTACTTGTCACCGTTGGTGCCGAAGTCACGGAAGAAACCGAAGAACAGGCCGTTGGAGGCGTTGAAGTCCGGCGTCGTCGCGATGCTGTCGTGACGGAACTCGCCACCAAGCACGACCGAGAGCGGGCCTGCGGGCAGTTCGAAGAGTTCACCCGTGGCATAAGCCGAAAGAACGACCTGCTCGTACGTCGTGTCGACGACGCGCTGACCGAACACGTAATCGCGCTCTGCCTGTGTGGCGAAATCGCCAAACGGAAGCTGGAAGATACTGTCGGCAAACAGGTTGACCGGGACACAGCCCTGCACGAGATCGGGCGCGGCCAGGTTCGGGTTCGACAAGGTGCCGCACGGGCCGATGTATCGCGGATCGCCGCCGCGAATGTCAGCGTTGGGCGATCCGGGGCGGGTGTCACCGATGTTCACGATCGGGCCGGCGAAGATGTCGACATCGTTGTTGTAGTCGTCGGCGATGCCGTCACCGTTGTTGTCGACCACGCCGTCTTCATCGAAGTCGGCGGTCGGATCGATGCCCAGCGCATAGGCCAGCTTGTCTTCACGGATACCGCGACGGATGGAAAGGCCTTCCGAGCGCGAATAGACGCCGGAGACTTCGAAGCTCCAGGTATCGCCGATGAACGGCAGGTCACCACGGAAGCCGAGGACGCCGCGATACTGTTCCTGCGTCACGTCCACATTGTTACGGTCGCCGCGGATCTGCGCGCTGGCGTCAACCGGCAGCGAGATACCGTAGACACCGCGAGAGAACGCCGAGCCCGGAGGTGCGTAGACATCGAACGAACCAGGGCGGGACCCGTTATTGTCGCCGAAGTCATCGGCCTGGAAGTTGTCGAGCAGGCGACAGTCGACACCGTCGGGATTGTTGCCCGAGATGTTACAGGGGTTGAACGGGTTGAGGTTCGGCACCGACGGGAAGACCGACGGGGCGCCGGTGTTGTCCGAGAAAACCTCCGCACGGCTGTACAGCGCTTCGAAGAACGGCGTGATGTTCATGTCGCCGCCCAGCGAATACTCACCGTAAGCCATCACGTTGTAAAGCTTCTGCTCGGTGATGAACGAACGCTCCGGGTTCGTGCCGTTCGTGTTGTAGTCGAAGAAGTCGACATCGCGAATGCCGTCACCGTCACGGTCGAGCTGCGTGCCGAATGCGTTAGCAGAGTCCGCGAAGGGGAAGTCGGGGAAGCCCGGATAGTTCGAGTTGCCCGGGCCAGCGTAGTAGGCCGAGCCGCCGAAGCTGTAATTCTGGAAGATACGGCCCGTGAAACCCGTCAGCACGCATTCGTTGTTCGGAATGGTGAGGTCACCGCCCGTCTGGTTTTCCAGAATGGCACGTTCAGCAACACCCACGCGGCGGATTTCGCCAGTGTTGGTGAGCTCATAGTCGGTGCGGCAACCGTTGAAGTATTCACGGTCGCTGAGCTTGACCTCGTCACGATAGGCATATTCAGCACCAAAGCCGATGAAGCCGCGGTCGAACTGCTTACCCCAGGAACCGCTGACGGTGTAGTCGTTACCGCCACCGCCGGGATTGTAGCTGCCCGAAGCGAACAGTTCGACACCGTCGAGGTCGTTGCGCAACACGATGTTACCCACGCCGGCAACCGCGTCCGAACCGTAGACCGACGATGCACCGTCGAGCAGGAGGTCATAGCGCGCGATCAGCGAGGACGGCAGCAGGTTGATGGACGGGCTCGTGGGAGCGCCTTCCACACCGGCCGGAGCAAGACGGCGACCGTTGATCAGGAGCAGCGTACGGTTCGCGCCGAGGCCGCGAAGATTGAGGGTCTGCGAACCCGGACCGTTGTCGAGGACGAAGCCCTGGAAAGTCGCGTCGATCTGCTGGCCGGAAGCCGCCTGCGAACGCTGCAGGATCTGCGCGGCGTCGAATTCACCGACGTCGCGGGCCGTTTCCGTCTCGAGGATCTGGAGCGGCGAGGTGCTGCTGTAGGTGTCGCGACGAACACGCGAACCGGTCACCACGATGGTATCGCCTTCGGTGACTTCGCCGAAGGCGCCGGTGTCGTCATCGGTCACTACGGTTACGTCGCCGGGGTCGTTATTGGTTACCCCGTCCGCGGTTACTTCATCATCGTCCTGGGTGTCCTGCGCGTAAGCAGGTGCGCCCGCCAGCAAGGCGACGGCGGATACCGACGCGGCGAGACCGGTTACGGTGGTCTTTCCAAACTTTTTCATTACGACTCCAGCCCTAGTTTCAGGCCGGACCCCCAATGCCGCAATGCAACACACCGCCACGTTCGGAGGCACTTGCGATTACAATGCTTTGAGAGTCTCGGCCCACAGATAACCGGGGAAGAGTTGCAATAGCGAACGCGTGTTGTCAAAGCGCCTGTCGTGATTTTGTCGCTTATGTAACAAAAATCACACAGTTACCGGTGCAACCATTGGCGGGGCGGCGCGGGACGGTGCGGAGCTGCTTATCAGGTAACATTCATTTCCAGCTGACCGTCACCCTCGTCGATATGGACCGTGCTGCCATCAGGCACCTTGCCCTCCAGCAACATCTCGGCGAGCGGATCCTGCACGTAGCGTTGCACCGCGCGTTTCAGCGGCCTTGCGCCGTAGACGGGATCGTAGCCGACCCGGCCCAGCCACGCCCGCGCGCCCTGCGTCAGGTCCAGCACGATCTTGCGGTCTTTCAGCAGCTTCTGCACCCGGTTCACCTGGATATCCACGATCGGCGCCATGTGCTCCATGCCAAGGCGGTGGAACAGCACGATCTCGTCCAGCCGGTTCAGGAATTCGGGGCGGAAATGCCCGCGCACCACGTCCATCACCTGGTCCTCGACATCGTCCACCTTCTGGTCTTCGCCCAAGTTCGACAGGAACTGGCTGCCAAGGTTGCTGGTGAGGATGATGAGGGTGTTGGAAAAGTCCACGACGCGGCCCTGGCCGTCCGTCAGGCGGCCATCGTCAAGCACCTGCAACAGCACGTTGAATACGTCCTGGTGGGCCTTTTCCACCTCGTCGAACAGCACCACCTGGTATGGCCTGCGCCGCACCGCCTCGGTCAGCACGCCGCCCTCGTCGTAGCCGACGTAGCCCGGAGGCGCGCCGATCAAACGGGCGACGGCGTGCTTTTCCATGAACTCGCTCATGTCGATGCGCACCATCGCCTGGTCGTCGTCGAACAGGAAAGCGGCCAGCGCCTTGGTCAGCTCCGTCTTGCCGACGCCCGTGGGGCCGAGGAACAGGAAGCTGCCGAGCGGACGGCCCGGATCCTGCAAACCGGCACGCGCGCGGCGCACGGCCTTGGAGACGGCCTCCACGGCCTTTTCCTGGCCGATCACGCGCTTGCCGAGAGCCTCTTCCATCTTGAGCAGCTTCTCGCGCTCGCCTTCCAGCATCTTTTCCATCGGCACGCCGGTCCACCGGCTTACGACATTGGCGATATCGTCCTCGGTGACCTCTTCCTTCAGCAGCGCGTTCTCGGTCTGGCCTTCGGCTTCGGCCAGCTGCTTTTCCAGCTGGGGAATGGTGCCGTAGGAAAGCTCGCCCGCCTTGGCGAGGTCGCCCGCACGCTGAGCCTGTTCCAGTTCGATGCGCGCGGCGTCGAGGTCTTCCTTGATCCGCGCCTCGGCGTGGATCTTGTCCCGCTCGTTCTGCCAACGGGTGGTCAGTTCGCTGGACTGCTGTTCCAGATTGGCGAGTTCCGCCCGCAGGTTGGCGAGACGATCCTTGGAAGCATCGTCCGACTCCTTCGCCAGCGCCGATTCCTCGATCTTGAGCTGGATGATCCGCCGGTCGAGCGACTCGATTTCCTCGGGCTTGCTTTCCACTTCCATGCGGATGCGGCTGGCGGCCTCGTCCATCAGGTCGATGGCCTTGTCCGGCAGGAAGCGGTCCGCGATGTAGCGCTCGGAAAGCTGGGCTGCGGCGACGATCGCGGCATCGGTGATGCGCACGCCGTGATGCAGCTCGTACTTTTCCTTGATCCCGCGCAGGATGGAAATGGTGTCCTCCACGCTCGGCTCGTCCACGTAGACGGGCTGGAAGCGGCGTTGCAGCGCGGCGTCCTTCTCCACGTACTTCTGGTATTCATCCAGCGTCGTCGCGCCGATGCAGTGCAGTTCGCCGCGTGCAAGGGCGGGTTTCAGCAGGTTGGAGGCATCCATGCTGCCTTCGCTGGCACCGGCACCGATCAGCGTGTGCATCTCGTCGATGAACAGGATGATCTGGCCTTCGGCGCCCTTCACTTCATCGAGCACGGCTTTCAGCCGTTCCTCGAACTCGCCGCGGTATTTGGCACCGGCAATCAGGCTGCCCATGTCGAGCGCCATCAGCTGCCTGTCCTTCAGGCTGTCGGGCACGTCACCGTTGGCGATGCGCAGCGCAAGGCCCTCGGCAATGGCGGTCTTGCCGGTGCCGGGCTCGCCGATCACGACCGGATTGTTCTTCGTGCGCCGGGCCAGGATCTGGATGACGCGGCGAATTTCCTCGTCGCGGCCGATCACCGGGTCCAGCTTGCCGTCACGCGCCTTCTGCGTCAGGTCCTGCGCGTACTTCTTCATGGCGTCGTAGGCGGCTTCGGCGTTGGCGGTGTCCGCTGTCTTGCCCTTGCGCAGTTCGTTGATGGCGCTGTTCAGCGCTTCGGGCTTCAGCCCTGCATCGCCCAGCGCCTGTCCGGCCTTGGTCTGCTTCGACAGGGCCAGCGCCAACAGCAGGCGCTCCACGGTTACATAGCTGTCTCCAGCCTTTTCCGCGACCTGCTCGGCCTGGTCGAGTACACGCACGGCATCGTTGTCGAGGCCCGGCGTCTGCTGCGCCCCGCCGCCGCTGACAGCCGGTATCTTGGCCAGCAGCGCGTCGACCTGCTGCACGGCTTTCAGTGGATCACCGCCTGCCCGTTGGATCAGCCCGGGTGCCATGCCTTCCTCGTCCTCCAGCAGGGCCTTCAGGATATGCTCCGGACTTATGCGCTGGTGGTTGTTGCGAATGGCAACGGTTTGCGCGCTCTGGAGAAAGCCCTTTGCGCGGTCGGTAAATTTCTCAAGGTTCATAGTGTCCCCTCAAATCCTTTCCACCAACAGATAGTGTTACATTTTAGCAACACAAGTGTTGTCTGACGGCAAATTTCGTGCCGGCACCCATATCTTTCCTCCACCCTGAGATGCAGTCGCGCGTCCGAAGTTTCAATAGAGGCTACCGCTGCCCGCGGCCCGTTCATTGACACAGGACAAGCGCCGCACTCGGCCAGCGGCTGACGCGGTTCGACGAAATGCACGATACTGCGATGAAACGGCTTCCGTCAGCGCCGCAGCGTGCTATCGGTTTCACATGAAAAGACGTTTCGCACTGCGCACGCTCGCCCCCTTCACCGCTGCCCTTGCTCTCGCAGCATGCTCCACGACTGCCAGCGAACCGGCACAGACCATATCCGGTCGGTCGGCGCCGCAATCTGCCGCGCAGTCGCAGATCGCCTCGCTCAACGACATCATCGCGGCGGTGGATATCCCGTACGAGACCTTCACGCTCGAGAACGGTCTCACCACCATCGTGCACACCGACCGCAAGTCGCCGCTGGTCGGCGTAACGGTATACTACCGTGTCGGATCGAAGCACGAGCCGCGCGGCCGCACCGGCTTTGCCCACCTGTTCGAACACATCATGTTCACCGGCAGCGAGAACGTGGAGAACTTCGACATTCCGCTGGAAGCCGCGGGATCCACCGGCACCAACGGCTCCACCAGCTACGATCGCACCAACTATGTCGAGACCGTACCCACCGGCGCACTGAACCTGGCGCTGATGATGGAAGCCGACCGCATGGGCTACCTGCTCGGCGCGGTTACGCAGGAACGGCTCGATAACCAGCGCATGGTGGTGCAGAACGAGAAGCGGCAGGGCGACAACCAGCCTTACGGACTGCTGCGCTACCAGGTTTCCGAAGGCCTGTTCCCCGTCGGCCACCCCTATCGCCACTCCACCATCGGATCGATGGCAGATCTTTCGGCCGCCAGCCTGCTGGATGTTCGCGGGTGGTTCACCGACAATTACGGCCCCAACAACGTCGTGCTCGCGCTGACCGGCGACATCGATGCAGAGACCGCCCGCCCGATGGTGGAGCGCTGGTTCGGCGCGATCCCGCGCGGGCCGGAAGTCGAGCAATTCGAAGCCGGGCCGGTAACCCTGGCGCAGCCGCGCTCCGACGTCATGACCGACCAGGTGCCGCAGGAACTGATCCTGCGGGCATGGACCGGGCCGGACATGCAGCACCCCGATGCCGCGGCATTGCAGGTGGGCATGTCCATCCTTGGCGGGCTGAATTCCTCGCGCCTCGACAATGCCATGGTGCGCGGGCAGGAACTGGCGACCAGCGCCTCTGCCTATTACCAGGCCTACGAACAGCTCGGCATGGCGCAGGCCATTGTCCAGGTGCGCCCGGACAAGACACGTGAAGAGGCCCAGGCCCTGCTCGAGGCCGAGATCGCCCGCCTGATCGAGGACGGTCCGACACAGGACGAGCTTGACCGCGCCACCACCCAGATCGCCTCCAGCCTCGTCGGTTCGCTCGAACAGATCGGCGGCTTTGGCGGCAAGGGTGCGATCCTGGCCGAGGGTCTGCTATACACGGGCAACGCGGATTTCTACCGCACCGAACTGGAACGCATCGCGCAGCTTACCCCGGAAGACGTGCGCGCGGCGATGGAACGCTGGCTCACCCGTCCCGCCTATAACCTCGCGATCGTACCCGGCGAACGCACGCTCGACGGTGCCGACATGGGCGGCTGGGGCGACGAGGATCGCGCCGCCGCACCCGAACCCGACACCGGAACCGATGTGGAAGTCGTGCGCACCGGGCCCGAAATCGCACTGCCCACGCCCGAACCGGTGGGCGAACTCACCTTCCCCGAGGTTGAGCGCGCCACGCTTTCCAACGGTATCGATGTGGTGCTGGCGCGCCGGGCATCGGTGCCCAAGGTCTCGCTGGCGATGACGTTCGATGCAGGCTCGGTCGTCGACCCTGCCGGGCAATACGGCACCCATGCAACCATGGTCGACCTGCTGACCGAAGGCACGACCACGCGCAGCGCGCTGGATATCGCCGTAGAGCAGGAAACGCTGGGCGCTTCGCTCAGCGTCAATGCCGGCACGGAAACCACGACAGCCTTCCTCTCCGCCCTCAGTCCCAATCTCGTTCCCTCGCTGGAACTGCTGGCCGATGTCGTGCGCAATCCCGCATTCGCACCCGATGCGATGGAGCGGGTGAAAAACCAGCGCATGGCCGGGGTGGCGCAGGAACTGTCTTCCCCCGCCGGCCTCGCAAACCGTGCGTTCTATCCGCTGGTCTACGGCCAGACGCACCCTTACGCCTATGCCTCGACCTCCGGCGATGCCGATGCGATCGGCGCCCTGACCCGTGCCGACATGGTGGCCGAACACGACGAGTGGATCCGTCCCGCCACGGCCACGATTACCGCCGTGGGCGACGTGACGATGGACGAACTGGTCGCGGCGCTGGAAGCCACCCTGGGCGACTGGCAGGATCCGGGAACGCCGGTTCCTGCCAAGGACGTTGACCAGACCCCCGCGCTGGCCAATGCGCCGCGCGTGGTGGTGGTCGACCGCCCGAACTCGCCGTCCAGCTACCTGGTGCTCGGTCGCCCGGCGCGTATCGCTGGCTGGCAGCCCGGCATGGAAGCGCTGGACCTTGCCAACGAGGTGATCGGCAGCGGCTTCCTCTCCCGCCTCAATAACGACCTGCGCGAAACCAAGGGCTGGACCTACGGCATCGGCTCCGGCGTGCCGAGCGCGCAGGGCCCGCGCGTGTTCCGCATCGCCACACAGGTGCAGGCGGACCGCACGGCAGATTCGATCCGCGTGATCCTGGACCAGCTGGAGGCATTCCCCGCCACCCGGCCCGTGGACGATGTGGAACTGCAGCGCGTGACCGACGGCAACGTGCGCAACCTGCCCAACCGTTACGAGACGAACGGGCAGGTGCTCGGCGCGCTGCTCAGCAACCAGAACGCGGGCCGCGATGATCGCTATCAGGTCATGCTGCCGCAGCTTTACAGCGCCGTGGATGCCGACGACATCAACGCCGCCGCGCGCGAATACCTGCAGCCGGAAAACATCACCATCGTCGTGGTGGGCGACCGGGAAACGGTTGAACCGCAGCTGGAAAGCCTCGATATCGATGTAACGTATGTCGAGGCGGACAGCCTTTAAGTCCGCTCCAGAGGAGAATTGCAAATGTCCGAAGTGGGTGGAACCTACGATTTCGTCGCCCAGTCCCCGATGGGGGAGCAGACCGGGACCTTTACCGTCGTGCCCGGCCCTGGAGGAGACACCTTCAACGGCCAGCTTTCCGGCGGCATGGGCACGATGGACGTGCAGGATGGCACTATCAGCGGCGATACGCTGACCTGGAAGATGAAGATGGGCATGCCCATGCCGATGACGCTGGATTGCGAAGCGACCGTCGATGGCGATGCCGTGAACGGCACGATCAAGGCCGGCATGATGGGCACCATGCCCTTCACCGCCCAGCGCCAGGACTAGAACTTGCCCCGCAGCGCCTGGTAGGCCGCTGCCGTTACCGTGTTGGCGAGGTTGAGCGAGCGGATGTGCGAAGAGCGCATCGGCAGGCTGACCTCGCATTCACGGTGTCGGTCCCGGATTGACGACGGCAACCCCTTCGTCTCGCTGCCGAATACGAGGATGGCGTCCTGCGGGTAATCCAGCTCGTAGAAGGTGGTGGCTGCATCATCCTCGAACAGGAACATCTGCCCTGCGCGCGGCTGGCGATCGGCGAGAAAAGCGTCCCAGTCGGCATATTCGCTCAACGCGACATGCTGCCAGTAATCCAGCCCTGAACGCTTCAGATGCTTGTCCGATAGCGTGAAGCCGTAAGGCCGGATCAACACCAGCTCCATGTCCAGCGCCACGCAGGTGCGCCCCACGGCCCCGGTGTTGTGCGGGATTTCCGGGTGGACGAGGACGATGGTTGGCGAAGACGCGGAGATAAGACGATCCTGCGGCGCGGTGCTACATGTTGTCCGGCACGGCGTTTCCGGTCCGCGCATCGATCACGCGGCCGCGGTCGTATTCGAGTACGCCGGGAACCGGGACAAGGCGATTGATGCCCATCGTGTTCGGCGTAAGGAAGCGCCCCACGGCGTGGTATTCCCCCGCCACAACCCGCGCCCCGGCCAGTTCGGGTGGCATGGAGCTGCCAGGCCGCGCAGGTCGCACCGTACCCGCCAACAGCACGCCCAGGCCAACGTCGCTGCTGGGGCCATACCCGGTTTCGTCAGCGAGTTCCGGAATGACCGAGCGCTCGCGGGCAATGTCGCCGATGATGTAGCCAAGGTCGGTAATCTGTCCGGCAGGGGCATGGAATCCGACCGTTCCGAGGCAGAAACAGACCATCAGCCGGGGCAGACCCATCGAAGGGGTCATGCCGTACAGCACGTAATCGCCCGGCAGCGCCTCCACGAGGTAGGTGTTTTCATCCGAGGCGCGCGAAAAGGTGTCGCTGAAATCGACGTCCTGCAGATTGGCCGCTTGATCCCACGCGAACTGGAACGTTTCGAGCGATGGCGGCTGGGGCGGCGGGTCGTCACCTCCTTGCCCGCGCTGGCGCCGCCGCTGCTCGCGCTCCAACTCGCGCTCGAATTCGCGTTGCAGGCCGGGCAACGCCCTGGCGTAAGCCTCTTCCCGGGCGCTTTCGTAGCGAGCAATCTCGTCCGCCGTGGGCACGCGCATCAGCAGCGGCTCGATCGAATTGGCCCCGCGCGGACGAGGAATACGGAATAGCAGGTAAGCGCGGTCGGCCCGCAACTGCGGGACTGCACCATTCCTGATCTCCACCAGTTCGTCCGGCGGGGAATCGGCCAGCGCGACGCCGGGCAGGCTGGCGCCGATCAGGCAGGCAGCGATCAGGCAGGCGGTGGGCAGCAGGCGCATCAGCGGTCCTCCGGCAAGGGGTCGGCATCGGGGCGCGGACCCGAGGCCAGAACCGCGTTCACCGCAATGGATTCCTGCGAATAGCCATCGATGATGGCTTCCCACGTCTCTTCGGGAGCCGGGAAGCGCTGGTATCCGCGCGGTTCCATGCAGCGCCGCATCCGGGACTGGCTGGCGCGGCGAGTAATCGGGCCTGCCACCAGTGCCCCCAGCGCGGCCCCGACGATGCCGTACTGGTTGCCGCCAGCGGGCTTCTCGTCCAGCGCCTCTTCTCCCTGCCAGGCGATGAACATGGGCAGCAGGGCATCGCCGCCCGCCACCGGCAGGAAACGGTAGCAGTCGGCGAAATCGGCATAGGCCCGCTCGTATGTCGTATCGGCGCGCCAGAAGTAGAAATACTTCCAGCCATTACGCACAACGTCCGGATCGCGCCCGCCCGACACGTCGGGCACCGTGACGGTAGCGGGATCGGGCAGTGCATCCTGCGCATGCACGGGGGAGGCCATCAGCGCTGCCAGCGCCAGGTAACAGGAACGCCGCATCTGGAAGGAAACTCCAAGCACCGGGAAGAAACGGAAATATCCCGAATCCTCCGCAGCTACAAGCGAGTTCGCCTAGCCCAGCTTGTCCTTCAGGATCTGGTTCACCACCGCCGGGTTCGCCTTGCCCTGCATGGCCTTCATCGTCTGGCCGACGAAGAAGCCGAACAGCTTGTCCTTGCCGCCCTTGTACTGCTCCACCTTGTCGCCGTTTGCCGCGATGATCTCGTCCACTGCCGCTTCGATCGCGCCCGTATCGCTGACCTGCTTCAGGCCCTCGGTATCGGCAATCTCGTCAGGCTCGCGGCCTTCCTTCAGGACGATTTCGTAGATTTCCTTGGCCTGCCCGCCGGAAATCTCGCCCTTGTCCTGCATGGCGAGGATGGCGGCCTGCCGCTCCGCCGTGGCGTTGGCCATGTCGGCCTCGTCACCCAGCGATTTCACCACGCCCGGTGCCACGGAAAGCGACCAGTTGGCGACCTGCGTCGCCACGTCCTTCTCGGGCTTGCCGATGGCCTTGGCAGCGACCGCCAGCAGCGTTTCGAACCGGGCGAAGGTTTCCACCTCTGCCGTCAGTTCGCGGGCGTTGTATGGCGTCAGGCCAAGCTCGTTCTCGTAGCGCGCACGCTTGGCATCCGGCAGTTCGGGCAGCGAGGCGCGGCATTCGTCTAGGAAGTCCTGCTCCAGCACCAGCGGCAGCAGGTCCGGATCGGGGAAATAGCGATAGTCGTGCGCGTCTTCCTTGCTGCGCATCGAACGGGTGGTGCCGGTGTTCGGATCGAACAGGCGGGTTTCCTGCACGATCTTGCCGCCGTCCTCCAGCACGTCGATCTGGCGCTGCACCTCGTGCTCGATCGCCTGCATCACGAAGCGCACGGAATTGACGTTCTTCGTCTCCGTCCGCGTGCCAAGCTCGGTATCGCCCACCTTGCGCACGGAGACGTTAACGTCGGCGCGCATGGAGCCTTCTTCCATGTTGCCGTCGCATGATCCGACATAGCGCAGGATCGCGCGCAGCTTGCGGATGTAGGCGCCGGCCTCTGCGGGAGAGGTCATGTCCGGGCGGCTGACAATTTCCATCAGCGCCACGCCGGTGCGGTTCAGGTCGACATAGGACATGGTCGGATGCTGGTCGTGCATCAGCTTGCCCGCGTCCTGCTCCACATGGATGCGCTCGATCCCGATCACCTTGTCTTGCGGGATGCCGGCCTTCTCGTCCGCCTCGATCACCAGCTGCCCCTCGCCCACGATGGGATGGTAAAGCTGGCTGATCTGGTAGCCCTGCGGCAGGTCGGCATAGAAGTAGTTCTTGCGGTCGAACCGGCTCCACGCGTTGATCTGCGCCTCGATCGCCATGCCGGTACGCACCGCCTGGCGGATGCACTCGCGGTTGGGCACGGGCAGCATGCCCGGCATCGCGGCATCGACGAGGCTGACCTGCGTGTTCGGCTCCGCGCCGAAGGCGGTGCTGGCACCGGAGAAAAGCTTGGCGTGGGAAGTGACCTGCGCATGGACTTCGAGGCCGATCACGACCTCCCATTCGCCGGTTGCGCCCTGGACTGTGTAGTTGCTCATGGGGTTCACTTAGCGGCAGCAGCGAGCCCGTTCAATCGCTCATGCCGGGGCCTGCGTTTTACCTTGTCGTCTCGGTGGCCAGGGCCATTGCCGCAAGCCTTTCGTACAGTGAACGGGCGACGGCCAAACGGCGTGGGTCGAAGTCAACGGCTATCGCTGCAAGCCCCTTGCGGCGCTCGGGATCGGGCATAGAGCTTCTCGACATCGCACCGGTTACCAGCCGAAAAAGCGCCTCGTCGGTTGGGCCATGGTGAAAAGCGGTTCCGAACCGGGCATTGAGGCGTTGCACCACACGCCCGAAGTCACCGGTCGTCTGCTCGAAGGTGGCGATAACCACGTCGTCTGCCACCTGCTCGACAACCCGGTAGAAGCGGGTCCAGCGCCGCAGGGCCCGATCCGGATCTATATCCGGATCGCGTTGCAGGAAGCTGCGTATCGCATCGCCCGGTTCGCGCAGCAGCACGAGGACAGGCACGCCGAGCCTGCATCCGGCGACGACATGCGCCTCGCTGTGTTCGTGCCGGGCAATACGCGCCGTGCCCGATTGCCAATGGTCGAACACCCTGATGCTCCAGCCGTTAGCCGAGCGCGGAAAACCTTCGATCAGCAGGTCTGTCTTCGCGCTTACCAGCGTCTTGCGACCAGACGGGGCGTGGCGCAGACCTTGCACCTTCATGTAGAGTGACGGGGACCGCGCAAGGGCGGCCCGGAGCAGGCGGGAAGCCCGGTTCTTGCAAGCGCGAAAACGCGAGGTCAAAGCCCATCCTGCCACGAGGTCGGCAGCGTACCGCGTTCCGGCTTGCTATGCGATACAGGCGCCACTGGGAGCAGCTTCGCCTACGAACTGGCCTCCAGAAGGAAAGCCTCCGTCTTCTTCAGCTCGTTCTTCAGCATCTGGTCGTAGGGCGTGCTGCCGCTAACGTTGATGTCGTTGATCATGGTCACCGAGATGTCGCGATATTCGGGAAAGGTCTGCAATTCGCGGATGCAGGCGACCACGATGGGCGCCCGCTTCCTGTCCGCGCGCATTTCGTTCATCAGCCGGTCCATCACCGCGGTAAAGGCCATGCAGCGCTGCGCCGATTGCAACTGCTGGCGCTGTCTGCGGTTGGCGAAATGCACGGTGCCGACCAGCCACCATATCGGCAGGATCAGCCCGCCCACCAGCAGCACGATGACGAGGACTTCGAAGAAGCTCACCACCACTTCTCCGGCTGGGCGGTGAACCCGGCACGCTGTTCGATGGCGAGGCCGGCGTTGAGCACGCCCTGTTCGTCCATCGGCCTGCCGACGATCTGCAGCCCCAGCGGCAGGCCGTCCTTGTTGAGCGTGGCGGGCACGCTCATTGCAGGCAGCCCGGCGAGCGACGCGGGTACGGAGAACACGTCGTTCAGGTACATCGCCAGCGGGTCGTCGGTCATCTCGCCGAGCGCGAAGGCCGCATTGGGCGTGGTGGGGGCGAGAATCACGTCGCACTGTTCGAAGGCGTCCATGAAATCCTTCTGCACCAGCGTGCGCACCTTCTGTGCCTGCGTGTAATAGGCATCGTAGAACCCGGCGCTCAGCACATAGGTGCCGATCAGGATGCGGCGCTTCACCTCGTCGCCGAACCCGGCGGAGCGGGTGGCGGCGTACATGTCCTGCAGTCCGGCCCCTTCGGGCAGGTCGCGCAGGCCGTAGCGCACGCCGTCATAGCGGGCGAGGTTGGAGGAGGCTTCGGCAGGGGCGATGATGTAGTAGGCGGGCAGCGCGTACTTGGTGTGCGGCAGTGATACGTCGACCACATTTGCACCCGCATCGCGCAGCCACTGTTTGCCCTGCTCCCAGCTGGCGTCGATCTCTGCATCCATGCCATCCATGCGGTATTCGCGCGGAATGCCCACGGTCTTGCCCGCAAGGTCGGCGTCGAGCAGTCCGGCCCAGTCGGGAACCGGCGCGTCGATGCTGGTCGAATCCTTCGGATCGAAGCCTGCCATCGCGCCCAGCATGATCGCGCAGTCTTCGACGGATCGGGCCATCGGGCCTGCCTGGTCGAGGCTGCTGGCAAAGGCCACGATGCCCCAGCGCGAACAGCGCCCGTAGGTCGGTTTGATGCCGGTAATGCCGGTGATCGCGGCGGGCTGGCGTATGGAGCCGCCGGTGTCGGTGCCGGTGGCCGCCGGACACAGCCGCGCGGCGACGGCAGCGGACGAACCGCCCGAGGAGCCGCCCGGCGTCAGCGTGGCATTGCTGCCCTGCTTCTTCCACGGGCTGGCGACATTGCCGAAATAGCTCGTCTCATTGGAGGAGCCCATGGCGAACTGGTCCATGTTCAGCTTGCCCAGCATCCCCGCACCTGCATCCCACAGCTTCTGCGAGACGGTGGACTCGTACGGCGGCACGAACCCTTCGAGGATGTGGCTGGCAGCGGTGGACTGCACGCCCTTGGTGGCGAACAGATCCTTCATGCCGATCGGCACACCGGCCATCGGGCCAAGCTCTTCACCAGCGGCGCGCGCGGCGTCCACCGCATCGGCAGCGGCCAGGGCATGGTCGGGCGTGGTGACGATAAAGGCGTTCAGTTCCGCCGCCGTGGCAACGGCATCGTTGTGCACCTCTGCCACTTCGCGCGCGGTGAAATCGCCGGCGGCCACGCCGTCGCGGATGGCCTTCAGGCCCATTTGCGTGAAATCGGTCACTATTCGATCACCTTCGGAACGCCGTAAAAGCCGTGTTCGGCCATCGGCGCATTCGCCAGCACGTCCTCGCGCCGACCACCGCCTGTCAGCGGGTCGGCATCGATCACGTCGTCGCGCAGGCGCTGGTCCTGCGGGATGACCGCTGCCATGGGCTCCACCTTGCTGGTGTCGACCTCGCCCAGCTGTTCGACCCAGGCAAGGATGTTGTTGAGTTCGGGCACCATCTGGTCGAGCGCGTCCTCGTCCATGCTGATGCGCGCCAGACTGGCGATCTTGGCGACTTCTTCTCGGGTGACTGACATGGCGCTTCCGTTAGCCGTGCCGGGGACGCGCTTCAAGCGATTACGGGAACGGATTGCCCACGGGCTTGCCATCGACGTAGATCTGCCGCCCGGTCCATTCGCGAACCTCCACATCCTCAGGCGACAAATCTGCATCGGACGGAGGTACGATTGATGCCGGTGGCGGCGGATCGGGAACGCCATCGTCGCGGAAACCGACGGTCTCGACGCGTCCCGCGCTGACCAGCGCAATCCGCCGCCGATCGGCGTCGCTGCCAAGGTCGATCACCACGCATTTGCCATTGCAGAGCCAGGGACTGGCAGCAACGTGATCGCGGACCCATTGCCTGACTTCGGCATCCTCGAAATCGAAGGCGAGTTCGTAGTTTTTACGCGGTCGCCCGATACTGACGGGGTAACGCTCTTGCTTGGCGAGAGCGGTCGCTGCCAGGTCCCCTATCTGTCCCTCGCGCTGCGCCAGGCGCCGCAAAACGTCTCGTCCCGCATCGCCGAAATCCCAGCGCAGGGCAGAGAAATCGAAGTCCTCTACCGAGACCTCGCCCGCTTGCAGCCGTGCAACCTGCTGCCGCGCGGAGATAGCGCCGAAATCCACCAGCGGCAGAGCCAGCAGCAGGGCGATCACGCAGCTTCCGACAGCAAGGTGCAGGTTCGCGCGGCGCAGATATCGGCTCCAGTCCGCCAGCCGCCCCCGCGCCAGCCCGACCCAGTAGGCAAGGCCATAGGCGCAGGCGATCACGATGGCGACGAGCGCCCAGAGCCGCTCCGGCGAGAGGCCGTGCTGGTCGATACGGATACCCATGGAGATCGCCGCGAACACCGTCAGCGGGAAGATCGCGGCGGACAGCACCAGTGCCGCTGCGATCATCACCACGTTGTCGCTGCGCGCTTCGTCGTTGTCGCGAACCACGGCATTGGCCAGCACGAAGCACCCCAGCGCGCAGGCAAGCAGGACAGGCGTCGCGTCGTCGGTCGCCTCCCACAGCGCGCTTCCGCCTGATGCCAGCAGCGCGAACAGGAAAATCATGATGGCAAAGGCAAAGGGCACCGCCAGCAGCGCAAACACCAGCATGACCACGCGTTGCAGCGTGCCGATGATACCCAGCTGGTTGCGCAGCACGCCCATCGCTGCGCCAAAGGTCGCCCCGCAGAACAGGCCGACGAAGCCGGTCGCCTCGATCATGTCGCCGATGAAACCGATGCCGATCAGACCGAACAGCGCGTCCAGCAGCCACAGGAGCAGCCACGAAAGCAGCACGAACAGCAGCGCACCGCCTGCGGTGACGGCATCGGTCCAGACGTGGAAATGGGTTTCCTCGTACGGGGTTGCCCAAAGCCTGCGGTGAAAGCCTGCCTGGAACAGCGGCACTGCCAGCAGGGAGAAGAACACCCCGGCAGCAAAGGCGAATTCCTCACCCGCTACGCGATCTCCGGAATCGACGGCCAGCCAAGCCAGTCCGCCCATGACCACGCCGAGACCCAGCGAAAACAGAATCGACTGGACCAGGCGGCGGGGGCCGAGCACGAAGCTGGCAGCAGCGAAGGCGAAGAAGGCGCAGGAAGCCAGCGCATAGCGCCACGCTTCCTCGCTATCGACATCGAGCAAGAGGTGGACGACCAGCCCGGCCAGACCGCCCAGCCCGGCAAGCAGCCACGGCCGCTCGGGATAATCCTCGATGAAGTGTTCGTGGTCCGCCGGGGTTTCGTCGATCATGACCTCACCCCGCCGGGACGTTTATTGCGCGGGAGCGCCCTGCGGCGAACCCGGAACCGCGCCATCACCTGCGCCCTGGGCTTCCATCTGCTGCTGCATCATCTGCTGCTGGAAGGACTGCACACGGGCCTGGAATTCGTCACGGCTCATGATGTCGATAACCTCGATATCGAAATAGAGGTCGCTGTTGGGCGGAATGGGGCCGCCCTCAGGAACATCGGCACCGTAGGCCTGGTCTGCGGGGATGAAAATCTCGTACTGGCCGCCTACCTGCGTCTGCAGCAACGCATCGCGGAAGCCGGGAATCATGTCACTGAGCGGCAGCGGCGTGCCGTCGGGGAAGATACCGGGGATCGGCAGCGGCATGGGCTGCGACCGGTCGAATTCGGTGCCATCGGCCAGCTTGCCCGTGTAATTCACGAAAACCACGTCCTCCTGGGTGGGGCTTTCGCCCTCGCCCGCGCGCACCGTATCCACGGAAACGCCCTGCGGCGTGGCGGCCCAGGCAATGCCCGCCGCCAGTAGGACGGCAACCAGCACGCCCAGCCACAGCTTGGTGAGCGAGCCCTTGGCAATCGGTTGCAGAGGAACGCGGGTAACTTCGGCCATGGTAATGTGATCCCGTGAATATTGGCGCGCCAAACGAAAAGGGCGCGGAAACTGCGTCCACGCCCCTTTGGCTTAGCTGCGATGTGCTTTCAAGCTTCGAGAGCCTGAAATCCGGCGCTATTACCGGCCGCCGTCACGCTCTGCGCGCTTGCGCTCCAGCTTGCGGGCGCGGCGAACGGCGGCAGCCTTTTCACGGGCGCGCTTTTCGCTGGGCTTTTCATAGTGGCGACGCAGCTTCATTTCGCGATACACCCCTTCACGCTGCAGCTTCTTCTTAAGCGCGCGGAGAGCCTGCTCGACATTGTTATCGCGAACCATGATCTGCATAAATCTAAGCCACCTTCTAATCTCAAAAACCGTGAGAGCCCGCCGCAGTCAGGCGCGGGATGCACCGGATAAACAAAACGAAAATTGCGCCGAATCCCTTTTGGGGTCGGCTTCACAGAGGCGCAGATAGGCGAATCGCGGGTGAAATGCAAGGCGGCAGAGCCTTTTGGGTTCCGCATGGCCGCGTGCATCGCTAAGGGAAGCGGCATGTCCAATGCAACCCCGCAACTCTATGCCTCCCTTTCCGTCGCGCTGGGAGGGGGAATTGGCGCGCTGGCCCGCTACCAGATGGGGCGTTTCGTCACCTCCTGGCTGGGTGCGCCTGCTGTCAGCGCCTTCCCCTTTGCCACGCTGGCGGTGAACACCATCGGCAGCCTGCTGATGGGCCTGCTGGCCGGGTGGCTGGTGCGCGGCAATCCGGAAAACGCGGACCAGTTGCGGCTGCTGCTGGGCGTGGGCCTGCTGGGTGGGTTCACCACCTTCAGCGCCTTCAGCCTGGAAATGGCCTACATGATGCAGCGCGGTCAGCTGGGGCTCGCCGCGATCTACCTCATGCTGTCGATCGGCCTCGGCGTCTCCGGCTTCTTCTTCGGCATCACCATGACGCGGTTGTTCTCATGAGCAAGGGCGCATCAGACGAAGTCCGCCAGTTCACCGTTGGCGAAGACGACGACGGCGTGCGGCTGGACCGCTGGTTCAAGCGTCACCTGCCGCAGGTCGGCTTCGGCACGGTCAGCCGCTGGGCGCGCACCGGGCAGCTTCGCGTGGATGGCAAGCGCGCGAAAGTGGATGACCGACTTGCCGCAGGCCAGCAGTTGCGCGTTCCGCCGGGGGGCGAGGATGGCAAGCGCACGCAGCGCCAGCGCCGCGAACTGACGCCGGAAGAAGAATCGCTGGCCGACGACATCCTGATCACCCGGACGAAATCGGCCCTCGTTCTGAACAAGCCGCCGGGCCTTGCCACCCAGGGCGGCACAAAGACGACGAAGCACGTCGATGCGCTGCTGGACGCCTACGCCGGCGACGATGAGCCGCGCCCGCGCCTCGTCCACCGGCTGGACAAGGATACCAGCGGCGTGCTGCTGGTTGCCCGCACGCCCGGCAGCGCGGCATTCTTCTCCAAGCGTTTCTCCGGTCGCAGTGCGAAGAAGATTTATTGGGCGCTGGTGGTGGGCGTGCCCGATGTCTACGAAGGCGAGATCGAGGCTCCGCTGGCCAAGCAGCCGGGCACCGGCGGCGAGAAGATGCATGTCGACACCGAGAACGGCCAGCCCGCGAAAACGGTCTACCGGGTGGTGGAACGGGCCGGCAATGCCGCCGCGTGGGTCGAACTGCAGCCGCTGACAGGGCGCACACACCAGTTGCGCGTCCACATGGCGGCGATGGGGCATCCCATCGTGGGCGATGGCAAGTACGGCGGGCAGGATGCCTTCCTGACGGGCAGCATCAGCCGCAAGATGCACCTCCACGCGCGCCGCCTGATTATCGAGGCGCCCGGCGGGCAAAAGCTGGACGTGAGCGCCGACCTGCCAGAGCATTTCGCCCAGTCGATGGAACAACTGGGCTTCGATCCGGGCCTCAGCGATGCGAAGCCGGTCGCAGCGCCGAAGCCCAAGCGGACCAAGGCCGAGGAAAAGCAGGCGGCCAAGCAGCACGCCAAGCAGTACCGCAAGGCCCGGCGCGGAGAGCGCAAGGGTCGCGGCGCTCCCGATGGCAAGAAGCGGGGCAAGCCCAACGCCAGCAAGCCGGGCACGAAAAGGCCGCGCTGATGCACCCCAATGCGAACTACCATGCGCACGGCGACGGCATGGAGGAGTGGCTGCTCGACCCGATCGGGTTCGGCATGGTTTTCCTGACCACGCCAGAAGGCCCGCGCGTGGCGCACACGCCAATACTCCGGGCCCGGCAGGACACCGTGCAGTTCCATCTCGCCCGCAACAACGCGCTGGCACCGCACCTGGACGGCAGCAAGGCGCTGCTGGTGGTAAACGGGCCTGACGCCTACGTATCGCCGCGCTGGTACGACAACCGCACCACGGTGCCTACCTGGGACTACGTCGCCCTGGAACTGGAAGGGCAGGTACGGCGCATGAGCGATGAAGGTCTGGACGCCCTGCTGCACACACTAATCGAACGCTCCGAAGCCCGCATTCCCGGTGCGCCCTTCGTGGCCGAGGAGACCCCGGCAGATATCTGGGCCAAGCTGTTCAGGGGCATTGCCGGTTTTGAAATGACTGTCGAGGAGCGGCGCTCCACGGTGAAGCTGTCGCAGAAGAAGGCACCGCACGAGCGTGCGCGGATCGCAGGCGGCCTTGACCAGGCCGATCATCGGGAGATCGCCAGCCTCTATCGGGCCATGCCGGCATGATCCGGCTCGCCGTTTTCGACTGCGACGGCACGCTGAGTGACGGACAGGCAGGCGTGGTCAATGCCATGAATGCCGCATTCGCCGAAATCGGCGCGCCCGCTCCCCACCATTCGCAGGTGCGCCGTATCGTGGGCCTCAGCCTGCCGCAGGCCATTGCGCACCTTGCGCCCGACCTGCCGGAGGATCGGCAACTGGACGTGGTGGAGGCCTACAAGGCGTCGTTCCGCCGCGCCCGGGAGGATGGCAGCCTGCGCGAGCCGCTGTTCGAAGGGATGGCCGAAATGCTGCGCCGCCTGCACGGCGAGGGTTGGACGCTGGCTGTCGCCACGGGCAAGAGCGACCGCGGCCTCGCCAGCACGCTGGCCGTCCACGGCCTGGCCGACCTCTTCGCCACCACCCACACGGCAGACCGCCACCCATCGAAGCCGAATCCCGCCATGCTGCAGGCGGCGATGGCTGCCGTCCTGGCGGAGCCGCAAGCGACCTGCATGATTGGCGACACCGTGTTCGATATCGAGATGGCGGTGGCCGCGAACGTGCGCGCCATCGGCGTATCGTGGGGCTATCACGAGCCCGAGGAATTGCTGGCTGCAGGTGCAGTCGCCGTTGCCGACACGATTCCCGAACTGGAGAAACTCGTCAATGAATAGCCGCGAAGATGCCGAGGCGCGCGCGAAGAGCCGCTTCATGCTGATCAGCGCCATGCGCGTGGCCGGCGTGGTGATGATCCTAGCCGCGATTGCCGTGTTCAACGACGTTTTGTCGCTGCCCGACTGGGCTGGCTACGTGCTGCTGGTTCTTGGCGTGTTCGAGACTTTCGTCACGCCCACGCTGCTTTCGCGCATGTGGAGCACCAACGAAAAACGATGAAGCGTTTCTGGAACAATGTCGGGGTCGAGCCGCGCGAGGGCGGCTGGCAGGTCACGCTGGACGCGCGGCCGATCAAGACACAGGGCGGCAAGCCGCAGATCCTGCCCACGCGCGACCTCGCCGACTTGCTAGCAGCGGAGTTCGCCGGCCAGGGAGAAAAGATCGACCCGAAGGCGTTCATCTTTCGGGATCTCGCCGATTTCGCCATCGACAAGGTGCGCGAGGATCGCGAGGCACATCTGGCCAAGCTGCTATCCTACGGCGAAACCGATACGCTGTGCTACCGCGCCGACCCGGACGAGCCGCTCTATCGCCGCCAGCAGGAGGTGTGGGAGCCAATCGTTACCGCCTGCGAAGCTGCGCACGGCATCCGGCTGGAGCGAGCGAGCGGGATCATTCATCGCAAGCAGTCCGATGCGGCGCTGGCAGCTCTGCGTGCGCGACTGGCGAGCGAGGACGACTTTACCCTCGCCGCGCTGGTGACCCTTACCTCGCTTGGCGCATCGCTGGTGGTAGCACTGGCGGTGCTGGAGGACAGTGCGCAGACCGACGCGCTGTTCGCCGCCACCAATCTGGAGGAAGACTGGCAGGTCGAGCTTTGGGGACAGGACCACGAGGCGGAAGTGGCACGTAAGGCCAAGCTGGAGGCATTCCGGCAGGCAGCCCGGTTTGCCGAAGCTGTGCGGGGTTAGCCTACCCCACCCACTCCGCAACCTGGTCCGCCACGGTATTCGCCGCCTGGTTCAGCGCGGAACCGACATCCGTGGCCTCGGGCAAGGCGGGCACCGCTTCTTCGAACCGGCGGGTGCGGAGGGTTCCGTCAGGCAACCTCAGGACTGCATCGTAGCGTACGATCACGCTGCCGCTGTTGGCATCGTAGCCCATGTCCACCAATTGCCCGGAAAGCTGCGTCTGCGCGGCATATTCCAGTTCACCCCCGCCCACGACGAGGCGGTTGCCCTTGGCGCGAATGGTTTCGGCCAGCACGTTGCGGAACAGCTGCGCAGGCTTTTCCACCCACACCGCGTCCTGCAGGTAGGCCAGCGAACTGTCGCTGGTGGTGACAGGCACGCGGGTAACGTTGAGCCGCTGGGTAACGCTGGGCACCTGCACCGCAAGCCCGGCAGCGGCTTGGCCTTCGGCGGCAGCGCCGGCGGGGATCGTGGCCGAAGGGGTCAGGGTCAGCAGTTGGTCGGGCACTTCGCCGCCGCCCAGGCTGATACAGCCGGACAGTGCGGCAAATGACGCCAGGACGGCTAGGAATTTGCTTTTCATCATGGTCATCGTTCCCGGCCTCAAGGCTCGTAATCCGGCAGTTCCTGTCCGCCCAGCAGCGATCCGGCGCCTTCGGTTTCAAGGCGCTCCGTCATGGTGCGCAGATTCTCGCTGGTGCGCCGCAGGTCACGCAGTGTGGCGGTGGCGGCAGGCAGCGTGTCTTCACTCAACTGGCGGGTAAGCGGTTCGACATTGGCGAGCGAGCCCTCCAGCGAACTGGCCGCCTGGCGCGCAGAGGCCAGCGTGGCGCGCAGGTCTGCCGCGAGAGCTGGTCCTTCGCCTTCCAGCAGCGCGTCGGTCGTCTCCAGCGTGCCTTCGAAAGCTGCCAGCGTTTCGGTCGATTGCGCAAGAGTGGTCTGCAGTTCCTGCAAGGTGCGCTGCACCTCCGGCGAGGACTGGGCGAGCTCGGCGCTGATCGCATTGGTATTGGCCAGGATGCCGGAAATCGAATCCTGGTTCTCGTCATCGAGCACGCGGGTCAGCCGGTCAGTCAGGGTGGCCAGCCGCTCCAGCAGCAGCGGGGCGCTGGCGAGGATTTCGCCCACTGCCCCTTGCGCGGGCGGGATCACCGGCACGCCTTCGGGGCAATCCGTGGTGTCGCACGAGATCGGTGGCTGGTTGGAACGGCCGCCCGAAAGGCTGATGTTGGCAACGCCGGTAAAGCTGGCGGAAATGCTGGCGGTGGTGCCGACCAGGATCGGCGTATCCCCGTTCACGGCGATGCGCACTTTCACGAATTCGGGATCGCGGTCCCAGATCGAGATGTCCTGCACCTGGCCTACCGGCACGCCGGAATAGGTCACGACAGAGCCCGTTGCGACACCGCCAACGGACTGTTCATAGAAGATGTCGTATTCCTTGTTGTTGCGTTCGCCCAGCCGTGCCAGCCACACGAAGAACACCGCCGCCGCTGCCAGCAGCAGCAGCGTGATCGCGCCGACCCAGATATGGTTTGCCCGTGTTTCCATTCGCTTGCCTTATGCCTTCCCGCTGGCGTCGTTGTCCAACGCTTTCCCCCGCTCGTGGGTTGCCGTGGCCGCCCGCGCGCGCGGGCCGTTGAAATATTCCTGTATCCAAGGATGCTCGTTTTCCAGCAGTTCCGGGATGGTGCCCACGGCGATCACCTTCTTGTCTGCCAGCACCGCCACGCGGTCGCAGATGGCATAGAGCGTGTCGAGATCGTGGGTGATGAGGAACACCGTCAGGCCCAGCGTATCGGTCAGTTCGCGGGTCAGTTCGTCGAACTTGGCCCCGCCGATGGGATCGAGGCCCGCCGTCGGTTCATCGAGGAACAGCAGTTCGGGGTCGAGCGCCAGCGCGCGGGCAAGGCCGGCGCGCTTCTTCATGCCGCCCGACAGTTCGGAAGGAAACTTGCTCGCCGCTTCCTCCGGCAAGCCCGTCAGCACCACCTTGTAGCGGGCGATTTCGTTCAGCAGCTTCTGCGAGAGTTCGGGATAGAACTGCTTCAGTGGCACCTGCACGTTCTCGGCCACGGTCAGGGTGGAAAACAGCGCCCCGCCCTGGAACAGGATGCCCCAGCGGTTGCGCACGCCGATTTCCTCGTCGGGCTCCGCCTCGGTGATGTTGTGACCGAACACCTCGATCTCGCCGGATTGCGGCATTTGCAGGCCGATGATGGATCGCATCAGCACGCTCTTGCCCGTGCCGGATCCGCCCACGACGCCCAGAATTTCGCCGCGCCGCACGTCGAGGTCGAGCTCTTCGTGAACCGTAACATCGCCAAATGCATTGGTCAGCCCGCGGATGCGGATGGGATAATCTTCCCCGCCCGCTGCTGCCTCGTGATCGGTTTCGTTGTCGATATGCTCGCTCATATCCAGCCGATCCTCTCGAAGAAGACGGCGAAGAATGCGTCGAGCACGATGACCATGAAGATCGCCTGCACCACTGCTGCCGTGGTGCGCAGGCCAACCTCTTCCGCGTTACCCTTTACCTGCATCCCCTGGTAGCAACCGGCCATGGCCACGATCAGGCCGAACATCGGCGCTTTCACCATGCCCACCCAGAAATCGGTAACCGGCACCACTTCCTGCACGCGGGCAAGGAAGGTGAGGAAGGGAATGCCCAGCATCACATCGCCGATCACCGCGCCGCCGATGATGGCGACGACGGAGGCGAAGAAACCGAGCAGCGGCATCATCAGTACGGCAGCAAGAATACGCGGAATCACCAGCGCTTCCATCGGGGAGACGCCGATGGTGCGCATGGCATCGATCTCCTCGGTCAGCTTCATCGTGCCGATCTGCGCGGCAAATGCGGAGCCGGACCGGCCCGCAACCATGATCGCCGTCATCAGCACGCCCAGTTCGCGTAGGGTAATGCGTCCCACCAGGTTCACGGTGAGCGTTTCCGCGCCGAACTGCTGCAATTGCACCGCGCCCTGCTGGGCTATGACAATGCCGATCAGAAAGCTCATCAAACCGATGATGGGCAGCGATTGCACACCTACCAGCTCCATCTGCCGCACCAGCGCCTTCATGCGGAAGCGGCGCGGGTGGATCAGCAAGCTGAAGCAGGCACCGATGACAGAGCCGAGGAACCCGATCGATGCGACCACGCCCTTGAAAAAGTCGATGACGGCAATGCCGACATGTTCGGTGATCTGCTTGGCGTTGCGCTTGCGCGGCGGGGCGATGGGCGCCTCGCTCTCCGCTCTTTCCACCGCGTCCAGCAGCACTTCGGCCTTTTCGCTGCCGCCCACGATATCCGCGCCAGTGCGCTGGGCAAAGCGATACAGGATCCACGCACCAACGGTATCAATCCGGGAGACTTGCGAAATGTCGACGGTCTGGATCGAATCGCCGATATCGCGCAGCTCGGGGTCGATCTGGCCCACACTGGACACAACCATCGGCCCGGTGATGACGACAGTCGCCCGGCCCCCTGCTTCCTCTATAGTGTATTCAGCCCATTCGCGCATTGCGCGCTGCTATGGGCATTATTCAGGCGCGCAGCAAGGTTTTAGCGTGTTGCCCTTGGGGGAATCAGGTGGCAGTGGCCTTTCCCATGACGAGTGAACTGAGCAAGACCTTCGACCCCGCCTCCATCGAGGCGAAATGGTATTCCCACTGGGAAGAAACCGGTGCGTTCCGCCCGGATCGCCCGGATGCGGAGCCTTTCACCATCGTCAACCCGCCGCCCAACGTGACGGGGTCCCTGCACATCGGCCACGCGCTGGACAACACGCTGCAGGACATCGTGATCCGGTACGAACGGCTGCGCGGCAAGGATGCGCTGTGGGTGGTGGGCACGGACCACGCGGGCATCGCCACGCAGATGGTGGTGGAACGCCGGCTGGAAGAACGGCAGGACAAGCGGACGAACTACTCGCGCGAGGACTTCGTGCAGAAGGTCTGGGACTGGAAAGAAGAAAGCGGCGGCACCATCACGCGCCAGCTGCGCCGTCTTGGCTGTTCGATGGACTGGAGCCGCGAGCAGTTCACAATGGACGAGCACTTCACCAAGGCCGTGCTGAAGGTGTTCGTCGACCTCTACAACGACGGCCTGATCTACCGTGACAAGCGGCTGGTGAACTGGGACCCGAAGCTGCGCACCGCGATCTCCGACCTGGAGGTGGAGACGCACGATGTGCAAGGGTCTTTCTGGACCTTCATCTATCCGCTGGCCGATGGCAGCGGCGATATCCGCGTTTCGACCACGCGCCCCGAAACCATGCTGGCCGACATGGCCGTGGCCGTTCATCCCGAGGATGACCG
Source organism: Aurantiacibacter zhengii (assembly GCF_003584125.1). Lineage (GTDB taxonomy): Bacteria > Pseudomonadota > Alphaproteobacteria > Sphingomonadales > Sphingomonadaceae > Alteraurantiacibacter > Alteraurantiacibacter zhengii. The sequence continues at coordinate 558,306 of NZ_QXFL01000002.1, forward strand.
CTACAAGGATCTGGTGGCGCGCGGCGCCAAGGTGACACTGCCGATCACGGGCCGCGAAATTCCCATCGTGGCGGACGAGCACGCCGACCCCGAACTGGGTTCGGGCGCGGTGAAGATCACGCCTGGGCATGATTTCAACGACTTCGAAGTGGGCAAGCGCGCCGGGATAGCGCCTGCCGACATGCTCAACATGCTCGATGCGGATGCCAACGTCTGCCAGACCGCCGACGGGCTGATCCCCGAAGATTTGGTCGGCCTCGAACGCTTCGAAGCGCGCAAGCGCGTTGTCGAGATGCTGAAGGAAAGCGGCCACCTCGTGCCGCACATCACAAAGACCAAGAAGGGCGAGGAGCAGGAACTCGACGCCGAACCGCGCACCATCGCGACGCCTTTCGGTGATCGCGGCGGCGTGGTGATCGAGCCGTGGCTGACCGACCAGTGGTACGTCGACGCGGAGCGTCTCGCCAGTCCACCGATCAACGCAGTAAAGTCCGGTGAGATCGAGATCGTCCCCAAGACCTGGGAGAAAACGTTCTTCAACTGGATGGAAAACATCCAGCCCTGGTGCATCAGTCGACAGCTGTGGTGGGGGCACCGGATTCCGGCTTGGTACGGGCCGTCGGTTCTCGACGGAGAATTGCGCTATGACATACCGAAGGCATTCGTCGCGATGGAGACGGCGGCGGTAGAAGCGAAGGCTCGCGAATACATTCCGTATGACGGTGCGGACATTGTCATGGCACCCAGCCAGTCTGCCGCGCTTGACGCGAAAGGGAACGGCATCGGCAAGACGATTCATCTCTGGCAGGATCCTGACGTGCTCGACACGTGGTTCTCCAGCGCCCTGTGGCCCTTCGCCACGCTCGGCTGGCCCGATGCGGAAGAGCGCGTCCAGAAGCACTACCCCAACAGCTTGCTCATCAGCGGCTTCGACATCCTGTTCTTCTGGGACGCCCGCATGATGATGATGGGCTACTACAACATGGGCGAGAGGCCGTGGGAGAAGCTGTACCTGCACGGCCTCGTCCGCGCGGCTGACGGCTCCAAGATGAGCAAGTCCAAGGGTAACGTCGTCGATCCCCTCGGCCTGATCGACCAGTACGGCGCCGACGCACTGCGCTTCTTCATGGCGGCAATGGAAAGCCAGGGCCGCGACATCAAGATGGATGAAAAGCGGGTGGAGGGGTATCGTAACTTCGCCACGAAGCTGTGGAACGCCACGCGCTTCTGCCAGGGCTACGGCATTGGTGCGAGCAACACGATCAAGGCACCGCCCGCCCGCCTCGCCGCCAACCAGTGGATCATCGGCGAAGTGCAGCAGACGGTGGAAGCGCTGGAAAAGGCGATGGCAGAACTGCGGTTCGATGCCGCCGCCAACCTCGTCTACCACTTCACCTGGGACAGGTTCTGCGACTGGTACCTCGAACTGATCAAGCCTGTCCTCCAGTCCGACGAGGACGGCCCGATCCAGCAGGAAACAAGGGACGTCGCCGGGTGGGCGCTAGACCAGATCATGGTCATGCTGCACCCCTTCATGCCCTTCGTGACCGAAGAACTCTGGCATGCACAGGGGGACCGGAAGTACGACCTCATCCTTGCAAAGTGGCCCGATCCCCGTGCCGAGGTGAGCAAGGACGCGACCGACGCCATCGACTGGGTCATTGGCCTCACCACCGCCACGCGCGGGGCGCGCAACGAACTGGGCATTTCGCCGGGAGAGAAGCTGCCTGCCTTCATCGAAAGCCCCTCCCCCCTGGCGCAGGGCGTAATCGACCGCAGCAGCGCGGCCATCGAGCGCCTTGCCCGCCTTTCCCCGATCACCGTGGGCAAAGCGCCGTCGGGCGCGGCGATGCAGGTTGGCACCGGCAGCGACGTGTTCATCGTACCGCTGGAAGGCGTGATCGACATCGATGCCGAGCGCGCTCGCCTGCAAAAGGCGCTGGCCGCTTCTCAGAAGGAAGCGAAATCGCTGGAGGGCCGCCTCGGCAACGCCAACTTCGTCGAACGCGCCAAGCCGGAGGCGGTTGAGAAGGCCAAGGCAGACCACAGGTTCCACCTCGATGAGATCGCAAGGCTCGAGGCGGCGCTCACGCGGCTGGGGTAAGTCTCAGTCTCCATTACCGTCCGCCCTGAGCTTGTCGAAGGGCTGCCTTTTCCTCTAGCGCATTGCTGGAAGTCGAAGACCAACCCTTCGACCAGCTCGGGGTGAGCGGGTTCTTGAGTCTAATCCTCGCAACAGACGACACCGGCGGACCGGAAATCTTCGCCTCCGTGCAGGGCGAAGGGCCCAGCGCGGGGACGCCGGTCGCCTTCGTCCGCCTGTCGCGCTGCAACCTTGCCTGCGTGTGGTGCGACACCGCATATACCTGGCGTTTCGAAGGTGACGAGCGGCCGCACCGTTCCGGCGAGCACTTCGACCGCAAGGCCAACCAGGTTGAGCTCGACGAAGCCGAGGTGGCGCATCGCATTGCCGCGCTTGGGCAAAAGCGCCTCGTCATTACCGGCGGAGAGCCGACAATGCAGGCGGGCAAGCTCGCCGCCATGCTGGAACACCTGCCCGACATGCAGGTGGAGATCGAGACCAATGGCACCGTCGCCCCGCCCGCGCAGTTGGACGTGCGGGTGGACCAGTACAACGTCAGTCCCAAGCTGGCGCATAGCGGCAACCCTGCCCACCTCGCCCTGAAACCGGACATGCTGGATCGCTGGGCAACGGACGAGCGCGCTTTTTTCAAGTTCGTGCTGGCCCATCCGGACGATCTCGATGGTGTCCTGCGCATCGTGCGCGAACACATGATCCCCCCACAGCGCGTTTTCCTGATGCCCGAGGGGACCGACAGCAAGACTTTGCGCAGCCGCATGGAATGGCTCGTGCCGCTATGCCTGCAACATGGCTTCCGCCTGTCCGACCGCCTGCATATCCACCTGTTCGGTGACACGAGGGGGAGTTAAGGGTTTGTTTTTCGATCCGACCTCCGTCGGATCGTCCTCGCTAGACGCGCTTCGCTACGCTACGCGCCCGCTGCGGACGGCCGTTCGGCCTTGCGCCCTGCTGGGCGCAGGGCGTCCTGATTACGAACCCATTTAAGGCGCACAATTCGGTCGCGACTAGCGAACGACAGAGCGCGACTGCGCGACCGCAGGTGCCGCGCAGCGAAGCGGAGCGAACAGCACCGAGGACGCTCCGGCGGAGGCCGAAGCGGAAAGCAAGCTACGTCCCCTGTGCGCGCCAGCGCTGGACGGTGCGGTAGACCGCGTCTTCCTCGCCGCCGCCGTGGCTCCACAGCTCGACGAAGCTTGGGTCTTCGGAAGCGGGTCGCTTGCTTTCTTCAAGGTTGTCGAACGCCACGCGGATCGGGATCGATACGCCCTCGCCGCAAATAATGCATTCGCGGTTGCGCAGCGCCGGGATCGAATCGAGGAAGCCGCGCGCCCCTTCGGGCATGGCAGCTTTCACGAACGCCTGATCGCGATCGTTGTTGAGACGCATCGAAATGATAGTGCCGCACTGCGACAGCACGCCTTCGGCAAGATCGGACGGGCGCTGCGTGATGAGACCCAGCGAAATGCCGTACTTTCGGCCTTCCTTGGCGATGCGCGAAAGCACGCGGCCCACCGAGTTTCCATCCGCATTCCGCTCGTTGGGAACGTAGCGGTGCGCTTCCTCGCACACCAGCAGGATGGGATTGGTCTTCTCGTTGCGGCCCCAGATCGCGAAATCGAACACCAGGCGGCTGAGCACGGCGACCACCGTGCTGGTGATGTCGGACGGCACGCCCGACACGTCGACGATGGAAATGGGCTTGCCGCCGCCGGGCATGCGGAAAATCTTGGAAATGAACTCGCCCATGGTGTCGCCCACCAGCATGCCCGAGAACATGAACTGGTAGCGCGGATCGGCTTTCAGTTCCTCGATCTTGGTCTTGATACGCATGTAGGGGGCGGTGTTGGTCGCCTTGTCCAGCTTGCCCATTTCATCCTGCACCAGGTTGGTGAGATCGGACAGCAGGTAGGGAATCGGCGAATCGACGGTGATCTTGCCCATAGATTGCGCCAGCCGGTTCTTGCTGCGCGCCGCCAGCAGGCACTTTGCCAGGATGTCCTTGTCGTTCTGCAGGTCGTTACCGCTCGATTTCAGCAGCACTTCGCAGTGCTCCTCGAAATTCATCAGCCAGTACGGCATCTGCAGGTTGGAGACGTCGAAGATCATCCCGTAGTTCTTGAACGCAGCGGAATATTCGCCGTGCGGGTCGATCATCAGCACGTGGCCCTGCGGCGCTGCCTCGCAGATGCGGTGCAGGATCAGCGCGGCGCTGGTGGATTTACCCGTACCGGTGGAGCCTAGCAGGGCGAAGTGTTTGCCCAGCATGGCGTCGATATACATGCCGGCGCGAATGTCCGTGGTGGGATAGACGGTGCCTATCTGGATCGCGCTGCGCCCGTCGCTGGAATAGATCTGGCGAAGGTCTTCGGTCGTTGCCGGGAATACCAGCGCGCCGGGAATGGGATAGCGGGTCACGCCGCGGCGGAAGCTGTGGATCTTGCCCGTCAGGCGTTCCTCCATCCCCTCGCCCATGAAATCGATATTCGCGACCACCGAATTGCCCGCACCGCGGCGGTCCTGTTTCTGGTCACGCACACTGGCGAGCAGCCAGCCGTCGCGAGTGCGGATCTTGATCTGGCTGCCGACCTGTCCCGCCAGTGCGATAGAGGGGTCGGAATGGTCCATGCACTCGTTCAGCCGCTCCAGGTCCAGTGCGATCTGCGAGCCGGAACCGGCAACGTCCAGCACCACGCCGATAGGCTGGCGGGCGAGTTCCAGCGCTTCCTCTTCGCCAGAGCCGGCGGGGGCAGCCGGAGCAGGAGCGGAAGGCGCGTGCGCTTCGGCTTCGGTGGCTCTCACCGAATTGAAGCTCGACGTACGACCAGGCATTTCATTCATGAGTTACGCTCTCGACCCAGTTAATTACGGGTCGGGCGATACCCCGATCGAGGTTAAGATCGCATAAATCCTGAAGAAAAGCCTGCGGCGCCGGCGATCATACCAGGGCGAAAAGCCGGCCAGCGGCCCAGCCCATGAAAACCGAAAGACCGACAGCGAAGAGGCCATAAAAAAAGGAGTAATCGTTCGCCGCTTCCTCAACGCCCAGTTCGAAGCCTTCCTTGAACACCTGCACCTCTGACGTGGCAGACGAGATCACCCGGCCATCGTAGATCGCGAAGGTTTCGGCCACGTACCGTCCGGAAACCACGTTCGAGGGGATGGGAATGTCGGCGCGGTAGAGCACCCCTTGTGAAATCTCCACGCCGGTGTCGTACTGGCCGTAAAGCCCCTGCCGCTGCCGCAGGTCCACCAGCCCCTCTGCAAAACGTTGCTGCTCGGCAGGATCGATGGATCCCGATGGCGAGAGCTGCAGGTAGTCCAGCCCAAGCTCGTAGATGGCCGCCGTGCGTTCATCGACGATGTCGAGCACGGGGCGCGAACTGGCGATGGCGTAGAACGAGGGCACGGACCTGTAGGCGGTATCGTCCGAATTGACCCAGATGCCGAAGAAACGGTCCTTCTCGCGCACCAGGATCGGCTCGCTCGGCCCCTTCAGCACGACGACGACATCGTATTGCGCATCGCTGTCCGCCGGATCCAGCACCGCACCGTAAAGCAGGAGGTTGGCCCCGGTGAAGCCCTGCCGCAAGACGATCTCGTGCTGCGAGATGTCGGGCACGAGGATCGGATCCTCGCTCTGCGCCAAGGCTGGCGCCTGAGCGGCGACGATCAGTGCGAGGAAGAAGGCAAGCAGGCGCATCATAGCGGCACCACCGTGTAGACTTCGGCTGGTCGCACGCCCAGGCCATAGGCCATCTGCAACGCAATCACGAGCACGATCGCCGCGAGCACCAGGCGCAGATGCTCCGGCTTCGCAAATCCGGCGATCTTCGTTCCCAGCTGCGCCCCGGTGACGGAGCCCAGCAGCAAGAGGCCCGCCAGCACGATATCCACCGCGCGTGTCGTAAAGGCGTGCACCATCGTCACCAGCATGGTGATGAACAGGATGTTGAACAGGCTGGTGCCGACCACGACGCGGGCACTCATCCCCAGGATATAGAGCATGGCCGGCACCATGATGAAGCCGCCGCCAACGCCCATCAGCATGGTGAGGATGCCCACCACCACGCCCAGGATAAGCGGGCCGAGAGGCGAAATGTAGAGGCCCGAGCGATAGAAGCGCCAGCGGTAGGGAAGCCCGGCAATCATCGGGTGGTGCCGACGCTTTGCCGTCTGCCGCTTTCCGCCGTCCGCGCCGCCACCGCCGAATCGGCCCGGCCACAGCTCCTGCAGCGCCTCGCGTCCCATCAGGCCGCCGATGGTCCCCAACAGCAGCACATAGAGGATATTGATGACAACATCGATCTGGCCAACCGCCCGCAGCAGGTTGAACAGCAGCGCGCCGATGAGTGCGCCGACCATGCCGCCCGCCACGATCACGCCGCCGATCTGGTAGTCCACGCCGTTCTTGCGGCTATGGGCGAATACGCCGGAAACGCTGGCACCGGTCACCTGCGTAGCGGCAGAAGCGGCGGCCACGGTGGGCGGAATGCCATAGAAGATCAGCAACGGCGTGGTGAGAAAACCTCCACCCACTCCGAAGACTCCCGACAAGATGCCCGTAGCCACGCCAAGCGCGACGATAACGAGACCGTCGACAGCAAGATTGGCGATGGGGAGATAGACATCCATTACCTGCGCCTAATGCAAAGGCGCGGTTGATTGAAGGTGAATGCTGCGCTGCGATTAAAAACCTGCCGTCAGTGTGAGCGCAGGGCCACTCGCAGGTTCGGCATCACCGGCAACACGGAACCGGTAATCTGCCGAAAGGCGCCCGCGCGCCTGGCCCATGCGGAAGCTCACGCCCGCGCTTGGTCCGACATCCAGCCGCTGCGCATCGTCCTGCGCCCCGCCCCACACGCCGCCGCCCGCCGTCAGGCGGAATTTGTCCGTGCCAAACAGTTTGCGTGAAACACGCGCCTGCCCATCGACGAAAGGCGTCGCAAATTCGCCGGTGACATAGCCGCCCTGGACGTAGGCCTCTGCCGTGAACCCGGCAGGCAGGGCGAACGGGGCAAGTTCGCTTACGGCAAAGGCAGCCCCGCGCAGCTCGGTCCCGGCGTCGGTCTCGCTCAACCGCGCTTCCGCGGCCAGCCGCACCGGCACGGAAGCCAGCGGCCGCGCCGAGGCACCTAGCGCGACATCGGTCTCGCTCGCGCCGTCCAGCGCCCGGGTGGCCCGCATGTAGAGCCGGGGCGCATGACCGCTGCCGCGATCGATCCGGTAACGGACCACCGCGCCTACCTGGCTGCGGCCATAGCTGGGGCGGCCCGACGTGATCGGCGTGGTGGTATCATCGCGCCACAGCGCCCACAGGTCCATCGACCAGCGCCGACCACTATCCACATCGGCATCGGCAAATTCGCGCGTCGAGGACGGTGCATAGACGGCTCCCGGTGCGATCGGCCCCGCGCCGCGGCGGTATGGCAGGGCTTGCCCGGTCTGCACCCCGCTGCGGTAGCCCGCGGCCAGCAGCATGGTGTGGGCATTCATGAGATCGGCGCCACGCATCCCTGCCCTGCCCGGTACCATCCGCCTGGCATCACGGTCCTGTTCTTCCGGCAGGCCGAAATCGGGCCTGCGCAGGGGTTCGGGCGCGGGCGACCGCAGCAGGTCTGCTGGAGCGGCACGATCCTTGGATAGAGGCAGTATTATCTGCGCCGGCGCGCTCCGGTCGGACTGCCGTACCGGGGGGATCTGCGTCTGATCCGCCATCTCCTGCGCCAGCATATCGGGAAGGATCGGGCCGGTTGCCGGGGCGAGCGGGGACTCCCACAGTGCGATGCGCAGCACGATCCAGGCACCTAGCACCATGCCAAAAGACATCAGCGGCCACCCGCGCCTGGCCTGCCTGCCCGGCGCTGTCATTGCGACAATTCCAGCCTGACCGCGCGCGCCGGATGCGCGTCATGCTCGGTCTTTTCCCATAGCGGCGAGGCCCCGCGCAGCGTCTTCGCATAGGCGAAAAGGGCGCGGTATCCGGCCATGATCGCAATGACATTCGCCACGGGAATGCGCAGCACGGCCCGCATCCCCTCACGCGCGCCGTATTCCATGCGGGTGAAAGTGAAGCGCATGAAAGCCCGCCAGGCAAAGCTGGCAAGATTGAGCGCCACAAGTGCAAGCAGCAGGCCGCTTGGTTCCCAAGATGAAGGCAGGCCCGCCGCCTTCAGTCCGGCAAGCACCAGTGCCAGCAAGAACAGGGTATAGCCGCTGAACAGCACCAGGGCAGACAGCGGGCCGCGCCTGTCGCGCATGCGCATCCACCATTCGCCCGGTCCGCCGGTCCAGCCCAGCCGGTCCCACCCCTGCAGGGCGATGCCGTGCATCCAGCGCGCTTTCTGGCGAACGGCATGGCCAAGCTGGTTGGGGAAATAGGCCCGGGTGGCGACCAGTTGCCCGTCATCGCCGCGTACCCGCAGGAACCGCGACCGACCGCCCAGCGCCGCAACCTTTACTCCCAGTTCGTAATCTTCGGTGAGCGAATCCTCGTCGAAGGGGGTATCGCGCCCCGCATCGCGGGCGATCCGGGCCAGCATGCCGCGTCCGAAAGCACAGCCGACACCGGCGGCGGGCAGGCTGGCGCCCAGTTCGCCACGAACCACCATCGCCTTGCCATGCGCTTCGGCAAATTCCTCGCAATAGTGGCTGCCGATCCAGCGCGATCCCTCCTGCGGCATCGGCAGGACGGGCAGTTGCACGAAGTCGGCAGTACCGATTGCCCGGTCGAGCAGGGCCAGAGCGGCGGGATCCACCATGTCTTCCGCATCGTGCAGCACCACCATGCGGGCCATGCGCCCCTCGCGCAGTTCGTCGTGTCGCAGTGCTGCGTAAATGCGGTTCAGACAGTCGGCCTTGGTGGAAGGACCCAAACGGTCATGCACCACGATCCGCACGCGCCGATCGCCCCTTGCTCCGCGCGCGGCAGCCTCCAGCGTGGCGGGATCGTTGCGGTAGACCCCGACGTAAAGCCGCAGATCAGCCTGCGGCCAGACGGCGAGCGCGTGGGAAAGCGTGTCGGCGATGACGCTGGCTTCCTGCCATGCCGGGATCAGCACCGCTGCCCGTCCGGAAAGCTGGCGGTGGTGGATTTCGCCGCGAGCCAGCACCGGTGTTTCGGCTCGACCGGAAAAGCGCAGCCAGAGCCACGCCAGGTCCATGCCGAATTCGTCAATCGCGCCAAGCAGGAAGAAAAAACCTGCAAACAACAGCAACTCGTGTTCGGCCAGCGCCAGCCATTGCAGCGCGGTCGACGCGGTATCCCCCATCTCGGAGCCCCTGACCTAAGTAGTTGTAGCTAGGGATAAAGCTTGCCACGCAAAAGGCAACACGGCGGTATTTTCCCGTACCTGCATACCTGCCTGCAATTTTTGCGGGCTTGCATCTGCTGTCGATTTTGGGGAAGGGCTCTGACCATGGCAGAACCCAGCATCGTCAAATCCGCAGTCCGCAACTTCAAGGCCCTGTTCAAGGCCGACGCTTTCGAGGGGATCCTCCTGATCGCCGTCGCGGTCGTCGCCATGATAGTGGCCAATTCCGGCATCGCGGGGCCCTATTTCGAACTGTTCAACGGCTACCTTTGGTCAAAGGACGCGTTCTACCTCAACACCCTGCACCTGTGGATCAACGACGGGTTGATGGTGATCTTCTTCTTCGTCGTCGGACTGGAAGTGAAACGCGAACTTATCAGCGGCAACCTGGCCGATCCCAAGCAGCGCACCCTGCCAATCATGGCGGCGGCAGCAGGCATGGCGGCGCCCATCGGCGTGTTCCTGGCGGTGACCGGCGGCGCGCCGGAATACCGCGCCGGCATGGCCATCCCCGCCGCAACCGACATTGCCTTTGCCATGGGCGTGATCGGCCTGCTGGGCACCCGCGTGCCCAAATCGCTGCGACTGTTCCTGCTGACCGTGGCCATCGTCGACGATATCGGCGCCGTGGCGATCATTGCCATCTTCTATTCCGAGCCGAAGGTGATGTGGCTGCTCATCTCGCTGGGCGTCTTCATCGTCATGCTGGCGATGAACCGTTACCGGGTGCGGCACCTCTCGCTGTTCGTGATCGGCACCATCGTGCTGTGGTACTGCGTGCTCAATTCCGGCGTCCACGCCACCATTGCGGGTGTGCTGGCGGCGTTCACGATCCCGATGCACACCAAGGACGGCTACTCCATGCTGGAGAACGTGGAGCACTCTCTCGTCCCGTGGAGCGCATACCTGGTGGTGCCCATCTTCGGCTTCGCCAATGCCGGGGTCAGCCTGTCCGGACTGGGGCTGGAGGCCTTGCTCGATCCGCTGCCGCTGGCCGTGGGTGCAGGCCTTGTCATCGGCAAGCAGGTGGGCATTTTCACCACGGTCTGGGCCTCGGTGAGGCTGGGCATCGTGAAAATGCCGCCAGCCTGTTCCTGGCCAGAGGTGTGGGGTGTCTCGATCCTGTGCGGCATCGGCTTCACGATGAGCCTGTTCATCGGCGAATTGGCCTTCGAGGGCACCAGCGAGGCCGCTCGCCTGCTACGCGACGAGGCGAAGATCGGCATCCTCATGGGCTCGCTGATTTCGGCAGTGCTCGGCTACACCGTGCTGCGCCTCACCACGACGCACCCGGAAGAAGCGGCGGACGATCCCAGCAGCCCGGTGGTCTGATCCGCGCACAAACGAATCGGCCCCCGGTTCCATGTGGAACCGGGGGCCGTTTGTTTTTTCGGGAATGATGGGCTTGCGTCAGTCAGCCTTTGCGACCGGCGGGTTATCGCCTTGGTCCTCGTACCACGCTTCTACCGGGCCTTTCAGCTTGATCGTCAGCGGGCGGCCCTTGCGGTCCACCGTCTTGCCCGCCTGCACGCGCACCCAGCCTTCGGAAATGCAGTATTCCTCGATATCGGTGCGCACCCGGTCCTTGAACTTGATGCCAACGCCGCGTTGCAGCTTTTCGGCATCGAAATGCTCGCTGCGCGGATCGATCGACAGGTGATCGGGCGGGGTGTCGCCGGAAGGGGCGGTGGTGTTCTCTTCGGTCATGCCAAAGCCACTAGCTGCGTTCGTGCAAAAATCAATCGGGCGGCAGCATGGTGAGGTCCGCCGGTATTTCGTCGGGCGAGCTTCCCGGCTCCTGCCTGTCGTCCGGCAGCGGCTCGATCTCGTCGGGATTGGCACCGGGCTGGTCGTCGCTGTCGGGCGTCGGATCGATCTCGTCGGGTGCGTCGCCGGGGTGGTCGCTATCGCCCGGTTGCGGGCCGGTGCGGTCGGGATCGACGGGTGATTCGCCTTCCTTGATCTGCGGCGACTCCGGCTGCTGCTGCGGCGCTGTGGGTGACTGCGACACGTTGGCTTCATCGGTTTGCATGGCGGGTTTTTCCTTCGTTTGGGCCTGCCCGTTGAACGGACGATGCGATTACTGCGTTCCGGTGGCGAATTCCGCTGATCGTGCTGCTTGCCCTTTTCGGCTCATCACCCTATGGGCACCGCTTCGTTTCGCAGGCTCCCCGCCTGCAAGGTTCGTCGGGCCGCGGGCGTGGCGGAATTGGTAGACGCGCTGGTTTTAGGTACCAGTATCGCAAGATGTGGGGGTTCGAGTCCCTTCGCCCGCACCAGTTTCGTTGACTGGGTTTCCCGACCCATGGCGAACCTCTGGAGAGTATTGAGTAAAGGCTGATCATGCAGATTGTCGAAACCACCAACGAAGGCCTCAAGCGCGCCTACACCGTCACCATCACGGCCAAGGATATCGATGCCAAGATCGATGCCGAGGTGAAGAAGGTTGCCCCGCAGGTGCGGATGCCCGGCTTCCGCCCCGGCAAGGTACCGGCCAACCTGGTGCGCAAGATGCACGGCGATGCCCTGCACGCCGACGTGCTGAATTCGACCGTGCGCGAATCGGTCGACAGCCTGATCCGCGACAAGAAGCTGCGCCCCGCGCTGCAGCCCAAGGTCGAAATGGCCGACGGCTACGAACAGGGCAAGGATGCCGAACTGACCGTGGAAGTCGAAGTCCTTCCCGAGATCGAGGCACCGTCGGTAGATGGCCTGAAGCTGGAAAAGCTCACCGTGCCGGTTTCCGATGAACAGATGGACGAAGCGCTGGGCCGCATCGCCGAAGGCCAGAAGAGCTACAAGGACGCCGCCAAGAGCAAGAAGGCTGCCGAGGGCGACCAGCTGATCATCGATTTCGTCGGCAGCATCGATGGCGAGGAATTCGAAGGCGGCAAGGCCGAAGATGCACCGCTGGTGATCGGTTCGGGCCAGTTCATCCCCGGCTTCGAAGACCAGCTTACCGGCGTGAAGACCGGCGACGAAAAGACCATCACCGTGACCTTCCCCGAAGATTACCCGGCGGAACACCTTGCGGGCAAGGACGCGCAGTTCGCCGTCACCGTGAAGCAGGTGAAGGTCGAGACCGAGAGCAAGGTGGACGACGAGTTCGCCAAGGGTCTTGGCCTCGAAAGCCTCGACAAGCTGAAGGAACTGATCAAGGGCCAGATCGAGCAGGAAAGCGCCGGTCTCACCCGCACGCAGATGAAGCGTCAGCTGCTCGACAAGCTGGCTGCGGATCACGATTTCGACGTTCCGCCGACCATGGTCGAAGCCGAATTCCAGCAGATCTGGAACCAGCTGCAGCAGGAAGCTGCGCGCGAGGACGATCCCGAAGCTGCGCTGAAGGAAATCGAGGACGAGAAGGACGATTACAAGCGCATCGCCGAACGCCGCGTGCGTCTGGGTCTGCTGCTGTCCGAAATCGGCCAGGCCAACGGCGTGGAAATCAGCCAGCAGGAAATGCAGATGCTGATCCAGCAGGCCGCCCAGCAGTATCGCCAGGAAGACCGCGAGCGTTTCGTGGAATACATCCGCAACGACCCGATGGCCCAGGCCCAGCTGCGCGCTCCGCTGTACGAGGACAAGGTCGTCGACTTCCTGTTCGACAAGGCCGACGTCACCGAACGTGAAGTGACCCGCGAGGAACTGGAAGCCGCGATCGAGGCCGAGGAAAACACCGAAGCCGAAAAGGCCAAGCCCGCCGCGAAGAAGAAGGCTCCGGCCAAGAAGGCACCGGCGAAGAAGGCGGATGCCAAGGCCGACGACGAGAAGAAGCCTGCCGCGAAGAAGGCACCCGCCAAGAAAGCTCCTGCCAAGAAGGCCGACGACGCCGAAAAGCCTGCTGCCAAGAAGGCACCCGCCAAAAAGGCTGCCGCCAAGAAGGATGACGGCGGCGAAGCCAAGGCTCCTGCCAAGAAAGCTGCGGCGAAAAAGGCTCCGGCCAAGAAGGCCGCACCCAAGAAGGGCGCCTGATCGCCTTCACGATCCTCCCCGCGCCGGTGGCACGGGGAGGATCGTGGTTCCTAAGCTACCGCCTAGCCGCAGCTCACCAGGTTACGGCGTGGCCTGCCACGGTGCCAGCGAGGGTTCCGGGATTTGCGTGGAGCGGGCTCGCTCGTAGGCCGCGCCCGCCTTCAGGATTGCGTGATCATCCCACTGGCTGCCGATGAAGGAAATGCCCACGGGCAGCCCCTCCACCGCGCCCATCGGCACGGTCAGGTGCGGGTATCCGGCGACGGCGGCTAGGCTGCCGATGCCAATCCCGCCGGTGTAGTTATCGCCCAGCACCAGATCGATAGGCCATGCCGGGCCACCCGTCGGCGCGACGAGGAAGGCGACATCGTTCTGGGCCAGCAATGCATCGATCCCCTCATCGCGTGACAGCCGCCGCGCGGTGGAAAGCGCCTCCCGATAGGCTTCGGCATCAGTGGTCCGCAGGGCCTGTTCGAAGATATCCTGCCCGAACCAGCGCAATTCGCGGTCTGCATTCGCCTCGTTGAACGCGATCAGCCCGTCCAGCGAGCGCGCCGGGATGTCGGCCGGGGATCCTTGCAGGTAGGTCTCGATATCGCGGCGGAATTCGAACAGCAGGACGGTATATTCGGCCTCGCCCATCGCGCCGGCAGGCGAGTATTCCACGTCGACCAGCTCGGCCCCGGCGCGGCGCAGGTCGTCCAGTGCCTGCTCCCAGACTGCGCCCAGCGGCTCCAGGCCACCATAGCGCCCCCGCACCACGCCCACGCGCACGCCGGCCAGAGAGGCATCGGCGAGGCCTGCGGCGAAATCCGTAACGTGGTCATCGGCATCAGCCGTTGCCGCGTCTGCCGGATCGCTGCCGGCGATGGCCGTCAGCAGCATTGCTGCATCGGAAACGGAGCGGGCCATCGGCCCGGCGGTATCCTGGCTGGCGCTGAGCGGCACCACATGGGTGCGGCTGACCAGGCCCACGGTCGGCTTGAAGCCCACCACGCCGTTGACGCTGGCAGGGCAGGTGATCGATCCGTCGGTCTCGGTCCCAATGGCCGCCCAGGCGAAGCCCGCTGCCACCGCCGCGCCGCTGCCGCTGGAAGAACCGCAGGTGTTGCGGTCCACCGCATGGGGGTTTCGCGTGATGCCGCCCACCGCGCTCCACCCGCTGGTGGAATTGGAGCTGCGAAAGTTCGCCCATTCGGAAAGGTTGGTCTTGCCAAGCACCACGCCGCCATTGGCGCGCAGGTTCGCAATCAGCGGCGCGTCACGCCCGGTCGTATTGTCGGCAAGCGCCAGCGAGCCTGCGGTCGTAGGCCATTCGCGGGTTTCGATATTGTCTTTTACCAGTACGGTGCGACCCCGGAGCATCGTGTTCGACTGGTTCAGCGAGGCAGCCGTCCGAAAGGCGTCGTACTGGGAAAGATGCGCGACGACCGCTCCGATCGCGGGTTCGTCATCATCCAGCCGTTCGATCCGCATGACATAGTCGCGCGCCACTGCTCCGCTCCCTTCCGCCGCAGGTTCGATCTGGGCGAATGACCTGTCCTGCGCATGCGCGAACGAGGGAATAACGGCAGTGGCGAGCGACGACGCGGCAAGCGCCAGCGGGAAAAGTCTTTGCATATCTCGCTTGTGCGTTGCCTGCGGCCCTGACGCAATACCCCTAGAAGTCTCCGCTAAGACGGAAACTGAAGATCGGCTGCACGCTCAGGTTCTGGGTCTCGCGAAAGACGAGGGGGCTGCGATCCCGGTATCCGGCGTAGACGAAGCGATCCTGCCTCGCGCGGCCATCGGTAAGGTTGAATACCGAGAGATTGGCCGTCATGCCGAACACGTCCTTGTGCTCGATAAAGGCGAAGGTGTAGGTCGGCCCCTCGTAATTGAAACCGCTTTCGCCCAGCCGGTAATAGGGCAGCGTGTGGTTGTATTCCAGGCCCGCGCCCCAGGCCCAGTTGCTGCCGGGAATGTCGTGGCGCAGTTCCACGTCCACCTCGCGATCCTGGTGACCGCCGAAGCTGCGGCTTTCCCCGGTCAGCGGGTCGGTCAGGTCGCTTTCTTCCAGTTGCAGCGTCACTTCCAGTTGCGCGCCGCGAAACCCGATTGGTTCCAGTTGGAAGGTGCTGTTCCAGCGAATGCCATAGAGCGTCGCGCTGTCGATATTACCGCGCGTTTCCAGTCCGCCGGGAACGGGGATGAACTCGATGTAATCCTCGATCCACTGGCCGAACACGCGCAGCTGCGTGCTGCCCCAGTTACCGAGGTCCTTCGTAGCTTCCAGCTGCACCTGCACCGTCTGCGGCGGCACCAGTTTCACATTGCCCGCGTTCTGCTGGTTCTGGTTGAGCGAGACGCTGGCGAGAAAATCGCCGAAAGACAGCTGGCCCACGCTGCGCGCCAGTTCCAGCGACACGTCCAGCCCGTCCTCCACCGCCCAGGCAAGGTTGACGGACCCCTTGGGCCGCCAGAAGCTGCGCGTCAGCCCGCCAGCGCCGGTTTGCGCAATGGTCGAATATTCCGCCCCCGCGCCGACCTGCACGGTCAGGTTGCCCGCCAGGCTGCGGCTGTGGGTCAGGATCATTTCATAGCGATCCTCCGTCACGCCGCCGGTGCCATTGGGAAAGGGGATGGCCACGAACTCGCCCGAGGGATCGAGGTCGAACAGGGCGGAGACCTGCTCCAGCCGGTTGAACGCGGCTTCGCCGTCCAGCTGCCAGTCGCCGCCCAGCATGGCCCAGCTGTATTCGGCGCGGCCAATGCGCTCCCCGCTTTCGCGGTGGGTGGTGAATCGCGTGCCGGTATCGGGGCTATCGTCGGCGAACTGGGAAATGGCATCCGAGCGAGAGCGGCCGCGGCTGTAACTTTCCTGCCCGATCAGCTTCAGCTGGCCGGGGCCAAGGTCGAACTGCACGTCCGCCCCAAGCTCGTATCCCCAGCCGCGATAGCGGTCTTCGAATCTGCGAAACAGGTCGACCCCGGTGACGAGATCGCGCAGCTGGTTTTCGCGCATATTCTCGTAGGCGCGGCGATAGCTGGCATTGGCGTTGACCACGGTGCCGCCGGGGCTGGTCCATTGCACCTGGCCGGAGGCACGCGGAAAATCGCCGATGAATTGCATCACGATGTCGCGCGATTCGATCGCATTGCCGTCGGCATCGAAGATGAAGGCATCGCCGCCGCCTGCCCCGCCTCGGCCTACCCCGTTGGCAACTGCAACTGTCCAAGACAGCGTTTCGCCGGATCCGCTAAGCGAGACCTCGCCACCGATGAAGCTGGGCTCGGCATATTTGGGGCGTGCGTTGGCGCGATAGGTGAACCGGCCGCTCAACGGGTCGGGCCGGGTGATGACATTGGCGACCTGTCCGGAAAGGCCCGCGATACCAAGGGTCGCGCCATCGACGATCTCGATCCTCTCGACGCGGTCGGTGCCGATGCGGCTGAGCTGCGTGAACACCCCTTCGGACTTGTTGGTGATGCGCTCCCCGTCGATCAGCACGTTGGCGCTCGCCTGCCCCAGGCCACGCGCGCCATCCTCTCCGCGAATGGTGAAACCCGGCACTTCCTCCAGCATGTCCAGCGCGTTGCGCGGGGCGAAGCGGGCGAAGTCGAGCGGCGTGAACACGCGGGCGCCGCTCGAAGCTTCGACGGCGTCGGGCGCGGGAGGCAGCGCGTCGTCCGCCGTCTCTTGCGCGGGTACGGTGTCGCCGGTGCCTTCCTGGGCATGGGCGGGCCACGCCGCCAGCAGCAGGGCGATGGTTGCAGTGCTAGCGAAGATATTGCGCAAGATCAGTCCCATCCCTCAATCACATTTGTAGTCGTTAGGGTCGTTACAGAGGAACCCGGCCGGCCGCGCGTGCCTTCATCGACAAATCACGATTGCGGCCCGATCAATCGACAGGCGTCGATTTCGGGCCGATCAACGGAATCTGAAGGTTGCTGCGCCAAGCCCCTTGAACCGAAGGGGCCTAGAGGCGACATAGGCTCTGAAACACGAGTTATGAGGACCACGCATGTTCGACCTGTTCGGCGACAACAAAGACCGTTTCACCACCGATCCCGTCACCGGCGCCCTGGTGCCCGTCGTCGTCGAATCGACCAGCCGCGGGGAACGCAGCTTCGACATCTTCAGCCGCCTGCTGCGCGAACGAATCGTATTCGTTACCGGCCAGGTGGAAGACAACATGGCTTCGCTGATCGTGGCCCAGTTGCTGTTCCTCGAAAGCGAGAACTCGCAGGACATCTCCATGTACATCAACTCGCCCGGCGGCGTGGTGACGGCCGGCATGGCGATCCACGACACCATGCAGTACATCAAGCCGAAGGTGCGCACCGTGGTGGTGGGCCAGGCGGCCTCGATGGGCTCGTTCTTGCTCGCTGCAGGTGAACCCGGCATGCGCGTTGCCCTGCCCAACGCCCGCGTGATGGTGCACCAGCCCAGCGGCGGTGCTCGCGGCATGGCCAGCGACATCGAGATCCAGGCACGCGAGATCCTGCGCATCCGCCAGCGGATGAACGATCTTTACGTGCAGTATACCGGCCAGAGCCTTTCCGATATCGAGAAGGCGATGGACCGCGACACCTTCCTCGAAGCCGAGGAAGCCAAGAAGTTCGGCATCGTGGATGCCGTTTTCGCCCACCGCCCGAAGGACGATGGCGAGCATGACCGCGACGGCAGTGGCGGCGCTCCCACCCCTGAAAGCGAATAGGTGGGACGCTCTCGGGCACGTTTACAGACCGCACGAGAGTTGTAGCATTTTGGCAACCCTGAACCTTCAGGCTGGTGCAAGCCGGGGATGTTAAGGATGCATTCGATTGATATTCATCGCGCCTGCCCTAAATTGGCAGGCCGAATCCCGCGCTCATGCCCGTAAAACGGCCATAGTTCGGGCGCACAGGACGAGAGTAATGACCAAATTGAGCGGAACCGACAGCAAAAGCACCCTCTACTGCAGCTTCTGCGGCAAGAGCCAGCACGAGGTTCGCAAGCTTATCGCAGGCCCTACCGTATTCATCTGCGACGAATGCGTGGAACTGTGCAACGACATCATCCGTGAAGAGGCCAAGAGCGGCATCGGCGGACGCAAGGATGGCGGCGTACCCGCTCCCATCGAGATCTGCGACACGCTGAACGATTACGTGATCGGCCAGGAACGCGCCAAGCGCGTGCTCTCGGTTGCCGTGCACAACCACTACAAGCGCCTGAAGCACTCCGGCAAGGGCAACGATGTCGAACTGGCGAAGTCCAACATCCTGCTCGTCGGCCCTACCGGCAGCGGCAAGACCCTGCTGGCGCAGACGCTGGCACGCACCTTCGATGTGCCCTTCACCATGGCCGATGCCACCACGCTGACCGAAGCCGGTTACGTGGGCGAGGATGTGGAGAACATCATCCTCAAGCTGCTGCAATCCAGCGACTACAATGTCGAGAAGGCGCAGCAGGGCATCGTCTACATCGACGAGATCGACAAGATTACCCGCAAGGCGGAAAACCCCTCCATCACGCGCGACGTGTCGGGCGAAGGCGTGCAGCAGGCACTGCTGAAGCTGATGGAAGGCACCACCGCCAGCGTGCCCCCGCAGGGCGGGCGCAAGCATCCGCAGCAGGAATTCCTGCAGGTCGACACCACCAATATCCTGTTCATCGTGGGCGGCGCATTCGCCGGCCTGGAAAAGATCATCGGTGACCGCCTGCAGAAGCGTTCCATCGGCTTCGGTGCCAACGTGGAAGATCCTAGCAAGGCCAAGATCGGCGAAATGCTGGAGAAGTGCGAACCGGAAGACCTGCTGAAATTCGGCCTTATCCCCGAATTCGTCGGCCGCCTGCCGGTGATCGCCACGCTGCACGATCTGGATACCGATGCGCTGGTGACGATCCTGAAGGAACCGAAGAACGCGCTGGTGAAGCAGTACCAGAAGCTGTTCGAGCTGGAAGACGTGGAGCTTACCTTCACCGAAGAAGCGCTTCAGGCCATCGCCAAGAGGGCGATCACGCGCAAGACCGGTGCACGCGGCCTGCGTTCCATCGTCGAAGGTCTTCTGCTGGATACCATGTTCGACCTGCCGAGCATGGAAGATGTCACCGAAGTCGTCGTGGATGCAGACGTGGTGGAGGGCCGCAAGGAACCTGTCCGCGTGCTCGCCAACGACAACGGCAAGGGCAAGAAGGAAGCGGCAGCCTAATCGCCTGCCGCAACCAGCCTCCCACCCGGTCATCCATCTTCCGGAAAAATCACGGGCGGTCCCTCGGGGCCGCCCTTCCGCGTGCCTGACGACCCGGCGCGCCTGACCCTCCCCTGCACGGCGCAGGGGCAACCCCCCAAAAAGGAGTTATACTATGCCGACCAATTCCGAACTCGCCGCCAAGATGCTGCGCGATGCCTCCATGTTCTTCCGCCAGGTGGGTGAACAGAACCCGCCCGTGGCCGAACAGATGAACCAGAATGCCGCGGTCTACGAACAGGTCGCCCAGCTGGTCGAAAGCGATCCCAACGGCGAAGTGCCTACGCAGGATCCGGCCGAGGCGCAGGCTCAGCAAGCTTCCGAGTAGGCCTCAACAAGAACAATCGCCGCGCCCCGGCGGCGCGGCAACCCGAAGAGGATCGTCCCTTCCAATCAATGTGGATTGGCGGGACGGTCCTCTTCTGCTGTTTCAAGGGAGGGTTCCGCCTGCGGACCCTCTTCGCCTTCCCCGGCGGTCTTTTCGATGATCGGGAATTCGGTCGCCTCGGCAGGCGGTACGGTCGACGCCTGCGCCTTGTTCAGGGCCGCGGTGGCCCGGTGCTGCAACTGCCGCGTGGCATCGCCCACACCCTTGCCTACACGCGCGAACTGCTGCCGCAGCAGCTCGCCGTCGTCGGTGCGGAAAGCGGCGTTTTCGTCCAGCCCGGCCTCGTCGGTGGTGAAATAGCTGGCTTCGGGGAAACCCAGCTTCTGGGCGATCATCACGGCCGGGAAACTCGACCGGAAGCTGTTGTAGCGCTCCACCTCGTTATTCATGGCCTCGCGCTTGCGCTGCAGGTCGTTCTCGATCGTCTGGATCTGGCCCATCAGCGTGTTGTAGGTCTGGTTGGCCTTCAGTTCGGGAAACCGCTCCGCCACGAAACTGACCCCGGCCAGCGCCCGAGTGGTCGCTTCGGCCATGGCCCCTGCATCGCTTACATTCTCATTGCGACCGGCGATGGTGATGTGTGCCAGCTTCTCGTGGTCGCCATAACCCTGGCAGATTTCGATCAGCTGGTTGGCGAGCGTGGCCCGCTTCTTCAACTCACCGAGCAGGTTCGATTGCGACCGCTTCACCGCTTCCGACCGTGTGCGAAGCTGGTTGTACAGCTTGGTCACCCAGAAAAACCCGCCGCCGGCGACGAGCAGAAGCAAAAACAGGAATTCCATGACTATTAGCCCCCTATTGTTCCCCTAAGAGTCGAATCGCTATATCCCGAATTGGCATTTTTCCCAAATTTCGGAGTATCTAAGAGTTAATCCCGATGCGATGAGGGCGAGGATAGGCAAAGGGCTCCTACGGGTCGTTGTCGAATACTATACCGCTGCCCGTCCTGCCCCGCGCGGCGGCCTGCCGGGCAGCCGTTACGCTAGCCCTCCCCGGCTTTCCGGCGAGCGCCCAGCGCTTTCAGCCGTTCCAGGCTCTCCCCGTCCAGCACATCGCGCGCGCTGTAGTTGCCTTCAAAACGGGGAATGCCATCCGCGAAACCGACCCACGGCATCGCCTCGCCGGTGAAGATGATCACGTCGGGTGTGACGCTGGCCGGTTCGTCCAGCGTGCCTGCACGCACGGCCACCATCAGGCGACCCATGCTGCCGTAATAGCTGAACAGTGCCGTGCCGCATTGCTGGCACCGGGCCATGGTATGCGGAGCGCCGCTGCCGCCGGGTACCGCGAATTCCTGCAGATCTCCCGAAAGGAGTTCGACCCGCTCGCTTTCCCAGAAGGCGTTGACCACGCTGGTCGATCCGGTCTGCTGCTGGCACTGGCGACAATGGCAATTAAGCACCATGATCGGATCGCCCGCAATGCGGTACCGCGCGCTGCCACAGGCGCAGCCTCCCTCGCGATTGTGTTGTTCATCCATCCTCGGTCCTCCTTCGCTTTCACGGAAGACGCTGGCGGCGCGCGTTGCAAGCACGAAAACGCCCCGCCCGGCCTTGTTGCCGGACGGGGCGCCGCGCTGCGCCATAAGCGAGGGGGTTCAGCCCGGCAGCAGCACGCGGTCGAGGACGTGGATTACGCCGTTCGATGCTGCGATATCGGCGGTTGTGACCAGCACCTGGCGATCAGCCCCGTCGGTCAGCACGATCTTGCCGTTCGCCAGCCGCGCGGTCAGCGTTTCGCCTGCCACCGTTTCGATACGGGCGTGGCCGTCGCCCTCGCGGATGAGGTGGATCAGGTCATCGGCAGTCACCCGGCCCGCAACCACGTGATAGGTGAGGACACTGGTCAACTGGCCGCGATTTTCGCTGCGCAACAGAGTGGAAACAGTGCCCTGGGGCAGGGCGTTGAAGGCATCGTCTGTCGGCGCGAAAACGGTGAACGGGCCGTCGCCCTGCAGGGTCTCTACCAGTCCGGCAGCCTGCACGGCGGCCACCAGTGTTTCGAAATCGTCGTTGCCCGATGCGACCTGCACGATATCGGCGCCGCCATCGTGGTGGCCGTGATTGTGCGCCAGAGCCGGCGCAGTGGTAAGCATGGCACCTGCGGCAAGAATTGCGGCGAGTGCGGATCTGGATGTCTTCATGATTGTAGTACTCCTTTGTCTCGCAAGTCCCGTCCGGCTTGCGAGAGGAGTTACGGAGCGACGCGGACAAAGGTCGCAAATTAATTTCAGATGGCGGTGAATTCGCCCTCGGCCACCACCGGCCCGGCATCCGCGTCGGCGGGCTTTCCGCCCAGCGGTTCGCGGGTGAGCACCAGTTGCGCGCCGTCCCTGAAATCCCCGGCAAGGTCAGGCGAGACGCTGAACCGTGCCTCTTCCCCCGGCACGATAACGCCCAGCGAGTGCAGGTCCCCTGCCCTGTCCACCAACCATAGTTCGTGATCGTGCACGCCATCGGGCACAAGGCCGGTTGAGGAGACGGTCAGTTGCTGCCGCTCCGGCACCCAGGTCAGCGCGAGGCGCAGCGGCGTGTCGGCGATGGGGATGGAAGCTGCCAGCAATGGGTCTGGCGCAGGCTCGGTCGTGCGGACCGGAGGAGAAATGGCCACGAGCAGCGACACGACCGCGACCGCGCCCAGCCCGGCTGCGACGATGCGCCAGCGCATGATGCTGGTGCGCATGGCATCCAGCGCGACGATGTCCGTCACTGCGCCTTGCGCGTCGTCGTCCGACATACCCGCCTCGATACGCTGCCACAGCGACGCGGGCGGCTCCACCGCGTCCCACCGTTCCAGCAGCGGAGCGAAATGATCTTCCCAGTGCGCCACCGCGTCGGCGAAGTCCGGCTCTCGCGCCAGCCTCCCGCGGGCGAGAAGGAGGCGCTCGCCTGTCAGCAGGCCAAGCACGAATTCGCCGGCGAGCACTTCGTCCGCGGTCAGGCCGGGAATGGGGGCGGGTTCGTCGGTCATTGTCTCTCGATACAGGCCTTCAGGCGGGAAAGTCCGCGATGGACCCGCGATTTCACCGTGCTGAGTGGCACGTCGTCATCCTCGGCAAGCTGAATGTAGGTCGCACCGCCCAGGAACGCGCGGGAAATGGCGCTGCGCTGGCGTTTCTCCAGTTGCTCCAGGCAGAAATGGATGCGCGCGTCGCGCTGGTCGAGCTCGATCTGGCCATCGGCAGGCACGCTGCCATCGGCGACGTGCGCCGCTGCCGCTTCCGGCACGGATGCGTGCGCCACTTTTCCGCGTGTGCGCAGCCGGTCGACGGCGCGGTTGCGGGCCATCGTCGCCAGCCAGCTGATCGGGCTGGCGCGCGCCGGATCATAGCGCTCGGCACGCTTCCACAGGTCGAGATAGATATCCTGCACCGCATCCTCGGCTTCGCGTTCATCGCCCAAGATACGCAAGGCAATGCCGTAAAGTTTCGCCGATGTCGCACGGTAGATGTCTTTCAGGGCGCTGCGGTCCCCGGTGGCGAGCCGCGCGATGTCCGCCTTCAATGCCGCCCGCGCTGCCTCGGCGTCACTGTCTCGATCGACGCCAAGGGGCGCCTGCTGCATCAGCGCGGTTCCGGTTCGGGGGGAGGTGATGCGGGGGGTGGCGGTGGTGGGGCGGACGGCTCCTCAGCTTCCGGCAGCTGCGGCGGTGCCAGCACCTCTGCCCATTCGTCCAGCCGCCTATTGCACCTGAGATCCCCGCTGCTGCCCGCGCGCAGGCAACCCTCCTGCTGGGCGCGCTGCAGGGCCTCGCCCAATGTCTGGGTCTGTCGCGGCTGCGCCAGCAGGTCTCCGCGATTAGCGACGATGTGATCGGTGGAGGTGCAGCCTGTGGCAGAGAGAGCCGCGACCGCCAGAGTGCCGAAGGTCACCGCAATGCCAAGCTGCCTCATGCGCAGTCATCCCTGCAATCTTCGAAAGTGGTTTCGACTTGCAGGGTAACATGCCCGATCGCGTGGTGATGCTCAAGTTCGTGCGAGGTTTCGCGCAGGAAAGCGTCGCCCGGATGGCCGCCCGGCATTACCAGATGCGCCGTCAGCGCTGTCTCGGTGGTGCTCATGGGCCAGATGTGCAGGTCGTGGACCGCCTCCACCCCCGGCAGGCCACGCAGGTAGGTGCGCACTTCTGTGTCGTCCACGCTATCGGGCACGGCGAGAAGGCCCATCTTCACGCTGTCCTTCAGCAGGCCCCAGGTACCCCAGGCGATCACCCCCACGATCACCAGGCTGACGATGGGGTCGATAACGATGGCCCCCGTCCACAGGATCGCCAGACCAGCTATCACGACGCCTACCGACACCAGCGCATCGGCGGCCATGTGCAGGAACGCGCCGCGGATGTTGAGATCGTGCTTGCGCCCGCGCATGAACATTAGCGCGGTCGCCGTGTTGATGACGATGCCAATTCCCGCCACCCAAATCATCGTCCAGCCTTCCGGCTCGACGGGATCGATCAATCGGTCGATGGTCTCGATCAGGATGGCGCCGATAGCGACCAGCAGCAACATGGCATTGGCGAAGGCGGCAAGGATGGTGGAGCTTTTCAGGCCGTAGGTGAACCGGTCCGACGGCGGCTTCTTGGCGGCCACGCTGGCACCCCAGGCGATCAGCAGGCCCAGCACGTCGGAAAGGTTGTGCCCGGCATCGGCGACCAGCGCCATCGAACCGGAGATGAACCCGAAGGTCGCCTCGACAATGACGAAGCCGGTGTTGAGCACCACCCCGATGGCGAATGCGCTACCGAAATCGGCAGGCGCATGCGAATGGCCGTGGCCCCCGGCATGGTCGTGCCCTGTATGGCTGTGCGAATGTCCCAAGCGGGCTCCCTGTTCTTCCCTTTGCCCCGGCGTCGACTTAGGTCACACCAAGATGTGCCGCAAGTTTAATGTTTTGAATCAAGGTGTTATGAAATATCATGCTTGCGATACTATATCACATAACATGAGAGGCAAGTATCTGAATTGATTGCGTAGCAAGGGGACCAGCCCAGAAGCATCAATCGTAGATACAGGCATCCAGCCCGTCGCGCCGCACCACGCCGATGCGCGCCTCGATGGTGTTGCCGTATCGGGCTGTAAATCCGCCCGGGTTCACCGCCTCGCGGGTCTTCGGCGACGGCAGGACAGCGGCGATGCGGCTGGCCTCGTCAGCCGAAAGGCGCGCGGCGGAGTGGCCGAAATACCGCTGCGCCCCGCTCTCCACGCCGTAGGTGCCCAGCCCCGTCTCGGCGACGTTGAGGTAGACTTCCATGATCCGGCGCTTGTCCCACAGGTTCTCGATCAGGAACGTAAAGTAGGCTTCCAGCCCCTTGCGAAACCAGCCGCCGCCCTGCCACAGAAAGACATTCTTGGCGGTTTGCTGGCTGATGGTGGACGCGCCGCGCTGGCGCTCTCCGCGTGCGCGTTCCTCCAGCGCTTCCTCGATGGCTTCGCGGTCGAACCCGTCGTGCGTGCAGAACTTGGAATCCTCCGCCGCGATCACCGCGCTCACCATGTTGCGATCGATGCGCGAAAGCGGCTCCCAGTCGCGGGTCACGCTGCGTTCGTCCATCAGCATGGTGGCGGTATAGGTGACGGGCACGAAACGCAAAACCAGCACCAGAGCCACGCTGATGATGACGAACCACAGGACAAATTTGGCGATGAACTTGAGTATGCGCAGGACCATGCGCGGCTCCCTACAGGATTTGCGCGGTGTAACGAAGATACGAAAAAGGGGCAGCACCCGAAGGCGCCGCCCCTTTTCGTGTCAGCCGACGTGTTACGCGGCCGTCGGCATCAGCCTTTCGCCGGCGATGCGCTGCATCGCCTTCTGCAGCTTCTCGAAAGCGCGCACCTCGATCTGGCGGATACGTTCGCGGCTGACATCGTAGACCTGCGACAGCTCTTCCAGCGTCTGCGGGTTCTCCGTCAGGCGGCGTTCGGTCAGGATGTGCTGCTCACGCTCGTTAAGAGCGCCCATGGCTTCCACCAGCATTTCGCGGCGTACGTCGGCTTCCTCCGCATCGGCAACGATGGTGTCCTGCAGCGGACGGTCGTCCGTTAGCCAGTCCATCCATTCGCCGCTGCCTTCCTCGCCATTGCGCATCGGCGTGTTGAGCGAGCCGTCGCCGCCCATCATCATCCGGCGGTTCATGTTGACCACTTCCTGCTCCGGTACGCCCAGATCGGTAGCGATCTTGGTCACGTCTTCGGGCGACAGGTCGGAGTCTTCATAGGCCTCCAGCTGCTTTTTCATCCGGCGCAGGTTGAAGAACAGCTTCTTCTGCGCGGCGGTGGTACCCATCTTCACGAGGGACCACGAGCGCAGGATGAATTCCTGGATGCTCGCTTTGATCCACCACATGGCATAGGTCGCCAGGCGAAAACCGCGATCGGGCTCGAACTTTTTCACGCCCTGCATCAGGCCGACGTTGCCTTCGGAGATGAGATCCGAAACGGGCAGGCCGTAGCCGCGATAACCCATGGCGATCTTCGCCACGAGCCGCAGGTGGCTCTGCACCAGCTGGGCTGCTGCATCGGGGTCTTCGTGCTCTTCGTAACGCTTGGCGAGCATGTATTCCTGCTCGGGCGTCAGCACGGGGAATTTCTTGATTTTCGACAGGTACCGGTTGAGCCCCTGCTCACCGCCGAGTGCCGGAACGGTTGATCTGACTTTACTCACTTTTGTCCCAAACCTTTCTTTGTCGTCGACCACTCGTTTCGGGCCCCTGATGGGCACCCGGATCTGGCGGTCACATTGGGTGCAACTCTCTTATAGCGCACCACAGGCCGATTTAGGGTGCATTTCATCGATTGGAATGACCTGTTTGGTCGATAAGTTCCCGCATATCGGCTGGCAGATCGCTGGAGAACGACAGGGCGTTACCGGTGACGGGATGGATGAAACCGAGTCGCGCGGCATGGAGAGCCTGGCGCTCGAAACCCAGGGCCTTGATAACAGGCCGTAAAGCGGCTGGAGTGCGTCCGTACACAGGGTCTCCTATTAGCGCATGACCGATTGACGCAAGGTGAACCCTGACCTGGTGGGTTCGCCCGGTTTCCAGCCGGCATTCGATCAAGGAACAGTGATCGAGCCGTTCCAGCGTGCGGAAATGCGTGATGGCGTGCTTCCCGCGCTTCGAATCGTCGGGCAGCACGGCCATCTTCTTGCGGTCCCGGTCGCTGCGCCCGAGTCGCGCATTCACGGTGCCCGAAGCCGGACTGGGATGACCGCCGCACACGGCGAGATAGGCGCGCTCCAGCGAGTGATCAGCGAACTGCTTCGCCAGCCCCTCGTGCGCCGCATTGCTCTTGGCGACGACCAGCAGGCCGGATGTGTCCTTGTCGATGCGGTGGACGATGCCGGGCCTCGCCACGCCGCCGATGCCGGAGAGCTGCCCCTGGCAGTGGTGCAGCAGGGCATTCACCAGCGTGCCATCGGGATTTCCCGCTGCGGGGTGCACCACCATGCCTGCCGGCTTGTCGACCACGATCAGGTGATCGTCCTCGTAGGCGACCACTATGGGGATATCCTGTGGACAGGCCTGTGGATCGCTTGGGGGCGGCAGGTGGATAGAAAAGCTCGACCCCGCTTGAACTTTGGTACTGGCGCTGGTGGCAGCCTTCCCGTCCACCTCCACCTTCCCCTCGGCAATCAGGGCCTTGATCCGTTCGCGCGACAGATCGGCCACTTCCGCCAGCGCCTTGTCCAGCCGGGTGGCGCTGTGGATAGTTCCGGTGAGGGTTTGGGAGGCGGTTTGGTCAGACACACCCCCTCTTTACCGTCTGCCCTGAGCTTGTCGAAGGGCTGTCTTTCACTTAGCGCAGGGGAGTGCCTTTCTGGACTTATATCCTTCACTGCAATGCGGGCCGTTTCTATACCGGCCACACCGACGATCTCGACAAGCGGATCTGGCAACACGAGAATGGAGTGGCTGCCGGTTTTACTCGCAACTTCCTTCCGGTGAAATTGGTCTGGTCTCAGGAATTTACCACCCGCGAAGAGGCGAAGGCGGCGGAGAAGCAGATCAAGGGATGGTCGCGGAAGAAGAAGCTGGCGCTGATCCGCGGCGACTGGGATGCCGTGACCCGTTACGCAAAAAGCGAAAGCAGCCCTTCGACAGGCTCAGGGCAGTCGGTATGGGTGGAAGGCGAGGTAATCGATTTGCTTCGCGGCGAAGCGGCGCGGGCCTATCCCGCGGAATGCTGCGGCATCCTGCTGGGCCGCGACGAGCATATCACCGCCGCCGTTCCCGCGCGCAACGTCCATCCTGCCCCGCAGACACATTTCGAAATCGATCCGCAGGCCCTGATCGACGCGCACCGCACCGCTCGGCAGGGTGGTCCGCAAGTCGTGGGCTATTACCATTCGCATCCCGAAGGCCCGCCCCGCCCTTCCGCCACGGACCGCGCCCAGGCCGCGCACGACGGCATGGTGTGGGCAATCATCTGCGCCGATGCGATTGGCTGGTGGCATGATACGCCAGACGGTTTTGCCGCGCTTCCCTACCGGGCAATCCCGGCCTAGATACCCGGCGATGAATTGCCCGCTGCATCCCGTTGTCACACTTTTTGACAAGTGCGGGTGGCAGCGTGGAATTTTTGCCCTAGGACAGTGTTCCAGGTGTTCCACATTAACGCCAGACCAAGGCCACGAAACCACCCGATGACTTCTTCTCTCGATCTTGCTTCCCTGCTCTGCTCCCGCCTTTGCCATGACATGCTCAGCCCCGTCGGTGCACTGAACAACGGGCTGGAGCTGCTGGCGGACGAGAAGGATCCGGCGATGCGCCAGCGGTGCCTCGACCTGCTGGAACAGAGTGCGCGGATCTCCGCCAACAAACTCAAGTTCTTCCGTCTCGCCTACGGTGCCGCAGGCGGGTTCGGAGAGCAGGTGCCGGTGGACGAGGCGCACGAACTGCTCACCTCGCTGACCGAAGCGGACGAGCGGCTGACGCTCGAATGGGCGGTAAGCGAGCCGACGCTGTCCAAGCCCGCGATCAAGGTGTTGCTGAACCTTGCGGCGATGGGTCTCGATTCCCTGGTGCGCGGCGGAACGCTGGCGGTTGGGGCAGAGCGAAACGGCGGCCAGACGGAGATCGCCATTCGCGCCGGTGGCCCGCGGGTCGCCTTCGATGCCAATATCGGCAAGGCGCTGGATGGCTCGCTGGATGCCGACGAACTCTCCGGCCGCACCGCCCCTGCCCACCTCATCCGCCTCATCGTGGAGCGCGATGGCGGCGCGGTGCAGTACCATCATAGCAAGGAAGCCCTGGTTCTTGGCGCCATGCTGCCCGATCCCGAAGGCATGATCGGTTGACCGAGCGGGACGCCAACGGGGGGGACACAGGGCCCGGCACGGGGTCCGACTTCGGCCAGGCTGGCCAGCAGCTTCCGCTGAGCGAGGATGAACTGGTCCACCGCGAGGCTCTGTCGCCCAACCACGACGAACGCACCCTGCCCATCTCCATGGTGGTGATCCACTACACGGAGATGCAGGACAAGGGCTTCGCGATCGAACGGCTGTGCGACCCGGAAGCCAAGGTTTCCGCGCATTACCTGATCGGCGAAGGCGGTGAAGTGGTGCGGCTGGTGCCCGAAGAGAAGCGCGCCTGGCACGCAGGCGTTTCCTACTGGCGCGGTCACAAGGATGTGAATTCCGCCAGCATCGGGATCGAGCTCGATCATCCGGGCCATGCCTATGGCTACCGCGAATTTTCCGAGGCGCAGTTTGCCGCGCTCGTGCCGCTGGTGGCCCGCCTGGTGAAGACATACGACATTCCCCGCGCGAACGTGGTCGGTCATTCCGATGTCGCGCCAGGCCGCAAGATCGATCCTGGCGAACTGTTCCCGTGGGACCGGCTGGCGGAATATGGCCTGTGCCTGGCCCGCCCGGAAAAGCTGGAACTGGGCGATCCGTTCGATAACGACGCCGCCTTTTACCTGGCGCTGGAACGGTTCGGTTACGACATCACCGATGGCCACGCGGCAGTAGAGGCGTTCCAGCGTCGCTGGCGGCCCGAACGGATCGACGGCAGGATCGACGGGGAAGTGCGCGCGATCCTGTACCAGTTGCTGCTGGACCGTGACCGGGGACTGGCCCGCTAGACCCGCGCCATCATCGGCGCTTCCCTGTTCGCCTTTCCCGCCCTATATGCCCTGTCGCCGGGGAGCCGGGCAGCCGCGTGGCCTTCGGGCCTCGAGGAAAGTCCGGGCTCCACGAAACAAGGGTGGCGGGTAACGCCCGCCGTGGGCAACCCCAGGGAAAGTGCCACAGAGAGCAAACCGCCGATGGCTGCTTCGGCAGCACAGGCAAGGGTGAAAGGGTGCGGTAAAAGCGCACCGGGGTTCTGGTAACAGCGCCCGCATGGCAAACCCCACCCGGAGCAAGACCGCATAGGGGTCTCGCGCCTTTTACAGGCAGGAGTGTTTCGCTCCGAGAGACCCGGGTTGGTTGCTTGAGCGTGGGAGCAATCCCACGCCGAGATGAATGGCTGCCCCCGCGCACGCTGGTCCGCAAGGAAACCGGTCGCGGGACAGAACCCGGCTTACAGGCTCCCCGGCATTACCTGTTCGGCAATCAGGTGACCAATGTATCGCTGGTAACGGAAATGTTGCCTTCGCCGTCGTCCACAGCGGTGATGTAGCGGCGGCCATCGCCTTCCAGCACCAGCGCCGTAAGGCGACCGTGGCAATAGGCACCGGTATCGATGCCGATGCGGTTGCCCTGGTCCTGCGGTGTCTCGCTGATCGTATGGCCGTGCACGACAACCCCGTCGAACGGCTCGGCATGGCTGAGGAACGGCTCTCGTATCCAGCGCAGCTTGGCAACCTGCTGCTCTTCCATCGGCAGGCCCGGTTCGATCCCGGCATGCACGAAGATATAGTCGCCGATGGTCACGATGTTTTCGAAACCCGCGATGAAATCGAGGTCCTGCTGCGGAACCAGCTTCATCATCAGATCCTGTATCTCATCGATAGAGGCACGCGAGTAGACGTTCTTGTCCATGCCGTAGCTCAACAGCGTCTCGCGTCCGCCGTGGCGCAGGAAATGGCGCAGCATGTCCTCGCTCTCGAAACTGCGCAGGAACATCTCTTCGTGGTTGCCGGCGATGATGTGCACGTTGCGGAACTTCTGCCACTCGCGCGCCAGCGCCAGTACGTTGACGCTGTCCGGCCCGCGATCGACCAAGTCGCCAAGGAGCACGACCGACGCCGTCGCCGGTCCCTGTTCGCGGTTATCCAACTCGATCGCTTCGATCAGGGCAATGAAAAGGTCGCTGCGACCGTGGATGTCACCGATCGCGTACACACGTTCCCCATCGGGCACTCTGGCCTCGATCTGCGGAGTTTCTGGAGCCGCCTTCTTGGATCGAAAGAATTGAAACATGATCAAACCGTGTTGCGCACATAGGGATAACGCACAAACGTTCAATCGCTCCAAGTGCTGCACGCAAAATGGGTGGGAATTCCTGTCACATTGCTGAATGTGGTGCCGAAATCACACACTTCAATTTTGCGAGGACGGCGCAGCGCAATTTTTCTTGTGCAATGCACAATCGCTATGCAAGATAGCGATGCTTTCGCGGCGAATTGGCACACAAAAGATGCCAACACGCGAATGGCGCAGGTGGGACGAAGCATCAGTTCACCCAAAGCAATTGAGGAAATTGCCCATGCTTACGTCCGTCCGCAGCCTTGCAGCTGCTTCTGTTTTTGCACTTTCCGCTGCCCTCGCGGCTCCTGCCATGGCGCAGGACGAAGATGGCGGCATCGGCGTCGAAGTTTCCGCCAACGTGGCCATGGTCAGCGAATACCGTTTTCGCGGCGTTGACCTGTCCGGCGGCGAATTCGCCATCCAGGGCGGTGTCGATGTCGGCCTGCCCGCCGGTTTCTACATCGGTACCTGGGCCTCTTCGCTCGACGAGCAGACCGTCGGCTACGGCAGCACCGAGCTGGACGTCTACGGCGGCTGGGCCGGCGAATTCGGCAACGTATCCACCGATGTCGGTGTGATCATGTACATCTATCCCGATGCCGGCGCAGGCGACTTCGATTACGTCGAATTCTACGGTTCGGTCGGCGTGGGCCTTGGCCCGGCCGACGTGACCCTTGGCGTTGCCTATGCGCCCGACCAGGATTCGCTGGGCGGCACCGACAACTTCTATCTCTATGCAGATGCCGGTATCGGCATTCCGGGCACGCCCGTCAGCCTGTCGGGCCATGTCGGCTATACCGACGGCTTCCTCACCTTCACCAACGACGGCGAAGCCATCGACTGGTCGCTGGGTGCAGCCGTGGCCGTACCCGGCACGCCGCTGGAACTTGGCGTCGCCTACATCGGCGTAGAGGGCGATCCACTGATCGATCCGGCCGGTACCTTTACCGACGATGCCGTGGTCTTCACGCTTTCGGCCAGCATCTGACACTCAATCGCGTAAAGCGAGGAACGGGAGGGCCCGTACCGGCAACGGTGCGGGCCCTTTCGCATGCGGTATCAGTCCAGCATGAAGTCGATGGTGGTGACGACCCGCACCTTCTTGAACGGCGAATCGGCCTGACCCCAGCCGTTCTCGTCGCCATCACGCGCGGTGATGGAGAAATAGCCCTGCGTCGCGCTGCGGATGCTGCCAACGCCCGCGCCCGAATCCTTGGCGAACTGTTCCGCCGCGCCGCGTGCATCCTGCGTCGCTTCGGCCACCATTTCGGGCTTGATCCGCTCCAGCCCGGTGAAACTGAAACTCATGTTGGAGCTTTCCAGCAGCACGCCGCGCCGCACCAGCTCGAATTCGCGCCGCACCGCCTGCTGCGCCCGGTCGACATCGTCGGTGCGCAGGCTCATGCGCTGGTTGACGGTGAAACGCGTGATCCCGTCATCGGGCGTGTAGCTGGACGCGCTTACCGATACCGGCTGCAACGCGTCTTCGGGGAAGCCGAGTCCGGCGAAGAACTCTCGCAATTGCTGGGTGTCCCGGTCGACGCTGCTTTGCGCCTCGGCCAGATTTCCAGCGGTGGAGGAGTATGACAGCGTCCACACAGCAAGGTCAGCAACGACATCGCGTTCCGCCAGGCCGCGCACGGTCACGGTGCGATCGGCCATTTTCGCCCGCACCAGCCCGTCACCCGTCATGAACCCGCCCACGCCTAGGCCGATGGCAACGATCGCCGATGCAGCCACCAGCGGAGATTTCCAGAATGATCCGGCTTGGGAAGGAGGGGTATCGTCACTATAATCGGTCATCGCTGCTCTCCAGGTTCGTGCACCACGATACCGCTTAACCTGAGAGCGATGAACCGTGTTTGAATAGCGATGAATGGAGTTTTCCGATGACCCAGTACCTGCACACCATGATTCGGGTCACCGATGCCGACGCGACGCTGGATTTCTTCAAGCTGATCGGCGTGGAGGAAGTGCGCCGCAAGGACGTGCCGCAGGGCCGTTTCACGCTGATCTTCCTCGCCGCGCCGGGGCAGGAGGGGGTCGCCGAGCTCGAACTGACCTACAACTGGCCGCCCGAAGACGGCAGCGCGCCCGAAACCTACGATGGCGGCCGCAATTTCGGCCACGTCGCCTACCGAGTCGAGAACATCTACGAGACCTGCCAGCGGCTGATGGACGCGGGCGTCACCATCAACCGCCCCCCGCGCGACGGGCACATGGCCTTCGTCCGCTCGCCGGACGGCATCAGCGTCGAACTGCTGCAGGACGGCCACCTCGATCCGCAGGAACCGTGGGCCAGCATGGAAAACACCGGCACCTGGTAGGCCACGGAAGCCCTCGCCCGTCCGATCCATGTACTTCTGGGATCATCCCAAGGCCGCGACGAACGTGGCCATCGATTCGGTCATTGTTCGCGCCGGACACGCAGGCGCTGACGATCCCGAATTGTTGTGCATGGATATCGCGGACTTCACCTTCGCGATGATGCAGAGCGGCCGCTATCCGATGGCATCCATTCCGCAGCCCGCGCTGATGGGCGCGGCTTTCAAGATCTATGTTGGAGAGGTCTACAACGGCGGGCACGCGCAGTTCATCGGCAATTCGGAATGGGGCGCGGACGATGTCGGTCTGGTATCTGCCTGCCTGAAACACGTCGAGATACCGCAAGTGGAGCGGATCTACGCCGATCTGCTGGCCTACGAGCGCACCAGTCCAAAGACGTTTCACAAGGCCGACTGGCGCGATCAGGTTCTGGATGCCCTCGACAAGCGCCTTTTCGCTCTGGACCGCGAAAGCATCTTCGCGCCGCTCGAAAGATGGTTGAAAGACAGCCTCACGCTGTTTCCTGTTCCCGCCGAAAATTGGCACAGTGTTGTTTACGAACTGGCCGCTCGCAACCGCGATCCGCAGGGGCACAAGGGCCACTAGCCGCGTTCTTAGCTTGCGATTCGCGCAAACAAGCGCCACCTGCGGCCCATGAAAACGCGCAGGCTCCCCCAGGTGGTCATCATCGGCCGCCCCAATGTCGGCAAGTCGACCCTGTTCAACAGGCTGGTTGGCAAGCGGCTGGCGCTGGTCGATGACCAGCCCGGCGTGACGCGCGACCGGCGCATGGGGCTGGCGGGCCTGTCAGGCCTCGAGTTCGAAGCCGTCGATACCGCCGGTTGGGAAGACGAGGACGACAGGTCCCTGCCCGGACGGATGCTGGCGCAGACGCAGGTCTCGCTGAAAGGCGCCGATGCCGCGCTGTTCGTGATCGACGCGCGCGCCGGCCTGACCCCGCTGGACGAGGAAATCGGTCGCTGGCTGCGACAGCAGGAAGTGCCCGTGGTGCTGATTGCCAACAAGTCCGAAGGCAATGCCGGCGAAAGCGGCATACTCGAAGCCTATTCGCTGGGCCTTGGCGAACCCGTGCCCGTCAGCGCCGAGCATGGCGAAGGCGTGGCCGACCTCTATTCCGCGCTCATCCCGCTGATCGACGAGAAAGCCGACCTGATGCAGCTGGAGGCCGACGCCGAAGCCGCGATTGCCGCCGACAAGGCGCGGGCCGCTGCGGAAGCCGGGGAAGAGCTGGAAGAGATCGATCCCGCCGCCCCGCTCAGCCTTGCCATCGTGGGCCGCCCCAACGCGGGCAAGTCCACGCTGGTCAACCGGTTGCTGGGCGAAGATCGCATGCTGACAGGTCCGGAGGCCGGGATCACGCGCGATTCCATCGCCATCGACTGGGAATGGACCGATCCGAAATCGGGCGAGACGCGGATCATCAAGCTGATCGACACGGCCGGGATGCGCAAACGCGCCAAGGTGGTCGACAAGCTGGAGCGCCTGTCCGTGCAGGATGGCCTTCGCGCCGTCGACTATGCCGAGGTGGTCGTGCTGCTGCTGGATGCGACGCGCGGGCTGGAAGTGCAGGACCTGAAGATCGCCAGCCAGGTGATCGACGAGGGACGCGCGCTGATGGTGGCGATCAACAAGTGGGACATCGCCGAGGATCCCAGCGGGCTGTTCAACGGCATTCGCGGCGCGCTGGAAGAAGGCCTCTCGCAGCTCAAGGGCGTGCCGCTGTTCGCGGTGTCCGCCATGACCGGCAAGGGGCTGGACACGATGCTTGCTGCCGCATTCGAACTGCGCGAGGCGTGGAGCCGCCGCGTGCCGACCTCCGCGCTCAACCGCTGGTTCGACGATGCGCTGGGAGCCAATCCCCCGCCTGCCCCCGGCGGACGGCGGATCAAGCTGCGCTATATCACCCAGGTCGGCACCCGGCCGCCGCGGTTCGTCATCTTCGGTTCGCGGCTCGACGATTTGCCCGCCAGTTACGAGCGCTACCTGCTCAACGACATTCGCCGCAAACTCGGTTTCGGCGCTGTGCCGGTGCGCCTGACGCTCAAATCGGCAAAGAACCCCTACGATTCCAATCGCGGCGGTGGCGGCAAGTTCAGCGGCGGCCAGGGCCGTGACTAGGGTCCGCGACTGAGGTGCCCATGTTCGAAACGCTTTCCCTGACCGGTGAATTGATCGAACGCACATCCAGCACGGCCCGCGTGCAGGAGATCGTGCAACTGAGCCTCGCGCCGGTGTTCCTGCTGGCAGCGATCGGCGCGATGCTGAACGTGATGAACCTTCGCCTGACATGGCTGTTCGACCGGATCGAACTGATCGAACGGCAGGAGGAGATGGGTGAAGCCGGACGCGAGGTGGAGGAACTGCCTGCGCTGATCCAGCGGCAGAGCTATGCGCAAAAGGCAGTGAACCTGTCGACGCTTGCAGCCCTCACCATCTGCGTGGTGGTTGCCGTGCTGTTCATCAGCGCTTTCATCGAACCGCGCATCGGTACGCTGGTGGCCATCTTGTGGGTCGCCACGATGGTGCAGTTGTCCGGTGCCCTGCTGCTCTTCTTCCGCGAGACCAGCCTTGCCCGCGCCACGGCGCGCGAACGGCGCAAGCGCAGCCGCGAAATCCTGGCGCGAAAGCGCGAGGAAGAAATCGGCTAACCCGGATTTCGCACGACCTGCGGCGAAGCGACTGGTTTATCCGACAGACCGAGCCGCCTGCCTCACCCCCGTCACGCTTTTATGGTGTTGTAATGATTGGGCTCTGTTGAGGCCCAGGAGGTGAAGGGATTAATGCAGCGCTATCAGCTTGATTTTCGGACCGATGCCAGCGGCGCACCGCAGAGCTTTGACGTGCCGGACATCGCGACCGCGCTGGTGGTGGCGGATATCAACCTGGCGGATGGCCAGGCCAGCCTGCGCGATGGCGAGAAGCTGGTCGCCCGGCTGGAGAAGCGCCACGTGGGCGGCTCCTCCTACTGGCACGTAAGCTAGGGACAGCCGTCAGGCCGCTCCCGCGTCGTTCTCACCTTCTCCCGCAGCCTTCGAATTAAGCTGCACGTAATTCTGGATTCCCATCCGCTCGATCAAGTCGAACTGGGTTTCCAGGAAGTCGACATGCTCCTCCTCGCTGGCGAGGATATTCTCGAACAGCTGGCCCGAGGTGAAATCTTTCACCTCCTGGCAGTAGTCGGCAGCTTCGCGCAGCAGCGGGATCGCTTCGTACTCCAGTTCCAGATCGGCCTTCAGGATTTCCTCGACGGTTTCGCCCACCTTCAGCTTGTGCAGGGCCTGGAAATTGGGGAGCCCGTTCAGGAACAGGATACGATCGGCCAGCCAGTCGGCATGCTTCATCTCGTCGATCGACTCGTGTCGCTCGTACTCGGCCAGCTTGTAGACGCCCCAATCGTTCAGCACGCGGTAGTGCAGCCAGTACTGGTTGATCGCCGTCAGCTCGTTGGTGAGAGCCTTGTTCAAATATTCGATGACCTTGGCATCGCCCTTCATGGCATGTCTCCTGGGTGAAATTCCTGAAAGGCAGTTGGTCAGGAACGCTGGCTCAATGCAAGCGAAAGCGAACGCGCAAACCGCGAAAAATGGCGGAAAACCGCGCTATTGCGAATGCAAATCAGGTAAGGTCAGGCAGCGGCCAAGGGACAGGCCAGGGCCTCTCGCTCTTCCGCGATAACGCCCTCTGCCTCTTCCAGGCACTGGCCGCAATTGGGCCGCTTGCCCAGCTTCGCGTAGACCGATTCCGCACCGCCACGATGCTGCCGCGCAGCCTTGCGCAGGTCATCTTCCCGAATGGCGTTGCAGATGCAGGTGTACATGGGCGTGCGAATCTCTCGAAACTGATCCTTTGAATTGACGTCAAGTTAATGCGACTAAATTGCATTAGCAAGCTATTTGCGAACAATTCTCAAGATCGTTTCGCCTGTTATCGCTTCAGCGCGAACACCTTCCCGTAGGTCAGGCAGCGCCACAGCCACTCCAGCGGGCCGTAGCGGTATTTTGCGAGCCACGGGCGCGACCAGGCCAGCATCACTGCCCAGCCAAGGGCCACGACAAGGTATAGCTCCGGCCGGGTCAGCTCGCCCCACAGGCCCCCCGCCCAGGGATGGAAGATCAGCATCATCAGCACCGACGTGCCCAGGTAATTGGTAAAGGCAGCGCGGCCCGCGGCAGACAGGCGCTCTGCCAGCCAGCCGCTGGCGGCATTGCCATACAGGGCCAGCAAAAGTGCAAGGCCCAGGACCATCGGCAGGCGGGGCAGCATGGAGAAAGCCATCATCGCCGAGAGCGTACCCCAGTAGGTGAAGCCGCCTGCCTTGGCCCACAGCGCCAGCCACAGGCACAGCCCGGCGCCGGTGAGAAACAGGCCCCAGCCCCATGCACGGCGTTTGCCCGTGTCGCCACCCGTTCCGAACCAGCCAAACCGGTAGAAGGCCATGCCAATCAGCATCAACGGCAGCGTCTCGAAGACGAACAGGAAAATTGCGTTGAACGGATCGGCGGCGTGCTCGGCGAAATTGTGCACGACGAAATCGGCGTAGGAGCCTTCGGTCATGATGGGGACTTCCGCCGCATCTTCGGCGATGGCAGCTTGTTTGCCCTCGGCGATGGAGGCGCGCGCCTCTTCCATCCCCTCTGCCTGCCCCAGCGACGTTTCCGCCATGAAATAGGCAGAGCCGAAAGTGAGAGCGTAGAACAGCGCGCCGACCACATATCCGATCAGCCCCAGCGTCAGCAATTTGCCCGCGGTCATCCGCAGGAAAAACATCGCGCCGAACCCGGCCACGGAATAGAGGATCAGGATATCGCCGCGCCAGATCAAGAAGTAGTGGATCAGGCCGAACAGCAGCAGAAACACCAGCCGCCGCGCCAGCAGCGTGCGGGTCGCGCCGCGCTCCCACGCCTTTTCCATGAACAGCGCCATCCCGGCACCGAACAGCAGGGTGAACAGCCCGCGCATCTTGCCGTCGATGAGGACGAATTGCACCACCCACAGCCAGTCGGCGGTGGTATCGTGACCGGTCAGGAAAGCGTCGGGCCAGGAATAGGCACTCCACGGCTGGCCAAAAGCCACGATGTTGGCAGCCAGGATCCCCAGCACCGCGAACCCGCGAATGAAATCGAGGCTGGCAAGCCGCTCGCCCGCCGCGGCAGGCTTCAACTCCTGCATCTCGCCGTCGGGCGTCGCCATTTCCTGCGTCATGCTGCTTCCCTCCTGTGCAACCCGCCAGCGTTATGGCGGGGCACCGGCGGTTTGGGAAGCAATCGCGTGGCCGGTCAGTTACGCGTTACAAGGCAGTCGATCCCGGCACGCTGGAGGCTGGAACAGGCCGACTGTGCCTCTGCCTGCGATGCAAAACCACCGGCCTGCACGACCGTTACCCGTCCCCGGTCCAGGAACAGCCGCTGGCGCCCGGCCAGCTCCGCTCGGCCCGAAACCCTGCTCCACAACCGCTCGGCATTGCCGGCAACGCCGAAGGCACCAAGCTGCACCCGCCACGGTCCGCTCCTCGCAGCCGCCGGACGCGGTGCAGGCGCTGCTGCCGTTGCAGGTGGCGCGGCGGCGACCGCCGCACGCTGCGGCGGCGGGGAAGGTCGCGGTGCAGGGGCCGGTGTGGACCGGGCATAGCTTGCCCCGGCCTGCGCCGGATCTTCCATGCCGGTCGCCTGCCGGGCCTGCTCCACCGCGTCACGCGCGGCGGCGACGGAGGGCGAGACCGAAACCGAAGGGATCGGACGCGGCACCCGCGATACCGCCGCAGTTTCTGGCGCAGTTTCTGGCGCAGAAGGCCGCGCCGCTGGAGGCGTCGTGGTCTGTATCGGATCTTGCCCCGGCACTGATGCAGGCGCCGAAAGGTCTGCTGCGGCCAGTTGTACCGACCGCGCCTGCTCCGCCTCCGTTTCCAGGCGGCGCGCCAGCGCGGCACCGCTCTGGCGCTGTTCCAGCGGGATGAAGGCATCCATCTGTTCGATGGCGGGGCCAGCCTGCGGCAGTCCGGCTCCGTTCGCCAGCGTCAGCAGGGCATAGGCGCGCTCCCAGTCCCGTTCCACCATGTCGCCGTTGAAGTGGGCAATGCCGATAAGATACTGCGCACGCGGATCGCCGCGGGTGGCGGCGGCCTGCACATAAGGAAGCGCCTCTTCCCGGCGGCCACCCTGGAACAGCATCAGGCCATAGGTATCGGCGGCCTGAAGGTGCCCTGCCAGGGCGGCTTGACGATAGAGCTCTTCTGCCCGCTCCATGTCGGTTGGCACGCCGCGGCCCAGCCGATAGGCCTGGCCCATGTTGAACATGGCATCGGGATCGCCCGCCTCTGCCGGTCCCTGCCACTCCGCCACTGCCGCGGCATAGTCTCCGCGAGACCATGCATCCACGCCGTCGCGCACTGTCGCACCAAGTGGAGCGGCCAGTGCCAGCGCGGCCAGCGCTCCCAGCGCTCCGGCCGCCTTCGTCCAGACGGTTCTTGTGTTGTCAGCCATTGCCATTCTCATGTCCCCCAAGAGGCGATCTGCACGATGGCATAGTAAACGAGCCATTAGCAAAGCGTTTATCCGCAGCAAATTTCCGGTCCGCACACACGCATGCCGGTCGCGGCCAAGCCCTCGCCCCGCGATCACGATCGACGAAAAGCTGTCCGGAAGCCGGGCCGAATTAACCCAAAATAAAGGGTAGTCTGCGAAGCCAATAGGCGAAGGCCCGAAATGAGACTTGGTCGGGTCGCTTGTTCTAGGGGGAATCGCGTTGCGCGTTTTGGCATTGGCATCGCAGAAGGGTGGCTCGGGTAAGACCACTCTATCCGGACACCTCGCTGTCCAGGCGCAGCGCGCTGGCGCAGGCCCGGTCGTGCTTATCGACATCGATCCGCAGGGATCGCTGGCCGACTGGTGGAACGAGCGCGAGGCGGAATATCCCGCTTTCGCGCAGACTACCGTGGCCCGGCTGGCAAACGATCTCGCGATCCTGCGCCAGCAGGGTTTCAAGCTGGCGGTCATCGATACGCCGCCCGCCATCACCATGGCCATCCAGTCGGTGATCTCGGTGGCGGAACTCATGGTCGTTCCCACCCGCCCCAGCCCGCATGACCTGCGCGCCGTGGGTGCCACGGTCGACCTGTGCGAACGTGCCGGCAAGCCGCTGATCTTCGTGGTCAACGCGGCGACGCCCAAGGCGAAGATCACCTCCGAAGCCGCGGTCGCGCTGTCGCAGCACGGCACAGTGGCCCCGATCACCATTCACCACCGCACCGATTTCGCCGCCTCGATGATCGATGGCCGCACGGTGATGGAAGTCGACCCCGAAGGTCGCAGCGCGCAGGAAGTCACTGCCCTGTGGCACTATGTCGCCGATCGCCTCGAAAAGAATTTCCGCCGTACGGTATTCGCTACCCCCGGCAGCAAGGCCGGGCAGGCCAATGGCGCAGCCCGCGCCCAGGGCGGGGGCTTTGGCCGCCGCGTCGCACAGTAATGGGGCGCGCCATGTCTGAAAGCAATTCGTTCGCCTCGCTCGGCCCCATGCTGCTGGCCCGCAAGGGCACGGCAAAGCCCGCCATGCGGGTGCAACTGACCCAGAACGACCGCACCGCCACGCTGGGTGACGATTTCGACCACCTGGCCGAAAGCCAGTCAGCGCTGGGTTGGAACGACATGGGTTTCGAAGACCAGGTCGTGCCCCTGCGAGTGGCGAACGATATCGCGGAAACGGCCTCCCTGCGCGAACGTCGCAAGGCCGTGGAGCAGGGACGACGCGCCGCATTCACGCTGCGCCTCGATGCCGAACGCCACCTCAAGCTGCGGCTTGCCAGCACGATGCAGGATTGCAGCGCGCAGGAACTGGTGACCGAGGCGCTCGACCGTTTCCTGTCCGAAATTCCCGAACTCGATTCCATCGCCGCGCACGTCGCCGGCAACAAGAGCAAGTCCTGAAGGGGAGCTATCCGATGAACGGCCCAACAAACGGCAAGCACAACCGCAAATCGGCAATCGGCCTCGGCATTTCCACGGCGATGGCCGCGGTATTGCTGTCTGGTTGTGCCGGAAACGCGATGCCGACCGCCGCAGTCGCCGCTTCCGATGCGCAGCACGCGATGGATCGCGGACACACCAGCGAAGCGATCCAGCACGCCGAACTC
Source organism: Aurantiacibacter zhengii (assembly GCF_003584125.1). Lineage (GTDB taxonomy): Bacteria > Pseudomonadota > Alphaproteobacteria > Sphingomonadales > Sphingomonadaceae > Alteraurantiacibacter > Alteraurantiacibacter zhengii. The sequence continues at coordinate 600,183 of NZ_QXFL01000002.1, forward strand.
GCCGTGACGGCAGAGCCGCACAACGCGCAGTATCGCCTGACTCTGGGCAATGCCTACCTGCAGGAAGGCCGCTTCGCCTCCGCTTCCACCACCTTCCAGGATGCGATGACGCTGGGTGACAACAGCCCGCGCGCCGCTCTCAGCCTCGCCCTCGCCCTTACCGGAGAGGGCCGCTTCGCCGAAGCCTCTGCGCTGCTGCGCGACTGGGAAGGCGAGATCGCCGCAGCGGACCTTGGCCTTGCCCTGGCGCTGGCCGGAGAACCCGAGCGCGGCATTCACGTTCTTACCAACGCGATCCGCCAGGGCCAGAACACGGTCAAGGTGCGCCAGAACCTCGCCTATGCCTATGCCGTGGCCGGGCGCTGGCGCGATGCGCGCGTGATGGTGGAGCAGGATGTTCCCGCCGACCAGGTTGGCGCACGCATGCAGGAATGGGCGCAGATGACCCATGCCGAGGCCTATCAAACCCGTGTCGCGGGCTTGCTGGGCGTCCCTGCCGGAGTGCGCGATGGTGGCCAGCCGATGCACCTGGCGTTGAATAGCAGCCCCGCCATGGAACAGATGGCCGTCCAGGCCATGCAGCCCGCTGCCCCTGGCGGCGAACTGGCGGCGCTCGATCCCGTGGCCGATGCGCCGGTTTCGGCCAGCAACGAGCCGGAAATCGGGCTCGACACTTACCAACAGGGTCCTGCGCCCGACGTGAGCTTTGCCGAATCGTTCGCCCGGCCCACTTCCGAAATCCCGGCACTTGCCCCCGTCACCACCGACACCATGGCCCTGGTCAGCTCGCCGCTGGCGCAGGAACCGGCCCGTGAGCGTGCCAACCGGCAGGCCGGCGAAGCTTCGCCGCGCCCCGCCGCGCGCCGCTATGCCCAAACTGCCGCCGCGCCGCGTGCCGCGGCAGCGCGCCCGGCCCCGGCGGCCGAACCCGCGATGGCCCGTGTCGCTTCGGCTGGTCCGGTGGCCGACGCCACGCACCTTGTGCAGCTTGGCAGTTTCTCCAGCGAACAGGGCGCTCGCCGCGCCTGGGGCATCTACGTCAGTCGCCACCCGGATCTCGCCAACCACGAAATGGTCATCACCGAAGCGGTGGTGCGCGGCAAGCGCTACTGGCGCGTTTCGGCAGGTGGCTTCAACGTCGCTTCCAGCCGTTCGATGTGCGCCAACGTGAACGGGTCGAATTCCGGCGAAGGCTGCATCACCTGGGCTGCCAGCAGCCCGCTGCCCGGTGCGGTGGATCGTGGCGGCGTCATGCTCGCCCGCCGCTGATCGCAAAGCCAACGCTTTTGAAAGGCCCCTTTCCGCAACCGCGGAAGGGGGCTTTTTCGTTATCTACAGCGAATATCCGCCGTCGCTGACCAGCGTCGTACCGGTCATCGTGCCGGATGCACCCGATAGCAGGAACAGCACCTGGCCGGCGATCTCCTCGGCGCTTTCGAAGCGGCCCATCGGGGTCATCCCCTCGGCCATTGCCGAAAGCGCTCCTGCACGATCGCCCTGATGCTTTGCCACCAGGTTATCGAAGAACGGCACCCCGTCCCAGATGCCGGTATCCACGCCGCCCGGCGCGATGGCGTTCACCCGTATCCGGCGGGGCGCGCCTTCCTTCGCCGCGATCTTTGCCATGTGGATGACTCCGGCTTTAGATGCGCCGTAGGGGCCGATCCCCGGCTCCGCCTTTACGCCCGCAACCGAAGCGGTTAGGACGATGGCCGCACCGTCGCTCGCCAGCCGCATGGAACTGCGCAGCGAAAGGAACAGTCCGTCGAGATTGACCGAGATCACCTTGCGCCATTCCGCGAACGACATCTTGGCAAAGGTTGCGGGCTGGCCCGGAATACCGGCGTTGAGGAAGGCTGCGTCGAGCGTGGTGCCTCCATCGCTAGCGTCGGCCTCTACCGCGTCCCACAGCGCCTCGTCCGCGACATCGCCCGCGTGCAGCGAAACGGCGCACGGCAAGTCCATCGCCGCCAATCGCTCCTTGTCGAGATCGACGAGGACCAGGTGCTCTGCGCCCGCCTCCGCCAGTGCGCGCGCTGCGGCAGCGCCGATGCCCGATGCGGCCCCTGTCACAAGCGCCCGCTTGCCCGTGAAATCATGTGTCAATGCGCACTCCCCCCTTCCAAAGCGCCGTCACCCGGCCCTGCACCGGCTGCCGGTCGAACGGCGTATTGCCCGCAGCTGCCGCCATCTCGCGCGAATCCACGATCCAGGGTGCCTCTGGATCGAGCAGCGCGATGTCCGCCTCCAGCCCGTCCTCCAGCGATCCCGCCGTGACTCCCAGCAGCCGCGCCGGATTGCGGGCGAGCAGGTCGAAGGCGCGCACCATGTCGATCACTCCGTCACGTACCAGCGTCAGGGTCATGGCCAGCAGGGTCTCGGCACCCGCCATGCCCGGCGCGGCGTCGGCGAAGGGCAGGTTCTTGTCCTCCGGCCCGCGCGGATCGTGGCCGCTGGCGATCACGTCTATCGTGCCATCGGCGATAGCCTCGATCACGGCATGCCGGTCATCCTCCTCGCGCAGCGGCGGCGAAAGGCGGGTGAAGGTGCGGTAGTCGCCCATCGCGATGTCACTGAGCATGAAATGGGCGGGCGTTACCCCGGCGGTAATGTTCACTCCGCGCGCCTTTGCGGTTCGCACCAGTTCACAACCGGCGCGGGTGGTAACCTGCCGGGCGTGCACGCGCGCGCCGCTCATTTCAGCGAGCGCAATATCGCGCGCCAGCGCCAGCGCTTCCGCCTCCTTGGGGGCGCTGGGAAGGCCCAGCCGTGTCGCTATTTCGCCTGCGGTGGCCGCCGCCTTGCCCGCAATTCCGCCATCCTCGGCATGGGTGACGACGACCATGTCGAGCATTGCGGCATATTGCAGCAGGCGCAGCATCACGCCGCTGTCGGCAATCCACCGGCGGCCGGTTGCAATCGCCAGGGCGCCAGCCTCCCGCATCATCGCGATTTCGGCCAGATGCGCGCCGTCCAGCCCCTGCGTCGCGGCGGCCAGCGGGTGAACCCACAGATCGGGCTTGCCGCTTGTCGCCATGAACCGCACCCGCGCCGGATAGTCCAGCGGCGGGGAGAGGTCCGGCATCAGCGCGGCGCGGGTAATGCCGCCAAAGTGGAAGGCTGGCTTGTCGATTGCGAAAACGCCGAGATCGACGATGCCGGGCGTCACCAGCTTGCCACGGGCATCGATCACCTCGTCGCCATCATGCGCTTCGCCCGTGCCGATCAGGCCATCGGCGCAGCGCAAGGCGGCATCTTTCAGGCCATCCGGCAAAACCAGCGTGCCGTTGACGATGGTGAAGGGGCGCACCTGCTTCATACCCATTCCCCCTCCCCCCAGCCGGGAACAGCGCGCGCCTTGCGCGTCAGCACGTCGAGGCAGGCCATGCGGATTGCGACACCCATCTCCACCTGGCTGGTGATGATCGATCGTCCATCCATATCGGCCACGGTGCTGTCGATCTCCACCCCGCGGTTCATCGGCCCGGGATGCATGACGATGGCATCGACCCTGGCCAGTGCGAGGCGTTCCGGAGTCAGGCCATAGAGATACCGGTATTCGCGCGGAGAGGGGATGAATTGCCCGTCCATCCGCTCGTTCTGCAGGCGCAGCATCATCACAACGTCGCTGCCATCCAGCGCGGCATCGAAATCGTGGAACGGCTGCGCGCCCATCCGCTCTATCCCGGCAGGCATCAGTGCGGGAGGCGCACACAGGCGCACCGTGGCACCCAGCGCCTGCAGGCACAGGATGTTGGAACGGGCCACGCGGCTATGCAGGATATCTCCGCAGATCGTCACCGTCATGCCGGTGAAATCTTCCGCGTCCTCGCCACGCTCGCGCAGCTTGTGCCGCAGCGCCAACGCATCCAGCAGTGCCTGCGTGGGGTGCTCGTGCTGACCGTCACCGGCATTGAGGACAGGGCAGTCGACCTTGCTGGCAATCAGCCCCACCGCCCCGCTGCTGGCATGGCGGATAACGATGGCATCGGCGCGCATGGCATTCAGTGTGACGGCGGTGTCGATCAGCGTCTCGCCCTTCTTCACGCTCGACTGCGCTGCGTACATATTGACAACGTCCGCCCCCAGCCGCTTGCCCGCGATCTCGAACGAAAGCAGCGTGCGGGTGGAATTTTCGAAGAAGGCATTGATGATGGTGAGGCCCGCCAGCTGCTCGGAATGCTTGGCCGGCTGCCGGTTGAACGCGACGTACTGCTCGGCCTCTGCCAGCAGGTAGAGGATCTCGTGCCGTTCCAGCGAAGAAATGCCGATCAGGTCGCGGTGCGGAAAGGCTCTTCCGCCCTTGGGAAAGCGGCTGCCGGAGGAGGCGTTTTTCGGCGATGTCATTAAAGCATGGCCCTTAGTCGAGCCTCATCGACCGCTCAAGCTCTTATCTCTGGCCCTTGCCGCAATCGCCGCCTAGATGTGTGCGATTATTGGCAAAAGGGATCGTGATTACATGGCATTTGCAGGCAAGGTCTGGCGGCTGCTGGTCGGCGTAAAGGATGCGCTGGCGCTGATATTCCTGCTGCTGTTCTTCGTGGCCCTGTTTGCCATCCTCAGCGCACGGCCCAATCCCGGCATGGTGCGCGAGGGCGCGCTGCTGCTGGATATCGACGGCAGCGTGGTGGAGGAAGTGTCCCCCATCGACCCTATCCAGGCCCTTCTCTCGCAGTCGATCCCGATACGCGAATATGCCGCGCGCGACCTTGTCCTCGCTATTGACGAGGCGGCGGGCGACGAGCGGGTGGAAGTGCTTGCACTTGACCTCACCGGCTTCCTGGGCGGCGGGGCCGTGCACATGAGCGAAATCTCCGGCGCGCTCGACAGGTTCCGCGCCGCGGGCAAGCCTGTCTACGCCTACGCCTACGCCTATGGTGACGATGCCGTGCTGCTGGCTGCCCATGCCGACGAGATCTGGGTGGACCCGATGGGCGGCGTTGTAATCATGGGGCCCGGCGGGGAAAGCCCCTATTTCGGGCAGGCGCTGGAACGCTTCAACGTAACCGCCAACGTCTTCCGCGTGGGCGCGTACAAGAGCGCGGTTGAACCGTGGACCCAGGCAGGCATGTCTCCGGAAGCGCGGGAAAATCTCACGCAGCTGCTGGCAACGCTGTGGCAGGAATGGCGCGCCAACGTGACTACCGCCCGCCCCCAGGCCGACATCGAACTGGTGACAGAGAATGTCGCCGAATGGATGGCAGCCTCGAACAACGATCCCGCGCAGGCCGCACTGGCAGCCGGACTGGCGGACCGGATCGGTACGCGGGTCGAATGGGGTGAGCGGATCGCCAACGAAGTCGGCGAGGACGAATGGTCCGACGAGCCGGGATCGTTCGCTGCGACGCAGTACGATCCGTGGCTGGCCGAAGCGCGAGGGAAGGTCGATACCGGGGGCGACGGCCGCATCGGCGTGATAACCGTGGCTGGCGAGATCAGCGACGGCGAGGCCGGGCCCGGTTCTGCGGGCGCGACGCGCATCGCCCGCCTGCTGGACAATGCGCTGGATGACGATCTCGACGCACTCGTGGTGCGGGTCAACTCGCCCGGCGGCACCGTCACCGGGTCCGAAACGATCCGGCGTGCAATCATGCGCCATCGCCAAGCCGGAACGCCCGTGGCCGTATCGATGGGCAATTACGCCGCTAGCGGTGGCTACTGGATCGCCACGCCCGCCGAACGCATCTTTGCAGAGCCGGAAACGCTGACCGGGTCGATCGGCGTTTTCCTGGTCATCCCCAGTTTCGAAGGGGTGCTGGCCGAATACGGCGTCACCACCGATGGCGTGCGCACCACCGGGCTTTCCGGCCAGCCGGATATTCTCGCTGGGTTCACGCCGGAGGCAAACGCCCTGCTGCAGGCATCGACGGAAAGCTATTACGCCCGCTTCCTGGCGCTGGTGGCCGAAGCGCGCGGCATCACCCCGGAACGCGCCGACGAGCTTGGCCAAGGCCGCGTGTGGGATGGCGGCGCCGCCCGGCAGCTCGGGCTGGTGGACCAGTTCGGCGATCTCGATGCTGCGATCGCCTGGGCTGCGGGCCGGGCCAACCTGGACGAAGGCGCCTACGAAGTACGCTACCTGGGCGACAGCACACCGACCTATGACACGCTGCTCGCCCAGTTGCTGCTCGGCGGCAACGATGCCAGCCAGGAAGGCAGCCGCGATCTCGCTTCCATCTTCGCCCGGCGGGAGACCGCACAACTGGGCCAGGTGATGCAGAGCATCGACAGCTTCATGGCAGCCGAGGGTGTGCAGGCACGGTGCCTGGAATGCGCCGCCGTCCCAAGCGGAGCACGTCCGATAAACCCGAAGGGTTCCGGGCCGACGTGGCTGGGCATGCTGGCGAAACTCGCCTTCGACTGACGGACTGTAGCGTTCGCCCGCAAACAGGCCTTGTCTTGGCCGGGCGAAAATGGCAAAGGCCCGCCCCTGCCGTGAATCGGCGGGCGCGTAGCTCAGTGGTAGAGCACACCCTTCACACGGGTGGGGTCGCAAGTTCAATCCTTGCCGCGCCCACCATTTTTCAATGACTTAGATGACCGAGCTGCTCGTCGTATGAAACGAGTATGAAAAAGTTCGGAGTCGAAATTTCAAGGCTTCTTCCTAAAGGAGACGTTCGCCGTATCAATTTACCCCCCTTGCAAGCGGAATCAAATTCTGCCGACAACCAAAACCATTCGCTCACCGCAAACGAGAAGATCAATTCTTAGAGCGGTTTCCACACGAACCGCCTCGGTAGGACTGCGGCGGCGTTGCGATTCAGACTTTCTGTTGGTGGAGGAGGCCAGCGTTGCTGGCACGAACACTTCCACTAGACCCTCGCACAGAGTTGTTGCCGCGATCGACGTCGGCTTGAGTTGTCACCCGGCGGCGGCTCGCTTTGAGGTCATGGTTTCTCCCGCGATCCGCAAGAGACAACGTGCGTTGTGACGTGATGGAGTGGACGGCCCCTTGCACCAGCGTAGCTGTACAATGATGCGCCTGTTACATATCCGTGTGTAGACGCCCCCTACGGCGCAAGAGTGTTTTTAGCTAGCGATGAGCATCGGTCGGGGGCATCTAGGTGTTCGGCCTGTTCGCGCAGCACCGTATGGCTACTAGCCTGATGAAGTCCGCAGGCCGGCCCTCTAATCACGTCATCGCGCTCGAAGCGATGTGATCCCTAGGTTTTGCCGGCCCCGGTCTGACCGGTTCGTCATCACTACTCACCGACCCCTGCGCCATACGCCATCCTGCCGCCGGGCATCATCCGGCGGTGCGGACGACGGTCACACGGCTGGCGCCGCGTAGACTTCCTTGCGCGACATAACCGGCCACGCAATGCGCGCTGCTTTGCTAGCGAGCGCGACCGTCGCGATCTTCGCAGGCTTGCGTTCGAAGAACTGCGGCCATCTACGGCTGCGGTTCAGCGCTTTTGCGCATCATGCGCATCGCTGCAGTCGCGCCGACCACGAGCAGCCGTCCCAAGTAGCCATCACTTGGTGATACCGCCCAGTCGTTCTTTGCCGCCGGAGCTGTTCGCTCGAGGCCTGAGCCCAAGCCATGCCGCAAACTGTCGCCCTGATCGGAACTGAGAAGCAGCTGGCACCGCCGCTGATATGGCCGACGCGGCGATCGGACAGACGCCCGGGATCATGACGAACCGCAGGCTCGTCTCATCGGCGCGGTGCCATTCGAACATCTGCGCCTCTAACCGTCGACCTCACTGGCTGACCCCGGCTACGATAATGTACTCAGCCAGGTGCCCTCGCAAGGTGTTGATGGGTCACCTGTCGCACCATCAGGCTGCGGCTCTTGTGGAGCATCAATACCGCCTGCTGTTCAACGGTCTTCACCGCGAGACTAACCGCATCTTCGGACGTGTCACCGCCGCCGCCATCACGTCACTTGGAGCAAAACCAGCCTGTGGCCAAGCCGCGGGGCGGTGACCGGTGACATTCAGAAAAGATCGAAGCGTATCGCGGCTTCATTCAGGAGCTGATTGCCGAACAGGGCGATATGACACTGGTCAAGGTTCAGGCACGACTGATCGAGCGCGGCGCCAGTCGGGATCGGCACAGTGCATCGGCTGTTCATGCGTCACGTCACACAGAGCTAAGTCCGCAATGTCGTAGATTTCTCCCGCTTTCGGCGTTAGAGCTAGAGAACCTCACGTCCGCAATCATAACACGCCACCGGAAGTGAGTTTCCTCCAGTGCTCTTCACGAAAGCCTCTCCAAAGTGACAATGTTATTGAGCAAAGAAATTCCTGAAAGATGTCGACACAAAACTAGGATCGCCGGATCATACCCAGCAAACCCCATGGTTCTGGCATTCCTTCTGTCCTGGCCATTGCAGCTAAACTTTCAAGTAGCGCGCCTCAACTCTGAACCTGTCATTCAGAAATGTGCGAAGGTCTACCTTCAAGAATTATCGTCTTACTTTCTAAATAGGGCAATAGACCTTCAACCCCCCCCTCACGTCCGACTCCAGACTGCTTGAATCCACCAAACGCGATGCTGAAATCGGTGCGGAAATTGTTGTGACCGACGGTACCCGACCTCAATCTCCGCGCAGCCTTGTAAGCCCGGTCTGGATCGTTGGTAAAAACCGAGTTGTTGAGACCGTAAATCGTGTCATTCGCAAGATCAATCGCGTGCCCTTCGTTGTCTGCAGCGATTACGCTCAGTACTGGTCCAAACAGCTCCTCGCGTGCGAGGGTGGAATCATTCTCGACGTTGCCGAAAACAGTAGGCTCTATGAAGAAGCCTCGGTTCAAATGCGCAGGCCGCTTTCCGCCAACTGCTAGTTTCGCACCCTCGCTGATTCCGGTTTGGATCAACCGTTCGATCCGGTCGAGCTGGCGCTGCATAGCAATTGGCCCAATTTCCGAGCCCGAATCGAATGGGTCGCCTACGGTGATTTCCCCAAATCGTGCACTGAGAGCATCTACCAGGTCATCATGCCGGTTCCGACCAACGATAATTCTGGTAAGCGATGAACACACTTGCCCCGACATCAGACATGTAGGGCCGACAAGGGCCTCCGCAACCTCATTCACATCATAATCATCAAGGACTACCGCCGCTGACTTGCCTCCCAATTCAAGCGTGAAGCGCGTGATCTTGTCGCCGCAGATGCTCGCAATTCTTTTACCCGCGGCCGTCGATCCTGTGAAACTTATCTTGTCGATATCGGGATGCCGAACGAGAAGTTCGGAAACTTCCCGGTCAGCTGTAATGACATTGATTACGCCAGGCGGAATGCCGACCGCCTCTGCAATTTCAGCCATTATATAGGCTGAGCTTGGGGCTTCCGGTGAAGCCTTGATGATGCAAGTGCAGCCAGCAAGAAGAGCTGGTGCTAATTTGTTGGCAATAAGATTAATAGGCGCGTTCCATGGCACAATGATACCAACCACGCCAACTGGCTCTCGCACGAGCAAACCGAGTTCTCCGCCAGCCTGCGGAACGTGCCTTTCCTCAAACTGGAAAGTGTCTGCCAGATCAGCATGATACGCGTAAACGCTGCCCATACTGCCCGCAAAGAACTGCGCCGTGGAATGAAGAATTCCCATCTCATTAGGCCAAGTCTGGGCTACGTCGGCAGCTCTGCCATCAAGCCCGTCAGCTATTGCTCGCAAATAGTCCGCTCGTTCTGCATGGGACATAAGCGGCCAGGGGCCTAGGTCGAACGCAGAACGCGCAGATGCGACAGCTCTGCGCATGTCCGCTTCCTGCGCCTCAGCCACACTGACATAAAGCATCTCGGTCGCCGGTGCAATCACGTCAAACTTACTATCGGAAGAAGGAGTTATCCACTCTCCTCCGATAAATAGCTGATGATGATGACCGAAGGGCACAGCAGAATTACCATGAGTATTCAAGACACTTTCCTTACGAATGTGAAAACGCGTATTTACCCAAACTTCGAAACCGAAATACATGAAAATGCTTTATTGAGCCGGCTGGCCCTAGCGGACCAACCGGACCCAATTTTAGTAACGGTAGCTTAAAGATACGCCATATGTGGCTGGCTCCCCAGTGTAGCGACCGATCGTGTCAAAGGAAGCGACAACATTGGTCCAATAATACTCATTAAATACGTTGTTACCAAAGATTGAAATGCGCCAAGTATCATTGGCCGACGATATCCCTGCCCGAAGATCGACCGTCGTGTAGCTATCGATAACAAAAGGATTTCCAACCGCCGATTCGGTAATCGTGGGCGTCTGAAAGTCACCCCCAATAATCGCAACTGTGCTAGAACGGTAACTCACAGACCCGCCTATGAAGCCATCAATTGAATTAGAAAGCCGAGTTTCGTAATCAAAATTGCCGGAAACTTGGTATTTCGGCGTAAAGGGGACACGCGTGTCATCAAAGGATGCCACGACCCCCGCAGCATTAATACCCGTGAAGTCTTTGATTTGTGCATCTGTGTAATTGAACGCGACCGATGTAGTCAGACCGGGCGCCGGACTGCCAGAGAGCTCTACTTCGAAGCCGAGCACTTCAGAAGAAGGGATGTTCTGTAAAACATCGAGAATGCCAAAAGGCGCTGCAAGCCGCTTCGAACGAATTTGTTTATCAGTATAGTCATAAAAATAACCTGCAGCAGCGATATTCATTGCTCCGTCGAAGACACCAGCCTTGAGACCTGCTTCGTAAGATAGAACTGACTCCTGCTTGACCGGGAGGAAGGCAGTAAATGTCGTTGCCGATACTGCTGGGTAACTACCAGCCTTATATCCCCTCGCCAAATTGCCATAAAACAAAAGATCCGGCGTAGGGCTCCAATCAAGCCCAACACGCCATGAGATATTGTCCTCGTCTAGCGAGTCGGCGAAGGCGCCTGGGGCGAAAGGAGCCACGCCGTTTATCGTTTCCCCTTGATCATTAATCGTATAACATGCGCCAGTGGGATAGGGGCCAAGGGCTCCGCCCAAAAGAATGTCATAGAAGAAACTTCCCGTATCTCCGGTGGCTGAAACGTCTCTCGAGCAAAGCTCTGCATCGCGTTCTGACTGGGTATAGCGAGCACCAGCTTTGAGAGTCAGCGTATTCGAAAATTCATATTCGAAATTGCCAAAGAAGGCGTAGTTTGTCATTTCTTGATTGGCAAAGTAGTTGACCCCGCAGTCAGGAAAGAACAGCGGTGCGGTCGAAGAGTCCGGACAGCTTACTTCAAGCAACTGATCAACTTCGCTAAGCTCAAGATTGGCACCTAGCAGCCAGCGGAATGCGCTACCCCCATCATTGGCGATGCGAAGCTCCTGCGCAAAGCTGTTGATTTCGCCAATGTCTGTGATCAGATCGAGCGACACGGCCCGCAAACCGTCACCCTCTTGAGCCTGATCCTGCTTATAATGAACAAATGAACTTAAGGATGTCAGCGTAATTGAATCGCTAACATCGATGTCTGCGCGAAGTCCCGCCTGGACCATGTCATTGCTTTTACGCGGGAGTCCTGGCGTCCAGTCGGCGGCACGCGGATTGAGTGGCGAGAATTGTTCAGCGGCTACTGCGGGCCCAAGCGTAAGCTGCTGCGGGTTGGTCGCTACATATTGCGGCGATAATGTTTCGCCGCCTTCATGCCAACCATTCAAGTTCAGTTGAAAGCGAAGGCCGTCGGACGGCTCGAAATCAAGCAGGAGCCGGCCAGCGATAACTTCGCGCTCGCCATTGCGATCATTGGGCCGTGTATTGCTGATTTGCCACCCGTCGGCACGTTCATACCTGCCTGCAACGCGGGCACGTAGGGTATCGCTCAGCGGACCGCTGATAAATCCTTCTGCGGTCACTTCATTGAAACGCCCATATGACAAATTGATTCCCGCCTGAAGATCAAAGGTCGGCTTGGCTGCAATATAGTTGATTGCGCCGCCGGTGGCGTTTTGGCCGAAAAGGGTTCCCTGCGGCCCCTTAAGAACTTCAATCCGCTCGAGATCGAAAGCGGAATTAGCAGCCGTCGCCGGAAAGGAAAGCGGCATTTCGTCAATGTAAATAGGCACGGTCGGATATGCACCAAGTGATGTTTCATAAAAGCCGACCCCGCGCAGGGTGTAAACCGGTGTGCTGTTTGCGGTTGGCGTGAACGAGAGCCCAGGAATGGACTGCGCGATGTCCTCAAGCGAAACGATGCCCCGCTCTTGTAGCGCATCGCCAGTCACAACGGAAACCGCCAGACCAACATCGTTTAGGTCCTGCTCTCGCTTGTTCGCTGTCACCACTATGGCATTGCCGCTCAACGGCGCATCCGTGGCCCCTTCTTCCGGAATCGCTTGCGCAAGGGCGGATGTCGAAAATGCCATCGCAAGAATAGAGGATGTGACAGAGAATCCAGCCACTTTGCATAAATTCCGATCGGTCATAGTGCGCGAAATCATTCTAATCTCCCTAGATTATGTTATTTTTTAACATCGTGACAAAGAGCACACCATGTCGATCCCCATGCCCGTGTGTCCGATTGTTTTGAACGTTTATGCGGCCCACCCATTTACGTATGTCCCGCAGACGGGGGACGCCTTGGATACTAACAGCTATCCAAAAGCACTCGTCGCTCCCCGCAAGCCGACTATTGCGTGATACAAACAAGACGCACCACAAGCTTTGAAGCCCAGGCGGTCGTCAGTCCCCTGTAGCGGGGACAGACTCTTGGGAGGATCCAGGGATAGTCACTTCGAACATCAAACAGCTGAGGAGCCCGAGGCAATGACAGCCCAATTGATGGTTAAGTCGACGCTGATAGACCCCAACGCACGCGATGCATTTGATCAATGGTATGGCGAAGACCATCTGCCGCAAGCCGCCCGTGCCTTTTCACCCAGCCGTTGTTGGCGAGCGTGGAGCGATCAGGACCCTACAATTCACTATGCTTTCTATGAGTTCGCTGAACCATCTCAGATCGCAGATATGATGGCGAGCAGGACCTTTGCTGATTTAGTCGATGATTTTTCACAAAAATGGGATGGTAAGGTGATCCGCGTCAGAGACGTCACCACTCGAGTTCAACTCATAGACGCCAGTCCATCCTGACGACACCGACATAATGATCTATCTTTCACTTTTATAGGATTTGACATGAGCACAACGCCCACAAAGTCAGCAATCGTAACCGGAGGAGGCAGCGGAATCGGTGCGTCCGTTGCCCTAGATCTCAGCCAATCTGGCTATAGAATCACAATTGCCGACCTGGACGACGCTGGTGCCAACAAGATCATCGCGCAGATCAACAATGAAGGTGGTGTTGCGCAGTTCATCAGAACAGATGTTTCGCAGGAAAGCGATGTTATCGCCTTGGTCGAGGCCGCTGTAAGCTCATATGGGAAGCTGGATGCTGCCTGTAACGCGGCTGGCATCCCCCAGCGCGGTAAAGTGCTGCATGAGTTGAGCGCGGACGAATGGGACCGATGTCTGGATATCAATCTGCGCGGTCTGTTTTTGTGTAATAAGTATCAATTGATCGCCATGGTAGAAGCTGGTGGCGGCTCGATCGTCAATGTCGCATCGACTTGTTCGATGGTGGCGGTGCAAAACGCTGCCGAATATTGTGCCAGCAAGGCCGGCGTTCTGGGACTGGTTCGCGGCATCGCTCTTGACTACGCGACCAAGGGCATTCGCATCAACGCAGTCCTTCCCGGGGGCACCAAAACGCCCATGTTGACGAGCGCGGTGGAAACCGATCCGACGCTTGAGGCGGCACTAGTGGCGGTGCATCCCATGAATCGCTTCTGCGAACCGGGGGAAGTCGGCTCCGCAATCAAGTGGCTGCTGTCCGATGAAGCCAGCTTCGTAACCGGGGCCTCACTTGCCGTTGATGGCGGGATGCTGGCGATCTGATATTCGAGACTGGCGGTGCGCGACAAATGCCGCGCACTGCCAGTCTCAACACTATTCGTCGTAGCTCGCACTGGTCTGAGCAGCAATTTCCTCTCGCGTCACATTCGGCGCGATCTCGGACAAACGGAAACGCCCGGTACTTAGCTGACGCTCAAAAACGCCAAGATCGGTGATAAGCATATCGACCACCGCTTTCCCGGTGAGCGGCAGGCTACATTGCTGCACGAATTTCGGTTCTCCGCCTTTGTTACAATGATCCATAGTTACGATAACGCGCTTGACCCCCGCGACGAGGTCCATAGCGCCTCCCATGCCCTTGATCATCTTACCTGGAATCATCCAGTTGGCGATATCCCCACGCTCAGATACTTCCAACGCGCCCAGAATGGTAAGATCGATATGTCCTCCGCGGATCATCGCAAAACTTTCAGCAGACCCGAAGTAGGCGGATGAAGGCAATTCAGAGATCGTCTGTTTGCCCGCATTGATAAGGTCGGCATCCTCCTCACCCTCCAGAGGGAAAGGGCCAATGCCCAGCATACCGTTTTCCGATTGCAGCGTGACGTTTGTGGCATCGGAAATGTTGTTAGCCACAAGGGTGGGAATACCGATACCCAGATTGACGTAAAATCCATCTTCAAGTTCAGCAGCGGCTCTGGCCGCAATCTCATTGCGCGTCCATGGCATTAAGCAGCCTCCTTTGTCCTGACGGTGCGAAACTCGATTTTCTTTTCATAGGGCGCACCGCATATCAGTCTCTTGACGTAAATCCCGGGCAAATGAACGGCGTCGGGTTCGATCGACCCAACAGGCACAATCCCCTCAACCTCTGCAACGCAAAGCGGCGCGGCTGTGGCCATCACTTGATTGAAATTGCGGGCCGTCTTGCGGAATATCATATTACCTGCGTCATCCGCTTTCCAACCCTTAATCAGCGCAAGATCGCCACGTATGCTGCGTTCCATGATATATTCCTGACCAGCAAACTCGCGCGTTTCTTTACCTTCGGCGACCTGCGTGCCGACCCCTGTTCTGGTGAAAAAAGCAGGAATTCCCGCACCGCCTGCGCGGCAGCGCTCTGCAAGCGTGCCTTGCGGACAAAATTCCACTTCCAATTCGCCAGCCAAGTATTGCCGGGCGAATTCCTTGTTCTCACCCACATAGCTTGAAATCATCTTGCGAATCTGGCCGGTCCGCAAAAGCTGGCCTAAACCTTCGCCATCAATTCCGGCATTGTTGGATACGACGGTCAGGTTGCGAACACCTGCATCTCTAACTGCATTGATCAGTCTTTCAGGAATACCGCACAAGCCAAAGCCACCAACGCACAAAGTCATGTCATCATGCAGCAATCCGGCAAGCGCCTCGGTCGCATTCGCATATTTCCGACTCATCGCCTTTATCCCTTCACAGCTTCGAGAACCGAGACCGCGCTGTTGACCGCGCCGCCACCCAAATTAAGGCACAGGCCGAGGTCAGGCACTTGCCCAAGCTGCATGTCGCCTGCTTCCCCGAGCAATTGCCTTGCGATCATCACGTGCATCGATACGCCTGTGGCACCGACCGGATGCCCCTTGGCTTTCAGCCCACCTGACGGGTTAATCGGCAAGCGGCCATCGCGCTGCGTCTGTCCTTCCCTGACAACCGCTGAACCCTGTCCGCGTTCGGCCAGCCCAAGCGCTTCGACACATAGCAGTTCCGCAATTGTAAAGCAGTCATGCACTTCCGCGATATCGACATCAGAAACCGTAATGCCCGCTTTCTGATAAGCGCGCTGCACAGCCAATGTCGGCCCTTCAAACAGTTCGAGACGTTTGGCCGACAGGGGAAGGTAATCGCTAACCATCTCTGCAGCGCGGAAACCAACGGCTTTCTGAAACGAGCTCAGAACGTCGCGGTGAGCGATGACGACCGCAGCAGCGCCATCGGAGATCAGCGAGCAATCGCTTAGCTTCAGCGGATCTGCAATCAGCGGATTGCGGTCCGAAACCGACATGCAGAAGTCCAGATCAACCGACTTGCGCATATGCGCGAGCGGATTGCGCAATGCGTTGGAGTGGTTCTTGACGGCAATATGCGCCATCGCTTCAGCAGGATCTTCATAGGCGTTTGCATAGGCCTGCGCGAACTGCGCAAAGATCTGAGGGAAGCTCATGCCAGCTTCTTCGGCCTGATAGCTTGCCCCGCCCAATGCGGTGGTCACGCCTTGCGTATCGAGCGCGCTCATCTTTTCCGCACCGACAACAAGAGCTATCTTGCAACGGCCGCTATTGACCGCATCGAGCGCGGAGTAAATCGCGGCGCTACCCGAAGCACAGGCGTTTTCGCACCTGATGGCCGACTTGAATCGCAATCCCGGATCAGTGTGCAGAATCATCGAGGAACAGAAACCATCGGGCACCATTCCGGAATTGAAATGGCCTAGCCAGACACCTTCGATGTCAGCGCCCTCCACGCCTGCACCAGCCATTGCCTGGCTGGCGGCCTCATGGATCAGCGATTCCAGATCAAGCGCGTCATGCTTCCCAAACGGAGTATGACCCCAACCCACGATGAAGGCGTCCACGATAATCTCCAAAATTCGAGTGCTTCCAAGACAGGCACTGGCAGTTCAAATCAGCCCTGGCTCGATTGCCCCCGCATGTCTGTCCCGCCTTGCAGGGACACCGGCCATCGCGCGCCTGCCGGACCGGGGCTGCCCGGCTGGATACTCCGGAATCCGCCGGGCTACCCTATGCCGCTTAAGCCGCACTTAGAGCTTTGTTCAGGATCATGTCTGCCGCTTTTTCCGCGATCATCATCACCGTGGAATTGGTGTTTGAACTGACAACCGCGGGCATCACGGATGCATCCACGACCCGGAGCCCTTCAACACCATTGACCTGCAATTGCGGGTTAACCACCGCCTTGGGATCAGACCCCATGCGGCAGGTGCTGGTCGCATGATAAATGCTGTTTGAGGTGTTGCGGATATATTGATCCAGATCCTCGTCCGACTGGACGTTCTCACCTGGCTCGTATTCCGTGCCACGGAATTCGTCGAATGCGGATGTTGCAATAAGTTCTCGTGCAATTCTCAGCGCATCGCGCGCCGTTCGCAGGTCTTCAGGGTCTGAAAAGTAATTCGGATCAATCAGCGGATCGGCAAACGGATCGGCAGATGCGATTTTTACAGAGCCCCGACTGCGTGGGCGAGAAATATTCGCCGACGCCATGAAACCATGTTCCTGGATGACCTTTCTTCCATGATCCTCGTAAAGCAGGTTCAGAAAGTGGAACTGAATGTCAGGATATTCCAGCTCCGCACGAGTCTTGAAAAACGCCATAGCTTCAAGCCCGTTAGACAATGTCGGCCCGGTTTTGAAGAGCGCATACTGCATCAAAGCCAATGTGGCTTTGAACGGTTGTGTGAACGGTAATGCAGACCAAGGTTTCGTCATACGCTGTTTGATCATGAAACAGGCATGGTCTTGCAGGCCTTCGCCTACACCCGGCGCCTCGGCTACGACGGAAATGCCATGCTTTCTAAGCAGTTCAGGTTCGCCAATACCCGAAAGCTGGAGCAATTGCGGTGAGTTTACGGCACCGCCTGAGAGGATGATTTCGCCCTCGGTCTTGATCACTTCGCGGCGGCCTCTTTGCATATATTCAATGCCGGTCGCACGCTTGCCATCCATCACGATGCGGGTCGCATGGGCTCCGGTAATCACCTGCAGATTGCTGCGCTCAAGGGCTTCCTTCAAATAGGTCGAAGACGCGCTCTGCCTCACACCGTCTGCAAAATTTGCATCCGGCCGGCCAATACCCTCTTGCGAAGCACCATTGAGATCCTCACTCACTGGATAGCCCGCGCTCTCAGCAGCCTTGAACCAAGCCTGCCCTACCGGGGACATTTCCTCCACCGGGGCTGCGGTCGTCACTCGGATGGGGCCTGAGCTGCCATGATATTGCGTATCGCCTTGTGAATGGCTTTCCAGCTTGCGGAAATAGGGCAGGCAATCGTCGTAGGACCATCCGGTCGCGCCAGACTGCGCCCATCCGTCGTAATCTCCCTGATTTCCGCGAAGGAATACAAGCCCGTTGATCGTGCTCGAACCACCCAGAACCTTGCCTCGGGGAAAGTACATTGTCCGGCCATTCAATCCAGGCTGAGGGACTGTTTCATAGTTCCAGTTGCCGATCCCCGCTTTCATGATCCCGAAAAAACCAGCCGGCATCCTGTAAAGGACGTTGCTGTCCTTACCCCCTGCCTCCAGCAAGGTGACACGAACAGTCGGATCGGCGCTGAGCCGATTGGCAAGAATGCACCCGGCGGACCCCGCCCCCACGATTATATAGTCAGTCACGATCAAGCGCCTCTCAGTTTTTTGGGCATTCTTATCATTGCAAGAGCATCGCCCCACGAAGAATGCATTGGTACTCATGCAAGCTGTCACGGATTGACGACAGGCACATTCCGGCATCTTCGCGAAATCTACGCAGCGGATATGTCCCCGGCACAGGGGACTTCGTCAAATAGGCATTTCAGATAGCCTGTGGGCAATCATCCGGAGTCCCGGTTGGGCTGCTTAATTCGGAATTGTTGTCAGTCATGATCCAGGAAAACAGCGCGACTTTGAACGGCTTGCGCGTTCTTGAAATCGGCCATTTTGTCGCTGCTCCGTTTTGCACACGGTTGCTTGGTGATTTGGGGGCTGATGTCATAAAGATCGAGCCCCACTCCGGCGACCCTGTTCGCCAGTGGGGCGAGCAAGTAGAAGGCCGGTCTTTGTGGTGGTCTATTCATGGCCGCAACAAGCGCAGCCTCGCGTTGAACCTGAAGGCGCCCCAGGCACAAGAGATTGTATTACGCCTAGTGGCCGATTGCGACGTGGTGGTCGAAAACTTCCGCCCCGGCCAGCTGGAGAAAATGGGCCTAAGCGACGAGGTTTTGCGCGGCACCCGCAAGGATCTGATTATCGCGCATGTATCGGGATATGGGCAAACCGGCCCTTGGCGCGATCGTGCCGCATTTGGCGTTATTGGCGAGGCGGTTGGCGGTTTGCGTTACCTTACCAACCACCCACCAGGGACATTTGATCTGCCCCCAGTGCGGGTGGGCGTTAGTATCGGCGATTCCATTGCCGGACTCTATGCCGCCTTTGGCATCATGGCCGCTCTTTGGCAGCGCGACCGCGCGGATGGTGATGGAAAATCCCGCAGCCTGGACGTTGCGCTGACCGAAAGCGTGTTCTCGATGATGGAGGCTATGCTTCCTGAATATGGCAAGCTGGGTAAGATCAAGCAGCCAACAGGGGGCGGAATAGCCACTGCGGCACCTTCCAATGCCTATCCCACCGCCGACGGGAATTTTGTACTTATCGCCGCAAATTCAGAACCACTGTTTAAACGACTAGCACAATTGCTAGGCAAGCCAGAACTCATCGAAGACCCGCGCTTTAACGGCAACCGCGCCCGCGTTGAGAACGCAGCCGTCCTCGATCAAATCATCTCAGACTGGTCCAGCAATTTTGACGCACGAGAGCTGCAGGCCATGCTGGACACATCAGATATTCCAGCGTCGAAAACCTACACTGCTGCGGATGCGGCACAGGACGAACAATACCGCTTCCGCAAAATGGTGCGAGAGGTCCAAGATCCTAACCTTGGCGAAGTGCTCCACACCGGCATTGTTCCCCACATCCCTGAAAGCCCCGGAACGATCCGCTGGGCGGGGCCTGATATCGGACAACACAGTGCCGAAATCCTTAGCGACGCGGGATATTCCCCCACCGAAATCGATACCCTCAAAGGTCAGGGAGTAATCCGATGACAACCAGCCAGGCCGCCACCATTGTCGAAGTAGGGCCGCGTGATGGGTTTCAGTCAATCGCGCAGCAGATCCCCACTGCGCGTAAAATTGACTTCATCCAGCGTCTGTATGACTGTGGAATCAGGCGAGTCGAAGCCACCGCCTTCGTCAGCGAAACAGCTGTTCCGCAACTTGCCGATGCGGCAGAAGTTATGGCAGCAGCCGAGGCTCTGCCAGGCATGGACGCTCAGGTGCTGGTACCAAACCTTCGCCATGCAGAACGCGCGCTTGCCGCTGGTTCCAAACATCTCGCCTTCGTTTTGTCCGCTTCCGAAAAACACAATCGCAGCAATGTCCGCCGGGCACCCTTTGAATCGGTTGAGGAATATGCCCGCATCGTCGATCTGCTTCCACAAGGAACCGCGTTGCGGCTAAACGTCGCCACAGCATTTGACTGCCCCTACGACGGCGCCATGGAACCTGACACAACTTTCGCTCTGCTTGATGCCCTGATCGACATAAAGCCTGACGCCGAAATCTGCCCTTGCGACACAACCGGCCGCGTCACGCCTGATCGTGTGGGGGCTCTGCTTTCACAAGCAATTAGGCGATACCCCCAGGTGAAGTCCTGGGCCTATCACGGTCACGACACTTATGGTCTTGGCCTCGCCAATGTGCTCGCCGCCTGGCAAGCCGGAGTGCGCACAATTGATGCAGCATTTGCCGGGCTTGGCGGCTGCCCATTCGCACCGGGCGCAACTGGTAATGTTTCTACCGAAGACGTCGTCTGGATGTTTGAGGCGATGAATGTTTCGACCGGCATCGACATTGCTGCACTGGTCCCTGTTGCATGCGATGGTGCATCAATTCCGGGCGGCGTTGCCGGTGGGCGCGTGCGCGATGCGCTTAATCCTGCAAAACCATGTGAGGATGCAACCTCGTGAATGCGCCGCGCACGATATTTCAGAAGATATGGGATGCCCATAAGGTCACGCAGCTGACCGGCGACAATGTCCTGCTGTATATTGACCGGCATCTGGTTAACGAAGTCACGAGCCCGCAGGCCTTCGAAGGATTGCGTCAGGCCGGACGGAATGTCTTTCGCCCCCACGCCACAATTGCAGTCGCTGATCACAACGTGCCAACCCAAGAACGACACTTGCCAATTGCCGACGAAAACAGCCGCTTGCAGGTTCAAGCACTAGAACAGAATGTGGCTGAATTTGGCATCCCCTATGTTCCGCTGCTGCATAAATCGCAAGGGATCGTGCACGTTATCGGTCCCGATCTCGGACTGACTTTACCGGGTCTTACGATTGTATGCGGTGACAGCCACACATCGACACATGGAGCTTTTGGGGCATTGGCTTTTGGCATTGGTACTTCGGAGGCCGAACATGTGCTCGCAACCCAGACGCTGATTCAAAAGCCAGCGAAGAACATGCTTGTTCGTGTAACGGGTGAACTTCCCACCGGCACAACAGCCAAAGACTTAATTCTGGCGCTGATTGGCGAGATCGGCACGGATGGAGCCACTGGGCATGTCATCGAATATGCTGGTGATGCGATCACATCGTTGGACATGGCCGGACGCATGACGGTTTGCAACATGTCGATCGAAGCTGGCGCGCGCGCCGGGCTAATTGCCCCCGACGACACGACATTCGCCTATCTGGAGGGACGCGCACTGGTCCCTTCCGGCAAAGCTTTCGATGACGCAGTCGCTAATTGGCGTGAGCTATGCTCTGATGAGGGTGCAATGTATGACAGGGTGATCGAGTTCGATGCGGCTTCGGTCACACCAATGGTGACTTGGGGCACAACACCCGAAGCGGTAGTAGGCGTGGCTGGGACAATTCCTGACCCCTCCTCCCTGCCCAGCCCAGCTGATGCATCGCAAGCGCGCAACATGCTGGCCTATATGGGTCTTGAGAGCGGCACACCACTGGAAGGCCTTCCCATTAATGTCGTATTTATAGGCAGCTGTACCAACAGCCGGATCGAAGATCTGCGAGCCGCAGCGGCCATTGCCGCCAATCGCAAAGTTGCACCCGGCGTCCGTGCGCTGGTTGTACCCGGATCAGGAGCAATCAAACTGCAGGCGGAGGAGGAAGGGCTAGACCAGATCTTCCGCTCCGCTGGATTTGAATGGCGCGAGGCTGGTTGCTCGATGTGCCTGGACGGAAACCCCGACAAGCTCAGTCCAGGCGAACGCTGCGCATCCACGTCGAATCGCAATTTCGAAGGGCGGCAGGGCCCAGGCGGTAGAACTCATTTAATGTCGCCGGCCATGGCTGCCGCTGCCGCCGTTACTGGCACAATCACCGATGTCAGAAAGTTGAGCTGATGGTTGGCTTTGAAAGAATAAAAGCCGTTGCAGCCCCGCTCGCACAAGCCAATGTCGATACGGACAAAATACTAGCTGCCGAACATCTGAAAACCATTTCGCGCACAGGGCTGGGTTCGAAACTGTTCTCAACCATGCGCTATGATGCGAAGGGTGAGGAAAAACCGGACTTCATTCTCAATCGGTCGCCATGGCGCAAAGCCGGCATATTGATTGCAGGTGAGAATTTTGGCTGCGGCTCCAGCCGGGAACACGCACCATGGGCACTTAGCGAGTTTGGCATAGCCTGCATTATCGCCCCTAGTTTTGCCGATATATTCTACAATAATTGTTTTAAGAACTTCATGCTTCCAATTACGCTGGACCAAAGCGTCATTGAAATTCTTCTGTCAGAGGCTGGTAATCCGGCGACCTGCCAGATGGCGATAGATTTACCCACTCAGACAATTTCTCGCAGCAACGGTACCATCGTCCATTTCGACATCGAGCCGGACCGTAAGACGGCACTACTGAATGGGATCGATGAAATTAGCAGCAGCCTGCAATTCAAGGCAGACATTCTTGAGTGGGAACGCGAAGCTAAGGTCATTTCTCCCACGATACCCGCAGATATCGCCATACGATAAAATGGTGCCTGCACTGACACAGGACCTCTCACCACACGCAGAGCTTGGCAGCAGCCTAGCAGCCTTAGGAGCCGCATAATGGATTCAGATCCAGACCTCTCATTTCAATGGCTGCATATCGCCTATCGAGAATCCACGAAGTTCGTTGAGACATATGGCTTTTCGGGCAATCAGGGGATGATAAACCTTGAAGGAGTGTTGATCCGTCCTCGGAACCGTCCCTCTTCTACATTGCTGATCTTCATGCATCCTGCATCAACGCTCCAATTGCTCCCCGTTCCGCGGGAAGCGGCACGAGCTGGCGCACATGTACTTTGCGCGGGTAGCCGTTACGCTCGCAACGATACCGCAGCAATTCTTGAGAATGTGCTTCTTGATCTAGGCGCCTATATTAGGCACGCAAGGCAAGAACTTGGTTACGAAAAGGTCGTCCTGGTCGGTTGGTCAGGTGGTGGCTCCCTTTCATTATTTTACCAAGCACAGGCCGAAAATCCGACCATCACCCACACCCCTGCCGGCGACCTGGTTAACATTCTTGGTGGTGATTTGATTCCCGCTGATGCTATAGTATTTCAAGCCGCTCATATCTCTCGCGCGCAATTGTTACTCGACATCATCGATCCGTCCGTTCGCGATGAGCTCAATCCGGATGACCGCGACCTAGAGCTGGACATTTACAACCCGGAGAACCCCAATCAGCCCCCTTACGGCACGGCCTTCATTGAAAAATATCGCCGCGCACAATTGGCGCGAATCCGAAAGATTACGGCAACAGTCAAAGACACACTGGCAATGTTGCGTGCCAAAGACAGCCCGGAAATGGAACGCGGCTTTATCACGCACCGCACATTGGCCGATCCAAGATTTCTCGACCCAACGCTTGATCCAAACGATCGTAGAATCGGCTGGTGCTATCTCGGCAATCCTGAGACGGTGAATTCTGGCCCCGTTGGCCTCGCCCGTTTTTCCACCTTGCGCGCGTGGCTTTCGCAGTGGTCGATCGATGACAGCAATGCCGACGGCGTAAAATGCGCCGCGCAGATCAGTGTCCCGTTATTGGCTATTGAGAACACCGCGGATGACGCCGTGCCGCAGCCGCATGCGCGCAGAATTTTTGATGCAGCAACCAGCAGCGATAAGAGCTTTCACGTCATGAAAGGCGCAACGCATTACTATGCCGGTCAGCCAGGTCACTTGCGCAAGGTAACTGATCTGACACAAAAATGGCTGGTTGAGCGCAAGCTGATCGCGGACTAATCGCGCAAAACACCAGATTCTGAAAGAGCCCAAGGCGGTTGTAATTCAGGAGCCCACGCTGCTCCTTTCCTTTTACCAATGCACCTGAAGGTTGCGCAGTCCGCGAAATGATGTGTTAGGCAGATAATCCGGCACCTGATCGGGAACCAAGCGAAGGTCTGGCAGCCGGCGCGCTAATTGCCGAATCATCGTTTCGATCTCAATGCGTGCTAGCGTCGCACCAAGGCAAAAATGCGCGCCAATTCCAAAACTGGTGTGCTGGCCGGCATTGGTCCTGCCCGGATCGAAAATTTCGGGCTGGTCAAACCGTTCGGGGTCGCGATTGGCGGCGCCGAAATGCAGCAGAACATGGCCACCTTTGGGAATTGCCACGCCATCCAGTTCCACATCTTCTTTCGCAAGGCGGCGCCATGCCTGAACTGGGGGATCGAAGCGCAGCCCTTCTTCTACCACTTTGGCTATCTCGACGCTTCCATTGACGATTCCTTTCCAAAGTTCCTGGTCGGCAAGGATATTCGACAGGATATTTGCCGATGCACTGGACGTTGTTTCATGCCCGGCAAACAGCAAATTGAAGGTAACCGCAATGATGTCACGGATCGTCGCAACTGAATCGTCACCATCGCGCTGAGCTAGGACCGCGCTAGGATAATCGTCCGCAGGGTTATCGATACGCGAATTAACCAAGCGCTTAGTATAACGGAAGAATTCGAGCGCACCTTTCGTTAGGCGGATTTGATCCTCCTCGGTAGGTCGTCCCCAAAGCAGCACCACACGGCTATCGGCATATTCCTTCACCTGCGGCACATCCTCATCAGGAATGCCCAACAGACGAAAAAGGACAAGCGCCGGCACTTCCCAGGTAAGCCCCGTCGCAAGGTCGGCAGGCGGCCCTTGCTCGACCATCTTGTCAATCTGAGCGGATACTGTCGCCTCAACAAAAGGTTGTAGGCTTTTGAGCCGATTGGGCTTAAGTGGTTCGCCAAAGAATTTGCGACAATGCGGGTGGCTTGGAGTATCGTTATTAACCAGCAATCCTGGCACGTCGAATTCGGAATTGGCGATCATATCGCGCGCACGAGGGCTTAACGGCGTCAGCGGGTCGGAAACAATTCGCGGCGAGAAACGAGCCGTATCGCGCAGCACGGCGCGAACAGTTTGATATCGAGTAACTACCCAACTGTCGATCTCTGGCGAGTAAAATACAGGTTCTTTTTCTCGCATTTTTGCAAGAGAAGGATAAGGATCGCGGAGAAATCCGGGCGCGAAAGGATCGAAGCTCTTAGCCAGTGCGGAGACGTTCGCCTTGCTTGATTCTGCTTTTTCTGAAGCCAAAAGACGCATTTTAATTCCTTTAAGAATTTACTGCTCAGGCCCTGCTGACTACACTGATCCCACGTCAAAGCTGGTCCCACCCAAAAGGGACAGCCTTTGCGCCGCCGAACTGCTTTGTGACGCCATTAGGATTCCTAATCTTGAGATGAGGCTGAGGAATGAGTGAATTTAAGCCAAATATGATTGATGCCGTGCCAGCGAACGCGCAAAGTTGGCGTCGAGTCGTCACGGGCGAGAAGATTGGCCGCTCTTTGGTTTCAATAGACGATGGTGAATGTCCGTTCCAAATGTCGGTTGAGGGCGCCGAATCCATCGTGGTCACAGATTTGTGGCGCACAGGAGTCGAGCTAGGCTTCGCGCCAGATGGCCCGGAAATGTGCTCTAAACCCCTGGTATTTGGACCGCCCGAAGGCGGCACCGTGGCGCAGATGCTCGAATGGCCTCCTGACACACAATTGTTTGGCACTAAAGATCCCGCTGTAGCAAAGAATGTAACGACGCACGCGACTGCCACGATCGACTATGTGCACATCGTCTCGGGCGAAATCTACGTCATGCTGGACGATGACGAGACCCTACTCAGCCCCGGTGATACGTTGGTTCAAAGGGGCACCCGCCACGGTTGGAGCAACCGTGGCGAAAAGCCCTGCATCATGTTTGTCGTGATGGTATCGACAAGCTCTTAGGCCCAGAAGCGAAGGCTGCCCCTAGCTGTGTTGTTTATGCCCCGTAAGTAATGTCAGGCCGCGCATAAACTGGGTGGTTGCTCAAAATACCAAAGCATTAGCTCACGCTGACTGGCGATTTCGAGATGCTGGTAAGCGCGCTTGCGATAGGTCATCACGCTTTCCTTGCCGATGCCGAGATCCGCAGCAATTTCTCGCGATGAGAAGCCGAACAGAATCCTCGCGCATACTTCTGCCTCACGGCGTGAGAGGAGTTGCATCGCGTGAATATTCTCCTCGATTTTGGCAAGCGAAGCGAGAGCATTGAAACCATCAAACCGAGCGGAAATTAGTCCGTGGTGCCGCGCAACCAGGGACACAAGCAGATTCGCAAAGCCCGTCAGATTCTCGACATCGATATCAACCGATTGGTGGTGCAAGCCGCACCGAATCATCCTAATTCCAAACAATGCGCCCTGCCCTTTACCCACAACCAAGATCGAGTGTCGCGGCGAAATGGGAATGGCCCCGCTTTCATTAGCTCGGGGTAAAGTGAACACTTTTACAAGCGCATCCTCAGATGCAAACCGTCGGAACTCACGCCGCACATCGTACGTCGCAAGGCATCCATCAGCAGCGCCTGCGCTTGGTCTGTTGACGGAGCTGTTAATCCGCATCCCGTTTGCGATCTTTTGGAACTCATAACCTTCTTCTTGAAAGATCTCATACTGCTCGGCCTTAGCAACATGCGCTAGAAACGTCATAAGCGCGTCCTCGAATTGAGGGCGGCCAATGACTTCGACTAGCCTTGGTAGAGCGCACTTCGCTCGATGACTCTCGCCTGTCTCGTTCGCCGTAATTTCAACAAATGCCGAAGCCATCTCTCGCTCTCCCAGTTCGTCCGATCGGTTCGTCCGATCGGTTCGTTCGACCTTATGGAAGATATACTTTCATTATGAAACTATTGCAAATAAAAATTTTTCCGGCGGCGCCGACTGTGGGCGAGTTAAGCCTTGCAAGTTGCAGAGAACCCAAGGATAAAGAACCATTGAAAGTATTGGGCGGCGATGGGGCACGAGCTTTTATCCAAGCACAGCTATCGCAACCAGAAAGCCATCCGGAGAGGATGTAATGAAAGCGTCAAATGGCGGGAAAATTTCCGCCCGCGGAAAAGAAATGGTGACATCAGAAGGTGCTGCAACAAGGCCTGTGAAGCACGATCCACATCCGCGCCTCTACCAATTCTCGCCGGAGCATTCTCTACCTCATGCGTTTAGCGTAATCGCCAACCGTGTCAGTCACATGCTGCAGGGAATGTATGGTGAATTGTTCGGAATAACAGTTGCTGACTGGCGGATAATTGCCATCTTGGGATCTAATCATCCGCTGTCGGCAAAGGCGCTTGCTGAATTGACAGCGATGGACCAGGTAAGCGTAAGTCGTGCGATCGATCATCTGACCAACCAGAAGCTCGTCCTACGCGATATTGACCATACCGACAGGCGACGAGTCGCTCTCAGGCTCAGCAGGAGAGGCCAGGAAATCTTCGATAAGGTAATGCCTTTGCTCCATGCATGTGAGAACCGTTTGATCGACGAACTATCGGAAGCCGATGCGGTTACACTTCGCAGGATTATGGGCCTTTTGGTCGATCGCTCCGCAAGGCTGTTTAGCGACAATACCGATTGGCGTCCAATTCTGAATGATGATCAATTATAACTGCCTTCCGCTGCCGCAATCCGCGCGAATGATCCAAGACAATCTGTTTGTTTCAATCATCTCACCAACTTCGGGGATGCGCCCTGGCTTTGAACTGCTTGCCTTTTCAAGGGCCCAAACCCAATCAG
Source organism: Aurantiacibacter zhengii (assembly GCF_003584125.1). Lineage (GTDB taxonomy): Bacteria > Pseudomonadota > Alphaproteobacteria > Sphingomonadales > Sphingomonadaceae > Alteraurantiacibacter > Alteraurantiacibacter zhengii. The sequence goes on from NZ_QXFL01000002.1 coordinate 627,872, forward strand.
CAGCTTGAACGTCGGCGGTTTTCCTGATTCAGAGTCATTTCGGATCATGGGAGATACGCGACGGCGTTGTTCTGGCTTTCGGACGAAGCGTGGGCGGCGATCGAACCGCATCTGCCACGCAATTAACCGGGTGCGCGACGGGTCGATGACCGGCGGGTGATATCGGGCATTCTGCACGTGCTGAAGGTCGGCTGTCGCTGGTGCGATTGTCCGGTCGACAATGGACCATCGACGAAGATCTACAACCCTTTCAATTGCTGCCGGCGGGGCTTCTGGTTGAAGTTGCTCGATGTGCTTATCGATGCCGGTGCCGTGACATGGCAGCACGGCTATCGACAGCACCTATATCAAGGCGCAGCGCTCGGCGTTTGGCGGAAAAGGGGACGCCGCGATCAGACGATCGGCCGCTCGCGCGGAGGCTGGACGACCAAGGTCCACGCGCTCACCGACGTCATCGGCCGCCCCTACTCGCTGATGCTGATGCTCGGCAACATCAGCGACGTGACGGCAGCACCCGCGCTTCTCGAACACGCCGGGCGTATGCGCTACCTGCTCGGCGACAAGGGCTATGATGCTGATCGGTTACGCCGCTCGCTACGCGAAGCAGGCGCCATACCTGTCATACCCAGCCGCAGGAATCGCAAACGCACTGTGCGCTACCACAAGCAGCGACACCGCGAGCGTCATCTCGTCGAAAACGCCTTCTGTCGCCTCAAGGACTTCCGCCGCGTCGCCACTCGCTACGATAAGCTCGCAGCCAAATTCCTCTCGGCGTGGCGCTCGCCATAGCGGTCGCATTCTGGCTATGGATGAGTCTGAACCCTAGCAGTCGCTCGGAGCATGTCCTGTCTCTTTGCATCCATGTCCCCAAGTCGCGGGACAGACTTTGTCACAATCCTGATGTCAGTTCACCAAGATGACGAATGACATTTTTAAAGACCCGACAGTGATCTGTTCCAGACGATTTACCCAATGGGTTATATGCAGGACGTATTCTCCGGGTTTCAAGGAGTCCCAGTGACGCATTCCACAAACAAGCGGCAGGGCGAGGTTGCGCTGGTCACTGGTGCAACGACAGGCATTGGTGAGGCTGTTGCTTATGCGCTGGCCGATTTGGGCCTATCTGTCATCGTGAGCGGGCGCCGCATAGATCGGCTAGAAGCGGTGGCCGAAACGATCCGAACCAAAGGCGTAGACGCTCATGTCATGGCATGTGACATCGCAGATGCGTCGGCATTGGAAGCGATGTTTGCCGATATTCGCAGCAAAGTTGGTAAACTGGACATACTCGTCAACAATGCCGGTATGGGATATCAAAGTGATATCGGTGATTTTGAAACCGCCGAGTTAAGCCTTGCGCTTGCCGTAAACGTTACCGGCGCAGCAATTTGTATCCGTGAATCAATTGCATTGATGGAGCATCGACCAGGCACGGCAATCATAACAGTTTCATCTATGGCCGCTCACAGGGTTCCTCCCGGCGGCTTTGGCATCTACTCTGCGACCAAACATGCATTGCGCGCAATTATGGAGGCTTTGCGGATGGAATGCGTCAAGCTTTCTAGCCCGACAAAGATCGCCAGCATTTCCCCGGGCACGGTCGCTACCGAGTTTCACAAACTCTTCGCGCGAAGCGACAAGGATCCTACCGAAAAGCTGCCTTTCGAACGCCTGACGCCCGAGGATGTCGCACGTGCGGTGACTTTTGTTCTCGAAGCTCCGGCCCACGTTCAACTAAACGAGATAATGATCCGACCGATCGGCCAATTGGGGTGAAGAGTTGATGGAGTACACAGTTGCAAATATCGTCCGCGAGCGTTTTAGGACGGATCCGGACCGATTGGCGATCAGTTCGGAGGACAGGGATATTGACTGGACAGGCATGTACTTGGCTGCACGTCGGGTTGCCAGCGCGCTCACCAACTCCGGGATAAACCCGCAGGATCGCGTTTCCTTTATCGATCGCAATTGCATCGAATATTTCGAGTTCATTTTCGGCTGCGCGCTTGCCAATGTGATCCCCGTACCCATAAACTGGCGGCTCACTCCGACCGAAATCAAAGAAACCCTGCTGGACGCCAACTCAAAACTGCTGATCGCTGGGGAAGAGTTCTGGCCAGCGATTGAATCCATAGAGGGTAGCATTTCCGAGCAGTTGCAAGTGATCGCTATTGGCGAGCATGATCGCTGGTCAGATTACACCGAGTGGTGCGGGACGGGCGACCCTGCCGACCCGATGCTGCCCGTTAAACCCGGCGATATAGCGATACATTTCTACTCCAGCGGAACGACTGGAAAACCGAAAGGCATTTTGTGGAGTGCTGCCAATGCGGAATATCTGCTTCGCGATACTAGCAGGCATTATGGCATCCTTCGCGATGACGTAAGCTTGCTGATAATGCCGCTTTATCATAGCGGCGGAACAGGCTGGGCGCTTTGCGGCATGATTAATGGTTGCCTCTCTGTTTGTCTGCGGCAGTTTTCAGCACGGCCAGTGCTTGAACTGATTGCGGACAGGGGCATTACGGTCGCCATGTTCGTCCCTGCAATGCTGGCACAATTGTGTGCGCAGACAGACGCAGAAAGCTTCACAGGCTCAATGCGGCAAGTAAATTATACTGGCTCCCCCATATCGGAACATGATCTGGTCGCGTCGATGAAGGTCTTTGATGCAGAATTCATCCAGAATTACGGGTTGGCTGAAACAACTGGCGGCTTTGCTCAACTTGATGCTTGCGACCATGATCCTGGAGGTCCGCGGGCCTATCTGTTACGCTCTGTCGGTAAGGCCTATCCGGGCATAGAACTTAAGGTTGTTGATCCATTGACCGGAAAGGATTGCGGACCCAACGAGTTTGGGGAGCTATGGACGCGGTCCGGACAAAACATGCCGGGATATTATAACTTGCCTGAATTAACCGCAGCAACGATCACCCCAGATGGCTGGCTGAAAACCGGCGATGGCGGGCACATTGACGAAGATGGATATATCTTCCTTACCGACCGGCTGAAAGATGTCATTATTTCCGGCGGTGAGAACATCTATCCCACCGAAGTCGAAAGCCTGATCACCTCGCACCCCGCGGTGGCCGAGGTGGCGGTGATCGGTGTGCCAAGTGATCGCTGGGGCGAAACCGTTACAGCCATCATCGTTTTGCATAGTGGTGCCCACATTACAGAAGGCGATGTAATCAGCTTTTGCAAAGCAGATTTAGCGAGCTTCAAATGTCCCAAATCGGTCAAGTTCACCGATGCCCTGCCGCGCAATCCGACCGGCAAATTACTCAAGGCCGAATTGCGCAATATGTATCAGGAAATACCAACCAGCCCGGCTTAATGAGCGCGCAAGCATGCCAATTGCGACAAGCAACACTTAACCGGAGAATCCAGTATGAGTAATGATGGTGCAATCACTGTCAAAAAAGACGGTGCCATCACAACGATTACTTACGATCGGCAGGAGAAGCTCAACGCGCTCACAGCCAAAATGTCGCGCGAGCTATTGGCAGCCATTGCGGACCTGGATGGCGACGATACCGCATCGGTCGGCATCCTTACAGGTGCCGGTCGCGCCTTTTCAGTTGGGGGCGATCTGGCTTTGGAGGAGACATTTACTGCACACACTTTCCGGCTAGAACTGGAAATGTTCGCCGAAACCGTGATGGCGATTCTTTCGTGCAGCAAGCCTATCATCTGCAAGATGAACGGTCATGCGGTCGGCTGGGGAGCAACCATGGCGCTATTTTGCGATATCATTATCGCCAGCAACAAGGCCAAAATCGGTGACCCCCACGTTAATGTCGGTCTATCCACCGGCGACGGAGCTTCGGTGATCTGGCCGCAATTGGCTGGCTATCCCAGAGCCAAGCAGTATTTGTTGACCGGCGAGCTGATGGGGGCTGTGAAGGCGGAGCGATGGGGTCTCGTCAATGAAGTTTGCCGGCCTGAACAGCTTGATGATCGCGTGCTTGAGATTGCGCAGCTGATTGCTGAAAAGCCGCGCCTTTCTGTCGCCATGACCAAGGCGTCTGTGAATATTGCCCTCAAGCAGGCAGTACGATCAGCAATGGACAGTTACATCACTTATGAATGCACCACTCAGCAGCACCCCGATCACTTAATCGCCGTGCGCAGATTTATGAACACGCGCAAGAGCCGGTAGTTGCTGCGAATAAGGCGTGAGCGGGAGATACAAGGATGAACACCAGAACGCGGCAGACTATTTTCACCGAGGAACACGGTTCAGGCAGCGAGATATTATTACTAATCCATGGTCTCGGTACCAATGGAGCGACCTGGGATCCTGTGGTGAAAATCGCGCGTCGCGAATGGGCTGGCAAGATTGTTGTGCCGGACCTGCGCGGTCATGGCCGATCCGGCCATTTTGATACCTATTCCTACGGCGCAATGGCAGCCGACCTTGGTGCCGTAGTGCAAAATGCCAGCAGCGTCAGCATAATTGGCCATTCGCTTGGTGGGGCGCTTGGCGCAATGTTGGCAAGCGGTTGGTTCGGCCCGCAAATCGCCCGTGTATTGGCGCTTTCTGTAAAGGTTTCTTGGGCGCCCGAAGAAATCGCTATGGCGCACGAAATTGCCAAGGGCAGTTCGCGGGTTATGGCGACCCGCGAAGAAGCCATAGAGCGCTATTTCAAGATGTCAGGCCTATTAGGGCACGCTGCGCAAATGCAAAGATCGGGTGAAATCGGCGTTAAAGAATACAATGGCGGCTTCCGATTAGCCGCCGATCAAGCCATCTTTGGCAGCGCTGCTATGGGTGTGCCGGAGATATTGAAGCTGCCTCGTTGTCCGGTGGTGCTTGCAACTGGCGAAAATGATCCGCTGGCACCGCCGGCTGATTTTTCAGCATCGGGCATTAACGTGCACACAATTTCCGGCGCAGGCCATCAGACACCTATCGAAGCTGCCAGCGAGACCTGGGCGATATTTTCGGGCATCACGGTTTGAAACTAAGGCGGGCCTGCAAATGACGGAGCAGGTTCCTCCAGCTGCCGACCTTGTTGTCGTTGGCTCTGGCGCGGCCGGTTTAACCGCAGCAATCACTGCAGCATCGCACGGGGCAACAGTTGTTGTGCTGGAAAAATCACGATGGATCGGTGGCACAAGTGCAATTTCCGGCGGCGGGGTTTGGATTCCCGGAAGTGAAGTTAAGGGCAGCACCAATGGAGAGAGCGCCCAGAATGCCCGACAAGATCAGACTGCTCTGGCCTATTTGCAATCAGTGATCGGGCCCGATTGCGACACTCGCGCGATAGAGGAATTTCTCGATCAGGGCCCGAAAGCCATCCGCTTTCTTCAAGAGCATACCGCACTGAAGTTTGCTGCCAGAGAGTTTTCTCCAGACTATTACTCCGAACTGGCCGATGCCACCGATACCAGCAGGGCGATTGACAGTGTCGAACTGGATGGCCGATCCTTGGGTTGTGACCTTGCTTTACTGCGTCCACCTGGCCTCGAAGCAACGATTTTGGGCGGGATGGCCGTGTCAGGGACAGATATCGCTCGGTTAAGAGCATTGTCTCGCTCTGCTTCTGCTTTCGTGCATTCAGCCAAGTTGGTGCTTCGTTTCGCGTTTCAGCGCCTTTTGCATGGGCGGGATACAAGGCTCGTTCTGGGGCAGGCGCTGATTGGCCGAATGCTGAAATCAGCGCGGGCTCTAAACGTTTCTATTATCACCGATGCTGACGTTGTCGATCTGGACACAACCGAAGGGGTCATCTGCGGTGTGACAGCGCTGATTGGTGGCGAGGCATATCGCATCCGTGCCCGGCGCGGCGTAGTGCTTGCTGCGGGTGGTTTTGCAATGGATCAAAAAACGCTTAGTAAATGGCTCCCCGATATAGCTTTGCGCCATGCTGTGGGAGCTACCGAGAACACCGGCGATGGCCTGAAAATGGGATTGGCAGCAGGGGGCACGCAAGATTTTTCGACGGATCGCGAAACCGCCTATGGCGTGCCTGTCTCACATTGGCAGTCCAGAGAGGGTACTGTAATTACATTCCCGCATTTCGTAACAGACCGTGCGAAACCGGGGGTCATTGCCGTAAGTCCTGCTGGCACGCGCTTCGTGAACGAGGCCGATTCCTACCACGAATTCGTCCGCGCAATGTTGGGAGCGACGCGCGGCCCAATGTCCCATGCCTACCTGATCTGTGACCGAAAAGCCATGAACCATTATGGCCTTGGCCTTGCTCGTCCCTGGCCATTTCCCCGTCGCCACCTGTTGCGCGATGGTTATATTCTCATGGCGAATACGATAGAGGAATTGGCTATGAGGATAAACGTCGATCCGGTGGCGCTCAAACATACAATTGAGCGATACAATAGCCACGCCAAAAAGGGAGAAGATAAGGATTTTGGGAAAGGAAGGAGCAGCTACAACCGTTCTGTCGGAGATCCAGATGTACGCCCAAATCCGTGCATCGCCCCTCTGCAAGTATCACCATTCTTTGCCTTAAAGCTCTATCCAGGCAATCTTGGGACTAGCCGAGGATTAAAGACAGATCTCTCCGCATGCGTTCTAGATTCTTACGGCGAGCCTATCGAAGGGCTCTATGCTGCCGGAAATGATGCCGATGCCATTTTTCGCGGAAATTACCCTGGGCCAGGGACTTCGCTCGGCCTTGCAATCACGGGCGGATACATCGCCGGCCTGCATGCATCCGGTCGCGCCGGCACCTGAGGTAATAGTCGATTGTCCCTGACAATGGGGACGCTCGCTCGCCCGCAGGTATTGTATCTGGGCGGAATGCTGACGTAATTGCGACCAGTCAGTTCCAAGATAATAGTGCTTACAGGAGAATGCCATGAATTCCGTCAACCCCGCTATCACTCCGGAAGGCGCCCTTCCTGATAACGTACCTCAGGACAGGGTCTTTGATATCGACCTGTTTAAACTCGACCAGGTTGAAGACGGCTATCAAGAAGCAATGATGAAGCTGCAAAAACCCGAAATACCTAGCATCATATGGACACCTCGCAACGGCGGTCACTGGATCGTAACGCGCGCGCAAGCGGTGCAAGAGGTGTTGCAAAACCCCGATCCTTTCAGCTCCCAAGTGATCGTACTGCCCAAAGAAGCTGGCGAGAAATATGACTTCATTCCGACGCGACTCGATCCGCCAGAACACAAGGCCTATCGCAAGGTCATCAACAACGTCCTCGATCCTCGGCAGATGCGTAATATTGAAGATTCAGTGCGGCAGACATCGATCGACCTGATCGAGGCTTTCGCGGCGAAGGGGAAATGCGACTTTACCACTGAATATGCCGAACAATTCCCTGTTCGAGTTTTCATGGCGATGGTCGATCTGCCGCTTAGCGATGCGCCGATCCTGATGGAATTTGCAGGGCAGATTCTGCGTCCGGCAGGAACCACTCCAGCAGAAATGGCCGTATCTCTCGAGAGAGCGATCAAGGGTTTTTATGACTACCTTGATCCGATCCTGAACGAGCGGCGAGGTAAAGATGGCGATGATATGATTTCCAGGATCATCAATAGCGAAATCAACGGCGAGCCGATGATCCATAGCGAAGCATTGAACATCATCGCCAATTTGCTGCTTGCTGGCCTCGACACGGTTGTCAGCTTTCTCAGCTTCGTGATGATCTTCCTTGGCCGCAACCCGGACCATGTGAAGCAGCTTCGTGACGATCCCAGCATGATTCCACGTGCTGCCGAAGAATTGCTGCGGCGGTTCCCGATTGTGGCGGATGCTCGCATGGTTGCTCGTGATACCGAATATGAAGGCGTAACTCTCAAAAAGGGCGACATGATCCAAGTGCCAACAGTCTATAGTGGGCTGGATGAATCGCTTAATGATGATCCGTGGACTGTGGACTTCCATCGCCGCCGACCGCTCCACAATACATTTGGAGACGGGCCGCATCGCTGCGCCGGTATGCATCTGGCGCGGATGGAAATCGCGATCACCCTGAAGGAATGGATTGCGCGTATCCCCGAATTTCGGCTCGGCTCCAATGCAAAGCCCGAATACGCTTCCGGGATGGTGGCAACCGTTAAATGTGTTCCGCTTGAGTGGGACGTCTGAAGGCGTCTTTCTCAAACTTTGCTGATTGTCGTGCGATCTCGGTTTGCAGTTAAGCTGGCAAGCCGGGATCGCATTCTAAGGGCACCTACGGGGAGCCAACAGGAGTGTGCGAATGATTACGATTCAAGTTTTGACGCGCGACGGTGCGGATGTTTCAGTTCAGGGTGAGGAAGGTACATCACTTATGGAAGCCCTGCGTGATGGCGGCATCGACGAATTGCTCGCCCAATGCGGGGGGCAATGTTCGTGCGCGACGTGCCATGTCGTTGTCGATCCAGCTTTTGCCAGCAATCTTCCATCTATGTCTGATGACGAAGACGACCTGCTGGACAGCTCAGACCACCGTCAGCCAACGTCTCGTCTCTCCTGCCAGATCCCCGTCACCCCGGAACTCAATGGAATTCGCGTGGCGGTTGCGGCCGAGGGATAATCACAGGGGAAGGTGGGATGACTCGATCGATGTCGATCAACCAATCAGACGAAAAACTGATTCTTCATTATGTGCGCACGTCTAATGGGCAAAAAATTGCTATCCTGCTTGAAGAAGCCGGCATCGACTACGAAACGGTAGAGTATGACATTTTTGCTGGCGATCACCTCATCCCGGCCTTCCGTGAGATAAACCCCAATCAGCGGCTACCGGCTCTTGTTGATCCTGCACCGGTCGGTGGTGGTGGTCAGGCACTTGTCCTCGCGGAAACCGGCGCAATGCTGCTCTACCTTTCCGAGAAATCCGGCAAATTTCTGTCGCCAGACATCTATCGAAAGATGGAAGCCGTGCAATGGCTAGCATGGCAAATCTCTGGCCTTGGCCCAATGTTGGGTCAAGCCTATCATTTTGCCCGATACGCACCTGGCGGCCAGAAGTATGCGGTCGATCGCTATGCACGCGAAGCACGCCGTTTGCTGTCGGTGATGGAAGCCCGGCTAGCGGATCGGAAATATCTAGCGGTCGAGTATTCCATCGCGGATATGGCCTGTTGGCCCTGGCTACAGAATGTCGCAAATATTGGAATTGACCGCGCTGAGTATCCGCAGGTGCAGCAATGGTTCGAAACAATCAGGTCACGCCCAGCCGTGCAGCATGTGCTAAATGCAGATGAGCTGGCTGTACCGTCTGGTTACACACAGAAGCGAATGCAATTGACACCAAATCAGTGGTCAAACCTATTTGGCCGCACCATCGCCACTTGATATACGGGGTTTGTGCTCAAACACCTGAGGATAGCGGCCCATAAATAACAGAAGCACCGCGCCCAGTGTATAAAGCATCGCGGCTGCAAAGAAGGCAATGTCGTAGCTGCCGAAATGGTCATGAGCGGCCGCGAATGCAAAAGGTGCAAAGCCAGCCGCCAGCGCCATTGCGGCATAGGTCACTGCAAAAATGGTCGCATAGTGACGTAACCCGAAATAGCGCGCAGTGAGAAACGAGAGAAAGTCCAATTCTGCACCAGTCGCAACGCCGATCAGGATGACGGCCAGAGTGACAAGTGCATAGCTGTAATCACCTGGCAAGATGACACAGGCCAAAACTGGCAGCATCGTTACAAAAGCGGCAACCCCGGGTGCCCAAAGCCGATCAATGACAAGCCCGACAACCAGTCGGCCAAGAATGATCGATACGCCCAGGACGCTCTGTAGGTTTGCAGATTGTTGCGCCGACAATCCACGGTCGGAAAGCGACGGAATGAGGTTCGTAATGATCCCCGCTTGCGCAAGGTAGATACAGGTGATCGCCGCGAACAGGAGCCAGAAGCGATATCCCTTAAGCGCCTGCTTGACTGTAAAGCCCGTCAGCGATGAAGGCACTTCGGGCGATGATGGTCCAACACCTTGCACGTTGGATTTGTTAATTGGCATCCGGAAAAATGCGAGCGCAAGGGGAAGCGCCAAAGCGACAGGTACTGTTGCCAAACCAACAAGGCTGGCAGTCACACCGTAATTGCCGATTAACCATGTTGTGAGCTGCGGGGCAAGAATTGCGCAAAGCCCTGTCCCGGTTAAAGCAATACCCAGCGCAAGCCCCAGCTGACGGTCAAAACTCAAAGTAATTCCGCGCGTCCAACTAACCGGATTTGAACCGCTGCCGAGGGTCGCCATGAGGATAAAAGCCAAGTAGAAAATTGGCAACGATCCAGCTGCGGATGCTGCCAGAAGAAAGGAAACGCTTACGCCTGTAAGGCCAAAAAGCGCGACCACTCTCGCTCCCCAGCGATCAACTGCGCGCCCCACCAGCGGCGACGCCAGCGCCCCTGCACCGATGCTTAGCAGAATTGCGGTCTGGACGTCGGCCCTGCTCCATCCATAAGCTTCGGTCAGTGGTTTAGTGAGCGCGCCGATAGCATAAAATGGAAGCGCCATGGCACTGCAGCCGATTCCCACTGATGCTGCGAGCAGGAGTGGGGCATTCTTTGCAACTTCATTCTCACGGACTTTCATCATGCGCGACCACGCCAACCTCTCATTCTGCAGCTATGGGCGCGACCAAGCGCTCCATGTGTAGTCTGCTGAGATCGCGGAGACTTCAAACTCATCAAAGAACACTTCTTGCGTGGCGCCGGCTACGGATGAGGGCCAACAGTGCTTCTCCTACATCTTCGCCCTTCTCGTCGGCATCCTTCTTTGCGTCGCACCAGGCTTTGAGATCAACTTCGGCCTTATCACGGTGATTGTTCCAATGGGGGTCTAGCGGGGTCGTGATTTCCAACCGAATGTCATTCGGATCTTGAAAATAAATACTGTATATCAATCCGCTGTGATCGGTAGGTCCGACAAAGGGGATATCATTTTCCGTGAGCCATTTCGCCCAACGATCAACTTCGTCGCGGTCCTCTGCCTGCAAAGCGATATGGTCAAAAATATCATAGGCTGGATGCGAAACCTCAGATCGGGCGGGCAAACCCGGAGCTTCAAAAAATGCCAAAGTCGAACCGTCGCGCATTCTAAAAAAGATATGGAAGTAGGCAAAGGCGTCACCGGTGGAGGGTATCTGATCATCGAACACCGTGCTGACCAAGTCCATACCCATGATCTCGGTATAAAAGTTGGCAGTCGCCTCAACATTGTGGGTAACCCAGGCTGCATGATTGAGCATCTGAGGAGTTAATTTGGGCGGTGTCGGCATGATAGCTCCCGAATGGAATAAATGGTTGTTGCAGTCTTGCGCACTACCCCCTTTGCTTAAGGTGCGTTGTCCCCGATCAACGGGACTCTGTGAATTTTTGCTCTGCCACCTGAAAACTGGACCATTCGCGAATAGAGTTTTCCGCCGTAGACATCCTTGGCTGGACGAGGAGTTACGGCATGAAGGCATTGAAGTTCACGGACGCGCAGAAGGCGTTTGTCATCAAGCAGGGTGAAGAAGGGACGCCGGTGGCGGAGATATGCCGCAAGGCGGGGATCAGCCAGGCTACCTACTTCAACTGGAAAAAGAAGTACGCGGGGTTGATGCCATCGGAGATGCGGCGGCTGCGTGATCTGGAAGACGAGAACGGTCGGCTGAAGAAGATCGTGGCGGACCTGACGCTTGATCGCGAGATGTTGCAGGATGTTATCAAACGAAAGCTCTGAGGCCGGATCGGAAGCGCGAGATTATCGACGCGGTACGGCAGGACTGGCAGGTGACGATCCGCAGGGCGTGCGCAGCACTGCACTTCGATCGATCCACCTACCACTACCAGTCCCGCCGTACCGATCCGGCCTTTCTGAAGAAGCGCATCAAGGAGATCTGCGAGACGCATGTCCGCTATGGCTATCGGCGGGTCTATTACATCCTTCGCCGCGATGGCTGGGTTGTGAACATGAAGAAGGTTTACCGGCTTTACAGGGAGTTGGGCCTGCAGCTGCGCAACAAAACACCCAAGCGGCGAGTGAAGGCGAAGCTGCGGGAAGATCGTGCGCCGGCGATCAGGCCGAACGATGTCTGGGCGATGGACTTTGTGCACGACCAGCTGGCGACTGGGCGCAAGCTGCGCATCCTGACGGTGGTCGACACGTTCTCGCGGCTATCGCCGGTGATCGATCCCCGGTTCAGCTATCGTGGCGAGAACGTGGTTGCCACGCTCGAACAGGCATGCAGGAAGATCGGCTATCCGAAGGTGATCAGGGTGGACAACGGTAGCGAGTTTATCTCTCGGGACATGGATCTGTGGGCTTACCAGCGGGGTGTCACGCTGGACTTCTCCCGCCCTGGCAAGCCCACAGACAATGCGTTTATCGAGGCGTTCAACAGCAAGCTGCGCAGCGAATGCCTGAACGCGCACTGGTTCCTGTCGCTGCAAGATGCTTGCGAAAAGCTGGAGGCCTGGCGTAGACACTACAACGAAGAACGACCGCACAGCGCGATCGGGAATATCCCCCCGATCATGCTGGCAAACTCAGCCGGTGAAACCAGCCCGCCGGATCTGGGAAAGGCGGAAAACTCCAGACCCAAGTGGTCCGAGGTTGGGTAGCAGTGCAGAAAGGCGGAAAACTCTAGACCCAAGTGGTCCGACGTTGGGTAGCAGTGCATTTTGCTTTCAAAGCAGATCACAGCCTGAGGGCACTTTAGGTGGCATGTACCCTTGCCGGTTGTCACGGCCTATGGGGACAGCCTCTAGAGCTGACACCGCTAGCTCTCAAAGGATCAGAGACCGCAAGAGCCCGGTCGACTGCACCTTATTGTGAGAAAAGTCGAAAGTTCGGAGAGAACGCATGCGCAAGGATGAGAACTACGATTTTGTCAGCGTCGGCTCCGGCGCTGGAGGTCTTGCCGCAGCCATTGTCGCTGCTCAAAATGGTGCCAAAGCTCTAGTGGTAGAAAAAGACACCAAGGTCGGAGGCGTGACGGCGCTGACAGGTGGACAGATATGGATCGCGCCAAACCCATACCAACATGATCGACAGGTCAAAGACAGCTTCGAGGATGCGCTTGCATATATAGATTTCCTTGCTGCAGGAATGGGCAATGAAGAAAATCGAAAGGCCTATGTCACACGCGGCGGCGAAGCTTTGTTATATCTTCGCGATCTTGGACTGCAGCTTTGCCCCATCCCCGACTACGCCGATTATTACTATCCCGAAGCACCCGGCTCCAAAGCCTATGGGCGATACCTTGAACCTATGCCGTTCCCGGCATCACAGCTGGGCGACTGGCAGGACCGCATAGTCGTGGGGCAAGGTGCCATGACCACCCAGCATGGCGGAGCAAGCCTCACAAATGCCGAACTCGCCGGTGCCGCATCCGATCCGGAGGCACTGCAAACCAAAAAGGCCGCGCGTTTGGCCAGCAACGAACGGTGCATGGGATCGGGCCTAATCGCAAATCTTGTCGACATGGCGCTTCGTACATCGGTGGATATTAGAACGGATTCGCCAGCTATACGCTTGCTCGGCGATACGCGTATCGAGGGACTCGTGGTTGATCATGAGGGTCAGGAACGCACGATCAAGACCAGCAATGTGCTGCTCGCAACGGGCGCCTATGACTGGTCACCGGAACTGGTCGAGACGCACGAATTTGTGAAAAACATGTTCAGCCTGACCCCGCCAACCATTACCGGCGATCATTTCCGGCTCGCAGCGCAATTTCGTGCCATGACCGCCACGACTTTGCCGCAGGGATGTTCACGCCATGTCGGAATCAATATCCCAGGCGAGGAATGGGGCGGCAAACCGTTCTACCGCATGATGATCATGGGGTTGCCGCACTGCATAATGGTCAACAAGCAGGGCCGCCGGTTTGGCGATGAATCCTTCTTCCACACCTACAGCAGCAATGCCTATGAATTTGACGGTCACCGTCAGACCTTCCCCAACTGGCCCGCATGGCTCTTGTTCGATCAGAATTATAAGGACAAATATCCAATCGGCCCGATCGCGCCAGGCGATCCACTGCCCGAAGGAATGGGCGTTATCGCCGATAGTATAGAGGAACTTGCGCAGGCAACCGGTATCGATATTGCGGGGCTTTGCGAGACAGTTGCCCGCTTCAACAAAAATGCCGACAAAGGAGTGGATCCTGAGTTTAATCGAGGGACCAAATTGTGGAGCCATAGCTGGGGCGACATCCGCCAGCTTAACCCCAACCTTGGCGCCCTCGACAAGGCTCCATATTACGCCATTTCGCTGGAAAGGGTCGGCACTGGCCTCGCATCGGCCGGCCTCAAGACAGATGCAACTGGCGCGGTGATCGGGATGAATGGCGATCGTGTTCCAGGCCTCTATGCGGTGGGCAATTCAGCGGCCCGCACCGAGATGGGCTGCGGCTACAATAGCGGGATGGCAATCGGCCGAAGCCTCGTTTTCGGCTATATTGCGGCGATGGCCGCCAGCTCGCTCAATTGAGCGAACAGTCCGTTATGCCTCACTCGCAAAAGGTTCTATTTTGTTGGAGTACCCATATGCGAATTGCCTGTCCCTATAAGACGGGACATTTTTTGGGCCGCAGCGTTCTAAAATGAGCTACCACATTGATGGCGGGCTGGCGGGAGGATTCCGAAGCTGCTGAACCATGAGTATCTTCAGACGCAACTCCTTTGCGAGATGCTGGACTTTCGCAATCAATGAATTGCGATGGAAAGCGAGAATGGACGAATAGGATGCCGATGACCCAATTGACTGAACGACCAGCTCACGTGCCAGAAGACCGAATAGTGGATTTTGACGTCTACAACCCGGAAGGAGTGGAAGAAGGTTTCCACGAGATATTCCAGAAACTGCATGACGATGCCGGTCATGATCTGGTCTGGACGCCCAGAAACGAAGGGCACTGGATCGCGCTGGGCGGCGAACTCATGCTCGACATCTGGCCTGACCATCGCAAGTTTTCAAGCCGCATCATAGTTGTTCCTAAATCTGTTGGCGAACAGCACCAGATGTTGCCTTCCACACTTGACCCTCCGCATCACCGCGATTTCCGCAATCTGCTGAATACGACGCTGTCACCAAGCGCTATCAAGAACAAAGAAGATGATATCCGGCGAATGGCTGGAGACCTGATCGACAAGTTCGTAGAGGCAGGCAGATGCAATTTCACAACCGAATATGCCGAACTCTTGCCCATCGCGGTTTTTCTTGGGATCGTTAATTTACCGCAGAGCGACGCCAAGCTGCTCAAGAAACTGGCCGATGATATCGTCCATCCTAACGGTACAGTCGACTATCCTGATGCAAAGCAGGGATTCTTCGATTATCTCGAACCGCACCTTGAGGAGCGGCGCAATGGCAATGCCGACGATATGTTGAGCGTCTTCGTTCACGGTAAAGTCGATGGCCGCCCGCTGACCAAGGAAGAATGTCTTATCCTCAGCATGCAGGCGCTGATGGCCGGGCTGGATACAGTTGTGAACATGCTGGGCTTCACATTCGAATTTCTGGCAAGAAGCCCCGATCATGTGCTTAAGCTACGCGAGTCTCCGGAATTCATTCCCGGCGCTGTGAACGAATTGATTCGCCGCTTTGGAGTGGTGAACGTCGCCCGTGAAGTTCGCATGGATCTGGAATGTGACGGAACCGAGCTGAAACAAGGGGATGTAGTTATGATGATCAGTTCGCTTGTCGGTACCGATGAGAAATTGAATAAATGCCCTTTCGATGTCGATTTCGATCGGGCTGGATCCAAACATACCACTTTTGGCAAAGGCGTACACTTCTGCCCCGGCACACATCTCGCGGTAACCGAATTGCGCATCACGATCGAAGAATGGCTCAAGCGCATTCCCGAATTCAGCTTGGCGCCAAATGCGCGCCTCACGTATCGCAGCGGTATCGTTGGTACATTGGATCGGCTACCGTTGATCTGGAAAAAGTGAGATAAACCGCAAAGTTCTATTAGCGGTCCCGCTTTAGATCTAGCTCTATATTTCGGTTAGAGCGCGCTTCCATACAGCTTGCCACTGTCCTTACTGTACTTACATTGCCAGGCGGCGAACTGCTAATTTACCGATGTAGCTAGCCTTCCTCACAGCACTTCCCTAAATGCCGGCGTCACTTTATAGAGTTCGGACTCATTAGGGCCACTACGTGACGGTGGTTGCGGTGGCGATCGTGCCCATGCAGGTCTTGATGTTGCGGTCGAAGTGCTTGGCAACCCGCCGCCAGGCTCTGAAGCGGAAAAATATGCTGTCGACGACCAAGCGTTGGCGGCAGATCTGCCAGTCGTGCTCGATCTGGATCTTGCGGTTGGCCTTCGACGGGATAACTGGCCTTGCCTCTCGCTCGATCAGCCTGGAGCGCAGAGCGTTGCCATCTTAGTCCTTGAAAGCGAACAGGTTTTCCGCTGGCAGAGTGGCATTAATTGCCAGAATAGCGACTTTGGCATCGTGCGGTTTGCAGGGTGTCGGGAGGATGAGGTGAGACCGCCCTTTTCGTCGCAGACTGCGTGGAGCTTGGTGTTCCTCACGACTTTGGAGATGCCGATATCTTGTGCCAAGCCCCACTTTTGCGCCTCCAGCAGTACGGTCGACCTTGATGCAGGAGCTATCGATGGACAGGCTGGCAGGCACCCCCTTTGACCCCAGCTAGGCTCGAAAATATGCGCTCCACCCAGCGCCGGAAACTGTTGTATGGTGCCTTCTTCGGCCCACAGATGTGCTCCGGGCAGTCGCTCCTGCGATCGCCGCTCTTCAGCACGTGAACAATCTCGGAAAGCACGCGTCGGTCATCCACGCTCGGCATCCCCCGCGTATCCTGCGGCAAGAATGGCTCGCTTCGAACCCATTGCTCATCCTAGAACTTGAAGAATTTTACCATCAAACATGCCTCCCTGCTGAAAGCCTTTGGTTCACATTCAAATGCCGCGGTAAAACCTGTTTATTGGTCCGGACTAGAATCAGCATCCTGTGATGCTAGGCTTCGTGGACAAAGCTTGACCTGAGACTCGTCCTTCGATTCAAGGCTACCTTTTGGAGGCGGCGTTGGGCGAGCGGATCGGGGTATCGGATAGCGAGTGGGAACTGATCGGGCCGCTGTTGCCACCGGAACGCGGACGTGGCTGCCGACCTGCGCAGGATAATCGACGCTACTTCGAAGGTATGATGTGGATCGCGCGCACGGGTGCGCAGTGGCGGCATCTGCCGGACGAGTATGGCAAGTGGAACAGCGTCTTTCGGCGCTATCGAAGATGGGTCTCGATCGGCGTGTTCGATGCCATGCTCGAGACGCTGGCCGAACTGGCGGGACGGGACACCGCCGCCGACATGATTGATAGCACGGTGGTTCGAGCACATCATTGTGCAGTCGGCATAAAAAGGGGACTCAGCAAACAGAGGCGCTCGGCCGATCGCGGGGAGGCTTCACCACCAAACTCCACGCCAGATGCGACGCCAGAGGCCTCCCACTCGGCTTCGTGCTGACGCCCGGCCAGGCGCACGACGTTCAAGGCTTTTCGCCGCTGTTCCGGATGATCAGCGATCGGATCGAAGCGTTCCTCGCCGATCGCGGCTATGATGCCGATGCCATCCGCGAAGAGATCGCCGCTGCCGGCGTCGAAGCGGTCATCCCTCCCAAGGCCAACCGCCGCACGCCCGCTCCGCACGACCGTGTAAAATACCGCTGGCGGAACCTGGTCGAGCAGCTCTTCAACAAACTGAAGAACTGGCGCCGGGTCGCCACCCGCTACGACAAAACCAAAGAGTCCTACCTCGGCTTTGTCGCACTCGCATCAATCAAACTCTGGATACCCTTTGTCCACGAAGCCTAGAAGATTTGTTCACGATTGCGGCACTGATGGAGGGTTGCTCATCCCGTGCACTAAGGAAGACGGAGAACTATGCCAAAGCTAATCTCAATGTCGTATGGTCAGTTAAGCAATGCTAGGCTTTCTAATCAGGAAATACACGACTTTAGGGGAACTTGCGCGTTGGCGAGCTCATTCCTGCAAACCTTCGCCCGCGCCTCGACAAGCTTACGGCCTTCTACGTAATCCCTGGTGCTGTTTACGCAATCCAACGCCAACACCCGGCCATCCTTCAGGTAGATAACTGAAAATTTCCGCTCAGCCGGCTCACCGCGCAAGACGGTAGCATCGTGACCAATCGAAAGACCAACGGTTTGAAGGCGAAGGTCATACTGGTTCGACCAGAACCATGGCACTGCATCGTACGCACTGGATTGACCGCAAATGGATTTAGCTACGACAGTGGCCATGTCATTGGCGTTCTGGACGGATTCTAAACGGATCCGCGCACCATCGGCATATGCGTTCTTGTGTGCCGCACAGTCACCCACTGAATATATATCGGGTAGGGTTGTTTGACAAAACTGGTTCACATCAACCCCATTCTGTCCTTCGGCTCCGGCAGCGATTAACGGCTCCACAGATGGTAAGATGCCGATCCCCACGATAACCAAGTCCGCGAGGATATTCGCACCATCTGCCAACTGCACGCTGGTTACCGAGCCATCTTCGCCTTTGAACGATGAGACAGCAGTTTCAAGCCGCAAGTCTACACCCTGTCGGCGATGCTCTTCATGGAAAAACTGGCTCAGGTCTTCACCGGCAACGCGACAGAGAACGCGCGGCTGGGCTTCCAGAACAGTGACTTTGCAGTTCAGCTTGCGCAGGACCGCCGCCGCTTCGAGGCCGATATAGCCGCCGCCGATCACTACTACACGGCGCGCGCCGCCGTCGATTGCGGCCATGATGGCGTCAACATCAGCCCGAGTTCGAACGGAGTGTATGTTGGCAAGGTCTGCGCCAGGGCAGTTCATGAGGCGCGGATCACCACCGCCAGCCCATATCAGCTTGCCATATCTCAAAGAGCCGCGATTGCGAAGCTTCGCCACATGCGCGACTGGGTCAATGCCTACAACGTCGGCTTCCAGACGCAAATCAATGCCCTTATCCTCCCAAAATCTCGCAGGACGGATCATGATCCGTTCGAACGGCTTATCTCGTGCCAGATACTCCTTCGATAGCGGAGGTCGCTCATAAGGCAGTTCTCTATCACGGCTGAGCATAGTAACTTTGCCTTCGAAGCCATGCTGCCGTAGAGAAACTGCCACCTGCGCCCCAGCATGCCCGGTGCCGACGATTAGTACATCTGGCTGGTCGGCCCTTATCATTTCTCTTCTCCTTCTCAAGCGTTTCGATGAATTCCGACTCGACGTAGAATAGATCGCCGACTGGCCCGATACCGACGACCTGGAGGGCTGCGCGCGTCGGGAAAATTGTTGATCACCTCGATCATCAACCGCTGTACGGGTAAGAGGATCTTCATGGGGTTGGGCCTATTCAAGTTCGAGTATCACGGCGTCTACCAATAGCGTTTCGCCTTCCCCAAAGTTGACAGTGGCCACAGTACCGGATTTCGCTGCGCGCAGGATGTTTTCCATCTTCATCGCTTCGATGGTGGCGAGCGGTTGGCCAGCTTCGACAGCCTCGCCCTTACCCACGTGGAGCTTCACCAGCAGGCCGGGCATCGGACAAAGCAGCATCTTGGAGGTATCGGGCGGTACCTTCTCGATCATATATCCCGCGTGTTTGGCCAAGCGGACGGGAAGAACAAACACGTCGTAAGTGCGGCCGCGGGTGTTGATCGACCAACTGGGACGATGCCGCGTCACGGTAAGGCCCAGCGTAGGGCCTTCCGGCTGCGTTGCCCTGGCGGTGCGCTGGCCGGGGGCCCAGTCGCAGGTGATCTCCACCGTGTGCCCGTCGACCATGGCATGGCCATCACCCAGCGTGACCGTGTGGTCCGTGCCATCGACCCGCACGATCCATGCAGGGGTGACCGGCTGCGGGCCATCGAGCTGTCCGCTGATCTGCCGCTGGCGTGCCTGGTGGGTAAACTCGATGCCCGCAGCGATCGCCGCGATCACGCGCAGCCGTTCCTCGGTCGTAGCCGCGCCGTCGAAGCCGTCGGGATACTCCTCCGCAATAAAACCAGTGGTGAGTTCGCCTGAGCGGAAGCGCGGGTGCTGCATCAGCGCGGAGAGGAAATCGACGTTGTGGCCGAGGCCCTCCAATTCGACCGCATCGAGCGCCTTGATCTGAAGGTCAGCCGCCTCGTCGCGTGTCTCGCCCCAGGTCACCAGCTTGGCGATCATCGGGTCGTAGAAGATCGACACTTCGCCACCTTCTTGTACGCCCGAATCGAAGCGCACCCCGTCCACACCGCGCAGATCGCCCGTCCAGGGCTCGACCGGAGTGGAATAGCGCACCAGCCGTCCGGTGCTGGGCAGGAAGCCGCGATAGGGATCCTCGGCGTAGATGCGGTTCTCGATGGCCCAGCCGTCGATGCCGACGTCGTCCTGCGTCATCGGAAGCTTCTCGCCAGCAGCCACGCGGATCATCTGCTCGACAAGGTCGATGCCGGTGATCGCCTCTGTAACGGGATGCTCCACCTGCAGGCGGGTGTTCATTTCGAGGAAGTAGAAGCTCTCGCCAGTCGGGTCCGCCCCGCTGACGATCAGTTCCACCGTGCCCGCCGAATGGTAGCCCACGGCCTTGCTCAGTGCGACGGCCTGTTCGCCCATCTTGCGGCGCATTTCCGGTGTCACGAATGGCGACGGCGCTTCCTCAACCACTTTCTGGTGGCGGCGTTGGATGCTGCATTCACGTTCGTTGAGGTAGAGCACCGTGCCGTGCTTGTCGCCCAGCACCTGAATCTCGATGTGGCGGGGGTCCTCGATGAACTTCTCGATGAAAACGCGGTCGTCGCCGAAGGAGTTGAGACCCTCACGCTTGGTCGCCTCGAACCCGTCCTTCACATCCTGATCGTTCCAGGCGAGGCGCATCCCCTTGCCGCCGCCGCCCGCGCTGGCTTTCATCATCACCGGGTAGCCGATTTCGTTGGAGACCTTGAGCGCCTCCTCGGTGGTGTCGATGGCATCCTCGGAACCGGGCACGGTGTTGACGCCCGCTTCCTTGGCCAGCTTCTTGGACTCGATCTTGTCGCCCATCGCGGCAATCGCGCTGGCGGGCGGGCCGATGAAGGTGATGTTCTCCTTCTCCAGCGCCTCGACGAAGCTGGCGCGCTCGGACAGGAAGCCATAGCCCGGATGCACCGCTTCGGCCCCGGTCTGCTTGCAGGCAGCGATGATTTTGTCGGCGAGCAGGTAGCTCTCGCTTGCAGGCGGCGGGCCGATATGCACGGCTTCGTCCGCCATCTGCACGAACGGCGCACGCGCATCGGCATCGGAATAGACTGCGACGGTCTCGATACCCATGGCCTTCGCCGTCTTGATGACCCGGCACGCGATTTCGCCCCGGTTGGCGATGAGGATTTTCTTGAACATTATCGTGAAGCCTCCAGTTCCTCACCCGCTGGCGGCATGTTGTGTCCGAGCAGGCGCAGCAGGTCTGCGGCGGCTTCGACCACGTTGGTGCCGGGGCCGTAGATACCCTGCACGCCGGCCTTCTTCAAAAAGTCGTAGTCCTGCGGCGGGATCACGCCTCCTGCCACCACCTTGATATCGCCGCGATCCGCATCGCGTAGGTGACCGATCAGTTCGGGGATCAGTGTCTTGTGGCCTGCTGCCAGCGATGATGCGCCCACCGCGTCCACCTCATGCTCCAGCGCCATTGTCGCGGTTTCTTCCGGCGTCTGGAACAGCGGGCCGCTGATGACCTCGAACCCCATGTCGGCAAAGGCCGATGCGATCACGTTCGCGCCGCGATCATGACCGTCCTGGCCCATCTTGGCGACGAGGATACGGGGGTTGTGACCCAGGCGGCGGGCCACGGCCTCCACCCCTTCTGTCACCTGGGCGTAGCGCGCATTGCCTTCGTAGGCGCTGGCGTAGATGCCCTTCACCGGGGTCGGCACGGTATCGTAGCGGCCGAACGCTGCCTCCATCGCCATCGAGATCTCGCCCAGAGTAGCGTCCTGGCGTGCGGATTCCACGGCAAGGGCGAGCATGTTGCCATCACCCTTCGCGCCCTTCGTGATCGCATCGAGCGCGGCGCGGCAGGCTTCCTCGTCGCGCCCCCGCCGCACCGCCTCGATCCGCGCGATCTGGCTGGCGCGCACCTTGTGGTTGTCGATATCGAGCGTGTCGATATGCGCTTCCTCATCGAGGCGGTACTTGTTCACCCCCACGATCACCGTCTCGCCCCTGTCGACGCTCGCCTGCTTGCGCGCCGCGGCCTCCTCGATCCGCGCCTTGGGCATGCCACTGGCGACCGCTGCCGTCATGCCGCCAAGTTCGTCCACCTCGTTGATCAGCGCGCGGGCCTTTTCGACCAGCTCGTTGGTCAGGCTCTCGATGTAATAGCTGCCGCCCAGCGGATCGGCGACGTTCGTCACTCCGCTTTCCTCCTCGATCACCAGCTGCGTGTTACGCGCAATGCGGGCGGAGAAGTCGGTCGGCAGCGCCAGCGCCTCGTCCAGCGCATTGGTGTGCAGCGACTGCGTGCCCCCCAGCACCGCGGCCAGCGCTTCCAGCGTGGTGCGGATCACGTTGTTGTAGGGGTCCTGCTCCTGCAATGACACGCCCGAGGTCTGGCAGTGGGTGCGCAGCATCTTCGACTTGGGGTTCTTGGCCCCAAGCTCGTCCATCACGTCGTGCCACAGCACGCGGCCTGCGCGCATCTTGGCGATCTCCATGAAGAAGTTCATGCCGATGCCCCAGAAGAACGACAGCCGCGGTGCGAAGGCATCGATGTCGAGGCCCGTTGCCATCGCGCGCTTCACGTATTCCTTGCCGTCGGCAATGGTGAAGGCCAGCTCCTGCACCGCCGTCGCCCCGGCCTCGTGCATGTGATAGCCGCTGATCGAGATCGAGTTGAAGCGCGGCATGTGCTGGCTGGTGTAGGCGATGATGTCCGACACGATCCGCATCGAGGGTTCCGGCGGATAGATGTAGGTGTTGCGGACCATGAACTCCTTCAGGATGTCGTTTTGGATCGTGCCCGAGAGCTTCTCCTGCGCAACGCCCGAACGCTCTGCTGCAACGATGTAGAACGCCAGCACCGGGATCACCGCGCCGTTCATCGTCATGGAGACCGACATCTGATCGAGCGGGATCTGGTCGAACAGGATCTCCATGTCGCGCACCGTATCGATGGCAACGCCGGCCTTGCCCACGTCCCCCACCACGCGAGGATGATCGCTGTCATACCCGCGGTGCGTCGCCAGATCGAAGGCAACAGAAAGCCCCTTCTGCCCCGCCGCAAGGTTGCGGCGATAGAAGGCATTGCTCTCCTCCGCCGTCGAGAACCCCGCATACTGCCGGATCGTCCAGGCACGGCCTGTATACATGCTCGCATAAGGCCCGCGCGTGAACGGCGCGAACCCCGGAAAACCCGGATCCAGCCCCTCTGCATCCCCCGCCGCATACAGCGGCTGCACCGCAATCCCCTCGGGCGTGTGCCACGTCAGATCACGCCCCTTCACTTCCCTGTCAGCGCGCGAATGCCAGTCTTGTTTGGTGGGTTTTTCGGTCATGTCGGTCATAGCGGCAGGTTATCGTGTTTCTTCCACGGGTTTTCGAGTTTCTTGCCGGCCAGCTTGCGCAGGCCCAGCGCGATGCGGCGGCGGGTGGAGTGGGGGTAGATCACTTCGTCGATGTAGCCGCGTGATGCTGCGACGAAGGGGTTGGCGAAGCGGTCTTCGTATTCCTTTGTCTTTTCGGCGATCTTCTCGGGGTTGTCGCGGTCCTGGCGGAAGATGATCTCAACTGCACCCTTGGCCCCCATCACCGCGATCTCGGCGGTGGGCCAGGCGTAGTTGAGGTCGCCGCGAAGGTGCTTCGATGCCATCACGTCGTATGCGCCGCCGTAGGCCTTGCGCGTAATGACAGTGATCTTGGGCACGGTCGCCTCGGCATAGGCGAACAACAGCTTTGCGCCGTGCTTGATGATGCCGTTGTGCTCCTGGCCGGTCCCGGGAAGAAAGCCGGGCACGTCCACGAAGGTGACGATCGGGATGCTGAAGGCATCGCAGAACCGCACGAAGCGCGCGGCCTTGCGGCTGGCATCGATGTCGAGCACGCCAGCGAGCACCATCGGCTGGTTGGCAACGAAGCCCACGGGCTTGCCCTCGATGCGGCCGAAGCCGGTGATGATGTTCGCGCCGTGCTTGGGCTGGATTTCGAAGAAATTGCCGTCGTCAACGACCTTACGGATCAGCTCGTGCATATCGTAAGGCATGTTGGAGCTGGCCGGGATCAGGGTGTCGAGGCTGTCCTCTACTCGGTCCCACGGGTCATCGGTCGGCAATTCGGGCAGCGGGTCGCGGTTGCTCTCCGGCAGGAAGCCGATCAACTCGCGCGCGGCCAGCAGAGCCTCGATGTCGTTCTCCAGCGCAAGGTCTGCAACGCTGGTCTTGGTGGTGTGCACCACGGCGCCGCCAAGGTCTTCCTGCGTGACTTCCTCGTTGGTAACAGTCTTCACCACCTCCGGCCCGGTCACGAACATGTAGCTGGAGTCCTTCACCATGAAGATGAAGTCCGTCATGGCCGGCGAGTACACCGCCCCGCCCGCGCAGGGGCCCATGATGAGCGAGAGCTGCGGAATGACGCCCGAAGCCAGCACGTTCTTCTGGAACACCTCCGCATAGCCACCCAGCGAAGCAACCCCTTCCTGGATGCGCGCGCCGCCGCTGTCGTTGAGACCGATCACGGGCGCACCAACCTTCATGGCGTTGTCCATCACCTTGCAGATCTTCTCCGCATGGCGCTTGGACAGAGAGCCGCCGAAAACAGTGAAATCCTGGCTGAAGACATAGACCAGCCGCCCGTTGATGGTGCCGCTGCCGGTCACCACACCGTCACCCGGTATCTTCTGGTCCTGCATGCCGAAATCGACGCAGTCATGCTCGACGTAGGTGTCGAGTTCCTCGAAGCTGCCTTCGTCCAGCAGCACGTCCAGTCGCTCGCGCGCGGTCAGCTTGCCCTTGGCGTGCTGGGCGTCGATGCGCTTTTGCCCGCCGCCCAGTTTCGAGGCGGCGCGGCGGCGTTCCATTTCGGCGATATTGGCAGACAAATGAAAATAACCCATTATCAGGCCCATAAACGAGGCATCATTTGCGAGCGCTACCGAATTCGACTTGACTAGTATGCGCCCGTAAATCGCCACGCGCAAAATTAAGCCAATGGTTGAGTTACCTCTTTGGCCTATTCAGGTCTGCCGCTCATTCCCCCTTGAAGGGGACCATCCTCAGAAAAATTTCAGGAGTCGGCGCACCTTCCGCTCCTTGGGATCTCGCTATCGCGTAATGCACCATATTTTTTTGGCTTCGGCGCGGTCAGTTCTTTAACCCAATTTTCAATGTCAGCGTCGTTCCAAGCAACTGCATAGCTCCCTAACCGCACCGGCTTCGGAAACTTCCCCTCCGCCATCCAGCGATAAATCGTCGACCGCCCCAAGCCTACCCGATGCTGGACTTCCCTGATCCTGATCAGTCTGGTCGGACGATCTGTTTCATCACGAACAGGATGCTGTTCCTCAAACATTCTCGTCCTCTCGTTCTCCAGCGAAGAAGTTTCCGAGGAACTCGTCCTTTCGTTCAAGTTCCATGATGTGATCCGATAAGAGCCTCGCCACGCGGTTCGCAGCACCTTTCGCCCAGCGTGGCTTTACGTTGGCAAGCTGATCCCCCAACAATCGCTCCAGCGCGGTTGGAAACTCAGCACTAAACTCCTCGAAGAATTCGGCGAGGTCCGACTGCAACCAGTCAATCGCCCGTTCGGAACCACAGACCAGGAACAGCATAAGATGAGCCCGAGGAGCGGTACGGCTCGCCTCGAGTATGCGCAGCACCTCGCCCAGTGTAGCCGAGCGGTCACCGCGTAGCACCCGCCGCAAGGCGTCCTTGTGAAGCCCTGCATCGGCAGCGATGTTGTATTTTGCGCGCCCGCTCGCATCTACTGCCGCGGCAAGCAAGCGCGCCAGTCCCGCCCTCAATTGGTTTTCTGAAAACTCTGGCCCGCCAGGCATGGACGAATTCCTTTCACATTCTTCTCCTGTCCGAATCGAGAATTACGACGAAGGAGAGATGTAGGAAAACGAAAAGAACATATACGGAACATCGAGGAAGCGTCGAATCACCTCCTGCCCATGATTCGCGCAGAATTCGGTCGCCAAAACGCAAAATCCGGCAGACCGCGCGCGGTATCCGGCCCAGCACGCTCGAAATCCTGTCGCGCTGGCGCGCAGTGCGGCCTCAATCACGCGAATTGTCGCTTTTTGCTTGGTCGCAGGCCGCGAATACGCGCCGCCCCATTTCCTACATCCCCACTCCAGGTGAAGGAAGGAACATACAGCGAACGAAAAGGCTCGCTGTTGTCGATCAACCAACCGGAGTTTTCCTTCATGACCACCAAGTCCCTGACCCGTTCGGCACCTCGGATGCGCGACTATCTCGTGCCCGCCGCGCTGGCGCTCGCCATCGCCGGCGCCGCCTATGCCGGCGCTGACACCACCTTCGATCCCGCGCTGACGATGTTCACCGACTTCCTCGAAGGTTCGGGCGGCAAGATCATCACCGTGCTTTCGCTCGCCGGCGGCCTCATTGCGCTTGCCTCGGGACGCTTCGCTCTCGGCCAGGTGGCGGTGCCCGTCGGTGTCGGAATCGGCGTCGGCACCGGCGTGCCGATCGTCACCTCCGTCGTGACGGCGACCATCTGATCGCAGGTCACGCAAAGGAGGGCGGCATGGCCGACAGGTATATTGTTCCACGGCGGCTCGACGATCCGGAGCTTATCGGCTTTTGGACCGTGGACGAGTTTGCAGGGATGTTGATCCCTTTTGCCTGGGGCATCCTTACGCAGCACATCATCATCGGCACAGGCCTGTCGGTCATTGCCTGGTTCGGCCTGCGGAAGGCGAAGTCAGGCAACAAGGGCGCGAAGCTGGTGCATGCTGCGTACTGGTACCTGCCGGGGTCTTTCCTCGGGCTCAAGGCCACGCCGCCCTCCCATTGCCGCCTGCTCGCAGGCTGAGGGGAGGACCTACACATGCAATCCGAATTCGCTCACGAACAGGCCCAGCGCCATCTGGCGCAACGCAACCGCTTTGCCGCGCTTGCGGGCGTGCTTTGCGTCACCAGCCTGATTGGCATCGGTGCCGCCGTTACCGGCGACGAAGCCGTCGTGCTTGTCCCGATCACCGCCGAGACGCTGACCGTTTCGAGTGGCGGGGTCGACGCGCATTATCTCGAGCTCGTCACCCGCGACACCGCGCTGATGCTGCTCAATCGCGCACCCGAAAGCCTCGACTACTGGATGGAGCAGATCCTGAATGTAGCTGATCCCGCAGCCCACGGCCGCCTCAAGGCCGAGCTGGTCGCCATCGTCGAGGAACAGCGCGGGTCGGACATTTCGCAGGCGTTCGTCATCCGCGCGATGGACGTCGACACCATGGCGCTGACTTCGACCGTCAGCGGCACGCTCAAGACCTTTGTCGGCGCGCAGGTGATCGCGAGCCAGGAGCGCACTTTCATTTTCCGTTGGTCGAAGCGCGGGCTCAGCCTCGCGCTTACCGGCTTCGAGCAGAATTCCACGCAAGAGGACCAGGACCAATGAACCTCCTCAGCAATCCCGCATCCGCCGTACTCGCCGCGGGCGGTCTCGCGCTCTTCAGCGTGGGCGCACGTCAACGCCGCAACGTCGCATTGAAGCTCGCCGGCCTCACCGCGTTGGGCCTTGCGCTCGTGCCGACACCAGCCTTTGCAGAACAGTTTATCGAAGCAAGCGATGGCTCGACGATCGATTGCGAACTGGCGCGCGGCGAGCTCACCCGCATCGCGCTCATCGAGGACGGCTTTGCCAATGTCTCGAAGATCGCCAGCGGCTTTCCCTATAATGATTTCCAGGTGACGCACGAACCGGTGCGCGGAGACATCTATATCTCGGTTCCGCCGCAATATGCCTCGGACCGGATCAGCTTCTTCGCGACGAGCCAGGCGGGCCATGTCTACAAGTTTGCCTGCCGTCTTGCGGGCGATGAAGCGACCCAGCTCTTCATCACCAATCCCGCGCTCGCACATAGCGAGGTCGAGGAATGGCAGGCAGGAGCGAACCCTTCCGACAATGCCATCCGCCTGATCGAGGCCATGGCGAGCGACGCTGTCCTTCCGGGTTTTGCCGCGCGCGCCGAATTGTCGCGCCCGCGCCGGACCGGCAGCATCGAAGTACAACAGGTCGCGCAATATGACGGCGCCGAACTTACCGGCCAGCGTTTCCTGATCCGCAATCTCGGCGATGCGCCGCTCGACCTTGTCAGCGAGCGCGAAGCACCCGCAGGCGCGCTCGCCTTTGCCTATGGCCGCGAGACGCTTGCTCCAGGCGAAGCGACCAGCGCCTTCCTCGTCTTTGCGGCGGGAGGGACGGAGTGATGGCCGAGAACAAAGACACAAAGCACGAGACCAACGTCCGATCGACCGAACGCAAGGATACGCGGCGCAACCTCAACGCAAATATCGCGCAGCGCCAGAAGCTGTTGCTCGCCGGGATTGGCGGCGTGGCGCTGCTGGCCGGGGCCTGGTTCATCCTCGACGATGACGACAGCGCGCCGGGTAACAGCGACAGTGTCGCAAGCATCGACACCGGCGGGCTCGTCAATCGCAATCTCTCGCAACGAGAATTCGTCGCCACCTATGGCAACCGCCTCGATGCGCAGGGCCGCGCAATCAAGGATTTGCAGGACACCCAGCTCCCGCGTCCCGAGATCGAGCAGGAACTCGAAGCCCTGCGCGGCGAGAACGCGCGGATGATGAGCGACGGCCAGGTCGCAATCGACGCGATCTCGGCCGAGAATGCTGCACTCAGGACCGAACTCGAACGCTCGCGCGAAGCGGGTACGCCAGCGCCTGCCTTGCCGCCGCCGGCTTACGGCCCCGGCGTCACACCGCCTGACGCGGGCAGCGGCGACGCGAATGTCTCTTCCACACGGCCCGGCGGGCTGGACATGCTGACCTTTGGCGAGCCTACGCCAGCGAGTACCCGGCCCGCAAATGCCGAGCGTGCGCCCGCGCTGATGCTCGAAGCAAGCCGCGATTACCTTCCGCCCAATTCCTATGCGCCCGCGCGCGTTATCGTCGGGGTCGACGCCTCGACCGGGGTCGCCAGCCAGACCGATCCGCTGCCCGTGGTCCTCAGGATCACAGGACCCGCGCGCTCCGTGATGCGCGGAAACGAACTGCTGTCGACCGATATCACCGGCTGCCTCGTCAATGGCGCGGCGCGCGGCGATCTCTCGGCGGAGAAGGTCTATGTCCAGCTGGTGCGCATGACCTGCGCCCAGCCCGGTGGCCGCTTCGCGGTGAGCGAGGTCAAGGGTTTCATCGCCTTTGCCGGCAAGTCGGGCGTGCGCGGCCGCGTGGTCAGCCGCGAAGGTAGCCTGGTCAGCCAGGCGCTGCTTGCCGGGATCGTCGGCGGGTTCGGGCGCGGCTTTTCCGCCAATGCCAACGGGATTTTCACGGGCCAGGTCGGTGCCAACGGCCAGCGCGAGGCGCTTTCGCCGACCGACATTCTTGCCGGTGGCATCGGCCAGGGCGCGGGCGAAGCGGCCGATACGGTCAGCCGCTACCTCATCGAACGCGCCGAACAATACCAACCAGTCGTCGAGATGCCGACCGGCATCGAGGTCGAGATCGTCTTTCTCGACGGCGTCCATGTCAGGAGCACACCCCAATGAAATATTCCGAGAACCAGCCCGGCCTCAAGGCCCGCCTTGCGCATGTCGCCATTGCTGCGAGCAGCGCGGCCGCGGTGCTGACTGTCGGCGTCAGCGCGGTCACCGCCATGCCTGCAACGGCACAGGATCTGGCCAGCGATGTAGCCCAGGCCTTGCAGCTGCGCCTGCCCAGGACGCCGATCGACGAGATCGCCTGCGACAGGTTCGGTCCCTGGTGCGAGGTCGTCTCGGGCGAGACGCTGTTCTATATCGACAAGAGCGCGCGCTACCTGCTGGTCGGGCGTCTCTACGACATGGAAGAGCGTCGCGATGTCACCGCCTCGCGGCTGCTCGAACTCAACCCCGACCTGATTGCAGCGGGCGCCGCGCGCGCCAAGCCTTCGGCAAACGAAAATGCCGCTGCCGCCAGTGCGCCGGTAGCGGAAAAGGTCGATCTTTCCACCCTGCCCGCCGAAGGGGCAATTCATTGGGGGAACAAAAAGGGTCCAAAGCTTGTCATCTTCTCCGATTTCCAGTGCGGCTATTGCCGCCGCCTGGTAGACGAACTCGGCAAGGCGGGAGTGCTCGTCGAGGAGCGCCCCATCTCCATCCTCGGCTCTCAAAGCCGCCGCCTTGCCGAGACCGTGATCTGCGCGAGCAATCCCGCGAGCGCGCTGCACCAAGCCTATGAAGGCGCGCTCGATCCGAGCGGAGCAAGCTGTGCTGAGACGCGCGGGCTCGATGCCAACGAGGCCTTCGCGCGCGCAAATGGCTTTGCCGGAACCCCGGTCATCGTCCGCTCAAGCGATGGCGCAGTGCTCCACGGCTACCGCGATGCTGCCACGCTGCGCGAGTTTGCTCGGCCGGCCAAGGAGCAGCGCAAGTGAGCGCGCTCTCGCACCTGCGCGCACCGGGCCTTGCCTTGCTTATGCTGACAGCCGGCTGCTCGACACTGGGCGGCAATGTGTCGGGCGACTTCGCCTGCCGCGCCCCCGAGGGATCGTGCGCGCCGACGACGCTGATCGATGCGGCAGCCACCGGGATCGATGCGCAGCCAAGCGCTGCCCCGGTACCAGCAGGAACGCCCGCAGATGCGAGCGGCCAGAGCCTGCGGATCGTGCTCGCCGCCTGGCGCGACGAAGCAGGCCGCACGCACGAGGCGCGCGTGGTCCATGTGACTCTGCCCGAACCGGCAGGCGTGAACTGGCGCGCGCCGCAACGCACGGGAGAGGTGCTGCGCGCGATCGGCAACTCGGTTGCCGGTAGCGGCAAGCCAGCCACCGCAAACGCTTCCACCAACACCCCCGAGCAAATGCCGGACGTGCTGCTTCCCCCCTGGCAGCCCGTTCCGGCAGAGCCCGGCGCTGATGCGCCGGCAACAGGGGCACCCGGCGCCGAGCAGGCGGCCCGCGTCCGGGTGCCCCACCCTTCCCAGACCCATGGAGACGAGGAATGACCCTCTCTTTCGCTGCCGCGCGCGATGCGCTTATGGCAGGCCTGTTCGCCGATACCGACCGTGCCGAGAAGGGTGCTGCGCATTTCGCGCTCGACATGCTCTCGGACTGGCTGCCCTACCGCGTTTATGACGAACGCGCGGGACTCTATCGTAACCGTGTGTCCAAAGGCTTCGTGCTCGAAGTGACCCCGCTGGTGGGTGCGGACGAGCGCACCGGCGAGATCCTCGGTCAATTTTTCTCCGAAGGCCTGCCGCCCGGTGCCTGCCTGCAGGTGCTCAACTTCGCGAGCCCTAGGATCGGCAATGTCGTAAGTCCCTGGTTCGCTCCGCGCTATGAACAGGGCGGGATTTACGAGGCAATCGCGCGGGCACGCACGAGCCGCCTCTACGATCTCGCCTGGCGCTCGGGTAGCGCGCATGCTCCGTTCCATGCCCGCTGCAGCCGTCTCGTGGTTTCGCTCGGCGTTCCGGTTCCAGGAAGCATCAGCGATGCCGAGCTTACTGAATGCCGCGAGGGCCTCCTGGGCATGCTGCATTCGCTAGGTTTGCATGCGGCGCCGCTCGAACCGGCAGGGCTTCTTGCGCTCATCGATGAATTGACCTCGCCAACCACCGCGCGCGAGCCTGACCGCATCGACTGGAACCCGCACGAAACCCTCGATGTCCAGGCGATCCGCCGTGACATCGAACTCGAGGTCGAGGACGACCGCCTGATCCTGCGCACCGAACGCTTCCGTGAGACCGGACGCGACCGGCAGGGCGTGCCGCAGGTCGGTGCATGCTATCCCGACCGCTTTGACCTGCGCCACTATGCCTTGCGCACCGCGCCCGAACGCTGGGCGCCGTGGGAATGCGCGCGGCTGATCGGCGACATGTTCACCGACAAGCTGCGCTTCCCCTGCCCTGCCGCGACCATGCTGTGCCTTGTCTATCCCGACCAGGAGGCCGCTGCCGCGCGCGCGGGCTACAAGTTCATGCGCACCACCAGCCTTGCCGATACGAAGAGCGCGCGCTTCCTGCCGCGGCTTGGCGAGCAGTCCGCCGAATGGAAACACGTCCAGGCCGAGCTCCAGGAAGGCAAGAAGCTGGTCAAGCTTTTCTACGGGCTCACCACCTATTCGCCGCTTGGTGAAGGCGATGCCCATGAACGGGTGGTCAAGGCCATCTACAAGGCGGCAGGCTGGGATCTCGCCGACGAACGGTTCCTGCAATTGCAGGGGCTGGTCGCGGCCTTTCCGCTCAGCCTAGCCGACGGTCTCGCCTCGGACATGACGCGTCTCAAGCGCCTGCGCACCATGCTTTCGGCCACGGCCGCCAATATCGCACCGCTGCAGGGCGAGTATCTCGGCGGCCCCGTCCCGCACCTGCTGCTTGTCGGCAGACGCGGCCAGCCCTTCTTCTGGTCGCCGTTCGAGAACGGTGCGGGCAATCACAACATCGCCATCTGCGGCAAGTCGGGCTCGGGCAAATCGGTGCTGCTGCAGGAACTGTGCGCCGCGCTGCGCGGTGCGGGCGCCAAGGTCGTCGTCATCGATGACGGGAGGAGCTTCGAGCATTCGGTGAAGCTCCAGGGCGGGCGCTTCGTCGAGTTCACGCTGGCCTCGGGCTTTTCGCTCAATCCCTTCTCGCTGATCGACGATGCCCGCGCGGAAGGAGACGAAGATTACCGCCTCGATTGCTTCGCCATGGTGAAAGCGATCGTCGGGCAGATGGCGCGGCCGAGCACTGCGCCGTCGGACACCGAACGCGGCCTTATCGACAAGGCGATCTCGCTGGTCTGGGCGAGCCTTGGGAGTGGCGGATCGATCGACGATGTCGCCCATGCCTTGCACGAAAGCGAGAACGAGACCGGCAAGGAGCTCGCGCTTGCAATCGCGCCCTTCTGCCGCGGCGGCAGCTATGCCGGGTTCTTTTCCGGCAAGGCGAGCTTTGCCTTCGACGACGACTTCACCGTCTTCGAGATGAGCGATCTAGCAAGCCGCGAGGAACTCAGGAGCGTGGTCCTCTCCGCGATCATGTTCATGACCGGCCAGGCGATGACGCGCAGCTCGCGCAGCACAAAGAAGCTGCTCCTGATCGACGAGGCCTGGGCCATGCTCAAGGGTGGTTCGATGGGCGAGTTCGTCGAGACCTATGCCCGTACCGCGCGCAAATATGGCGGCGCGCTTGCGACCGCGACCCAGTCCCTCAACGACTATTACAAGTCCGACGGTGCGCGCGCCGCGCTCGAGAACAGCGACTGGATGCTGGTGCTCCAGCAAAAGCCCGAGACCATCGCGGATTTCCGTAAAGAGGCGCGGCTCGACATGGATGACCGCACCGAGACGCTGATCCGTTCCTTGAAGCGCTCGGGGTCTGAGTACAGCGAGCTCTATATCAAGGGGGCCGAGGTCGAGGCGGTCGGGCGGCTCGTGCTCGACCCGCTTTCGGCGACGATCTTCTCCTCCGATCCCGACACCTACGCCGCGATCCATGGCCATGTCGAAACCGGCATGCCGCTCGACAAAGCCATCGCGCTCGTTGCTGGCCGCCCTGACGTTCTTGGGGGAGAGGCGTGATGTGCATGCATGTCGAAACCATGCTCGACCGGATCGAGCACGGCACCTTCCCGAACCCCAGGATCGCGCTCTGGCCAACAGTGCAAGGCACCTGTCTGGTGCTGATCGAGGCGGCGGGTTTTGCCGCGAGTACGCTGCTCACGGTGCTCGGCCTGCCGCTGTTCGTCTTCCTGTTCCTCGCCGGATGGGATTTGGGGCTGCTGTTCGCCCAGCTCGGCAATCTCGCCGACCATTATGCCAGCGCCGAGGGACCGGCGCGCATCGCCTTCAGCCGCGATCTGCAGCTGGCGTTCCTGGTCCTCGCCGGCGGGTTCACCCTGCTGCGCCTGCCGGCCTTTATCCGGCGTCTTTGCTCCAAACTTGATCGGGAGATGCCGCATGACTGACTGGGCTTCTCCGCGTCCGCTGGCGCTGAAAATCGTCGCCACGCTCGCGATTGCAGCCGTGCTGCTCTGGGCGGGCTGGATAACCCGCTCGGTGCTCATGGACGAGCCGCCGCGGATCGTGACTGTCCGGCTTGCGGAGACCATCGGCGAGTTCATCGACGAGGCCGCGCGCGCCGATGCCGATTCCGCCACCGTGCAGGCGGCAAGCCTCGCCTACCTCCAGGCTGCGGAATTGGCAGTCGCCGACATGGGCAAGGATGGGCGCGTGGTGCTGGTCGCCGAAGCCGTGCTTGCGGGCGCTGCCGAAGACGCAACCCCCGAACTTGAAGCCCGCATCGCCGTCAAGCTCGAAACGGAGGCGCAGCCATGAGGCACCTCTTCAACTGGAAGCGCATGGCCCTGCTGTGCGGCCTCGTCGCGCTCCCGCTCGCCTGGGCGCCGATCGACGCCTTCAGCACGAGCCATGCCTTCCTCATCAATGCGAGCCCGAGTCTCCCCAACTGGGCCTTCTGGCTCGACAAGTCCGCACCGATCAAGCGCGGCAGCCTCATTTTCTTCAAGCCGCCTGCAAGCGCGCTTGTTGCGAAACATTTCGGGGAAGACCCGCAGATGTTCGGCAAGAAGGTGATCGGAATGCCGGGCGATGTGGTGAGCCATGAGGGCATGGAGGTCTTCGTCAACGGAAAGCAGGTCGCCACGCGGCTAGCCCGTACCCGGCTCGGCATTGCGCTGACGCGCGGACCTGACGGACCGGTTCCTGAAAACTGCTTCTATGTCGGGACCGACCATCCGCGCGGCTTCGACAGCCGCTACGCCGAGATCGGCTTTGTCTGCCGGGGCCAGATCCTCGGCAGCGGAAGGGCGATCCTGTGATGCGCCGCGCCCTTTTCATATTCGGCGTCGCGCTCTCCTTGCCCGCGACCGCCCAGGCCCGCGACTACGGTCAGCGCGGCACGGTCTTTCCGGTGGTGGAGCGCGACCTGCTCGAACAGATCCAGTCGCGCCTCACAAATATGGAAGCATCGGGCGAGACCGCGCGGCTCAACGAGGAGCTGAAGCGCCGCACGCTCGCGCGGGTCGAGCGCCCCGCGCCCGTTGCCGGAATTGCGCGCGCCAGCGAAAGCCGCTCTTGGCTCTTCGATCCGACCATCGCGCTGCAACAGGATATCCGGGGTGCGCGCGGCGAACTCATCCATGCAGCCGGAACCCGCGTCAATCCGCTCGACAGCGTCGCCTTGCGTGCCGATCTCCTTTTCCTCGACGGCGACGATGCCGAACAGCTCGCCTGGGCGCTGGGCCAGCAAGGCCAGCCCAAGCTGATCCTTGTCAGTGGCGCGCCGCTGCAGCTGATGCGCGCGCGCCAGCGGCGGTTCTATTTCGACCAGCAAGGCACGCTAACCGCGCACTTCGGCATCACGGCCATTCCTGCCCGCGTGCGCCAGCAGGGTCGCCAGCTTGAAGTCAGCGAAATCGCGTTGTCCACCAAGGCGGAGGCAGACCAATGACAGCCTTGCGCAAATTCCTTGCCGCCGTCCTCGCCGCACTATCGCTAGCCCTCGCTACACCTGCCGCAGCGGGCGGCGAACCGGGCAAATGCACCGGCAGTTTCGTCAACCCGATTACCGATATCTGCTGGTCGTGCCTGTTCCCGATCTCGATCGGTGCGCTTGATATCTGGCCCTCAAGCCGTCCCGATCCCGACAATCCCGACCTGCCCTTGTGCCTGTGCGGTATCCGTCCTGGTATCGCCATGGGCTTCTGGGAACCGGTACGGCTCGCCGATGTCAGCATGAAGCCCTGGTGCTTCGTCAACCTTGGCGGCACCAAGCTCGATCCCGGCTTCGATATCGGGTTCCGCTCGATCTCGGGACCCTCGGCGATTGGCGGGGCGAGCCAGTATTATTCGAGCTGGCACGTCCACTGGTATGCCTATCCGCTGATCTACTGGATGGAGATCGTTGCCGATTTCCTGTGCCTTGAGCCCGGCTCGATAGACATTCTCTATATCTCCGAGATCGATCCGCTGTGGCAGGATTCCGAACTCACCGCGATCATCAACCCCGAAGCCGTGCTCTTCGCCAACCCGCTGGCATTGGCCGCCTGCGCCGCCGATTGCGCCGCCTCGACCGCCAATTTGCCGCTTGACGAGATGTTCTGGTGTGCAGGCTGCCAGGGCTCGATGTACCCGATGAACGGCAATGTCTCGGCCTCGATCGGCCATGTCCAGGCCTCGCGCCTCGTGCTCTCGCGCTTTGCCTACAAGCTCCACCGCGAACTCGTCTCCTGGGGGACGATGGGAAGCGCCGGGCTGTGCGGCAAGTACCTCATGCCGGTGATGCGGAAGCAGCAATACCGCTTCCAGATGACCAACCCCAATCCGGCGACATCGGGCCGCAATGCCTGCCCGCCGATTGGCGCCTCCACCACGCTTCAGGAACCCGGACAGGTCATCCCCGCCATCGGCGAGGACATGGGCTACCTCGTCTGGCGCAAGAGAAATTGCTGCGCGCTATGAAACACACATTTCCCCTTCTTGTCGTCATTGCGCTTGTGACCGCCGCCGGCTTCGCTGCCGTCGCCGCGCAGGATACCGGTCCGGAGCTCGATCTCGAAGAAATCCGTGCGCGGGCGGGCGAATTCACCGAGGATGCCGAGGCGCTCGCCACCAGTGTGCTCAGCCGTGCTGAGACGCTCGTCGAGGATGCGCGCAGCACGCAGAGCGAGGCCGAAGCCAACCGCGCGGCCTATGTCGCAAGCGTTGGCACCAACACATCGGGCGAGGTGCTCGATTTCGATGCCATGGTTCGCGAACAGGCGACCGCCGAACGCAGCGCATTGGGGACCAGCCCGCGCTTTATCGCCTTCGCCTCGCTCTCCATGCCCGAAGCATCGCTCAAGGCGCTGGTGCAGGACATGGCGCGCGCGGGCGGCGTCACCGTGCTGCGCGGCTTTCCCGAAGGCAATGCCGATCTCTTCAAGCGGCGCCTCGCTTCGATCTGGAGCGACGGTAGCGAAACGGGCGCACTCGGGATCGATCCACGCCTCTTCCGGGCCTTCGGGGTCGAGGCCGCGCCGAGTTTCGTCATGCTCGGCGGCGACTTCTCTCCCTGCGACGGGTTCGATTGCACCAGCCATGTACCCCCGCACGACCGCATCGCAGGCAATGTCAGCGTCGCCTACGTCCTCGAGACCTTTGCCGGAGGCGGCGGTCCCGGGGCCACTGCAGCCCGTCAACATCTCACGCAGCTTGAAGGAGCCCGGCCATGAAATTGGCACCTCTATTCGCTTGCCTGCTGGCCCTCGCCTTGCCGGGAAGCGCCCTGTCGCAATCGACCGATGCCGCGCGCGCCGATGGCAAGGAGATCGCGCGCGATCTGCTTGAAACCGCGCGCGGTAGCGCTTCCGCCCCGGTCGATGCCAATCGCCTGCCCAATTTCGATCCTGCAGGCGTGCAGGGCCTCGAGACGCTGGCCGTCGATCCCGACCGGATCGAGAGCAACTCGCGAAGCGCTGCGCAGGTCCACGAAGGCTACCGGGCGATGGAAGAAAGCCTCGCGCGCCGCGCACGGTTCGATCCCACCGAGATCGAGGCGGTGATCGCGCGGGCTGGCGCCATCAACGACGCACCGCTCGACTATACCAGCGGTATGGCCATTGACGGTGCCCAGGGCCAGTGCGTCGAACTGCCGCCGGGTGCGTCCTCGGCAGGCACTTATGTCGCCACCTGCAATAGCGGGACCTCCGGCGAGCTCGTCGATGCCAGCTGCACTGCCGGCCTCGTGCCGGAAGTCACCACAATCAGCGAATACGACTACTATTGCCTCCCCAACAATGCGCCCGATGACGGCAAGTGGTCGTGCGCGAACTATACCGGTGGCAGCTGCTATCTCTACCAGACTGCCTTCGTGCATTGCGCGAGCCTGCCGTCATTCTCGAGCATTCCCTGCCGCGGGCAGAACATGATCGAAGTCCACCGCTTCCGCTGCGGCGAGCAGATCGGTGGCTTCGCGCCCGACGATGTGACGACCACCCGGACGGTCGATGTCGGGCTCGACGACAGCCAGTGCCTGCCGCTTGCCCAGGCCTCCACCTGCTCACAAATGACCGAGACCTGCACCGATGCCAGCCCGCAGACGCGCGTGGTCGATGGTGTCTCGATAACCCGTAGTTGCTGGGAATGGCAGCGCGACTACCAGTGTCTCGAGACGGTCACGGGCAATGACTGCGGTGAAATCGAAGCGAATCCCGAATGCCGCTTCCTGCGCGAGGAATGCCTCACCGACGAGACACCCTGCCAGACCAGCGAGCGGCTCTACGAATGCGCCTTGCCGCCCGATGGCTCGGCGCCTGCGCAATATATCTGTGACGGCGATGTCTACTGCATCGATGGCTCGTGCGAGACCATCGAGCGGACTGCCAATGACGAGTTCAAGCACGCGGTCGTTGCCCTCAATGCGATGAACCAGGCGCGCGGCGAATTCGACGCGCAAACGCTCACCCTCTTCACCGGTATCCGCAACACCTGCTCGTCCAAGGTCTTCGGCGTACTCAACTGCTGCAAGGGCAAGGGCTTCCCTCTCATTCCCGGCATCAGCTTGCTCGTGGCGCTGGGCTGCGACCGCGAGGAAGTGCTGCTCCACGAGCGCGATGCGCAGGGCCTCTGCGCCTATATCGGCACCTATTGCTCGGACAAGTTTCTTGGCGTGTGCCTCACCAAGCGCAAAGCCTATTGCTGCTTTGAGTCCAAGCTCTCGCGCATCCTACAGGAACAGGGCCGCGCGCAGCTGCCCAAGCCGTGGGACGAGCCCAAGGAAGAGTCCTGCGAAGGCTTCACGCTCGACGAGTTCGCGCAGCTCGACCTCAGCCAGATGGATTTCTCCGAAGTCTATGCCGAGTTCACCGAGGCGGCGCGCCTGCCCGACGAACTCGAGACCAGCGTGCTGATCCAGCAAAAAATCGAAGACTACTACACAAGGAGCAACCCGTGATGCGCCGTGCCGCCCAATTCATCGGCCTCGCGCTGGTGCTGTCGATGACCGTGCTTACTTCCACCAATGCAGCCATCGCGCAGGATGCTCAGCCTAGCGTCAGTACTGCTGACGCGCTCTACTGCCAGGAGCGCCGGCTCGGATACTGGTTCTATTGCATCGACCCCGAGCCGGAGCCGCGCGGGGAAGAGGCAATACAGGCCTCCACGGCAAGCGCTGCCGAAGAGCTCGACGCCATCACCGGCGAGCTGCGCGAGCTGAAAGCCCAGGCGATCCTTTATCCGACGCCCGCCAACGTCACCGCCTATATCCGTTTCCAGCGCGAACAACTCGATCGCGCCTCGCTGTTCTCCGATGTGTGGCAGCGCGCGCTGTGGCAGGATCCCGCGCTCGACTATACGCTCGAACGCCCCGTCGGCGCGCTCGCCAAAAGGCAATGGCAAGATGCGCGCGCTGCCGAGCGTGACGTGGTCATGGCGCGGCTCTCCGAGCGCTACGGCCTGTTCTACTTCTTCGCCCAGACCTGCGGCGCCTGCGAGGTGATGAGCCCGATCGTCAAGTCGGTTGCCGAGCGCTGGCGCATCACGGTGCGCGCGATCTCGACCGATGGCGGGCCTTCGCGCCATTTCCCCAACTACACCGTCGAGAACGGCCAACGTCCGCGCATGGGTCTCGAGCCCGGCATCACCCCTGCGGTCGTCCTGTGGGACAGCGAGACCCGCCGCCCGATCCCCATCGGTTACGGCGTGCTCTCGGCCGACGAGCTGCAGGATCGCATCTACCTCCTCACCACCAGGGAAGCCGGCCATGACTACTAGGATCGGAACACTCGCGCTCGCACTGGGCGCGCTCGCCATGACCACCGCACCGATAGCCGCAAGTGCGCAGGATGTCGGCAACAGCATGGACCGCTTCATGGACGACATGGGCGCGGCCGCCAATGTCACTGGCCCGACTGCCTTCGAAGGCCAGTCGGCAGGCTATTATTCCATGGGCAATGTCTGGACCCGTTTTCCCCAGAAGACCACCAACATTGCCAATCTCCAGCTGCCGCGTGCGCGGGCAGGCTGCGGCGGGATCGACATCTTCGCCGGCTCCTTTTCCTTCATCAATGCAAGCGAGATGGTCGCACTCCTCAAAGCCGTCGCCAACAATGCGGTGGGCTTTGCCTTCAGCCTCGCGATCGACACGATCTGCCCCGAGTGCAACAAGATCATGCAGGAGTTTAGCCAGAAGGCGCAGCTCATGAACGAGCTGTCGATCAACTCCTGCGAAATGGCGCAAGGCCTCGTCGGCGGCGTCTGGCCGCAAGGCGATCTTGCCGACAAGGCGATCTGCGAAGCGATCGGCAATTCGACAGGTATCTTCACCGACTATGCCGCCGCCAAGCATGACGCCAACAAACAGCGACAGTGGAAGGCCTATGCAGCTTCGATTGAGCTCGAGCATGTGGAGCTGCGGGAGGTTGTTGATGCCATTTGGACGCTGATCGGTCCTGCATGCGAACGCCTCGCTCGAGTGTCATGATAGCGAGGCATATGCGCCGAGGTGGCATAAGGTAGACAAGCGGCATGTCCGAAAATTGTATGATAGTTTCGGACTCAAGCGCAGATGGTTGGCGTTTGGTCTGCCATCGCAATGAGCCTCCCGGCTTGGCGTCCATCAGCGAATTTCTGCTCACTGCATTCCAGGTCAAAGACGGCACAAGTACTTGACGAGAAATTGCTTCTGACCTCTATTCGAGCGATGGCAGGGGAGGCAACAGGTTCCAGTAGTTCAGCGATTGAGGGTCTGTCGGCAGCAGTCCACGCCGCGACCTATCGTGCCGAACGCTCCGACCTGACCGAAGAAGCATGGGTGCTGGAGCCGCCAGACGTAGCCGCCCTGCTCAAGAAGATTCGTGAGCGCGGCGTATCGCTTGAGGAATATGCCGGGGCTAGTCCGCTTTACGGCGTGAAGACGGGCTTCAATGAGGCATTTCTGATCGACACCGCCACACGCGATCAGCTTGTTGGCGATGACCCGAAAGCAGCCGACATCATCAAGCCCTACCTGCGCGGTCAGGACATTGGCCGCTGGCTGCCGGAGTGGAACGGGCTCTGGATGATCTTCGCTCGGCGAGGTATCGACATTGAAGAATATCCGAGCGTACTTCGGCATCTCGAGTCTTTCCGAACACAGCTAGAACCCAAACCAGCTAATTGGCAGCCTCCGAAGAAGGATGCGAAATGGCCAGGTCGGAAGGCCGGAAGTTATCGCTGGTATGAGATTCAGGATGCTGTCGACTACTTTGAGGATTTTGACCGCCCGAAGGTCCTTTTGCGGCGCATCGCTTTCTATGCCCAAGTCTGCACTGACCAAGGCCAATACATGGTCAATGACTCAGCTTTGATACTGCCGACCGTTGATGAATGGATCGTCGCCTGACCGACGAGGAAGTTGCTCTCATGTGGCGCACGGCCCCGCCCCGCATGCCGCTGGCCCCTCCACCCGGGTTAGATCTAAGCGATGACACTGGTGACTGAACTACTCTAGGTTTTTGCTGTCACTGCTAAAGTCCGCAACCGGCGCACTTCCTGACCTTTCCGCAACCGAACTCCATTGGCTGACTGTGGGCCGGAAGCAGAATGGCGGCTCTAGAGCGGCCAAACCCAAAAAGCGGACTTAGGATGCGCCGACTTACACGCACACTGTTGGAAAAGTTCGTCAGTGCTCGCTATCGGGCTCTATGGCCACGACACCAACAGCAACAAACGCAACGAAGAAGGGGCACTGTCCCACCTGCGATGGCGAGCGCACCTGCGAAATCCACGGCTCGATCTACAAGGCTTGGGACTGGGAGGACAAGCAATATGGCCATTCGGTCAACGGCGGTGTCGACCACTCTCTGCTCGAATGTCAAGGGTGCGAGACGGTCTTCTACGAAACTTCCAGCTGGAACAGCGAAGACACCGATCACTACTACGATGCGGCGGGGCAGGAGCAGTATGAGCATCCGAGGGAGATACAAACTTATCCGAAGCCAGAGGCCAAGACGAAGCCGGTATGGTTCGACGCCATGCAAAAGGCTGACCCCCAGCTGCGCAATATCCTGAGCCAGATGTACGTAGCGCACGACAACCAGGCACACATCCTCACGGCGATAGGACTCAGAACGGCACTGGACCGTGCAACCGAAGTCATCGGCATCGACCCGGCCAAGACATTTGATGAGAAACTGAACGAGCTGCGCAACGGAGGGTGGATCGGGCAAACTGAGCGGGACATCCTCGGCGTTGTTACGGATGCGGGTAATGCGGCTGCGCATCGCGGCTGGGAGCCCGACAGTCAGGAGGTTTCCGAACTGCTCTCATCGCTAGAGGTGTTCCTCCATCGCGCTTTTATCGTCGGCCAGAAGGCATTAGGCATCAAGAAAAGTATTCCCGCAAAACCCGAGCGGCTGCTCGCCGTTGGGAAGAAGACTACTCCCTGACCACAATTGGGGCCGGAAGCGGAAAGGCAGCTTTTATATCTTTGAGCGGATTAAGCGGACAGCGACTGCTGACCGAATCGCAAGCCGGTGCATTAGAGAATGGTCTG
The DNA here is from genome assembly GCF_003584125.1 of Aurantiacibacter zhengii. Lineage (GTDB taxonomy): Bacteria > Pseudomonadota > Alphaproteobacteria > Sphingomonadales > Sphingomonadaceae > Alteraurantiacibacter > Alteraurantiacibacter zhengii. Next base: position 670,446 of record NZ_QXFL01000002.1, read on the forward strand.
GAGAAACCCCTCTTGGAATAGACTTTTGCCGTCGTTAAAACGCACTTGCAGGACAGCCAACACGGAGCCGAGAGCCACAAAGTAAATCGGTTTACTATTTAGCGCGCCTTTCCTACCATCCAGTGATGGCGAGAGAAACCTTTACGATTGAGGGCGCAGGCGCAATTTCTCTTACAGCCGAGGCTGAGGGGGATGCCTACGCCATACCCGTCCTTCTTGCGCACGGCGGCGGGCAGACACGGCGCGCGTGGAGAAGGGTGGTCAGCGAGCTGGCTCAAGCCGGCTTTCGCGCAATCGCCTTCGACATGCGCGGTCACGGAGACAGCGATTGGTCGCCATGCGGAGCTTATGAAATGCGCGACTTCGCGGCGGATCTGGTCGCTGCAGCGTCGCGCCTGGACCAGAAGCCAGCGCTGGTCGGCGCTTCACTGGGCGGGCTCGCCGGACTGATTGCCGCAGGGGAGCTTGCTCCAGGTAGCTTTGCTTCACTCACATTGGTCGACATTGCCCCGCGCATGGAGCCTAGCGGTGTGATGCGCGTGGTTGGTTTCATGGAAGAGCATGTCGATAGCGGCTTCGCCTCACCAGAGGAGGCGGCCGACGTGATCGCTCGCTACATGCCGCATCGTCCCAGGCGGGGCGCGAGCGATGGTCTGAAAAACTATCTGAGGCAGAAGCCGGATGGGCGCTTCTATTGGCACTGGGACCCTGTGTTTATCCGTAATATAATGTCAGCCAGACAAGGCGACCCAGACAGCCAAGAACGTCAATCGGCAATGCTGAGCCAAGCTGCGGCGAATCTCACGCTTCCGCTTCACCTCATCCGAGGCGGCTCTAGCGATCTTGTTTCCGAAGAGGCCGTTTTGCATCTGCGACAACTCGTCCCCCATGCAGAATACACCGATATTGCCGATGCCACGCACATGGTCGTGGGCGATGCGAACGATGCCTTTTCCGCCGCTATCGTCGATTTCCTAGGGCGCCATCACTCTCGCGATACGGCTCAGCCACAGGGGACGAGGGAGCTATGATCGATCGAGAGCGCTTGCAGGAAATGCTGCATATAGCGCCGTTTCACCGATGGCTTGGGCTGGAGATTGCAACATGCTCCGACCAGGGAATCGCGATCACCATGCCATGGCGCGAAGAGATCGTGTCGAACCCTATGATTGGGTCGGCGCATGGAGGGATCCTGGCTTCACTGGTCGACCTCACCGGGCTTTATACTCTGCTTGCGGCGGGCGTCGCGGCGAGAGCGACGGCCGATCTGCATGTCAATTACCACCGTTCTGCAACCTCAGGACCTCTCACTGCTCACGGACAGATCGTGAAGCTCGGGCGACAGATTTCGGTGGCGGAAACCCGGGTTCTCGAGCCCGACGGCAAGTTGGTCGCCAGCGGCAGGGGCGCCTACTTCTCGTCAACCGGATCAATTGATCAGCGCGGCGGGACTATTGATCTCGAACAGGCTCTTGCCACCCAAGGCCCAGCGACTTCTGCAGCGCAATCCACGCCAGCGTAAGGGCGCCTTTTGCCCGGACGAGGTCTGCTGAGGCCTGCTGCTGTTCTCGCAGGGCCCGGTTGAGGTCAGCCTTCGAGATCGCTCCTGCAGCAAAACGTTGGCGGTTCAGGTCCGCCGCGACGTCAGCCTGCTTCTTGATTTGCATACTGGCAGCGAGCGCAACACGCTGCTGGCCGAAGCGAGCCAAGGCACGTTCGGCGTCTTGCAGTGCCAGAAGCACCGTCTGCTGGTAATTGGCGACTGCTTCGTTGCGCGCCGCCCCGGTTTGGTCGATCGCAGCGTCTACCCTGCCGAAATCCAGAAAATTCCACTGGAGGCGCGGGATCGCGAGTGCGGAGAATTCGCCGACATCGACAACGTCGTCCAACGAGGATCCGCCGAGGCCCAGGATCCCTGTGAAGGACAATTTCGGGAACCGCGCCGCCTCGGCCACCCCGATCCGCGCCGTCGACGCGGCAAGAGACCGTTCGGCCGCCCTTATGTCAGGCCGACGCGCCACCAGGCTTGCCGGATCGCCAATCGCGACCTGCTCTGGCGGCATGGGAATGGAGCGCACAGTCGTGAGCGCTGCATCAGCTGATCCCGGCACCTGTCCGGTCAGTATAGCGAGCGCATCAGACAGGACTGCGATATCCGCTTCAGCTTCGGCAAGTTGTGACTTGAGCACCTCCAGTTCGGCATTCGCGGTGCCTACCGGGAAAAGCGGCAATGCACCGCGCTGATAGCGTTGGTATGTCAGCGCCAGGATCTCTTCCTGCAACGAAATCTGCGCCTCAAATTGCTCTGCGCGGAATTGGGCCTCCCGCAAATTGACGTAGGTGCTGGCCACTTGGGCAGTCAACTGGACCTTAGCGTCCTCTGCATTGGCCACCGTTGCAGCAGCTTGGGCATTGCTGGCCTCAATGCGCCTGCGCGAGCCACCGGCAAACTCCAGCTCCCAGTTGGCGTTAAGGCCCACATTGTAAAAGCTGAGCGAGTCATCGGTTTCTGCGTCGGAATTGGTTTGCTCTGACGGGGGGGGCGCCCCGCCTTGAAGGTCGAGACCAGGAAGCCGGCCCTGCACGGTGGTGGCCTGTGCCCCAAGCGATGGCATTCGACCCGCACGGTCTTGCCTGATGGATGCCCGTGCCTGAGCAATGCGCGCCTGCGCTGCGGCGAGCGAGGGATTGCCGGACAGCGCAGCCTCCACCAGCCGCGTCAACTCGGGATCGCCGAGCAGCAGCCACCATCGAGCGACAACCGGATCAGATGCGCTCACATCACTGCCAGCGCGCACAAAGCGAGTGCCCGTGTCTGCTGACATAACTTCCGGGGGGCCTGCATAATCGGGCCCTGCCGTGCATCCAGCTAGCAAGGCGATAGTGACAAGCGGAGGTAGCAAGTGGCGCATCGTGTAGGGCTCAGTGCATCGAAAGGGAGACATTTTTTGGAAGCGGCCTCAGGAAGAGGACCAGCGGAACCGTCGCGAGGGTCAGAATCCCCATAACCAGGAACACATCATTGTAGGTCATTATGAACGCCTCGCGTTGGAGGGTGCGGCTCAGGACGGCCATCGCCCCCTCCATGCCGCCGAAGTTTCGCGCCAGCCCTTCGAGATAGGCCTGTAGCGAAACGCTGTTCGCATTCAGGGTCTCTTCCATCCGCCGGCTATGATGCCAGATCCGCTGGTCCTGGAACGATGCCAGAGCCGAAAGAGCGAAAGAGCCACCGAGATTGCGGGCCGCGTTGAAAATGCCCGAGGCATCGCCCGCGTCTTCCTTGGCCACCGACGCAACCGTTGCCTGATTCAGGAACATCATCGCAAGTATCATTCCGGCCCCGCGGATAAGCTGACTTTCAGTGAAGACTGCGCCGCCGGATTCCGCGGTCAGACTCGTGCTGACAAAGCAGCTGATCGCCATCAGCAGCATTCCGGTGCCGACGGCAATGCGGATGTCCACCTTGCGGATCATCAGGGGCAGAACCGGCATCAGGAGAAAGGCCGGGACACCCATCCAGAAGATGACCAGTCCCGTCTGAAAAGCATTATAGTCAGAGATGATCGCGAGGAACTGGGGGATAACGTAGGTTGAACCATACATCACCATGCCCAGGGCGAGAGCCATGATCGCGACGCTGGCGAACTGTCGATTGAACAGGAGCTGCAACTTCAAGACCGGCTTGCGTGCTTTCACTTGTCCGTAAATCAAACAGGCAAAGCCGATAATGGTCACCACCGTTAGCCAGCGAATGAGTGAGGACTCGAACCATTCTTCACGGTGCCCTTCCTCGAGTACAACAGTCAGACCGCCCAGTCCGAGGATCAGCCCGAGAATGCCAGCCCAATCGGCGTCCGTGAGATATTCCCACTTGGGCTTCTCGTGAGGCAGCCCGATAAACAGCAGGAGCAGCAGGATTGCGCAGACTGGCACATTGACGAAAAAGGCATAGTGCCAGCTCAGGTTCTCGGTCAGCCAGCCGCCGATCAATGGCCCCATCACGGGGCCAAGAACCACAGTCATGCCGAACAGGGCCATTCCGATGGGCTGTTGGTGCGGCGGCAATCGTTTAGCCACAATAGTCATTGCGGTCGGAATGAGGACTCCGCCCATGAAGCCCTGGCCCGTTCGGCCGATGATCATGGTCGTAAGGTCGGTGGCTACACCGCATAGCACCGAAAATGCGGTGAACGCGCTGACAGCGATGATGAGGAGGGTTCGCAGACCGAACAGCCGTTCCAGCCAAGCGCTCAGCGGAATGACGACGATTTCAGCAACGAGAAATGACGTAGCAATCCAGGTGCCTTCGGCGCCTGTGGCACCGATCTCGCCCTGAATGACGGGGAGTGCGGAATTGACGATTGATATGTCCAGCGTCGCGAGCATGGCGCCGAGCGCGCCCGCGGCCACAGCGACCCAGGCAGTCACGTCTGCGTTCTTTCGGCTCCCGGCCGGCCCGATCGAAGTGTCCTGCGCTGCCAGTATCTCGGTCATTGAGTCCGACTCGAGATCTCTTCCAATTCGCCGGCAGCATTCCGGGTGTCGACCGTAGCCACTACCGACATGCCGGGAACGAGCAGACGCCGCACTTCAGGGGGAGCATCGATAGCGATGCGGACGGGTATCCGTTGAACGATCTTGGTAAAGTTGCCGGTGGCATTTTCGGGGGGGAGGATGGAAAATTCCGCGCCCGTTCCCGGCGATATGCTGACCACTCGTCCCGCGATCTCAAGGCCTGGCAGGGCGTCAACTTCGAGCCTGACGCTCTGGCCGGCCCGGATGAGGCCGACCTGCGTTTCTTTGAAGTTCGCGGTCACGTAGATCGCGCTCACCGGAACCACCGTCATCAAACGTTGACCCGGTTGCACGAACTGGCCCACCCTCACCGAGAGATCGCCGACGCGGCCGGCCTTGCTGGCGCGCAGCAAGGTCGATTCAACCGTAAGGTCGGCTGTTTCCAGCTGAGCGCGGGCAGCGTCCGCCTGCGCCTGGGTCTGGCTGATCTGCTCGAACAGGGTCCCCCGGCGAGCGGTCGCGGCAGCCACCGCCGCCTGCGCAGCGGCGAGTTCGGCCCGCGCCTGCCGCGCCTGCGCCTCATACTGGTCTAGCTTTTCCCGCGGTTCGGCTCCTGTCGCGGCAAGGGGCCGATATCGCGCCACCTGGTCGTTCGCGAGGTCCAGTGCTGCGCGCGCGGCGGCGAGTTGGGCCCGCGCCTGGCGAATGGCTGCATCCTGTTCGGCTACCTGAGAACGGATTGTGTCGGCACCGGCCAGGGTCGCAGCGATCTGCGCGCGCGCCTGTTGCGCTTGCGCCTGATAATCCCGCAAATCCAGTTGTACGAGGGCTCCGCCGCGAGCAACCTGCTCGTTCTCCCCCACGAAGACCTCTTCGACGTATCCCGCTACCTTGGAAGAGATAACGACGCTGTCGGCAGCGACATAGGCGTTATCGGTCGACTGCATGTACTGTCCGTAGGTTACGTGCCGGTAGTACCACCAGATCCCGCCAAGCAGCACGGCAAGACCAACGATGATTAGCACGATGCGCAAGCCACGCCGCGATTGCGGTTTCGTTGGGGTTGTGCCCTCCTGCTCCGGTTGGTTGGAGTTATCGGTCATCTGACTCTTTCGGCAGCCTCAGTAAAAGGTGAACGCGTCTCGCGCCCTATGAGCCGTGAGTCAAATAGTAAAGGCATTTAGCAGTTTGCATTTGGGCATCCGAGGCTATCCGACTACACAGCGCTATGGATGAAAAACCAGATACCATGTCACGGTCTCAGCGTCGGCAGAAGGTCATCACCGATAATGACCGCATTCTCTATCTTATGGACGAGATCAGTCGCGGCGCGCGCAGAGTGTACGATGCGAGGGTCGCCAGGATCGGTCTCAATCAGACACAGTGGAGGATCATCGGACAACTTCTTCGCGATCCTGCCCTTACGCAGGCTGAAATCGCCAAGAAACTGGAACTGGAATCGGCGACCATCGGCCAGGCGGTTGCAGGTCTTTGCGCACGCGGGCTGATGAAAAGGCTTCGAGCTGAGACGGATCGGCGAGCGTGGCAGCTCATCCTCACGGAGCAGCTTGACGATCTGCTGCCCGAACTGAGAGGCTCCGCGGATAGGCTTCATGATCTGCTTTGGCGCGACATTGCCGCCGACGAGAAGCGAACGCTGCAGCAGATTCTTGAAAGGGTATCGGAAAATCTGGACCAACACCGTGCCGAGGCTGAATAAAATCATGGCATCGCCCCCGGAAAAGCCTATCGGCAGCATCGCTCGCGCCGCGGAGATTGGCCGAATCCTAATGAGGCACGGAGCGAAGAATCTCGCCGGAGCCCTCGGGTTTATTCCCTCTTCGAACAATGTCATCGACCCTCGCGAATTTCGCCCGGCCGCAGTTGTCGCGTTCCTCCGTGACATCGGGCCAGTCGGCATAAAACTGGGGCAGCTCCTCGCCACCCGAAGCGATCTGTTCACCGAACACTGGATCACGGCATTCTCAACCCTGCACGATCAGGTGTCGCCAGTGCGCTTCGCAGATATCGAGCCCGTACTTGCTTCAAGCTGGGGTGAGGACTGGCGGAACGACTTTGCGCAGTTCGACGAAAAGCCTTTGGCGTCCGCCTCGATTGCACAGACCTATTCCGCCGAGCTAAGGGACGGTAGCAAGGTCATCGTGAAGGTTCGACGCCCGGGCACCGCCGCGCGGATGGAAGCCGATGTGCGTCTGCTTGTGCGTCTTGCCGAGATCGCAGAAGCACGCTCTCCTGACATCGCGCGTTACCGGCCAGTCGAGTTTCTGCGGACCTTCGGCCGCAATCTTGCCTGGGAGATGGACCTCGCTGCGGAATCCCGAGCCTGCGAGCGGATCGGCGCATATCTCGATACCATCGGCGTCAGGACCCCGGCCATCCATTGGGAACTGACCGGGCTGCGGGTGAACGTTCAGGAACGCCTGTACGGCAGGCCCGCGTCTTCGCTGGGCAGCCCATCGGGCGACCCGCGGGTGGCGGCTTTCGCTAAAAGCTATGCCAACGCTGTCCTGCGGATGATCATCCTGAACGGCGAATTTCACGGCGACCCCCATCCGGGTAACGTCTTCCTGATCGGCGAGCAGGATGTCGGCTTCATCGACTTCGGATCAGTCGGGACGCTCACCAAGGCCAGGCGCGACGAGATCGTCCGCCTCGTGCTTGCGATTGCTGGTGAGAAAACCAGCGATGTCGCGAATGTCCTGCTCGCATGGGCGGGGGAGCCGAAGGTGGATCGCGATGCGCTCGCGGTGGATCTGGATCAGTTGATCGGAGAGTTCAGGGGAACCGTGCTATCTGGCATCGAGTTCTCGCAGATTTTTTCCCGCGTTTTCGACCTGTTGCGGGATTATCGACTGGTTCTGCCACCTGATCTGGCCATTCTTCTGCGTACCTTGCTTACGGCAGAGGGTGTCGTCCGATCACTGGCACCCGACTATAACATTGCCGAGGACACCCGGCCGATCATGACGGAGCTTTTCGCCGAGCGGTTCTCGCTCGCTAGCGCTCGGTCGGGTTTGAAGAAACTTCGCGGTCAGCTGCTGGGGTTGTCGGCGTCCTTGCCCGACATACTTGCCACTGCGAACTCGATCGCAAAGTCAGGATATGTGCCGGTTCAGCTCGATCCGCTCAGTATCGAGCAACTCGCAGGACTTCGCAATGAGCGTCAGTCCTTGAAAGGCCCTCTAGCTGCCGCATTGATCGTGGCTAGCGCATTGCTTGTCGATCAATCCTGGCTTCTGGCTGGCGGCGCGCTTGTGATTGCTGGGGTGGTGCTCATCCGAAAATCATAATGAAGGAGCAACTTAATTCGTGCACGGTCACGTTACGGCAAAGCCGAACTTAATGAGGATTTCATACGCCGCACTTCAGCGACCAAGACGCATCGCGAAAAAAATTTTTCGACCTATTGCGATTGAAGGCTTATTTTCCTCAATCAGACGAAACTATGGAACGGCAGCTTTCAGGCTTGTCCTCGCCTGACTTTATGGCCGCTATTAGGGCGCATTGCTGCCAAGCGAATTAGACCCCACGACATTGAATTCGAATCTCTGGAGCGCGAAATCTCACTGACGCCAGGGGGCTTCGGATAGCGCCAGTCTGCACGCGATTTCATCACCAATTTCGGTCGCAGCCTCAAGGAGGGAGGTATCATCCAAGTGTGCATACCGAGCTGTTGTCGAAACCTGCCTGTGGCCAAGGAGGCTTCCAATCATCGGCAAAGTCTCGGATGATCGCGCTGCCAGGCTGGCATAGTTGTGCCTCAGATCGTGGAGCCTGACGTCATCCAGACCGGCATCACGCCGAAGCTTGCGCCAGAACCAGTCGATCGCTGAAACCGACTGCCCCTTGAACGGAAACACTAGCTCATCCTTCTTCCCACGCGGCAATCCATCGAGCACCGCCCTCGCCTCCTGGCCAAGCCAGACGATGCGCGGACCTGTCTTGGAATCGGTCAGTTTGAGCTTCCGCCCCTGAACCTCGCCCCAGGTGAGGTTGAGGATTTCGCCGCGTCGGCATCCCGTCAACGTGAGCAGTGTGACTACCGCCGCCTCGACGGGCTGGTCAGCGCGTCGGTCGACAAGGGCTTTCCCGAGCCGCGCCATCTCGGCGTCGCTCAGAAACCGTTCGATCTTGCGCCCCCTGTTCTTCTTCACGCCTCGAAAGGGGTTTGAATGCTCCGGAATATAGCCCCAGGCCTCGGCCTTGGCGAACATGGCTTTCAGAATTTCCATGGCGCGGTTTGCCGCGCCCGGCCCTGCCGAGCGCGTTACCTCCGCGTGCCAGCGCACCGCATCGGCATGATCGATCTCGTCGATGAACTTGCCCGCAAACGCATGGTCGAGATGGGTGCGGCGGTAGATGTCCTGGATCTCGCGCGTGGACTTCTTCCAGGTCGGTGCCGCCACATCCCAATACGACTGAAGGAACGCCGCATAGGTCGGCGTCTTCGTGCCGCGCTTCTTCTTGTCTGCCGGGTTCTGCCCGAGCTCGATCCGGAGGATCAGCCGGCGGGCAACATCCTTCGCGATGCGCTCGGTAAGGATGGCGGCATCGCCGATCGTTATCAACCGCTGCTTGCCACCGATGGTCCGCTGGAGGACGTAGCTCTTGCGTCCTGAGCGGTGGATGCGCTCGCCAAAGCCCGGAAGCACGTAGTCAAACCTCGTCCGGCGCTTCCCAGCCTCTCCCGGAACAACGCGCGCGAGTTCCTCGGCCAGGATATGCTTCAGATCGTATCCGGTCACGCCGCGATGCCCAGCGCACCGGCGAGGCTCGAACAAATCCGGTCGGCGCTCTCCGAGATGATGTCGTCTGCAAGATGCGCATAGCGCGCGGTCGTCTCGGGAAGCGCGTGCCCCAACAGCTTGCCGATGGTCGCGAGTGGAATGCCCTTGGCAATGGCCGCTGAGGCAAAGCTGTGGCGAAGATCGTGGAGCCGGACATCGGGAAGAGCGGCCTTGCGCCTGATCCTGATCCAGTGTTCTCCAAGATTGATTGGTCCCTCCCGATGCAACGCCGGAAAGACAAGCTGGTCGTCGGCCCGGCGGTCGAGGCCACTCAGAATTTCGATCGCTTGCGGGTTGAGATAAATGGTCTTCGGGCCGGTCTTGCTGTCGGGTAGCGCAAGTCGAGGAATCTGGACGTAGCGCCAGCGCAAGGTCGCAATCTCCGAAGCACGTGCACCCGTGTAAACGAGCAAGAGAAGCGCGGGGATCACGAACGGGTTCGCAAACTCGTGATTGGCCAACGCGCGCCCGAGCCTGCGGTATTCGTCGGCGGAAAGGTAGCGCTCCGGGAGCTCGCGCTTGAAGCGGGACACACCGCGACACGGGTTGGAGCATTTGGCGCGATACCCGAGCTTTTCCGCATACTGCATCATGACAGACATGATCGGGATGGTGCGATTGAAGCTCCCTTTCCGCCTGGCGCGAGGTCAGATTCCGTTTTCCTACATGGCTGGATTCGAGGCAGGATGCGTGCGGGCTGCCGTCACAAAGGGATTAAGGAAAGGAACCCCGCATGCCGTCGCAACGAAGCGCGATTGCCGCATTGAAGAAACTTGAAGCCGACCGGGAAGCGCTCGATCAGCGCCAGCGCGAACTGGAAGAGAAGGCTGCCATCGAACTGGGCCAGATGCTTCTGGGCACAGGTATCGAGACCTTCTCTAAGAAGGGCATCAGAAAGGCCGGCGAACTGCTCGGCAACCTGGGCGAGGAAGAAGGCCTGCGGCGGCTGGAAGCAGCGCGTCCTGCTCCCGCTCGCGAGCCCCAAACATCGGCCGGTTAGAAAAGGAAGAGGGGCGCTGTCCAGTCCGGACAGCGCCCCTCTGATGGGGATCGATGATGTTGGAAGTCAGTCGATCTCGGGAGCGTCGGTGTTGTCGTTGTCGTCGCTCGTACCGTTACCCCTGGAGAGGAAGTCGACCTTGTCCGCGAGGATCTCGGTGCCGTAGCGCGTGACCCCGTCCTTGTCCTCCCACTGGGTGTAGTGGATGCGGCCCTGGACGCTGACCAGCTGGCCCTTGGTGCAGTACTGGCCGACGGTCATAGCGAGGCCGTTGAAGCAGGTCACCCGGTGGAACTCGCTTTCCTTGGCGGTGTAGCCGTTCTCGTCCTTGTAGGTCTTGCCGTCCTTGTCGCGCGCGGGGCGATCGGTGACGACGGTGATCCCGGTGACATTGGTGCCGCCCTTGGTTTCGCGGGTATCGGGATCGCGGGCGACCCGAACATGTGCAGGAACGACCACAGTGCAAAGCGCTTGCCCCGGTCCTCCTCAAGGCCGAGATCGACCCGGCAATGCTCGATGCCGGCTGCAAACGTGTCGGGAGCCACCCCGGAGAAGTCGGTGGTGGCAAAGTAGCGCTGCAGCAGATCGTCAAGTTGCATTTGCACAAGATAGTGCGGCGACGTGCAAATGCACACGCGCTTGAGGAGCAACACCCAATCCCTTCTGTAGTTCAGGGAATTGATCCTTGTCCAACGAGACCCATCTTGGACAAGACACCCCAAAGGGTGGGCGGGTGAAGGAAGATCGGGATGACGAAAATCAAAGGAAAGAACGACGGCCCGGGCGGCCGGAACGAACACTATGATGTCGGATCACGCAAGAATGTACCGCGCCGAAACATCGTGGCAGAAATCAAGCGCGGCGAGCACCCCGGCGCTCATGTCGTGAAGATCAACGGCAAGGAATATGCCCGCGACAATCCTGACCGGTCCAAGAGCGACAACGTCAATCGCGACAAGTAGGCGGCTGGCCGGGAAGCGGCGTTATCCGCCCCGTGGTGATGTTCCCAGCGGGCCGCGGCGATCGACCACGGTAACCCGGCGCGCCTTGGCATCGATCACGAGCCGTTCGGTCACACCATTGCCCGGGAAGGCGACAACGTAGCGCGGATTGAGGACAAGCATCTGCTCGTTGCGCTTGAAGCCGGCGCGGGCACCGAGACGACGATCGAGCGAATAGGTCAACTGCTGAACCTCGCGGCGTTCAGCCCAGCTCGCTGCCAGGCGATCGGCGCCTTTGCCATCGCCGCCATGGACCAGAAAGAGATCAGGAACCGCATCGCGTACCTTGTCGAGTGTAGCCCAGATATTGTCGGCATAGGCACGCGCATCCTCTGCACTCTCGAAGCTCTGCCGCCCACCGGCAAAGACGACCGGAGTGCCTTCCGGGGTCAGGGCATGTCGACGGTTTTCGGCACGTGCGCGGAGGAAGTCGCGGGCATCGATCACGGCCGAAGTGAGGTGGCGCGAATGGCTTGTACGTGAACCGGAGACGGGCTTCCAAGAGGACCCGGTCTCGTCACGATAGAGTGCTGCCGCAGCCTCGCGCATCTGTTCGAAAGCCAGCATGCTGGCTTCGGCGGCCTGCGCGCGCTCGACCTGCTCTTCGAGATTGCTCGAATGCACTTCGGAGCCATCGGCCGATGCGAGGAGGACCCGGATCTCGTCGCTGGCGCGGTCGAGCTGAGCCGCCTTGCGGCTGGCTGCACGGTGGAAGAGATTGACCACGCCCCAGGCAATATCCTCGGCATCGGCCTCCAAAGCAGTGTCGGAGAACATCGCAAAGAGGTCGGACCAGACTGCGGCCAGCGTCTGGTCGATGGCGTCTTCGCAGGGAAAGTCGGTTGCGTTGAAGGGGGCAGGTGCAATGGTAAAGCCGGACAGGTCAAGGCCGGCAAGCTGGGATGTAAAGCTGCTATGCATGGTGCAATTCCTCCTGAGTAATGGCGAAGGCACCGAGGAGGAAGTCTCCCGCGAGAATGCCTGTTCGCCGTGCCCCAAAAAGGACCGGGAGAAAGGGATCGCCGCACCGCGTCAGCGGGGAACCTGCGCAAGGCGAGGCTGGCGCGGGCCACACGGGCCGCAGCCTTGCGCGGGTTGCGGCGGAACCTGACCGGTCCAGGGGGCGAGGGATCAGCGAACAGGCTGGCAGGAGCTTGGCAGGTGCAGGCGCACTCAGGAGGTTGCCGCCAATGCTCAGCCGAGCGATGGCAGTCCGAACTGTTCAGGCGTGAACGCCAGAACATCGCCATGCGGAAAAGCGGCTATCGCGGTCAGGCGCTTGCCCTCAAGACGAAGGTGCCAGCCCCGTTCGTGATCGGGCGTAGACTGGCCAAAGCAAGCAGGATCAAACAACGCGACATTAAAGCCATTTGGCTCTCGCACCGATTGCGCGCGAATGGCCTGTCCTTCCGCCTCGCGTGCACTTGCTGCGAGATCCTGGCAGGCGGAGTAGTCGACCGGATCGGTCCATCGCTCCCGTTGCGCATCGAAGGGAGACTTTGTGAGGTCTAGCAAACGGGTGATGGATAGGGGCACAGAAAAGCTCAGGTGCTCGCTGGTTCGGTTACCGGGCACAAAGCCCGGTGAGCGGCTGAAGAAACGAAGCCGCCAGTAGGCGGTCTCTGCAATCGCCGTGTGCTCGGCTTCACTGCCGTAGAAGATACCGGGCCGCTCGTTCGCCCGGCGAAAGCGGCTGGCCACTGTGTGACCATAACGAAAAGGCGAGGCGAGCAGGTAGTGCAAACCCTGTGCTGCCTTCGGCAGGTCAGGCTTGGCGCCATCCGCCAGTTCCTCGAGCCGATGTTGCTCGGCAAGATCGCCCGTCAGCCTGTTGGTGGAAATCCGGTGCTGTGCCTCGACCACGCGCCATACGGTTCGGCGATAGCGGCGAAACTCAGACGCGAGCGCGGTAGGCGTCGACATAGTCGCAAACGGTCATCAGGCCCTTGAAGCTGTCGACCAGATCGATCGGCCGCGCATCAAGGTCGACATTGCGCATCGCCAGCCACGAGCGCACCGACATGTCATCGCTGCCGAGCAGGGCATCGAGCGAGCGAAACAGACGCAACAAATATTGGGCTGCCTCAAACGATTTACTCGCAGGATCGAGTTCTGCCTTGCCTGCGCGCAGGCGCGAAACTGTCGCGGCCGAGAGGCCGAGAACACTACCGAGCTTGGCATTGGTCAGACCCCAGAACTCGGCAATGCGCGCAATCGCAGAGGTGAGCAGCTTGCCGTCATCGGGTTCGAGTTCAAGCGGCTGGGTAGCCATGATGCCTCCTTTCATATGCACGATATAGACATTCATCGTTCAAATGCAACATTGGGGTCGCTTGAAAACTGCTTCGCCATTCGAGAAGCGCCCGATCAGGCTCAGCTCGCCAAACAGGTCGATGAACCTGCCCGACACCTGGCTAAGCCAGTGCCGTGCCCTTGCCGTTCGTGGGTTGTGGAAATCGGCCTCCCAGTACCGGGCATCGTCGCGTTCGGCGAGCCAGATCGCGGCGAGCCCGCAATAGGTTGATATGCCGCAATCGGCGAAGGCGTTGCGCAGGAGGATACGATCCTCGCGGCCGCGCCAACCATCGAAGTGCTCGAAGGATGGAAAGGCCGTCTTCGCGGTATCGATGATTTCTTCGACGAGGCATTCGTAGGCCCAGTCGATGTCGTCGTTTTCGCCGTCATCAATCAGGAGAAAGGCCACCACGGAGCCGGTCGGATAGCTGACGGAACGTCCCATCTCACCGCACCTCAGGCTGCATCCGCGAGATCGACATCGGTCTCGCTTTCACGGAGTTGGTTTCCACCTAGTTCGAGGAGCAGGCTGGCCGCTTCTTCGGCCTTGGCCGCAGCAGTCAGGATTGCGCGGTCGTCCGACTTTAGGATCTTGAGCCACGAAGCGATGTAGCTGGCGTGATGGTCGAGGTGGGTGACGGGAAGGCCCAGTTCAGCCCCGAGAATGGCCGAGGACAGTTCGGCGATCAGTTCTTCGGCAGCATAGGCGTCGCTGCCGAAGCGGTTCTTGAGATCACGATCGAGCCGTGAGGAATGCCCTGTCCAGTGTGACAGCTCGTGCGCGAGTGTCGCATAGTAGTGATCGTAGGCTTCAAAGAGTTCGGCTGGCGGCATGGTGACGCGGTCGCGCAGCGGCTCGTAATAGGCCTGAGCACCATGATGGCGCAGGTCTGCGCCGATATGGGCAAAGAAGGCGTCAAGGCGGTCTTGGCGTCCTTCGGGCTCAAGCGCGGCAACCAGTGGTTTGGGATGGTAGAATGCTGGGAGGCCATCGCACTGATCGGCATTGAACACCGCATAGGCCTTGAGCACACGCCGGTTTTCGGTGTCCGCTCCGCCTTCGGCGTTTTCGACCTCCTTGGTGTAACTCTTGTAGAAGATCGCGATGGTCGATTTCTCACCCTTGCGGACTTGTCCGCCGAGCTTCTGGCACTGGTGGTAGGTCATCCAGTAGGGCGAGGCGTAGCCACAGCCATCAGCCACCATCCACAGCCAGAAGGTGTTCATCCCGCGATAGGGCGTGCCGCAGGAACGCAAGGGCCGCGATACAGGCACACCGCGCCATGGCTTGACCCAGGGCTTTGTGCCTTGCTCGAGCTTTTCGATGATGGCGGCAGTGATGCGCTGAGCGGGCGATGTCGAAACAGTGCGGCGGGGCTTGGTCATAGG
Organism: Aurantiacibacter zhengii; assembly: GCF_003584125.1. Taxonomy (GTDB): domain Bacteria; phylum Pseudomonadota; class Alphaproteobacteria; order Sphingomonadales; family Sphingomonadaceae; genus Alteraurantiacibacter; species Alteraurantiacibacter zhengii. Next base: position 685,454 of record NZ_QXFL01000002.1, read on the forward strand.
GAGGTCTCCTGATCGCCGGAACGGACTTGTCCCGGTTCAGGAAGAGCAAAGCTCCCTCCCCTCTCGCTAAACGAGAACGGCTATGCGGCCTCACGCCGGTCATCGTACAGCTGCCGACGATCGACTCAAAGCGGACATCGGATCAGTAGGCTCGATCTGCCCGCAATTGCGGACGCTCCCGAACGGCTCCTTTCAGGAGCGCAGATTGAGAAAGCGGACGTTCGGACGACGCATTCGGTTCGCATCATCCTGCCGGCTATTCAGAAACCTCGGAGTGGATACAAAAGCTGCCTTGCTACTGCGCGGATCGAAAAGGCTACCACCAGTGAACAGCAAAGTACGGCATCGAGTCAGCTACACCGCCCAGGTTAGCAAATATAGCCGCATCGTTGCCCAGTCACTATCCTGATGAAGCCGCCGCCAATTGGCACCCTTCCATCAGACGCTTACAGATCCTCAATCGTCCGCAGGGCGAGCCGTCTCAGGATCGAGCGAGGTTTCCATCTCGTCCACCGTCCCGACGCGGCCTCTCGGCTCCGCGTCCGCCGCGTGAGGAAAAATCGCGTCCAATCGCTGCTTCAGCGTCCGCTCAAACTCGGCCCGGTTGTAGCCGCGCGGCTGGTTTGCCGCGATCTCGCGGAATATCGACTGTTTGATGCGCTCGATCGCGTCATCGTTCAGAACTCCGGCATTGACGAGTTCGGCACACAGCTGAAGCAGACCGACCGTGGTCGCTTGCGCCCTCAGGCCGATGAACTCCAGCGTTCGATGCAGCTCGCGCGCGCGCTCGGTCTCATGATCCATCATGTAATCTCTGGAAAATCCCGGTCGTGCGTCTCACTGCCATCCCCCGCCAAGCGAAAGGAACAGTTCGACCAGGTCGGTTGAAAGCTGGGCTTGGGATTGCGCCAGTGCGGCCTCTGCAGATGCAAGCTGGCGCTCCGCATCGAGGACGATCTGGAAACCCTCGCGTCCCGCCTCATACCGCAAGCGGGCGATGCGTGCCGCCTCGCGGGCCTGATCGACAGCGCGTTGCAAGGCTGCAGATCGATCGAGCCCGCGCGCATAATTGGTTAGCGCGCTCTCGGTTTCCTGCAGCGCCGTGAGCCAGGCGCGATCGAACTCGGCGAGTGCGGCATCGGTCGAGGCTTCGGCCTGCGCAATCCGCGCCCGCGCCACTGCCATATTGGGGAAGCTCCAGGAAATGAGCGGACCGAGACTGTACCGAAAGGCTGAGCCCGAGGCGATGTCCCCGAGCGCTCCCGCCGTTGTGCCGATCGACCCACCCAGCGTGATGCTTGGATAAAGCTCGGCTGTGGCAACGCCGATCCTGGCGGTCTCGGCCGCCAGTCGGCGCTCGGCAGCCCGCACATCCGGCCGTCGCGCGAGCAGGGAAGCTCCGTCGCCCACCGGGATTGGATTCTCGAGCTGCAGCGGTGTGGCGCAGGATGCCACGTCGCGCGGGAATTCCGCAGGCGGCCGCCCGGTGAGGACCGCGAGGCGGTAGAGCGCTGTCTGCTGCAAGGCCTCCAACGTCGGGATTTCGGCCCGCGTCTGCTCGAGCAGGGCACCGGCTTGGCCAGTCTCCAATGCCGTGACCCGGCCGCCCTCGAACAGCCGTCGTGTCAGGTCGAAGGTCTGTTCCTGTATCTCGACGCTTCGGCGCGCGACCGTGAGTCGGCGGCCAGCATTGCAGGCGTCGCTATAGGCACGAACGGTCTCGGCTACGACCGTGATGTGCGTTACATCGTAAGCCGCTTGCACGGCTTCGACATCGGCCCGGCTCGCTTCTGTCGCACGGCGAACGCGGCCGAACAGGTCGAGCTGATAGCCGACATCCAGACCTGCATCGTAAAGCTCGCTGTCGGATGTCTCGATGTCCGAACCAAGAGCGGCGCCGGATTGCTGGCCGTAGCTGACGCCCGCGCCGATCGACGTATCGATGGAACGGCCGGCCCGCACTTCCCGTAGCACCGCGCGCGCCCGTGCCAGATTGGCCGCAGCAATGCGCAAGTCCGTGTTCGCCGCCAGCGCATCGGCCACAAGTGCATCGAGCCTGGAATCGTCGTAGAGATGCCACCAATCGGCGGGCGGTGCCTCGGAAATGAAAGGTCCGTCGTCTACCGCGTGAAGCGACGCCTGGGCGGTCGCCTGCGGCAATTCCGGCTGATAGTCCGGACCTACAGTGGTACAGCCCGCCAGCGCCGCCGCCATGGCTAGCAGGGATGCGATGCGCTTCACGACAAGACTCCTTCTGGTTCTGCCACGGAAGCTGCGCCGCGCGCGGCCCTGCGCCGCTTCAGGCGCCGGTAGCGAAGGGTGCGGCCGAACGAACGGGTGACCACATAAAAGACTGGCGTGAAGATGAGTCCGAAGATGGTCACCCCGAACATCCCGAACACAACTGCGGTGCCCAGCGATTGGCGCATTTCGGCACCGGGGCCGCTCGCAATCGCCAGCGGCAGCACGCCGAAGATGAAGGCGAAGCTGGTCATCAGGATCGGCCGCAGACGCGATTTTGCCGCGGCAACCGCTGCCTCGATCCGCCGCATCCCCGCGTCTTCGCCCTGCTTCGCGAACTCGACGATCAGGATTGCGTTCTTCGCCGCCAGCGCAATCAGCACGACCAAGCCGACCTGCGTAAGAATGTTGTTGTCCATCCCGCGAATATTCACACCGATCATCGCTGCAAGGATGCACATCGGGACGATAAGGATCACGGCCAATGGCAGCGTGAGCGATTCGTACTGCGCTGCCAGGACGAGAAAGACGAACACCACGGCGAGAACGAAGATCAGAGCGGAACTGCTGCCGGCGGCCTGCTCCTGATAGGCAAGGCCGGTCCACTCATACCCGAAGCCATCGGGAAGCACGTTGGACGCGATCTGCTCCATGGTCTCGATTGCCTGGCCAGACGATACACCGGGGGCGGCCTGGCCCTGCAACTCATAGGCAGGGAAGAGATTGTAGCGGATCACCCGCGCCGGACCCGAATCGTCGTGCAGCGTGGCCACCGACGACAGCGGCACCATGCTCCCGCTCGAGGATCGCACCTGGAGACGCCCGATATCGCTGATTTCATCGCGCGCATAGGGTTCGGCCTGCGCGGTGACGCGATAGGTCCGCCCCATGAGATTGAAGTCGTTCACGTAAGTGGAGCCGATATAGGTTCCCAGAGCATCGTAAGCCTGCCCTGGCTGCACGCCCAGCAACTGTGCCCGGTCGCGATCGATTTCGGCGCGCACGCGCGGCGTGCCGGTGTTGTAGGTTGTGAAAACCTGGTTGAGCACTTCAGGCTGCTGAGCCGCCGCGCCCATAAGCGGACCGGCGGTTCCTTCCAGTCCGCGATAGCCGCTGCCTGCCCGGTCCTGCACCATCATCACGAACCCGCTGCCATTGCCGAGCCCGCTGACGGTTGGAGGGGCGACCATGAAGATATTGCCCTGATCGGTGAGCGCCGCGAACTTGCCTGTGAGCGTGGCCGCGAGCGCATCGGCACTCAGGTCCTCGCCGCGCTCCGACCAGTCCTTCAGGCGCATGAAGATCGTGCCGGCGTTGGAGGAAGTCGCGGATGTGGTGCCGTCGAGACCGGCGATGGAAATCGCGGAATCAACACCCTCTTGCTCGAGAGCCACTTCGAGCAAGTCGTCGATCACGTCGTTGGTGCGGTCGAGCGACGCGCCGGGCGGCATCTGCACAACGCCGATAAGGATGCCCTGGTCCTGTTCCGGAATGAAGCCGGTGGGAGTGTCGGTGAGGCGCCAACCGGTGAGGGCGAGAAGTCCCGCATAGATCACCAGCATGATAGTGGTCGTGCGCACGGCGCGGGCGGTGAACCTGCCGTAGCGTTCGGACAGCCAGTCGAAACCCTGGTTGAACTTCTGAGCCCCTACGCGAAGTGGGCGCAGCCAGCGCGGACCTTGATCCGCGTGGCCAGGCTCGTGCGGCTTGAGCAAGAGCGCGGCGAGCGCCGGCGACAGGGTTAACGAGACGAGCAGCGAAATGGTGGCTGCTGCGGCGATGGTCACCGCGAACTGGCGGTAGAAAATTCCCGGAATGCCGGGTGTCAGCGCGGTCGGAACGAAGACCGAGATGAGCACCAGGCCAATGGCGATGAGAGCGCCGGACACCTCGCGCATGGTTCGGTGCGCAGCCTCGCGCGGCGACAGCCCGTCGCGTACATGCTTTTCCACCGCCTCTACAACCACGATAGCGTCGTCCACGACAATGCCGACCGCGAGCACCAGTGCGAACAGCGAAAGCGAGTTGATCGAGAAGCCGAGCGCAAGCTGGACAGCGAAGGTGCCGATCAGCGCGATCGGGATGGCGATGATCGGTATGATCGCGGCACGCCAGGTCTGCAGGAAGACCATGATGACAAGGACGACGAGCACCACAGCCTCGAGCAATGTCGTTTGCACCGCCTCCACCGACGCGGCGACGAACTCGGTGGGGTTGTACGGGGTCGCGTAGGTGAGTCCGGCAGGGAAGCTTTCCGACAACGTTTCAAGTTCCTGCTCAACCAGCGTCGCGGCGTCGAGCGCGTTGCTGCCCGGTTGCTGAGTGATCGCGAGCGCGACACTGCGGTCTCCATTGTAGAAGGCGCGGATGCCGTAGTCCTGGTTGCCCAATTCCACCCGCGCCACGTCACGCAGACGGGTAATGGAACCAGTCTGCGGGTCCGACTTGAGGACGACGTCGGCGAACTCCTCGGGCGTGCCGAGCCGGCCCTGGACTTCGACAGGCACTTCGAACGCAGGACTGGCGGAATTGGGCGATTGGCCCAGCGCTCCGCCTGCCACCTGCACGTTTTGTCCGCGTAGGGCTGCAATGATCTCGCCTGCGGTCAGATTGCGTCCGGCTGCACGGTCCGGATCGATCCATACACGCATCGAATAATTCCCGCCGCCGAAGACGTTGACGCCGCCCACGCCTGGCAGTCGCAGAAGAGCATCCCGGACAACCGTTTGTGCGTAGTTACCAACATAATCGATATCGAGACCGGAGCCGGGCTGCGCGGTAAGGGTCGCGATGAGCAGGAAGCCGGTCGCCTCCTTGTTGACCGTGACGCCCACTTGTCGAACTTCTTCCGGCAGTCGAGGCTCGGCCAAGCGGACCCGGTTCTGTACCAGCACCTGCGCGGCGTCGAGATCGGTGCCGGGCTCAAAGGTGACGGTAATCTGCGCCAGGCCCTGCGTCGAAGAGCTCTGGATGTAGAGCATGTTTTCGACGCCGTTGATTTCCTGCTCGATCGGTGCGGCGACAGTTTCGGCAATCGTTTCGGGCGGGGCGCCGGAATAGGGGGCCTGGATGACGATGGTCGGCGGCGCGATCTCCGGATATTGCGACAGCGGGAGCAGCGGATAGGAGAAGGCCCCGATCAGTGTAATGACGATTGCAATGACCGCAGCGAAGATCGGCCGGTCGATGAAGAAGCGGGATATGTTCATCGTCTAGTTCTGCGCCGAATCGACGATCTCGGCGGAGGAGGCTCGCGGCGTCCGTGCGGCAGAGCCTGCAGCGGCCGTTTCGCCGCTTGTGGCCGGCGGTTCGATCGATCCACTTTGCGGCTGAACCTTCTGGCCCGGCTGGGCGCGCTGCACGCCGCTGATGACAACACGGTCGCCTTGATCTACGCCCGACCGGATTACGCGTAACCCGCCCACGAGCGGGCCCAATTCCACGGCTCTGGCTTGAATGGTATTCTCCTCGTCCACCACGAAAATCAGACGACGTTCAGCGTCGGTGACGACCGCTGAATCGGGGACGAGGAGTGCTTCGTAAGGCTCCGAGCCAGCCAGCTGCATCCGCCCTACCATGCCGGGTTTCAGGAACCCGTCGGGATTGGGCAGCACAGCGCGGCCACTCACGGTTCCCGCTGTAGGATCAATCACCGGGTCGATATAGTCGATCCGTCCGGGGTGCACGTAGGACGCTTCGTCCTGCAGCTTGACGCGCACTGGCGCGCCAGTTCCGGCGATGTCTTGCCGCTGGTATTTGAGTAGCAGCGCCTCCGAGCCTTCGAAGCTGAAATGGATGGGGCTCACCGAGACGATGCGCGCGAGAACCGTCTGGTCGGCGATGACGCTGTTGCCCACGTCCACCAGCCGTTCGGAAACACGGCCGGAGATCGGTGCGCGCACGGTGGTGAAGTTCAGCTGGAGCTGCTGCGCTTCGACATTGGCCCGCGCCGCATCGACTTCGGCGACACCGGCGCGAACTGCGGCCTGCCGCTGCTCGACCTCTTCCTGGCTGGCCGCTTGCGAGGCGGCGAGCGTTTCCGAGCGGGCCAATTCGGTCCTGGCATTGGCGAGCAAGGCCTCGGCGCGAGCGAGCTGCGCTCGCGCCTGTTCAAGCGCGGCGCGCGCTGTCCGGGGATCGATTGTGAATAGTGGCTCGCCGGCCCTGACATATTGCCCATCATTCAGATGGACCTGCTGAAGATAGCCGGTCACGCGGGGCCGTACTTCGACGCTTTGGACGGCCTCGAACCGGCCGACATAGTCGTCCCAGTCACGCACTTGCTGCACGAGCGGTTGCGCGACAGTCACCGAGGGAGCCGGCGCGGCGGGAATCTCATCCGCGCCGCCCGAACATGCAGCGAGAAGCAGAGCCGCGATCGGTGCAAGTAGCCTTGAATTCATATGGCGAAATATCGGGCACGGCCCGCCTTCAGTTGTTGCAGTGCAGCGTCAACAGTTGATGACTCGCCGCTACTCTCCCATTCATGCAGTGTCAACACCTGTAGACATAGTGTGACGCCGCGCCTAAAGCTGGCGCTCACGAAGGATCTGAAATGTCGTCCCAACCTCCCCATCCACCCCGTCCGAAATCGGCCGAGGCGACGAAGCAAGCCATACTTGCCGCCGCCCGCAAGCGTTTCCTCGAGGAGAGCTATGAAAGCGTGGGACTGCGTGACATCTCGAGAGATGTCGGCGTGGATGTGGCTCTGGTGAGCCGATATTTCGGCAGCAAGGAAGGGCTGTTCCGCGATGTTGTGCGCGGGACGCGGAAGAAGGATATCCTTCCGCCCGACCTCCCGGCGGAGGAGATAGCCGGCTATCTTGCCAAACTGTTCCTCGCGGAAGGCGATGACGCCAACGAGAATGTCGAGCGGCTGCTCATCATCCTGCGTTCAGCGTCTTCGCCGGCAGCCTCCCAGGTGGTCTCCGAAGCCCTGCGCAACGACGTGCTTATTCCATTCGCCCAGAGCATCGGCGGCAAGAGTCCAGAGGTGCGAGCCAGTACATCTATGGCGGTCTGGATGGGCATGACAATCATGCGGACGGTCATGGCGGTCAAACCCGTATGCGAGCGATCCCCGGAGATCGAGGCTAGGCTGCGGGCTCTGTTCGAGACGGCGCTGTCCGAAACGAACCGTTAATAGCTTGCGGGCGTTTTGCGAAGGAAAGCGCGCAAAGCGCTGTTGCCAGGGGGCGCCCGCGTCAATGCGACCCTGGCAGGGCCCTCCCCAGCGCGCTGCGGGTGTTTCGGGCCAAAGGTTACGAGGGGACTTCTGATAGCCGACACGCGGCTTCATTTCTTTCCCGGCCGGGACCTGCCATTCAGCAGACGGCCCAATTTCCGCCGGTGCACTTTACGCGCTCGTTTCGATCCTTCGGCGCATATTGATCAATGCCCGGAAACCGATATTCGGTTAGTTTGTGTCACCTGGTGCGGGACAAGGTGTATCCAAGAAGATCACTCGCACGAATTGTCCACGGATAGAGCCTTCTCGAACGCATGGAGCAACCAGGTAGTTGCCGGACCAGGCAGTTGGTCCTTTCGCCAAAGGGCGTTCAAACGGTAATCGACACTCGGGCCTTCGGACAAGTTAAGGACCGCCAGACGTCCGTTCGCAAGATCATCTTCGATCATATGTCGCGGCATGTTCCCCCAGCCACTGCCACCGATAAGCAGTTGCCGCTTGGCCCCAAGATCGGCGAGGTGCCAGGTGCGGGAACTCAGGACCGAGAATTCCTGACCTTCGGTAAATGACGAGCGATCGGTAAGTACGAGTTGCAGATAACTGCGAGCATGACCCGAGGTTATGTTCGTCATCCGGGCAAGCGGATGATCGGGGGATGCTACGGGAACCAGCTCGACGCGTCCGATTTCCTTGCGCTCCAGGTCTGGACGATCAAGTACCACAGGTCCCGCGATCGCCAGACCTGCGCGCCCCTCTGCAACATGGGCTGCAACGGCACCCAGGGCATCGACATGAAGCTGCAGATCGACGAGTGGATAGGCTTGCTGGAATTCATGGAAGATAGCTGAAACCGGTTCCAACGGCACCATGACGTCGAGAGCTATCGAGACTTCGGTTTCGATGCCGGAATGTATGCTGCGCGCACGCGCTATCAGATCGTCGGTATCGTCGATGATCGCGCGCGCGGCCGCCAGCAGCGATCGCCCGGCAGGAGTCAGTCGCGGACGGCGCGATCCTTCCCGATCGAACAGGGAGATGTCCAGTTGCGTCTCGAGCGCAGCGATACCGTAACTGATGACGGACACGGCGCGCCTGAGCCTTCGGGCCGCGGCGTTGAAGCTACCCTCGTCATGCACGGCCAGGAAGATGCGCAACTGGTCGAGTGTCGGCTGGCCAACGTCCACCATTCAACTCCGCTGAACATTTTGGCCGATTTTATCCATCTTTTCTGATCGTAGCGCAAGTGCCAGATCAGGTTCCGAGACGTTAGCCAGATGGAGTTTGTAATGATCGAGGTCAGAAAATTTGAAACGCTCGGCGCCGCCAAGCACGGCTGGCTCGATGCGCGCCATCATTTCTCCTTTGCGGGGTATCATGACTCTTCTCGGGTCAACTGGGGCAACCTGCGGGTTTGGAACGACGATACCATTGCCGCCAAGTCCGGCTTTCCCGCGCATCCTCACAACGACATGGAGATCATCACCTACGTTCGAGAAGGCGCCATTACCCATCGCGACAGCATGGGCAACGAGGGGCGCACCGAGGCAGGCGATGTCCAGGTTATGTCTGCCGGCACCGGAGTGACGCATTCGGAAATGAATTTCGAAGATGAGACCACGCGGCTGTTCCAGATCTGGATCATTCCCGACGAGCGCGGGGTCGAACCGGGATGGGGCGCTCGACCCTTCCCGAGGAACGACCGCGCCGGTCGCTTCGTCACGCTCGCGTCGGGATTTTCGGAAGACGCGGGCGCGCTTCCCATTCACACGCGGGCGCGCGTGTTGGGCGCAACCCTGCGTACCGGGGAAAGCGTGATCTACGAGACATCGCCCGAGCGGCACCTTTATCTCGTTCCGGCCACAGGCAAAATTCATATCGATGATGAAGTGGCAGAGGTGCGCGACGGCGTCGCCATCACTGGTGTCGCTCGCTTCAAGCTGACTGCGATTCAGGACAGCGAAATCGTGATGGTCGACGCGGCCTGATTTGTATCCAACTTTTCTATTCGAGGAGCTACCAATGTCCAAATCATTCAAGGTTGCTGTCGTTGTCGGCAGCTTGCGCAAGGGTTCGATCAACCGGAAGGCCGCAGGCGAACTTATCAGGCTGGCACCGGAACATCTGGAGTTCGAATTCGTCGAGATCGGCGACCTGCCGCACTACGACGAGGATGTCGAAGCCGCCGGCGCGCCCGATGAGTGGACTCGCTTTCGACAGCAAATTTCATCAGCTGACACAGTCCTGTTCGTTACACCCGAATACAATCGGTCCGTGCCCGGCGCGCTGAAGAACGCAATCGACGTCGGCTCCCGCCCTTATGGCGCGAGTGCCTGGGCCAGGAAGCCAGCGGCCGTCATGAGTGTCTCACCTGGAGCCATCGGCGGTTTCGGGGCCAATCATCACCTTCGCCAGTCCCTGGTTTTTCTCGATATGCCGGTGCTTCAGCAACCCGAGGCCTATGTGGGCGGAGGCTTCGATCTCTTCGACGATGCGGGCGAATTGACGAATGACGACACCCGCAAGTTCTTCCAGAGTTTCATCGACGCATTTGCCGAGTGGATCGACCGCGTCGCCACTAGGCAGTGAAAACTGCCCCATGCCAACCCAAGACCTAGGGAGCTGAATGATGTCCCGAATGCCCGCTCTCTTTATCGGCCATGGAAGCCCGATGAACACGCTCGAGACCAATGGGTTTACGGAGGCGTGGCGGGCCTTCGGCACGACCTTGCCCCGGCCCAAGGCCGTTCTCGCAATTTCGGCCCATTGGTATTTCGGTACCACTGCGGTCACTGCAATGGCGCGCCCGCGCACCATTCACGATTTCTACGGTTTCCCTGAAGCGCTGTTCGCATTCGAATATCCGGCGCCAGGCGATCCGGAGCTGGCCGGTGAGATCGTGGAGGCGGTCAAGCCCGAATGGGTGGGACTGGACCAGGACCAATGGGGCCTGGACCACGGAACCTGGTCGGTTCTGGCGCACCTGTATCCTGATGCCGATATTCCGGTCGTTCAACTCTCGCTCAATGCCACGAAACCCTTCGAGTATCACCTGGCCCTCGGCCAACGCCTTGCTAGCCTCCCCGAAAGGGGAGTGATGATCCTTGCCAGCGGGAATGTCGTTCACAACCTGCGCTCGCTTCGCTGGGGCGAACCCGATCTCGGCTTCGATTGGGCACAGCGTTTTGACGATGCGGTCGCAGAGCAACTGGCCGAGGGGCCTGGGGATGTTCTCAAGCTGACCGAGCACCCGGATTTTGCGGCCGCCGTACCAACGCCCGATCATTATCTGCCGATGCTTTATCTGGCCGGACTGGCGTCAGACCAAGGAGCAGTACTCGAACCGCTTGTGCGCGGCCACTCGATGGGATCGATTTCCATGGCGTGCTACGGCCTCGATGCAGAGATCGAATTGCGGAAGAACTCGACTTGCGCGGCTCGCCTTCCTGCGGGTGTCCCACCCGAGCAGTCGAACATCTGATCGAGGGGGCGCTGCGCAATCTACTTGTTCGCACGTCTGAATGACCGCACCATCTGCTCATGTTCGAAAGCAGCATCATCGTACTCGACTGGCTGGGGATCGTCGTCTTCACGATTTCAGGTGCGCTTGTCGCGTCCCGCAATCAGATGGACGTGATCGGCTTTGTTTTGTTGGGAACCGTTACTGGGATTGGCGGCGGGACGATCCGTGACCTTCTCCTCGATGCTCATCCGGTATTCTGGATCGAGCGGCCGCAATATCTCGGCGTATGCATCGCGGTAGCCATAATCGTCTTCTTTACCGCTCACTTCGCTGCATCTCGGTACAGGATGATCCTTTGGCTCGATGCAATTGGCCTGACGCTTTTCGCAACTGGTGGGGCGGAAAAGGCCATGGCCCTGGGCGAAGGAGGACTTGTCGCGGTAACAATGGGTGTGATCACCGCCTGCTTTGGAGGGATCATTCGCGACGTAATTGGCAGAGAAAACTCGATCATCTTTTCACACGAGATTTACGTCACAGCAGCTGTGTTGGCGGCACTGACTTACGTGGGCCTGCACGCACTTGGCGCGCCACGTGAACTGTCGATAGCCCTAGCGTTTGCGGCCGGATTCGGTCTTCGGGCCGGAGCACTCGCATTGGGATGGTCGCTACCGCGCTACAAGCCGCGCCCGCCTGATTTCTGACTGACGTAACGGTACATCTAATGTCGACCACATCAGAGATGACCCAACTCGCGAACGTCGGCTTAGGCCATGAGGTTCTGCCACTCGGCCAGTGCGGCCGAGCGGCGGGCCTTGTAGGTCTGTCTGTCGATCAGGTGGCGTTCGAGATTGAAGTGATTGTGGACGTTGGCTTAGACCGAGGCGAACTTCTGTAACGACTTCATCTGCCGGAACCTGAGGATCGCTCACTCTCGTCTTCGGAACGACAGGTGGCTGTTCTCCACCCTATTCCGTTGAAAAAGTCGCCGTTGGCTGCGTTGGTTTAGCTCCCCGGATCGAGGGCGAGTGAGGCCGCTGCCTCTCTCAGGCGGTGGCGAGGCCCGGCATGGGCCGCATCTTGGCCAGTTTCCGGAGGTTCTGGGCTGCGGCGGCGAGGTGGAACTCGTCTTTTGCTCCGTTGGGACCGCGCAGACGCAAGCGGTCCAGCTTCAGGATCCGCTTGAGGTGCGCAAAGAGCATCTCGACCTTCTTTCGCTGGCGACGTGAGACGAGATAGGCGTCACTTTTGGAGATATCGCGTGCCAGGTCGCGTGCGCCTTCGTGGACCGAGCGCACGATCTTGCGGGTCGCCGTGCGGGGTGCGCAGAGCTGCTTGAGATTGCATGCCTGACAGTCCTTCTGGCTCGCACGGTAGCGGATGAAGCCATCGGCATTGGCCAGCGGGCGCGGGGCCTTGAAGTTGCGGTTGGATGGTCTCAGCCGCTTTCCGCCAGGGCAGAGGTAACTGTCGTCCTCGGCGTCATAGGTAAAGTCGGACCGCGCAAGAGTGCCGTCGCTGCGTGCAGACTTGTCGAACACGGGGATATGGGGCTCGATACCCTTGTCCTCGACCAGCCAGGCAAGGTTCGGCGCCGAGCCATAAGCAGTGTCGGCCACCAGCTTCTCGGGCCACAAGCCAAAGCGCTCCTGCGTTCGCTCGATCATCCTTCGCTGCGCAAGCACCTCGGCCTGCCGAACCGATGTCGTCGCCTCGACATCGACGATCACCGCGTGATCGAGGTCGATCAGATAGTTGGTGGAGTAGGAGTAGAAAGCCGCATCGCGCGTCGCCGCAGTCCAGCGCGCAGCGGGATCGGTCAGGCTGACCCGCTTTGGTTCGACAGGCGTGGCTGCGCCGAAGGCTGCATCATCGAGGACCTCGAGATACTCAGCGACCGCGCGACCGGCAACTTCGGGCGGGAGGCCTTCTTCCCCCGGCACCGAACGTTGCCGGTGGACATCCGCGCGGATCAGGCTCGCATCGACCGCGAAGCCCTCTGCTCCCACCAGTCCTTCTCTCATGCAGCGCTCGACGGTCATCTCGAAGAGCTTGCGCAGCAGGTCGCTGTCGCGGAACCGGCCGTGCCGGTTCTTGGAGAAGGTGGAGTGATCGGGCACCGACCCCTCGAGATCTAGCCGGCAGAACCAGCGATAGGCGAGGTTGAGGTGCACCTCCTCGCACAAGCGGCGCTCCGAGCGTATGCCCATGCAATAGCCAATGAGGAGCATCCGGATCATTAGCTCGGGATCAACCGAAGGCCGCCCGGTCGAGCTGTAGAACGGCTTCAGGTGCTCTCGGATACCCGTCAGATCGACGAACCGGTCAACCGAACGCAGCAGGTGATCCTGCGGCACATGATCCTCAATGCGGAAGCTGTAGAACAGCGCCTCCTGCATCACCGTCCGCTCGCCCATCATCAGCAAATCTCCTGATTACGAAGATCACTGAATCAGCGGCTCGCCCTCTTCGCAAGAGGAGTTTTTCAACAGAATA
>NZ_QXFL01000020.1 GCF_003584125.1 Aurantiacibacter zhengii
TGGGCCGTGTGTGGACGGCCCTCCGTTGGCAAGGGTTTTATGAAGTTTTGCATTCTGCTGGTCGAGGCGGCCATGTGTCCGGCCTTTGAATGCGGCTGTGTCATGCGCCGCTGGCCATGATGCCTTTCGCGCGAACCGGGTCCCGACCTATAGCACGCGCTCGAAGCGCCACGGCCCAAAATGGGTTTTCCCGATCCGGCGGTTTCAACCGGCTTCGTGCATCAACTCCTCTTTGCCCTTTCCAACTTCGTCAGCGCGGTGACCGCGCGAAGCTTCTATACCGGCATCGGCTGCGGCTGCGGCTGGCGATAGCGTTCGCCACTGGTCATCAGCGCCCAGACCATGCGGGCGTTTTTGTTCGCAAGCGCCACCGCCGCGACCTTGGCAGGCCGGCGGGCAAGCAATTGAACTAGCCAAGGTCGCTTCGTGCCATGCCGCTCGGCATGGCGGATGACCGCCATCGCCCCGACGACGAGCATCTGCCGCAGGTATCGGTTGCCCGCCCGGGTTATACTGCCGAGCCGCTCCTTACCGCCCGACGAGTTCTGCTTGGGCACGAGCCCGATCCATGCAGCGAGATCGCGACCGGTCTTGAACACTGTGGGGTCGGCGACCGATGCAACGAATGCGCTTGCGAGAAGCGGCCCCACGCCGGGGATCTCCATCAATCGGCGGCCGAGCTCGGTCCGCCGTGCACTGGCCAGTACGCGTCGGTCATTCTCGAGAATCTGCTGCTTCACGACATCAAGCTGCGCTGCCAGCATCTGCAGACAAAGACGCGCATCCTCCGGCACGCGATCGTCGCCTGCATCGGCGACCACCTCGAGCAGCCGTTCGACCCCAAGTCGGCCGACCGGTGCCACCACTCCAAACTCCGAGATGTGTGCACGGATCGCGTTCGAGATCTGGGTGCGTTGGCGGTTCAGCATCAACCGCACACGGTGAAGCATCATCAGGCTCTGCTGCTCTGGGCTCTTCACCGCGACGAAGCGCATCGTCGGCCGGGTCACCGCCTCGCAGATCGCTTCCGCATCGGCAGCGTCGTTCTTCCCGCGCTTGACGTAGGGCTTCACGTATTGCGCCGGCATCAGCTTCACATCGTGACCCAGTGCGGTCAACTCTCGCGCCCAGTAATGCGAGTTGTTGCACGCCTCGATGCCGACGAGACACCGCGGCAGCGTCGCGAAGAACGGCAGCATCCTCGCTCGCGTCAGTCGGCGGCGGATCAGCACCTTGCCATCTGCTCCAACGCCATGCACCTGGAACACCGACTTCGCGATATCCAGACCAATCGTAACCACTTCGCTCATCTCGAGTCTCCTTCCAGCTCAATCCCGCGATACTACCGCAGGTGGATGGAGAGCCGTCCACAGCATCAGTTGCAGACTGTCCGCTATCGCCAATCAAATCGCAAGAACCTGCCGGTCAGCAAACGACCCCACTGCGGACATTCAGAGGCATTGGGGCCCTTGTTTCGCACAATCCCCTCAATAGACCTAAGGCAAGATGGTCACCACTACGCGTCGATAGCGTGTTAGGGCAGGGGTGCCCTTATCGGTCACCTTAACGATGAACTGAGCTTCCGATGGCTCGTCCACGGCAGGAGCAGTGAAGCCACGCGCGTAGAGGTTATCGGCGCCCCACATCTCTATAGGCTTGGAGCAGGTTCCGGCTTCCGGATATCGAAACCAATGATAGCTGAGGCTGTCCCCATCCGGATCAGCAGTGCCAAGAGCGCTTAGCAAAACCGTTTCACCCGAACGGACGGTCAGTCTGTCAGGGTGCGCAAGTCGAACGATAGGTGGATGATTGGCGTCGGCTGGTTTCTTGATCGTCCAATCCATCCGAGCGGCAAAATCATTCTGGAATTCATCACGCCAGCGCCAAAGTGTCTCTCGGAAGCCTTCGAAAGTGCGGTCCATCGGCTCGATCGCACGTCCGTAAGGCTTTGCAATATAGGGCGTGAAGCTGTCGACTGCGTTGGTCCAGATTGGTCGAGTCTCCGCTGGCACTGGAACGCCACCATTGAAACCATCAGGGTTGGTAGTCGAGAGGTCTGGTATGCGCAGTTCATATCGCCCGCCCCAGCCGCCCCAGTCCGGGCGTTCTGGAACATTGAGGCCGTTGGGAACAAGGCCAAGGAAAGAAGGTGTGTCGCCTTGGTGGAGCGGATCGAGGTTATCCGCGGTCCGGCATCGACACTGTATGGCGCGGATGCGATGGGCGGGGTAATCAATATCATCACGCGTCCGGTCAGCCGCTACTGGACCGGTTCAGTGACGGTGGGTCGCAGTTTTCAGGAAGACGAGCGCTTCGGCGACGATATCACCTTTGACGCTGCCGTGACCGGGCCAATCCTGGGCGATACGCTCGGTATAGCGCTTCGTGGATCGATCTATGAGCGCATGGCCTCCAATCCCGAGTTTGTGCCGGTGATCGATCCATCCGGAGAGGAGCAGGTTCGCGCGCTCGGTTTCGGTGGCGGCGGCCGCACGGTGGACAACACGAATTACAGTGCGGGCGGCACGCTCAGCTGGATGCCGTCCGTCGATCACCGCATCGCTTTCGACTATGATATCTCGCGGCAAATCTACGACAATACGCCTGTCACCGATCCTGTTACCACAGAAGTGAGCTTCCCCCTCGGCACGCTTGATAGCATCGACACGATCTGGCAGACCCGGGGTGGGATCGTCGCCCCGCGCGTCGGCTACAAGGACGAGCAGCGATATGACCGGACCAACTGGTCCATTGCCCACAACGGCGAATGGTCCTTCGGCACCAGCTTCATATCGCTGGCACATGTCGACACCGTCAATCGCGGTCGGACCCGGCCATTCTCGGTGGCCGAACGACTGCTGCTGCAGGACATCTATGATGGCACCGGCGACTATGCCGGACTGAGCGAGGAAGAGCGCAGGGGTATCGCGGCGGCAACGTTCCTGCCGCGCCCTGACCGCGATCTCAGGAGCTCGCAATACACGCTCGACGCGCGCGTGGTCGTGCCGTTGTCCGGCTTTGTCGGCAACCATGAAGTTGTCGTCGGTGGCCAGTATATCGACGGCGAACTCTTCGATGCGGTGTTCGGCCTGGAAGAAAGCTCGGAAGGCATTCCCGCGGTGCAGGAGCAGCGTCAATGGTCGATCTTTGCGGAAGACAACTGGTCCCCGGTCGACTTCTTCACTCTCACTGCCGGGGTCCGATACGACGAGCACGATGTGTTCGGCGGACAGGTCTCGCCGCGCGTCTACGGCGTGTTCAACGTCACCAATACCGTGATCGTAAAGGGTGGTGTCAGCACAGGCTACAAAACGCCCAAGACCACCGATCTTTACGATGGCATTCGCGGTTTTGGCGGCCAGGGCACCTTCCCCTTCGTGGGGAACCCGCTTCTCGTGCCGGAAACCAGCACCAACACCGAAGCTGCGGTCTACTGGGATCCGCTGCCCGGCACCGGCATCAATGTGACCTATTTCCACACCAGCTTTGATGACAAGATTGCCAGTGCAAGCGTGCAACCGTGTGCTCTTACCGGTGGGGAGCGCCCCTGTGCCAACCTCGGTGATTATTTCGCCGTCCTTGACGTCGGCATTCTGAACCAGCCGGTCAACATCGACGAGGCAAAGGTCGAAGGCGTCGAGGTCGCGGGCCAGCTTCGCTTCCTGCGCGATTTCAACCTGCGCGCCAACTACACCTATACCGACAGCGAGCAGTTGAGCGGACCCGGCGAGGGGTTGCCTCTCACGAACACTGCCGCGCACATGGCCAACGCGACGCTCGATTGGACAGTAACGGAACGGATCAGCGCGCAATTGAATGCCGAGCACCGTTCTCGCCGCTATCGGGGCGTGGATGCCACGACCGGCGATCGGCTCTTTTACGAGAGCTACACCGTTCTCAATCTGGGAGCGCAGTTCGAGTTGAATGAGCACATCAGGCTGGCGGCACGGGTCAACAACCTGCTCGATACCGATTTCACCAGCTATCAGACGAGCTTCATCGACAACGGCGACGGCACTTTCGATCCCGTTTTCATCGACGACTACAACAACAAGGACAAGGCGCGCAGCTACTGGGTCAGTCTGAATGCGCAATTCTGATGGTCGCCAATGATTGGTTGCTATTGATCTTCAATTGCAATTAGACGAGCGTCGATAGGACGGGGAAGCAAGCAGAATGAATAGTCGATCAACCTTTCAGCGCACGTCCGCAATCGCTCCGCCGGCGCCGGAGAAGAAAGCGAAACGCCGCATTCCGGCCTTCTGGGTGCGGCAGTTCCACACGTGGCACTGGATGAGCAGCGCTATCTGCCTGATCGGGATGATCCTGTTTGCGGTGACGGGGATTACCCTGAATCACGCCGGTGCGATTGAGGCGGAGCCCGTCATCGTAACGGAGGAACTTGCACTGCCGGACAGCCTTCTGGGAACGCTGGAGCGCGTTCCTGAAGGCGCCGATGCCACGACACCCGTGCCGGACGCGCTGGCCCGGTGGCTGGAGGGCGAGCTCGACGCGGGCCTGGCGGGACGTGCGCCCGAATGGACCGAGAGCGAACTCTACATCGCGCTTCCCCGTCCGGGCGGCGATGGCTGGGTGGCGATAGACCGGGTGAGCGGGGACGTGCTATTCGAAAGCACCGACCGGGGTTGGATCGCCTACTTCAACGATCTTCACAAAGGCAGGGACAGCGGCACGGCCTGGTCCTGGTTCATCGATATCTTCGCGGCCGCCTGCGTCGTTTTCTCCGTCACCGGCCTGCTCCTGCTGCAACTCCATGCCAAGAACCGTCCGTCCACATGGCCCATCGTGGGTGCCGGGGTCGTCATCCCTGCGCTCCTGCTCATCTTCCTCGTTCACTAGTCAAGGAGACACCCATGCGTGTCAGTATTGCTTATGCCTTTGCGGTCACCAGCCTGGTTGCGGTGCCTGCCGCAGCGCAGGAAATGTCGCTCAGCGTCGAGATCCCTCGCTTGCGCGTTGCTGAATACCACAACCCCTATGTTGCAATCTGGATCGAGAACGAAGCGGGCCGCGCCGTGCGCACACTGGATGTCTGGTATGACATCGATCTGCGCGCCGACGACCCCGAAAAGTGGCTGCCCGATATGCGCACCTGGTGGCGCCGCGCGGGCCGTTCGATGAACCTTCCGGCTGACGGCATCAGCGCTCCCACCAAGGCTCCCGGCACCCATCGCGTGGCCTACCGCCAGGGCTCGCGTCCGCTCGGTAATCTTCCGGCGGGCAGCTACACGTTGCGCGTGGAAGCCGCGCGCGAGGTGGGCGGGCGCGAGGTCGTCAGCATCCCCTTCCAATGGCCGCCGCGATCGAACGCGAGTGCCACCGCAAGCGGCGATGCCGAACTCGGCACCGTCCGCCTCAGCTTGTCGCGCTGAACGCGATCAATCGAAGATCAAGACTGAAAGGAACACCCATGTTCGCCAAGACTAGCCTTTATGCCATCGGCCTCGCGCTGGGTCTTACCACGCTCATTCCGAGCGAAGCCAATGCCCACCGCCGCTGGCTGCTTCCGTCTTCCACGGTCCTTGCCGGCGATAGCGAAACGATCACCGTGGATGCGGCAGCTTCCAACGAGCTCTTCGTGTTCGAGCACCGGCCCCTGCGGCTCGATTCCCTCGTTATCACCGGCCCTGATGGACAGAGCGTGCAGCCTCAGATAATTGGCTCCGGTTCCTATCGCAGCGTCTTTGACCTGCCGCTCGCGGCGCAGGGAACCTACCGCGTTGCTCTCGTCTCGAACGGCTCGATGGGCTCCTACGAACTGAATGGTGCACGCCATCGTTTTCGCGGTGATGCAAGCGAGGTGCCCGAGGGAGCGACGGACGTGCGCATGAACCACACCCATTCGCGCACAGAAACCTTCGTCACGCTCGGCGCGCCCAGCGACACGGCCCTCCAGCCCGTCAACAGCGGACTGGAAATGATCGCCGTCAGTCACCCCAACGACATCGTCGCAGGTGAACCGGCCACGGTCCGCTTCCTGATCGACGGTCAACCCGCTGCCGGGCTGGAAGTAGAGTTCGTGGAAGGCAACACGCGCTATCGTGATAACGCTGGCATCCAGAACCTCGTCACCGATGCGGAAGGGCAATTGACCCTCGAGGCGGCAAACCCCGGAATGTATTATCTCGAGGCGTCATCCAGCCAGGACGGCATTGATGGAGAACCCGATCGCCGTAGTTCCTACACCGCGGTCCTGGAATTTCTACCGCTTTGACCGATGCCATGAGCCGGGAAAGGGAGGAGTTCGACCAAGTTCTCCTTCCCCCGCATCCCGAGCTTTCTTTTCGCCCGCCGCCCGCCAAGAGCCGCGAATGCAGGCGGTCGGGCGAGACGATGGGAACGGTATGGGCAGTCTCGGCCATTGTGCCGCCTGGTGTCACCGACGGTGCCGTGCACACGGTTCTCGCCGACACCTTTTCCCGGGTCATCGCGCAGATGAGCCAGTGGGAAGAGCGATCGGACCTTAGCAGGTTCAACCGTGCATCAGGCGGCACGTGGCACAGGCTGGGTAAGGATTTTGCGAGGGTCCTCGACTGTGCGATTGCGGTTGCCGAGGCCACCGGCGGCGCTTTCGATCCGACGATAGGCGCGGCGACGGAAATGTGGGGGTTCGGATCGTCTGCCCCACCGCAAATTGTCCCGCATGCCCATAATGCGAAGGGGACAAGACACTACAACTGGCGGGACATTCGCCGAGAAGACAAGGGCCGCACGCTGTTCCAACCCGGGGGACTGGCGCTCGACTTTTCCGGGATTGCCAAAGGTCACTCGGTCGATGCCGGTATCGAGGCGCTGCGCCGGATTGGAATCGAACATGTCTTGCTGGAGATCGGCGGCGAGGTGCGGGGCGCTGGGCTGCGAGCGGATGGAATGCCCTGGTGGGTCGATATGGAAAGCCCTCCGGACAGCACACTGCCAAGCGCGCGCGTAGGGCTGACTGGCTGGTCGACTGCGACATCCGGCAGCTATATGCGCCGGCGACGCGCGGGTAACTTATCCTGGTCGCACACCCTCGACGCGCGCAGCGGCTTGCCGTTGGACAATGATATTCTCGCTGTCAGCGTGCTCCACCCGGGTTGTATGCAAGCTGATGCGCTGGCTACGGCGATACTGGCACTGGGCGCGGATCGTGGGTTGGACTTCGCGGATGAGAATGGCATTCCAGCCCGTATCTTGCTCGCGGACAAAGCGCTTGAAAGCGCCGCTTGGATGCGGTGGCTGGGCTAGGGCGTTTGCCGTACCTCCGGGTGACAGGGAAAGGTGATATTGGGGGTCGCAACCTGACCTAACCTAGCGGCTCTGTTTGTCCATCTCGAGAAACCCGACAGCAGCTATTGGCATCATTAATAGCTATAGCGTTTCCGGCTAAGACAGGGAAATCGGCTAAGATAAACGCGCCGTCAGTTTAGATTGCCGCTGCAGCAACGGTTTGGCATCCTCTGCAGCGAAGGGATCAAGAAGTGGTGCGAGAGCCTCGAGATATCGGGGGAGGGCAAGATGGCGGGTTTTTACGAGACGGGCGTCTACATTTTTGCAGTCTCACTACCATTAAGTTTGGGGCTTGATGGTTTTGTGGCCGACGCGATGCTGGCTTTCGGCGTGGTCTAGGCCCGGCCCTCAGCGAGGGGCGGTCACCACGCATTTGCCTTCTGGCGCGGAAGTCACGCTCGCCAGGTCGGTGGCATAGGCGCACTCACCAGGCTTGATCACCTCGCTACCTGCTACCAGCACTTCGCCCGCAAGGGGCAGCACCAGCAGCGGCTCGCAATAGGTATAGAGCAGGTCGTCGCCGGCAATGCCGTCGACCCAGTCCAGGCGGAAATGGGGACCATCCACCAACGTTGCGCTGCCGCTGTGTGGCAGGCGCTGGTGCAAGGCCATGTCGTAGGGCGATCCGTCGGCCACCGCCATGCCCTGCTCCAGGTGCAACTCGCGTGGGCGGCCATAGTCGTAGAGGCGATAGGTAATGTCCGAATTCTGCTGCACTTCGATGATCGAACAGCCCGGACCGATGGCATGGACAGTGTCTGCGGGGATGTAGAAGAAGTCGCCGGCCCGCACTTCGTGCCACGTCATCAACTGCTCGATGGAGCCGTCGAGCGCGGCCGTGCGCATGGCCTGTGCATCCAGCGGCTCGTCGAAACCGATGCCCAGACTGGCGCCAGGTTCGGCGGCGATCACCAGCCAGCACTCTTCCTTGCCCTGGCGTCCCTGGCCGGCAGCCTCGGCCTGGTCGTCGTCGGGGTGACATTGTACCGACAGCTTCTCGCTGGCGAACAGATACTTCACCAGCAACTCGGGCATCTGCGTGGGAGGCTCGAACCATATTTCCCCGATACGCTGGCCTTCGGGGGCAGCGAAAGGTGCAGGCAGCACATCGCGGCCCCAGACCTTTTCCACGCTCTGTGTCGTCAATAACATCGTGCGAACCCTATCGCGCCGGAGTTGCAAATCATAGAACCGTCCAAGAATCTCTCGCCGGATGCTGCGCTGGAACGTAGGGTGCCTTCCCATGACGCCTGACACAACCCTGGTGCCGTTTCTCGCGCTGCTTGCGGCGGGCGCGGGGTTCGCCATCGGACTGTTCGGCATCGGCGGGGGTTCCTAATGGTGCCTGCACTGGTGCTGATCCTCCCCCGCTACGAGTTCCGCTACGCACCCACTGCTTCAACCGTCCTCAAGCGTCGCAAAGCGCTCAGGATCTATTTCTTTGGGAACCCCTATGGTCCATTATTCAGCAACACGGTAAAGTTCGGCAAAGCCTCTACTTCTCGAACAAACTGGTCCGGATTCACACAGGGCGCGCTGAACTAGCAGCTTCGTAACGCTGGAAAACCGAAATGGCCCCGACAATATTCGGCAGATCGATTTTTCGGATTATATTCGCCCGATGAGTTTCGACTGTGCGAACCGAGATATCGAAATTTTGAGAGATCATCGCATTTGAGTCCCCGCGGGAAAGGGCTTTTAACACTTCAAGCTCCCGGGGGGTCAGAATTTCAATACGAGCCTTATCCTTCTCCGTCTGATCGACAATCCTAATTCGCTGATCCACTATAGGTGCAGCGCCTTCGATTGCTTTCTCCAGAGTTTCAGCGGGGAATGGTTTCTCAAGAAAGTCGACTGCGCCACTTTTCATAGCAGCGACAACGATATCGGCGCTGGCCTTTTCTGCTATGGCGATGATAGGTAACGCGAAGTTTGCTTCCGAAATTGTTTCAATAAGATCGGCTCCATCGGTGCTCGTATTCCGCACGTCTAATAGAACAACGCCGGGTTCCAATGCTCTGATTTCGTTAACTAGGTCGGCTGCACTCAAGAATGGGCGACAACTCCAGCCACCTTGCGACAGCATCCTTTTGAGTTCGATGCGCGAATCTTTGTCAGCGTCGGAAATATAAATAGGATACTTCAAGAGCTGGCTCCCCTCCCTGCGACGCTGAAACCGGCGCAAAAGACCCCAGTTCATGCTTTCCAATTGAAGGGTTCATCACCTCGGCTGTTACGTCGATCCCATAAGGCCGAGAGCACCTTATCGCAAGACTCGCGACTTGCGATTAGCACGAAGTTGAGAGCATCCTTGGCGGTCTCCGAACCGTCCTTGCAAGGGTAGCCAATATCGCTGGCTGAAACCAGGCCACCGCGAGGGCTTGGCTTTGGGGCTTATCAAATCGAGGATCGGACTTGGGAGAATTCGTCTGTCACTGCCAGGTCGTTTGCGCGCCTAATGCAACCGTGTCTTTTGTTCGGGGCATGGCGAGACACTGGTGACGAACGAGCCAGACCGCGGCAAGTCCGGACGCGCGGTGGCGAGTATGCACTCAGACACCATGGATGGTACCGGCTACCCCCAATACCTGGGGCATTCACCTGCCGATTGATCGTAGCACCTGAGCGAGCATATCGGCATTACCGGCCCCGCCCGCAACGGCAGCCAAGGAAAGCGCTGAAAGGTATGAAAAAGTAGCAAGGGTTTCCCGTGCCGACCTGGCAACAGGTGTTCAGGGCGAGGGCCAAGCCGACTTGCCTTTCGAGTTATCGAGGACATCGGGCTGTTCGATCGGGAGCACGCCCTCTACGAACCTCACATACAAAGCGCCATCAAAATCCTGTGCGCTATCAACGTCAGGTTCCGACCCTGCGATACATTAATTGAGGATCCTAAGAACCCGGATTTTCAACCCACTTCTGCCTGAGCAAGAGCACGGCCCTGAACCGTGATATCACGATCGCGGCCTCTCGCTCTTATGACTGCGCTTTGTTGATCCTCGCGATCTGTGGGGGGCGCAGATGATGCGAGCTCATTCAGGTCGCCTTTGGCTAACATTGCCAGCACCATGCCGAGCTTTTCCCTCTTGGCGCGGTACATGAGGCGGTCAGCCTCTTTGAGTTCGGCATCGATAGACGTCGAGCCAGCTGGCATGACCAGTGCGCCAATGCTGCACCTTAGTGTGGAAGTCCCCTTCTGATTGACTTGCGCATTTAACCTGCTCGCGACTTTATCGGCAGAGGCCAGATCCCCCACTCTAAGGAATATTACGAATTCATCGCCACCGACGCGTGCAAATATATCCGTATTACGGATGGTCTTCCTGACACGATCCGCAAAATCCTGAAGAGCTTCGTCACCCGCATCGTGGCCAAGGTCGTCATTCACCCGCTTGAGCCCGTCAACATCGGCAAACAGCAGTACAGCAATGCCGGGTCGGTGGGCTTCATTCGCGACAGCTTCGAAGAATGCCTTTCTGTTGAGAGCTCCTGTCAACGGATCGACGCGGGCAAAGCGCCATTCCAATTCAAGGGCGGCACGGGCTACACCTAGCATCAGAACCACGGCCAAAGCGCTGGAGATTTGTAAGGCCATGACGACAGGATTTTCGTCGAGCGCCAGGGCTTGGCCGCTCTGAACCTGGATGACACCGATGAAAAGGCCGACGAGAACGGCGAACAGGTTTCCCACAAACCAGGCGCCAAATGCGCATATTAGCAAAAAGAATGGGCCGAAACCAACAGTAGGAAAGGTGCTGTGTGCAAAAATCGCCAGTAGCGCGCACCCAGCTAGTGCCGTTGCCGCCGGTCCTCTCGGCACTTGCATGAAGATGGGCATCCCTGACTTGAAAGCGAGAGGTCTCTCCGCGCGTCTTTTATGGTGCGTCCCTGGAATCATGATCGATCCTTAGGCTTGGTATGCTTAATTTTGCGCTAATCTTCAGCCGAACCTCTCAAATTCATACGTCGCTGTTGACCGCAGCTGATACTGCTGCAATTCAGCAGCGCGTCGCAGAGATTGTCTCCAGCCTCAGAGGGTGCATGCCACGTAAGGGAATAATTCTAGCGGGTGGCTCGGGAACTCGGCTCTATCCGTTGACACGTGGCGTCTCGAAGCAGCTAATGCCAGTCTTTGACAAACCGATGATCTATTATCCGCTCAGTACGCTGATGCTGGCTGGCGTGCGGGAGGTGCTGATCATCACCACGCCGGAAGATCGGTCGCAATTCATGCGCGTGCTTGGTGATGGGGCCGATTTCGGGATCGCTATCAGCTATGCCGTGCAGCCAAGACCGGAGGGGCTGGCGCAAGCCTACCACATCGGTGCAGCCTTCGTCGGGAACGCCCCCAGTGCTCTCGTTTTGGGTGACAACATCTTCTATGGTCATGGTCTGCCCGAACTCCTCGGCAATGCAGCTGCGCGCGAAGAAGGGGCAAGCGTTTTCGCTTACCAGGTCAATAATCCCCAGGCTTATGGCGTGGTTGATTTCGACGCTAACGGCGTGGCCTCCTCAATTGAGGAGAAGCCCGCCGCGCCGAAGTCGAACTATGCCGTGACCGGCCTTTACTTCTACGACAATACCGTTGTGGACCGAGCGCGTGACCTGAAGGCGTCGCCGCGGGGGGAGCTGGAGATCACGGACCTGAACCAGCTATATCTCGATGACGGCCAACTCGCGGTGGAGATAATGGGACGCGGTTATGCGTGGCTCGATACGGGCACCCACGGATCATTGTTGGACGCGGCCAGCTACGTTCGCATCACCGAAGAGCGACAGGGTTTGAAAATCAGCTGTCCGGAAGAGATTGCATGGAGGCAGGGCTGGATCGACGATGCCGCACTGGAGAAGATCGCCGCCCCTCTCGTAAAGTCTGGATACGGCGATTACCTGATGAAGCTCCTGCACGAGCCCACGAGCCGATGAAGGTCAACTCTTGCGACATCGACGGCCCACTCATCATCGAACCGCAGGTCTTTGGCGACGAGCGCGGCTTCTTTATGGAAAGCTGGAACGCAGTAGAATTTGCCCAAGCTGGTCTTGCCGTCGATTTCGTGCAGGACAACCATTCTCGCTCGCAGAAGGGCGTGCTCAGGGGAATGCATTTTCAGAACCCCGGCCCCCAAGGCAAGCTTGTGCGCGTGGCATCGGGAGCAGTATTCGACGTAGCGGTCGACCTGCGCCGTTCCTCCCCCACATTCGGCAGATGGACGGGTGTGGAGCTTTCAGCTGAGAACAAGCGCATCTTCTGGGTGCCGCCAGGCTTTGCACATGGCTTTCTCACGCTAATGGACGGCACGGATTTCCTTTATAAATGTGATGCACCATACGCGCCGGCAAACGAACAGTCGCTGGCGTGGGACGATCCCGAGGTGGGTATCGAATGGCCGACCGAAGGGCTGGACATCCAGTTGTCAGCCAAGGACCGTGAAGGAAAGTCGCTGTCACAAGTGGAGGCTTTCGTTTGAAGGTGCTCATAACCGGCGCGAAAGGGCAACTGGGTCGTGCTCTCATCGCCAGCGCTCCAGCAGGCTGCGTTGTCCATCCTGTCGATGTTGACGAATGCGATCTGGCCGACGCGAGCGCAATCGTTGCCGTTCTGCGCGAAGTCTCGCCCGAGCTTGTGATCAACGCGGCAGCTTATACAGCAGTCGACAGGGCTGAGAGCGACGAGGAGGCAGCCCGAGCAATCAATGCCAAAGCGGTCGCTACACTGGCAAGCGTGCATGACGGCAAGCTTGTGCACGTCTCGACCGACTTCGTGTTCGACGGCATGTCGAGTCGTGCCTACCTTCCTGATGACAGCCGCAATCCGCTGTCCGCATATGGACGGACAAAGGCCGAAGGCGAAGACCACCTGCGCAATACTGACATCCTAGTTCGCACCGCCTGGGTCTACACTGCAGGCGGTGCTAATTTTGTCCGCACCATGCTGCGCCTGATGGCAGCGAAGCCTGCGCTGGACGTGGTGGCAGACCAGATCGGCGCTCCCACCTGGGCGCCTGGTCTTGCTGCTACAATCTGGGGACTCGTCGAGAAGCAGGCGAGCGGTTCTTTCCATCACAGCGATGCAGGTGTTGCCAGCTGGTACGATTTCGCAGTCGCCATCCAGGAAGAAGCCATAACGCTCGGCTTGCTGGACGAGGCCATACCCATCACCCCCATCCCCACCAGCGCCTATCCCACGCCTGCGGTGAGACCTGCCTTTTCGCTTCTCGATTGCAGCAAGACGCGCGCACTGCTGGACGATGGCCACACGCACTGGCGCGTGAACTTGCGCAGAATGCTCGAAGAGGAAGCAGATTTTGACTAACCTGCTCGTTACTGGCGGTGCCGGCTTCATCGGCGGCAACTTCGTTCACTATTGGGCGCAGAACCACCCCGGCGACACGATGATCGTTCTCGATTGCCTGACTTATACAGGCAACAAATCCACTATCGCCGGGATCGAGCAGGCAGAGCTAGTAGTAGACGACATTCGCCATACCGAGCTGGTCGCAAAGCTGCTGCGCGAACGCGACATCTCGACAATCTTGCACTTTACCGCAGAAAGCTACGTCGACCGATCTATAACCGGTCCGGACGTGTTCATCGAGACCAATATTCTCGGCACGAACTCGCTGCTGAAGACTGCACGTTCGGCTTGGCTGGGTGCGGGCAGCGGCAGTCCACACTAGTTCCACCACATCTCGACTGACGAGGTCTACGGCTCTCTCGGCCCGGACGAACCCGCTTTAGATGCACAGCGCGAATATGCCGCTTCGGACGTGCGCTATCTCCACCGTCTCCGCGACATCCTGATCGAGCGTCTTGCGCGGGAAGGCCGCCTTGAACTCGCGCACGCGTGCTACGATTTCCTTCCTGCACGCGCGCGGCTCGATATAGCAGGCTGGGCGGACAAGGATATTTTCAGCCACGAGTAATGATCTCGGGCGTTAGAGCATGGCATGACCAGAGCCGCAGACAGGATGCGCAACAGGCGCCAGCAGTTCGCGACACCGGGAGGTTCGCTGGATCGGATCGTGCGCGTGCTGGCCGTGGGGCTTCCTGCCCTGGTGGGCGTGGTCGCGGCGATGATGCTGATTACCCCGCTGTCGCCGCGCGGGGAGATCAGCTTCCTGCTCGACCGCAACAAGGTCGCCATCGCGGACGACCGGCTCCGCGTCGACAACGCGATGTACCGCGGTCAGGACAACAGGGCGCGTCCGTTCAGCCTGGTCGCCGGCGAGGCGGTACAGCGCAGTAATTCCATACCACTTGTGGAGATGCAGGATATGACAGCGCGGCTCGCGCTGGCCGAAGGTCCGGCTGTCCTTACCGCCCCGCGCGGCGTCTATGATATCGACGATGAGCAGGTGCGCATTCCCGGCACGGTCCGGTTCGACGCTGCCGATGGTTACAATTTCATCGCTCGCAACGTGACGATCGACCTCCCCTCCCGCACCCTGACTGGCGATGGGCAGGTAAGCGGCGCGATCCCGGCCGGTGCCTTCTCGGCCGATGCCATGCGCGCGGACATGGAAGAGCGTACTTTCTCCCTCAACGGTAACGCCAGGTTGCGCATGGTGCCCGGCCGCTTGCGACTGCCCGAGGAAATGTGATGATGGAGCCTGACAGCATGAATACCGAAACCCCATCCTCGCGTCCTGCGCTTCGCCACCTTGTCGTGCGCGGCCTGGCTGGCGGTCTCATCGCCGGCGGGATCGCGGCGCTGTCGTTCGGTTCGGTTGCCGGGGCGCAGACGATTGCCGGTTTCAATTCAAACCAGCCGGTCAACTATGCTGCCGATCGCATCGAGTTGCAGGATCGGCAGAACCGGGTTGTCCTGTCTGGCGATGTCCAGATCCGGCAGGGCGACCTGCAACTGACCGCGGCGCGGACGACGGTAGCCTATAGCGATGCCGGCAGTCTGCGAATCCAGCGCATCGATGCGACTGGCGGTGTGACGGTTACGCGCGGCAATGAGCGCGCCAGCGGCAATGCCGCCGTCTACGATTTCAACCGGCGGGTCATCGTC
>NZ_QXFL01000021.1 GCF_003584125.1 Aurantiacibacter zhengii
CTGGGCACGCGCAGGCCAATGGTGCTGCCAGATGGTCCGAACCAGCGGTGGAGCCTCGACTTCGTATCCGACAGCCTGATCTGTGGTCGGCGCTTCCGCATCCTGTGCGTGGTCGATGACTACACGCGGGAGTGCCTGGCGCTGGTGGCCGATACGTCGCTCTCCGGTGCGCGGGTCGCCCGCGAGCTGAGCAGCCTGATCGGGCTGCGCGGCAAGCCGTACACAGTGGTCAGCGACAACGTCCTAGGTCGGGAAGCAGCTGTGGGACAAGGCCAGCAGGTCTCGTTGCGCCGATCATGACCGGCGCAAATGTCTTTTTGATCCAGATGGCTTCCATCGTCAAGGAATGCGCTCTCGGCCATAGCAAACACAGGATCCAGCGGCCGCATCGGTCGTGGTCCTAACCGTCCTTAAAATGAGATGCGGATGCCAGATGGAAGGCCCGAACATTATCTACAGGGTCGCAGTTGCGCCCTCACGGCACAGCAGAGAGGGGTCCTTCCATCTGGTGTCCGCCCGTTCGAGGAACGGGCGGTACTCGGTTCCCGTCTTGATGACGGCGTGCGCGACGCGCGCCATCTTGGCGGTGAGTGCAGTCATTGCCTTGCGGCGGCGATCAGGGTCGCTGGCGTGTCCTTCCATGTATCGACCCAGCTTATCGCGAAAGCTGTTGTCGCGTTGGCGAGCGGCGACTTGTGCGGCCATCCAGAAAGTGCGGCGCAACCGAGCATTACCATATTTGGAAAGCTTGGTCCGACCGCGGAATGTGCCGGACTGGCAGGTGGCCAGATCGAGTCCGCAGAACTTGAGGAACTGGCGATGGTGGGCAAACCGTCGAAGGTCCCCGGCCTCGGCAAGGATGGTCAGCGCGTTGATCGGGCCGATGCCAGGGATCATACGAAGCAGCTGGTAGTCACGGTTCTCGCTGAGCATGGCATGGGCGGTTCGCTCGATCTCGTCGCGTTGGCGGATCAGACTGCGCGCTTGCGCGATGACCATGCGAAACATGGCAATCGCCACAGAATCCTCATCGACCGGCAGTGCGACGGATGCGCAGGCGGTCTCGTAAATATCGTTGATTAATCGAGCCTTGGAGACCTTGCGACCGACCAGTGACCACGCCTCGCGCGTGAATGCTTCCTGGCCAAGCGCTGTCATGCTCCCGGGCGTCGGAAACCGCTCGAGCAAGGCAAGAAACCAATCAGACCTGCTGTTGCCGGCGAAGCGCTCGATCTCTGGGAAGTAGAGGGGCAGGTAATGGGTCAGGATCCGGTGCCAGGTCTGGGTCTTGGCTTTGGAGATGGCCTCGTGTGTCTTCGACATCTCCTGCAGATCGTTAATCCCGGCGGCAAGCGGATCGACGTAGCGCTGGGTGGCGCCAATCCGCAGCATATGCAAGATCACCTGCGCGTCCTTGGAGTCGTTCTTGTCCCAGCCATTATGTAGAGCCTCTCGGGTCCGGGCCAGGGCTACGGACGAGATCAGGCGCAGTTCGAAACCTGCTGTGAGCATGCGGTGCGCCAAGGTGCGGTGATAGTTACCGGTCGCCTCGAAGCCGACCACAATCGGTCTGCCAATATCAGCCAGATCGGACGCAAGGCGATCGTAATCGGTCTTCGTCGCCATCACTGTCATACGCCGTCGCCGCCCGCCCTCCGGGCGTTCGATGAGGACCTCCTGGCGGTGCTTGGACATATCGATGGCTACCAGCACGGCATCGGCGGGTGTAGAACTGAGCTTGGTCATGGTCGGTCTGTCTCCAAAGTGTTGAGTCGACAACTTCACTTTAGAGACCTGATGACCGGTCATGACCGCCTTGATGAAGCCTGCGGGCGCTACGCGCCCTTGTCTCCATCAAGGCGAGCGCTGCCTTCGAGAGGCAGCTTCCCAATGTGCTATGGCACCGAACTGACCTCGTCGGCCATCCTGCGCTGGTCACAGGAACGGCGGGTCGAGTGGCACTACATTGCGCCCGGCAAGCCGATGCAGAATGGCTTCGTGGAAAGCTTCAATGGCCGTCTGCGCGACGAATGCCTCAACGAGACGCTGTTCACCTCACTGGCTCATGCCCGGTTCGTGCTCGCTGCATGGCGGCACGATTACAACACGGTCAGGCCACACTCGAAACTGGGCGGGAAGACCCCCGCCGAGATCGCCGGCGAACGTGTCTGGGGGCATGCCCCCAGACACGTTGCCATCCCATCAAACATCAATCATGAAGGAGCGAGACTCTACCTCTGAATGGTAACAATCAGGGGAGCACGTCAAAAGGGACTTGATATTTTCGTTCGACTGCAAACAATATTCAAAAGAGTTCAAATTGAGCAATCCGAATTCATATCAAAGGCGAGTTGAGCAATGGCTCAGCAAGTGCTTCCCGCCGCACGTGACGCGTGATCGTTTGGAGCGTAACCACAGGTTTCTTGAGGAGGCTCTCGAGCTGGCACAAGCCAACGGTTGCACAAAACAAGACGCCCTCGAACTGGTCGAATACGTTTTCAATCGCCCGGTAGGAGAGCCGCGCCAAGAGGTTGGCGGCGTTATGGTTACCCTTGCAGGGCTCTGCAGTGCGATTGAAATCAATATGGATGAGGCTGGCGACCTCGAACTTCAAAGAAACTGGGATCGGATCCGCGAGATCCGAGAAAAGCAAAAAGGAAAGCCTCACGGCTCGCCCCTTCCTCAGTGAACGCGACGGGGGCGGGAGCTGCCTCTGTGACGTCTGACACACTCTCAATCGGTATCAGCCTTCCTTGCATTCAATCTCCTTTCATGACCAGGATTTGCATGACACCTGCGCCAATCTTGAGGCTGCGGAAGAGCACTACGGTATTCATGCGCAAGCCATTGTGACGTTCATTTCTGATGCACTTGCGTTTGAGAATGCAGAGGAGTTGTTCGCATTCTATGGCGATGGGGCAAAAATTGCTCCAGACGATTCACTTTCGATTGAGATTAGTTCAGGGTGTTCGGCAACGCTCGTACCGGTAGGAAAACGCTTTGCCCATGACTGCGACGAGCGGGTGATTTGGGCCACAGTGAAACGATTGAAAATTATGACAATTACGGGGCCAGAGTGACCGAAGAAACTGCCTTCGCTGCTGACTGGTTTTCTAAGCCAGGCGATACATTGCGCTCGCTCCTTATGCGCAAGAACAAGGACCCAAATGAGTTGGCAGCTAATCTCCCTAAGGGCAGGGAGACACTCCGAGGGCTCTTGGATGGTACCTATCGTATCGACAAGCAAACTGCCGGCCTCCTGGAAACCAAC
Organism: Aurantiacibacter zhengii; assembly: GCF_003584125.1. GTDB lineage: Bacteria > Pseudomonadota > Alphaproteobacteria > Sphingomonadales > Sphingomonadaceae > Alteraurantiacibacter > Alteraurantiacibacter zhengii. Next base: position 3,272 of record NZ_QXFL01000021.1, read on the forward strand.
CTTGGGGGGACTGGGTCATTTTGGCTGAAACGCCAGAAGGACTTTGAAGATGCTTTGGAGCGCGCCCTAGATCGCGCCACAACTGTTGAAGGCGATGATTGGCTGTTACTGCCAGTCCCTGGCCCGCGCCCTCGGGGGCGTCTGACAGCCGACAAGCGCAGAGATGAGATAAAGCGGCGCCTGGTTTTCTATAACGTCGGAACGCTTGGGGCTTGGCAAGCGCGCTATGGCAAGGTGCAGTCGGATACACTGTTCCGGACCTCAGAAGCCTTCGCCTCCAGCGACATCGCCACGCTGATGTGGTTGCGCAGCGGTGAAATCGGAGCCGACCTAGTCCAAACTCGAGATTGGGAACCCGGCAATCTTGAGGACCGCATGGATGAGATCAAAAAACTATCAAAGGTGAGGGCGCCGGAGCGGTTCCTACCAAAGTTGAAGGCCCTTTTCGCCGAAGCTGGGGTCGCTTTGGTCGCAAAGCGAGCGCCCCAAGGGTGTCGTGCGTCAGGAGCCAGCCGCATGATCGCTCCTGGCAAAGCGATGGTATTGGTGAGTTTCCGAGGCCGCTCAGACGACAAGTTTTGGTTCACGGTATTTCACGAGGCAGCGCACCTATTGCTGCACGATGCGCAGACGTTCATCGATGCGGATCTAGGCGAACAAGAGGGTGAAGCTCGGAATGAAGCGGAGCGTGAGGCAAATGAGTTCGCCTCGGAGCGGATAGTACCACAAAATCGGCAGGAAGAGTTCTACCACCTTCAACCCGAAAAGGATGACGTGGTCCGCTTCGGAGTGTCGGTTGGGGTTGCGCCTGGCCTATCCGCCCCTTGCCTGATACAGACTGTTGCCAATCAACTATCCAGCAGCCGGTCTTCAAGAAAGGAGGCGCATCAATTTTTATGTGGAACCTAAGATACCTAACAGAAGCTCGAAGCGGAGCATGACCTCGAATTATCTGTTGTGATTGCTCCAGCGATTTCTTCCTGAGGAGAATGCCAAAATGTCGGCTTTCGGGTGCTCAGAGAGATGGCTCGAACATCCTATAATAGGGCGCTCTGCGGACCGGCAGCAACTGGGCCGGTAGGAGACTGTCGGTTTCAGGGGCGTCGGCCATTTAAAGCCGTCGTTCGTTGCTGACCGATCGGTGCCGTTCCGTCGCCGATTTCCACTGCTGAAAACCGGGCCGAGCACTTTGCGCCTTTAGATGGCGAAGGCGGGCAGGAAAGGGACGTCGACCCGAAGATTGGGCTTCGTTAGCGAATGGATTCTAGCGCCGAAGACCTGCCGCGCGTTCGCTGACTTGCCGGTTCGAATCCAGATAAAGTCGCTCTGCGTGTGCGGCGATCGCTTCGCGCGTGAGGTAGCAAGTGTCGAGGATGCTCATCGCGTTAAACCGCAGACTATCGGAAGGCGAGCGAAGAAACGCCTCTATCCGCTCGATCTGCTTGGGCGTCAGTTCCGATTCTTGCCGCAAGATCGCGGTCAAATCGTGCGGAGGCAACTTTGCGTTCTCGATGTCAGTTAGAAAGGCATCGACGGCCTCGGGTGTAGCCAAGACTAGTTCTCGGAACCGGGCTTTTGCAATATCCCGCACGTCGGAGCGACTATCGCCGCGCGCACGATCAATCACGTCGCTGTCTCCGCCAAGCGAAATCAGCGCGCGCGTTAATGCGGCCCGCGGACTGTTCGGGATCGGCCCCCCGGATTGCGGATAGGGTTCCTCATGTTCGAGCCAGTGCTGCCAGGCGCGGTCGACCAGCGCCGTCCCGCCCATTGCTGCGAAGGCTTCGGAGGATTGCTGGGCGAAATGCTCGGCGAGGTCCGCCGCGGCGCAGGCGATCTGGACTTCATCCGCTAATAGACCCGCCTCAAGCACGCCCATTAGCTCCGGTGTGAGCGGCGCGCTCCAGCCGGAGAGTTGCGCAAACATGTACTGCGAACCGCGGCGAAGCGGACACGCGAGCTGCGTCAAGGTCAGCGAAATGCCGGTCGCGGCCGGCAGTTCGCTCGCCATGCCCGCAGCGGCCCAGAGCGTCAGGCCTTGCCCATCGCGATACAAGCGCTCGACGCAGGCCTCAAGTTTGGGTCCGTCTAGGCCGTTCTCGAGCAGGTTCGCCGCGATCCAGACGACCCATTGAGACGGATGATAGGTGGCGGCTTCGATCATGGCAAAATCGGCATTGCGACCACGCGCCGATTTCCAGTCGGGCGCGGGCGGATCGACGGTTTCGAGCAGGTGCAGCAGCCGGTAGGGCCATCGCTCGTTCTCAGGCTTTTGCTCCGAGGCCTGGAGGATGAATTTCGCGCGGGCGGCCTCGTTGCGTAGGTCTGCCGGATCGATCCCACTGATGGCGGCAAAGATTTGGATCACGTGCGTCGCCGACGCGGGATCGAAAGTCCTCGTCCAAGACCAGACATCGGATGCGGGCACTTCCGACATCTTGCTCATCTGCACGAAGGCGCTGAGATTGAGGAGGCGCGTGAACTCGTTGAATTCTGCTTCTTCGATTTCATCTCCTGCCAGCGCGTTCAATATGAACCGGTCGCCACGTAGCTGGGCCTTGTCCCAGTCACCCCCCAGGTCAAAGCCTTTGAAGGTTCTGGGTTCGCGTTCGATAGTAACGTTCCAACCTTCCTGGTCGATGAGCGCTTGGGCGCGCCTGACGAAGTCAGAGTTGTGCCGCGTGAGCAGATTGAAGATCCGGCTGATCACGGTTTCGGCCACCGCCCGGTCGCAGCGGGCCGCGATGTCTAGGGCAGCGACGACCGCCAGTTCGGCCGACAGTGCGCCCGACTCTCCCCCGCGCAGCATCATGCCGCCACCTAGGCTGGGCTCCATGCCGATGGACCCGGCCGAGATCGCGGTTTCGATCGAGTTGACCAGATCGTCGATTTCATAGAACTGTGGCCCAGCAGCCGCGAGGCAGTTCCAGGCAACGAGCTTCGCCCAGACGTGCGGCGCATGACGAACGCTTGCCGCGAGGTGGGCGATATCATCCGGAAAGAGCTTGGCGATCGCGATGAGCGACATGCCAAGTCGCGCCGTCTTCGGTTCGCGGTTCTCTGCGACCAGTTCGAAGATTCGGGCCAAAAGGCTTCCGCGCGTGGTGGCCGTTATTCGTTCGGGCACTTCGGCAAGAAGGCGGGCACCGTAAGCGAGCTTGTCCGCAAGGTCCGGGCTTTGAGCGGGTAGGTCGGCGATCTGCGCTGCGACTTGGTCTGCGGGGCCCCGCAGGCCTGCAAAACGCAGCACCTCGTTCCAGGCGCTGTCGGCCATGCAATGCTGAAGCGCTTCGAGTTGCCTCGGCTCCGGCAACTCACAAAGGCGACGTGCCGCAGCGAACTCGCCGAGGCACTTGTGAATGAAGCCATAGACCTGGACCGTGCCGGAGCCGACGCGCTCGATGAGACCTGCGTCTTCCCAATAGGCCAATGTGGACTGCGCGAGGTCGGCCGCCTTCAGGACAGGATCGCCCGTCTCCGCCGCGAGATCGGCGGCACAGAGCCGTTCCATTTCCCGGCACGGCAGCAGGGGCTGCTCCGTCAGATGCCAGGCCAGGACATCGAGCATCCAATTGAGCACGGCATCGCCAGCCGGCTTGGAGAGCGAGCGGCGCGGGATATCGTCGACGAGCGCGAAGATCTGTTCGAACAGGGTCTCCCGCGTCGAACCAAGATCGCGGCCGCTCGCCAGGACTGCTGCCGCCATTCCGAGGAGGAGCGGTGTCCGCCCGATGATTTTGCGGATTTCCCGGTTCTTCAACTGATCGGTGGCGATCTTGCCGAATCCGCCCTGTTGATGTTCGTCGGACAGCGCCTCCCGCAATGCGGCGACGTGCGTGGCTGCATGAGAGGGGTCGAGCGGCGCTAGATCGTAATGGCGCCATTCGGCAAAATGCGCCGCGCGGTATCCGACCGGCCGCGTCGTCACGAGAATCCTGCTCGCCGGATAGCCCCGCGCGAACCGTTCGACGCCTTCGGCCACCTCGCGCTGCAAGTCGCCGCATTCGTCGAGGCCATCGCCCAAGAGCAGCCAGTTGGACCAGCCGACGCACTTTACTTCGTCGGCAGTCAGGCCGCTGCCGTCCAAGCCGTGCCGGAACACCGCATCTTCGAACGGGATACCCCCGCGCATGCTCGCCGCGACGCTGGCTAGGCGAACTCTGAGGACCGGGATCCCATCTTCGCTGTAGCGCCGCACAATCCGTTTCAGCAGCGTAGATTTGCCGAGGCCGGGGCCGGCCACGATAACGCCTCGCTTGACGAATCGACCGAGCGTTTCCGGATTGACCGACTGGCTGTCGCGATCCCGGGAAAGCCGCTCCCAGTCATGATAAGCCTTGAGTGCATCGGCGAGGTCGCCGCCATCTGTTTCCGGTTTGGCGGCGTCCCTGCGCACCAGAGCGGTGAGGGCAATCCAGTCGCGATCGATCTCGAGTAGCTTACGACTTCCGACGATCGAGAAGGTCGCCTGGGCCTCGAAATTCCAGTGGGTCAGGCGTTCGAGCAGCGCAGCCGGACCCGCGCCATGGTCGTTCGTGAGCGTGATCTGCCTGGCGCGGAGGCACTGCACGATGGCGGTGAGGTCGCGCCGCCCGCGACGCTCGATCAGGGCGTGGGCATCGACTTCAAGCGCCAGCCAAGCGTTATCGATCTGATCGCGGTGCGCGCAGAGATGGCCTAGCTCGGCCTTGGCCGCATCGATCGATCCCGAGTCGGCGCTCACCAGCGCCGAGATGGTAACCAAGCGAAGCCTATTGCAGACATTCCGAGGTTCAAGCCCCGCCGCTTCGAGCTTGGTTATGAGCTCGAGCCCGATGACGCTCATCCCATCGGTCAGGCCATCGCCGAGACGGCGTATATCGCGGGCGAGTTCGCGGCGCAGCGTTTGGCTGCTGCTGGGGCATACAGCCAGGACACCGAAATCGGTTTCGCCGTCGGTCAGGCCTTGCGCTAGGCTCGTGATGGCATCCCACAGGTCCTTGCCCTTCTTTAGGCCGCGCTTGACTTGGATTTCGATGATCTTGCCGCCCGCGAGATCCACGCGAATGTCGTCGCCGGGGCCACCGGTTTCCGCAGAGACAGCGACCGGAATAGCCTGCGTCAACCCGTCGAGCCAGCCGAGAGATGAGCCGCGGGCCATGCGAACGAAACAGATCGCCGTGACCGCCGCCTGAAAGTTCATGCCGCCGCCAGTCGCCGCGCCGCCGGCGACACGCTTGGTATTTTCCTGTCGTACCGAGCCGGCGGCTTGGACTTCCATATTTCTTCTACCTCCTCTGTTCGACTTCGGTCCGTTTCAGCTAGATCGATGACCGCAGATGCGGGTCCTGTACGAGGAATACGCCACGTTCGTCGGTGGAGCCTGTGTCAATCAAGATGCTTCTCCACCGCCTGCCTGATATGGGTGGCTTCGATCATGTTCACCCGGCCGCGCTTGTTCGCGTGAGAAATAATGCCCGCAAAGCCGAGCGCCGCATCCCCACGTGGTGGTCGGTGAATAAAGAATACGGGCGCGCCACTGATCCCGTCGGGATCGGATAGAACAGGATCGTCATCACAAGCGGGGACTAGCGGAACCAGCCCTTTTCGATCCCACTCGTTGGGTTCGGTACATTTAAGATAGAGCTTGTTCCAACGCGAAACGATATCCAGCCCGCTCAAATTGCCGTCAGCGTCCATCTTTGGGTCGTAGTCGGTATCACTAGTAGGATAGGCGATCGAGAAGATCGCCATAAACGTTTCGCTCGGAACGCTCCTAAGGTCACGTATAGCCATCAAATCAAGAGGCAGAAAGAAAGGGGCCAAGTCGCGACCCTGCGGGTTCGAAATGTATTCTGCGAGCATAATATCTGCGAGATGTTCGAACGACAGATCCATCGACGGATCCAAGACGACTTGGCTTACTTGGTTCGGATTGATGCCGACGCTGCCACCATCGATCTTCTCGACAATAATTACGACCTCATCTGGTCGCCGCTTCGCATTTACCAACTGGTGACGAGTGCAGAGCAGTAGATTATGACCGCGATGGCGCACCAGCAGGCAGGTTCCGGAAAAGGAAAGCTCGAAGGGGGATCCGACATTATAGAATGCGAGCGGCCGGCAGTAACGCTTCAGGCTCTCGGGCACCTCTGGCGGCGTGAGGTGCAGGTTATTCACTGCAACATAAAGCTTCAGCTTCGCGCGGGTAATAGGATCGAGCTCGGGCATCGCCGGAATATAGGCCGTGAAGCGAGCAAGCATAGCCAATGCTCGATTTATCGCGCTCATTGGAATGGCTTTCGCCTCGATGGACTATCCGGGGACCAGATAAGCAGACGGCAGCTTTCGGCATTGGCACATGATCAGCCGAGCCGCCGATACTGGGGCGCATTGCAGACTGGCCGCTTTTGTTGAAAGCGGCGAGACAGCTGGACACCCGCAATAACCTCTCGCTTTGACGGTCTGACTGTGATTCAGTTGGCGCATTGGAGGGAGAGTTTCGATGCAGCCACGCAGCCTGTTTTCGCTGGCGGAGCACCTGGACCGATTGAGCAAGGACGGCGATCCGCTCGAGGTTCTGGCGCAAACGGTGGAGTTCGAACGCTTCCGGCCGCTTTTGACCCGCGGGCTTGGCTACAGCGACGGAGCAAAGGGCGGACGGCCAGCCTTTGATCCGGTCGCGATGTTCAAGGTCCTGGTGGTCCAGGCGCAGCATAATCTGTCAGATGCGCGCATGGAGTTCATGATCCGTGACCGGCTATCGTGGATGCGCTTCTTCGGCTTTGATCTGGGCGGCTCGATGCCCGATGAGAACACCATCCGTCATTATCGCAATCGGCTCACCGAGAGCGGCGCGCTCGACGCGTTGATGCATGCATTCGAGCAGCAACTGCGCGAGGCCGGGTATCTGGCCATGGGTGGGCAGATCGTCGATGCAAGCCTGGTTCCTGCGCCCAAGCAGCGCAATACGCAGGAAGAAAAGGCCGCCATCAAAGCGGGTAAGTCGGCAAAGCAGATCTGGCGCGGCAAGCCGGGCAAGGCGCACCAGAAGGATGTCGATGCGCGCTGGACGATCAAGATCGGGGGCAAGATCCGCTATCGCCCTGATGGCACGCCGCTGCCGCAGATCGCGACCCCAGTGTTCGGCTACAAGTCGCATATCAGCATCGATCGGCGCTTTGGGTTCATCCGAAAGGCGGCGGTGACCTCGGCTGCAGACAGCGACGGGCGCCAGCTGCGCCGGGTGATCGACACAAGCAACACCGCTGGTGATGTCTGGGCCGATAGCGCCTACCGCAGTCAGAAGAACGAGGCCTGGCTGACGCGCAACATGCTCAAAAGCCGCATCCATCGCAGAAAGCCCAAGGGCAAGCCCATGCCCGAGCGCACGGCGCGCGCCAATGCTGCAAAGTCAGCCGTGCGGGCCAGGGTCGAGCATGTCTTTGCGCACCAGAAAAACCGCTACGGGCTCTTCATCCGCACGATCGGCCTCGCCAGGGCGCAAGCCAAACTGACGCTGGCCAACCTGGTCTACAACTTCGACCGCTTAA
>NZ_QXFL01000022.1 GCF_003584125.1 Aurantiacibacter zhengii
ACCCGCAACGAGAGCCCGCTGGTGGTGATGAGCAGGCGCGCTGCCGAACTCACCAAGTATGCCGGCAACGCCTTCCTTGCGACCAAGATCGGCTTCATCAACGAGATCGCCGACCTGTGCGAGAAGGTGGGCGCGGATGTCGCCGACGTGGCGAAGGGCATCGGTCTCGACAGCCGCATCGGCAATCGCTTCCTGATGCCGGGTCCGGGCTATGGCGGCAGCTGCTTTCCCAAGGATACGCTGGCCTTGCTGAAGACCGGGCAGGACTACGAAAGCCCGCTGCGGATCGTGGAAAGCGTGGTGGCCAGCAACGACCAGCGCAAGCGGTCGATGGGGCGCAAGGTCATCCACGCGCTGGGCGGGGGCGACCAGCACGGCAAGACGGTGGCGGTGCTGGGCCTGACGTTCAAGGCCAACACCGACGACATGCGCGACAGCCCTGCGATCAGCGTGGTGCAGGCGCTGCAGGATGCAGGCATCAACGTGAAGGCCCACGATCCCGAGGGGATGGAGCAGGCAAGGAAGGTGATCGACAAGGTCACCTACTGCGATGGCCCCTACGAAGCGATGGACGGTGCCGATGCAGCGGTGATCGTGACCGAATGGGATACCTTTCGTGCGCTCGATTTCGAACGCGTGAAGGATCTGCTAAAGGACTTGGTACTGGTGGATCTCAGGAACCTCTACAGCCGCTCCGACGTCGAACGTCACGGATTCAAGTATGTTGCCGTGGGGCGGTAATTTTGACCTTGTTAGCGCCCAGCATGCTGAACTTCTCTGGCGGTTCTGCCCTTTACAAATCGAGAGAGTGATCGGCGCGTAAGGGGCTGGTTAACCTCTTGAACTTACGAATGCTTTCGGGGCGTCGAACCCTCAGGCTTCCCTGGTTGCCTTTTTCTTCATCGACGCCCCAACCATCTACGAGAGCGATAGATTCGCGCGCCCGGAACTTTAAGCCGATGACTGTTTGGCCAAGGGGCGCTCTGTAAACTACTGCGCGAACTACCTGCTTTTCGCCGTTGCCTGAATCCCTCTCGGCTTCAATCGGTTCGTCACGGCACCACGTGTTCCGGTCGTTCTTGGGGAGATCGAGCCCAAGCTCATCTTCGGGATAGATAACCGAGAGGCCGCACTTCGTGCGAACACGGCATCTACCTGGGGCGCACCAACACGCTGAACCCTGAGCCGGTCACTACAGACGGGGTTGGCTGATTCGGGTTCACCCATCATCTGCGACGAGGACACTTGTTGATCGGCAACGCCGTGGTTGGGGGGCTGACTTTGCGGGCAGCAAAAAAACTGAGGGCAGATAGCCGGCGGATACCAAGGGCGGCGTTATCGCGTTTGGACCTACTTAAAACAGCGCATAAACAGATTGTTGATGCCTGGAACACTTCCGGGGACGCGTAAGAAATTGTTGTTTGTTCTACTTGGGCAAGAACTTTTTTTAAGTTCTCGGGGCGGGGTCGTTAACCATTACTTTCGAGCTTTCTCCTAGCAGTCCGGGCGTTGCCGACGGGGCAACGTTAACCAACGGGGATATAAAATGACTCATTCGACCAAGTCGTGTGCTGTTTTTGGTGTTACTGCACTGGCTCTTTTCTGTTCCAGTGCCGCACATGCCGAAACGGCGACTTCCACCTTCGACGTGATGCTCGATATCGACGCAACCTGTTCCGTTACCGCGGGCACAGGATCGGACATCGATCTTGGCACCGAAGACTCCGACGCTACCGATCTTAGCGGTAGCAGCACCTTCTCGGTGAACTGCTCCAAGACCGTCCCCTATAACATTGGTCTTGCACCCTCGAACGGCGCAACGAATGGCGCTGGCGTAATGTCGCCGGCCGGTTCCAGCGCCGATGAGGTGCCCTACCAGCTGCGTCAGACGTCTGGCGCTTCCGGCACGATCTGGGGCGATACGGCAACCACGACTGCCGTAGGCAACGGCGTTGCCGGCACCGGAAATGGTGCTGACCAGGATCTCACGGTTTATGTGACTGTACCGAGCGCAAACTATGCGCCCGACAGCTACTCCGACACCGTCACGATCACGGTCAATTACTGAGCTGGAGAGCGATTGCTATGCTGTCCAACCTCTCCCGCAAGGCAATCATCCTTTTGGCATGCGCGGCCGTTCCAACGGCTGCGCATGCCGAAGGGCTTCAGGTGTCTCCCGTTTCGCTCGAGATTACGGAACGTTCGGGCGTCTTGCGTCTCGGTAACGGCTCTGCCGGACAGTTGCGGGCACAGGTTCGCGTCTATCGGTGGATCCAGGCTGAGGGTGAAGACCGGATGGTTGAAACCGACGAACTGATCGGCAGTCCGCCGTTCGTCCAGGTCGGTCCCGATGAGGAACAGGTCATCCGGCTCGTTCGCTTCGGCGATGCAGCCTTGGCGATGACCGAATGCGAGCGCTCCTACCGCGTCGTCGTTGATGAACTGCCAGGAAACCCGGACGAGGCGCAGACTGGGTTGCAATATGTCCTGCGCTATTCGGTGCCGGTCTACCTCCTCAATCCCGCATGCCAGAATGCGCAGCACGATTTGCGCTGGGAGATTACCATCGATGGCGATACCGCGTGGCTGAACGTGGTTAATTCCGGGCAAACGCGCGCGCAGCTCGCGACTGTCAGCTTCATTCCAGCGAGCGGGGAGTTCGTGACGATCTCGAACGGCCTGCTCGGTTACGTCCTTCCCCAAAGCGAGCGCAGGTTCGAGCTGGTCCAGCCAGCCGAAGTCTTCGCGAACGGGGGCCAGATCGAGGCCACACTCAATGGTACGCAACAGCGCGAAAATGTCGCGTTGGCTCTCGCGAATCGGTAAAGCCGCCTTGATCGCCTTGGCGCTGATCGCACAAAGTGCACAGGCAAAGGATCACAGGACCGCCGCCGATACAGCTGAGCGAACGATCGACCGGACACAGATCGCATCTGCGGTGACCTATGATCGTACGTCGACGCCAGTCCAGGGGACGCTATTGTTCCTCGAGGTCGAGGTCAACGGGATGGATCACGGCCTCGCCCAGTTCCGCCTCATCGACGAGGAAGTGTGGGCGTCGCGCTCGGTCCTGCAAGACCTGGGGCTGCGCTTGGACGATGTGCCAGTCGCGAGCGACGACATGGTCTCGCTTGCCGAGGCGTACGGACAGAACTTCAGGTACAATTCCGGCGCGCAGTCGCTTTCGATCATTGTGGAAGCGAAGCAACTTGCGGTGGCGACAAGCCGCCTGAATTTCTACGATCAGGACAATCCCGTCGCCCAGAGCGCTACGGGCCTGCTCCTGAACTATGACCTTTATGCCAACTTTGCCAGCGGCAGGATTTCGCTGGATGGCGTGACCGAGGCCCGCGCCTTCTCCGGCAATTTCCTGATGGAAAGTGTCGGCATATTCCAGCTTGGTGATCGTGGTCCGGCGGGGGACGCCCGCTTCCTGCGGCTCGATACCAGTGCTGCGCTAACGTTCCCTGAAAACCGTCTTACGGTTCGCATGGGCGACATCGTGACCCGCTCGACAAGCCTTTCACGCCCCAGCCGGATAGGCGGGGCTCGCATCGGTACCGATTTCGCGCTGCAACCCTATTTGATAACAGCTCCCGTTCCAACCTTCTTTGGCGAGGCGACACTTCCGTCGACCGTGGATCTCTACATTGATGGGATTCGTCGCTATTCCGCAGATGTCGCCCCCGGTCCTTTCGAGATTGGTTCCGGCCCGACGCGGGTGAACGGTGCCGCGAGTGCGGAACTGGTAGTGACCGACGTACTGGGGCAGGTCACCACTCTGGACTTCCCGCTTTACGATACGCCCCTACTCCTTCGAGAAGGTTTGTCGGACTGGTCTGTCGAGATAGGCACCGTGCGGCAGAACTATGGCCAACGATCGTTCGACTACGCAAACCAGCTTGTGGCAAGCGGTAGCCTCCGGCGCGGTATCAGCGATATCCTGACCGTCGAAGGCCACGCAGAGGTTTCATCTTCGCTGCTGAATGCAGGCGGCGGGTTTGCCCTCGCATCGCCCGGCTTCGGCGTGATCTCGGCGTCCATTGCCGCCAGCCAGCACGATGGCAGAACCGGCCATCGTTTCGAAGTCGGCTATTCGTTCACGACATCAAGCTTCAATCTCGCAGCCACGCTCCAGCGGACGAGCAACGATTTCGCCGATATTCCTTCAACAGCAGGTGCGAGTTTCCCCCGCGAACGCGAAATCGTGAGCGCGGGATATAGCGACGAGCGGCTGGGTACCTTTGGGGCGAGCCTCGTGCGGCAGCTGTCTGATGGGAAAGAGCGGACAAGCTATGCGAATGCCAGCTGGAGCCGGTTCGTGACCGAAGAAATTTCGCTCAGCCTGTCGGGCAACATCAATCTCGAAAACACATCCGATAAGGGCGTGTTTGCGACACTTACCTACATTCCCGGCAACCGTGATCATTACCGCGCCTCCGTGCAGGCCCACAAACGGCGTACCACAGGCGCGTTCGGATATCGCCGTAACGTTCCCTACGAAGGCGGCATGGGCTGGGCAGTCGACGGATCCTACGACGGCGATCGCTTCCGCGGCGCCGCACAGTTCGACCATCTTGGATCCTTCGGACAGGCAACCGCCGGCGCGCGTATTTTTGGCAGCAACACATCGGGATACCTAGGCTATTCGGGGGCTATCGTCGCAATCGACGGCTCGGTCCACGCGGCCCGCAAGATAAACGATGGATTCGCGCTCGTTTCTGCTGCGGGCTTCGCCGATGTGCCGGTAAGCCTGAATAACAGGCGCATCGGCGTGACCAACGGCGAGGGTCGTCTGCTAGTGACAGGCCTGAACGCCTATCAGCACAACCGCCTCTCGATCGACACCGCCAACCTGCCACCGGATATCGAGGTGGGTTCCGATGAGGAAGACGCTGTCCCTTCGCTACGTGCCGGAGTGACCGTTGATTTTGGTCTCGCCCAAAGCCACTCGGTTCTGGTGACAGTTGTCGACCAAGCGGGAGTGCCCATCCCGACGGGCACTATCGCCCGCACAGGCAAGAATGATGAGGCGCTCCTCATAATTGGCTACGACGGCCAATTGTTCATCGAGGATGCCACTCCCGGAGGGCGCGTGATGGTTGATAACGATCGTTCGCCGTGTGCCTTCACTCTGCCTGCGAGTTTTCCCGAAAACACCGCAGGACGACTGGGCCACGTCGTCTGTTCGAGAGAAGGATGATCCTGATGCTGCAGCACCCCTCCTTCGACCTCTCGCGCGCGATCGTGAGGACTGTTCTTGTGCTCCTCGCAGGTCCACTGCTGGCCATACTGTTACCCGGCCAAGCAGAAGCGAACGTCGTTTGCCTGATCGACAACGCGGAACTTGAGTTCGGAACGAGCCCGACGGGCACTGGCACTATTGACTACACTTGCACGAACTACTCCTACACGCCGCGCAGCTTTGCGCTTTGCGTCGGCCTGGGAAACCCGAGTTGGCCCGGTACCCCGCAGCAACCGGTACTGCGTTCCGGCAACCGCTTTGCAGGTTACCAGGTGTTCGAGGATCCCGCGCTGAGCCAGCGTTGGACAGCCCAGCGACCGCTTACAAAGCTCATATCAATGCCTGCCGGCATGGCGTCTTCCGTATCGGGCAGCTTCCAGTTCTACGGCGCGATCGCCTCCGGTCAGACCCCGGTTCCGGATACCTACAGCGCATTCTTCTACAACACGGTTCTCGGAACGCCCGATAATGGCGGCCAATGCCGCACATCGGGAAACACGGGGTTCTCCTTCTCTGCCCAGCAGTTCACTCTGAGCCTGGGAGCGCAGATTGCGAACGCATGCCGGATAGTGGCGACCGGCAATGCAGATCTTGGTTCGGTCTCGGCCGCTAGAGGCCCAGTGTTTGGCACAGGTAGTATCGCCGTAAATTGCCCGAGCGGCACATCCTTTAACATCGGGCTGGAGCCGTCGAACGGCCATCAAGCAGGATTTGGCGATATGAGCGGTAGCCCCGGCAATTCCGACACCGTTCCCTACCAATTGCGCAGCGGCAGTTCGACGGGACCGATCTGGGGTGCCACGGCGAGTTCGACCAATGTCGGTAACGGAGTGTCCGGGACAGGCAATGGAAACACCCAGGATTATTCGGTCTACGTAACCGTTCCGGACACCGATGTGACGCCCGATAGCTATTCCGATACCGTGCGCGTCACGGTTCATTTCTGACTAAAGAATAGCAAACGATCCACTACGCAATGAGCGAGGTCACCTGTCCGCTACACTTTTCGACACGCAGGATCGGGTCTTCGATCCCGCGTGCACTAATGAGCCAGTTACCAGTATCGGCAAGGTCGTGTTCTGCAATCAGATCCCTAGCGGCTAAATAGCGATAATCCGGTAGGCTCATCAGATAGCTTCGCGCGATATCGCGAGCATCGGAAGCTTCTGGCGCCATACGCTCGGCAGTCTGAAGCGGGTCGTCAGGGTTGCGGCAGTCAGGCTCGATAACCAGGCGAAGGCCGAATTTCCCTTGGGCTGTTTGTGCGAGGGAATAGGTACCCGGGACTACGACACTGCCTAGCAATATTGCTGTCGAAGCTGCTTTTCCAAACATGCGTCCAAATCTCGTGTTTTACCCGTTTGGTTCCGGCGTACTTGCGGCCTGGTTTGACGGGAGTTGGATTATCGACGATCAGCGAAGTCCGCTTTCGGGAAGCGATCTGATCTCAAGAATGTTTGCCGGCATCGATGGTCGGTGCCGGCGCAAATGCCGCCGCTGAAGTCGAGCCCACAAGCGCCTGACCGCCGGCATCGTAGTCGTCGATCAACGGTTCGGTGCCAGCATCGGTTGGTTCCGCGACCTGGCTTTCGGTATCATCCGGTTCAACGGTGGGGTCAGCAGCGTCATACCACGAGTGATCGGCTGCGCTCGCGGTTTCGTTTATCTCGTTGGATTGCGCGACTGCGGCGCGCGTGACCGGCCTGGTCGCTGTGGAGGGGCCATCATTCCCGTCCGAGGTGGATCTGCTTGCGATAACGCTCTGAGTAGCGGTCTCCAGCCGGCTGGAATCCCCGGTATCCTCGAAGACGAACACGACACCTGCCAGGACAAGGCAGGCGAACGAGAGCGTTGATTTGCTTTTCACAATCTATCTCCCTGCCGCAGTTGCTGTGACGTGTGAGGTCAGGGGGCTAAGGAGAATTATCGAACAAATTCTTAATGTTGTGTTCCGGAAGGGCCAGTGCCGAACCGGCAAAAGCCCACTGGGTATAACGATTTCTTAGAGGTAATCAGGGAAACGCTTCGCAGGTGTGTTGTAAAAGGCGTCAGAATGCGCGCGAGTAACAAGATCAGACAGTTCCTCGGCAAGCTCATCGCTTGTACGCAGGGCGGCGTCACGACGCTTGCCACTCTAGCTCTTCCCGTTCTTATCGGGTCCGCCGGACTGGCCGTCGACCTGAACCGCGGATACCAGCAGCGCATCATCAACCAGCGTGCTGCTGACCTGGGCGCGCTGGCCGCGGCGATTGCTTTCCAGAACACCAGCGATGCCGCGATCCTGACCCCAACGGCTCGCGATGTAGCGGTTGCAAATGGTCTGGTCGGTGCGACTGTTGTCGCAACGCTCGTCAACGATTTGCCCAACGCCGGCGACCAATCCGTGCGCGTCACCGTAAACGAACTGGTGCCTTACACCCTTGCGAGCGTTCTCGGACTGTCGGGTTCCTTCGACGTGGCTGCAGAATCCATGGCAAGCCTTTCGGGCGGCACCAGTTTTGCGGCACCCTGCTACCTCGCTCTCGACGGTGGAAAGGCGGCCATTTCGGTAACCGGCGGCGCCTCGATCGACGCACCGAACTGCTCGATCGCGGCGATTGGCGAGATCGAGAACAAGGGCCAGCTGATCCGCGGCGCCGATATCATCTCTGGCAGCAGTGACATCTACGTGAACCACGGCGAACTCGACGCAGCAACCCTGCGGTTTGCAGGCAGTTTCAACAAGCCGGGCTGGAACAACGCCGTCCCTCCGCCAAAGGATTGGATCAACGAGGCGACCCCTCTTTCAGACCCTTGGGCGAATAATCCCGATCGCGTTGCCGCGATGGCACTGCTCGGCAATTTCAGCAGCCCGCCGGCGCTGAGCGACCCGTCGACCCCCAACGGCAGTGACTGGAAGTTCACCTGGAACCCCAGCAGCGCGGTTTCAGCTTACCGGCAGGGGACCAGCGGCAATTACATCGTCCCTGCCGGGGTCTACAATATCAGGAAGTTCGAGGTCGCAGGCGGAATCAACGTGACGTTCGAGAACGGCTCGATCATCCGGGTGCGCCAGGGCGTTTCCATTGGCGGTGGTTCGAATGTCAATTTCGGCGACAGCGATGTCTATGTGAACGGCGGCTTCGACAGCGGTTCGAACGGCGTCACATTTGGCAACGGTGCGCTCTGGATCGGAAGTGGCCAGGTCCGCTTCCAGGGCACCAACCGCAAGGGTGATGGCGATGTGCTGATCAATGCGGACGTCAGCCTGGGCGGTGGCCAGCACCTCCTCGTCGGAGACGGCAACCACTATTTCGGCGGACTCGATATCGGGGGCGGCGGCACTGCGCGCCTTGGTGCAGGTGATTTCGTTGTTGCCGACGGCATCCGCATCAGCGGAAACAGCGAACTGGCCATTGGCGATGGTGACATCATCGTGGGCCCCGGGAACGGCAATCGCGCCATCTTTCTCAGCGGCAGCGCGCGGTTCTTCATGGGCGACGGGCAATTCAGCGCCAATGGCGATATCGATACAGCGGGCGGCAGCCGCCTTGCTTTTGGCCGAACGCCAAATCATTACATCAACGGCGATATGAAGATCGCGGGTTCCGTGCTTTTCGGTGCAGGCCGCTACACAATCAACGGCGATTTCGAAAACGGCACCGGGGGCACCACCTGGCCCTACACCTCGGGGTTGACGGGCGAAACTTACGGTAGCGTTCTCGAAGGCGAGAGCGTCTCCGGTTTCGACATGGCGGGCATCAATGTCACCTTCGTTCTGGCAGGCACGATCAAGCTTGCTGGCGGGGCAAAGACGAAGCTCGAAGCAGCGAACTACACGCAGGCCGGCGGTTTCATTTCGGAACTGCTGCTGACGACCGAGAACGATGACGATGCAAACTGGACGGGCGGAAGCCTGAGTTCGTTCGCCGGAACACTGCATCTGCCCAATGCGCAGGTCAAAATGGCTGGTGGCAACAGCACCAGCACAACGAAGTGCATGACTCTCATTGCCAACACGATCCGCGTCAACGGTGGCGCCGCGACCGGCTCTGCCTGCACGATGATGGAAGACCTCGGTGGTGGCGGCAACAACACAAGAGTCAGGCTGATAGGATAGATCCCATGCGCAGTTTCTCTCTTTCGACCATACGGCGCAACGAAGATGGCGTGGCCACTGTGGAGTTCGCCCTCTGGGTCACCGGGTTCTTCATGATCGTCATGGTGGCGCTTGATTTCGGAATGTTCTTCATCGAGCGTGGCAAGGTCAACGAAGCCGTTGCGGCATCTGCCGTTGCGTCCTTCGAGGAAGCGGACAACGTCAACTTCGGTGTTCTGCCGAATTATGTCCGCAGTATTGCCGATAACCAGGCCATAACGGTTGCCATGTCCTGCAACGGCGTGGCCAACAGCTGCACGAACCTGAACCGCACGTGCGCGTGCCTGAAAACCGATGGAACCTATGTCGCAGCCGCCTGCGGCAACATCTGCACCGGTCCTGATGTTACCGGGGGATCGACAGCCGGCTATTATCTGACGATCGAAGCGGACCAAGGGTTCAATCCCGTCGTCTTGCCAGCTGGCCTGCTGTCCGACACATCGGTGACGCAGCAAGCCACGGTGCGGCTGCAATGAGCTTCATACGAAGACTTCGCGACGACGCGCGAGGGGTGTCGACCATCGAGTTCGCCCTGCTCGCGCCGGCATTCCTGACGCTGGTATTCGGCACGATCGAGGGCAGCCGGATCGTGTGGACCAAGAACACGCTGGATGAGGTGGCTTTCGCAACAGCGCGGTGCATGTCGGTCAGTCTGGAGTGCGAAACCGAAACGGAGCAACAGGATTTCGCTGTCGACCGCGCGGCCTCCTACGGGATCGCGATCGTGGCGGCAGACGTGACCGCCACAGCCGATGCGGACTGCAACGGATTTCC
>NZ_QXFL01000023.1 GCF_003584125.1 Aurantiacibacter zhengii
TAGCACATTGGGAAGCTGCCTCTCGAAGGCAGCGCTCGCCTTGATGGAGACAAGGGCGCGTAGCGCCCGCAGGCTTCATCAAGGCGGTCATGACCGGTCATCAGGTCTCTAAAGTGAAGTTGTCGACTCAACACTTTGGAGACAGACCGACCATGACCAAGCTCAGTTCTACACCCGCCGATGCCGTGCTGGTAGCCATCGATATGTCCAAGCACCGCCAGGAGGTCCTCATCGAACGCCCGGAGGGCGGGCGGCGACGGCGTATGACAGTGATGGCGACGAAGACCGATTACGATCGCCTTGCGTCCGATCTGGCTGATATTGGCAGACCGATTGTGGTCGGCTTCGAGGCGACCGGTAACTATCACCGCACCTTGGCGCACCGCATGCTCACAGCAGGTTTCGAACTGCGCCTGATCTCGTCCGTAGCCCTGGCCCGGACCCGAGAGGCTCTACATAATGGCTGGGACAAGAACGACTCCAAGGACGCGCAGGTGATCTTGCATATGCTGCGGATTGGCGCCACCCAGCGCTACGTCGATCCGCTTGCCGCCGGGATTAACGATCTGCAGGAGATGTCGAAGACACACGAGGCCATCTCCAAAGCCAAGACCCAGACCTGGCACCGGATCCTGACCCATTACCTGCCCCTCTACTTCCCAGAGATCGAGCGCTTCGCCGGCAACAGCAGGTCTGATTGGTTTCTTGCCTTGCTCGAGCGGTTTCCGACGCCCGGGAGCATGACAGCGCTTGGCCAGGAAGCATTCACGCGCGAGGCGTGGTCACTGGTCGGTCGCAAGGTCTCCAAGGCTCGATTAATCAACGATATTTACGAGACCGCCTGCGCATCCGTCGCACTGCCGGTCGATGAGGATTCTGTGGCGATTGCCATGTTTCGCATGGTCATCGCGCAAGCGCGCAGTCTGATCCGCCAACGCGACGAGATCGAGCGAACCGCCCATGCCATGCTCAGCGAGAACCGTGACTACCAGCTGCTTCGTATGATCCCTGGCATCGGCCCGATCAACGCGCTGACCATCCTTGCCGAGGCCGGGGACCTTCGACGGTTTGCCCACCATCGCCAGTTCCTCAAGTTCTGCGGACTCGATCTGGCCACCTGCCAGTCCGGCACATTCCGCGGTCGGACCAAGCTTTCCAAATATGGTAATGCTCGGTTGCGCCGCACTTTCTGGATGGCCGCACAAGTCGCCGCTCGCCAACGCGACAACAGCTTTCGCGATAAGCTGGGTCGATACATGGAAGGACACGCCAGCGACCCTGATCGCCGCCGCAAGGCAATGACTGCACTCACCGCCAAGATGGCGCGCGTCGCGCACGCCGTCATCAAGACGGGAACCGAGTACCGCCCGTTCCTCGAACGGGCGGACACCAGATGGAAGGACCCCTCTCTGCTGTGCCGTGAGGGCGCAACTGCGACCCTGTAGATAATGTTCGGGCCTTCCATCTGGCATCCGCATCTCATTTTAAGGACGGTTAGGACCACGACCGATGCGGCCGCTGGATCCTGTGTTTGCTATGGCCGAGAGCGCATTCCTTGACGATGGAAGCCATCTGGATCAAAAAGACATTTGCGCCGGTCATGATCGGCGCAACGAGACCTGCTGGCCTTGTCCCACAGCTGCTTCCCGACCTAGGACGTTGTCGCTGACCACTGTGTACGGCTTGCCGCGCAGCCCGATCAGGCTGCTCAGCTCGCGGGCGACCCGCGCACCGGAGAGCGACGTATCGGCCACCAGCGCCAGGCACTCCCGCGTGTAGTCATCGACCACGCACAGGATGCGGAAGCGCCGACCACAGATCAGGCTGTCGGATACGAAGTCGAGGCTCCACCGCTGGTTCGGACCATCTGGCAGCACCATTGGCCTGCGCGTGCCCAGCGCCCGCTTGCGACCGCCACGGCGGCGCACCCTGAGGCCTTCCTCGCGATAGATGCGCAGCAGCTTCTTGTGGTTGGGCTTTATGCCTTCCCGCGCCAGCAGGTAGCCCAAGCGGCGATAGCCGAACCGACGACGTTCCGCCGCCAGCTCACGCAACCGTTGCCGCAACGCCCCGTCATCCGGCCTCGCCGGCTCGTAACGGATCACCCTGCGGCTCACACCAACCAGACTGCACGCCCGACGCTCGCTCAGCCCGTGCTGTTCACGGGCATGGGCGACGGCTTCCCGCTTCGCGCCGGGCGTTACCATTTTTTTGATGCCAGATCCTTCAGCACCACGTTGTCGAGCATCGCCTCGGCCAGCAGCTTCTTCAGCCGACTGTTCTCCTGCTCGAGTGTCCGCAACCGCCGGGCATCGGACACCTCCAGACCGCCGAACTTCGACTTCCACTTGTAGAACGTGGCGGAACTGATCCCGTGACGGCGGCACACTTCCGCTGTCGGCATCCCAGCCTCCTGCTCCTTCAAAACCGCGATGATCTGCTCTTCGCTGAACCTGCTTCGTTTCATTCTCGTCCGACTCCTTTGCGTCGGACTCTACCAAAAACCGGTCACATTTCAGGGGAGCACGTCACTTTTAAGCCCCTTGAGTATCATGTGGCTAGTCGATTGACAGTAGACGCCTTATTTTCTGACCTATCTGCGGAAAGGCGCGTTATGGCCCGCTGTGTGACGAAACCGGACGGTCCGCAAACTGCCCAAAACCCGAAAAGCAGAGAAAAACGCCTCCTAAAGGTCGTCCAAAGTCACGCCCGGAAGGAAGCCGGCCTCTTGCAACTCTTTCAACCTGCGCGCTTTAGAGATCACACGTTCATCCTCAGATTGATCAAATGTTGTATGGAGATATGGCAAAAGGTTCAATCTGAAATGCGACGTGATGGCAACGCGATCACCCTGTATTCGGCGATGCCACTGCTGCAAGCGTTCTATCGGTTCGAAAGAATAGTCGGTCTTGAATGCGTCAGACCTGATGAGATCTTGGGTCGATGGACCGCCCATTATGGCGGAAAAAATGCTGACATACATGTCCGGACTAAAGCTATCGCCCATGTTTTGTCTTAGAAATGACGTGACGCCATTGCTGATCAAACCGGCACGAACCAGTGGCTGCGGATATCTAGGGTGGGTATCGTAAACGCCTCCGGCGATCATCATATCGACTGCCTCACCCAAGAATGCCAACCGCGTCTTACCTTCGTCTGCGTGTTCCACGAAGGCTGCAAGGCTTTCGCAGATACGATCGCCAAACGTGATCAGAGTCATTGTGACTTTCGCGCCGTAGAAATCCGCCCAGAATTCCAATGCGCTATGATCCTTAGCGTCCTGCTCTCCAGCGAAAACGTGTTCATGAACGACATGCGCGATCTCATGCCCCACAATAAGCACATGAAACAGAAATGTCGCAGGGTCACTTATCTCATGTTGCGCCATGTCACGAGAGATGGCGATCCAGCGCTCTTGGCCTCGGCTCTTCGCGCTCGCGTGGCTGCTAGAATCGCCAACGGTAAGAGGGATAACAAGCTCATATCCGGGAAGGAAGAATTCGGCGAAGTCCTGCAGCGCCATTTCCGCAAGACGCTCCCCAATGAGCGAGGGCTTCGCATGATCGAGATCTGAGCCCGGAGCGACCATTCACCCGAGATAGATTGACCCTTGGCAAACCTCAATACAGATCTAGCGAATTCTCTTTCTGCTTAGACTCTGAACGTTTCATCAGCGAGACTAGACTGCAGCTCATCACCTCGATCGTGCACTAGGCTCCGACCTCGACAAGCCCTATCGTTCTTTGCACTCCATCGTAAATGAGTGGGTCAACTAGGCGACTGCTTTCACTACTTTCTTACCGCGCAGCGGATTTTCTGCTACCGGCCCAGTCTTTGCCTTTTCCATCTGACGCACCAGACATTCTCGAGAAAGAAAACCAGAGCTAGACATTGCGGTCTGGCAGAACCCCTCTATGATGAGATTGCGATAGGAAACCATGCCGAAAGGTATGGTCATGAAAAAACTTCTTTTTGCCGTTTTGGCCCTGTCCGGCCCAGCTTCCGCGCAACAGGTTCATATCGAAAGTTTTACGTCGTCTCGACAGCAAGCGTTCGAGATACTTGTCCCGACGGTTCGGTCCGAGGTGGCAACTTCAATTGGTCGGGAAAGGCCACATTCGCAAGGGCTTGAGCAAGACGGACGTAATGTCGAGTTTGGCGAGCCTTCTGCTGCCAGCCCATCGACCCCATTTGTTCCGGCTAAAGCTGCGCTGCACGTACCCAATTGGATGAGGGTGGGGCTTCCAACCTTCGATCCTAGCCCGGAAATACGAAGAGCCGGTCAAGCGACACCCGGGTGCGGCGAAGTCGATTATTTCCCGCTGCACGGCATCGGCAGCGAGGCGCAATATCGACGTCGGCTATATTTTCAGGAGATTGTTTCAGCAGCTTGTGCCGCCGGCGTTCCCGTCAGACTGTTCGATGCCCTGGTGGCCCAGGAAAGCCGCTACCGTCCGTATGCGCGAAGCCATGCCGGAGCGATGGGACTGACGCAATTGATGCCGGGCACGGCCGACGATCTGGGCGTTGTCGATCCGTGGGATCTGCAGCAAAACCTTGCGGGCGGTGCGCGCTATCTCCGTATGCAACTCGATCGGTTCGGCAAATGGGAATTGGCGTTGGCCGCATATAATGCGGGACCTGGGCGAGTGGAGCAGTATAACGGGATTCCACCCTTTCGCGAGACCCGCGCTTACGTGTCCACAATAATGCGCTCTGTCCAGCAAGGTAACACCGTGCACCGCGCAGCCTCAGCAATGCCCCCGGGCAACCCCTTTCGGAAGGTACGGCTGGCGAGGTTTGTCCGCCCATCAGAAATCCCAGAAGACTGAAAATCCGATCGACCAAGCGTAGTAGAGCGCAATGAGCAGAATCGCCGGTGCGCCTTTGAGATAATTGAGCTGCCAGCGGAACCAGATTTTCGGCAACAGCAAGAGCTTGTCGAACTTGGTGGTGATGGACGGCTTCCAGTTACCGCTACGCCAGTCGCAAGCGGTGACGATTGAAGCTAGTAGTGCGCAGAGGATGGCCATTATGCCGACCGCGATGTAGAGCGATGTCCAAGCTATCAGGGCAGACTCGTTCACCGAAGAACCCCTCCCGCAACTGATCTCTGATCTCGCTGGTCGAAATGCTCAGCCGTAGGCGAAATCGAAGTCGGCGCCATTGCGCCTTTCCTCCAGCTGGACACCCGCAACAACCGCGGGTTTGGCGGCGCGATTGGGCCGGGTCGCTGAGGGCGGCTTGAGAGGTGCCACTTGAGGGGGTCGATGGGCCGCTCTGTGGTGATTTCTTTCGGCTTTTCAGCCTGATCCGTGGATTACAGGCGCACCTATCCTGTGGCGGCACGCCGTTTGTGGAAGATTAACCCGTCGTATTCACCGGACCGGTCCTAAAGGGTTAGCGGGAGTGGCCTAAGCCTCTGATCTGAAGTAGGAACTGGGTGTCTAAGCCGAACCTGCCGCAGGGCAGAAAATGCCACAGGTCACCCCCGCATGAACAACGATATCGCAAGCGCATTTGGATTCCCAGCAGTCGGCCGCAAGAAAGTCACAGCCGCTTTCGACGGCGGCCGGCTTACCTCGGATGGCGGCGTGTTGCTGCTGGCACAGGCCGAACGAGCGATGGGGATCTGCCAGCAGCTTGCAGCCTGCATTTCCGATCCGCGTGACCCGGGCAGAGTGGTGCATCACCTCGACGATATCCTGCGCGCCCGCATCTTTGCGATCAGCTGTGGCTATGAGGACGCCGATGATCTCGACGTTCTGCGCGACGATCCGGGCTTCCGCCTGGCGCTGGGCAAGCTGCCGGGATCGGGCGTGGGGCTTGCGAGCCAACCGACCATGAGCCGGTGGGAAAATGCGCCGACTACGCGCGAGTTGGCCAGGATGATGGCCGCGATGATCGACATCTACTGCGCCAGCTATCCCGCCGCGCCGGCGGCGGTGACGCTGGATATCGATGACACCTGTGATGTCGTGCACGGCTATCAGCAACTCTCGTTCTGGAACGGTCATCACGGGGAGCGCTGCTTCCTGCCGATTCATGTCTACGACACCGCCACCGGTCGGCCGGTGGCAATGCTGCTGCGCGCCGGCAAGACACCGTCGGGCGCCGAGGCTGCCGGACACATTCGGCGCCTGGTGCGCCATCTTCGGCGGCACTGGCCCGATACCCACATCACCATCCGCGGCGACGGGCACTATGGGCGGCCCGAGGTCATGACGTTGTGCGAGGCGACCGGCGTCGATTACGTATTTGGTCTGCCGACCAACGCCGTGCTGCGTGCCGATCCCGAAATCGTCACCGTCGCCGATGCTTGTGCCGTCAGGCGGGCTCAACGCCAATGCCCGGTCCTGCGCAACTATGCCGAGACCCGCTACGGCGCCAAAAGCTGGAAATGCCAGCGCCGCGTCGTCGCCCGGATTGAGGCCAGCACGCTGGGCATGGACATCCGCTATGTCGTCACCTCGCTGACCGAAGGCTCGGCCGAGCACATCTACGACACGCTGTACTGCGCCCGCGGTCAGGCCGAGAACCTGATCAAGCGCCACAAGAGCCAGCTCGCCAGCGATCGCACCTCGTGCCGCTCGGCGGGCGCCAACCAGATGCGCCTCATCCTGCACACCGCCGCATACTGGCTCCTGTGGCGAATCCAGCAGGAAATCCCAAGAGCCACCGCACTCGCCACCGCCGAGTTCGCCACGCTGCGCCTGCGCCTGCTCAAGGTCGCTGCCCGCGTCATCGAAACCGCCACGCGTATCCGCGTCGCCTTCGCTTCGGCTTGCCCGGATGCCGGTGTGTTCAAGGCCATCACCACCAGTCTGCGACCAGCGCCCACATAGCAAGAGCGGCGGTGCCGCCGAACCCCTGAGCCCCAGTCCATCAACCTCGAAAAGCCCATTGCTCCTGCCGCGGTGAAAAACGCCGGTGGAGGCGTGCGCCTTGATCAATCAGGCACCGCCACATCGCCGTCCGAACAACACGAAGCGGTAGCCTCATGAATAGGACGGGTTAAGCGGTCGAAGTTGTAGACCAGGTTGGCCAGCGTCAGTTTGGCTTGCGCCCTGGCGAGGCCGATCGTGCGGATGAAGAGCCCGTAGCGGTTTTTCTGGTGCGCAAAGACATGCTCGACCCTGGCCCGCACGGCTGACTTTGCAGCATTGGCGCGCGCCGTGCGCTCGGGCATGGGCTTGCCCTTGGGCTTTCTGCGATGGATGCGGCTTTTGAGCATGTTGCGCGTCAGCCAGGCCTCGTTCTTCTGACTGCGGTAGGCGCTATCGGCCCAGACATCACCAGCGGTGTTGCTTGTGTCGATCACCCGGCGCAGCTGGCGCCCGTCGCTGTCTGCAGCCGAGGTCACCGCCGCCTTTCGGATGAACCCAAAGCGCCGATCGATGCTGATATGCGACTTGTAGCCGAACACTGGGGTCGCGATCTGCGGCAGCGGCGTGCCATCAGGGCGATAGCGGATCTTGCCCCCGATCTTGATCGTCCAGCGCGCATCGACATCCTTCTGGTGCGCCTTGCCCGGCTTGCCGCGCCAGATCTGCTTTGCCGACTTACCCGCTTTGATGGCGGCCTTTTCTTCCTGCGTATTGCGCTGCTTGGGCGCAGGAACCAGGCTTGCATCGACGATCTGCCCACCCATGGCCAGATACCCGGCCTCGCGCAGTTGCTGCTCGAATGCATGCATCAACGCGTCGAGCGCGCCGCTCTCGGTGAGCCGATTGCGATAATGACGGATGGTGTTCTCATCGGGCATCGAGCCGCCCAGATCAAAGCCGAAGAAGCGCATCCACGATAGCCGGTCACGGATCATGAACTCCATGCGCGCATCTGACAGATTATGCTGCGCCTGGACCACCAGGACCTTGAACATCGCGACCGGATCAAAGGCTGGCCGTCCGCCCTTTGCTCCGTCGCTGTAGCCAAGCCCGCGGGTCAAAAGCGGCCGGAAGCGTTCGAACTCCACCGTTTGCGCCAGAACCTCGAGCGGATCGCCGTCCTTGCTCAATCGGTCCAGGTGCTCCGCCAGCGAAAACAGGCTGCGTGGCTGCATCGAAACTCTCCCTCCAATGCGCCAACTGAATCACAGTCAGACCGTCAAAGCGAGAGGTTATTGCGGGTGTCCAGCT
>NZ_QXFL01000024.1 GCF_003584125.1 Aurantiacibacter zhengii
AGGATATTTTCAGCCACGAGTAATGATCTCGGGCGTTAGAGCATGGCATGACCAGAGCCGCAGACAGGATGCGCAACAGGCGCCAGCAGTTCGCGACACCGGGAGGTTCGCTGGATCGGATCGTGCGCGTGCTGGCCGTGGGGCTTCCTGCCCTGGTGGGCGTGGTCGCGGCGATGATGCTGATTACCCCGCTGTCGCCGCGCGGGGAGATCAGCTTCCTGCTCGACCGCAACAAGGTCGCCATCGCGGACGACCGGCTCCGCGTCGACAACGCGATGTACCGCGGTCAGGACAACAGGGCGCGTCCGTTCAGCCTGGTCGCCGGCGAGGCGGTACAGCGCAGTAATTCCATACCACTTGTGGAGATGCAGGATATGACAGCGCGGCTCGCGCTGGCCGAAGGTCCGGCTGTCCTTACCGCCCCGCGCGGCGTCTATGATATCGACGATGAGCAGGTGCGCATTCCCGGCACGGTCCGGTTCGACGCTGCCGATGGTTACAATTTCATCGCTCGCAACGTGACGATCGACCTCCCCTCCCGCACCCTGACTGGCGATGGGCAGGTAAGCGGCGCGATCCCGGCCGGTGCCTTCTCGGCCGATGCCATGCGCGCGGACATGGAAGAGCGTACTTTCTCCCTCAACGGTAACGCCAGGTTGCGCATGGTGCCCGGCCGCTTGCGACTGCCCGAGGAAATGTGATGATGGAGCCTGACAGCATGAATACCGAAACCCCATCCTCGCGTCCTGCGCTTCGCCACCTTGTCGTGCGCGGCCTGGCTGGCGGTCTCATCGCCGGCGGGATCGCGGCGCTGTCGTTCGGTTCGGTTGCCGGGGCGCAGACGATTGCCGGTTTCAATTCAAACCAGCCGGTCAACTATGCTGCCGATCGCATCGAGTTGCAGGATCGGCAGAACCGGGTTGTCCTGTCTGGCGATGTCCAGATCCGGCAGGGCGACCTGCAACTGACCGCGGCGCGGACGACGGTAGCCTATAGCGATGCCGGCAGTCTGCGAATCCAGCGCATCGATGCGACTGGCGGTGTGACGGTTACGCGCGGCAATGAGCGCGCCAGCGGCAATGCCGCCGTCTACGATTTCAACCGGCGGGTCATCGTCTTGTCGGGGAACGTCGCCCTGCGCCGCGGCAGCGATACGCTGGACGGCGGCCGCCTGGTGATCGATCTCAATTCCGGCCTCTCCAGCGTAGACGGTGCAGGCGCACAGTCGGGCAGCGGACAACCTGGCCGCGTATCGGGAACTTTCGCGGTGCCGGACGGCGACTAGCTGTCGGGTTGAGAGTGGCTCTCGACTTTAGCAGGACCGTTCGACCACAAAGGTGAGAACTTCAGCCGATTCTGCCTCACCTTCTCGTTCAGTGCGCGTTTGCAGAAGTTGCAACGGAGCGCACGGAAGCGTTGCTCCCTTGCGTGATGCGAGCGCCAATGTTGCCGCCCAGTCGTTTGGATCCACGAATTTTTGGGCCTGTGTTATCGTACTAACCTGCCAGCGTCCGGGGCCGGCTATGCGGGCTGCCATAATTTCCCTGCCTCGAGGGATCGTGATTAGCTCGGCTAACATTCCTAAGGCAGGTTCGCGAAGGTTGCCGGTTGAAAGAAGAGCGACGATCCGCTGGGAGGCGACTGGGTATGCCCCTTGCTCGAGGGCGCTTTGCGCACTTGCGAGCTGTGAAATGGGTTCGCGCCAGCCACGCTGACTAGCCGCCTCCAGACCTTTGCGGGCGGTTTCCGCATCGCCTGCCTGAAGGGATGCGAGGGCAAGGACCGTCAGCGATTCGGCAGGCATGGGCCGCAAGCCGACCTGCGTCTGGGCCTCTTCCACGGCCACCTCCGTATCCGCCATTTGCAACGCAAGTTTGCTGCGTTCACGAGCCGCATTACCGCTTATCGAATCGGGCACGAATGCTGCGTAGAAGGGGGACAGCCTCGATTGCTGGTCCAGTTGCACAACCGATACCAACGCTCCCACCACCAAGGCGACAAATGGGACGATGAACCTTCCCCTCATTACTGTGCGTCCTTGCGATCTGCCAGCATGAGTACGAAAAAAGCTGCAACACAGAGAATAGTCTGATTGCGCAATGGGTAGTCCATAATCGATGGCTCATGTCGCCCTTGAGGACATTGATGAGCTGCGGAAGCTCGTCGATGCTGGTCCGGCGGATGAACCGTCCGATGGGCGTTATCCGATCGTCATCCTTCGACGCGGACCGATCGCCGTTGGCATCGGCTTCCCCCATCGAGCGAAACTTGTAGATTTCGAAGAACTGGTTTCCCCGGCCCATCCGGCGCTGGTGAAAAAAGACCGGCCCGCCGTCGTGCAGCTTGATAGCCAGCGCCACCACCAGCATCACCGGGGCAAGCAGGATCAGCGCGGCAAGCGAGGTCGAGATGTCGAACAGTCGCTTCAGCACGCGCGAGCGCATGCCCAGGCGCCCGGTCGATACCAGCAACGAACTGACATTGGCCGAATCGTGATGAATGACGCCGAGGGCACCGATCTCTCGGGTGAACTCCGACACGATCTCGCCATGCCTACCGGACCCTTTCAGGAATTCCGCCCATCGTAGCCGATCGTCGATGGTACAGCTCACGACGATTTCATCCATGTTGCACAGGTATTTTGCCAAGCGGTCCAGCGCGGCAGGATCGTTGAAGTCAGGGTTCAGCCCGTGCTCCTCGGCATCCACGTGGTAAGCATAGGGCAGGGTGAAGCGCGGCCCCCCATCATAGATGACAAGCTGGTTCTTCGGATTCGGCCCGCACTGCCGGACTATCCATCGTGACAGCGCGATCCGGAACATCGCCATGAGCAGGATTGCCCCGAACATGCCGGTGGTGAAGATCACACGCGAGAATTCGGCGTTCACCTTGGCAAAAAAGGCAAAGAAATTCAGCAACGCCGCCGAAACCAGCATTGCCGTCGTCATCTTCAACATCGAGTGGTTCGGCTGGGTCAGCGAGTTGAGCGAATAGGACCCGTTATGAAGCGCGATGGTTAGGTACGTCGGAAGCATGAGATAGGCGGTCGCCAGACCCGATTTCATCTCAGGGCCGATGGGCACACCTTGATGATACGCTATCGTAGCAATGACATAGGAGGCCAGCAGCAACGCAATGTCAGCTACCATCATGAGAAGGTAATACTGGAGGCGCTTGTGCTCCAGAGAATTGGTAAGCCCGTTGAGGGGTGCCACTGGCAGACGTCGCGATGCTGGCGGTGAGTCGGGAGCTTCCGTTGGAAGAATTCCCGGCTCGACGCTACGCTCCGATTCTAGCAAGTCCATGACTGCCCCTGACGCAAATAAAGTTTCGTCGCGTTCCCTAGGCATAGTTACTTAGCCCATCGCGACGTAACTTTCATCCTATTTTTTTGCAGTTGCGAATACGCGCAGCCCGAACAACTGAGAAACTCGGGCTATTCGATTTCTGCCGCATCGCGACAGCAATCGACAAGTGTTGGGCGTTACAGCTATCTGGCCGATATGCGCCTCACCGTCCCACGGCGGTATATGCGAACCCGTGGCGTTCGACGTCCTCGCGGGTGTAGAGGTTCCTGAGGTCCACCAGCACCGGTTGCTTGAGGAGGCCTTTCACCCGCTCGAGGTCGAGCGCGCGGAACGCGTCCCACTCGGTCACGATCACCGCTGCATCGGCACCGTCCATGGCCTCGTAGGGGCCATCGCAGTAGGTGACCTTGTCGATCACCTTCCTCGCCTGCTCCATCCCCTCGGGATCGTAGGCCTTCACGTTGATGCCTGCATCCTGCAGCGCCTGCACAACGCTGATCGCCGGGCTGTCGCGCATGTCGTCGGTGTTGGCCTTGAACGTCAGGCCCAGCACCGCCACCGTCTTGCCGTGCTGGTCGCCCCCGCCCAGCGCGTGGATGACCTTGCGCCCCATCGA
>NZ_QXFL01000025.1 GCF_003584125.1 Aurantiacibacter zhengii
GCGGAGAAGTCGGTCGGCAGCGCCAGCGCCTCGTCCAGCGCATTGGTGTGCAGCGACTGCGTGCCCCCCAGCACCGCGGCCAGCGCTTCCAGCGTGGTGCGGATCACGTTGTTGTAGGGGTCCTGCTCCTGCAATGACACGCCCGAGGTCTGGCAGTGGGTGCGCAGCATCTTCGACTTGGGGTTCTTGGCCCCAAGCTCGTCCATCACGTCGTGCCACAGCACGCGGCCTGCGCGCATCTTGGCGATCTCCATGAAGAAGTTCATGCCGATGCCCCAGAAGAACGACAGCCGCGGCGCAAAGGCATCGATGTCGAGGCCCGTTGCCATCGCCCGCTTCACGTATTCCTTGCCGTCGGCAATGGTGAAGGCCAGCTCCTGCACCGCCGTGGCCCCTGCCTCGTGCATGTGATAGCCGCTGATCGAGATCGAGTTGAAGCGCGGCATGTTGGCAGAGGTATAGGCGATGATGTCCGACACGATCCGCATCGATGGCTCGGGCGGATAGATGTAGGTGTTGCGGACCATGAACTCCTTCAGGATGTCGTTCTGGATCGTGCCGGAAAGCTTCTCCTGCGCAACGCCCGAACGCTCTGCCGCCACGATGTAGAACGCCAGCACCGGGATCACCGCCCCGTTCATCGTCATGGAGACGCTCATCTCGTCCAGCGGGATCTGGTCGAACAGGATCTCCATGTCGCGCACGGTATCGATGGCAACGCCGGCCTTGCCCACGTCTCCAACGACGCGCGGATGGTCGCTGTCATAGCCCCGGTGCGTCGCCAGGTCGAAGGCGACAGACAGCCCCTTCTGCCCAGCCGCCAGGTTGCGGCGATAGAAGGCATTGCTCTCCTCCGCCGTCGAGAACCCCGCATACTGCCGGATCGTCCAGGCACGGCCTGTATACATGCTCGCATAAGGCCCGCGCGTGAACGGCGCGAACCCCGGAAAACCCGGATCCAGCCCCTCTGCATCCCCCGCCGCATACAGCGGCTGCACCGCAATCCCCTCCGGCGTGTGCCAGGTCAGATCACGCCCCTTCACTTCCCTGTCAGCGCACGAATGCCAGTCGGCCTTGGTCGGTTTTTCGGTCATGTCGGTCATAGCGGCAGGTTATCGTGTTTCTTCCACGGGTTTTCGAGTTTCTTTCCGGCCAGCTTGCGCAGGCCCAGGGCGATGCGGCGGCGGGTGGAGTGGGGGTAGATCACCTCGTCGATGTAGCCGCGCGATGCCGCCACGAAGGGGTTGGCGAAGCGGTCTTCGTATTCCTTCGTCTTCTCGGCGATCTTGTCCGGGTTGTCGCGGTCCTGGCGGAAGATGATCTCGACCGCCCCTTTGGCCCCCATCACGGCGATCTCTGCCGTGGGCCACGCGTAGTTGAGGTCGCCCCGCAGGTGCTTCGATGCCATCACGTCGTAGGCCCCGCCATAGGCCTTGCGGGTGATCACGGTGATCTTGGGCACGGTCGCCTCGGCATAGGCGAACAGCAGCTTCGCGCCGTGCTTGATGATGCCATTGTGTTCCTGGCTCGTGCCGGGAAGGAAGCCGGGCACGTCCACGAAGGTGACGATCGGGATGCTGAACGCATCGCAGAAGCGCACGAAGCGCGCCGCCTTGCGGCTGGCGTCGATGTCGAGCACGCCGGCGAGCACCATCGGCTGGTTGGCGACGAAGCCCACGGGCTTGCCCTCGATCCGGCCAAAGCCTGTGATGATGTTCGCGCCGTGCTTTGGCTGGATCTCGAAGAAGTTGCCGTCGTCGACAACCTTACGGATCAGTTCGTGCATGTCGTAGGGCATGTTGGAACTGGCGGGGATCAGCGTGTCGAGGCTGTCCTCGCGCCGGTCCCACGGATCGTCGGTCGGCAGGTGCGGCAGCGGGTCGCGGTTGCTCTCCGGCACGAAGCCGATCAGTTCGCGCGCGGCCAGCAGCGCCTCGATATCGTTCTCGAGAGCAAGGTCGGCAACGCTCGTCTTGGTCGTGTGCACCACCGCGCCGCCGAGGTCTTCCTGCGTGACTTCCTCGTTGGTGACGGTCTTCACCACCTCGGGCCCGGTCACGAACATGTAGGAGCTGTCCTTCACCATGAAGATGAAGTCTGTCATGGCCGGTGAGTACACCGCCCCGCCCGCGCACGGCCCCATGATCAGGCTGAGCTGCGGGATGACGCCCGATGCCAGCACGTTCTTCTGGAACACCTCGGCATAGCCGCCAAGGCTGGCCACGCCTTCCTGGATGCGCGCCCCGCCGCTGTCATTGAGCCCGATCACCGGCGCGCCGACCTTCATGGCATTGTCCATCACCTTGCAGATCTTCTCCGCGTGACGCTTGCTGAGAGAGCCGCCGAACACGGTGAAATCCTGGCTGAAGACATAGACCAGCCGCCCGTTGATCGTGCCGCTGCCGGTCACGACACCGTCGCCCGGTATCTTCTGGTCCTGCATGCCGAAATCGACGCAGTCGTGCTCGACGTAGGT
>NZ_QXFL01000026.1 GCF_003584125.1 Aurantiacibacter zhengii
TCGCATCGGCCTTTGCCGACATGGGGTTCGAGGTCATCAGCGGCCCGCTGTTCCAGACGCCCGAGGAGACCGCCAGGATGGCGCTGGAATGCGAGGTGGACGCGGTAGGCGCATCGTCGCTGGCAGCAGGCCACAAGACGCTGATCCCCGAACTGATCGGCCATCTGCGCGATGCGGATCGCGGCGATATCAAGGTGGTGGCAGGCGGCGTGATCCCGCCGCAGGACTACGACTTCCTGAAGAAGGCCGGCGTGCAAGGGATCTACGGCCCTGGCACCAACGTGGTGGAAGCCGCCGCGGACCTGCTGCGCCTCTTGGGCCACAACATGCCGCCGGCGGGTGAGGAACTGGAGACGACACGATAATGTTCACGAAAATCCTCATCGCCAACCGGGGCGAGATCGCGTGCCGGGTCATCAAGACCGCGCGGCGCATGGGTATCGCCACGGTCGCGGTCTACTCCGATGCCGATGCTCGCGCGCCCTTCGTGCGACAAGCGGACGAGGCCGTCCATATCGGTCCGCCGCCTGCCAGCGAGAGCTACCTGCTGGCCGACAGGATCATCGCCGCCTGCAAGCAGACAGGCGCCGAGGCCGTGCATCCGGGCTATGGCTTCCTGTCGGAGCGCGCCAGCTTCGTCGAGGCGCTGGAGGCGGAAGGCATCGCCTTCATCGGTCCGCCCGCCAGTGCGATCGCGGCGATGGGCGACAAGATCGAGAGCAAGAAGCTGGCCAAGGCAGCGGGCGTGAACACCGTGCCTGGCTCCGAGGATGCCATCGACACCACCGAGGAGGCAGTGA
Organism: Aurantiacibacter zhengii; assembly: GCF_003584125.1. GTDB lineage: Bacteria > Pseudomonadota > Alphaproteobacteria > Sphingomonadales > Sphingomonadaceae > Alteraurantiacibacter > Alteraurantiacibacter zhengii. Next base: position 801 of record NZ_QXFL01000026.1, read on the forward strand.
AGGTCTCGAACGCAATCGGCTACCCGGTGATGATGAAGGCGAGCGCGGGCGGCGGCGGCAAGGGCATGCGGCTTGCGTGGAACGACACCGACGTGGAGGAAGGGTTCGAGGCGACCAAGCGCGAGGGGCTCAACTCCTTCGGCGATGACCGCGTGTTCATCGAGAAGTTCATCGAGGACCCGCGCCATATCGAGATCCAGGTGCTGGGCGACAAGCACGGCACGGTGCTCTACCTGAACGAGCGCGAGTGCTCGATCCAGCGCCGCCACCAGAAGGTGGTGGAGGAAGCGCCGAGCCCCTTCGTCACGCCCGAGATGCGCAGGAAAATGGGCGAGCAGGCCGTCGCATTGAGCAAGGCCGTGGGCTACCACTCGGCAGGCACGGTGGAACTGATCGTCAGCGGTGCGGACCCGACAGGGGAGAGCTTCTACTTCCTCGAGATGAACACTCGCCTGCAGGTGGAGCATCCGGTGACAGAGGCGATCACCGGCATCGACCTTGTCGAATACATGATCCGCGTGGCTGCCGGCGAGAAGCTGCCGATGAGCCAGGACGATATCGGCATCGATGGCTGGGCGATCGAGAACCGCATCTATGCCGAGGACCCCTATCGCGGCTTCCTGCCCAGCACGGGCAGGCTGGTGCGCTACTCGACTCCCGTCGAGCCGTGGGCGGGCGACCTTCGCGGTGTTGCCCAGGAAAACGGCGGGGGCGTGCGGTTCGACTCGGGCGTGCAGGAAGGCGGCGAGGTGTCGATCTTCTACGATCCCATGATCGCCAAGCTGGTGACCTGGGGCACAACGCGCGAGGAGGCCGCCGACCTGCAGATCGCGGCGCTGGACGCGGTGGAACTGGAAGGGCTGGGGCACAACGTCGACTTCCTCTCCGCGCTGATGCAGCACCCGCGGTTCCGCGCAGGCGAGCTCACCACAGGGTTCATTGCCGAGGAATATCCCGAAGGCTTCGAAGGGGCGGCCACCAGCGAGGAGCGCACCCGCGTGATCGCTGCCATCGCTGCCGGGATCGAGTTTACCCACCAGGCGCGCCAGCGGCAGATCAGCGGGCAGCTCGATGGCCCGCAGCCGGTCAGCCCCGCATGGATCGTGCGGGTCGATGGGCAGGACCACACGGTCACACTGGGCGAGGGCCATGCCATCGTCGACGGGCACACGGTGGAGGTCACCTGCGACTGGGCCCCCGGCCAGCGCACCGCCACCGCCACGCAGCCCGACGGCCCTACGCTCGGCCTCACCGTAACCCGCCAGCGCCCCAACTGGCAGATCAACACCCACGGCCGCACCTACACAGCGCGCGTGCTTCCCGCCCGCCTGGCAGGCCACGCCGGTCACATGATCGAGAAGCAGCCGCCCGATACCAGCAAGATGCTGCTGTGCCCCATGCCCGGCCTGCTGGTGAAGCTGCACGTGGGCGAGGGCGACAAGGTCGAGGCCGGCCAGCCGCTCGCTACCGTCGAGGCCATGAAGATGGAAAACATCCTGCGCGCCGAAAAAGCAGGCACCGTCGCCTCCATCAACACCGCAGAAGGCGAAACCCTGATGGTCGACGCCGTCATCCTCGAACTGGAGT
>NZ_QXFL01000027.1 GCF_003584125.1 Aurantiacibacter zhengii
CCGCGGCTGTCGTTCTTCTGGGGCATCGGCATGAACTTCTTCATGGAGATCGCCAAGATGCGCGCAGGCCGCGTGCTGTGGCACGACGTGATGGACGAGCTTGGGGCCAAGAACCCCAAGTCGAAGATGCTGCGCACCCACTGCCAGACCTCGGGCGTGTCATTGCAGGAGCAGGACCCCTACAACAACGTGATCCGCACCACGCTGGAAGCGCTGGCCGCGGTGCTGGGGGGCACGCAGTCGCTGCACACCAATGCGCTGGACGAGGCGCTGGCGCTGCCGACCGACTTCTCCGCCCGCATTGCAAGGAACACGCAGCTGGTGATCGAGGAGGAAAGCGGGGTGACCAATGTCGCCGATCCGCTGGGCGGTTCCTACTATATCGAGAGCCTGACGAACGAGCTGGTGGAGAAGGCCCGCGCGCTGATCGAGGAAGTCGATGCGCTGGGGGGCATGACCGCAGCGGTTGCCAGCGGCATGCCCAAGGCGCGGATCGAGGAGGCCGCGGCGCGCAAGCAGGCGAGCGTCGACAAGGGCGAGGCGGTGATCGTGGGGGTGAACAAGTACCGCCTCGACGAGGAAGCGCATATCGACACGCTGGATATCGACAACCACAAGGTGCGCGCCAGCCAGATCGCGCGGATCGAGGCGGTACGCCGGGGCCGCGACGAGGAGCAGGTGAAGGTGGCACTGGCCAACCTCACGCGCGGGGCGCGGGTGGACCGGGCTGCGAACGAGGCGCGCTTGCAGGAAGGCCGCGACGAGAAGGGCGTGCCGCTGCCGCCCTCGCAGCTGGAGAAGCTGGCGGCCGACAACGAGACGAACCTGCTGGCTCTCGCCGTTGAAGCGGCGCGCGCCGATGCGACGCTGGGCGAGATCTCGATGGCGATGGAGACAGCCTTCGGCCGCTACGACACGGTGCCGACCCCGGTGAAGGGCGTGTATGCCAGCGCCTACGAAAACGATGCGCGCTATGCCCAGGTGACAGAAGGGGTGGAGGCCGTGGCCCGCCGCCTGGATCACAAGCCCCGCGTGCTGGTCGCCAAGATGGGCCAGGACGGGCACGACCGCGGCGCGAACGTGATCGCATCGGCCTTTGCCGACATGGGGTTCGAGGTCATCAGCGGCCCGCTGTTCCAGACGCCCGAGGAGACCGCCAGGATGGCGCTGGAATGCGAGGTGGACGCGGTAGGCGCATCGTCGCTGGCAGCAGGCCACAAGACGCTGATCCCCGAACTGATCGGCCATCTGCGCGATGCGGATCGCGGCGATATCAAGGTGGTGGCAGGCGGCGTGATCCCGCCGCAGGACTACGACTTCCTGAAGAAGGCCGGCGTGCAAGGGATCTACGGCCCTGGCACCAACGTGGTGGAAGCCGCCGCGGACCTGCTGCGCCTCTTGGGCCACAACATGCCGCCGGCGGGTGAGGAACTGGAGACGACACGATAATGTTCACGAAAATCCTCATCGCCAACCGGGGCGAGATCGCGTGCCGGGTCATCAAGACCGCGCGGCGCATGGGTATCGCCACGGTCGCGGTCTACTCCGATGCCGATGCTCGCGCGCCCTTCGTGCGACAAGCGGACGAGGCCGTCCATATCGGTCCGCCGCCTGCCAGCGAGAGCTACCTGCTGGCCGACAGGATCATCGCCGCCTGCAAGCAGACAGGCGCCGAGGCCGTGCATCCGGGCTATGGCTTCCTGTCGGAGCGCGCCAGCTTCGTCGAGGCGCTGGAGGCGGAAGGCATCGCCTTCATCGGTCCGCCCGCCAGTGCGATCGCGGCGATGGGCGACAAGATCGAGAGCAAGAAGCTGGCCAAGGCAGCGGGCGTGAACACCGTGCCTGGCTCCGAGGATGCCATCGACACCACCGAGGAGGCAGTGAAGGTCTCGAACGCAATCGGCTACCCGGTGATGATGAAGGCGAGCGCGGGCGGCGGCGGCAAGGGCATGCGGCTTGCGTGGAACGACACCGACGTGGAGGAAGGGTTCGAGGCGACCAAGCGCGAGGGGCTCAACTCCTTCGGCGATGACCGCGTGTTCATCGAGAAGTTCATCGAGGACCCGCGCCATA
>NZ_QXFL01000028.1 GCF_003584125.1 Aurantiacibacter zhengii
TATGGCGCGGGTCCTCGATGAACTTCTCGATGAACACGCGGTCATCGCCGAAGGAGTTGAGCCCCTCGCGCTTGGTCGCCTCGAACCCTTCCTCCACGTCGGTGTCGTTCCACGCAAGCCGCATGCCCTTGCCGCCGCCGCCCGCGCTCGCCTTCATCATCACCGGGTAGCCGATTGCGTTCGAGACCTTCACTGCCTCCTCGGTGGTGTCGATGGCATCCTCGGAGCCAGGCACGGTGTTCACGCCCGCTGCCTTGGCCAGCTTCTTGCTCTCGATCTTGTCGCCCATCGCCGCGATCGCACTGGCGGGCGGACCGATGAAGGCGATGCCTTCCGCCTCCAGCGCCTCGACGAAGCTGGCGCGCTCCGACAGGAAGCCATAGCCCGGATGCACGGCCTCGGCGCCTGTCTGCTTGCAGGCGGCGATGATCCTGTCGGCCAGCAGGTAGCTCTCGCTGGCAGGCGGCGGACCGATATGGACGGCCTCGTCCGCTTGTCGCACGAAGGGCGCGCGAGCATCGGCATCGGAGTAGACCGCGACCGTGGCGATACCCATGCGCCGCGCGGTCTTGATGACCCGGCACGCGATCTCGCCCCGGTTGGCGATGAGGATTTTCGTGAACATTATCGTGTCGTCTCCAGTTCCTCACCCGCCGGCGGCATGTTGTGGCCCAAGAGGCGCAGCAGGTCCGCGGCGGCTTCCACCACGTTGGTGCCAGGGCCGTAGATCCCTTGCACGCCGGCCTTCTTCAGGAAGTCGTAGTCCTGCGGCGGGATCACGCCGCCTGCCACCACCTTGATATCGCCGCGATCCGCATCGCGCAGATGGCCGATCAGTTCGGGGATCAGCGTCTTGTGGCCTGCTGCCAGCGACGATGCGCCTACCGCGTCCACCTCGCATTCCAGCGCCATCCTGGCGGTCTCCTCGGGCGTCTGGAACAGCGGGCCGCTGATGACCTCGAACCCCATGTCGGCAAAGGCCGATGCGATCACGTTCGCGCCGCGGTCGTGCCCGTCCTGGCCCATCTTGGCGACCAGCACGCGGGGCTTGTGATCCAGGCGGCGGGCTACGGCCTCTACCCCTTCTGTCACCTGGGCATAGCGCGCATCGCCTTCGTAGGCGCTGGCATATACGCCCTTCACCGGCGTCGGCACCGTGTCGTAGCGGCCGAAGGCTGTCTCCATCGCCATCGAGATCTCGCCCAGCGTCGCATCGGCGCGCGCCGCTTCAACGGCGAGAGCCAGCAGGTTCGTCTCGTTGTCGGCCGCCAGCTTCTCCAGCTGCGAGGGCGGCAGCGGCACGCCCTTCTCGTCGCGGCCTTCCTGCAAGCGCGCCTCGTTCGCGGCCCGGTCCACCCGCGCCCCGCGCGTGAGGTTGGCCAGCGCCACCTTCACCTGCTCCTCGTCGCGGCCCCGGCGCACCGCCTCGATCCGCGCGATCTGGCTGGCGCGTACCTTGTGGTTGTCGATATCCAGCGTGTCGATATGCGCTTCCTCGTCGAGGCGGTACTTGTTCACCCCCACGATCACCGCCTCGCCCTTGTCGACGCTCGCCTGCTTGCGCGCCGCGGCCTCCTCGATCCGCGCCTTGGGCATGCCGCTGGCAACCGCTGCGGTCATGCCCCCCAGCGCATCGACTTCCTCGATCAGCGCGCGGGCCTTCTCCACCAGCTCGTTCGTCAGGCTCTCGATATAGTAGGAACCGCCCAGCGGATCGGCGACATTGGTCACCCCGCTTTCCTCCTCGATCACCAGCTGCGTGTTCCTTGCAATGCGAGCGGAGAAGTCGGTCGGCAGCGCCAGCGCCTCGTCCAGCGCATTGGTGTGCAGCGACTGCGTGCCCCCCAGCACCGCGGCCAGCGCTTCCAGCGTGGTGCGGATCACGTTGTTGTAGGGGTCCTGCTCCTGCAATGACACGCCCGAGGTCTGGCAGTGGGTGCGCAGCATCTTCGACTTGGGGTTCTTGGCCCCAAGCTCGTCCATCACGTCGTGCCACAGCACGCGGCCTGCGCGCATCTTGGCGATCTCCATGAAGAAGTTCATGCCGATGCCCCAGAAGAACGACAGCCGCGG